>NZ_NEHJ01000004.1:0-655188 GCF_002112345.1 Pseudomonas sp. R43(2017)
CTGATCCCATCCCGAACTCAGAAGTGAAACGATGCATCGCCGATGGTAGTGTGGGGTTTCCCCATGTGAGAGTAGGTCATCGTCAAGATTAAATTCCGAGACCCCAATTGCGAAAGCAGTTGGGGTTTTGTTTTGCCCGCAGGAAAGTTTTTTGCCTGCAACAGCGAACAAATTTGCACAGTTATTTTCGAATCAGAACACTAGAATAGTCCCCATCTTTTTCGGAGCCAGAGCCCTTATGTCGGATTCGGTTGACGCCCCCGGGCTGTCAGATTTACCGCTGGATGACTTGGTGGCCTGCCATGAGTGCGATCTGCTGATGCGCAAGCCTAAGCTTGCTCACGGCGAAAAAGCCCTCTGCCCACGCTGCGGTTACGAACTGTATGCGCACCGCCATAACGTGGTGCAACGCAGTCTTGCCCTGGTCATTGCCGCACTGTTGCTCTACGTGCCGGCGAACTTTTTACCCATCATGCAGCTCAATGTTCTCGGGCAATCGTCGCAGGACACTGTCTGGAGCGGCGTTGTCGGTCTGTTCAATACCGATATGCGCGGT
Organism: Pseudomonas sp. R43(2017); assembly: GCF_002112345.1. Taxonomy (NCBI): domain Bacteria; kingdom Pseudomonadati; phylum Pseudomonadota; class Gammaproteobacteria; order Pseudomonadales; family Pseudomonadaceae; genus Pseudomonas; species Pseudomonas sp. R43(2017). The sequence goes on from NZ_NEHJ01000004.1 coordinate 557, forward strand.
GTTTCAGTCGTCGTATTCCTGTGCAGCATGGCGATCCCACTGCTGAAACTGCTGTGTCAGTTGATCGTGTTGCTGACCATCCGTTTCAACATCGGTCGTAGCTACGGCCTGTTGCTCTACCGCATTTATCACCACCTCAAAGACTGGGGCATGCTTGAGGTCTACCTCATGGGTGTCCTGGTGGCGATCGTCAAACTGGCGGACATGGCGGCCATCACCGTCGGTCTCGGTCTGGCATGTTTCATCGGTTTGTTACTGGTTCAGGTCTGGCTCGAAGTGGTGATGTCACCGCACCAAATCTGGCAGGCGTTATCAGGAGAAGATGCCCATGCGGGCGATTGATGCGGGCATTCTGATTTGTACCGAATGCCACGAACTGAACAAGCAGGATGCCGACAGCGACGTGCAGACCTGCACCCGATGCGGTGCGCTGGTCCACGCCCGACGGCCCAACAGCCTCGCGCGAACCTGGGCGCTGCTGATCACGGCCGCGATTGTCTACATTCCGGCCAACGTACTGCCGATCATGACAGTCAGCTCTCTGGGGCAGGGTGATCCGAGCACGATCATGTCCGGTGTCATTCAACTGGTGCAGCACGGCATGATTCCGATTGCTGCCGTGGTGTTCATCGCCAGTATCCTGGTGCCTACATTCAAGCTGGTCGGCATCGCGCTGCTGTTGTTTTCGGTACAGCGCCGTCAGCCGTTATCTGCGCGTCAGCGAATCTGGATGTACCGCTTCATCGAGTTCATCGGTCGCTGGTCGATGCTCGACATTTTCGTGATCGCCATTCTGGTGGCGGTCGTCAACTTCGGCCGGCTTGCCAGCGTCGAAGCCAATCTGGGCGCCATCGCCTTCGCCAGTGTGGTGATTCTGACGATGCTCGCCGCTGTCACTTTCGATCCCCGACTGATTTGGGATAACACGGAGTCGGACGCCGACCATGACTGATTTGCCTGTAGCGAAAACCCGACCGGCTTCGAACTGGTCTGCCATTTGGGTACTGCCCCTGATTGCCCTGATCATCGGCGGCTGGCTGGGATGGCGTGCCTACAACGAAACCGGCATCGAGATTCAGGTGCGTTTCGAAAGTGGTGAAGGCATCCAGGCCAACAAGACTGAGGTGGTCTACAAAGGCATGTCCGTCGGTAAGGTCAAATCCCTCAAGCTCGATGACGAAGGCGGCACCAAAGGTGTGATTGCCACCATCGAGATGAACAAGGATGTCGATCAATACCTGAAGACCAGCACCCGCTTCTGGCTGGTCAAACCGAGCGTGACGCTGGCTGGCATCACCGGTCTGGAAACCCTGGTGTCGGGTAACTATGTCGCGATCAGCCCGGGCGAAGGCGAGCCCACACGCAAGTTCAAGGCCTTGGCCGAAGAGCCGCCGCTGTCGGACTCCAAACCCGGCCTGCACCTGACGATCAAGGCTGATCGCCTGGGTTCGCTGAACCGTGGCAGCCCGGTGTTCTACAAGCAGATCAAGGTCGGCCAGATCAAGAGTTACGTGCTGTCGGAAGACCAGAGCACCGTCGAACTCAAGGTATTCATCGAACCGACCTACGCCAAACTGGTGCGCAAACACACACGTTTCTGGAACGCCAGCGGCATCAGCATCGACGCCAACCTGTCCGGCGTGAAAGTGCGCAGCGAGTCCTTGGCCAGCATCGTCGCCGGCGGTATTGCTTTCGCCACGCCAGAGAACCGCAAGGACAGCCCGCCCACCGATCCGAGCCTGCCGTTCCGTTTGTATGAGGATTTCGATGCAGCCGCCGCCGGCATCCGTGTGAAGGTCAAACTCAGCGATTTCGAAGGCCTGCAGGCCGGGCGCACCCCGGTGATGTACAAGGGCATTCAGGTCGGTAACCTGAAAGCGCTGAAGATCGACCCGGACCTGTCCAGTGCTACCGCCGAGCTGACCCTCGATCCGCTGGCCGAAGACTATCTGGTCACCGGCACGCAATTCTGGGTGGTCAAACCTTCGATCTCCCTGGCTGGCATCACCGGTCTGGAAGCACTGGTCAAAGGTAACTACATCGCCGTGCGCCCGGGCGACAAGGGCGGTGCGCCGCAACGCGAGTTCGAGGCTCGGCCAAAAGCGCCACCACTGGATCTTAAGGCACCGGGCCTGCACCTGGTGCTGTTCACCGACAGCCTCGGTTCGATCGAGGTCGGCAGTCCGATTCTCTACAAACAGGTCAAGGTCGGCTCGGTGCAGAGCTATCAGTTTTCCAAGACCAAAAAGCAACTGGTGATCGGCGTCCACATCGAGAAGGAATACGAAAACCTGGTCAACGCCTCGACCCGGTTCTGGAACGTCAGCGGCATCACGTTGACCGGCGGCCTGACTGGCGGGATACAGGTCAAGAGCGAGTCCTTGCAGACCTTGATGGCCGGCGGCATCGCCTTCGAAACGCCGCAAGCCAAGGCGCCATTGCAGAAGCGGATTCCGCGCTTCCGTCTGTTCGCCAATCATGATGACGCGAATCAGAAGGGTGAGGTGGTGACCATCAAGGTTGACCGCGCTGACGGCCTGCGCAGCGGCACGCCGGTCCGTTTCAAGGGACTGGATGTCGGCAAGATCGAAAGTGTCGACCTGACCGATGACCTGCAATCGGTGATCCTCACTGCGCGCATCACCGAAGTGCCGGAGAAGATTGCCCGGGTCGGCAGTCAGTTCTGGGTGGTCAAGCCGGAGCTGGGGCTGATCAAGACCTCGAATCTGGAAACCCTGGTCACGGGGCAGTACATCGAAGTCCAGCCGGCGGCGAAGAGCCTAGGCCCGCAGAAGAACTTCGTGGCCTTGGCCAATCCACCGGAAGTGAGCAAACAAGAGGCCGGCCTCAGCCTGGTATTGAGCGCTGCCCGCCGCGGCTCGCTGAAACCCGGCGTGCCGGTGACCTATCGCGAAATCACGGTGGGTAAAGTCACTGGTTACGAACTGGGTCAGACCGCCGACCGCGTACTGGTGCACATCCTGATCGAGCCGAAATACGCGCCACTGGTACGCAGTGGCAGCCGCTTCTGGAACACCAGTGGTGTAGGGTTCGACATCGGTTTGTTCAATGGCCTGACCGTACGTACCGAGTCGCTTGAGACCGCGATTCAGGGCGGTATCGCCTTCGCCACACCGGACGGCGAGCGGATGGGCAACCCGGCCCGCGCCGAGCAGACCTTCCCGCTGTTCGACAAGTTTGAAGACGAGTGGCTGACCTGGGCGCCGAAAATCCCCCTCGGCAAATAATCCCGCCCAATGAAAAGGGCCGCGATCCAATGGATCGCGGCCCTTTTTTGTGCCCGTCAGTTACGCATCAAACCGCATCCAGCTCTGGTTCATCCGCTTCGACATTGATCGTGGCTTTCACCACATCGTGGCGGCGGATGTACTTCCAGTCCGCCTCGTCGATGTAGATGCCCGCCGGGCCGCTGCCGCCTTCCAGGTCAATAGCGACACTGGCGCAGACCTGCGGCTTCACGCTCGCCAGAATCGGCACGAAGCCCAGTTGCAGGCTGGTTTCCAGCAGTGCGGCCTGGTTCCTTTCGTCGATGTCCGCCGCCTCGTCGAGGTAGTACGGCAGGCGAACGCGACCGGCCAGATCGCGGTCCATCAAGTGCAGCAACAAGTACATGTTGGTCAGCGCCTTGATGGTCATCGTGGTGCCGTTGGAAGCGGCGCCATCGATGTCGGTGTGGATTACCGGCTGGCCGTTGACCTTGGTGATCTCGAACGCCAGTTCGAACAAGTCCTTGAGGCCGAGCTGGTTGTGGTTCGCCGCCACCAGCCGCGCCAGATATTCCTTGGCCTCTTCGTTCTTGTTGTCCTGCTCGGCGCTCTGGCTCAGGTCGAACACCGACAGGGTTTCGCCTTCTTCGTACTGACCGGCGCTGTGGATGATCTGGTCGATGTGCTTGAGTGCTTCCTTGTTCGGCGCGAGCACGATGCGGAAGCTCTGCAGGTTGGACACCTGACGCTTGTTGATCTCGCGGTTGAACAACGCCAGTTGATGCTCGAGGCTGTCGTAGTCGCTGCGGATGTTGCGCAGGGTCCGGGCGATATCGGTGACCGCCGCGCGACGGGCCTTGCCCAGGGTCAGCGCTTCGTCGGTGCGATGCGCGTAAGCGTTGATCAGCAACGACAGGCGTCGCTCCATGTCGTCTTCGCTGTCGAACTTGGCCACGCCCTTGAGGCGTACCTGCGCGTACAGCGCTTCGATCTGGCCATCGGCACGCAGCAGGCCTTGCCAGCTGTCCTGATAGTCGTTGAGCAGCGGCAGCAGGTTGTCCATGGAATCGTCGACCGGATCCATGAACGGCGTGCCGAACGGCAGATCAGCAGGCAGCAACTGACGGCGACGCAGGGCATCGTCGAGGGTGCGCTGCTTGGCTTCCATGTCGGCGATCTGCCGGCCGACCAGTTGCAGCTTGGCCGACAGTTGCTGGACGCGCTCGGTGAACGCATCGCTGGAACGCTTGAGTTCGTCCTGCGCGGCTTCCATCTGCGCCAGTTGCTCCAGCTTGTCGCCTTCTTCGGCACTCAGGGTCTGGGTACGACGGAAATCTTCCAGCGCTTTCTGAGCGTCCAGCACCTGCTGGTACAGCGCTTCGGTCTGGGTCTTGCTCGCGGCGCGGTCGGCGGCCACGGCTTGTTGGGTTTTCAGTTGCTTGAGTTCTTTTTCCAGACGCTCTTTCTGATCGCGCAGCGCGGCACGGTCAGCCAGCGCTTGCAGGGCCGGCGGCTCGATGTGCGAGATGTCGATCGACAGGCCCGGCACTTCGAAACGCTCGCCCTTGAAGCCGTCGAGGATCAGCTCGACCGATTTCACCCATTCGCCATCCTCGTCGAGGGTGATGCCGTGTTCACCCAGCGGCAGGCTGAACAGCGCGCTGTTGAACAGACGCATCAGACGCTCGACGTCCTGTTGCGAAAACTCTTCGCGCAGACGGGCGTAGCTGTTGTTGTCGGCGTGATCGAGTTGCTGCTTCACCGACTTCAGGCGTTTTTCCAGATCCCGCAGACGCTCTTCGAGATCCTCGGCGCTGAACTGACGGGACTGCGCCAGCGCACCGGCCAGTTCATCGTGAGCGTCCTTGGCGGCGAGCAGTTGCTGCTCGAGCACTTTGACGTCATCGATCAGTGCAAAGCGATTCTTCAGCACCGACAACTCACCCAGCCAGCGCTGGATGCCGGAGATTTCCCGCTCCAGACGCATCAGCTCCTGAGTGCCGCCGCGCTGATCGTTCTGCAGGTCGTCCTGTTCGCGACGGTAGTGCTCGGCCTGAATGGTCAGCTCTTCCTTGCGCGCCGTGGCGTAGTCCGACCACGTACCGAGCAACGAGTCGAGCAGTGGCGACAGGCGATGCAGCTTGCCGCGCAGCACGTCGCGCTGTTTCACGCCGTTGGCCAAGGCTTCGACCAACGGGCCGGCGGCCACCAGCGAGTTGTAGTCCTGTTCCATGCGACGCACGTCGCGGAAGGCTTCTTCGCAGGCCGCGATGTAGTCGACGCTGCCGGAACGCAGGCTGTGTTCGAAGGCATCGAGGAACAGCTGCTTGAGCTTGGCGGCGGTGATTTCGCGCATGTGCAGCAGGTTGATGAACAGTGCGCGGAAAGTCTTCAGGCTCTGCTCGCTGGTGGAGCGCAGCGGAATCAGGGTCAGATCCAGCGGGATCGACGTATGACCGCCAACCAGCAAGCGACGCAGTTCATCAGGCTTGAGTTCGTAGGCTTTCAGGCCTTCTTTTTCAAGGTTGCTGAACAGTTCTTTCTGGCGCAGGCAGGTATCGTTTTTCTGGTAGTGGGCCAGATCGAGCTTGCCGGCATAGGCAAAGAACTGGTGACCGAAACCACCGCCGGGGCCGCGACCGACGACGCCGATCACGTGCGGGCCATGAGGCAGGTTCACTTCGACGAGGATGTAGCTGGTGTCGGAGGCAAAGTAGAAACGCCGGGATTGTTCCAGGCTGTATTTGCCGAAACTCATGTCCGACATGCGCGCCAGGATCGGGAACTGCAAGGCGTTGATCGAGGCGGATTTACCGAGGTTGTTCGCGCCGTAGACCGACAGCGGCTCTTCCAGCGGGAACAGGCCGAGGCTGTAACCGGCGGTGTTCAAAAGGGCAAAGCGGCGGATGCCGTAGCGTTCCTGGCTCATGCGTCGGACTCCTGTTCTTCGGCAATGGCGCGGGCCAGTGCGTCTTCTTCGCTTTCTTCTTCAAACTCGGTCAGGTCTAGCGGATCGTCGGTTTCCAGCAGCCTGGCCTCGGCTTCCTCGTCGATCAGCACCGGTGCCGGCAGCGGCAGCACGCTGTGGACGCTGGCCGCCAGATCGCGGTCCTGCTGCACCGACAGGCACACGTCGAGGAAGCGGTGCATCGGCGGCAGGAAGCGGTACACACCGTTTTCTTCGCCGGCGAAACCGAGCTGGGTCATGCGGCGCATGATCTTCTCTTCCAGCTCATCAACGGTCTGCACTTCGGCCTGGATGAACAGGTCGCGGTACTTTTCCAGCAGCGATGGCAGTTCGTCGCGGCCGAGACTGCCGCCGTCCAGCACGGCGATCGGGTCGCGACCCTGGTCAGCCAGGTGCTCGACAAGGATGAAGGTGAACAGCGCCAGACGCTGGGCGGTCTTGTTTACTGCGGCGGCGGCCATGTCCGGCACGAAGTAGTAGAAACCACGGGTGTCGCAGACCAGTTCGAAGCCCAGGGCCTTGAACAGCGTGCGGTACTGGTCCTGGAAGTTCGACAGCTGCGCGTACAGCTCAGGATCGCGGCGGCTGACGTGGTAGCCCTTGAACAGTTCGCGGAAGATCGGCGCCAGTTGAGACAGTTCGGAGAGATCAAGATGCATGTGGAGTGCTCGCAGAATCCTCGGCGGCGGGGTCGCGGGCCGAGAGCAGGGCGAAGGAGCGCAGGCTGACCTGATGCTCATGAGTGTGGTATTCGCGGCGTTCCAGACGCTCGCGCTTGAAGCGTTTTTCCCGCGACAGACGCGAGAACCAGTAAAGCAATTCGTCGGTGGCGCCGTCCGGTTCCTGCTCCAGCAGCCAGGTCATCAGATCCGGCATCGGCAGGGATTCTTCGCAGCGGTCGACCATTTCGCGCACGGTGCGCGGTGCACGCGGGGCATCGCCGGTCTTTTGCGACTTGTGCGCCTTGGGGAAGCGCGCCGGTTTCGGCTCGAAACGGGCCAGGGCGTAGACGTAGGCTTCAACCTGACTGGCGCTGCCGAGGAAGGTGCTTTGCGGCCGGGTGAACAGCGGCATCGCGGCTTGCGGCACGGCGTCGATGCCTTTGCGGCGGATCGCCGCCAGCGCCAGCGCGGCACCACGGGTCACGGCGTTGTGCCGGCGCGCCTCTTCACGCAGCGGCAGCAGCAGTTCCCGGGCGTGACGCAAGGTCAACTGGGCGCTGGTCTGCATTTCGAGGATGCGCGCGTGGGTGCGCAGCAGCATGTCGTCATCGACCAGGTGGCCGAGGCGCTGTTGTTCGCTAAGCATCTTCAACAACACGGTTTCGACCTTGCGCACGCCTTGTTCGAAGGCGCCGTCGGCGTTCACCAGATCGATCATCGGCTCGACGTATTCGTCCCAGGTCGCCAGTACTTCAGCGTAACGCTGACGCAGGGGGATTTGCCGGTCGCTGGTCTTGGCCCGTTCGGCCACCGCCACCAGCGCCTGTTCGTCGTTGTCGAGTTTCTTCAGGACGTCACGCACACGCATGTCGAGCAGGCGCAGCTGACGGGCCAGGTCATTGCCGTCACGGACGTCGAACGCATCCTGGATATAACCGGCCAGACGCTCGAGGTGACGCAGGTAGGCTTCGATTTCCAGGCACAGGCCCAGACGGTGCTCCCGGCGCAGGTAGGCGAGGAAGTCGTGGATTTGCGCGTTGAGCTCGAAACGGTTCGGGCTTTTCGCCACGGGAACCAGAATGTCGAGGCGAATCCACACGTCGAGCAGGCTGGTGATGTCCTGTGGCGTGCTTTCCAGTTGTTGGGCGGCCAGTTGCGTGCGCAGTTCGTTGAGGCTCAGGGTGCCCTGGTCGAAGTGCTCGCACAGTGGCTCCAGAAGTGCCCAGTGTTCAGCGAGGGCGCGCAAGACGCGCTTGGGTTCGATCATCGGAATGGCCGGCTGGTTGGCGATTAAAAGCCGCGATTGTACTGCATCACGCGGGATGCGATTCACTCTCGGGACGGGCTGTCGCTTTTCTTTGCGTCAAGGTATCGGTCAAGACTATCGATCAACAGCGGGCGATCTTGAGCGAAGGGCGGTAGAATCAGCGCACTTCAGTTATCCACAAGTGGCCGACCCTTGCTAATCGAGTCCCGCCGCCGCGCCTATTTGAACGCCATGCAGGTGGTCAACTGGCTGCCGCGCACCGAATTGCCCTTCGCCGCTCCGTCGCGGCCCGAGCTGCTGGAGCCGCTGGAGCCAGAGCCCGAGGTTTTGCTGTCCGTCGCACCGGCATCCCCGGCTGAGGCGCCGGCTCAACCGGCTGCGCGTGTGGCCGAGCGGCCGAAGATCGAGGTCCCGCGCCCGACGCCTGCCAGCAGCCGTCCCGCCGCCAAACCGGTGGAGGAAGCCGAAGAGGCGCCAGTGGTCGCAAGGCCCGCGCCAGTGCCGCCACCGCGTTTCGCCCTGCAATTGCTGCGCGCCGGTCGTTGCCTGTTGCTGGTGGAGTTACCCACAGGCGAATCGTTCCAGAGCCGGGATCCGGCCTATCTGCTGCTCAAGGACATGCTGCGGGCCGCCGGTCTGCCGGATGCGCCGCAGATCGTCGGCGATCCGGTGCGTTGGCCACTGCTGGTGCGCGGCACCATGGATCAGGGGCCGGATGCCGCCCGGGATTTCGTCCAGGGTTTCCTTTCGGTGCAAATGGAAGCCGCGCCGTGCGCCTGCCTGTGGCTGATCGGTCTGCCGGCGGTGCGCTTCGCCGGTGAAAAGGACGCCGAAGCGTTCAACAGTGAATTGCAGATCGAGGGTCTTGGCCTGGCCTGGGCCGTGCCGGGACTGGAATTGTTGATGGAAGAGCCACAGCGCAAAGCCGCCGTGTGGCAAGCCATGCGTCGGCTGATGGCGCGCTGGAAAGAATCGAATGAGTGATGCGGTAACCTTCCGTCCGATGGTCGAAGCCGATCTGGACGCTGTGCTGAAAATTGAATTCGCGGCCTACAGCCATCCCTGGACCCGCGGGATTTTTCTCGACGGGCTGGGTAAATACCAGATCTGGCTGATGTTCGAAGGCGAGCAGCAGGTCGGCCACGGGGTGGTGCAGATCATTCTGGATGAAGCGCACCTGCTCAACATCACGGTAAAACCGGAGAACCAAGGTCGTGGTCTGGGGCTGACATTGCTCGAATACCTGATGTCCCGTGCCTATGCGGCCGATGCCCGGGAATGTTTCCTGGAAGTGCGCGACAGCAACACAGCGGCGTTCCGCCTGTACGAGCGCTACGGTTTCAATGAAATCGGCCGTCGTCGCGATTACTACCCGGCAGTGGGCGGGCGTGAAGACGCCGTGGTCATGGCCTGCACCCTGGTTGACTGATCGCCGTTGGAAGCTGCTTCAATCTGAGGCAGCTTCCAGCGAGCACTTCAGCGTTTGCGATCCATCGGGTCGCGTCGCGCCATTTCCGCTTCATCCAGCCCGTCGCCGCCGCCAATGTCGTCCTCATCGACAATGCTCAAATCCCAATCCGCCTGATTGCCTGACCCCAGCTCATCGGCATCACGGGCGCCGTCTTCGCGGATCAGGGTTTCCGGGCTCAGGTCATCGTCGGTCGGCTCATGATCAGCCACTGAAGCGCCAGTCAGACCCGCCTCCCGTACCCGTTCCCGAGGCATCCGTTGCTCACGCTCACGTTCCGGCAGTTCATCACCGATCTTTGCGCTGGGCTGTTCGTCGTCGAAATCCAGCTCATGCACCGATCCCATGCGGTCTTCGTTATCATCGATGGGCTCCGGCTGCACCGCGTCGAAGGGACGTCGTGAATCAGTCATGGCAAATCCTCATACTGTGGGCCTTACTCAGGTGGACTCACCCGGCACACGAGAAATTCCAATGAAATCACTTGCGATCCTTTCGTGACCCCGACGGACGGTTGTCTGTCATAGCAGCGCATCTTTCTTGAGGCCTTACAGCATGCATGACTTACAAGACCTGATTGATAACAACGAGCGTTGGGCTGACGCGATCACCAAGGAAGACCCGGATTTCTTCGCCAAACTGGCCCGTCAGCAGACGCCTGAATACCTGTGGATCGGTTGCTCCGATGCACGGGTTCCGGCCAACGAAATCGTCGGCATGCTGCCGGGCGATCTGTTCGTCCACCGCAACGTCGCCAACGTGGTGCTGCACACCGATCTCAACTGCCTGTCGGTGATCCAGTACGCCGTGGACGTGCTCAAGGTCAAACACATTCTGGTGACCGGCCACTACGGTTGCGGCGGTGTGCGGGCGTCGATGCAGGATCGCCAGTTCGGCCTGATCGATGGCTGGCTGCGGTCGATTCGCGATCTGTATTACGAAAAGCGCGAAGAACTCGCCAAACTGCCGACTGAAGAGGAACAGGTCGATCGCCTGTGCGAGCTCAACGTGATCCAGCAAGTGGCCAACGTCGCTCACACCAGCATCATCCAGAACGCCTGGCATCGCGGGCAGAGCCTGTCGATCCACGGTTGCATCTACGGCATCAAGGATGGCCGCTGGAAAAGTCTGAACACCACCATCAGCGGTTTCGAGCAACTGCCACCGCAATACCGCTTGCGGCCGGTCGGCGCACCGTAACCTGCAAGTCAGCGCAAGCCTTGTCGCAGCCAGCTCTTCAAATAGCGCTGGCCTTCAAGGCTGGGTGGTTCGTCATAGCCGGTAATCCAGCCGCGACAATGAGCAGATCCGCAACCGCAGGCGAACTGCCTGAGCAGTTTGTCTTCGGTAGCGGTGAGATCCATGGTCAGTCGCTCGCCCGGCTGAATGTCTCGCACGGCCCACAGCCATAATTCGCTCATGTCGATGAACACGTTCGGATCGCAGGAGTGTTCAAGCAATCCGCAGAAGCGTGGATCGTAAATATGGATGCCGGCCTGTAATTGCCGGGTCTGGCGGCAGCGGTAGGGCAGCAGTTGGCCCGAGACCCTGCACATGCGGGTGATGCGCAGGAATTCCCGGCGCGCGACGACTGCGCAGGGCGTTCCCCGGGCGTCGTGAATCACTTCGAAGTCGGCACGGGAAGGGAATCCGAGGCGCACGGGAAGCCCCATGAACGGGTAGATCCCCTCTGTATCGCGGGGCGTGGGATGGTGAAGGACTTGCGTATTCATAACGATCCCTGTCGAAAAGATGCTGCGACTTCAACAGGGCAGTTTCCATTCGGCCCGGCAACACAGTATTGGATCCAATATCGCGTATATGAAACTACAGATCTACTGTCACATCTGACAGGGGCGAAAGACGCTTTTCCGCGTCAGCCTGCGCTGACACGGAAAAGCCATTCTTGCGTCAAATATGCGGAGCAGGCACTGCGGCGTCCGGCATAGGGCTCTGGAGTTGTTGCAACTGGGCCTTGATCGGCGTGGTGGCGCACTTGGCGGCGGCCTGTTCGGCGGTCAGGTTGCGGATCGAGGTGTAGAACAGCTCGCAGGTCTTGACCTTCTGCGTCACTTGCCAGGTCTGGGTGCAGCTGTTCAGCAGGGTTTTCGGGTCGGTGCCCGGCTTGCTGCCCATGCCGGCCTGCCAGCAGGCGGCGCTCAAGTCCTGGCCCATCACTTTCAGCCCCGCCGCGTCAGCCTTGGCCTGGGCGTCGTCACCGGTGTAGCTCTTGGGATCGGCGGCGTACCAGATGTAGCTCGGGTGGTTGGAACCCAATACCGGCACGTTCACCCCGGCGCTCGGAGTGATGGTTGCCAGGCCGAGTACGTTCACGGTCGGTCCATATTGCTGTTTGATCCAGTTACGCACCGGTGCACCGAAGGCCACCATCGGCAGGGCAGCACCGCTGGCGCTGACGCTGACCTGTTTGACCATGGTGGTCTGGTAGTCCTTGAAGTAGTCGTAGACCCCTTCAAGATCGCTGCCGGCGCTGGCGGGGGCGGCAATCGGCGCGATGTCGACGATGGTCTGGTAGCCCGGCGTCTGGTCGGCCGGGATGCCGTTGTCGGTCAGCAGCGCGGCCCAGCGATCGGTGGTGTTGGAGCGCAGGTAATCCTGGGCCTGGGTCAGCGAGTAATCCGGCGGGAAGTGCAGCAGTTCGACACTTTTACGGTTTTCCAGGGCCATGCCCAGCGGCAGGAACAGATACCAGCTGTACGCCCATTTGCCATCGGCGTTGAGCTTGCTGGCGCCGGTGTAGGCCAGGTCCCCGGCATCCAGCAGCGCGGTCAGCGGCTTGTCGTAACCTTTCGGCACCCCGCTGATCTCGGCATAGATCTGACCGTTATCGTTCTTCACCAGCACCTTGGCACCGGTATAACCATCGCGTTGCACGCTCTGGCTCAGATAATGGGCGACGGTCTGCTCAAGCGTCCAGTTGCGAAAGCAGATCACGCTGCAATTGTTGGGATAAGCGAAGAGGCGGGTGACGCGTTCGGTGCTGCCCAGTTTCAGGTCGACATCGGCGTGGGCGGCTGCGCTCAATGTGAGCGCAGCGAGGGTGAGTCCTGCGAGTTTGAACATGCTCAGATCCTTTTCAGCGTGGGTTCCCCGTTGCTCGGGTGCGCCACATATTGGATCAGCCGGGTGATGGCGAGAAGCCGTCAGCCACAGTTTTTTGGGCCGTATCGCAGGACTCGTCCTCAGGCCTTGAAATGCAGGGCGTTGGTCAAATCGCCCATGGGTTTCTGGCCCCGGCCGGTCATCGCATCGTCACGCTGTTTGATCCCCGCCAGGGTCTCCAGCTGGAACACGCGGGTGATCAGGCGCAGGATCGACGCGGTGTCATAGACCGTGTGATCCACCGTGCCTTTGCGGGCAAACGGCGACACCACCAGCGCCGGCACCCGCGAACCCGGCCCCCAGCGATCGCCCTTGGGCGGTGCGACGTGGTCCCACCAGCCGCCGTTTTCATCGACGGTCACGATCACCACCATGTTTTTCCATTGCGGACTTTCCCGTAGCACTTTCAACGCGCGGACGATATGGCGATCGCCCGAAGCCACGTCAGCGTAACCGGCGTGCATGTTCAGGTTGCCCTGGGGTTTGTAGAAACTCACGGCCGGCAACTTGCCCGCCTCGGCATCGGCGAAGAACTTGTTGGTGCTCGATTCGTCTCCCAGGCCGGCGTCGCGCAGGCGTTTGCTGCGTTCTTCGGGGTGCTCCGGGCCTTGTTGCTGGAAGTAGTTGAACGGCTGGTGGTGATACTGGAAGTTGGGGATTTTCGGGATGCCGCCGGAATCCTTGAATTGATCCAGCGTCGCCTGCCAGGCACCGGCGTACCACGCCCAGTCGATGTTCTTCTTCGACAGCTTGTCGCCAATGTGCTCGTGGGTCTGCGGCACCATGACGTTCGGCAGATCGGCCTTGGAATACGCCGGACGCTCCGGGTCGCGGATCCAGGTCGGCCAGTACGGCGGGGCCAGGGTGTTGACCCCATACCCGTCCGGGGTCAGCGCGCTCGGGCCGAACTGCGGCGGGCCGGTCATGGCGCTGGCCGGGGACTGATCCAGCGGCTTGAGGCGCGGGTCGGCGGGGTCATCGCTTTGCAGCGCGGCGATCTGGCTCTTGGCGACCGAACTGGTGACGTTCGGGTAGAACGGCGCGGTGGCGCTGATCAGGTATTGGTGATTGAGGAACGAGCCACCGAAGGCACCCTGGAAGAAGTTGTCGCACAGCACAAATTCCTGAGCCACGTCCCACAGGCGCAGGGAGTAGCGGCTCTGGGCATAGTGACCCATGGTCAGGCCGCCGGAGTCGGCCCAGGCCACGAAGCCGTCATTCTTGCCGCCGTTGATCTGCATCTGGTTCTGATAGAACACGTGCCAAAGGTCGCGGGTTACCAGGCCAAGTGGCAAGTCTTCGGCATTCGGGCCTTTCAGAGCGAAAGGCGCGTTGGGCAGGTTTTCCTGAAACTGCACGGCGTTGGGATAGGTCACGCCATCAAGCGTTTGCGGGCCGACTTGCAATACACCGCCCCAGGCCGGCGGCAGGGTCTGCAGCAGGCTGCCGTCGCGGTCGCGCTGTTGGTATTCCTCGGGCTTGAGTGCGGACAGCGGCTTCTCGACACCGGGGAAATCACCGAACAGGTTATTGAAGCTGCGGTTCTCGGCGTAGATCACCACGACGGTCTTCACCTGATCGCGCAGGGCCTTGTCCAGTTCTGCGGGCGAAAGCGGACGCTCGTCGGGTTTGCCCGGCTGATCAGCGGCATTCCCGCACCCGGCCAGCGTGGCGCCCACACCCAGCACGGCGACACCACCGAGAAAACGGCGGCGGCTGGTATCGGTGGGATTGTCGGATTCAGGCGAGGAAGGGTCTTTGCCGTCGGTGTCGTCGTTCATTTAGAAGTCCGTTTATGCTTAATTGTTTCAGTATGTTTCGGGCGGACGCTAGCAAGGGAATGTGACGGTTGGGTGACATTTCCAAGGCGCAGAAACAAATGAGGGAGCCAGTACGCTAGCTCCCTCATGAGAATCACGCCTGGAGAGGATTCCGCGTCATGGCATCACCGGCGGCGTATACGCCAATGTCGTCCCCAGCGCCCACAGCAACAGCAGCACCAGCGGCGTATGCACCAGCAGTTGCACGAACGAGAAACCGATCAGATCCCGCGCCTTCAACCCCAGCACGCCCAGCAGCGGCAGCATGTAGAACGGGTTGATCAGGTTCGGCAGGGCTTCGGCGGCGTTGTAGATCTGCACGGCCCAGCCGAGGTGGTACTTCAGATCGGTGGCCACCTGCATCACATACGGCGCCTCGATGATCCACTTGCCGCCCCCGGACGGAATGAAGAAACCGAGAATCGCCGAGTACACGCCCATCAGCAGCGCATAGGTGTCGTGGGAGGCGATGCTGACGAAAAACGTCGAGATATGGTGAGCCAGAGTCTGGGCATCGGTGCCTTTGACCGTGGTCATCAGCGCGGCAATCGAACCGTACAGCGGGAACTGGATCAGTACGCCGGTGGTGGTCGGCACCGCTCGCGCCACCGCATCGAGGAAGCTGCGCGGGCGCCAGTGCAGCAATGCGCCAAGCATGATGAACAGGAAGTTGTAGGTGTTGAGCCCGGAAATCGCGGTGATCGCCGGTTTGGTCGAGAACTCGTGGAACAGCCATCCGGCCGCCAGCAGCACCAGCACGATGATCAGCAGCGGGCTGTGCTCCAGCCATTCGCCGGGCCGGGTGCGCGGTTGCAGCGGCGGCAGGTTGAAGGCCGGGTCGATGCCGCAGGCCTTGGCGTCACGCGCCGAGTTCGGGCCGGGCGCGGTGGCGTAGGCGATGATGATCGAGATCACCACCAGCGCCAGCAACATCACGCCCGACTGCCAGAGGAAAATCGTCTGGGTGAACGGAATCACCCCGGTGATCGACAGAATCGACGGCGGCAGGCTGGCGGGGTTGGCCTGCAGTTGCGCGGCGGACGACGACAGGCCCAGCGCCCACACGGCGCCAAGACCCAGATAAGCCGCGGCTCCGGCGGCGCGGTAATCCATTTTCAGATCGGTGCGGCGGGCGAGGGCGCGCACCAGCAGACCGCCGAATACCAGCGACAGGCCCCAGTTCAGCAACGATGCGACCATCGAGATCAGTGCGACCCAGGCCACGGCGGAGCGGCCGTTCTTCGGGATTCGCGCCAGGCGATCGATCAGTTTCACGGCGGGCGGCGAGCTGGCCACCACGTAACCGCCGATCACCACGAAGGCCATCTGCATGGTGAAGGGGATCAGGCTCCAGAAGCCGTCACCGAAGGCCATGGCGGCGTCGGTGGGTTTGGCGCCCATGGCCAGGGTGGCCAGGGCCACGATGATCACGGCGAGTGCGGCGAACACCCAGGAATCGGGAAACCAGCGTTCGGCAAAACTGGAGCAGCGCAAGGCAAAGCGCGCAGAGCGGCTATCTTCGATATCAACGGCCACGGGAGTACCTCGGATTTTTATGTTTATTGTGGTCTTCGGGGCTTGGCCGGCCCGTCTGGACAGGTGCCAACAGTAAATCAACCGGCGGATTTTTGTGACCGCGTTTCACTGAATCAGACTATGGTCTAACGGGTTGTCGATCGGCCCGTTTGCGTAGACCATGGGCGCCTTGGTTTTTTGCCTGCCAGAGTTCTTTGCCATGACTGCCCATTCCACTGCCCGACCGGCGCCGTTCAGCCGTTCCGACTACAAGACCCTCGGCCTTGCGGCCCTGGGCGGGGCGCTGGAGATCTACGATTTCATCATTTTCGTGTTCTTCGCCCTGACCCTCAGCCAGTTGTTCTTCCCGCCGGAAATGCCCGAGTGGCTGCGCCTGCTGCAAAGCTTCGGGATCTTTGTCACGGGCTATCTGGCACGGCCGCTGGGCGGGATCCTGATGGCGCATTTCGCCGACCGGCTGGGGCGCAAGAAGGTCTTCAGCCTGAGCATCCTGATGATGGCGCTGCCGTGCCTGCTGATCGGGATCATGCCGACCTACGCGCAGATCGGCTATTTCGCACCGCTGTTGCTGCTGGCGCTGCGCATCCTGCAAGGCGCGGCGGTGGGCGGTGAGGTGCCGAGCGCCTGGGTGTTCGTGGCCGAGCACGCACCGGTTGCGCATCGTGGTTATGCACTGGGCTTTCTTCAGGCCGGGCTGACCTTCGGTTACCTGATCGGCGCATTGACTGCGACGTTTCTCGCACAGGTGTTTACCCCGGCGGAAATCCTCGATTACGCCTGGCGTTATCCGTTCCTGCTCGGTGGAGTGTTCGGCGTGATCGGCGTGTACCTGCGCCGCTGGCTGAGCGAAACCCCGGTGTTCATGGCCATGGAAGCGCAGCGTGAGGCGCGGGTCGAACTGCCGTTGCGCACAGTCTTGCGCGAGCATCGTCTGGCGATGCTGCCGGCCATGCTGTTGACGTGCGTACTGACTTCGGCGGTGGTGGTGTTTGTGGTCATTACCCCGACCATGATGCAGAAGACCTTCGGCATGACCGCCGGCCATACCTTTGCCCTAAGCGCGTTGGGCATCGTGTTCCTGAACATTGGCTGCGTGATCGCCGGGTTGCTGGTCGATCGTCTCGGTGCCTGGCGCACAGTCATGCTTTATAGCCTGCTGCTGCCATTGGGCATCGGTGTGCTTTACAGCTGTTTGATTATGGGCGGCGACTGGGTAGGGCTGGCATACGCCATCGCCGGCCTGGCCTGCGGTGTGGTCGGTGCGGTGCCGTCGGTGATGGTCAGCCTGTTTCCGGCACGGATTCGTGTTTCGGGCATCTCCTTCACCTACAACATTGCTTACGCCGCATGGGCAAGCATCACACCGCTGTTGCTGATCGGTCTGATGCCGTGGAGCCCATGGATTTGTGTGATGTTTTGCGCGGTGATGGGCGCGGTCGGCATCGTCAGCGCGGCGTACTTCGGTGTGCGCATGCCCGGTGGCGGGCGCCGTTCGGTGGCGCCCTGTTCCTGAGGGTTGGTTGACGGCCTCTGCGCAAGTTCGCCTCGTCGTCACGTCAACCAGTGCCACCACAGCAAGGTCCCCACCAGACCCACCACCGAGACAATGGTTTGCAGGACCGACCAGACCCAGATCGTCTGTTTCAGCTGCAGGCCGAAGTACTCGCGAACCATCCAGAAGCCGGCGTCGTTCACGTGGCAGAAGAACACTGAGCCGGCGCCAATCGCCAGCGCCACCAACGAACTTTGCGTCGCGGCAAGGCCCGCCATCATCGGCGCGAGAATCCCCGCCGTCGTCGTGGTGGCCACCGTCGCCGAGCCTGTGGCCTGACGCAGTGCCACGGCAATCAGCCACGCCAGCAGCAGATACGGCATGTGCGCGCCTTCGGCGACTTTGCTGATGGTCTGGCTGACGCCGGCATCCAGCAAGGTCTGCTTCAAGCCGCCACCGGCCCCGATGGTCAGCAACAGCACGGCAATCGGCACGAGGCTTTTGCGCAGGGTGCCGCCGACGTGTTCACGCGGCATGCCGTTGGCCCAGCCGAGGCAGATCACCGCCGCCATGACGGCAATGCCCAGCGCCACCAAGGGTTCTCCGAGAAACTTCAGGGTCAGGGCGACGCCGCTTTCCGGGCTCATCGCGACTTTCGCCAGCGTGCTGCCGAGCATCAGCAACACCGGCAACAGAATGATCAGCAGCGACATGCCGAAACTCGGCTGGCGCGGCGCTTTCGGCGGGGCGCTGAACAGCGCGCCCAGTTCTGCCGGCTCATCGACGTGCATGCGTTTCGACAGCCAGTTGCCGTAGACCGGTCCGGCCAGGATCACCGCCGGGATGGCGATGCTGAAGCCCAGCAACATGGTCAGCCCGAGGTCGGCATGCAATGCGCTGACCGCGATCAGCGGTCCGGGATGCGGCGGCATCAGGGCATGCAGCGTGGTCATGCCGGCCAGCGCCGGAATCGCGATTTTCAACAGCGGCTGACCGGAACGGCGGGCCATGACGAAGATGATCGGAACCATCATCACCAGCCCCACTTCGAAGAACAGCGGCAGGCCGATCACCATCGCCACCAGCGCCATGACCCACGGCAGGGACTTGCCTTTGCCCAGTCCGAGCAAGGTCGACGCGATGCGGTCGGCTGCACCGGACTCGGCCATCAGCGCACCCAGCATCGAGCCCAGCGCGATGATGATCCCCGCTTCACCGAGAATCGCCCCGGCGCCCTTGCTGAACGCCTTTGCCACGTCCTCTGGCGGTAACCCGGCACCGACGCCGGCGATGAACGTACCGATCAGGATCGATAGAAAGGGCGGTAGCTTGCTGGCGCTGATCAACACGATAATCGTCGCAATCGCCAGCAGGCAGCAGAGAATCAGGCGGGTGTCGTGAACCATCCAGGCAGCGGTCGATAAATCCAAAACGGAACTCCTTATCGGGCGGATAGCGGCAACATGTTGTTGCAATTTGACTTGAGAATACCTGATATGGCCGGGCCAGAGCGGCGGGTTTTGTATCCGTTCTGCGCGGGCGGATAAGACCAATGGCCAATTGAGATTATTTTTGACTGGCCGGTCTCGATCGCTCTTCAGAAAAGATTTCCAAGGCCGATGGTTAGGGCTGCAACCCCGCTTTCCCTCCAGTCCATCGGTGCTTTCCCATGTTCAACAAACGCCTCAAGCAAGAGCTGGCGGCTCTTCGTGAAGAACTCTCCAGCCTTCTGCAAGTGAAGGAGAGCCTGGAAAGCGAGATGCTGGTGCTGACCCTTGAGCCCGACGGGCGGATTCAATCGGTCAACCAGAACTTCCTCAATGAAATGCTCTACAAGAGCCACGACCTGATCGGCCGCGCGATCGAAGACATCGTGCCGGCCCATGTGAAGTCCGACGAGTTTCATCACCGCTTCCGGGCCGCACTGAGCCGGGGCGAGCACTTCGCCGGCGCCGTGCGCCTGTCACGCGGCAATGGCGAAGAGGCGTGGTTGCGCTCGATCGTCCAGCCGATCCGCTCTTCGGACGGGCGGATCAAGCACTTTTCGATTTTCTCCAGCGACCTGACCCGCACCATCGAAGCCTCTCGCGAGCACGAGAACCTGATCGGCGCACTGGTGCGTTCGACTGCTGTGATCGAGTTCGACCTCAACGGTAACGTGCTGAGCGCCAACGACCGCTTCCTTCAGGGCATGGGTTACAGCCTGGCGCAGATCAAGGGCAAACATCACCGCATGTTCTGTGACTCGGGCGAGGCCAACAGCGCCGAGTACCAGAACTTCTGGCGCCGTCTGAACAACGGTGAGTTCGTCGCCGGTCGCTTCAAGCGGATCGACGCCCATGGTCGCGAGGTCTGGCTGGAGGCGTCCTACAACCCGGTGCTCGACGCCAACGAAAAGCTCTACAAAGTGGTGAAATTCGCCACGGTGATCACCGATCAGGTCAATCAGGAGCAAGCCGTCGCCGAGGCCGCCAACATTGCCTACAGCACGTCCTTGCAGACCGACAGCACTGCCCAGCGCGGGACCCGCGTGGTCACTGAAGCGGTCAATGTGATGCGCGACCTGTCGCGGCACATGCAGACTGCCGGCGAAGGCATCGAGGCGTTGAACGAGCAATCCCAGGTGATCGGCACCATCGTCAAGACCATCAGCGGTATTGCCGAGCAGACCAACCTGCTGGCGCTCAACGCCGCCATTGAAGCCGCCCGTGCAGGCGAGCAGGGCCGTGGGTTTGCGGTGGTGGCCGACGAAGTACGGCAACTGGCCTCGCGCACCAGCCAGGCCACCGAGGAAATCGTCGGCGTGGTCCGTCAGAACCAGGATATGGCGCGCAACGCCGTGGCGCTGATGACCGACGGCAAGCTCCAGGCCGAGCAAGGGCTGGCGCTGGCGGCGGAGGCGGGCACGGTGATCGTCGAAATCCAGGATGGCGCGCAGAAAGTGGTGGACGCGGTCGGCCAGTTCGCCAACCAGCTATCCAACTGATGCTTGTCAGGCGAAGGGATTGTTCATGGCAATCCCTTCGCTGTTTTTATCCCGCTACAATCGGCTCTTTTTCCCGGAGCAGATCCCATGAGCGAGTCCTTCCGTCGCCCGGTTCCCCTGAACAAAGCCTACCGTTTGCTCAACCACGGGCCGACCGTGCTGGTCAGCGCCGCTCACGACGGGCAGCGCAACATCATGGCTGCGGCCTGGGCCATGCCGCTGGATTTCGAACCGCCGAAAGTCGCGGTGGTCCTCGATAAATCCACCTGGACCCGGCAACTGCTCGAAGAGTCCGGCACCTTCGTACTCAACGTCCCTTGCGTGAATCAGGCTGACATCGTGCAGACCGTCGGTTCGACTTCGGGCCTGGAAATCAATCGTGATCAAGGGCAGGACAAGTTCCAGGCGTATGGCTTGCAGACCTTCGCCGGCGAGCAGGTTGATGCACCAATGCTGGACGGCTGCGTGGCGTGGCTCGAATGCCGGTTGCTGCCGGAGCCGCGTAATCACGAACAGTACGATCTGTTTCTGGCTGAGGTGATTGCAGCGCAGGCGGATTCGCGAGTGTTCAGCGATGGGCGTTGGCATTTTGAAGGGCACGACGGTTTGCGCACTTTGCACCACGTGGCCGGTGGGCATTTCCTGACGATTGGCGATCCGGTGGATGGCAAGACGCTGTCCGTCTGAACGCCGCTTGATGGCAAAACGTCGCTGGATGTTGCAAGGTAGGGGCATTGTCGAACCGACCAGGCGCCTGCCCCATGTTTTCCAGTTACCTTGCACCGTTGTTGTCGCTGGCGCTGTTGTGGACGGTTGCGGTGGTGACCCCCGGGCCGAACTTTTTCAACATCGCGCAACTGGCTGTCAGCCGTTCCCGACGCCATGGCGTGGTGGCTGCGCTCGGCGTCGCCAGCGGAACGATATTGTGGGGGCTGGCCGGTGGTCTGGGCATCCAGTCGCTGTTCAGTGCCGCACCGGCGCTTTATCTGAGCTTCAAGATTGCCGGTGGCTGCTACCTGATCTATCTCGGACTCAAGCAATTCAAGCGTAAGGCCACTGTCTCCCAAGGAGCCCCGGGCACCACGGAGCAAACCTTGCTCGGTGCCTACGGGCGAGGTTTTCTGGGCAACATGACCAACCCCAAATCGGCACTGTTCGTGGCGACGATCTTCGCCACCGCCATGCCGGCCCATGTGCCCCCGATGCTGCTGGCGCTGGCGGTGCTGACCATGGCCACGCTGTCTTTCAGTTGGTACTGCAGTGTGGCGCTGTTCTTCGCCAGCCGACGGATTGCCGGGATTTATGAGCGCTCACGCAAATGGCTGGATCGGCTGGCGGGTGGTTGCTATCTGCTGTTCGGTGCGCATCTGGTGGCGAATCGCTGACCGGAAATCGGGCGACGGATGACGCTTGTTTTGCTGTCATCAAATGCTCGACGGAGCGTGAATTCTGACCATCGGAATGCTCGGCCGAACGGATTCATGGACATACAAAAAAGGCTTACCTTTCGGTAAGCCTTTTTCAGTTGGCTGGGAAACTCAGGGTAGGCAGTACATGTTGAGGTGCCTGCATGGCTGTTTTTTATCAGACTGATTTCATGGGTTTGATCAGACTTTCCGCCGGAATACCGAACAACTCGTGAAGTTTCCAGATCATGGGTAGCGTCAGAGCACGTTTGCCATTCAGTACCTCATAAACGCGATTTGTCCGGCCAATTGCAGGAGCGAGATCGGCTGCCGACAGCCCGGACTGCTCCATCCGAAACCTTATGGCATCAATCGGGTTGGGCAGGTCAAGTGGGAAGTGCCTGGCCTCATAGGCCTCGATAAGGGTGATCATGATGTCGAAGTAATCACCTTCAGGCGTGCCGGGTTCTGGCTCATTCTCGAAAAGAGCGGACACGTCTTTGAGTGCCGCACGGTAGTCTTCTTCGGTATGAATCGGACGTATGTTCATGGGTTACTCCATTTCGACGGTATCAGCGTCGATTGCGTCGTACTGTTTGTGAGTTCCGACAAATTTTATGTACACCGCACCGAAGCGGTATGCCACGGCGACTATCAGGCGATAGGAATTGCCTTTGATATTGAATACAACTCTTCGGCTTTTCAGAATGCTGGCGCAAGCAAACTGTGACTTGATATCCACAGGTGTTTTCCAGCTTGCCTTTCTTGCTTCGTCTATCCATGCCAGCAATGGCTGCTCTGCTTCCGGATATTGTTCCCAAAAGACTTTTAGCTGACTGATGGCGATGATTCTCATGGCGTGATCCTAGTCCCGCAGTGGGACTGTTGCAAGTCTGTCGGTGGATTCTGGACAAATGGTTGGTGTCAATTGATGACTTTTACCGATGCTGTCGGGAGTGGAGGGAAAGGGGGCGTGAGTGAATTCACAGGGTGAAGACTCTATCCCGGACAGCATTTTTCCGGTGTAGGAAAAGGCAATGTGATTTAGCCGAATTGGATTCAGGGACATACAAAAAAGGCCTACCTCTCGGTAAGCCTTTTTCAGATGGCGGAAGCGATTTCAGTCCCCCAACGCCACCCCTTCACGCCGTGGATCCGCTCCACCGGCCAACGTTGCCTTCCCCTGCGCATCCTTGACCCGCACGATGGCCTGGGTGCCGCTGGTCATGTCGATTTCGCTCACAACGTGGCCCTTGTCCTTGAGTGCCTGGATCAGTGTCGGGGTGAACTGACCCTGTTCCAGTTCCGTCGGCCCGTTGCGGCTGCCGAAGTTGGGCAGGCTGATGGCGCTTTGCGCGTCGAGGTTCCAGTCGAGCAGGCCGACGGTGGTTTTGGCCACGTATTCGATGATCTGCGAGCCGCCCGGAGAGCCGACGGTGGCGACGAACTCACCACTGTTGCGGTCGAAGATCAGGGTCGGTGCCATCGACGAACGCGGACGTTTGCCGGGCTCGACGCGGTTGGCGACTTTCTGTCCGTTTTCTTCGGGGATGAACGAGAAGTCGGTCATCTGGTTGTTGAGCAAGAAGCCCTGAACCATCAGGTGCGAGCCGAATGCCGCTTCGATGGTGGTGGTCATCGAGACCGCGCCACCGAAGTCATCCACCGCCACCACTTGCGACGTGGAGATGCGCAGCGGCGAGCGGTCCGGTGCGTAGGCAACCTGCACCCCCGGTGGTGTGCCCGGTTTGGCGGTGCCCATGCTGCGATCGCCGATCAGGCTGGCGCGGCTGGCCAGATAACCCGGGTCCACCAGTCCCTTGACCGGCACCGGTACGAAGTCGGTATCGGCCACGTATTGGGCGCGGTCGGCGTAGGCCAGTCGTTCGGCTTCAGCGATCAGGTGCACGGCTTGTGGCGCGGGTTCGAGGCCGGCCGGTTTATCGGTCTTCACGGGTTTGAGCGGTGTCAGGGACAGGCGCGGATCGCGGGTCTCCAGGGCCTGCAAAGTGCCGAGGATTTGCGCCACTGCAATCCCGCCCGATGACGGCGGCGGCATCCCGCAAACCTGCCAGCGCTTGTAGTCGGTGCACAGTGGCGCGCGTTCCTTGGCCTGATAGTGCTGAAGGTCGTTCAACGACAGGCTGCCGGGGTTGGCGTGGCCCTGGACCTTGGCCACGATCTCTTCGGCGATCGGGCCTTTGTACAGCGCGTCTGCGCCTTCGGTGGCGATGCGCTTGAGCACGGCGGCCAACGCCGGGTTTTGCAGGCGCGTGCCGATGGCTTTGACGCTGCCGTCGCTGTTGAGGAAATACCTGGCCATGTCCGGCGAGCTTCGCACCACCGGGTCGGACTCCAGCAGTGAATGCAGTCGAGGCGAGATCGCAAAGCCCTGTTCGGCGAGTTTGATCGCTGGCTCGAACAACGTTGCCCACGGCAGACGACCGTGTTGTTTGTGCGCCATCTCCAATGCGCGCAATACGCCGGGCGTACCGACAGAGCGCCCGCCAATCTGCGCCTGCGGGAATGGCATCGGTTTTCCATCAGCCTGCAGGAACAGCTTTTCGGTCGCACCGGCCGGCGCTGTTTCGCGACCGTCGTAGGTGCGCACCTGTTTGCCATCCCACAGCACGATCATCGCGCCGCCGCCGATCCCGGAAGATTGCGGCTCGACCAAGGTCAATACGGCTTGCATCGCAATGGCTGCATCGATGGCCGATCCACCTTTACGCAACATCTCACGACCGGCTTCGGCAGCCAGCGGATTCGCAGCAGCGGCCATATGTTTATCGGCATGACTGGCTTGCAGGCCTGTGCGGTAACCGGAGGCGGCTTCCGGCGCCAGCGGCAGGGTCGAGGAGGGTGGTGCGTTGCAGGCGGCGAGGGTGATGGCGCTGACGATCAACGTCAGGGCCGGCAGGCGAAAGCGTTTCAGGGGCTGGGCTGGAAACACGCGGGGCTCTCCGTCCGTGGGATAAAAGTCTGACGGACTGTATCGGCCGACCGTGCAGGACGCAAACCGTCGGTATGTTTGTCCTTCATGCCTTGGCGAATTTTCTGTAGGGTCATGGGCAAACGTGAAGCCAGAACAATTAACAAGAGGCCACTATGCACAGCGAGTTTCCGACCCACTCCAGCTACCGCCAGCAGCGCGAACAGTTTCTTGCCGCCGCCACCGCCGCCGGTGCGACGCTCACTTCCTACGCCCATCCGCGTTGCGGGCCGTTTGGCGAACCGTTGAGCACCGATGTGGCGGTGCTGGGGGATCCGCAAGCCAAACGGCGTCTGGTGGCGCTCAGCGGCACCCACGGGGTGGAGGGCTATTACGGTTCGGAATGTCAGATCGACTGGCTGAAGCATTTCACGCCGGGTTCGCTGCCGAAGGACGTCGCGGTGGTGATGATTCACCTGATCAACCCGTGGGGCACTGCATGGCTGCGGCGGGTCAACGAAGACAACATCGACCTCAACCGCAATCATCTGGATTTCAACCAGCCCCTACCGGACAACCAGGCCTACGCCGCGCTGCACGAAATTTACGCATGCGCCGATTTGAACGGCCCCGATCGACAGCGCGCCGATGCCTTGCTCGATGCGCAGATCGCCGAACACGGCTGGCCGGCGGTGATGTCGATTGTCGAGGGCGGTCAGCACAGCCATCCCGACGGCCTGTTCTTCGGAGGCTTTGCCCCGAGCTGGTCGAATCGCACGCTGCACCAGGTCATCGAGAATCATCTGGCCGGTGCCGAAACCGTGATGTGTTTCGACTTGCACACCGGTGCCGGCGAGTACGGTCATCCGATGCTGCTGACGATCACTCGGGCCCCGTATCCGGCGCTGGCCCGGGCGCAATCGATCTATGGCCCGTGGCTCTACACGCTGCACACAGGCGCTGAAACCCTGAGCGAAACCGGTGTCGCGGCAACGGCTACCGGTTACACCTCGCAGGCATTGCTCGACGCGCTGCCGAATGTGCAGTTGATGCCGTTCGTGATCGAGTGCGGGACTTATCCGGGGCCTGATGTTCATCGTTATTTGCGCGATGATCACTGGCTGCATCTGCACGGCGATCCGCTGGATGCGACGGGGCGGGCGATCAAGTTGAATCTGCTGGAGCAGTTCTATCCGGCGGATCCGGACTGGCGGGCGATGGTGGGTTTGCGCACGCGGCAGATTTGGGCGAAAGGGCTGGCGGCGCTCGCCGTCTGAGCAACGGTGTCGACCGTCCTCGGTCGGCACTTTTCTCGAGGCATAAAAAAACGGCCTACCTTTCGGTAAGCCGTTTTTAGTACTTGGTGGCTACACAGGGACTTGAACCCCGGACCCCAGCATTATGAATGCTATGCTCTAACCAACTGAGCTATGTAGCCAAGTGGCGCGCATTATTCCCCTGAAATGGAAAAGCGTCAAGCGTAAATTTCAAAATTTTTTCTACGCTTTCAACCGTTTATCAAAATCAGGCGTTCAACAGTGGCGAAGGGCAGCGCTGGAACCAGCGACTGGCCTGCTCATACGCGTGCGCCAGTTGTAGAACGGCGAAGTCTGCCTGATGCCGGCCGATGATCTGCAGCCCCATCGGCAACCCCCGTGCATTGAAGCCGGCCTGGACGTTCGCCACCGGGCAACCGGATAACGTGCCGGGAATCACCACCTCCATCCAGCGATGATAAGTGTCCATGTTCACGCCCTCGATCGCGGTCGGCCACGGCTGCGACTTGTCGAACGGGAAGACCTGCGCGCTGGGCAGCAGCAGATAGTCGTACTGTTCGAACAAGCGTGAGATTGCCCGATACCAGTCGCTGCGCACCACCGAGGCGGCGAACACTTCGCTGGCCGAGAGCTTCAGACCGTTTTCCACTTCCCAGCAGGCTTCCGGTTTCAGCAGCGCCCGTTTCTGCGGATCGGCGTAAGCCGCGCCCAGGGAGCCGGCGACCATCCAGTGGCGCAAGGTGCGCCAGCTGCTCCACAGCTTTTCTGGGGCAAATTCAGGACGTACCGACTCGATATGGCAACCCAGGCTTTCAAAGTCGGCGAACGTCTTTTCGCACAACGCGAGGATGCCGTTCTCCATGGGCAGATACCCGTTGAAGTCGCCGAGCCAGCCGATCCGGGTGCCGCTGAAGTCGCGCTCCAGCGGTGCGGTAAAGACCTCTCCGGATTCACGGATCGACAACGGCGCCCGCGCATCGCCGCCGGCCTGCACCGACAGCAGCATCGCGGCATCGCGCACACTGCGCGCCATGGGCCCTTCATAGCCGAGTTGATCGAAGAACAGATCGGCACTGTCGTCGAACGGCACGCGTCCCTGAGACGGGCGGAAGCCGAAGATGTTGTTGAACGCTGCCGGGTTGCGCAGCGAGCCCATCATGTCGCTGCCATCGGCCACCGGCACCAGATGCATCGCCAGCGCCGCCGCCGCGCCACCGCTACTTCCGCCTGCGGTTTTGCTCGGGTCAAAGGCGCAGCCGGTGGCCCCGAACAACGGGTTGTAGCTCTGCGAACCGAGGCCGAATTCCGGGGTGTTGGTCTTGCCGATGATGATCGCGCCGGCAGCCTTGATCCGCTCGACCATGATGCCGTCACGCTCGGGAATGAAATACTTGAATAGCGGTGAGCCCAGCGTGGTGCGGATGCCGCAGGTCAGCGACAGATCCTTGATGGCGTGGGGCAGGCCGTGCATCCAGCCCCGGTATTGGCCCCGGCTCAGTTCGGCGTCCCGTGTGTCGGCCTGGGCCAGCAGGTCTTCCGGCGCTTGCAGACTGATCAGTGCATTGACTGACGGGTTGAACCGTTCGATGTGGGCAAGATAGGTCTGCATCACTTCGCGGCAGGATACCTGACGCAGGCGGATGCGTTCGGCGAGCTCGATGGCCGGCAACAGGACCAGTTCGCTGATGTTATTGGAGTTCATGACGACGGCGCCCTTCAGACGGCTGGAAAAACGCCCCGGCCTCGTGCCGGGGCGGTAGAAATCAACGCATCAGGTTGGTCCACAGACGATCGGCCAGACGGATCGCGCCTTCACCGCAGGTCTTGCTGAACACCACGTGGGTACCCTCGGGAATATGCAGTTCCGGCGCATCCTTGAGGTTCGCATCGAGGAACGGTTCGACGCCTTTTATCGGGCTCTGATGCTTGAGGAAGTTCTGGGTCATCGCCGAGTTTTCCGGCTGGCTGAGAAACGCGATGAACGCCTTGGCATTCGCCGGGTTCTTGCTGCCGGCGGGGATGACCATGTTGTCGACCCAGGCCAGCACCCCTTCTTTCGGGTACAGGTATTTCAGGCTCGGTTTCATCTCGCGGGCGCGCATTGACGAACCGCCCCAGAACATCGACATATCGATCTCGCCCGAGGCGAGGTTCTCGCGGATCGAGCCGGCCTTGGAGCTGTAGGTTTTGACGAATGGCTTCTGCGCCTTGAGCAGCGTGAGGATTTGTTGCATCTGTTTCGGGTCTTCGCTGCACAGCGGAATGTTCAGGTACAGGCTGGCCATGTCGACCATGTCGCTGACCGAATCGAACATGTTGATCCGCCCCTGCAACTCGGCCGGCGGCTCATAGAGCACCTTGTAACTGTCGGCCGGGCCTTTGTAGCGGCCACTGTCGAGCACCACGCTGGTGGTGCCCCAGATGAACGGCACCGAATAGGCGCCTTCCGGGTCCCAGCTCGGTTTCTTCAGGTTGTCGACCACGCTGGCGTAGTAGGGCTCCTTGACGGGATCGAAGCGCTCCAGCAGGTTTTCCTTGATCAGGATCGGAATGAACTGGTGCGAGGGAATCGCCACGTCGTAACCGGCACCGCCCTGTTTCAGTTTGGCCAGCAGTGTCTCGTTGGAGTCGTAGGAGTCGACGGTGACTTCGATGCCGGTCTGCTTCTGGAATTTGGCGAGAATCTCCGGTGAAAAGTAACCGCTCCAGCTCACCACGTTGAGTTTTTCGGCGGCCTGAACACTCCCGGCCATGACCAGCGGCACAGTCAGAAACAACGAAGTACCGACGCTTTTTATCCACTTGCTCATGCTAATTCCCCACGGTTCTTGGAAGGTTCAGGCGTTCTTTTTGCCCAGCAGGTAAGAAAGGCTGACAAACAGCACCGAGACGCCCAGGATCAGGGTCGACACGGCGTTGACGTCGGGTGTCACGCCCATGCGCAACAGGCCGAAGATGAAGATCGGCAGCGTCGTGGTGCCGGCCTGGGAGACCATCATCGAGATCACGAAGTTATCCAGCGAGACGATGAAGGCCAGCATCAGCCCGGAGAAAATCCCCGGCATCAGCAACGGCAGGGTGACCTTGCGGAAGGTCCGCCATGGCCCGGCATACAGGTCGGCGGAGGCTTGTTCCAGCGACAGGTCCATGTCGTTCAGTCGGGCCCGGATCGGCAGGTAGGCAAACGGAATGCAGAACACCGTATGGGCGATGATCAGATTGCCGTAGCCGAGCGACAGGCCGATGGTGGAGAACAGCGCGAGCGTGGCGACGCCAACGACGATTTCCGGCAGCACCAGCGGCAGCATGATCGCGCCCATCGACAGTTGCAGGCCCTTGAACTTCGCACCCCTTGAGGTGCCGAGGGCCGCGAGGGTGGCAATCGCGGTGGCGACCATGCTGGCGCACACCGCAATCAGAAGACTGTTGCCGGCCGCCTGGCGCAGCGCCTGATTGGCGAACGCGGCGCGATACCAGTCGAGGCTGAAGCCGGTCCATACCGTGGCCGACTGGTTGGCGTTGAACGAGAACACCACCAGCACCACGATCGGCGCGTAGAGGTACAGGTAGAACAGGAAACTGAAACCGCCGAATCCGGGGAAATCCTGGACGCCCAGGCCCTTGCGTTTGAACAGACCGATCATCACGCACCTCCTTTGGCGATACGCTGGCGTTCGGCGCGCAAGGCATAAACCGTCAGCACCAGCATCACCGCCGCCATCAGCACCAGCGACAACGCTGCGCCGAACGGCCAGTTACGGGCGTCGCTGAACTGCCGGAAGATCAGGTTACCGAGCATCATCCGCGTGCCGCCGCCGAGCAGTTCCGGGGCGATCATCGCGCCCAGGCACGGTACGAAGGTGAGAATGGCGCCGGCGAGAATTCCCGGTCTGGCGATCGGCAGCACCACTTTGCGCAAGGTGCGCAGGCGTCCGGCATACAGATCCTGAGCGGCCTCGAGCAGACGGATATCCATCTTTTCCAGCGTGGCGTAGATCGGCAGAACCACGAAGGGCGCATAGGTATAAACCAGCCCCAGCAGCACGGCGCCGTCGGTGTACAGCAACTGCAGCGGCTCATGGATGACACCCAGGCCCATCAGACTGTTGTTGATCACCCCGGTGTTACGCAGCAGCAGAATCCACGCGTAAGTGCGGATCAGCAGGTTGGCCCAGAACGGCACGGTGATCAGGAAGATCAACAGACCACGCCGATGCGCCGGTTGCATGGCCAGCCACACCGCCACCGGGAAACCGATCAGCAGCGTGATGACGGTGGTCAGGCCGGCAATCCCGACCGAGCGCAGGGCGATGATCAGGTAGGAGTCGGCGAAGGCCAGGCTGTCGTCCATTTGCCGTTCGAACAGCAGGGAGGTGTAGGCGTCGCTGCTGAACACCTTGTTCACCCCGCCATAGGGGTTGGCTTCCATCAGCGAATAACCGATGACGATCAGGATCGGCACCACCAGAAACAGGGCGATGGCGATCAGCGCCGGGCTGACACCGAGGAAGCTCTGGAACGCCCGTCGGCGTTCAAGCGTGTTGGTTATCGGTAAGGCGTGCATGGCAATTCCTCGGGTTCAATCGTGCAGGACGCTGGCGCTTCCCCGGTCGAACAACAGACCGGCCTGACTGCCCACGGCAAAACGCAGGCTCTGATCGATGCAGTTGGGCGTGCGCACGGTGAGGCGCGAACCGTCGCCGAGGCTGACCTGGTATTGCAGGTCGGTGCCCAGATAAATTTGCGCTTCGACCCGGCACGGCAACGCCGCCTCAGTGTTGGCAGGCACCAGGTGCAGGCGCTCGGGGCGAACCGACAGCGTCACACTGGCACCCGGTTGCACGTCGTTGCACGGTTGTGCCGGCAGCGGATGTCCGGCCGGCCCGGCGAACCACGCCATGCCGTCCTCGACCCGAGTGACGCTGGCCTGAATGAAGTTGGTTTCGCCGATGAAATCGGCCACGAAGCGATTGCGCGGCCGTTCGTAGATGTCCTCCGGGCGACCGACTTGCTGCACTTCGCCTTCGGACAGCACGGCGATGCGGTCGGACATGGTCAGCGCTTCTTCCTGGTCGTGGGTGACGAAGATGAAGGTGATGCCGGTCCTGGCCTGAATGGTTTTCAGCTCTTCGCGCATGGCCTGGCGCAGCTTGAGATCAAGTGCCGACAGCGGCTCGTCAAGCAACAGCACCTTGGGATGCGGCGCCAGGGCGCGGGCGAGGGCGACGCGCTGCTGCTGGCCACCGGAGAGTTGCGCCGGTTTGCGATGGGCGAAGCGCTCCATCTGTACCAGGGCAAGCATCTCGCGGACGCGCTCGGCGATCTGCGCCTTGTTCAGGACCTTGCCCATCGGGTGCGATTCAAGGCCGAAGGCCAGGTTTTCGGCGATGGTCATGTGCGGGAACAGTGCGTAGTGCTGGAACACCGTGTTGACCGGGCGCTGGAACGGCGGGCGCTCGGCGATGTTTTCGCCGTAGAGCAGGATCTCGCCCTGGGTCGGAAATTCGAACCCGGCAATCATCCGCAGCAGCGTGGTCTTGCCGCAGCCGGAGGGTCCGAGAAGGGTGAAGAATTCGTTGTCGCGAATATCCAGATCGATGTTTTTCAACGCCACCGGACCGGTGGACGGATCGCCGTAGACCTTGCGCACCGAGCGGATCGACACCGCCAGCGTTTGCAGCGAATGCAGGGCATTCATGCGTTACCTCCGATTCCCCCATCGCCTGCGATTGCGCTGTTGGTCAGCGAATCTGTCGGGCCATGGATATTATTTTTCTGGGCAGGATCGAGATTGCGTACGGGGTGAAACCAGCTGTTTTGTTGTTCTGCTGTGGCTCGATTATCGGCGAGGGGTTGCGCGGGGCGAAACTTCAATTTAAACATGGCAGGTGTTAGTTAATTTAATACCGACAGGTGCCAGGAACATGCCCGACCACCGTTTGCCGCCACTCAATGCAGTGCGTGCGTTCGATGCCGCTGCCCGCCTGGGCAGCTATGTCGAGGCGTCGAAAGCCTTGCACGTGACTCAGCCGGCGATTGGCCGGCATGTGAAGTTGCTGGAGGACTGGCTGGGCATTCAGCTGTTCGAGCGCACGTCGCGCGGCGTCAACCTGACGCCTGCCGGTGAGAAGTACCACCGCAAGATCGCGGCCGCCCTGCAGTTGATCATCGAGGCCGGCAAGGAGGCGCGCCCCAAAGAGGCCGAGCGCTGGCTGCGGATCATGGTGGTGCCGGGTTTTGCCAAGCGCTGGCTGATGCCGCGCATCGAGGCCATGCGTCACCTGCGCCCGGGGCTGAAGTTTGCCATCGAACCGAACTCGACCTTCACCGAAGTGGATGGCAAAAGCGCCGATCTCGGCATCGTCTACGGCCTCGACGGGCAGTACGCGGACTCCCGTGAAGCGTTGATCTGCCCCCGTGTGTTTCCGATCTGCACCCCGCAATACCTGGCAAGCATCGAGCCGCTCGGCGGCCCGGCCGATCTGGTCCGGCACGAGTTGATCCACGTCGATGACGGCGAGTGGTGGAACCTGTGGTTCGCCGCCCATGACCTGGATATTCACCTCAACTCCGACATGCTCTACGTCAACAACGATCACGCGTTATCGGTGGCCGAGAGCGGGCAGGGCATCGCGTTGGCCAATGAGGTGCTGGTCCGCGAAGAACTCAGGTCCGGCAAACTGGTGCGCGCAGTGGACGCTCAGGTGAAGCTGGAAAGCTATCGGGTGCTGACGCCGTCCGCCGAGCTGTCGGCGGATGCGGCGTGGTTCATTCAATGGCTCAAGTCCGAACTGGAAAATGACTTCCCCGAAGCGTTGATCAACTGAGCCGGAAGCGTGCGGTGTTGTCGCTCAAGGCCTTGCTGCCCTGGCTCAAGGTGTCTGCCGCCAGGTTGACGGCCCGCGCGCCGTCGAGGAGGCGAACCGCGGCCTGATCGACTTGCTGGATATTGCCGCTGACCTCATCGGCGGTGCTGGCCTGTTCTTCCACCGCCGTGGCGATCTGGGCGAGGGTGTCGGTGACGCTCTGCACGGCGCTGGCGATTTCCCCCAGACGTTCGCCAAGTCCGGTGACGGCTTCGGCATCCGATTGCGCCTGGCCGCAGGCCGCCTCCATCAGGCTCACCGCTTCATTGACCGTGTTGCGCAGACTGTCGACCGTACCGGCGATCTGCGCAGTGGACGATTGCGTACGCTGCGAAAGGCTGCGGACCTCGTCGGCCACCACGGCAAAACCGCGACCCTGTTCACCGGCGCGAGCGGCTTCGATGGCGGCGTTCAGCGCCAGCAGGTTGGTCTGCTCGGCGACGCCGCGAATCGTGTCGACCACCAGTTGAATCTGCTGCCCCTGCTCGCTGACCCGACCCAGCGCTGCCGCCGTTTCGTTCAGGCGCTGATTGAGCTGTTGAATGCTCGCCGTGGTGCGTTGACTGTCGCGGCTGCTGTCGGTGGCGATGCGCCGGGTGTGCTGGGCGCTGCCGGAGGCCTGTTCGCAACTCTGCGCGACGCCTTGAGAGGTGGCCGCCAATTGCGTGGCGGCGGCAGCGATCTGGCTGATCTGCAATTGCTGGGCCTCGACCTCGCTGAGAGCGCCGCTGGAGTGATCGTTGAGGCTGCGCACGGCGTGGCTCAGTTGCGAGGTTTCGTGATCGACGCCCAGCAGGCTGGTGCGCAATTGCACCACGGCCACGTTGAGTGCGGTGCTGATCGAGGCCAGTTCATCGCGACCCACGACAGGCACCTGCAGGCTCAGATTACCGTCGCGCAACGCTTCGGCGAGCACCGTGATGCCGCTGGCGCTGCGACGGATCGAGGCTTGCAGGCAGACGAACAGGTACAGCGCCGCGAGCAACAGGCACCCGAACACTGCCGCGACCACGATGAACTGACGGATCGCCGAACCGTGGTAATCGTCCAGACGTTGATCCAGCGCCACCAGTGATTGCTGACGCAGCGTGGCGAGATTGCCGAGCAGGGCATCTAGGCTGCGTTCGAAGTCTTCCGGTTTGAGATTGATGCTGCCGCCGAACACGCCGTCATCCAGCACCTTCAAACCGGTATCCAGTTGTTTGAGGCTGTCGTGGTACTGCCCGGCCCAGCCTTGCAGGTCGTTCGGCAGCCGCGCTTCCAGAAGGCTCGCTGTTTTAACAAGCTGCTCGCGGGCATCACCGATGCGGCTGCGCAGGTCCCGCAATTGCAGGCGACTTTGCAGGGTGAACTGACCGGAGACTACGGATGCTTGCCCGACCGCCGCGAGTCGGCCGACCCGTTCGATCAAGTCCGGTGCATGTTGAGTGGAAATCTGCGTCAGCAGATAGGTTTCCAGCCACGGCGCGAGGATCAGCCGATTGTCCATCGCGATCTGTTCGCGCAACGCTTGCAGGGCGCTGAGGGCGTTGGTGAAGCGATCGTAACCGTCCGGCCACCAGCCGACGCCGGCCAGGCTCTTGGAGTCCAGACCGCCGAGGGCGGTTTGCAGGGCCTGGAAGCGGGCCAGGGTTTCACCTTCTGCAGCTTCGGCTTGCAAGGCATTGCCCAGATCCACTGTAGCCTGAGCGACGGCAGGTTGTACGGCATCGAATGCAGCCATCGCGGCGAGGGTGGCGGGCGTCGGTTGGCGGTTGGTTTCCGTGGCACGCCAGCGAGCTGCACGGTCGCGCTGAGCAGCGAGCAGGTTGTCGAGCGCATCGAGGGCGAGCAACTGCCGTACGCCGGCACGCTCACCGGAAATCAGGTTGAGTTTGACGCGATAGTCCTGGCCGATCATCAACAGGCTGCCGGCCAGCGGCAGGATGAACAGCAGAAACAACAACTGGAATTTACGCGCGAAGCCAAACCGCCCCAGCAATTTGATCCCCGGTAACAAGAAAGCCTGCATGCCCCATGACTCCTCTGGACACCACGCACCATCGGCGTGCGCCGCGCTCTTTGCGAGCGCGATCCGTGCCCTGCTAAAAGGCTTCGAAAGTCCACTCTCGCCCGCTCTGTAGGCAGACTCTGTAGCAGAACTTCCCATTCTCGATCCCCTTTGTAAGGGGGCCGCGTTCAAGCGGAGAAGCAAGGCAAGAATCAGACCATGGCTTTGCGCTATCACTTTTACTGCGATGAATGAATAGTTCGTTAGCTGGCTAAGGGGATGGCGCTGGCGCACCGAAAAATGGCACATTGACGCACCTGCCTGCGTGCACCCATCTGCTGTACGGAAACTCCCATGGCTATCAGCAACGTTCAGACCGCCGCTGCGTCGGCGTCCGCTCCTCCCCAAAGCAGTCCACTGGTAATGCGCATCATCGGCGCGGTGGCGCTGGCGCATTTGATCAACGACCTGATCCAGTCAGTGCTGCCGTCGATCTATCCGATGCTCAAGGCCAACTACGGCTTGAGCTTCACTCAGGTCGGCCTGATTACCCTGACCTTTCAATTGACCGCTTCGCTGTTGCAGCCGTGGGTCGGTTATCACACTGACCGGCACCCGAAACCGTGGTTGTTGCCGGCTGGTTCCGTGTGCACGTTGATCGGCATTGTGATGATGTCGATGGTCGGCAGTTTCCCGCTGATTTTGTTGGCGGCAGCGCTGATCGGTATCGGCTCCTCGACCTTTCACCCGGAAGCATCTCGTATCGCCCGGCTGGCCTCCGGCGGGCGCTTCGGTCTGGCGCAATCGACCTTCCAGGTCGGCGGTAACGCCGGTTCGGCATTCGGCCCGTTACTGGCAGCGGCGATCATCATTCCCTTCGGACAAGGCAACGTGGCGTGGTTCGGGCTGTTCGCGGTGTTTGCGCTGTTCGTGCTGTATCGCATCAGTCGCTGGTACGCCCATCACCTGAACCTGTTCAAGCTCAAGGCCGGCCAGGCTGCCACTCATGGACTGTCGAAGGGCAGGGTGGTCAGCGCGCTGGTGGTGCTCGGGTTGCTGGTGTTCTCCAAGTATTTCTACATGGCCAGCCTGACCAGTTACTTCACGTTCTACCTGATCGAGAAGTTCGACCTGTCGGTGGCCAGTTCCCAGCTGCATCTGTTCCTGTTCCTTGGCGCGGTGGCGGCGGGCACGTTCTTCGGCGGGCCGATTGGCGACAAGATCGGCCGTAAGGCAGTGATCTGGTTCTCGATCCTCGGGGTGGCGCCGTTCACCTTGCTGATGCCGCATGTGGATCTGTTCTGGACCAGTGTCCTGAGCGTGGTGATCGGCTTCATCCTCGCTTCGGCGTTCTCGGCCATCGTGGTGTACGCGCAGGAACTGGTACCGGGCAATGTCGGGATGATTGCCGGGGTGTTCTTCGGGCTGATGTTCGGCTTTGGCGGGATTGGCGCAGCACTGCTCGGGCATCTGGCGGACATTCACGGCATCGAATACGTGTACTTCCTGTGCTCGTTCCTGCCGTTGTTCGGGGTGCTGGCGATTTTCCTGCCGAGAACCAAAAAGGCCTGACGGGCTGAATTTCAGGCACAAAAAAGCCGCGTATCAAACGCGGCTTTTTTTTGGGGTGCAGCTTTTACACGTTGAAGCGGAAGTGCATCACGTCGCCATCTTTGACGATGTAATCCTTGCCTTCCAGGCGCCATTTACCGGCTTCCTTGGTACCGGCTTCGCCCTTGTACTGGATGAAGTCGTTGTAGGCGATCACTTCGGCGCGGATGAAGCCTTTCTCGAAGTCGGTGTGGATCACGCCGGCGGCTTGCGGTGCGGTGGCACCGACGCGGACGGTCCAGGCGCGGACTTCTTCGACACCGGCGGTGAAGTAGGTCTGCAGGTGCAGCATTTCGTAGCCGGCGCGGATCACGCGGTTCAGGCCAGGCTCTTCCAGGCCCAGGGCCTCGAGGAACATGTCTTTCTCTTCACCGTCGTCCAGCTCGGCGATTTCCGCTTCGATCTTGTTGCAGACCGGAACGACCATGGCGCCCTCTTCTTCGGCAATGGCCTTGACCACGTCCAGGTGCGGATTGTTCTCGAAACCGTCTTCAGCGACGTTGGCGATGTACATGACCGGCTTGGTGGTCAGCAGGTGGAAGCCCTTGATGATCGCCTTCTCGTCGGCGCTCATGTTCTTCATCAGGCTGCGCGCAGGCTTGCCTTCGGTGAAGTGCGGGATCAATTGCTCCAGCAGGGCTTTCTGGGCCACTGCGTCCTTGTCACCGCCCTTGGCGTTGCGCGCGACTTTCTGCAGTTGCTTCTCGCAGCTGTCGAGGTCGGCGAAGATCAGTTCCAGGTCGATGATTTCGATGTCGCGCTTCGGGTCGACGCTGTTGGAAACGTGGATCACGTTTTCGTCTTCGAAGCAGCGCACAACGTGAGCGATGGCGTCGGTTTCGCGGATGTTGGCCAGGAACTTGTTGCCCAGGCCTTCACCTTTCGACGCGCCGGCCACCAGGCCTGCGATGTCGACGAATTCCATGGTGGTCGGCAGGATGCGCTTCGGATTGACGATTTCCGCCAGAGCATTCAGGCGTGGATCCGGCATCGGCACGATACCGCTGTTCGGCTCGATGGTGCAGAAGGGGAAGTTCTCGGCCGCGATCCCGGATTTGGTCAGGGCGTTGAACAGGGTGGACTTGCCGACGTTAGGCAGGCCGACGATGCCGCAATTGAATCCCATGGTGTTTCCCCTCGGATTAGAGTCAGGCCTTCTGGCTGTGCAGGTTTTTCATCGCGCGGTTCCATTCACCGGCGAGGATATCCGGCAGCACGCCGAGGGCAAAGTCGATGCTGGCATCGAGTTTTTCCTGTTCGGCGCGTGGCGCACGACCCAGGACGAAATTTGAAACCATACTGGCGACGCCCGGGTGGCCGATGCCAAGCCGCAGGCGGTGGAACGTATTCTGATTGCCCAATTGCGCAATGATGTCGCGCAACCCGTTGTGACCGCCATGGCCGCCGCCCACCTTGAGCTTGGCGACGCCCGGAGGCAGATCGAGTTCGTCGTGTGCCACCAGGATTTCTTCGGGCTTGATGCGGAAGAAACCGGCGAGTGCCGCCACGGCCTGGCCGCTGCGGTTCATGTAGGTGGTGGGAATCAGCAGACGAACGTCCTGACCCTGATGCGAAAAACGCCCGGTCAGGCCGAAATACTTGCGATCGGCCACGAGATTCACGTTCTGTGCGTGGGCGATGCGCTCAACAAAAAGGGCCCCTGCGTTATGCCGGGTCTGTTCGTATTCGGCACCTGGATTTCCCAGGCCAACGATCAGTTTGATGGCAGTCACGATAGGGGCCCTTCCTTGGAGTGGTGGATAACATCGCCGCGATCGGGGAAGGCGGCGAAAGTGGACGAAAAATGCTCATTTACCATGGATGTAAACTCCGCGTTCCCGCCCGCTTTCTCGCTACGTTCCAGTCCGCGATGTTACCTGTTCACTCCGGCTTTACAGAGTGATTACTCTGCAGCGCCTTCGGCAGCTTCTGGAGCAACACGTGGAGCGTGGACGTTGGCAACAGCCTTGTCATCGCCGTGTGCCAGAGCAACGAACTCAACACCTTTAGGAGCTTTCAGGTCCGACAGGTGAATGATGGTGCCGATTTCGGCTTTGGCCAGGTCGACTTCGATGAACTCAGGCAGGTCTTTGGCTTCGCAGGAAACTTCGATTTCTGCAACAACGTGCGAGATCTCGCCGCCTTTCTTGACCGGAGCTTCTTCGTTGATGAAGTGCACTGGAACAACAGCAGTCAGTTTCTTGCCGGCAACAACGCGTACGAAGTCGGCGTGCATGATGAACTGCTTGGCCGGGTGACGCTGCATGGCTTTAACAACCACGTCTTGCTTGACGCCGCCGATGTTCAGTTGGATGACGTGGCTGAAAGCAGCCTCGTCTTCGAACAGCTTGGCTACTTCTTTAGCCAGCATCATGATGGACTCAGGAGCCTTGTCACCACCGTATACAACGGCAGGAACCTGGCTGGCGAGACGACGCAGGCGGCGGCTCGCACCTTTCCCCAGGTCGGTACGCGCTTCGGCGTTCAGGATGAAATCAGTCATTTTGTATCTCCAAAATAGCCATGTCCGGGCGACGTCTGCGACCGACGTCAAAGCGGCATGGGCAAAAAAGCCCCGCCCCAACATGAGTGTTGGGGCGGGGCGCTTTTCGTCAACGAGATATTTCGAGAAGGGCAGGGCCCTTAGCGGAACATCGCGCTGATCGATTCTTCATTGCTGATGCGGCGAACCGCTTCGGCAACAACCGGTGCGATATCCAGTTGACGGATACGTGCACAGGCTTGTGCTGCTGCGGACAGCGGGATGGTGTTAGTGACCACCAGCTCGTCCAGCACGGAATTTTCGATATTCTCGATGGCCCGACCCGACAGCACAGGGTGTGTGCAGTAGGCAAAGACCTTGGCTGCGCCATGCTCTTTCAGGGCCTTGGCCGCGTGGCACAGGGTGCCGGCGGTATCGACCATGTCATCGACCAGGATGCAGGTACGCCCTTCGACATCACCGATGATATGCATCACTTCAGAGTGATTGGCTTTCTCACGGCGTTTGTCGATGATCCCGAGATCCACGCCCAGCGACTTGGCAACAGCACGTGCACGCACGACGCCACCAATGTCCGGGGACACGATCATCAGGTTCTCGAAGCGCTGATCTTCGATGTCATCCACCAGAACCGGGGAGCCGTAGATGTTATCTACCGGAATATCGAAGAAACCCTGAATCTGGTCAGCATGCAGATCAACCGTGAGAACACGGTCGATGCCGACGACGGTAAGCATGTCAGCAACGACTTTCGCGCTGATAGCCACACGTGCGGAACGCGGACGGCGATCCTGACGGGCATAACCAAAATAAGGAATAACAGCAGTGATACGAGTAGCCGAGGAGCGGCGGAAGGCATCAGCCATCACTACCAGTTCCATCAGGTTATCGTTGGTCGGAGCGCAAGTCGGCTGAATAATGAAAACGTCTTTACCGCGAACGTTTTCATTGATCTCGGCTGTAATTTCGCCGTCGGAGAATTTACCGACAGAGATGTCACCGAGAGGGATATGCAGCTGACGTACAACACGCCGAGCCAGATCGGGGTTAGCGTTCCCCGTAAAGACCATCATCTTGGACACGCGCAGTACCTAGAGGCTGAGGGTAACCTGGATGAGTATAGAAAATGGCAGGGGCGGCTGGATTCGAACCAACGCATGGCAGGATCAAAACCTGCTGCCTTACCGCTTGGCGACGCCCCTGTATCTGTTGCTTGCAAGTGCCGGGCACTTGGTTCCTTTAGAGCAGACTTTGCAGCTTGCGATGCAACATCGAAACGTTGCTTCCTTTTGCTACAAACCCTGTAAGGGTCTCTGTCAGAAGGGCCGAGACTTTATCAGCTTCAGCTTTGCTTGGGAAGCCCCCAAACACACAACTTCCAGTTCCGGTGAGTTTTGCTTCGGTAAAATTACCTAACAAATTCAATGCGTTACGTACTTCTGGATAACGCCTTGCTACCACCGACAAGCAGTCATTTCGACTGTTTCCCTCGGGAACGGGGCGCACTTTAATGGGCGGCGTGTTACGTGTCAACAATGGATCTGAAAAAATTTCTGCCGTACTAACAGAGACTTGCGGGACGAGCACGACATACCACGGTTCGGCGGGCTCGACCGGGGTCAGTTTCTCGCCGACACCTTCGGCGAAAGCCGCGTGGCCACGGACGAACACCGGCACGTCGGCTCCAAGTGTCAGGCCCAGTGTTGCCAGCCGATCTTCATCCCAGCCCAACTGCCAAAGATGATTGAGCCCGAG
Source organism: Pseudomonas sp. R43(2017) (assembly GCF_002112345.1). NCBI lineage: Bacteria > Pseudomonadati > Pseudomonadota > Gammaproteobacteria > Pseudomonadales > Pseudomonadaceae > Pseudomonas > Pseudomonas sp. R43(2017). The sequence continues at coordinate 41,446 of NZ_NEHJ01000004.1, forward strand.
CAGGGTGGTCGCCGCATTCGAGCTGCCGCCACCGATGCCGCCGCCCATCGGCAGGATCTTGTCGATCCAGATATCGATGCCGAGTGAGCAACCGGATTGTTCCTGAAGTTTTTTCGCCGCACGCACGATCAGGTTACTGTCGTGGGGCACGCCGTCGAATTCGGTGTGCAGGTGAATCACGCCATCGTCACGGACGGCGAAGGTGATTTCGTCGCCGTAGTCGAGGAACTGAAAAATCGTCTGCAATTCGTGATAGCCGTCTTCCCGGCGACCGAGAATGTGCAGCATCAGGTTGAGTTTGGCCGGAGAAGGCAGCGTCAGGCGTGGAGCGGTCATGCTTATTGCCCCAATTTACGCGGTTGCCAGGTCTTGATGACCAGGGTCACGTCCAGATCGGTGCCGTGCAGTTTGATCCGCTCGGGCAGCCAGTAACCATTCTGTTCGGCATAACCGAGGTACTCGACCTGCCAGCCGTCCTGTTCCAGATTGGCCAGGCGACTGTCGGCATCGAGGGTCAGGCGGCTCTTGCTGGCCGGGGCCGGCAGGCCTCGAACCCACCAGGACAGATTCGATACCGGCAGTTTCCAGCCCAGCTGTTCTTCCAGCAGGACTTCCGGGGATTGCGCGTCATAGCGGCCCTGGTTGGCGACTTCCAGCGAAACCTTGCCCGGGCGACCGGTCAAACGGGCTGCGCCGCGACCCAGCGGGCCGGACAGGCGGATGTCGTAATAATCCTGGCGCTGCAGCCAGAACAGCGTGCCGCTGCCCGAGTCTTTCGGGGCGCGGATGCCGATCTTGCCGTCGATCTGCCAGCCGTCGAGGCCGGTCAGTTGCTGTTTGTTCGCGGCCCATTGTGCCGGGCTGCCGTGGCCCTCGACGGATTCGCGGGCGCCAAAGCCCGCGCAACCGGCGAGCAGGGCGATGAAGCTGAAAACGATGACGTGGCGCAAAAACATGAGTTAAAGAGTCTCGGATCCGGTCAGGCGCTTGATGGTGCTGCGCAGAATGGTGCTGTCGGGCTGATCCTTGAGGAACTTGCCCCAGATTTGTTTGGCTTCGCGCTGGTTACCCTTGGTCCACAGGACTTCGCCCAGGTGAGCGGCGACTTCGTGATCGGGGAAGCGCTCCAGAGCCTGACGCAGATATTTCTCGGCGTCATCCAGGTTGCCCATGCGGAAATTCACCCAGCCGAGGCTGTCGAGTACCGCCGGATCTTCCGGGTTGATCTGGTGCGCCTGCTCGATCAGCGCCTTGGCTTCGGCGTAGCGTGTGGTGCGGTCGGACAGGGTGTAGCCGAGGGCATTGAGCGCCATGGCGTTGTCCGGATCGCGCTTGATGATCAGGCGCAGGTCTTTTTCCATCTGTGCCAGGTCATTGCGTTTTTCCGCCTGCATGGCCCGGGTGTAGAGCAGATTCAGATCGTCCGGGTATTGCAGCAACGCCTGTTGCAGGGTTTTCCAGGCCTTGTCGCCCTGATTGTTGGCGGACAGGGTCTCGGCCTCGATCAGGTACAGCTGGATCGCGTAATCCGGTTGCGCATCACGTTCGGCGGCCAGTTTGCTCTGGGCTTCGGCGGTCTTGCCGTTGTTCATCAGGATGTCGGCCTGACGCAGTTGTGCCGGCAGATAGTCATTGCCCGGCCCGACCTGGGCGTACTCGATCAGTGCGCCTTGCGGGTCGTTGCGTTCTTCGGCGATGCGCCCCAGGTTCAGATGCGCGGAATCGACATGGCTTTCCCGGGCGATCAGGTCTTCCAGGTAACCCTTGGCCTCGTCCCAGGCCTTGGCTTCCAGGCAGACCAATGCCAGCGAATAGCGCAGTTCGTCGTCTTCCGGGTATTGCTGGACCAGTGTGGAGAACTCGACCTTGGCGTCGTCCATCCGGTCCTGTTCCACCAGCATCCGCGCGTAAGTCAGGCGCAGGCGCTTGTCGTCCGGGTACTTCTTGATGTTCTTCTGCAGCAGCGGCAGGGCCTCGTCGCCACGGTTCAGCCCTTGCAGCAGGCGGGCACGCAGCAGGATCGGGGCGATTTCGCCGTCATCCGGCGGATTGTCTTCAAGCAGGGTCAGCGCACCTTTGGTGTCGCCGTCCTGCTGCATCAGCAGGGCCTTGCCGAAAATCAGCTGATTGTTGTGCGGGTGACGCTGCAGCAGACGGTCGAAGCTTTTCATCAAACCGTTGCGGGTTTCCTGATCGGTGTCGGCGGCCGACAGCGCGAGGAAGTCGAAATGGGTGTCGCCCTTGCCCTGCAGGACTTTCTCCATATAGACCATCGAGTCGTCATAACGCCCGGCGCGTGCCAGTTGCACGGCGGCGGCGCGTTGCGCTTCGAGGTCGTCAGGTGCGTTTTTCGCCCAGATCAGTGCGGTATCCAGCGCCGGTTGATCCGCGCCCAGGTATTCGGCGATACGGAACGCCCGCTCGGAAACACCCGGATCCTGGGTGTTGATGGCCTGGGTCACGTAGTTGTCCAGGGCAATGTCGAAACGATTGCGCTGGCCGGCGAGTTCGGCGCTCAGCAGGCTGAACACCGTTTCCTGGCTGAACGAGCTGTAAACCTTGGGCTTTTCAGGGGCTGGCGTGGTGTCTTCGACCGATGAGGTGCCATCGTGCGAAACGGGGGCCAAGGCCTGGCAGCCGCTGAGGAAGACAAAAGCTAGGAGCAACGCGGAAGATCTATTCATATAGGAAGAGGACGACTAACCTGCGGTCGGATCATCATGACACAAGCCTTCGGCCAAACATAACCGAGTCTCGATTGTGGCCATTATAGGGGCCGACAATTGGGACAATAGTCAGCGGTAGTTGTTCTGAATCTGACGAAGTAGGACAATTGCCGGCTTCACGTCACCATCAGCGACCTTGAATGGCCTTCCTTGCACTCGGTATCAACCACAAGACTGCTTCAGTAGACGTCCGCGAGCGCGTGGCCTTTACCCCTGAGCAGCTGGTGGAGGCCTTGCAGCAGCTCTGCCGACTCACCGACAGCCGCGAAGCTGCGATCCTTTCCACCTGCAATCGCAGTGAACTGTATATAGAACAGGATCAGCTTTCGGCCGATATCGTGCTGCGCTGGCTGGCCGACTATCACCATTTAAGCCTCGATGAGCTGCGCGCGAGTGCTTATGTGCATGAAGATGATGCGGCAGTTCGTCACATGATGCGCGTCGCCTCCGGGCTCGACTCGCTGGTGCTGGGCGAACCGCAGATCCTCGGCCAGATGAAATCGGCCTACGCCGTGGCCCGCGAGGCCGGCACCATCGGGCCGCTGCTCGGGCGCTTGTTTCAGGCGACGTTCAACGCCGCCAAGCAAGTGCGCACCGACACCGCCATTGGCGAGAACCCGGTGTCCGTGGCGTTTGCCGCGGTCAGCCTGGCCAAGCAGATTTTCAGCGACCTGCAACGCAGCCAGGCCCTGCTGATCGGCGCCGGCGAGACCATCACCCTGGTCGCCCGCCATCTGCATGATCTGGGGGTCAAGCGTATCGTGGTGGCCAACCGCACATTGGAACGCGCCAGTCTGCTGGCCGAACAGTTCGGTGCCCACGCAGTGTTGCTCTCGGACATTCCGGCCGAGCTGGTGCGCAGCGACATCGTCATCAGCTCCACCGCCAGTCAGTTGCCGATCCTCGGCAAGGGCGCCGTTGAAAGCGCCCTGAAGCTGCGCAAGCACAAACCGATCTTCATGGTCGACATCGCCGTTCCCCGGGATATCGAACCGGAAGTCGGCGAACTCGACGACGTTTACCTCTATAGCGTCGACGATCTGCACGAAGTGGTCGCCGAAAACCTCAAGAGCCGTCAGGGCGCAGCGCAAGCCGCCGAAGAGATGGTCTCGGTCGGCGCCGACGATTTCATGGTGCGCCTGCGCGAGCTGGCGGCGGTCGACGTGCTCAAGGCCTATCGTCAACAGAGCGAACGTCTGCGTGACGAAGAACTGCAAAAGGCCCTGCGTCTGCTGGCCAACGGCGGTAACGCCGAAGACGTGCTGGGCCAGTTGGCCCGTGGCCTGACCAATAAACTCCTGCACGCCCCGAGCGTGCAGTTGAAAAAGCTTTCTGCCGAAGGCCGCCTCGATGCGCTGGCCATGGCCCAGGAACTCTTTGCCCTCGAGGGCTCACCGGATAGCTTTTCGGATAAAAAACCGCAATGAAAGCGTCACTGCTCAATAAGCTGGACATCCTCCAGGACCGTTTCGAGGAACTGACGGCGCTGCTCGGCGACGCCGAAGTCATTTCCGACCAGACCAAATTCCGCGCCTATTCCAAGGAATACGCCGAAGTCGAGCCGGTCGTCGAAGCCTATAAACAGCTGCTCAAGGCCCAGGCCGATCTGGAAGGCGCCCAGGCGCTGCTCAAGGACGGTGACCCGGACATGCGCGAAATGGCCGTGGAAGAGGTCCGCGAAACCAAAGAGCAACTCGTAGAGCTGGAAGCCACCTTGCAGCGCATGCTGCTGCCCAAGGATCCCAACGACGGGCGCAACGTGTTCCTCGAAATCCGCGCCGGCACCGGTGGCGACGAGGCGGCGATCTTCTCCGGCGACCTGTTCCGCATGTACTCGCGCTACGCCGAGAAACGCGGCTGGCGGGTGGAAATCCTCTCGGAGAACGAAGGCGAGCACGGCGGCTATAAAGAAGTCATCGCCCGGGTCGAAGGCGACAATGTCTACGGCAAGCTGAAATTCGAGTCCGGCGCCCACCGCGTACAGCGCGTGCCGGCCACCGAATCCCAGGGCCGGATCCACACCTCGGCCTGCACCGTGGCTGTGTTGCCGGAGCCTGACGAGCAGGAAGCGATCGAGATCAACCCGGCGGACTTGCGCGTCGATACCTACCGTTCCTCCGGGGCCGGTGGTCAGCACGTCAACAAGACCGACTCGGCGATCCGTATCACCCACTTGCCGACCGGCATCGTGGTCGAGTGCCAGGAAGAACGTTCCCAGCACAAGAACCGTGCGCGGGCGATGGCCTGGCTGTCGGCCAAGCTCAACGACCAGCAAACCACCGCAGCGGCCAACGCCATCGCCAGCGAACGTAAATTGCTGGTGGGTTCCGGCGACCGCTCCGAGCGCATCCGTACCTACAACTTTGCCCAGGGCCGGGTCACCGACCATCGCGTCAACCTGACCCTGTATTCCCTCGACGAAATCCTCGCCGGTGGCGTCGAAGCGGTGATCGAACCGTTGCTGGCCGAATACCAGGCCGACCAACTGGCAGCGATAGGTGAATAAATGACCATCATCGCCAGCCTGTTGCGCGCCGCCGAACTGCCGGACTCGCCTACCGCACGCCTGGATGCCGAACTGCTCCTCGCTGCGGCGCTGGGCAAGTCCCGCAGTTTTCTCCACACCTGGCCCGAACGCATCGTGCCGAGCGAAGCCGTGCTGGTCTTCACCGAATACCTGCAACGCCGCCGCAGCGGCGAGCCGGTGGCCTACATTCTCGGCCAGCAGGGTTTCTGGAAGCTGGATCTGGAAGTCGCACCGCACACGCTGATTCCGCGTCCGGACACCGAATTGCTGGTGGAAGCCGCACTGGAGTTATTGCCGGCGACCCCGGCCAAGGTTCTCGACCTGGGCACCGGCAGCGGGGCGATTGCGCTCGCTCTGGCCAGCGAGCGTCCTGCGTGGAACGTCACTGCGGTGGATCGCGTGCTGGAAGCCGTGGCCCTGGCCGAGCGCAACCGTCAGCGTCTGCACCTGAACAACGCCACGGTGCTCAGCAGTCACTGGTTCAGCGCCCTCGAAGGCAAGCGTTTCGAGCTGATCATCAGCAACCCGCCGTACATCCGCGCCGCCGATCCGCACCTGGTCGAAGGCGATGTGCGTTTCGAACCGGAAAGCGCACTGGTGGCCGGCATTGACGGGCTCGACGATCTGCGTCTGATCATCGCCCAGGCGCCGGCGCATCTGGTGGCCGGTGGCTGGCTGATGCTCGAACACGGCTATGATCAAGCCGAGGCCGTGCGCGATCTGTTGCTGACGCAAGGTTTCGAAGAAGTCCACAGCCGCACCGATCTGGGCGGCCATCAACGGATCAGCCTGGGGCGCCTGCCGTGCTGAATGATCAGGAATTGTTGCGCTACAGTCGGCAGATCCTCCTGCAACACATCGACATCGATGGCCAGTTGAAGCTCAAGGACAGCCGCGTGCTGATCGTCGGCCTCGGCGGTCTCGGTGCACCGGTTGCCTTGTATCTGGCGGCGGCGGGCGTCGGCGAGCTGCATCTGGCGGACTTCGACACGGTCGACCTGACCAACCTGCAACGCCAGATCATCCACGACACGGACAGCGTCGGCATGACCAAGGTCGACTCGGCGCTCAAGCGCCTGAGCGCGATCAACCCTGAAATCCGACTGGTGCCCCACCGTCAGGCACTGGACGAGGATTCCCTCGCCGCCGCCGTGACAGCGGTGGATCTGGTGCTCGACTGCTCGGACAATTTCTCCACCCGCGAAGCGGTCAACGCCGCGTGTGTGGCGGTGTGCAAACCGCTGGTCAGCGGCGCGGCGATCCGCCTCGAAGGACAACTGTCGGTGTTCGACCCGCGTCGCGCCGAGAGCCCGTGCTACCACTGCCTGTACGGTCACGGCAGCGAAGCCGAACTGACTTGCAGCGAAGCCGGCGTGGTCGGGCCGCTGGTGGGGCTGGTCGGCAGCCTGCAAGCGCTGGAAGCCTTGAAGCTGCTGGCGGGTTTCGGCGAGCCACTGGTGGGGCGCCTGCTGTTGATCGATGCACTGGGCTCGCGATTCCGTGAGCTGCGGGTCAAGCGGGATCCGGGATGCAGCGTCTGTGGTTCGCACCATGCGTGAAGCGCCGATCGCCGTATTCGATTCCGGCGTCGGTGGCCTGTCGGTGCTGGCGGAAATCCAGCAGCTGCTGCCCAATGAATCGCTGCTGTACCTCGGCGATTGCGGCCACATTCCTTATGGCGAGAAATCCCCGGAGTTCATCCGCCAGCGTTGCAGCGTGATGGCCGGTTTTTTCCGCGAGCAGGGCGCCAAGGCATTGGTGATCGCCTGCAACACTGCGACCGTGGCCGGCGTTGCCGATCTGCGGCGTGATTTTCCCGACTGGCCGATTGTCGGCATGGAGCCGGCGGTCAAACCGGCTGCCGCCGCCACTCGCAGCGGCGTGGTCGGCGTCCTCGCCACCACCGGCACCTTGCAGAGCGCGAAGTTCGCGGCTTTGCTCGACCGTTTTGCCACCGATATCCGGGTCATTACCCAGCCGTGCCCGGGGCTGGTGGAACTGATCGAAAGCGGCGACCTGCACAGCGCCGAGTTGCGCGAGCTGCTTCAGCGCTATGTCGAACCGCTGCTGGGCGCGGGTTGCGACACGATCATTCTCGGCTGCACCCATTACCCGTTCCTCAAGCCGCTGCTCAAGACGATGCTCCCCGACGACATCAGCCTGATCGACACCGGCGCCGCCGTAGCCCGGCAACTTCAGCGTCTGCTGGCCGAGCGAGATCTGCTCGCCGCCGGCCCGAATCGACCTGCGAAATTCTGGACCAGCGCTGATCCGCAATCCTTGAAAAACATCCTGCCACTGCTGGGACAAACGCCCGGCGATGTGCAAAGCTTCGCGATGTAAAAAAGTTGTGTCATAACTGAAAAATCAGCTGAACTTCTGTTCAAGCGCCGATTTCTATAAGCGTCAAGCACACTAAAAACCATACGACCGTTAGGAAAAGGATGTTTCAAGTGAAGCGACTATTCTGCTTGGCCGCGATTGCGGCTGCACTGATGGGGCAAAGTATTACTGCACAGGCCGCTGGCGTGGAATTCGGGGTTGGGGCCACCAGCGATTCAACGATGACCTATCGCCTGGGGATGAATTTCGACTGGGACAAGAGCTGGCTGCAAAGCGATGTCGGTCGCCTGACCGGTTACTGGAGCGGCGCCTACACCTACTGGGAAGGCGACAAGGGCTCCAGCAACAACAGCCTGTCGTTCTCGCCGGTGTTTGTTTACGAGTTTTCCGGTGAGTCGATCAAGCCTTACATCGAGGCGGGCATTGGCGCCGCGGTGTTCTCCAACACCGACTATGAAGGCAACAAGATCGGCCAGGCCTTCCAGTTTGAAGACCGTATCGGTTTCGGTCTGCGCTTCCATGGCGGGCACGAGGTGGGGATCCGTGCGACCCACTATTCCAACGCCGGCATGTCGAGCAACAACGACGGGGTAGAAAGCTACTCGCTGCACTACACGATGCCGTTGTAACACCCATGAAAAAGGAGCGCCAAGCGCTCCTTTTTTGTATTCAACGATACGCCGTGGCAATCCCCAGGCGTTCCTCGATGCATTCCGGCGCGCCCATTTCGAATTCGCGGCAGATCAGCGGGCGTTTTTCGTAGATCGTGCACATCATCGTGTCGCGATCCAGCGCCGCGCACCAGCCGTCGTCCAGGCGCAACATCACTTCACCACCCCACTCATCGGTATCGATATAACGCTCGGGCACGCCGGTGTCGGTGATCAGCATGACTTCGAGCTGACAGCAGCAGGCCGCGCAAGTCGAACAAGTGACGGCGGGCTCATCGATTGGCTGCAGGGGAATGGTTTTCATGGCCGCAGTGTACGGCAGCGAACCTCGTGCGTGTGAAAGCCCTGACAGACGATTACTGCACCAGGCGCCGCGACAACAGGTGCAACAACGGAAACAGCAACGCCCACAACAGGCCGATGCCGATCAAAGTCGGTAACTCGCCATAGGGAAACTGCACCCCGGCCAGTCGTCCACCGGCGCAGTACGACAACGCGCCACCGACAGCCCCGAGCGCACTTGCCAGCCACCATGGCCGGGCGCTCCATTGCAGGCAATGGCGCAATGTCGTGGCCAACAGTGCCCACAACAACATCAGCCACAACGGAATCAGCGGCGACAGGTCCTTGAACTCAAAGACCCCGAGACCGCGCAGGCCACTGTCCACGGCGGTGCCCAGAATCACCACGCCGAGAATCAGTCGGCCCTCCGCCGCCCAGTTGCTGATCCAGCGCAGATGAATTACCAATACCGCCAGCGCCACCAGCAACCACAGGCTGTTGCCGCCGAGCACGCAGGCCAGCCAGCCGACCTGGAACAGTACCGCGTTGGCGATTCGCTCAAGCATCGAAGCGTCCGAGCAGTGGCGCCGGCATCGCCGCCGGTTTGGCCAGCAGCAATTGCGCGGTGCCGATGGTGCGTTCGAGGAAGCCGCCCTCGCAGTAGCACAGATAGAACTCCCACAGTCGCAGGAAATAATCGTCGTAGCCCAATTCGCTCAGGCGGCCGTGGGCGTGGCGAAAATTCTCGTGCCACAGGCGCAGGGTCCGGGCGTAGTGCAGGCCGAAGTCTTCCATGTGCAGCAGGTTCATGTCGGTGTCGCGACTGACGATTTCGAGCATCTTCTGCACACAGGGCAGGGCGCCGCCGGGGAAGATGTAACGCTGGATGAAATCCACGCCGCGTTTTGCTTGCTCGTAGCGCTGGTCCCGGATGGTGATCGCTTGCAGCAGCATCAGGCCGTTGCTCTTGAGCAGGTGCGCGCATTGCTTGAAGTAGGTCGGCAGGAAGCGATGGCCGACCGCCTCGATCATCTCGATCGACACCAGTTTGTCGTACTGGCCGGTGAGGTCGCGGTAGTCCTTGAGCAACAGCGTCACCCGGTCCTGCAGGCCGAGGCTTTCGATGCGCCGGGCGGTGAACGCGTATTGCTCTTTGGACAGGGTGGTCGTGGTGACTTTGCAGCCATAGTGCTGCGCGGCATACAGTGCCATGCTGCCCCAACCGGTGCCGATTTCCAGTAGGTGATCGCCAGGCTCGAGTGCGAGTTTCTGGCAGATTCGCTCCAGTTTGTTCAGTTGCGCCTGTTCCAGACTGTCGTCGGGGCTGAGGAACTGCGCCGCCGAATACATCATGGTCGGGTCGAGAAACTGCTCGAACAGATCGTTGCCGAGGTCGTAGTGCGCGGCGATGTTTTTCTGCGAACCCTTGCGCGTGTTGCGATTGAGCCAGTGCAGACCGCGCACCAGCGGCCGGCCGATTTTTGCCAGTCCACCCTCCATGCCGTCGAGCACTTCGAGGTTGCTGACGAAGACGCGCACCACGGCGGTCAGGTCCGGTGAACTCCAGTAGCCGTGAATGAAGGCTTCCCCGGCGCCGATCGAGCCGTTGCCCGCGACCATGCCCCAGGCCGCCGCATCGAGGACATGAATTTCGCCCAGCAACGCACTGCCCGGTGTGCCGAAGACCTGGCGTTCGCCGTCCTCGATCACCACCAGTTGCCCATGCTTGAGCTGTGCGAGCTGACGCAGGACACCACGGCGCAGCAGCGAACCGGTGATGCCGTGGGTACTGAACGGGATGGCGGCTCTGGCCGAAACGCTAGAGGATTTCATGGCGGTGCTCCTCGGGAGTCGCAGTGGCGGTTCGAAAGCTGTCGTCAGCCGTCCGATGGGGAAACAGCGGGGTGCGCTTGAGCAGCAAACGCAGGGCCTGCCAATAGATCGCGAGGGCGGTTTTCGCGGTCATCCACGGAAAGCGCCACAGATGCCGGTGCAAGTTGCGTCGATCAAGCGGTTCGCGTTTCAGGTTGAGCGTGGCGTCGAACAGTTTGCGTTCGCCCTGCCAGTCGGCCATGTGCACGCCGAGGGTTTGCGCGGCGGGGCTGAAGCTCATGCGGTATTCCAGATCCGGTGGCAGGAACGGTGACACATGAAACGCCTTGGCCACGGCAAAGTGCTGGTGGAAGTCGCGCACGCTGGTTGGTGCCCGCGCCGGTAGTACATAGTGATAGCGCTCGCGCCACGGCGTGTTGCTGACTTCGCAGAGAATCGCCGCCAGTTGCCCGTCGGCTTCGTGGCAATAAAAGAAACTCACCGGGTTGAATGCCAGGCCCCAGCTTCGCGGCTGGGTCAACAGGCAGATCGAGCCCTGCGGCTCGTGACCGAGGGCCGCACCGACCTGCAGGCGCACCGCATCGATCAGTCGCACACCGCGACCGGTGAAGGTCTTGAGGTAGTCGGTCTCGCGAAACGAGAATGGGGCAAAGCGGCTCGCGCCGGACAGTGGCGAGAGGTTCAGCACAGCGTCCTGTTCGGCCAGGTCGAGATAGAGCAGCCCGATCCGGTAGCGGAACTCATGCCGACGCGGGGCGAATCGCCGGTGGGCGATCCAGCCACTGTAGAGCGCGCTGTTCACAGGCTTTCTCCGAACGCGGCGGCGACGCGTAAAGCGCTGACCACGCCGTCTTCATGAAAACCGTTGGCCCAGTAGGCACCGCAATAATGGGTGTGCTGCGCGCCGTCGAGTTCGGCCCAGCGCTGTTGGGCCGCCACCGCTGCGAGGCTGAATTGCGGATGGGCGTAGGTGAAACGGGCAAGCACTTTGGACGGGCTGATGCCGGCGCTCTGGTTGAGGCTGACGCAGAACGTGGTGTCGCTCTGGATGCCTTGCAGGATATTCATGTCGTAAGTCACGGCCGCCTGGGTATGTCCCGCACCGCCGAGGCGATAGTTCCAGCTGGCCCAGGCCCGTTTGCGCATCGGCAGCAGACGGGTGTCGGTGTGCAGCACCACTTCGTTGTCGGCGTAGGGCAGGGCGCCAAGAATCTCCCGTTCGGCACGGCTCGGATCGGCCAGCAGTCGCAATGCCTGATCGCTGTGGCAGGCCAGCACGACTTTGTCGAAGTGTTCGATGCCGACGGGGCTGTGGATAACCACGCCGTGTTCGTTGCGTTCGATCCGGTTTACCGGACAGTTCACGCGGATCCGCTCTTTGAATGACGCGGTCAACGGTGCGAGGTAGGCACTGGAGCCGCCCTCGATCACTCGCCATTGCGGGCGATTGCTGACCGACAACAAACCGTGGTTCTCGAAGAACCGCACAAAGAACTGCAGCGGAAAACTCAGCATCTCGGCCATCGGCATCGACCAGATCGCCGCGCCCATCGGCACGATGTAATGCAGGATGAAACGCTCGCCGTAGCCGCCGGCCTTGAGGTAGTCGTCCAGTGTGGTGTCGCTGGCGATCCGCTGTTCGGCAAGGTCGCGCCGGGCTTCCTTGTTGAAACGCAGGATGTCGCGCAGCATGCCCCAGAACCCCGGCGACAACAGATTGCTGCGCTGAGCGAAGAGGCTGTCGAGGTTGTTGCCGTTGTATTCCAGGCCGGTATCGGGATCGGTCACCGAGAAACTCATCTCGGTGGCTTTGCTGCTCACACCCAATTGGCCGAGCAGGCGTATGAAGTTCGGGTACGTCCAGTCGTTGAACACGATGAACCCGGTGTCGACTGCGTAATCACGCCCGTCCACCGTCACTGTCACCGTGTGTGTATGGCCGCCGACCCAATCGCCGGCCTCGAACACCGTGACGTCATGTCGGCGACCGAGCAGGTAGGCGCAGGTCAGGCCTGCGATCCCGCTGCCGACGATGGCGATGTTCACGTCATATCCCGCAGCGGTGGGCTGCTGCGCACCATGCGCTTGCCGATGGCCAGTTGCACCCGGGCAGGCAATTTCGACAGTGGCCACAAGGCCGCCATGAACAAGGCCGGAAAGGCGATCTCCAGCGGCCGATCCTTGAGCCGGGCGAAGATGTGGCGTGCGGCTTTATCCACAGGCCAGCTCAATGGCATCGGGAAATCGTTTTTCGCCGTCAACGGTGTTTCCACAAAGCCCGGGCTGATGATGGTGACCTCAATGCCTTCATCTGCCAGATCGATGCGCAGCGATTCGAACAGATAACGCAGCCCGGCCTTCGACGCACCGTAGGCTTCGGCTCTCGGCAGCGGCACGTAGGTGACGGAACTGGCCATGCCCACCAGATGCGGTGCGGTTCCTTTGCGCAGCAGGGGCAGGGCGGCTTCGATGCAATAGCTGCTGGCAAGCAGATTGGTGCGCACCACGTGTTCGACGATCGAGGCGTCGAACTGCTGGGCATCGACGTACTCGCAGGTGCCGGCGTTGAGGATCACGCTGTCCAGCGATCCCCAGTCCAGCGCGATCTGTTCACCGATTTCCCGTACGGTCTGGCTGTTGGTCAAATCCCCCGGCACCACCAGCACCTGTCCCGGGTAACGCTGCGACAATACTTTGAGCGGTGCGACCTGACGGGAACTGACCGCCAGGTGCGCGCCGGTTTTCAGAATCTCTTCAGCCAGTGCCGCACCGATGCCACTGCTGGCGCCGGTCAGCCAATAACGGCGTGGAGTTGTACGACTCATCCCAATCTCCTTTTCAGCCAGGCGATCACCCGGCCCAATATCGGTAAATGTTCGTAAAGCAGCGCTCCGGCATCGAAGTAATCCCGGTGGCGATAAACCTTGTCGCGCCAGAGCAGGTGAGAACAACCCGTGACACGAATCAATCGTCCGCCCGCCAGACGCGGGTGGCGGTAGCTCATGACCCAGCGCAGGTAACCTTCGCAGTCGCCGATCTGGTCGAAGCCGTGGAAGTCGAACCTCAGTTCACTGACGTTGGCGTACAGCTCGCTGAAGTAGTCGCGCAATTGCGTCAGCCCCTGCACCTCGTGCAGCGGATCGGTGAAATGAATGTCCTCGCTGTAGAGCGCGTCCAGGCTGTGCAGGTTGTCCTTGTTCAACTGCGCGAACTGGCGGGCGAAACGGCGCAGGAATTCACTCATGGCCTTCTCCGACAGATGCACGGGAGGGCAGATTCTTGAACGCGGTCAGTGCCCGCTCCCGCGAGGTGCTCAGGTTGACGATCGGCGGCGGATAGTCCGCCACGCCGAACAGTCCGCCAGCGCTTGCAGGGTTGTGCACTTCTTTCTTGTTCAGCCCGGCCAGTTCCGGCAGCCAGTGCTTGATGAACAGGCCTTCGCTGTCGAATTTTTCCGACTGGCTGACCGGGTTGAAAATCCGGAAATACGGCGCCGCATCGGTGCCGGTCGACGCGCTCCACTGCCAGCCGCCGTTGTTGGCCGCCAGATCGCCGTCGATCAGGTGGCGCATGAAAAAACGCTCGCCTTCGCGCCAGTCGATCAGCAGGTTCTTGGTCAGGAACATTGCTACGACCATGCGCAGGCGATTGTGCATCCAGCCGGTTTCAAGCAATTGGCGCATGGCCGCGTCGATGATCGGCAGGCCGGTGCGTGCCTCCTGCCAGGCCGCCAGCTCCTGGGGCGCATCGCGCCAGGCCAGGGCTTCGGTTTCCGGGCGGAACGCGCGATGCCGGGAGACCCGTGGGTAGCCGACCAGAATGTGTTTGTAGAACTCGCGCCACAACAGTTCGTTGATCCAGGTAACCGCGCCGACCTTGCCGCTTTCGAATTCGCCCTGATTGCTTTGCAGCGCGGCATGCAGGCACTGGCGCGGCGAGATCACCCCGGCCGCGAGATAGGCCGAGAGCTGGCTGGTGCCGGGCTTGGCCGGGAAGTCGCGTTCGCTTTTGTAGTAGTCGATCTGCATGTCGGCGAAGGTGTCGAGACGTCGTTGGGCTTCGGTTTCACCGGCGGGCCACAGGTTGCGCAGGGATTGGCCGGGTGTCGGGAATCCTTCGATGGAATCGGGTACCGGGTCGCTGGCGATGTTCAGCGGGGCCTGTGCGGACGGCGCTTTTATCAAGGACGGCATCGAGCGATGCAGGCGTTCGTAGCAGACTTTGCGGAACTGGCTGAAGACCTGAAAGTAGGTGCCGGTTTTGGTCAGCACGCTGCCGGGTTTGAACAGCAACTGATCGAGATAGCTGTGAAAGGCGATGCCTTCGGCCTGCAATGCCCGTGCAACGGCCGCATCGCGGCGGCTTTCGTGGACGCCGTATTCCTCATTGACGTGAACAGCCTCGACCTGCAAATCCCGGCAAAGCTCAAGCAATACCGCCGGGACCTGATCCCAGTGCGGAGCGCTGCGGATCAGCAACGGAATGTTCAGCTTGCCGAGGCTCTTGCTCAGTTCCCGCAGGTTGCGCAGCCAGAAATCGACCTTGCACGGGGCGTCGTCATGTTCCTGCCATTGCTCCGGGCTCAACAGGTACACGGCCACGGTCGGGCCACGCTCGGCGGCGGCCGTCAGGGCGGTGTTGTCATGTTGGCGCAGGTCGCTGCGCAGCCAGATCAATTGCATGGTGTTCTCTGCACGAATCATTAAATCAACCCACGCTGAAGGAGTGCCCGATGTGCCGACAAGGGATCTTCGGCCAGGTACAGATCAGCGATCTCGGAAGTTCTTACGGACAACTCGGCGTGGTGGATGCACACCGTTGGTCCGGCAATCATTTTCGGGCAACTGATGCCATTCAACAGTTTCGGCAACTGCGCCAGGTTCATGGCCTTGCTGGAATACAGCAGTACGCCCCGGGCTTGCAGGTGATCGACTGCCAATGCCAGCTCCCCGGCGGGCAACGGCCAGTCGAACACCTGCACCGGGCAGTCGGCGCTGCTGATCAGCCAGGCGCAGAGCCACAGGTGCGGCTCCAGCAGTAAATCCGATTGGTTGACCAGCATCAGCGGCGCTGTGCGCAACTGACGGTTGTTATGGTAGATGCGTGCGCCGAATTTGCTACGCAGCCAGGCGTGAAAGAACACCCGTTCCATCTGCGCACCGAACTGGCCTTGCCAGCGCTGCTCGAGGTCCGCCAGCAACGGCATCAGTAATTGCTCACACAGGGTTCGCGGCGGGTAGAGCGCCATTGCCTGGTTGACGCTGTCGTCGAGGCTGCGCTCGTTCAATTGCGTGACCGCCAGCAGCGCGGCCTGGTGCAAGGGCTGCCATTCGTTTTCCAGCGGCTCGTTGACGGTTTGTGGTGTGTCGAGCAGCGGTTTGACCTGACTGACCGCCACGCCACGGTTGAGCCAGGTGAGGATGTGCTGGATGCGCTGTACATGTTCGGCCGAATACAGGCGATGCCCCTTGGGCGTGCGTTGCGGCACGATCAATCCGTAACGGCGCTCCCAGGCACGCAGGGTGATCGCATTGACGCCGGTCTGGCGCGCCACCTCGCGAATCGGCAGCCAGCCTTCGTCAAGGGCTTTCTTGAAGTCGGCGCCGAGGTCTTCGCGGGCGCTGGTGTCGGGTGTGTCGTTCATCAAATGGCGTTTCGCAGGCTGAGGTTTTCCGGGTGCGGTTGCAGGTAAACCTGTTGCGCGATGTATGGATCGGGGTGTTGGCGAAAGTGATGCTTGAGCAGTGTCAGCGGCACCACCAGCGGCACGATGCCGTGGCGGTACTGGCCGATGACGTGCTGCATTTCCTGTTTGTCTTCAGCACTGATGGCCCGTTTCAGGTAACCGCTGATGTGCTGCAACACGTTGCTGTGTGTACGACGTGTGGCGCAGGTAGTGAGCGCCGCCATCAACTGGCTGAAGTAGCGCGGGCCGAGTTCGACGGGATCGGTCTGGCCCATGTTGCCCAGCAGATTGCCCAGCGCCTTGTATTGCACCGGGTTGTGGGCCATCAGCAGGTATTTGTAGCGCGAGTGGAAGTCGGTCAGGGCGCGACGGCTCAGGCCTTGCCGGAGCACTTGCTGCCAATCGCTGTAGGCGAATACCCGGGTGATGAAATTTTCCCGCAGGACCGGATCGTTCAGGCGCCCGGCTTCTTCGACCGGCAGGTCGGGGTGCCGGGCGCAGAAGGCCTGGGCATAGATCCCGCGCCCGCTGCCGATCGGTGCGCCGTTGGCGTGATAGACCTTGACCCGTTCCAGTCCACAGGATGGCGATTGCTGCATGAAGATATAGCCGCAGATGCCGTCGAGTTCGGCGGCCATTTTCTCGCCATAGGCGGACAGCGCCTCGGTGACGTCGGTCTCGCGGTGAACTGTCCCGAGAGCCTGTGGGTGATCCGGGTCGCCCACCAGCCGGATCGGCTCGCGGGGAATGCCCAGGCCAATCGCGACTTCCGGACACACCGGGACAAATTCGAAATATTCAGTGAGAGTGTGGGTGCACAGCCGTGATGCCTTGTGTCCGCCGTTGTAGCGCACTTCGGCTCCCATCAGGCAGGCGCTGATGGCGATCTTGGGTGGGGACGGTTCGGACATGACGGCACCTCGAATCTGAATTTGTACAGAATATTTATTCTGTACAACATTCCTTCAGCATAGATTCAAAGGTGTACAAGTCAAATTGTTTGTACAAGATTTTGACGGAAACTAGCGCCAACCCATTTTCCACTGCGCATCGTCCTGCAATGCATGCCAGTCCAGTTGCGCGGTACGCCTGGTCAGCACTGCCTGCATTTCGATCTCCAGCACCGTGCCGTCCTCGTCGCGGAACAGTTCGGTCACCAGAAAATGCTTTTCACGGTTTTGCGGCAGGGCTGCTGTCCATTTCGACAGCAGCAGTTTTTGCGGATTGATGCGGTTCACTGCAGGTGTTCGTGCAAGCGGCGTGCAGCTTCCTGGCCACTGAGCCACGCGCCTTCGACCCGGCCCGACAGGCACCAGTCGCCGCACGCATACAGACCCAGGTCTGCATCCGCCAGCGTGCCCCACTCATGGCTGGTGGCCGGGCGGGCGTAGAGCCAGCGGTGGGCGAGGCTGAAGGTCGGTGCGGGCATGGCGCTGTGCAGCAACTCGGCAAAGGCGCCGTGCAACTGCTCGATCACGGCTTCCTTGGACAGGTCAATGTGCTGCCGGCTCCAGGCGCTGGTGGCGTGCAGGACCCAGGTGTCGAGGGTGTTGTCGCGCCCGGGTTTACTGCGGTTGCGGGCCAGCCAGTCGAGAGGACTGTCCTGTACGAAGCAGCCTTCGATCGGTGTATCCAGCGGCGTGTCGAAGGCGAGGGCGACGGCCCAGGTCGGGTCCATCTTCACCCCGGCAGCGGCCCCGGCCAGTTTCGGCGCAGCGGCCAGCAATGCGGTGGCCTGAGGCGCCGGGGTGGCGATCACCACATGGCTGAACGGCCCGTGGGTGAAGCCTTCGGCGTCTTGCAGATGCCAGTGCTCTTCACCGCGATAAACCTCGGTGATCCGGCAGGCGAAATGCACTTCCAGGCCGTCGAGCAAGCCACGGGTGATGGCGCTCATGCGCGGCGAGCCGACCCAGCGGGTCTGCTCGTCCGGCGACAGGTTCAGTTGTCCGCCGTGATAGGTGTAGAGCTGCGGCGCCCACTCGGCGACCCAGCCCTGGCTTTGCCAGCGCTGGACTTCGGTGACGAAGCGCCGGTCACGGGCCGTGAAATATTGCGCGCCCATGTCCAGCGAGCCGGCGTCACTGCGCTTGCTCGACATGCGCCCGCCGCTGCCGCGGCTTTTATCGAACAACTGGACGGTGTGCCCGGCCTCGGTCAGGGCCTGGGCGGCGGAGAGTCCGGCGATGCCGGTGCCAATGATTGCGATAGGTACAGTCATAGGGGCCTCGTTTACCTTTCTGTACAGACTACGCCGTGGATGAAACCTGTACAATTTTGTTTTCTGGTATAACTTCCAGCGTTTTCGTTCTGACAGCTTGGCCTATTGTTAAACAATAGAGCCTGTCCGATAGAAAAGATCCCTGCTTATAAAAATAGACTAGTGATCGAAGTAAAACGCCACGCGAGGAAGATGTCATGCACATATTGCTGACCGGCGGTACTGGATTGATCGGACGTCAGCTCTGCCGGCACTGGTCGGGTCAGGGCCACCGGTTGACCGTGTGGAGTCGTCGTGCGGAAAAGGTCGCGAAAATCTGCGGCGCTCAAGTGCGTGGCATTGCACGTCTGGAAGACCTTGGCGATGAACCGGTCGACGTGATCGTCAACCTTGCCGGCGCGCCGATTGCCGACCGGCCATGGACCCATCGGCGCAAGGCGTTGCTCTGGAGCAGCCGGATCACGCTCACCGAAACGTTGCTGGCGTGGCTGGAAAATCGCGGGCAGAAACCGTCACTGCTGATTTCAGGCTCGGCCGTTGGCTGGTACGGAGACGGCGGCGAACGCGAGTTGACCGAAGAGTCGCCACCGGTGGTCGACGATTTCGCCAGCCAGTTGTGCATTGCCTGGGAGGAAACCGCGCAACGCGCCGAAGCGATGGACATTCGCGTGGTGCTGGTGCGGACCGGGCTGGTGCTGTCGGCCGAGGGCGGTTTTTTGTCGCGCCTGTTGCTGCCGTTCAAACTCGGGCTGGGCGGGCCTTTGGGCAATGGTCGGCAGTGGATGCCTTGGATTCATATCGACGATCAAATCGCCCTGATTGATTTTCTTCTGCACCGCGATCAGGCGAGTGGTCCTTATAATGCGTGCGCGCCGAAACCTGTGCGCAATCGCGAATTCGCCAGGACGCTGGGCAGCGTGTTGCACCGTCCGGCGTTCATGCCGATGCCGGCTCTGGCCCTGAAGGTCGGGCTCGGCGAGATGTCATTGCTGTTGCTGGGTGGTCAACGGGCCACGCCGGCACGCTTGCTGGAAGCCGGATTCAATTTCCGGTTCACGGATTTACGCGCGGCCCTGGACGATCTGTCCAGCCGCCTCTGAAATAGGACGTTGCATGACCGATCACGCCTTGCTTCTGGTCAACCTGGGTTCGCCGGCCTCCACTTCGGTGGCCGACGTGCGCAGCTACCTCAATCAATTTCTGATGGACCCGTACGTGATCGACCTGCCGTGGCCGGTGCGGCGCCTGCTGGTGTCGCTGATCCTGATCAAGCGTCCCGAGCAGTCGGCCCATGCCTACGCCTCGATCTGGTGGGATGAAGGTTCGCCACTGGTGGTGCTCAGCCGTCGCCTGCAGCAGCAGATGACGTCACAGTGGACCCACGGCCCGGTGGAACTGGCCATGCGTTACGGGCAGCCGTCGATCGAGTCGGCGCTGCTCAAACTGACGGCAGCAGGGCACAAGCGCATCACCCTCGCACCGCTTTATCCACAGTTCGCCGACAGCACCACCACCACTGTGATCGAAGAGGCCAAGCGGGTAGTGCGCGAGAAGAAACTCGACGTACAACTGTCGGTGTTGCAGCCGTTCTACGATCAGCCGGAATACCTCGACGCCCTGGTGGCGAGCGCCCGGCCGCACTTGCAGCAGGATTACGATCACCTGTTGCTGAGCTTCCACGGTTTGCCGGAGCGGCATCTGACCAAACTCAATCCGGGCCATCGCTTCGATGGTCACGGCGATTGCTGCGCCGGTGCACCGCCGGAAGTGGTTGCGACCTGTTATCGCGGCCAGTGCCTGCGCACGGCAGCCGAGTTCGCCAAGCGCATGGGCATCCCGGATGGCAAATGGTCGGTGTCGTTCCAGTCGCGACTGGGCAAGGCGAAATGGATCGAGCCGTACACCGAAGCGCGGCTGGACGAGTTGGCCAAAAGCGGCGTGAAGAAGATTCTGGTGATGTGCCCGGCATTTGTAGCCGATTGCATCGAGACCCTGGAAGAGATCGGCGATCGCGGCAAGGAACAGTTCCGTGAGGCGGGAGGGGAGGAGTTGGTGCTGGTGCCGTGCCTGAACGATGACCCGCAATGGGCGAAAGCGTTGGCGACGTTGTGTGAGCGGGCGCCGTTGGCCCTCTAAAAGCATCGCCAGCAGGCTGGCTCCCACAGGAAAATGCATTCCAATGTGGGAGCCAGCCTGCTGGCGATAGCGGTCTTTCAGGCGATGAAGCTACAGCTTAGATCAGCGGCTCATCCGCCTTCTTGTGTTTCCAGCTGTCGTTGCCCGGCAGGATCAGGTTCAGCGCAATCGCCACCACCGCGCACAGCGCGATGCCTTTGAGGCCGAAGTCGTCGGGACCTGTGCCGGTGCCGACCAGCACACCGCCGATCCCGAACACCAGGGTCACCGAAACGATCACCAGATTGCGTGCTTCGCCCAGATCGATCTTGTGGCGGATCAGAGTGTTCATCCCCACCGCTGCGATCGAACCGAACAACAGACACAGAATCCCGCCCATCACCGGCACCGGAATGCTTTGCAGCAGGGCGCCGAACTTGCCGATGAACGCCAGGGCGATGGCGAAGATCGCCGCCCAGGTCATGATTTTCGGGTTGTAGTTCTTGGTCAGCATCACCGCGCCAGTCACTTCGGCGTAGGTGGTGTTGGGCGGGCCGCCGAACAGGCCGGCCGCCGTGGTGGCGATACCGTCACCGAGCAGGGTGCGATGCAGGCCCGGCTTCTTCAGGTAGTCGCGACCGGTCACGCTGCCGACCGCAATCACGCCGCCGATGTGTTCGATGGCCGGAGCCAGCGCCACCGGGACGATGAACAGGATCGCCTGCCAGTTGAACTCCGGCGCGGTGAAATGAGGCAGTGCAAACCAAGGGGCTGCGGCGATCTTCGCGGTGTCGACGACACCGAAATAGAACGACATGGCGAAACCCACCAGCACGCCGGAGATGATCGGCACCAGACGGAAGATGCCTTTGCCGAACACCGCCACGATCAACGTGGTCAGCAGCGCCGGCATCGAGATCATCATCGCGGTCTGATAGTGGATCAGCTCCGAGCCGTCACCGGCCTTGCCCATCGCCATGTTGGCGGCAATCGGCGCCATGGCCAGGCCAATGGAGATGATCACCGGGCCGATCACCACCGGTGGCAGCAGACGGTCGATGAACCCGGTGCCTTTGATCTTCACGGCCAGGCCGAGGAAGGTGTAGACGAAACCGGCCGCCATCACGCCGCCCATGGTCGCGGCGAGGCCGAACTGGCCCTTGGCGAGAATGATCGGGGTGATGAAGGCAAAGCTCGACGCGAGGAACACCGGCACCTGACGCCCGGTGACGATCTGGAACAGAATCGTGCCCAGACCTGCGGTGAACAGTGCCACGTTCGGGTCAAGGCCCGTGATCAGCGGCATCAGCACCAAGGCGCCGAAAGCCACGAACAGCATCTGCGCGCCGGACAGCACCGTGCGCCAGAGCGGATCGTTGAACTCATCCTGCATGTTCAAGCGTCCTTCTGCTTGGTGCCGAAGATCTTGTCACCGGCATCGCCAAGCCCAGGAATGATGTAACCGTGCTCGTTGAGTTTCTGATCGATGGACGCGGTGTAGATGATCACGTCCGGGTGAGCCTGCTCGACAGCGGCAATGCCTTCCGGCGCGGCAACCAGCACCATCGCGCGGATGTCCTTGCAGCCGGCCTTCTTCAGCAGATCGATGGTCGCGACCATGGAGCTGCCGGTGGCGAGCATCGGGTCGATGATCATGGCCAGGCGTTCGTCGATTTCCGGAACCAGTTTTTCCAGATAGGTGTGGGCCTGCAGGGTTTCTTCGTTACGGGCAACGCCGACGGCGCTGACTTTCGCGCCCGGGATCAGGCTCAGCACGCCTTCGAGCATGCCGATGCCGGCACGCAGGATCGGCACGACGGTAATCTTCTTGCCGGCGATTTTCTCCACCGACACCGTGCCGCACCAACCTTCGATATCGTAGGTTTCCAGCGGCAGGTCTTTGGTAGCTTCATAGGTCAACAGCGCACCGACTTCCTGAGCGAGCTCGCGGAAATTCTTGGTGCTGATGTCTGCACGGCGCATAAGGCCAAGTTTGTGACGGATCAGCGGATGGCGGATCTCTTGGATGGACATGGGGAAAGGCTCCGGCGGCGGGCAAAAAAACCGGCCTAGATTAATCTATCCGAGGGTGATGTCCTATAGGACATACAGTACGTTAGTCCACAAATGCTTGATTCGGCCGTGCGGGATGCGTACCTTTGCCCGCTTTTCCGAAACAGACCCCCCTTGGAGAGCGCCATGTCCGCTGATCTCGAGCATATCCGTCAAATCATGCGAGAGGCTGACTGCCTGTACACCGAAGCTGAAGTCGAGGCTGCCATTGCCCGCGTCGGTGCACAAATCAACGAACAACTGGCCGAGAGCAACCCGGTGGTGTTCTGCGTGATGAACGGCGGGCTGATTTTCTCCGGCAAGCTGCTGACCCATCTGCAGTTCCCGCTGGAAGCGTCCTACCTGCACGCCACCCGCTATCGCAATGAAACCAGCGGCGGCGACCTGTTCTGGAAAGCCAAGCCGGAAGTCTCGTTCATCGACCGTGACGTGCTGATCATCGACGACATCCTCGACGAAGGTCACACCCTGGGCGCGATCATCGACTTCTGCAAACACGCCGGTGCGCGTGCCGTGCACACCGCCGTGCTGATCGACAAGGACCACGACCGCAAGGCCCGTCCTGACCTGAAAGCCGATTTCGTCGGCCTGCCGTGCGTTGACCGTTACATCTTCGGTTACGGCATGGACTACAAAGGCTACTGGCGCAACGCCAACGGGATCTTCGCCGTCAAAGGCATGTAAGAGTCCCCTTAAAGATCGCAGCCCCGGCTGCGATCTTTTGCTTTTAAAGGCTGCTAAAGTGCTCGGCCCCGCCCTCCGGAGCCTGTCATGAGCCTCTTGATCCGCAGCTGCGCCGCCCTGTTGCTGACCCTCAGCCTGCCCCTGGCCGCCGCGCCGATGCACAGCCAATTCCTGCCGCCCGACGACCTCACCCTGCGCGATGCCGAACCCGAGCAGCAGCAACTGTTGCAGGTCACTGACTATTCGGTGGTGGTCGGCGCCCAGCGTCAGTCCAATCAGCAGCCGATTCCGGTCACTTCGCCATTGATGATCCGCCTCAAGGGCAAGTCCCTGAACAAGGGTGCGACGATCAATCAGGTGCTGGTCAGCTTCGATGGCGAAAGCAAAAGCCTGAAAAAACCGGTGTACGACGACCAGCGCAAGACCCTGACCCTGTTCTATCCGCTGGCCCAGTACCGGGTGATCATCGATTTGCTGCGCAATGACACCGTGTACGTGCAATTCCTCAGCTACGCCAACGGCCACATCTGGGCCGATCTGCACACCGGCAGCACGCGTGCGCGTTGAGCCCTGTGCCCGGGCGGGGGTAAACTGCCCGCCCCGTGAAATGTCTGCGAGCTGGAGTCGGCAATGCGTAAAGATAAGAAGCAAGTGATTGGTGACGAGATCGGCGATGAGCAGATCAAGCTGTTCCTCGATTTTGAGCCGGTCGACGCCACTTCGCCGTCGCTGCACAAACTGGTCAAGGCTTACCGTGGCCTGCGCATCGACGATTTCGAGCGTTTCCTGACGTTCTTCGTTGCAGCCGGTTATGACGTGGACGGCAAGGACGAACATGGCAAGACCTTCGTCGACCAGATCCGCGATCAACGCAACGCCCCGGAATACATCGAGCTGATCGAGAAAGCGCGTGGCTGATAGCCGAAGTTTTCCACAGGCATAAAAAAACGCCCCGCACTCACTGAGTGCGGGGCGTTTTTCATGGAGCCGAATCAGGCGTAGCTTTCGGTCTCGTTGCTGGCTTCAACCAGTTCCAGCGCGACGTTGTTGTGCGCGTTGATCTTGCGATACAGCGCAGCGTCGGTTTCCAGGACCTTTTCACGGGCCGGGAAGATTTCCGCCAGTTTGGCCGCCCACTCACCCTTGGCCTTGGCCGGGAAGCACTTCTCGATCAGTTCCAGCATGATCGAAACGGTCACCGAAGCACCTGGCGAAGCGCCGAGCAGGGCGGCGAGGGAGCCGTCCTTCGCAGCGACGAGTTCGGTACCGAACTGCAGGATGCCGCCCTTTTTCGGGTCTTTCTTGATGATCTGCACCCGTTGGCCGGCCACTTCCAGGCGCCAGTCTTCGGCTTTCGCCTCCGGGTAGAAACGGCGCAGGGATTCCAGACGCTGTTCCATCGACTGCATCACTTCGCTGACCAGGTACTTGGTCAGGTCCATGTTGTTCTTGGCCACGGCCAGCATCGGGCCGATGTTGCCGGCGCGAACCGACAGCGGCAGGTCCATGAAGGAGCCGTGCTTGAGGAACTTGGTGGTGAAGCCGGCGTATGGCCCGAACAGCAGGGACTTCTTGCCGTCGACCACGCGGGTGTCCAGGTGCGGCACGGACATCGGTGGCGAACCCACCGCAGCCTGGCTGTAAACCTTGGCCTGGTGATGCTTGACCACTTCCGGGTTGTCGCAACGCAGCCACTGGCCGCTGATCGGGAAGCCGCCGAAGCCTTTGCTTTCTTCGATACCCGAGGCTTGCAGCAGCGGCAGGGCCGCGCCACCGGCGCCGAGGAACACGAATCTGGCGTCGACTTCACGGCTGCTGCCGCTGTTGACGTCCTTGATGCTCACGGTCCAGCCGTTGGCGTTACGTTTGAGGCCGGTCACGCGCTTGCAGTATTTGACCTGGGCATCCGGGGCGCTGGTCAGGTGCTTGAGCAACTGATTGGTCAGCGCGCCGAAATTGACGTCGGTACCGTTCATCACGCGGGTGGCGGCGAGCACCTGGTCCTTTGGACGCCCCGGCATCATCAATGGCATCCACTCGGCCATCTTCGCCTTGTCTTCGGTGTATTCCATGTCGGCGAAGGCGTGATGCTTGTGCAGCGTGTTGAAGCGTTCCTTGAGGAACGACACGCCTTTTTCACCTTCGACGTAGCTCAGGTGCGGCACCGGGCTGATGAAGGACTTGCACGAGCCGAAGGTGCCTTTCTTGGTCAGGTACGACCAGAACTGCTTCGACACCTCGAACTGGGTGTTGATGTGTACGGCTTTCTTGATGTCGACGGTGCCGTCGGCATTCTGCGGCGTGTAGTTCAGCTCGCAGAGGCCGGCGTGGCCGGTACCGGCGTTGTTCCACGGGTTGGAACTTTCCGCGGCACCGGAATCCATCAGTTCGACGACTTCCAGCTTGATCGCCGGGTCGAGTTCCTTGAGCAGTACTGCAAGGGTGGCACTCATGATGCCGGCCCCAACCAGAACTACGTCGACTGCTTCGTTATGCGCCATTTAACGCGTCTCCAAAATCTGCAGCACCAAATTGTCGGCATGGCTGCCAGGTGTCCGGGGCAGGTCAGTTACGCCCCAGGTACCCATGGCCAGGTTTGCCATGTCCGAATCTTCGCAATTTTTCGCAACTTCGACGGATGCGTGCGGCCTGGCTTCAAGAGTCACATGAACTCATTTCAGCACGTGGCTGGCAATTCGACTTATGGTCGAGACATCCGTTTGTGCAACCAAATCCGTAGCGGACAGGCTTCAGGCTCCGGTATTCGAGGCGTACCCGTTCCTGTGTCGTTGGGCTGTTTCAGACGCTAATGGTGCATGTTCAGACGCAAAACTATTCATTTGCTCGCCACACTCTTGTGAAGTTGTGAAAACCCGTTTTTTTCACGCTCTTTTGAAGACGTGAACCTCAAAAAGGGCTGTCCCGGCTGGCACCGTGCCCGGAGGGGCAAACAACTCAGTGACCGAGCGTCATGACAGCTCTGCAGATTCGCGAAAAGCGGGGATTTGCCAGGGAAACAGCAAGCACGCCAGCTTCACTCGATCTGTGTGGGCGGCTCTCTGTGGGCGATTTGGATGCCAATGCAAGCGCATTGACGCTGTTGCGGGGCCCGATCAGGAGACGTCCTTATAATCGGGGGGAGATTGTATCGAAGAAATGCGGGGAGTTGGTCGAGTTTAATGACTTTTATTAGGCATCCGGTCAGATGCTCAACATCGCCTGGGCACGTGCGCGAGGACGCTGCTGTTCGACCCGGGCACTGGCAGGCAAAGGCTGGTGCAACCAGTTGAGGCGGATTTCCTCGATTTCGACCCAGCCGTCACCCATTGGCTGCAGGCTGCATTGCTTGAAAGCCTGGCAATGGCCATTGCGGTCGAGCAGGGCGAAGCTGCGGTGCAGCGGGCGTGGAGCGAACAACGAGATCAGATAGCGCATGGTGTGTGTTCCTTCTGGAGATCTGTGACGAAGATTGTCAAAAGACCGTGAAGCGAACATGTATGGGGGGTGAACAATCTGTGACAGGAACCGCGTGCAGCGGGGTTTGTCTGAGATTTCAGTGCTGGTGACCCGCAGTGGCCCACCGCTATACTGCGGGCCTGTCTGTGCCTGATTCTGGAGAGAAGAGCATGTTGCAACGCCTGTTGTTCGGTTTGATCACTGTGACCAGTTTGACCCTGGTTGGCTGCGCCCACAGCCCGCAACAACTGAGCCCGGAACCGAAGCTGACCACTCAGCTGGCACCGGTCGGCCATGGCCAGCCTGTCGTGGTTCGCGTGGTCGACGGTCGTCCGTCGCCAACCCTGGGCACCCGCGGTGGCCTGTACCCGGAAACCAGCGCCATCACCGTCCAGCGCGAGCAGATCGTGCCGAAGTTGCAGGCCCAGGCCGAAGCGGCCGTGCGTCTGCTGGGCTTCACCCCGTCCAACGGTGCGATGAATGCTCCACAACTGACCGTGACCCTGACTGAACTGAAATACCAGTCGCCGAAAGAAGGCATGTACGTGACCGAGGCCACCATCGGCGCGACCTTCCGCTCCGACGTGCAGAGCGGCAACCGTCGCTACAGCGGCCGTTACGGCGCGTCGCTGGACCAGCGTTTCGGCATGGCGCCGAACCAGGAAACCAACACCAAACTGGTCAGCGATGTACTGAGCGATGCGCTGACCCGTCTGTTCAAGGATCCGAGCATCGGCCAGATCCTCGCCGAATAAGTTTTCGGTTGATGTGAAAAAGCCCGGGGCCAGTGATGGCTCCGGGCTTTTTTCATTCAGGCAGCTTGTGAATAGAAGTCGAGGACGCTGACGCCGGTCAGCAGATCGGTCTCGGGCAAGTCCGCATGCTGGTGCCCGCCAAGGGCGCAATACACCAGCCAGTGACGGTCCTGAACATTGAAGGCCAGGCTGCCGACGAGGGTCTGCTGTTCGTCGGACGGGGAGATGAGGTACAGGCGATCCTGGTTTTCAGCGTGAAGCATGTCGCATTCCGTTTACGTTTCGAGGCGCGCAGGGTGGCCGAAACAAATGACGATGCCGTGACACAGGACAGCCATCGGTCGATTGATGGGTAATTTGTCGCAAAGGGTAGGGCAGTGGGGGAGGGTTTCGGTAGAATCCGCGCCGCGGTCGTCGGTCTGGCGTTCGCCATTCCGGTTTAGATTGAGGTCTGTGATGCACTTGATGACGCTGTTTACCACCCATCCCGCCAAACTGATCAACCTGCTGGCCCTGCTGTTGGCCTTCCCGGGCAGTTGGCTGCTGCACGCGACCCGTCGCCGTGAACAGCGGGCGATGGCCAGTATCGCGGCCCAGCGCCAGAGCCAGCCTGACCAAGAGCCGGTGCTGGACTGGGCGACCCTGCGCATGAACCGGTTTTTCTATCGTTTCGGTTTCGCCTGTCTGGGACTGGCGTTGCTGATTTCCTGGATCAGTACACGCTACTGAACGAAAAACGGCGCCCGAAGGCGCCGTTTTTGTATCCGCTCGAAACCGCTTACAGTGGCAAGCCAGCCTTGACCCGGTACTGATTGCGCACCGGCGTCGCATATTGCAGCACCAGATACGGACGATGCTCCTCAGGGCAGGCGTCCAGACGGCTTTGCCATTCTTCCTGGGCCTTGGCCAGTTCTTCGGCACCGAACAGGTCGGCAGCCTTCGGCACGTTCAACTGCGGATCGGCATCCGCCCACTGCGCGTACGCCAGGTAATGCACCGGGAACAACCGGTAGCCGCCGAGAATCTGCTTGTCCATCTCGACCGCCAGTTGCTTGGTGTCTTCAAACAGTTCGGTGATCGGCGCAGCGAAGTTCACGTGCACCCGGCCCTTGTAGCCGGTGATGCCCTTGGCGATGCTCACGTCATCCTCGCCCGGCGCCTTGCTATAGGTGCCGGTGGTGGCGCGGATGTACAGTTCGCGGGCCTTGGCCTGGTCGCACGGGTCGTATTCGTAGCTGATCGATACCGGGGTCAGGTTCAGCGACTGGATGACCTCGCCGAACGGCTCGTCCTTGCGGCTCATGTGGAACATCTTGAGGATCGCCGACTCGGTACGGTCGTCGCCGTCCTTGGCCCGTCCTTCGGCCTGGGCGATCCAGATCGAGGCGCAGTCGTTGCGGATCGAGTGGTTGATGTAGGCCGACAGCAGTTGATACGCGGCCATTTTCTCGCGGCGCCCGGTGATCGAGCGGTGCACGATGAAGCTCTTGTTCAGACGCATCAGGTCGCTGACGAAAGGCTTTTGCAGCAGGTTGTCGCCAATCGCGATGCGCGGCGTCGGCAGGCCGGCGTGGTACACGGCGTAATTGACGAAGGCCGGGTCCATCACGATGTCGCGGTGGTTGGCGATGAACAGATAGGCGCTGCCGGACTTGAATTGCTCGACACCGGTGTAGGTCACGCCATCGGTGGCGCGCTCGATGGTGTGGTCGACGTAGAACTCGACCTTGTCCTGCAAAGTCGCCACCGACGTCACGTCGGCAAACTCACGACGCAGCCGATGGGCTATAAGTGGTTTGAGCATCCAGCCGAAGGCACCGGCGAAACGCGGGAAGCGGAAGTGGGTGAGGATATCTAGAAACGCCTTGTCGCCGAGCAGTCTTGCCAGTACCGCAGGTACTTCGCTGTCGTCGTAAGGTCGGATGGCATCGAATTCGCCCATCATGCTCTCTTGTTGGAAACGGCTAGGGTAAGTAAAGGTTTTGATCGAAAACCAACGGGGCACGGTCTGAAAAAGTAGCCAGACAAAATTAGCCCTGCAAATAGACCGGCGATTATACGCACAAGTCACCCGGGAGACCGCGATGCTGGAAAGCGCACTGTATGAATGTCCGTACTGTGGGGAGGAAGTCGAGACGACAGTGGATCTGTCGGCAGGTGATCAGACCTATATCGAAGACTGTCAGGTGTGTTGCCGGCCGATCACCTTTGTGTTGCAGGTCGATGGCCAGGACTGGTTTCTGGAAGTGTTCAGCGAAAACGAGTGAGGTGCGCCCATGCAGCGAATCTACGAGCCGGAAAACCTGATGGAAGGCGAAATGCTCAAGGGCATGCTCGCCAGCGAAGGCATCGAGGCGCATCTGGTGGGGCGCGATCTGCTCGGCGGCACCGGCGAGCTGCCGATCTTCGGCCTGCTGGGACTGTCGGTCGAGAACGATCAGGCCGAATACGCCCGCGAACTGATCAGCGCGTACAATGCCGCGCTGCCGCTGCCCGGCGATGAACCGGAGAGCTTCCCCGGTACGCTGGTCTGTTAGGCTGGCGTTCGTTTTATTCTTGAGTCGTGCTGCCCCATGTGTGGACGTTATGCCCTGTTTCGCTGGAACCGCGACTTCGCGGCGCTGCCAGGTTTTCCCGCCGATCAGCAGGCGCAGTGGAACATTTCCCCCAACGATTCGGTGTTGATGCTGCGTGCCGAGCCCGACGGCCAGCGCACCCTGGCCCGCGCCCGCTGGGGCCTGACGCCGCCGTGGCTGACCGACCTGTCACGCACCCCGGCCCACGCCCGGGCCGAAACCGTGGCCGAACAACCGATGTTCCGCGAGGCCCTGCGCCTGCGTCGCTGCCTGCTGCCGGCCAACGGTTTCTACGAATGGCGTGGCAATGTGCGCAAGCAGCCGTACTGGCTGACGCCGGGAGAAGGTTCTTCGCTGTTTTTTGCGGCGATCTGGGAGGCGTATCCGGTGCAGGAGCAGGTCTGGCTCAGTACCGCAGTGATTACCCAGCCGGCGGCCAGTCAGCGCCGCCCGTTGATTCTCGACGAGGCGGGGCAGGCGGCGTGGCTCGACCCCGAGACGCCGCTGCATGTCCTGCAAGGCCTGCTCGCCAGCGAACCCGCCGCCTTGCGCGAGCGGGTGCTGGCGAACCTGGTCAATGATCCGAAACTCAATGGGCCGGAGTGCCTGACTCCGGCCTGATCGATCAAACCTTGAACTGATTGATCAACCGCCGCTGCTGCTCCGCCAACTTGGTCAAATCGGCACTCGCCGAACTCGACTCATCCGCCCCACCGGCCACTTCGTTCGCCACCTGACCGATGTTGATCACGTTGCGGTTGATGTCGTCGGCCACTGCGCTCTGTTCCTCGGCGGCGCTGGCGATCTGGGTGTTCATGTCGTTGATCACCGACACTGCCTGGGTAATGGTCTCCAGCGCTTCGGCCGCCTTGGCTGCGTGCTGCACGCTTTCGTCGGTGCGGTTCTGGCTGTCTTCCATGACCCGCACCACATCGCGGGTGCCCTGTTGCAGTTGCTGGATCATGCTCTGGATTTCTTCGGTGGCCTTCTGGGTCTTCTGCGCCAGATTGCGCACCTCGTCGGCCACCACGGCAAACCCGCGACCCTGCTCGCCGGCACGGGCCGCTTCGATAGCGGCGTTGAGGGCCAGCAGGTTGGTCTGCTCGGCGATCCCGCGAATGGCAATCAGGATGGCGGTGATGTTTTCGCTGTCCTTGGCCAGGGTCTGCACCACGTCCACGGCCTTGCCGATTTCCACGGCCAGCACACCGATCGAGTTGGAGGTGTCGCGCACGATCTGCATGCCCTGGCTGGCGGCTTGATCGGCATGGCTGGCGGCTTGTGCGGCTTGGGTCGCGTTGCGCGCCACGTCCTGGGCCGTGGCGGTCATTTCCTGCACCGCGGTGGCGACCTGATCGATCTCGGCCATCTGCTTCTGAATGCCGATATTGGTACGGATCGCGATGTCCGCCGTGTGCTCCGAGGAGTCGCTGACACTCTGCACCGACGACACCACCTGCGTGATCATCGCCTGCAGCTTGGCGAGGAAGGTGTTGAAGCCTTTGGCGATTGAACCGAGTTCGTCTTTGCGGTCACTGCTCAAGCGACGGGTCAGGTCGCCTTCGCCCTGGGCGATGTCATCGAGCATGGTGACCATTTGCTTCAGCGGTCGGGCGATGCCGTGGCCCACCAGCCAGATCACCAGCAGGCCGAGGCCGGCAATGAGCAGGCCGACCATGGCCATGCCGAAAGTGTCGGATTTGCGCTGGGCGTCGAGATCGCCTTGCAGCTTTTGCAGATCGGCCATCACCGCGTTGAGCGGCAGTTGCAGCATCAGAGTCCAGCGTGCGTCGGTCTGGCCGATGCCGAACGGCAGGTACAACTCGATCCGGCCCGATTCCTTGTTGACGGTATAGGTCACTTCGCCGCGCTTGAGATTGGCCATGTTGGCAATCTGCTGGGCGTCGAGAATGTCGCTGACCTTCTCGCCGAATTTGCTCGGGTCCTTGGTGTAGGCGACGATCCGGCCGTTGCCGCCGATCAGGGCCATTTGCCCGGCACCGCTGTACAGTTTCTGGTTCGCGCCCAGGAGCATTTCCTGGATGAAGTTCACCGACAGGTCGGCGCCGACGATGCCCTGGAAGGCGCCGTTGAGCATGATCGGTTCAATGAACGAGGCAAGCATGACGATCTTGTCGCCGACCTTGTACGGTGCCGGATCGATCACGCAGGATTTTTTGGTTTCCTTCGAGCACAGGTAGTACTCGCTGGCGCGTACGCCGGTGGACAGGACTTTCTGGTCGTCGACGTCCACCAGTTTGTCCAGGCCCAGAGTGCCGTCGTCGTTGCGGAACCACCACGGCAGGAAGCGTCCGTTGGCGGCGTCGATGCCGACCACGCTGGTGCCGACGTAGGCCGCGTCATTGTGGTCCAGTGCGTTCTTTTCCCAGCCGATGTAGGTGCCGAGAATCTTCGGGTTCTTCTCGACGTTTTCCTTGATCAGGCTGATCAGTTGCTCGCGGCTGACGGTCAGTCGTGGCTGGCCATCGGCGCCGGGAGTGCCGAGCAGGGCGTTGACCCGTACCAGTCCGCCGGCAATCAGCAGCGGGGCTTCGAGCTCGCGCTGGATCTGGCTGACCTGGGTCTGAGCCAGCGAGGTCAGGCGCTGTTCGATGACTTGTTCGAACTGCTCCTGGGTCCGCTGTTGAACCATCTCTTGGGTGCGGGCGCCGGAAAACAGCGCATACAGCACCAGCGCAGCCACCACGCTGAGAACGATGGCGCCGGCCAGGGCGGCCACGGAAAACTGGATCGACTTGAATTTCATGGAAGCTCCGCACGCAAGAGGACGTCTGCGCTGCTGTATCGGCAGCCACTATTGCGCCATGAGGCGAAGTGCGCGCAATTGAAGGCGAATGTCGCAAATGGAGCAGTGCGCGACGCAGATGCGCAGGGCTTGTCGGCGGATATGAATTTTTTCCTACAGGGTCGGCGAGCACCTTCTGAAAGTACGTGCATCACGTCCGTTGTATCTGGCGTCGATACAATTACCCGCCTAGGATACGCGGCATGTTTTCAGGGAGCTTTTGAATGAACAAGACATTGGTTGTAGGTGCACTGAGCGCAGCGCTGTTGCTGGCCGGTTGTCAGTCGGTCAATACCACCAGCGGCGGTGCCGTGGGTGTGGAGCGCAAGCAGTACATGTTCAGCATGCTGTCCTCGCAAGAGGTCGACCAGATGTATGCCCAGTCCTATCAGAAGACCGTTGGCGAGGCTTCGAGCAAAGGTGTGCTGGACAAGACCAGCAACGAAGCCAAACGGGTTCAGGCGATTGCCAACCGCTTGATCGCCCAGGCGCCGAACTTCCGTCCGGATGCCGCGCAATGGCAGTGGGAAGTGAACCTGATCAAGAGTGACGAGCTCAACGCCAACTGCGGCCCTGGCGGCAAGATCATTTTCTACACCGGGCTGATCGACAGCCTGAAACTGACCGACGATGAAATCGCTGCGGTGATGGGCCATGAAATCGCCCACGCCCTGCGCGAGCACGGTCGTGAAGCGATGTCCAAGGCCTATGGCATCGAAATGGCCAAGCAGGGCGCCGGCGCGTTGCTCGGTCTGGGTCAGGACAGCCTGGCGCTGGCCGATACCGTGGCCAACTACGGGATGACGCTGCCCAACAGCCGCGCCAACGAGAACGAAGCCGACCTGATCGGCCTGGAGCTGGCTGCCCGCGCCGGTTATAACCCGAACGCCGCGATCACCCTGTGGAACAAGATGAGCAAGGCGTCCGAAGGTGCACCGCCAGAGTTCATGAGCACTCACCCGGCATCCTCCAGCCGGATTGCCTCGCTGCAGGCGGCAATTCCGAAGGTCATGCCGCTCTACGAAAAAGCGCCAAAGTCCTGAAGCAATGATCGCTCCCGCACCGAGTGCGGGAGCGATCTGCCGGATCAGACCCAGCCGCTGCTCTGCATCGCTTTGTACACCGCGACGATCGCCAGAATCATGAACGCCGAAGCGGCCAGGCGACGGATAAGGGTCAGTGGCAGTTTCTCCGCCGCAAAATTACCCGCCAGAACCACCGGCACGTTGGCAATCAGCATGCCCGCCGTGGTGCCGATGATCACCAGCCACAGTTCCGGGTATTGCGCTGCGAGCATCACGGTAGCGATCTGGGTCTTGTCGCCGATTTCCGCGAGGAAGAATGCGATCAGCGTAGTCAGGAACGGCCCGAACTTGCGGGCGGTGCTGGCTTCATCGTCGTCCATCTTGTCCGGCACCAGCGTCCACAGGGCGGTGGCGGTGAAGCTCGCGGCGAGAATCCAGTGCAGGACAGCATCGGAGAAGAAACTGCCGAACCAGGCGCCTACCGCACCGGCTGCCGCGTGGTTGGCCAAGGTCGCAGCGACGATACCGGCAATGATCGGCCAGGGTTTGCGAAAGCGAGCGGCGAGAATCAGCGCGAGCAGTTGCGTCTTGTCGCCGATTTCGGCCAAGGCAACGATTG
This sequence comes from Pseudomonas sp. R43(2017), assembly GCF_002112345.1. Taxonomy (NCBI): domain Bacteria; kingdom Pseudomonadati; phylum Pseudomonadota; class Gammaproteobacteria; order Pseudomonadales; family Pseudomonadaceae; genus Pseudomonas; species Pseudomonas sp. R43(2017). The sequence continues at coordinate 75,844 of NZ_NEHJ01000004.1, forward strand.
CGGTGGGAACGAGTAACGAGTCCAGCATCAGGATTTCCTAAGGGGCGGGTCGACACGGCTATGACACGTACAGCCTTCCCGCCCCGGGTAAGGTGTGCGTGTCATAGGTCTTGTCAAACCCTGCGATCCGTCTGCTGCGGACGCTTGGGTCGCATACGCCATGATCTGAGGATCAAGTATGTTGACGTATGCCGGACGAGCATGGCGCTCGTGGGAGACTACTCCCCTAGGACGGAGCGGATTCTGCCTAGGCGCAATCCATTCGGCAAGTGCTAATTTTCAGCCGCGCTTGGCCCGGTAAATCCGGAAACCATTGCCTTCGGCCTTGATCGCACACACGCCCAGATGCTCTTCGATCAGTGGTTGATACTTCAGGAAGCTGTTCGCCACCAAGCGAAGTTCGCCGCCGTTTTTCAGATGTTTGGCGGCTTTTCGCAGCAAGTTCTCGGTGGCGAAATAATCGGTGTGAACGCCGACATGGAACGGCGGATTGCTCAGAATCGCGTTCAAACCCATCGGCGCGGCGTCGATGCCGTCACCGGTCAACACTTCAGCTTCCAGACCGTTGGCCGCCAATGTCAGGCGACTGCTGGCGGCAGCGAAGGCGTCGACGTCGAGCAGAGTGACCTGATTGTGCGGGTAGCGACGTTTGACCGCCGCGCCAAGTACGCCGGCACCGCAACCGAAGTCCAGCAGATGACCGCTCGGCAGTTTGTCCAGATGCTCCAGCAGCAGGGCGCTGCCGCGATCCAGTCGGCCATGGCTGAACACGCCTGGCAGGCTGATGACTTTCAGCGGACCCTCGGCCAGCGGCAACTCGTAAGTCTGGGCCAGGCTTTCCAGGGATTTGGCTTCAGGGGCATTGGCCACAGTCACTTGCCACAACTGGCAGTGGCGCGCGCTGTCGAGCTTGCGTGGCTTGCCGAACGGGTTCAGTTGCTTGGAGGCACCTTCGATGCCGCTGCGCTTTTCCCCGACCAGAAACACCTCACGCCCGGCCAGGCGCGAGGCCACGGCATTGAGGATGTAGTCGGTCAAATCCTTAGACTTGGGCAGGAACACCACCGCGCTGTCGAACTCGCGCTCCGGCACATTCACGCCGAAATGGCTGCGACCTTCGAAGCGTGCATCGAGCGCCGCTTGGTCACCAGCATGCCAGCACCAGCCGAATGCGTTGGGCAGGCGCCCGAGCAGGTCGTCGGCGGGCAGACCGGCAAGCAACAGCGAACCTTGGAATAACTCGACCTGACGAAGCAGTACTTCACTGCGCGGATCCATAACTGCTCCTGTGAAAAAAAGTGCCGCAGTTTATCAACTGACGACCCGCAGCGCCTTACCGCTGTAGAACGCCTGGGTGTTTTCCACCAGTTGGCCGACGATTCGTTGCCGCGCTTCGCGACTGCCCCAGGCGTTGTGCGGGGTGACGATCAGGCGCGGGATGTCGGCGGCCAGCAGCGGATTGCCCTGGGTTGGCGGTTCGACACTCAACACATCGGTGGCCGCACCACCCAGATGACCCTTGCGCAAGGCATCGGCCAGAGCCTGTTCGTCGATCAGCCCGCCACGGGCGGTGTTGACCACGAAAGCCCCCGGTTTCATCGACGCCAGCTCGCGGGCACCGATGAAGTGGCGGGTGTGTTCGTTGAGCGGGCAGTGCAGGGTGAGAGCGTCGATCTGCGGCAGCAGATCCTCCAGTGGCAAGCGGTCCGGACGGGCCGGACGCCCCGGAATCTGCCCCAGCAACACGCGCATGCCAAAGGCCTGGGCCAGACGCGCAACCGCGCCGCCCAGCTCACCATGCCCGAGCAGCCCGAGGGTTTTGCCTTCCAGTTCGACGATCGGGTAATCCAGCAGGCAGAACTGTTTCGCCTGCTGCCAGCGGCCTTCGCAGACGGCTTTTTGATAATCGGCCAGACGCGTGGCGAGGTTTAGCAACAGCATGATCGTGTGTTGCGCCACCGACGGCGTGCCGTAACCCTGACAGTTGCACACGGTGATGCCGTGGGCGCGGGCGGCGGCCAGATCGACGTTGTTGGTGCCGGTGGCGGTGATCAGGATCAGTTTCAGCTGTGGATTGGCGGCCATGGCGGCGGCATCGATCAGGATTTTGTTGCTGATGGCGACGGTCGCGCCTTGCAGGCGTTCGGCAACCTGCGCAGGCAGTGTCTGGGCGAACAGTTGCAGGTCGCTGAAGCAGGCGCGCAAAGGCTCGAGGTCAAGGTCACCGAGGTCCAGGGAAGGGTGATCGAGGAATACGGCGCGGTGGGCGTTCGTCATCAACTGTACCTGTTGTGCTTTGAAGGGAAGGCGTAATCTGCCGAGCCTAACAGATGAAACACCTGTGGGAGCGAGCTTGCTCGCGAAGGGGGAGTGTCAGTCACATCGTTGTTGTCTGACACGACGCCTCGCGAGCAAGCTCGCTCCCACAGGAATGTAATGACCTCAGAGGAGCCCCCATGTACTGGACCGAGTTCTTGACCGTTGCACTGATCCACCTGCTGGCCGTCGCCAGTCCCGGCCCGGACTTTGCCGTGGTGGTGCGCGAGAGCGTGACCCACGGACGTCGCGCCGGCACCTGGACGGCGCTGGGCGTGGGCACGGCGATTTTCCTGCACGTCGGTTATTCGCTGCTGGGCATCGGCCTGATCGTTTCCCAATCGATCGTGTTGTTCAACGCCCTGAAATGGGCCGCCGCCGCTTACCTGCTGTACATCGGCTACAAGGCCTTGCGCGCGCAACCGGCCAAGACCGTGACCGACGACCTGCACAAAGAGGCCGGCGAACGCACCGCCCGTGGCGCGTTCACTTCAGGCTTCGTGACCAACGGTCTGAACCCGAAGGCCACGCTGTTCTTCCTGTCGCTGTTCACCGTGGTGATCAACCCGCACACGCCACTGGCAGTGCAGGCCGGTTACGGGGTTTACCTGGCGGCTGCGACGGCCACCTGGTTCTGCCTGGTGGCGATGCTGTTCAGCCAGCAGCGCGTGCGCGCCGGTTTCGCCCGCATGGGCCACTGGTTCGACCGCACCATGGGCGCTGTGCTGATCGCAATCGGCGTGAAGCTCGCGTTCACCGAGATGCATTGATCGAACTGAGCTGATTCAGGGCGTTGAGGTACTCCCGGGGATTGTCCCCGAGCAAACGGCGAAACATCGCGCTGAACGCCCGCGCGCTGCCGTAACCCAGATCCCGCGCCACGCTCTGCACGCTGTCCCCGGCGAGCAGGCGGGGCAGGGCCTCCATCAGGCGCAGTTGCTGGCGCCAGGCATTGAAATTCATCTGCAGTTGTTGCTGGAACAGCCGCGCCAATGTGCGTGAGCTGGCGCCGACCTGTTGCGCCCAGTCTTCCAGGGTGTTTGGGTGATCGGGCTCGCGCAGCAGCGCCAGGCAAATGTTTTGCAGGCGTCGGTCGCTCGGCATCGGGATGTGCAGCGGCAGGTTTTCGAGGCCGGCCAGTTCCTCGAGCATCAATTGCTGGATCAGCGGATTGTCGGCGTGGGGCGGGCCCTGCACCGCACGCAGGATCAGTTCGCGCAGCAATGGTGTCACCGCCAGCACGCAGCAGTGTTGCAGGCTGGCCGGTGACAGTTCGGGTGCGATGAACAATGAACGCATCTGCACATCGCCGGACATGAAGATTTCATGGCCGACTTCCGGTGGAATCCACACCGCGCGGGTCGGCGGAATCACCCACGCACCTTGCGCCGTGACCACCCGCATGACACCACTCACTGCATACAGCAACTGCGCCTCGCGATGCAGGTGCAATGGCTGGTGCGCGCCGTCGAGATAATCCCGGGGATAGGCACTCACCGGGCCGTGTTCGAAATGGCTGATCAACATGTCCGGTTCACTGACTTGTATGGCAGGAATGCGCTTTTTCGCCAACTTAGCATAAGCGCTCACCCTCATCTGTTCACCACAAGAAAGCGTGCCGCGATGAATCAATCCAGAAATGTCATCCGCTACATCAACGCAGCCCATGTGATCGATCACATGTTCATGCTGATTTTTCCCGCCGCCGTGCTCGGCATGACCCAGGCCTTCGCCCTCGACTATGCCGCGCTGATCGGCCTGTCCCTGGGCGGTTTCATCGCGTTCGGCGCCTGTTCGCTACCGGCCGGCTGGCTCGGTGATCACTGGAGCCGGCGGCGGATGATGCTGGTGTTTTTCTTCGGTATCGGTGCTTCGGCGATTGTTACCGGCCTCAGTAACAGCCCGACGATGCTGGTCATCGGCCTGACCCTGATCGGCATTTTTGCCGCGATCTATCACCCGGTCGGCACGGCGATGCTGGTGGCCTATGCGCAGAATCGCGGACGTGAGATCGGCATCAACGGCATGTGGGGCAATCTCGGCGTGGCGTTTTCGGCACTGATCACCGGTTTGCTGGTGGCGCAGTTCGGCTGGCGTTCGGCATTCCTGATACCGGGTGCCGTGGCCATCGTGCTGGGGATCGGTTTTGCCTTGCAGGTGCGTGAGGAGCCGATCCCCAAGCGCCCGCACAACGCGCTCAAGGGCGCCAGTGGTCAGCGCATTTCGATGGTCATGGTATTCGGCGTGCTGGCCTTGGCCACGGCCACCGGCGGCGTGGTGTTCAACGCCACCACCATGACTTATCCAAAGCTGTTCCAGGAGCGCCTGCATGACCTGTTCGCCTCGCCGCAGACCCTTGGTGTGGTGGTGAGCCTGGCGTACGCGTTCGGTGCGGTGGCGCAGTTGAGCATCGGGCAATTGCTGCACCGGGTCAGTCTGAAATGGCCATTTGTGGTGCTGACGCTGTTTCAGGCACCGCTGCTTTACGCCATGGCTTACGTCGATGGCTGGGCGGTGATCGCGCTCGGTGCGGCGTTCATGTTCGTGGTGTTCGGCCAGGTGACGGTGAACGATTCGATGGTCGCCAACTTCGTTGCGCCGCAATGGCAGTCCCGGGTATTTGCCCTGCGTTACTGTTTATCGTTCGGTGCCAGTGCGACGGCGATTCCGCTGATTTCCTATGTCGAACCGCGCCATGGTTTTGTGGGGCTTTACCTGATTCTGGCCGGATTTGGCGCATTGACGTTCCTGGCGGCAGTGGTTTTCCCACGTACGCCTTCCGAAGCGGCTGTAGGGCAAACGGCCTGACCGGTGACGAAATCCGACAAATGCTGGCGCAAAGCTAGCATTTGTACGGCTCTGCAAATCATTCCTTTGGCTGATTTGGCTGGCGTATAAGGGTTCTAGAGTACAAAACTCCAACGCCAACACCGTGCAGTCAGAAAAGGGATTCTTATGTTGCAGACTCGCGTTATTCCGCCCGCCGAAGGGGCCTACCAGTATCCATTGCTGATTAAACGGCTGCTGATGTCGGGCGCCCGTTACGAGAAAACCCGCGAGATCATCTACCGTGACCAGTTGCGCTACAGCTATCCGACCCTGATCGAACGGGTCGCGAGACTGGCCAACGTACTGACGGCAGCCGGCGTAAAGGCCGGCGATACCGTGGCGGTGATGGACTGGGACAGCCATCGCTACCTCGAATGCATGTTTGCCATTCCGATGATCGGCGCAGTGATTCACACCATTAACGTGCGCCTGTCGCCGGAACAGATCCTCTACACCATGAACCACGCCGAGGACCGCTTCGTGCTGGTCAACAGCGAGTTCGTCGGGCTGTACCAGGCCATCGCGCCGCACCTGACCACGGTGGAGAAAACCCTGCTGTTGACCGATCTGCCGGAAAAAACCGCGGAGCTGCCGAATCTGGTCGGCGAGTACGAACAATTGCTGGCGGCCGCGAGCCCGCAGTACGACTTCCAGGACTTCGACGAAAACTCGGTCGCCACCACCTTCTACACCACGGGTACCACCGGCAATCCGAAAGGTGTGTATTTCACCCACCGGCAACTGGTGCTGCACACCATGGGCGTGTCGACCATCATGGGCGCCATCGACAGCGTGCGGCTGCTGGGCACCAACGACGTGTACATGCCGATCACCCCGATGTTCCACGTGCATGCCTGGGGGCTGCCGTATGTAGCAACGATGCTGGGGCTCAAGCAGGTTTACCCGGGGCGTTACGACCCGGAATTCCTCGTCGAGCTGTGGCGCAAGGAGAAGGTCACGTTCTCTCACTGCGTGCCGACGATCCTGCAGATGGTGCTCAACGCCAAGGGCGCGCAGGGCACCGATTTCGGCGGCTGGAAAATCGTCATCGGCGGCAGTGCGCTCAATCGCACGCTGTATGAAACGGCCAAGAGCAAAGGCATTCAACTGACGGCGGCCTACGGCATGTCGGAAACCGGGCCGCTTGTCTCCTGTGCGCATCTCAACGATGAGTTGATGGCAGGCACCGAAGACGAACGCACCACCTACCGGATCAAGGCCGGGGTGCCGGGGCCGCTGGTCGAAGCGGCGATCGTCGATGGCGACGGTAACTTCCTGCCCGCCGATGGCGAAACCCAGGGCGAACTGGTGCTGCGTGCACCGTGGCTGACCGAGGGCTATTTCAACGAACCGCAGAAGGGCGCCGAGCTGTGGGCCGGTGGCTGGCTGCACACCGGCGACGTGGCAACACTCGACAGCATGGGCGTGATCGATATCCGCGACCGCATCAAGGACGTGATCAAGACCGGTGGCGAATGGATTTCCTCGCTGGACCTCGAGGACCTGATCAGTCGTCACGTCGCGGTACGTGAAGTAGCAGTGGTGGGCATCGCCGATCCGCAGTGGGGCGAGCGCCCGTTTGCCTTGCTGGTGATCCGCGAAGGGCACGCCATCGGGGCCCGCGAGCTCAAGGAACACCTCAAGCCGTTCGTGGAACTGGGGCACCTGAGCAAGTGGGCAATCCCGAGTCAGATCGCGCTTGTTACTGAAATTCCCAAGACCAGTGTCGGCAAGCTCGACAAGAAGCGCATCCGCCTCGACATCACCGAATGGCAGGCCAACAACAGCACCTTCCTCTCGACACTTTGAGTGTTCCCTGGCGCGCCGAAAACGGCGCGCCAGCCCCACCAAGCAAGCGCTTGGCTTGTGAAATCGGAAAAATCAGCCATCCTTGCCGGGCCGACATGTGTCGGACTGGCGAAAGGACTGTTCCAGAGTGGCCGGCAGCTGCAAATCACACTTTAGAGGGATCAAGCAGTACCACCTGCTGGCTATAGTCCGCTCAAGGATTTTTAAGAACGGGGCAATGCAACATTGAAGCGATTTCGGGAGGCCTCTGGCGCCCGGTCCTTCAGGCGTTTTTAAAAGTACTCACTGCCATAACAATAATGCACATGGAGTAGCGTCGATGACCTCAGTAAACCAGTTCTGGCGCCGGGCGAAACTGCCTCTGGCGGTCAGTCTTGCCTCCACGCTCGCCGGGCCCGCATTCGGCGTCAGCTTCAACGTCGGTGAAATCGAAGGCCAGTTCGACTCCTCGCTCTCCCTGGGCATGAGCGTGTCGACCCAGCAGCCGAACAAGGATCTTATTGGTGTCAACAACGGCGGCCGGGGCCTGTCCCAGACCTCCGACGACGGTCACTTGAACTTCAAGAGCGGGCAAGCGTTCTCGAAGATCTTCAAGGGCATCCATGACCTCGAACTGAAATACGGCGACACCGGCGTCTTCGTCCGGGGCAAGTACTGGTACGACTTCGCGCTGCAGAACCAGGACCTGGAATACAAGGACGTCAGCAACCACAACCGCGACGTGGCAGCCCGTTCTTCAGGCGGCCAGATCCTCGATGCGTTCATCTATCACAACTACGCCATTGCCGATGAGCCGGGTTCGGTGCGTCTGGGCAAGCAGGTGGTGAACTGGGGTGAAAGTACCTTCATCGGTGGCGGCATCAACTCGATCAACCCGATCGACGTTTCCGCCTTCCGCCGTCCGGGCGCCGAGATCAAGGAAGGCCTGATCCCGGTCAACATGTTCTATCTGTCCCAGAGCATCACCGAAAACCTGTCGGCCGAAGGTTTCTACCAGATCGACTGGCAGAAGACCGTGACCGACAACTGCGGCACGTTCTTCTCCCAGCCTGATATCGTCACCACCGGTTGCGACGACAATCTGCGCGTGCTGAACAAGCGCTCGACCATTCCAGGCGTTGCCCTCGGCCCGCTGGCGGCCGCCAATGTCGACGTCAACGAAGAAGGCGTGCTGGTACGTCGCTCCCCGAACCGCAATGCGCGGGACAGCGGGCAGTGGGGCGTGTCCGCCAAGTACATGTTCGATCCGCTGGCCACCGAGTTCGGTGCCTACTTCATGAACTACCACAGTCGTGCGCCGATCTTCAGCGCGACCGGTGCACCGCAGTCGATCTATAACGGCGTCAAGGCTCTGCCTGGCCCGTTCCAGGCTCTGGGCCCTCTGGTGGTGGCGGGTAACTCCGAGTATTTCATCGAGTATCCGGAGGACATTCGCCTCTACGGTCTGAGCTTCTCCACCACCCTGCCTACCGGCACGGCGTGGAGCGGTGAGATCAGCTACCGGCCTAACGCGCCGGTGCAACTGAACTCCACCGACATCCTGTTCGCCGGTGTGCGTCCGTTAGGCGGCGCGCTGACCAACGCCTCGATCCTCAATGGCGTTCCGGGCCAGGACCTGCACGGTTACAACCGTAAAGAAATCACCCAGCTGCAAACCACCCTGACGCACTTCTTCGATCAGGTCATGGGCGCCAACCGCCTGACCCTGGTGGGTGAAGTCGGCGTGACCCACGTCGGTGGGCTGGAAAGCAAGTCCGAGGCCCGCTACGGCCGCGATCCGGTCTTCGGTCCGGGTGAGCTGCCGTCCACTGGCGGCCTGGATACCTGCTCGCAGATCCTCAACACCTCGACCATCAACGGTGCCGGCCCTGGCGCATCGACCAGCAACCGCTCCAGCAACTGCGACAACAACGGTTTCACCACCGCCACTTCCTGGGGTTATCGCGCTCGTGCCATCTGGGATTACAGCGACGTGCTCGCCGGTGTGAACCTGAAGCCGAACGTGGCCTGGTCACACGACGTCAAGGGTTACTCCCCGGGCCCTGGCGGCAACTTCGAGGAAGGTCGCAAGGCCATCAGCCTCGGGCTGGATGCCGAATACCAGAACACCTACACCGCAAGCCTGGCCTACACCAACTTCTTTGGTGGCGAATACAGCACGGTGGATGATCGCGACTTCGTTGCCCTCAGTGTTGGCGTGAACTTCTAAGCGCAGTTTTTTCAGGACGAACAAACCTATGAAAATAACAAAGAATCTGTTCCACGCCGGTGTTCTGGGGCTTTCGCTGCTGGCGACCAGCGTGATGGCGGCGGTCCCTGCCGCCGAGGCCGACAAACTGGGCAAGAGCCTGACCCCGATGGGCGCCGAGATGGCAGGCAACGCCGACGGTTCGATCCCGGCCTGGAAGCCGCTGGCGAAGAATGCCGGCACCGTCGACAGCAAAGGCTTCCTGTCCGATCCGTACGGCAGTGAGAAACCGTTGTTCACCATCACCGCGCAGAACGTCGACCAGTACAAGGACAAGCTTGCGCCGGGCCAGTACGCGATGTTCAAGCGTTACCCGGATACCTTCAAGATGCCGGTCTACCCGTCCCATCGCGGTGCCACCGTGCCGGATGACGTCTTTGCGGCCATCAAGAAAAATGCCACGACCACCACGCTGGTGGCCGGTGGCAACGGCCTGGAAAACTTCCAGACCGCCATCCCGTTCCCGATCCCGAAAGACGGTCTGGAAGTCATCTGGAACCACATCACCCGCTATCGCGGTGGCAGCGTGACCCGTCTGGTGACCCAAGCGACGCCGCAGACCAACGGCTCGTTCAGCCTGGTGTATTTCCAGGACCAGTTCGTGTTCCGCGACAAGATGAAGGATTACGATCCGGCCAACCCGGGCAACGTGCTGTTCTATTTCAAGCAGAAAGTGACCGCACCGGCTCGTCTGGCAGGTACCGTGCTGCTGGTGCACGAGACCCTCGACCAGGTGAAGGAGCCGCGCAAGGCCTGGGTCTATGCGACCGGTCAGCGCCGTGTACGTCAGGCACCGCAAGTGTCCTATGACGGTCCGGGTACTGCGGCGGACGGCCTGCGTACTTCCGACAACCTCGACATGTACAACGGCGCACCGGATCGTTATGACTGGAAGCTGGAAGGCAAGAAAGAGATGTACATTGCCAACAACAGCTACAAGATCGATTCGCCGACGCTGAAGTACACCGACATCATCAAGGCCGGCCACATCAATCAGGACCTGACCCGTTACGAGCTGCGCCGCGTCTGGCACGTGGTGGCTACCCTGAAGCCGGGTCAGCGTCACATCTACGCCAAACGTGACTTCTTCATCGATGAAGATACCTGGCAGGCAGCGGTCATCGACCACTACGACGGTCGCGGTCAGCTGTGGCGCGTCGCCGAGGCCCATGCCGAGGACTACTACGACAAGCAAGTGCCGTGGTACGCGCTGGAAACCCTGTACGACCTGCAATCGGGTCGTTACCTGGCACTGGGCATGAAGAACGAAGAGAAACAGGCTTATGACTTCGGCTTCTCTGCCACCAAGAGCGAATTCCAGCCGGGCAACCTGGGCCAGGACGGTATCCGCTAAGCTGTAACCCGAGGCCGCATCCTCGAAAAAACGCCCCGACTGGTTCGGGGCGTTTTTTTTGCGTGGTGATTTTGTAGCCATTTGTAGCAACAACTTCATATGTACGCCGTTTAAGGCTAGTCTGCGGACATCTGCTACGCCGCCAACAGCCATTCGAACAAGAGCCGGCCATGACTGATCTGTCCCCACTTCCGGGTCCTGCAAGCGTTGCCGTCGCGGCACTGGACGGACGTTTCTTTCGTCCCCCGCTGCCTGACGGATACGTATTGCGGCCACGACTTTGCGAGCGACTGCAAGCCGGGCTCGGTGGACGTCTGTTGCTGGTCTGTGCCCCAGCCGGGTTCGGCAAAAGTTCGCTGGCCGTGGAGTTCTGTCAAAGTCTGCCGGGACACTGGCAAAGTCTGTGGCTGGGACTGAGCGCCCGGGACAGCGACCCGGGGCGCTTTCTCGAGCGTCTGCTCGAAGGCCTGCAGGACTATTTCCCCCAACTGGGCAGCCGCGCACTCGGCCTGTTGAAAATGCGCCAGCGTCATCAGCCGTTCGCCTTCGAGGAATGGCTCGACGGCCTGCTCGATGAGCTGGCACTGCACCTGCAACCGACCTCGCCGCTGTTACTGGTACTGGACGACTACCACCTCGCCCAAGGGCCGGTACTCGACCGCTGCCTGCAATTTTTCCTCAATCATTTGCCCGATGGCCTGTTGGTCATGGTCACCAGCCGCCAACGGCCCGACTGGCATCTCGCCCGTCTGCGCCTTTCGCGACAGTTGCTGGAACTGCATGAACAGGATCTGCGCCTGACCCACGACGAAGCGCTGGCGTTGCTCGATCGGCACAGCAGTTCGCTACGCGGCGAGGCCCTGGAAAACCTGATCCAGCGCAGTGAAGGCTGGGTGGCCGGGCTGCGCTTCTGGTTGCTGGCGGTGTCCGAGGCCGGGAGCGATGCCGCATTGCCGCAAGCCTTGAACAGCGGGGAAGGGCTTATCCGTGATTACCTGCTGGAAGAAGTCATCGACTGCCTGCCGGCCGAGGTGCAGGCGTTTCTCTACGACACCGCGCCGCAGGAACGTTTTTGCAGCGAGCTGTGCGATGCGGTGCGCGAATCCCACGACAGTGCCGAGATTCTGCGCTTTCTGTTGGCGCATCAGGTGTTTCTGGTGCCGCTGGATGAACACGGGCACTGGTATCGCTATCACCATCTGTTTTCCGATCTGTTGCGCAGTCGGCCAATCGCTCGGGCGGTGGTTCCTGTTGCTACGCTGCACCTGCGCGCCTGTCGCTGGTTCAATGCTCAAGGCTTGCTGGATGAAGCCGTGGAACAGGCGCTGCGGGCAGGTCATCTGGATGTGGCGGCGAATCTGGTGCAGAACCTGTCCGAGGAACAGTTGCTCGCCGAACAGAACGTCGGCATGTTGTTGCGCTGGAAAATGGACTTGCCCGATAGCCTGCTGATCAGCACGCCGCGCCTGATCGTGTTGTACAGCTGGGCGCTGGGGCTTGCCTGTCAGCTCGATGCGGCCGAGGAGCTTGCCAGTCACCTGAGCCGGTTTCTGCCGGCGCCATCGGCCACCGCACAGAAATCCATGCTCGCCCAGTGGCTGGCGCTCAAGGGCATCATCGCCCGAGGACGGGGGCATCGCGAGCAGACCATCGAGTATTGCAGCGAAGCGTTGGAGAGCCTGCCGGCCAAGCGCTACGGCCAGCGCCTGATGTGTTTGTCGACCTTGTCCAACCTGGCGATTGCCGACGGCGATCTGTGGCGCGCACGAGGCTTGAATCGCGAGTCTCTGGAGCTGGCGCAGCGGGTCGGCAATCCATTGTTCGAAGCGCTGGCACATTACGACCGTGCCCGGGTGTTGCAGGCACGTGGGGAAATTGTGCGTTCGCTCGATGAAGTGCATCAGGGCCTGGAGCGTCTGCGTGGATTGTCGGCGCAGCGTTTGTACGCCGTGCGTGCGCGGTTGACGCTGTACGAGGGATTTTTACTGGCCATGCGCTTGCAACCTGATGCGGCGCGCCAGCGATTACAGGCGGGTTTGAGCGAAGCACGGGCCTGTCGCGATATCAGCGTGCTGATCGGCCACTGCGTGATTGCCCGGCTTGACGGCAGCAGTGGCGATTACGCCAGGGCCTTTGCCGAACTGTCTGAAGCCGAGCGCCTGATGCACATCTGGGATGTGCCGCCGATTTATTACCTGGCGATGATTACGCTGGTCAAATGTGAACTGTGGCTGGCGCAAGGACGGATCGACCTGGCCGATGCGTGGCTGGCGCGCCTGGGGCAGACTTACACCGGTGAGCGGGCCGCAGCTCCGCCGGAGTTCCATCCGCAATTGCCGTTGCATGTCGAATTGCAGCAAGCGCTGCTGGATTTCATTCAGGGACAACCGATGCTGGCCGAAGGGCGATTGAACGTGTTACTGGAAAACGGTCAGCAGACCGGGCGGCAGTTGCTTTGCGTGATGGCATTGACCCAGAAGGTGGCTTTGTTGCTGGGGAGCAATCGCGAAGCCGAAGCCCGCAAAGCGTTCGCCCAGGCAATGGAAGCTGCCAGTGGCGGGGTGTTGCAGCCGTTCGATGCCCTTGTCAGGGATCACGCCGACTGGCTGCACGGGCAATTGTCGGTGACGATACCGAGCCTGGTCGGTCATCAACTTCTGGCGCACTTCCCGGTTCCAGCGTCGCGCACGGTGCAGGATTTTTCGATCACTGAACAACTGAGCAGCCGGGAGCTGTCGGTCCTGCGCCTGATTGCCCAGGGGTGCTCCAATCAGGAGATCAGCGAGCAGTTGTTCATTTCGCTGCACACCGTGAAGACTCATGCCAGCCATATCAACAGCAAGCTGGGAGTTGAGCGGCGGACTCAGGCGGTGGCGCGGGCGAAGGAGCTGGGCATGCTGGGTTAGCGGCAGTGACCGTCGGCCATGAAAACAAAACGCCCCGAACCAGTCGGGGCGTTTTGTTTTCAGTTGAACCGGCCTGCATCGCAGGCCGGGTATTTCGGCGACGTCAGGCCACCAGATCGTTGGCGCTGAAGCTGTTCACACCCACCAGTTGAATCTCGAAGTCCGCACCGGCATTGCCGCTGACGTTGCCCGACAGTATGTGGTCCACGAACCGCAGTTGGCCTGCACCGGTGAAATCGTTCGCACCGATGAAGGTGAAACCGTTGATGCCAGCGGTCAGCAGGTTGGCGTCGAAGTGTGTCAGGTCGATTTTATCTCCCTGCTGGCTGCTGAAGTCAGTAATGACGTCGCGATTGTTTCCCAACCCCATCTCGTTGACGGCACCGAAGACAAAGGTGTCGGCACCGCCACCGCCGATCAGTGTGTCTGCGCCTGCGCCACCATTGAGTATGTTATTGGAGGCGTTACCGGTGAGGGTGTTGTTCAAGCTGTTGCCGATCGCATTGAAGTTGCCGTTGCCCAGCAGCAGGACGTTCTCGACGTTCTGCAGGTTGCTCAGGTTCAGGTCGACGACATTGTCCTGCGCAGTGGCGTTGTAGACCACATAGAGCGTGTCGTTGCCTTCGTTGGCATTCTCCTGCACCAGGGCCAGTTCGCCCGACTGGTCGACGGCGTAGTCGTCGTTGCCCTTGCCACCGATCATGGTGTCCAGGCCGGCGCCACCGTTGAGCTGGTTGTCGCCATCGTTGCCGGTCAGCACGTTGTTCTGTGCGTTGCCGATGGCATTGATGTTGGCAGTGCCGGTGAGGACGAGGTTTTCCAGGTTGGCACCCAGGGTGTAGGTGACCGAAGAACGGACGGTGTCGATCTCGCTGGCCAGGGTGCTGGTCTCGACCACGACGTCGCCGATGTTGTCGACGATGTAGGTGTCGTTGCCAGTGCCACCAGCCATATAGTCGGCGCCGGCGCCGCCATCGAGGATGTTGTCGCCCGAGTTGCCGGTGATGCGGTTGTCCAGGGCGTTGCCGGTGCCGTTGAGATTGGCGGTGCCGAGCAGGTTCAGCCACTCGACGTTGGCGCCCAGGGTGTAGTCGATCGTGCTGTTGACGGCGTCGATTTCCGAGGTCGAGGTACCGGTTTCAATGACCTGGTCGCCGATGTTGTCGACGTAGTAGCTGTCGTTGCCACCACCGCCGATCATGATGTCGGCGCCCGCACCGCCATTGAGGACGTTGGCGTCGGCGTTGCCGGTCAGGGTGTTGTTCAGACCGTTGCCCAGTGCGGTGAACATGCCGCTGCCCAGCAGCAGGATGTTCTCGACGTTCTGCAGGTTGCTCAGGTTCAGGTCGACGACATTGTCTTGTGCAGTGGCGTTGTAGACCACATAGAGCGTGTCGTTGCCTTCGTTGGCATTCTCCTGCACCAGGGCCAGTTCGCCCGACTGGTCGACGGCGTAGTCGTCGTTGCCCTTGCCACCGATCATGGTGTCCAGGCCGGCGCCACCGTTGAGCTGGTTGTCGCCATCGTTGCCGGTCAGCACGTTGTTCTGTGCGTTGCCGATGGCATTGATGTTGGCAGTGCCGGTGAGGACGAGGTTTTCCAGGTTGGCACCCAGGGTGTAGGTGACCGAAGAACGGACGGTGTCGATCTCGCTGGCCAGGGTGCTGGTCTCGACCACGACGTCGCCGATGTTGTCGACGATGTAGGTGTCGTTGCCAGTGCCGCCGGCCATGTAGTCGGCACCGGCACCACCGTCCAGGATGTTGGCATCGGCGTTACCGGTGAGGGTGTTGTTCAAGCTGTTGCCGATTGCATTGAAGTTGCCGTTGCCCAGCAGCAGGACGTTCTCGACGTTCTGCAGGTTGCTCAGGTTCAGGTCGACGACATTGTCCTGCGCAGTGGCGTTGTAGACCACATAGAGCGTGTCGTTGCCTTCGTTGGCATTCTCCTGCACCAGGGCCAGTTCGCCCGACTGGTCGATGGCGTAAGCATCGTTGCCCTTGCCACCGATCATGGTGTCCAGGCCGGCGCCACCGTTGAGCTGGTTGTCGCCATCGTTGCCGGTCAGCACGTTGTTCTGTGCGTTGCCGATACCGTTGATGTTGGCAGTGCCGGTGAGGATGAGGTTTTCCAGGTTGGCACCCAGGGTGAAGGTGACCGAAGAACGGACGGTGTCGATCTCGCTGGCCAGGGTGCTGGTCTCGACCACGACGTCGCCGATGTTGTCGACGATGTAGGTGTCGTTGCCAGTGCCGCCGGCCATATAGTCGGCGCCGGCGCCTCCGTCGAGGATGTTGTCGCCCGAGTTGCCGGTGATGCGGTTGTCCAGAGCGTTGCCGGTGCCGTTGAGGTTGGCGCTGCCAAGCAGATTCAGGTATTCGACGTTGGCGCCCAGGGTGTAGTCGATCGTGCTGTTGACCGCGTCGATTTCCGAGGTCGAGGTACCGGTTTCGATGACCTGGTCGCCGATGTTGTCGACGTAGTAGCTGTCGTTGCCACCACCGCCGATCATGATGTCGGCGCCCGCACCGCCATTGAGGACGTTGGCGTCGCCATTGCCGGTCAGGGTGTTGTTCAGACCGTTGCCCAGTGCGGTGAACATGCCGCTGCCCAGCAGCAGGATATTCTCGACGTTCTGCAGGTTGCTCAGGTTCAGGTCGACGACATTGTCTTGCGCGGTGGCGTTGTAGACCACATAGAGCGAGTCATTGCCTTCGTTGGCATTCTCCTGCACCAGGGCCAGTTCGCCCGACTGGTCGATGGCATAGGCATCGTTGCCCTTGCCTCCGATCATGGTGTCCAGGCCGGCGCCACCGTTGAGCTGGTTGTCGCCATCGTTACCGGTCAGCACGTTGTTCTGTGCGTTGCCGATACCGTTGATGTTGGCAGTGCCGGTAAGGATGAGGTTTTCCAGGTTGGCACCCAGGGTGAAGGTGACCGAAGAACGGACGATGTCGATCTCGCTGGCCAGGGTGCTGGTCTCGATCACGACATCGCCGATGTTGTCGACGATGTAGGTGTCGTTGCCAGTGCCGCCGATCATGATGTCGGCGCCGGCACCGCCGTCGAGGATGTTGTTACCCGAGTTGCCGGTGATGCGGTTGTCCAGGGCGTTGCCGGTGCCATTGAGATTGGCGGTGCCGAGCAGGTTCAGCCACTCGACGTTGGCGCCCAGGGTGTAGTCGATCGTGCTGTTGACGGCGTCGATTTCCGAGGTCGAGGTGTTTGTCTCGATGACCACGTCGCCGATGTTGTCGACGTAATAGCTGTCGTTGCCGGCGCCGCCAATCATGGTGTCCGCACCACCCATGCCGTCAAGCATGTTGTCCAGCGCGTTACCGATGAGAGTGTCGTCAAAAGCCGAGCCGTAGGCGTTTTCGATCTTGGTGCCATAGGCAATGGCCAATCCTTCGTTGAAGGACGTCATGGTATTCAGATCAAGGAATGCCTTGCCGATCTGGCTGAACTGTCCTTCGTTCAGGTTGATACGAACGGCCGAGAGCTGGTTGCTGCCATCGATGGCATCGATGCCACCCGTATCGTAAATAGTCTCGAATACGGACTGGTTGGGTGCCCAGTTGTAAAAGTTGTTGCCCGACTGCCATTGGGTATTCGCACCGTACAGCTTTTGAATGGCGAGGATGTCCAGCAGCATCGGGCTGGTAGGCTGGTAGGAGTAATTATCGTTGTAGCTCATCACCGTGTAACGGACATCGTCCAGTGCGGGATTGAGGATTGTCTTGTTGTCACTGCTGGCTTCAAAAGGATGTTTGAGTCCCAGGGCATGGCCAATTTCGTGCAAAAACGTCAAATAGTCATATGAGCCTTTTACCGGCGCTGGATCATTCGTCGATGGGCCGATCCATACGTCTCCGGCAACAGGCGTGCGATCAGGGAAATAAGCCCAGGCAGCGTACTTGGAGTCCATTCCCAGGTAGCCGCCGAACCGCAGGTCGCCTACGTTGGAAAAGTTTTCTGCCACTTGCGTGAATTGAAGATTGGAAACCGAACTCCACATGCTCAGAGCGCTTTTTACCGCGTTCTCCTGACCTGAAGTCAACGTAAAGGCATTCAGGTACTCGTTGCTCGGACTGTAGTTTCGAGCGAAATAGGAGTTGTCTGTGGTAATGAAGCTGAAGGTCAGAAGTGTAGGCGTTCCACTCTTGTGAAAAGGGGTGGAGCCCGTCCAGTAGTCACCCGAAAGGAGGCCATCGATCGAGTTATTACCAGTCAGCGTTGTAAAAGTGGTGTAGGAGTAGCTGGTAGGAGTGGGCATGTCATATTCCTGAGTGGTCTCGCGGTCTTTCCCTGAGCTCGGCCGCAAAAAATGTTATTTTGCGATAGATTTTTCAAGTTTGATATCACTACGCCATTATTTTCGGATTGATGGCGTCAAATTTCTGAACTGGCGTTCTGTATCGGCAAGTGAAGTAGAATCCTGAGTTCTGCATTCACTGCTTTCCGGGACTTCTCATGACTTTTGCTGCGCCGGCTCTCATCCGCGAAACCTTCCCCGTCGGCCCGCTGCAGTGCAATTGCACGATCATCGGCGACCCGGTAACGAAGAAAGCCATTGTTGTCGACCCGGGCGGCAATCCCGATCTGATCATGGCGCGCCTCGATGCGCTGGGTCTGAAAGTGGTGAGCATCATCCACACCCATGCGCATCTCGATCACTTTCTCGCCTCCGGTCAGATGAAAGAGAAAACCGGCGCAACCCTGCACCTGCATAAAGAAGATCAATTCCTGTGGGACAACCTGGAGATGCAATGCCAGATGTTCGGTGTGCCCTACACCCCGGTGCCATCGCCGGATCGCTGGCTGAGCGATGATGAAGAACTCGCCTGCGGCTGCGGCGTGGCGTTGCATACGCCGGGGCATACACCCGGTTCCATGAGCTTTTGGTTTTCCGAGGCTAAGCTGTTGATTGCCGGTGACACATTGTTCCGGCGCGGAGTAGGGCGCACGGATTTGTGGGGCGGCGATCAGGCGACCATCGTGCGATCGATCAAGCAGCGGCTGTACACATTGGACGAGGACGCGACCGTTGTGGCCGGACATGGCCCGGACACGCGTCTGGGCGATGAAATGCGGGAAAATCCGTTCGTGCGCGCCTAAACATTTTGTCACGAGTGCCCGGCGGAATTTTTGTGCATTGTCATGATCCAACGCCCGCAAAGGTCCATTGCCAAACGGCCGTTGCACCACAGAATGCAAAAAAGTAGGAGCTCTCCATGTTCACCACGCGTCGTTTGATTATTGTCGCTACTGCCGTAGCCGTACTGTCCGGCTGCGCCTCGCCCAACCCCTATGACAATCAGGGTCAGGCCGACGGTGGCTCCCAGGGCATGAGCAAAACCGCCAAGTACGGCGGTCTCGGTGCACTGGCCGGTGCGCTGGCCGGCGCCGCCATCGACCACAACAACCGCGGCAAGGGCGCCTTGATCGGCGCTGCCGTCGTCGGTGCTTCCGCTGCCGGTTACGGCTACTACGCCGACCAGCAAGAGAAAAAACTGCGCGCCAGCATGGCCAACACCGGTGTTGAAGTGCAGCGTCAGGGCGATCAGATCAAGCTGATCATGCCGGGCAACATCACCTTTGCCACCGATTCGGCGAACATCGCGCCAAGCTTCTATCAACCGCTGAACAACCTGGCGGGCTCGCTCAGGGAGTTCAACCAGAACCAGATCGAAATCGTCGGTTACACCGACAGCACCGGCAGCCGCCAGCACAACATGGACCTGTCCCAGCGTCGTGCGCAGAGCGTGGCGACCTACCTGACTTCGCAAGGCGTCAGCGGTGCCAACCTGTCGGCCCGTGGTGCCGGCCCGGATAATCCTGTTGCCAGCAACGGTGACGTCAATGGCCGTGCGCAGAACCGCCGCGTTGAAGTCAACCTGAAGGCGATCCCGGGCCAGCAGTACGGTGGTCAGCAGCAACAGCAGCCGGGTACGGTTCAGCAGTATCCGTAACCGTCAGGTACAAAAAAGCCCCCGGACAAGTGATTGTCCGGGGGCTTTTTGTTGGTGCGAAGGCTGATTACTTCTTCAGACCGTAATGCTCATCGAGCATGCCCGGCGAGTTCGGAGTCTTCGGCGCGTAGTCGCGCGGTGGCTCCTGGCTGTGCGGTGGCGTCAGGCGCTCCCGTGGAGCTTGAACCGCTTCGGAGTGCAGGGAGGCCAGCAGACGCTGACGGGTCTGTTCGTCCAGGGCCAGACGGTTGGCGCCCTCGGCGAGATGGTCCTGTACTTCCTGGTAACTCTGGGTCAGTTTCTTGACCAGATTGGCGGTGCTGTTGAAGTGGGTCACCACTTCATTCTGATAACTGTCGAAACGTTCCTGAATGTCGTCCAGTTGACGCTGTGTGCGGCTGGGCGCGGCGTTCGGCGCAACGCGTGCGATCAGGAAACCAATGGCGACACCCACAACCAGGGCAAGAGTCGGTAACAACCAAACTAAGAGCGAGTGTTCCACGAGTCCTTCCTCTATAAACGGCTTTGCTTTACGTTAACGGCTCGAACCTGCGCTGTATACCGCGATTCACTCGCAATAGATTGGCACAGACAATTTGCTAGACGAGTCGACCCGATTCGAGGTCACGGAGTTCCTTCCTTGCTGATGCGTGAAACCCCTGTAGTGATTGATGGCCCGGTGGGTCAACTTGAATCCCTGTACCTGGATAACGAGCAGCCACGCGGCATCGCGCTGATCTGCCATCCCAACCCGGTGCAGGGCGGCACCATGCTCAACAAGGTCGTCTCGACCCTGCAGCGCACCGCGCGCGACGCGGGCCTGATCACCCTGCGTTTCAACTACCGCGGCGTCGGTGCCAGCGAAGGCGCCCACGACATGGGCAGCGGTGAAGTCGATGACGCCCAGGCCGCCGCCGCATGGCTGCGGGAAAAACACCCGGATCTGCCGCTGACCCTGTTCGGTTTCTCCTTCGGCGGATTTGTTGCAGCAAGTCTCGGCGGTCGTCTTGAAGCACAAGGCGTGGCGCTCAAGCACCTGTTCATGGTGGCGCCTGCGGTCATGCGCCTGGGTGATCAGGATCAGTTGCCGCAGCAGGGCGAGCTGACCGTGATCCAGCCGGAAACCGACGAGGTGATCGATCCGCAGCTGGTCTACGAATGGTCGGACAAACTCCGGCGCCCCCATGAGCTGCTGAAAGTGGCAGAATGCGGACACTTTTTTCATGGCAAGCTGACCGATCTCAAGGATCTGATCCTGCCGCGTCTCTCGAATTGATTGCAGTCTGACAAGCGATTACCCATGACGAACCGTACCCGCATCCTCACCGGCATCACCACCACCGGCACCCCGCACCTGGGCAACTACGCCGGTGCCATTCGCCCGGCGATCGTCGCCAGCCGTGACACGAACGCCGATTCGTTCTACTTCCTGGCCGATTATCACGCCCTGATCAAGTGCGATGACCCGTTGCGCATCCAGCGCTCGCGTCTGGAAATCGCCGCGACCTGGCTGGCCGGTGGCCTGGATGTGGATCGTGTGACCTTCTATCGCCAGTCCGACATTCCGGAAATCCCCGAGCTGACCTGGCTGCTGACCTGTGTCGCCGCCAAGGGTCTGCTCAACCGCGCCCACGCCTACAAGGCCTCGGTGGACAAGAACGTCGAGACCGGCGAAGACCCGGATGCCGGCATCACCATGGGCCTGTACAGCTACCCGGTGCTGATGGCGGCGGACATCCTGATGTTCAACGCGCACAAGGTGCCGGTCGGTCGCGACCAGATCCAGCACGTGGAAATGGCCCGCGACATCGGCCAGCGCTTCAACCACCTGTTCGGCCAGGGCAAGGAGTTCTTCACCATGCCCGAAGCGCTGATCGAGGAAAGCGTCGCCACGTTGCCGGGCCTGGACGGGCGCAAGATGTCCAAGAGCTACGACAACACCATCCCGCTGTTCACCAGCGCCAAGGACATGAAGGACGCGATCTCGCGGATCGTTACCGACTCCCGCGCGCCGGGCGAAGCGAAAGATCCGGACAACTCGCACCTGTTCACCCTGTTCCAGGCGTTCGCCACGCCGGCGCAGGCCGACGAGTTCCGCAGCGAGCTGCTGGGCGGTCTGGGTTGGGGCGAAGCGAAGAACCGTCTGTTCCAGTTGCTCGACAACGAACTGGGCGAGTCCCGTGAGCGTTACCACCAGTTGATCGAGCGTCCGGCGGATCTGGAAGACATCCTGCAGCACGGCGCCAAGAAGGCCCGTGCGGTGGCGACGCCGTTCCTCAACGAACTGCGTGAAGCGGTCGGCCTGCGCTCCTTCGTCAATCAGGTTCAGGTGGCTGCGACCACCAAGAAGAAAGCCGCGAAAGCCGCGCGCTTCGTCAGCTTCCGCGAAGACGACGGCAGCTTCCGTTTCCGCCTGCTGGCGGCCGATGGCGAGCAACTGCTGCAGTCGCGCAACTTCGCCGATGGTAAAACCGCCGGCCAGGTGACCAAGCAACTGCAAACGGGTGCGGCGCTGGATGTGCGCAGCGAAGACCTGAGCTTCAGCGTCTGGCTGGAAGGCGAGTGTGTCGGTGACAGCCCGGCGTTCGCCGACGCTGCTGCGCGGGACGCGGCCATTGAGGCGTTGCGGATCGCTCTGACACCGGTTCAGGAATAATCAACGGGCCGGCCCGACCAAGGGCCGATTGCCATTCCCACGGGCCATCGCTACAGTGACGGCCCGTTTTTGTTGCCTTGCTAACGAATTATGACGCCCCTAGAACGATATCAAGCTGATCTGAAACGCCCGGACTTCTTCCATGACGCGGCGCAGGAAACTGCCGTGCGTCATCTGCAACGCCTGTACGACGATCTGATCGCGGCCGAGCAGAACAAGCCGGGTTTGCTGGGCAAGCTGTTTGGCAAAAAGGATCAGACGCCGGTCAAGGGCCTGTACTTCTGGGGCGGCGTGGGTCGCGGCAAGACCTACCTGGTGGACACCTTCTTCGAAGCGCTGCCATTCAAGGAAAAGACCCGCACCCACTTCCACCGCTTCATGAAGCGCGTGCACGAAGAGATGAAAACCCTCGGCGGCGAGAAAAACCCGCTGACCATCATCGCCAAGCGTTTTGCGACTGAATCGCGGGTCATCTGCTTCGATGAATTCTTCGTTTCCGACATCACCGATGCCATGATCCTCGGCACGCTGATGGAAGAGCTGTTCAAGAACGGCGTAACCCTGGTCGCCACCTCGAACATCGTGCCGGACGGTCTGTACAAGGACGGCCTGCAACGCGCGCGCTTCCTGCCGGCCATCGCGCTGATCAAGCAGAACACCGAGATCGTCAACGTCGACAGCGGCGTCGACTATCGTCTGCGTCACCTCGAGCAGGCAGAGCTGTTCCACTTCCCGCTCGATGAAGCCGCTCACGAAAGCCTGCGCAAGAGCTTCCGCGCGCTGACGCCTGAATGCACGGCGGCCGTGGAAAATGATGTGCTGATCATCGAGAACCGCGAAATCCGCGCCCTGCGTACTTGCGATGACGTGGCCTGGTTCGATTTCCGCGAACTGTGCGACGGCCCGCGTAGCCAGAACGACTACATCGAACTGGGCAAGATTTTCCACGCCGTGCTGCTCAGTGGCGTGGAGCAGATGAGCGTCACCACCGACGACATCGCCCGTCGCTTCATCAACATGGTCGACGAGTTCTACGACCGTAACGTCAAGCTGATCATTTCTGCCGAAGTCGAGTTGAAAGACCTGTACACCGGCGGGCGCCTGACGTTCGAATTCCAGCGGACCCTCAGCCGTCTGCTGGAGATGCAATCCCACGAATTCCTGTCCCGGGCACACAAGCCTTAAGCGGATTCGGCAAACAAAAAGGGCCTGCAGATGCAGGCCCTTTTTTGTGTCTGGTCGAATCGTCAGGCAGCTTGCTGGAACTGCTGTCGATACTGGTTCGGCGACAGTTCGGTGTGCTGGCGGAACAGGCGTGCGAAGAAGCTCGCATCGTCGTAGCCAACTTCGTAGCTGATGGTCTTGATGCTCTTGCGACTGCCGGAGAGCAGGCCCTTGGCGGTCTCGATGCGCAGTCGTTGCAGGTAATGCAGCGGCTTGTCACCGGTGGCAGTCTGGAAGCGGCGCATGAAGTTGCGAATGCTCATGCCGTGCTCGCGGGCCACGTCTTCGAAGCGGAACTTGTCGGCGAAATGCTCTTCGAGCCAGTGCTGGATCTGCAGGATGATCACGTCCTGGTGCAGTTTCTGGCCGCCGAAACCGATGCGGCCCGGTGAGTAGCTGCGCTGCACTTCATAAAGAATGTCGCGGGCTACGGCTTGCGCCACATTGGCGCCGCAGAAGCGTTCGATCAGATAGATATAGAGGTCGCAGGCCGAGGTGGTGCCGCCGGCGCAGTACAGGTTGTCGGCGTCGGTCAGGTGCTTGTCCTGATTGAGATAGACCTTGGGGAAGCGTTCGGCGAAGGCGTTGAAGAAGCGCCAGTAAGTGGTCGCTTCCTTGCCGTTGAGCAGGCCGGCCTCGGCCAGCCAGAACACCCCGGTGGCCTCGCCGCAGAGCACGGCGCCACGGGCGTGCTGTTCACGCAGCCACGGCAGCACCTGTGGATAACGTTGGCACAGCGTGTCGAAGTCATCCCAGAAGGCCGGGAGGATGATGACGTCGGCATTTTCCAGACCGCCGTCCACCGGCATGACCACGTCACTGAAGCTGTTAACCGGTTTGCCGTCGGGGCTGACCAGGCGGGTTTCGAACGCCGGAGTCAGGCCGTGGCCCAGTTGTTTGCCGTAACGCAGGCTGGCCAGATGGAAGAAATCCTTGGCTTGCATGAGGGTTGAAGCGAAAACCCGGTCGATCGCCAGGATACTGACGCGCCGCAAGGGCGTGGAGACTTGCTTGGACATAATTCAACTTTTGTTTTTATAAGGGAAAGTGGTCACCAGACGGCTGGATCGTCTTATTTTTTGTCGGATGTGTCCAGTGTCCTGTAACGGGTGTGCGGCTTAGTCTCTGAAGGTCTGATCCCTCCAACAAGAACGAAAGGTGACGCATGATTCCCAGAACCCTGTTCAGCTCCGAGCACGAATTGTTCCGCGACAGCGTGCGGACATTCCTTGAGAAAGAGGCGGTGCCGTTCCACGGGCAATGGGAAAAACAAGGCTACATCGACCGTAAACTGTGGAACAAGGCAGGGGAGGCGGGGATGCTCTGCTCGCATCTGCCTGAAGAATACGGCGGGTTGGGGGCGGACTTCCTGTACAGCGCCGTGGTGATCGAGGAAGTGGGGCGGCTGGGTCTGACCGGCATTGGTTTTTCCCTGCATTCGGACATCGTTGCGCCGTACATCCTGCATTACGGCAGCGAGGCGCTGAAGCAGAAATACCTGCCGAAACTGGTGTCCGGCGAGATGGTCAGCGCCATCGCCATGACCGAGCCCGGCGCCGGTTCCGACCTGCAAGGGGTCAAGACCACAGCGGTGCTGGATGGCGACGAATACGTGATCAACGGCTCGAAAACTTTCATCACCAACGGTTTTCTGGCTGATCTGGTGATCGTCGTGGCCAAGACCGATCCGAAGGCCGGTGCGAAGGGCACCAGTCTGTTTCTGGTAGAGGCGAACACGCCGGGCTTCGACAAGGGCAAGCGCCTGGAGAAGGTCGGAATGAAGGCCCAGGACACGTCGGAATTGTTCTTCCAGGACGTGCGAGTGCCGAAGGAAAACCTGTTGGGTCAGGCCGGCGCCGGGTTTGCCTATCTGATGCAGGAACTGCCGCAGGAGCGTCTGACGGTGGCGATTGGCGGGCTGGCCTCAGCCGAGGCGGCACTGCAATGGACGCTGGATTACACCCGTGACCGCAAGGCGTTCGGCAAGGCGATTGCCGACTTCCAGAACACCCGCTTCAAACTGGCGGAAATGGCCACCGAGATTCAGATCGGCCGCGTGTTCGTTGATCGCTGTCTGGAGCTGCACCTTCAGGGCAAACTGGATGTGCCGACGGCGGCAATGGCCAAGTACTGGGGCACCGACCTGCAATGCAAGGTGCTCGACGAGTGCGTGCAACTGCATGGCGGCTACGGTTTCATGTGGGAGTACCCGGTGGCCCGGGCCTGGGCGGATGCGCGGGTGCAGCGGATCTATGCCGGTACCAATGAAATCATGAAAGAGATTATTGCGCGGTCGCTTTGAGTTTTGCAGTGAATTGACTGGCCCCTTCGCGAGCAAGCTCGCTCCCACAGGTGATCACCGTGCCTGTGGGAGCGAGCTTGCTCGCGAAAGCGTTTTTTCTGCCAATCAAGGTGCCGGGTTCGGATGATCCTTGTGAATCGCTTCAATCCCTTCAAGCACTTCGTCTGAAAGATTCAGATAGAAACTGGCAATGTTGCTGTCCAGTTGCTCCAGTGTCGTCGCCCCGATGATGTTGCTGGTGACGAACGGTTGCTGATTGACGAAGGCCAGCGCCATTTGCGCCGGATCCAGGCCATGTTCCCGGGCGAGTGCCACGTAACGGCTGCACGCCGCTTCCGATTGCGCATTGAAGTAGCGGCTGAAACGGCTGTAGAGGCTCAGGCGGCCTTTTGGCGGGCGGGCGCCACCTTCGTACTTGCCCGACAGGAAACCGAATGCCAGCGGTGAATAGGCGAGCAGGCCGCACTGTTCGCGAATGGCGATTTCCGCCAGGCCGACTTCGAAGCTGCGGTTGAGCAGGTTGTACGGGTTCTGGATCGATACCGCGCGCGGCCAGCCACGGGCTTCGGCCAGGGCCAGAAAACGCATGGTGCCCCACGGGGTTTCGTTGGACAGGCCGATGTGGCGGATTTTGCCGGCCTTCACTTGCTCATCGAGCGCTTCGAGGGTGTCTTCGAGCGGGGTGAGGTTGGCTTCGATCTTGTGTTTGTAGCCCAGCTGTCCGAAAAAGTTGGTGCTGCGCTCCGGCCAATGCAGTTGATACAGGTCGATGTAGTCGGTCTGCAGGCGCTTGAGGCTGGCGTCCACCGCCTCGGTGATGTGCTGGCGGTTGTGGCGCAGGTTTTTGTCGCGGATGTAATCGATGGTGTTGCCGGGGCCGGCGATCTTGCTGGCGAGGATCCAGTCGGCGCGGTCGCCGCGACTCTTGAAATAATTGCCGATGTAGCGCTCGGTGGTGGCATAGGTTTCGGCTTTTGGCGGCACCGGGTACATCTCGGCGGTGTCGATGAAATTGATCCCGGCGCCCTTGGCCCGCTCGATCTGGGCGAAGGCTTCAGCCTCAGTGTTTTGCTCGCCCCAGGTCATGGTGCCGAGGCAGATTGCACTCACGTTCAGGTCGGTACGGCCTAGCTGGCGATAGTCCATCGGGTGCTCCTTGGGCAAAACAAGCATAAAAGCAGGTTGAAATTTTTTTCGCAATCTGCATAATTGCCGACCTCTTTCTGCAGTGGAAGTGATGCCCCGCCGCCGAAGAATCTTGCCGTTGAACGGACGCGCCGACCCGAGCCCCCGAAAGCGTCTGTATCCGGCTGCCTTTGACTTGTCAAAGTACGCACTATTCAGTAAGATCCGCCGTCTTATTTACAGGCGGCCCCTGAGGCTATAAAGAATGAAAACTTTTACTGCTAAACCGGAAACAGTAAAGCGCGACTGGTTTGTCGTCGACGCTGCTGGTCAGACCCTGGGTCGTCTGGCCACCGAAATCGCGAGCCGTCTGCGTGGCAAGCACAAGCCTGAGTACACTCCTCACGTTGACACCGGCGACTACATCGTCGTGATCAACGCTGAGCAAGTTCGTGTAACCGGTGCTAAAACCACTGACAAAATGTACTACTCCCACTCCGGTTTCCCGGGCGGTATCAAGTCGATCAACTTTGAAAAACTGATCGCCAAGGCCCCTGAGCGCGTGATCGAGACCGCGGTTAAAGGCATGCTGCCTAAGAACCCGCTGGGTCGCGACATGTACCGTAAGCTGAAAGTCTATGCGGGCGCTGCACACCCTCATACTGCTCAGCAGCCCCAAGAACTGAAGATTTAACGGAATAGTTCATTATGTCGGCGACTCAAAATTACGGCACTGGCCGTCGCAAGACCGCAACCGCACGCGTTTTCCTGCGTCCGGGTACTGGTAACATCTCCATCAACAACCGTTCGCTGGATTCGTTCTTCGGCCGCGAAACTGCCCGCATGGTAGTTCGTCAGCCGCTGGAACTGACCGAGACTGTCGAGAAATTCGACATCTACGTCACCGTGATCGGCGGTGGTGTAAGTGGTCAGGCTGGCGCAATCCGCCACGGTATCACTCGCGCTCTGATGGACTACGACGAAACCCTGCGTAGCGCTCTGCGCAAAGCTGGCTTCGTTACCCGCGACGCCCGTGAAGTTGAACGTAAGAAAGTTGGTCTGCGTAAAGCGCGTAAGCGTCCGCAGTACTCGAAGCGTTAATTCCGCTTCCACGTTCAAAAAGAACGCCCGATTCCTCACGGAACCGGGCGTTTTTTTATGCGTGCGATTTCTCGAATAATTGCGCTGTGACAACTTGCCACATTCGTAGACCCCCTATACTACAAGGCTTGAGGGCCAGCCCTCCGGGTAATTACCTTGTCAGAATTGGGGGTTTTCATTACCATTCGGCAAAATTTTTATAAGTACATTGTTTCATATTTAGTAGATGCCTGATTTAACAGGCCACAAAGCTGATGGGAGAGGACTGAATGAGCAATGACGGCGTGAATGCAGGCCGGCGTCGCTTCTTGGTAGCGGCCACATCCGTGGTGGGTGCTGCAGGAGCGGTGGGGGCTGCGGTCCCGTTCGTGGGGTCATGGTTTCCCAGTGCCAAGGCGAAGGCTGCCGGCGCACCGGTGAAAGTGAATGTCAGCAAGATCGAGCCCGGACAGCAGATGATTGCTGAATGGCGCGGCCAGCCGGTATTCATTGTTCGCCGTACTGCGGAAATCCTGGGGAATCTCAAGAAGATCGAGGGCCAGCTCTCCGATCCGACCTCCAAAAACTCCACGCAACCCACCTATGTCGACCCTGAAGTGCGTTCGATCAAGCCGGAAATCCTGCTGCTGATCGGGATCTGCACTCACCTGGGTTGCTCACCGACCTTCCGTCCCGAAGTGGCACCCGCGGATCTGGGCAAAGACTGGGTAGGCGGCTATTTCTGCCCTTGCCACGGTTCCCACTACGATCTGGCTGGCCGCGTCTACAAGTCGCAACCTGCGCCTTTGAACCTGCCAGTACCCCCGCATTCCTATGAGACCGATGACCTGATTGTCATTGGCGTCGATACGGAGAAAGCGTGATGAGCAAGTTCATGGATTGGGTTGATGCGCGCTTCCCCGCCACCAAAATGTGGGAAGACCATCTCAGCAAGTATTACGCACCAAAAAACTTCAACTTCTTCTACTTCTTCGGCTCGCTGGCACTGCTCGTTCTGGTCAACCAGATCGTCACCGGTGTCTGGCTGACAATGAGCTACACCCCGTCGGCTGAAGAGGCGTTTGCCTCCGTCGAATACATCATGCGCGACGTCGAGTACGGCTCGATCCTGCGTTTGCTCCACTCAACCGGAGCTTCGGCATTCTTCATCGTGGTCTATCTGCACATGTTCCGTGGCCTGCTTTACGGTTCGTACCAGAAGCCGCGGGAGCTGGTGTGGGTGTTCGGCATGCTGATCTACCTGGCGCTGATGGCCGAAGCCTTCATGGGTTACCTGCTGCCATGGGGCCAGATGTCCTACTGGGGTGCCCAGGTGATCATCTCGCTGTTCGGCGCGATTCCGGTCATCGGCAACGACCTGACCCAGTGGATTCGTGGTGACTACCTGATTTCCGGAATCACCCTGAACCGCTTCTTCGCCCTGCACGTGGTGGCCTTGCCGATCGTGATTCTCGGTCTGGTGGTGCTGCACATTCTGGCGTTGCACGAAGTGGGTTCGAACAACCCGGACGGCGTGGACATCAAGAAGCACAAGGACGAAAACGGTGTTCCGCTGGATGGCATCGCTTTCCACCCGTACTACACCGTGAAAGACATCGTCGGTGTGGTGGTCTTCCTGTTTATCTTCTGCTTCATTGTGTTCTTCTTCCCGGAAATGGGCGGCTACTTCCTCGAAAAACCAAACTTCGAGCAGGCCAACCCGTTCAAGACGCCAGAGCACATTGCACCGGTCTGGTACTTCACACCGTTCTACGCAATCTTGCGTGCGATCCCGGACAAGCTCATGGGCGTTATCGCCATGGGGGCCTCGATTGCCTTGCTGTTCGTGCTGCCATGGCTGGATCGTAGCCCGGTCAAATCGATGCGCTACAAAGGCTGGATGAGCAAAATCTGGCTGGTGGTGTTCTGCATTTCCTTCGTGATTCTCGGCATTCTGGGGGTTCTGGCCCCGACGCCGGAGCGCACGCTGGTGTCGCAGGTCTGCACCTTCCTGTACTTCGCCTACTTCATTCTGATGCCGTTCTACACCAGGCTCGAGAAGACCAAACCGGTTCCGGAAAGGGTGACTGGCTGATGAAAAAGTTATTTTTTGCTCTGATTTTTGCTGCTCTGCCTGTGCTGTCCTTTGCTGCGGAACACGGTGGTCCGGAACTGGAAAAAGTCGACATCGACGTTTCCGACAAGGCTGCCCTGCAGGATGGTGCGCGTACCTTCGCCAACTATTGCATGGGTTGCCACAGCGCCAAGTTCCAGCGTTACGAGCGTGTTGCCGATGACCTCGGTGTTCCGCACGAAATGATGCTGGAGAAGCTGGTGTTCACCGGTGCCAAGATCGGCGATCACATGAACATCGGCATGCAACCGGCCGACGCCAAGACCTGGTTCGGTGCGGCGCCGCCGGACCTGACCCTGGTGGCGCGTGTTCGTGGCACCGACTGGCTGTATGGTTATCTGCGTTCGTTCTATGAAGATCCGGCGCGTCCATGGGGCGTGAACAACAAGGTCTTCCCGAACGTCGGCATGCCTAACGTGCTGGTCGGCCTGCAAGGTCGTCAGGTCGTGGGTTGCAAGCAGGTGCAGATCGTCGAGGATGGCAAGAAGCAGTACGATCCGCTGACCGGTACGCCTCTGACTCATGAAGCCTGCGATCAACTGACCATCGTGCCGAAAACCGGCACCCTGAACGAAGAGCAGTTCGATGAGAAGGTCAAGAATCTGGTAACCTTCCTGGCTTACTCGGCTAACCCGGTTAAGCTGCAACATCAGCGCATCGGTACTTACGTCTTGCTGTACCTGGCGTTCTTCTTTGTGTTCGCCTACCTGCTCAAGCGTGAATACTGGAAAGACGTGCACTGATAACGCTTCAAGCAATTGCTGTTAATCGCGCGCGCCCAAGGGCGCCTCTGAAAACGCAAGGCCTGGTCAGCCAGGTACTGCGGGAGGCGCCCTCTGGGCGCGCGCGTTTTTCCGGCTCCGACTATTTCAACAAGCGAGGAGGATCGCCATGGGCGTGACCAATCGGTTGGCCTGTTACTCCGACCCCGCCGACCACTATTCCCACCGAGTGCGCATCGTGCTTGCAGAGAAGGGTGTCAGCGCCGAGATCATTTTTGTGGAGGCTGGTCGTCAGCCGCCTAAACTGATTGAAGTGAACCCTTACGGCAGTCTCCCGACGCTGGTCGATCGTGACCTGGCGTTGTGGGAGTCGACCGTGGTGATGGAATATCTGGATGAGCGTTACCCGCATCCGCCATTGATGCCTGTGTACCCGGTGGCGCGTGCCAACAGTCGTCTGTTGATGCACCGCATCCAGCGTGACTGGTGTGGTCTGGTGGATCTGATTCTGGATTCACGCACCAAGGAAGCTGCGCGTGTCGTGGCGCGCAAGGAATTGCGTGAAAGCCTGACGGGCGTGTCGCCGCTGTTCGCCGACAAGCCGTTTTTCCTCAGTGAGGAACAAAGTCTGGTGGATTGCTGCCTATTGCCAATACTCTGGCGTTTGCCGATTCTGGGTATAGAACTGCCGCGGCCGGCCAAGCCGCTGCTTGATTATATGGAGCGTCAATTTGCGCGTGAGGCTTTCCAGGCGAGTCTGTCTGGTGTCGAACGCGACATGCGCTAAGGCTTAAGGAGCCGCTATGAACTCCAGTCGACCTTATCTGGTCCGCGCGCTCTACGAGTGGATTGTGGATAACGATTGCACCCCGCACATGCTGGTCAATTCCGAGTACCCGGCAGTGCAGGTACCGCAGGGCTTTGCCAGTGACGGGCAGATTGTCCTGAATATTTCACCGAGTGCCGTGCGGCATCTGCACATGGACAACGACGTCGTGACCTTCGAAGGTCGCTTCGGTGGTGTTCCGCACAGCCTGTACGTGCCGATTGCTGCGATCCTGGGTATCTACGCCCGGGAAAACGGTCAGGGCATGGTGTTCGATCTGGAGTCGCCGATGGATGACGAAGACGAGATCGAGCAGGATGACGATGTTCCGCCACCAGACAGCGAGCCACCGCGCCCAAGCGGCCGGCCAAGCCTGAAAGTGGTGAAGTAATAAAAAAGGCGATCCAACCGGATCGCCTTTTTTGTGCCCGTGGGAGCGGGCCTGCTCGCGATAGCGCTTTCGTAAGCGCCACCGATGGCAGATCGTTCTCAGTCGATGTACTCGAACAGTTTCACGATCTTCTGCACGCCGGACACGCCCTGGACCAGATTGGTGGCCTGGGCTGCTTCCTGCTTGGTCAGCAGGCCGAGCAGATAGACGATGCCGTTCTCGGTCACGACTTTGATGCGCGAGCCGGGAATGCTGGCGTCGGTCAGCATCTGGGTCTTGATCTTGGTCGTCAGCCAGGAGTCGTTCTGGCGGGCGAGGAAGCTCGAAGGGGCGATCACTTGCAGCTCGTTGTGCACCTTCTTCACGCGTTGCACATTGGCGGCAGCCTGTTCGGCCTTGGCCTTGAGGTCTTCGCGCGGGGTCTGGCCGGCCAGCAGCACGATGCCGTTGAAGCTGGTGACGACGATGTGCGAGTCATTGTCCAGGCCAGGATCGGCCTTGGCCACGTTGACGCCGACTTTGGTTTCGATCAATGAATCGTCGATCTTGCTGCCGAAGGTGCGGGTGCCGCGATCGTCTTCAATCGGTGCTTCGCGGCTGGCATTCACCACGGAGGTGCAGCCAGTAATGCCGAGGCACAGGGTCAAGGCCAGAAGGCCAAGGCGATTAGGGGTCATTCTTCACTCCCGAACAGTTGGCTGTCGATCAGATCACAAAGGCAATGGATCGCCAGCAAGTGGACTTCCTGAATACGTGCGGTGACATTGGCCGGTACGCGAATCTCGACGTCCTCGGGCAGCAGCAGCGACGCCATGCCGCCGCCATCGCGTCCGGTCAAAGCTACGACAATCATTTCGCGATCATGTGCGGCCTGGATCGCTTGAATAATGTTTGCCGAGTTACCGCTGGTCGAAATCGCCAGCAACACATCGCCTGGCTGACCGAGTGCACGGATCTGCTTGGAGAACACTTCGTTGTAGCTGTAGTCGTTGGCGATCGAGGTGATGGTCGAGCTGTCGGTGGTCAGGGCGATGGCCGGCAGGCTCGGACGCTCACGCTCGAAACGGTTGAGCAGTTCCGAGGAAAAGTGCTGGGCATCGCCGGCCGAGCCGCCGTTGCCGCACGAGAGCATTTTCCCTTCGTTGAGCAGGGCGTTGACCATTACCTGGCTGGCTTGCTCGATGTGCGGTGCAAGTACGTCCATCGCCTGTTGCTTGGTGTCGATACTGGCCTGAAAAAGCTGGCGAATTCGGGATTGCATGTCCATCTGTGTGACCTTAATTAGCGCGGCTGTCCGGCACGTGAATGTGCAGCCCGCAAAGCAAAGAGCAAAAGTGTTGAGTAAAAATGTCCAGGTCGGCGCAGGCGCTCAACTGTCGAACGCATTCTGCAACCAGTTCAGCTGACCCTGGTGGCTGTCGATGGCCACCACGTCGAAGCGGCAGGGGGAATTGGCCCAACGCGACTCGCGCTGAAGAAAATACTGTGCGGCGAAAATCAGTTTCTGCCGTTTGCGCCCGTCGATACTGTCGAGCGCTCCACCCCATTGAGTGTTCTTTCGGTAACGTACTTCGACGAATACTACTGTATCGCCATCAAGCATGACCAGATCAAGCTCGCCGCGTTTACATAACCAGTTCTGCGCCAGCAGGCGCAGACCCTGGTGTTGCAGATGCTCGAGCGCCTGGCGCTCGGCATCCTTGCCGCTTTGCAGGTGTGACCTGTCGGGCATCAGCGCGGGGTGTCCGGCAGGCGCTGGATCTGGCCGCTGACAAACTGGGCCCATGGCAACTGACGTACGACGCGTTGGCTCTGGGTCATGCCCAGGCTGCCCGACAGACCGTCGATGCGGCTGTCCGGCAGGGTCTTGAGCTGGCTCAGACGTGGTGCCAGGCGGTAGGCGTCAACACCCATCGCGTACAGGCGGCCGAGGCTGCCGGCGGCTTGTGGCCATTGTGCGGTGACCTGTTTGCGCAGTGGATCGTTGGCATCCAGCAGCCACGGGGTTTCGCAGAAGCGCACGCCGTTCATGTCGTTGTACTGGTTCACGTCGCCGCTGGCGCTGAATACGTGGGAGGTCGCGTAGACCGGAACGTCGCCGGCGTACTGGAAGTTCAGGGTCGGCTTGATTTGCTGGGCCTGTTGCGGAGTCGCGGCGAGGAAAATGAACTCGATGTCCTGGCGACGCGAAGGCTGGGCGGCGACGTTGGTGCCGGCAGCATTCTGCAGGCTCTTGGCGCGAGCTTCGCTCTGGCGCAACTGGAACATGTCGGCGATCTGCTGGGCCAGTTGCACAGGTTGATCGACACGCTCGGTGGCAACAATGCTGCCGCCGTTGGCTTGCCAGTCCTGGCTGAATGCGCGCAGGACGCGGTCACCCCATTCGCCTTTCGGCACCATGATCGCAGCGCGGTGCAGGCCGTCGGCACGGGCGCGGCGGGACACTTCGCGGGCTTCGTCTTCAGCGGCGAGGCCGAACTGGAACAGTTGCGCCGGGCCCTGGTCGCCTTCGCTGTAGTTCAGCGCCAGCGTGGTGATCGGCAGTTGCGGGCGGGTGCTCAGCTGTTTGACCAGTGGTTTTTCCAGCGGTCCGACAACCAGTTGCACGCCGTCGGCCTGGGCCTTGCGGTAGAACTCATCCATGCTGGTCAGGTGCGAGCTGTCGTAGAACACGATGGCCGGTGGCTTCTGGCCGGCTTGCTGGGCCTGGTAGTGCGCGGCCATGAAGCCGTCACGCAGGGCCTTTCCGACGGAAGCCAACTGGCCGTCCTGTGGCAGCAGCAGGGCAATCTTGCTCAGGGGTTGGCTGGCCAGTTCCTTGAGTTTGGTCAGAGGTAGCGGCAGGTTGATCGCGGCCGGGTGTTTCGGGTGCCGCGAGCGCCAGTCGTCGATGGCAGCCTGTTGCTGCTCCAGGGTGCCGGCGGTTTTCACGGCCAGGGCCAGGCTCATCCAGCCTGCGAGGTCGTCGGTCCCGTTGGGTTGCAGTTGATCGGTCGGCAGCGACGCAATCAGGGTCCAGATCGCTTCGTGGTTCTTGCTGGCGGCTTCGCCTTCCAGCATCGGTGCGATGAAGATGCGCTCGCGAGCGGCAGCCAGTGTCTGGCCATCGGCTTCAAGGGCGCGGGCGTGAACGGTGCCGGAGCGAACCTGCAGTGGAATCGACATTTCGCTCAGGCGCTGCAGGCTTGGATGGTTCAAGGCTGCCAGCGCGGCTTTCGGCTGGTTGCGGGTCATGGCCAGTTCAGCAGACAAGGTGCTGGCAAATGCCTGCTGGCCTGGCTGGAGCTGCTCCATCGGCACTTGTTGCAGGATCTGCGCGGACTGTCCGGCGTTGCCTTGGCGGTAAGCCATGTCGGCCGCGCTCAGGCGCA
Source organism: Pseudomonas sp. R43(2017) (assembly GCF_002112345.1). Lineage (NCBI taxonomy): Bacteria > Pseudomonadati > Pseudomonadota > Gammaproteobacteria > Pseudomonadales > Pseudomonadaceae > Pseudomonas > Pseudomonas sp. R43(2017). The sequence goes on from NZ_NEHJ01000004.1 coordinate 111,109, forward strand.
GCAACGCAGCTTTGTCCGGCGATTTGGCCTGGGCAGCCTGTTCGAGCAGTTGCTCGATACTGGCATCCGGAGTCCGTGGAAGTTCGCCAAGGCTGGAGGAAGGGGAGCTGGCGCAGGCCGCCAACAGGGCAGCGAGGCAGAGGGCAGTGAACAGCCGCAGGCAAGCGATCATGTAAGTGTTCCTGATACTCGATCAAATTAGCGTCGAATTGTACCCAAGCGCTGGCCGGGGCGCGATGTTACTGGTGTGAAACCGTCAATTTAGCTGATGTAAATGTTGCGCGACCGCACAATGGTGCGACAAACCGTGTCTGCCGCGAGCGCATCGCCGGGCGCGTGACGCGCTACAATGGCGGCTTTTACCGATCATGAGGTGTGCGCTTTGACTGCTCCAGGTGCTTTGAATTCCGCTGCGGGCTCGCTTTATGTGGTGGCGACGCCCATCGGCAACCTGGACGATATCAGCGCCCGGGCGTTGAAGATCCTGCGCGAAGTCGCGCTGATCGCCGCCGAAGACACGCGCCACTCCCAGCGTCTGATGCAGCACTTTGGCATCGCCACGCCGCTGGCGGCCTGCCATGAACACAACGAGCGTGATGAGGGCAGTCGTTTCATTACTCGTCTGCTGGCTGGCGACAACGTTGCGCTGATTTCCGATGCCGGTACGCCGCTGATTTCCGATCCGGGTTATCACCTGGTGCGCCAGGCACGTGCCGCCGGGATCAATGTGGTGCCGGTGCCGGGTGCCTGTGCGTTGATCGCGGCGTTGTCGGCGGCTGGCTTGCCATCCGACCGTTTCATCTTTGAAGGTTTTCTGCCGGCCAAGGCTGTTGGCCGAAAGGCACGCCTGGAAGCCATCAAGGAAGAGCCGCGCACACTGATTTTCTACGAGGCGCCGCATCGTATTCTCGAATGCCTGCAGGATATGGAATCCGTGTTTGGTGCAGAACGCCCGGCATTGCTCGCCCGTGAAATCACCAAGACCTTTGAAACGCTCAAGGGTCTGCCTCTGGCCGAGTTGCGTGCGTTCGTCGAGGCGGACAGCAATCAGCAGCGTGGCGAATGCGTTGTTGTAGTGGCTGGCTGGACTGCACCGGAATCCGAAGATGCCGTCAGCAGCGAGGCGATGCGCATCCTCAATCTGCTGCTCGAAGAGATGCCGCTCAAGCGTGCTGCAGCTTTGGCAGCGCAAATCACCGGTGAGCGCAAAAACGTGCTGTATCAGGTGGCGCTGGATCAGCAAAAAGACGCGTAACCCGTCGCGCAGACCGGTTTGCGGGCTATTAGCGCTTGTTCTTCGGGCGCTCTGCCGTTAACCTGCGCGGCGGAGAGTCGATCGGACAGTCGCTGCCCTCTATGAAAATTAGGGGGGGGAGGAAAGTCCGGGCTCCATAGGGCGAAGTGCCAGGTAATGCCTGGGAGGCGTGAGCCTACGGAAAGTGCCACAGAAAATAACCGCCTAAGCGCTTCGGCGCCGGTAAGGGTGAAAAGGTGCGGTAAGAGCGCACCGCACGTCTGGCAACAGTTCGTGGCTAGGTAAACCCCACTTGGAGCAAGACCAAATAGGGTCCCAAGGCGTGGCCCGCGCTGGGACCGGGTAGGTTGCTAAAGATGTCCAGTGATGGCCATCGTAGACGAATGACTGTTCAAGACAGAACCCGGCTTACAGATCGACTCTCCACCTTTTTCTTTTCCCTGCTTGAATTAAAGGCGACAGGGCTGTTTATTATCAGCAGGCCTGCTCTGGAAATCCGGCAGCGGCAATCGCAGTAATAGCCATTTCCCACCTTGCTTCAATCAACAGCAGAAGCGCTTTTGTAATACCGAAAAAATCTTACTCTTAACAAATTACTTTAACTTTCGAGCGCAGCTGTCAGTGCTGTCTCAAGTTATTGGATAAAAGCATCCGCCAGATTCTCGTTGCCCCTCCTTTTATGCTCCTAAATCTCCGTTCTGTAAGGGTTTTCCTTTGATCCGCGCCTTGACGGTGTGGTGGGCGCATTCCTATAGTGTGCGCAAGTGGCGGAAAGTGGCATGAAGTGGGTTTTTTGAGCTCAAAACGATAAAAATTGGAGAAACGCAGACGTGTTTCGCGGAGCTAACGCTATCAGTCTCGACGCAAAGGGCCGTCTCGCCATGCCGAGCCGGTACCGTGACGAGCTCGTTTCGCGTAGTTCCGGCCAGTTGATCGTGACCATTGATGCCGTTGATCCGTGCCTGTGTGTCTACCCGCTCGATGAGTGGGAAATTATTGAAACCAAGTTGCGCGCGCTTCCTTCGCTCCGCGAAGAGAACCGTCGTCTGCAACGTTTATTGATTGGTAACGCCGTCGACCTCGAACTCGACGGCAGTGGTCGTTTTCTGGTGCCGCCGCGCCTGCGCGAATACGCAAAGCTGGACAAGCGCGCGATGCTGGTCGGTCAACTGAACAAGTTCCAACTGTGGGACGAAGATGCCTGGAACGCGGTTTCTGCCGCTGACCTGGCTGCCATACAACAACCGGGCGCCATGCCTGATGAACTGCGTGATCTGATCCTGTGACTATTGATAGCGGCTTTAACCACATCACCGTACTGCTTGACGAAGCCGTCGAGGCTCTCGCCGTACGTCCTGATGGCTGCTATCTGGACGGCACGTTCGGGCGCGGCGGGCACAGTCGGTTGATCCTCAGCAAGCTCGGGCCTGATGGCCGGCTCATCGGATTCGACAAAGATCCACAAGCGATTGCCACCGGGCAAACGCTAGCGGCCGAAGACGGCCGCTTTGTCGTTGTGCAGCGCAGCTTTGCCGAGCTCGGTTCGGTGGTTGCCGAACGTGGTCTGGCCGGCAAGGTCAGCGGCATTCTGCTCGACCTCGGCGTGTCTTCGCCGCAGCTCGATGATGCCGAGCGTGGCTTCAGTTTCCTCAATGATGGCCCGCTGGACATGCGTATGGACCCGTCCCGCGGCATCAGCGCAGCCGAATTCGTCAACACCGCGCCGGTGGAAGAAATCGCCCGGGTGTTCAAGGAATATGGCGAAGAGCGTTTCTCCGGTCGCATGGCCCGTGCCGTGGCCGAGCGCCGCGACATCACGCCGTTCGAGCGCACCGCCGATCTGGCTGAAGTGCTGAAAGTCGCCAACCCGGCGTGGGAAAAGGGCAAGAACCCGGCCACTCGTGCATTCCAGGGCCTGCGCATTCACGTCAATAACGAACTGGGCGATCTGGAAGCGGGCCTTGAAGCCGCGCTCGAATGCCTGGAAGTGGGCGGCCGCCTGGTCGTGATCAGCTTCCACTCGCTGGAAGACCGCATCGTCAAACTGTTCATGCGCAAGCTGGTGAAAGGCGAAGCCGACAACCTGCCGCGCAACCTGCCGGTTCGCCACGTCGCGTTCGAACCGAAAATCAAAGTCCATGGCAAAGCGCAGACGGCCTCCGACGCCGAACTCAAAGCCAACCCACGTTCCCGTAGCGCCGTCATGCGCGTCGCGGAGAAGTTGCGGTGAGCAAGCTTTTCGCCAAGCCACTGCCTGGCGGCAGCTTTTTCATGCTGCTGCTGTTCATCGGCGTGCTCGTGTCGGCCATCGGCGTGTCCTATAGCGCCCACTGGAACCGGCAATTGCTCAATACCCTTTATAACGAACTCAGCGTGCGCGACAAGGCGCAGGCCGAGTGGGGGCGCCTGATCCTGGAACAAAGCACCTGGACCGCCCACAGCCGGATCGAAGTACTGGCCACCGAACAACTGAAGATGCACATCCCGGGCGCAGCTGACGTGAAGATGGTGGCGCCATGATGAAACTCGAAGGGGCACTCTTCCCGTGGCGCTTCCGTCTGGTCGTCGGTCTGCTCGGCGTGATGGTGGCCGCGATCTGCTGGCGGATCATCGACCTGCAGGTGATCGACCGTGACTTCCTCAAGGGTCAGGGTGATGCGCGCAGCGTTCGTCACATTCCGATCCCGGCACACCGTGGTCTGATCACTGACCGCAATGGCGAGCCTCTGGCCGTGAGTACGCCGGTGACTACGCTGTGGGCCAACGCCAAGGAAATGCAGCTGGCCAAGGAAAAGTGGCCTGCGCTTGCCGCTGCCTTGGGCCAGGATCCGAAAGCCCTCGCCGAGCGCCTCGAAGCTCAAGCGAACAAAGAATTCATTTATCTGGTGCGCGGGCTGACCCCCGAGCAGGGCCAGGCCGTGCTCGACCTGAAAGTGCCGGGCGTCTACGGCATCGAAGAATTCCGCCGGTTCTATCCGGCCGGTGAAGTCACCGCGCACATGGTCGGGTTCACCGACATCGATGACCACGGTCGTGAAGGTGTCGAACTGGCCTACGACGAGTGGCTGGCCGGCGTACCCGGCAAGCGGCAGGTCATCAAGGATCGGCGCGGTCGGCTGATCAAGGATGTCCAGGTCACCAAGAACGCCAAGGCCGGCAAGCCCTTGGCGTTGTCCATTGACCTGCGTCTGCAATACCTGGCCAACCGTGAGCTGCGTAACGCGATCATCGAGAACGGCGCCAAGGCCGGCAGTCTGGTGATCATGGACGTGAAGACCGGCGAGATCCTCGCCATGGTCAACCAGCCGACCTACAACCCGAACAACCGTCGCAACCTGCAACCGGCGATGATGCGTAACCGCGCGATGATTGACGTGTTCGAACCGGGTTCGACCATGAAAGCGATTTCGATGAGCGCCGCGATCGAAACCGGCCGCTGGAAACCGAGCGACACCGTCGAGGTGTATCCGGGTTCGCTGCAGATCGGCAAATACACGATCAAGGACGTATCGAAGACCGAAGGCCCGGTGCTCGACCTGACCGGGATTCTGATCAATTCCAGTAACGTCGGCATGAGTAAGGTCGCGTTCGATATCGGCGGCGAAACGATTTTCCGCCTCGCACAGAAAGTCGGCCTCGGCCAGGACACCGGTCTTGGCTTCCCGGGTGAACGTGTCGGCAACTTGCCGAACTACCGCGAGTGGCGCAAGGCTGAAACCGCAACGCTGTCTTACGGCTACGGTGTTTCGGTGACCGCGATTCAGCTGGTGCACGCGTTCTCGGCACTGGCCAACAACGGTCGACTCGCACCGCTGACCCTGATCAAAACCGACAAGGCGCCGCAGACCACCCAGGTGCTGCCGGAAGCCGTGGCGAAAACCATGCAGGGTATGTTGCAACAGGTGATCGAAGCCCCGCGTGGCGTATTCCGTGCGCAGGTTCCCGCCTATCACGTGGCCGGCAAGTCGGGTACGGCGCGCAAGACCTCGGTGGGCACCAAGGGTTATGCCGAAAACTCCTATCGCTCGCTGTTCGCCGGTTTCGGCCCGATGAGCGACCCGCGTTATGCCATCGTCGTGGTGATCGATGAACCGACCAAGGCCGGTTACTTCGGTGGTCTGGTTTCGGCGCCGGTGTTCAGCCGTGTGATGTCCGGCACCCTGCGTCTGATGAACGTTACCCCGGACAACCTGCCGAACACCCAGCAGGCCAATGCCACCCCGGCTGTTCCGCTGAAAGCCAATGGAGGGCGCGGCTGATGTCTCTTAGTCTGAACAAGATTTTCCCCCACGCCGGCCACGATCTGTTGATCCGTGAACTGGCGCTCGACAGCCGCAATGTGCGCGCGGGCGACTTGTTCCTCGCGGTGCCGGGCGGCAAGTTCGATGGTCGTGCGCACATTGCCGACGCACTGGCTCGTGGCGCCGCCGCGGTTGCTTACGAAGTGGAAGGCGCCACCGTGCTGCCGATCACTGACGTGCCATTGATTCCGGTCAAAGGCCTGGCGGCGCAGCTGTCGGATATCGCCGGTCGTTTTTACGGTGAGCCGAGTCATCACCTGAATCTTGTGGGCGTGACCGGTACCAACGGCAAGACCAGCGTGACCCAATTGGTCGCACAGGCGCTGGATCTGCTCGGCCAGCATTGCGGCATCGTCGGCACCCTGGGTTCCGGTTTCTACGGTTCGCTGCAAAGTGGCCTGCACACCACGCCGAATCCGATCGCCATGCAAGCGACCCTGGGCGACCTGAAAAAGGCCGGCGCCAAAGCCGTGGCCATGGAAGTTTCGTCTCACGGCCTGGATCAGGGCCGGGTCACTGCACTGGCGTTCGACGTGGCGGTGATGACCAACCTGTCCCGCGATCACCTTGATTACCACGGCACCATGGAGGCCTACGCCGAAGCGAAGGCCAAGCTGTTTGCCTGGAATGACTTGAAGTGCCGTGTGGTCAATCTGGATGACGATTTCGGCCGGCAACTGGCCGCCGAAAAACGTGAGTCGCGTCTGATCACCTATAGCCTGCTCGACAGCAGCGCCTATCTGTATGTCCGCGAAGCGCAGTTCGATGATCATGGTGTGCGCGCCACGCTGGTCACCCCCCAGGGCGAACATCATCTGCGCAGCACATTGCTGGGTCGTTTCAACCTGAGCAACGTGCTGGCTGCCGTCGGTGCCTTGCTCGGTCTGGACTACGCCCTCGACGAAATTCTCAAGGTGCTGCCGAAACTCGAAGGCCCGGCCGGACGCATGCAGCGTCTCGGCGGCGGCACCCAGCCGCTGGTGGTGGTCGATTACGCCCACACGCCGGATGCGCTGGAAAAAGTTCTGACTGCGTTGCGCCCGCACGTCAAAGGCCAGTTGCTGTGCCTGTTCGGTTGTGGCGGTGATCGCGATCGCGGCAAGCGCCCGCTGATGGCCGAAGTGGTCGAGCGTCTGGCCGACCGCGTCCTGGTTACCGATGACAATCCGCGTACCGAAGATCCAGCGGTGATTTTCGATGACATCCGCGCCGGCTTCACGGCTGTGGATAACGTGACATTCGTGGCCGGTCGCGGCCAGGCCATCGCACAACTGATCGCCAGTGCCTCGGCGGATGACGTAGTCGTCCTGGCCGGCAAAGGTCACGAGGACTATCAGGAAATCAACGGCGAGCGCCACGCATTCTCTGATCTGGTCGAGGCCGATCATGCCCTGACCGCGTGGGAGGTGGCCCATGCTTAAGGCCCTGAAACTCAGCGAACTGACCAACGCACTCGACGCGCGTTTGATCAGCGCGGACGCCAGCTTCGACGGCGTGAGCATCGACAGCCGTGCCATCAAGGCCGGCCAACTGTTTATCGCCCTGACCGGTCCGCGTTTCGACGGTCATGACTATCTGAATGAAGTCGCCGCCAAAGGTGCCGTTGCTGCATTGGTCGAGCGCGAAGTCGCCGACAGCACGCTGCCGCAACTGCTGGTCAAGGACACCCGCCAGGCCCTCGGTCAACTGGGCGCACTGAACCGTGCTGCGTTCACCAAACCGGTCGCGGCCGTGACCGGCTCCAGCGGCAAGACCACGGTCAAGGAAATGCTCGCGAGCATCCTGCGCACGCGCGGCTCGGTGCACGCGACCCGTGGCAACCTGAACAACGACCTCGGCGTACCGCTGACCCTGCTCGAACTTGCCCCGGAACACAGCGCGGCGGTGATTGAGCTGGGCGCCTCGCGTCTGGGTGAGATCGCCTACACCGTAGGGCTGACCAAGCCGCACGTGGCAATCCTCAACAACGCCGGCACCGCTCACGTTGGCGAGTTCGGCGGGCCGGAGAAAATCGTCGAAGCCAAGGGCGAAATCATCGAAGGGCTGGCCGCCGATGGCGTCGCCGTGCTGAATCTCGATGACAAGGCGTTCGGTATCTGGAAAACCCGCGCTGCCGGTCGCAAGGTGCTGACCTTCGCCCTGAGCAACACGCAAGCGGATTTCCACGCCAGCGACCTGGCCACCGATGCCCGTGGCTGCCCGGCGTTCAACCTGCACAGTCCTGAAGGTGTGGAACGGGTTCAGTTGAACCTGCTCGGCACCCATAACGTCGCCAATGCCCTGGCCGCCGCCGCTGCCGCTCACGCCCTGGGCGTGTCGCTGTTCGGCATCGCCACCGGGCTTGGCGCGGTACAACCGGTCAAAGGTCGCACCGTCGCGCAACTGGCGAAAAACGGCATGCGCGTGATCGATGACACTTACAACGCGAACCCCACCTCCATGTGCGCGGCCGTTGATATACTCGCCGGCTTTTCCGGCCGCACCGTCCTGGTGCTCGGGGATATCGGCGAGTTGGGCGACTGGGCGGAGCAGGGGCACCGCGACGTGGGTGAATACGCCCGGGGCAAGGTTTCCGCGCTTTACGCTGTCGGGCCGAACATGGTCCACGCCGTGAACGCATTCGGCCAAGAGGCGCATCACTTCGGCACGCAGGCCGAACTGATCCAGGCCCTCGGCGCCGAGCAGGACAAAAACACCACCATTTTGATCAAGGGTTCGCGCAGCGCAGCGATGGAAAACATCGTTGCGGCCCTGTGCGGGTCCAGTCTGGAGAAACATTAATGCTGCTGCTGCTAGCGGAGTATCTGCAACAGTTCTACAAAGGCTTCGCGGTCTTCCAGTACCTGACCCTGCGCGGGATCCTCGGTGTGCTGACCGCGCTGGTCCTGTCGCTGTGCTACGGCCCGTGGATGATCCGCACCCTGCAGAACCGTCAGATCGGCCAATCGGTTCGTAACGATGGTCCGCAATCGCACCTGTCCAAATCCGGTACGCCAACCATGGGCGGCGCACTGATTCTGTCTTCCATCGGTGTCAGCACCCTGTTGTGGGCTGACCTGAGCAACCGTTACGTCTGGGTCGTGCTGCTGGTGACCCTGCTGTTCGGCGCCATCGGCTGGGTCGACGACTACCGCAAGGTCATTGAGAAGAACTCCCGTGGTCTGCCAAGCCGCTGGAAATATTTCTGGCAGTCGGTGTTCGGCCTCGGCGCGGCAATCTTCCTTTATATGACTGCGGCCACGCCGGTGGAAACCACCCTGATCCTGCCGATGCTCAAGGACTACAGCATTCCGCTGGGCGCCGGTTTCATCGTGCTCACCTACTTCGTGATCGTCGGCTCGAGCAACGCGGTCAACCTGACCGACGGCCTCGACGGTCTGGCGATCATGCCGACGGTGATGGTCGGTGGTGGCCTGGGCATCTTCTGCTATCTGTCGGGTAACGTGAAATTCGCCGAATACCTGTTGATCCCGTACGTACCGGGCGCGGGCGAGCTGATCGTGTTCTGCGGCGCACTGATCGGTGCCGGCCTGGGCTTTCTGTGGTTCAACACCTATCCGGCACAAGTTTTCATGGGTGACGTCGGCGCACTGGCGCTGGGCGCTGCCCTGGGCACCATCGCGGTGATCGTCCGTCAGGAAATCGTCCTGTTCATCATGGGCGGCGTGTTCGTGATGGAAACCCTGTCAGTCGTCATTCAGGTGGCTTCCTTTAAGCTGACCGGTCGCCGTGTGTTCCGCATGGCTCCGATACACCACCACTTTGAACTCAAGGGCTGGCCCGAGCCGCGCGTGATCGTCCGTTTCTGGATCATCACCGTGATTCTCGTGCTGATCGGCCTTGCCACCCTGAAGCTGAGGTAGAACGAGTGTCTCTGATCGCTTCTGACCACTTCCGCATCGTTGTCGGCCTCGGCAAGAGCGGCATGTCCCTGGTTCGCTTCCTGGCGAACCGGGGCGTGGCGTTTGCGGTGGCCGATACGCGGGAAAATCCACCGGAACTGGCCACGCTCCAGCGTGACTATCCGCACGTGGAAGTGCGTTGTGGCGAGCTGGACGTCGAGTTTCTGTGCCGTGCCGACGAGCTCTACGTGAGCCCCGGCCTGGCGCTGGCGACCCCGGCCCTGCAAGCCGCCGCGGCCCGTGGCGTGAAGCTGTCCGGCGACATCGAGCTGTTCGCGCGTAACGCGAAGGCGCCGATCGTGGCCATCAGCGGTTCCAACGCGAAAAGCACCGTCACCACCCTGGTCGGCGAGATGGCGGCTGCGGCCGGCAAGCGCGTGGCGGTCGGCGGCAACCTCGGTACGCCGGCGCTGGATCTGCTCAGCGATGACGTCGAGCTGTACGTGATGGAGCTGTCGAGCTTCCAGCTGGAAACCACCGACCAGCTCAACGCCGAAGTGGCGACCGTGCTCAACATCAGCGAAGACCATATGGATCGCTACAGCGGTCTGCCGGCCTATCACCTGGCCAAGCACCGGATCTTCCGTGGCGCGAAGCAGTTCGTGGTCAACCGTCAGGATGCGTTGACCCGGCCGCTGATGGGCGAGGGCCAGCCATGCTGGACCTTCGGCCTGACCAAGCCCGATTTCAAGGCGTTCGGCCTGCGCGAAGAGAATGGCGAGAAATACCTGGCCTTCGAATTCCAGAACCTGATGCCGGTGCGTGAACTGAAGATTCGCGGCGCCCACAACCAGTCCAACGCCCTGGCGGCGCTGGCACTCGGTCATGCAGTCGGTCTGCCGTTCGACGCCATGCTCGCGGCCCTGCGCAACTTCGCCGGCCTCGAACATCGCTGCCAGTGGGTGCGTGACCTGGACGGCGTCGGTTACTACAACGACTCCAAGGCCACCAACGTTGGTGCCGCACTGGCCGCCATCGAAGGCCTGGGCGCGGACATCAGCGGCAAGGTCGTGCTGATCGCCGGCGGCGACGGCAAGGGTGCCGAGTTCAAGGACCTGCGTGACCCGGCGGCGGCCCATTGCCGTGCCGTGATCCTGATGGGCCGCGATTCCGACAAGATCGGCGAGGCCATCGGCGATGCGGTGCCGCTGATCTGCGCCACCACACTGATCGACGCCGTCGAAAAATGCCGCGCCGCCGCCCAGCCGGGTGACGTGGTGCTGCTGTCGCCGGCCTGCGCCAGTTTCGACATGTTCAAGAATTACGAAGACCGTGGTCACCAGTTCGTCCGCGCCGTGGAGGATCTGGCATGAGCCTGCGAAACATCATCAAGCCGTATCCGTCGCCGATCATCACCGGGCGCGGGATCGACCTCGACTTCCCGATGCTCGCCGGTTGCCTGGCGCTGCTCGGCCTGGGCCTGATCATGATCGCCTCGGCATCGACAGAAGTCGGTGCAGTACAGTCGGGCAGCGCTCTCTACTACATGACCCGTCACCTGATCTACGTGGTGCTGGGCCTGGGCGCGTGCATCGTCACCATGATGATTCCGATCGCCACTTGGCAACGCCTGGGCTGGATGATGCTGATCGGCGCGTTCGGTCTGCTGGTGATGGTGATCGTCCCGGGGATCGGCCGTGAGGTTAACGGTTCGATGCGCTGGATCGGCTTCAGCTTCTTCAACGTGCAACCGTCCGAGATCGCCAAGGTGTTCGTGGTGATTTACCTCGCCGGTTACCTGGTGCGTCGCCAGAAGGAAGTGCGCGAGAGCTGGATGGGCTTCTTCAAGCCGTTCATCGTGCTGCTACCGATGGCCGGTCTGTTGCTGATGGAGCCGGACTTCGGTGCCACCGTCGTAATGATGGGCGCTGCGGCGGCGATGCTGTTTCTGGGCGGGGTCGGACTGTTCCGGTTCTCGCTGATGGTGGTGCTGGCGGTGGCGGCGGTGGTGTTGCTGATCCAGATGCAGCCGTACCGTATGGCACGTCTGACCAACTTTGCCGACCCGTGGGCCGACCAGTTCGGCGCGGGCTATCAATTGTCCCAGGCCTTGATCGCCTTCGGTCGCGGCGAGTGGCTGGGCGTTGGTCTGGGCAACAGCGTGCAGAAGCAATTCTACCTGCCGGAAGCCCACACCGACTTCGTGTTCTCGGTACTGGCCGAAGAGCTGGGCGCTGTCGGCTCGCTGTGCACCGTAGCGCTGTTCGTGTTCGTGTGTATCCGCGGCATGTACATCGGTCTGTGGGCCGAAAAAGCCAAACAGTTTTTTGCCGCTTATGTTGCCTACGGCCTGTCGTTCCTGTGGATCGGTCAGTTCCTGATCAACATCGGCGTGAACGTCGGCCTGCTGCCGACCAAGGGCCTGACCTTGCCGTTCCTCAGTTATGGCGGCAGTTCCCTGGTGATCTGCTGCGCCTGCCTTGGCCTGTTGCTGAGGATCGAGTGGGAGAGCCGGACCCACCTGGGCAGTGAAGAGATGGAATTCCATGAGAGCGACTTCGCCGAGGAGCCGAACCATGGGCGCTAACGTATTGATCATGGCCGGCGGTACCGGCGGCCACGTGTTCCCGGCACTGTCCTGTGCCCGTGAATTCCAGGCGCGGGGCTACACCGTGCACTGGCTCGGCACGCCACGGGGGATCGAGAACGACCTGGTGCCGGCCGCCGGCCTTGAATTGCATCGCATCAACGCCACCGGCCTGCGCGGCAAGGGCAAGCTGTCGCTGCTCAAGGCACCGTTCATGCTGCTGAAATCGGTGTGGCAGGCGCGGGCGATCATTCGCCGCCTGCGTCCGGTGTGCGTGGTCGGTTTTGGTGGTTATGTGACCGGTCCTGGTGGTATCGCCGCCAAACTGGCCGGTGTGCCAGTGATCGTTCACGAGCAGAACGCCGTGGCCGGCACCGCCAATCGGTTGCTGGTGCCGTTCGCCGCCCGGGTGTGTGAAGCGTTCCCCGACACCTTTACCCTGTCGGACAGCCGCCGTACCACCGGCAACCCGGTGCGCAGCGAGCTGTTCCTCGAAACACCGCGTGCGGCACTGGCCGGACGCAAGGCGCGTTTGCTGATCCTGGGTGGAAGCCTGGGCGCAGAACCGTTGAACAAGTTGCTGCCTGAAGCCCTGTCGCAAGTCGCAGCCGACTTGCGCCCGGAAGTGTTTCATCAGGCCGGCAAAAATCACGATGAAGTGACTGCAGAGCGCTACCGCGCCGCCGGCGTGGACGCGCAGGTGCAGCCCTTCATCAAGGACATGGCTCAGGCCTATGGCTGGGCTGACATCGTGGTGTGCCGTGCCGGCGCATTGACCGTCAGCGAGCTGGCCGCCGCCGGTCTGCCGTCGATGCTGGTGCCCTTGCCCCATGCGATCGACGATCACCAGACCCGCAACGCCGATTATCTGGCCCGCGAAGGCGCTGCCTTCCTGATGCCGCAAAGAACGACTGGTGCCGCGGACCTTGCCGCGCGCCTGACAGAGGTCTTGATGCAACCGCAACGACTCGAAGAAATGGCCCGAGCGGCCCGCCGTCTGGCAAAACCCGAAGCCACCCGCAGCGTGGTCGATACCTGTCTGGAGGTGGCCCATGGTTGAGAATCAGAAAGCCATGCCACAACCGGAAATGCGCCGCATCCGTCGCATCCACTTCGTCGGAATCGGCGGCGTGGGCATGTGCGGTATCGCTGAAGTGCTGCTGAACCTGGGTTACGCCGTGTCCGGCTCCGACCTCAAGGCTTCGCCGGTCACCGAGCGCCTGGAATCCTTCGGTGCGCAGATCTTCATCGGCCACCGTGCCGAGAACGCCGCTGCCGCCGACGTGCTGGTGGTTTCGAGCGCCGTGAACACTTCCAACCCGGAAGTCGCGACTGCGCTGGAACGCCGTATTCCGGTGGTGCCGCGTGCCGAGATGCTTGCCGAGCTGATGCGCTACCGCCACGGCATCGCCGTCGCCGGTACTCACGGCAAGACCACCACCACCAGCCTGATCGCTTCGGTGTTCGCCGCCGGTGGCCTGGACCCGACGTTCGTCATCGGTGGCCGTCTGAATGCCGCGGGCACCAATGCCCAGCTCGGCACCAGCCGCTACCTGATCGCCGAGGCCGACGAGAGCGACGCCAGCTTCCTGCACCTGCAACCGCTGGTGGCTGTGGTGACCAACATCGACGCCGACCACATGGCGACCTACGACGGCGACTTCAACAAACTGAAGAAAACCTTCGTCGAGTTCCTGCACAACCTGCCGTTCTACGGTCTGGCGGTAATGTGCCTGGACGATCCGGTGGTGCGTGAGATCCTGCCGCTGGTGAAGCGCCCGACCGTGACCTACGGCTTCAGCGAAGACGCCGACGTGCGCGCCATCAATGTGCGCCAGCAGGGCATGCAGACCTTCTTCACCGTGCTGCGCCCTGATCGCGAGCCGCTGGATGTGTCCGTGAACATGCCGGGCAACCACAACGTGCTCAATTCCCTGGCGACCATCTGCATCGCTACCGACGAAGGCGTCAGCGATGAAGCCATCGTCCAGGGGCTGTCCGGGTTCCAGGGCGTCGGCCGACGCTTCCAGGTCTACGGTGAACTGCCGGTAGACGGCGGCAACGTGATGCTGGTCGACGACTACGGTCACCACCCGACCGAAGTCGCGGCCGTGATCAAGGCCGTGCGCGGTGGCTGGCCTGAGCGCCGTCTGGTGATGGTCTACCAGCCGCACCGCTACAGCCGCACCCGTGACCTGTACGACGACTTCGTCAATGTACTGGCCGACGCCAACGTGCTGCTGCTGATGGAAGTCTATCCGGCCGGCGAAGAGCCGATCCCGGGTGCCGACAGCCGCAAGCTGTGCAACAGCATCCGTCAGCGCGGTCAGCTGGACCCGATCTACATCGAGCGCGGTGTCGACCTGGCGCCGCTGGTCAAACCGCTGCTGCGTGCCGGGGACATTCTGCTGTGCCAGGGCGCCGGTGATATCGGCGGTCTCGCACCGAAACTGTTGAAAAGCGAGTTGTTCGCCGGTGCCGTGGCCGCACCGGTCGAGGGGAAGTTGAAATGACTGCTGCCTACGCCAACCTGTTCTCCACCATTGCCCCGAAAGACTTCGGCCGTGTCGCCGTGCTGTTCGGTGGCCTGAGTGCCGAACGTGAAGTCTCGCTGAAGTCCGGCAACGCCGTGCTCTCTGCGCTGCAAAGCGCCGGTGTGGACGCGTTCGGGATTGATGTCGGCGCCGATATTCTGCAGCGTCTGCTGAGTGAAAAGATCGACCGCGCGTTCATCATCCTCCACGGTCGTGGCGGTGAAGACGGCAGCATGCAGGGCCTGCTCGAAGTGGCCGGCATTCCGTACACCGGCAGCGGCATCCTCGCGTCGGCGCTGGCGATGGACAAACTGCGCACCAAGCAGGTCTGGCACACGCTGGGGATTCCGACGCCGCGTCACGCCGTGCTGCGCAGCGAGGCCGATTGTATTTCCGCAGCGACGGAACTGGGCTTCCCTTTGATCGTCAAACCGGCGCATGAAGGTTCAAGTATCGGGATGGCCAAAGTGAGTTCTGCGTCCGAGTTGATCGACGCATGGAAAGCGGCCAGTACCTACGATTCGCAAGTGTTGGTCGAGCAATGGATCCACGGTCCGGAGTTCACCATCGCCACCCTGCGTGACCAGGTGTTGCCTCCTATCGCCCTGGGTACGCCACACACGTTCTACGACTACGACGCCAAGTACATCGCCAACGATACCCAGTATCGGATTCCGTGCGGGCTCGATGCCGCCAAGGAAAAAGAACTCATGGACCTCACGGCGCGAGCCTGCGAGGCGCTGGGTATCGCCGGTTGGGGCCGGGCGGACGTCATGCAGGACGCCGACGGCAAATTCTGGTTCCTGGAAGTCAACACGGCTCCCGGCATGACCGACCACAGCCTGGTACCGATGGCGGCGAAAGCGGCCGGTCTGGATTTCCAGCAACTGGTCCTGGCCATCCTGGCCGCCAGTGTCGATGCCGATAGCCATAAACAGGCGCGAGGTTAAGACCATGCAAGGCGCACAGCTCAGACATCAGCCACCCGCTCCCGGCCGCAAGCCGGTGCCGCGGGGTGCCAGCCGAATGGTGGCCAAAGAGCCGATGTCCGCGCGCCTGCCGAAAGCCAATTTCGGCTTTCTGAAAAGCCTGTTCTGGCCGGTGCTGCTGGTGGCGCTCGGGTTTGGTACCTACGAAGGTGCGCAGCGTCTGTTGCCATACGCCGACCGGCCGATCACCAAGATCGCCGTGCAAGGCGACCTGAGCTACATCAGTCAGCAGGCGGTGCAGCAGCGAATCGCCCCGTACGTGGCGTCGAGCTTCTTCACCATCGACCTGGCCAGCATGCGCTCGGAACTGGAGCAGATGCCGTGGATCGCCCACGCCGAAGTCCGTCGCGTGTGGCCGGACCAGGTGGTGATCCGCCTCGAAGAGCAACTGCCCGTGGCCCGTTGGGGCGACGAGTCGCTGCTCAACAACCAGGGCCAGGCGTTCACGCCCAAGGAACTGGCGAACTACGAACACCTGCCACAGCTGTTCGGTCCGCAGCGGGCCCAGCAGCAAGTGATGCAGCAATACCAGGTACTGAGCCAGATGCTCCGGCCGCTGGGCTTCTCGATCGCGCGCCTGGAACTGCGTGAACGTGGCAGCTGGTTCCTGACCACCGGTGCCGGCAGTTCCGGCCCCGGCATCGAGTTGCTGCTGGGACGCGGCAACCTGGTGGAAAAGATGCGCCGCTTCATTGCCATCTACGACAAGACGCTTAAAGACCAGATTACGAACATTGCGCGTATCGATCTGCGCTACGCCAACGGCCTCGCTGTTGGCTGGCGGGAACCAGTAGCGCCGACGACAGCCCAACCCGCTGTCGCAAAGAATTAAGAAGAGGCAGGACCCATGGCAAACGTGCAAAGCGGCAAAATGATCGTCGGTCTCGATATCGGCACCTCCAAGGTGGTGGCGCTGGTCGGCGAGGTTGCGGACGACGGCACGCTCGATATCGTCGGGATCGGTACCCATCCGTCCCGCGGCCTGAAGAAAGGCGTGGTGGTGAACATCGAGTCCACCGTGCAATCGATCCAGCGCGCGATCGAAGAAGCCCAGTTGATGGCGGGCTGCCGCATTCACTCGGCGTTCGTCGGCGTGGCGGGCAATCACATCCGCAGCCTGAACTCCCACGGCATCGTGGCGATCCGCGACCGCGAAGTCAGCTCGGCTGACCTGGAGCGCGTACTCGATGCCGCCCAGGCCGTGGCGATCCCGGCTGACCAGCGCGTGCTGCACACCTTGCCGCAGGACTACGTGATCGATAACCAGGAAGGCGTGCGCGAGCCGCTGGGCATGTCCGGCGTGCGTCTGGAAGCCAAGGTCCACGTGGTCACCTGCGCCGTCAACGCCGCACAGAACATTGAAAAATGCGTGCGTCGCTGCGGTCTGGAAATCGACGACATCATTCTCGAGCAACTGGCGTCGGCCTATTCGGTCCTGACCGACGACGAAAAAGAACTGGGCGTGTGCCTGGTCGACATCGGCGGCGGCACTACCGACATCGCGATCTTCACCGAAGGCGCGATCCGTCACACGGCCGTGATCCCGATTGCCGGCGATCAGGTGACCAACGACATCGCCATGGCGTTGCGCACCCCGACCCAGTACGCCGAAGAGATCAAGATCCGCTACGCCTGCGCCCTGGCCAAACTGGCCGGTGCCGGCGAGACCATCAAGGTGCCGAGCGTCGGCGACCGTCCGCCGCGCGAACTGTCCCGTCAGGCCCTGGCCGAAGTGGTCGAGCCACGTTACGACGAGCTGTTCACCCTGATCCAGGCAGAACTGCGTCGCAGCGGCTACGAAGACCTGATCCCGGCCGGCATCGTGCTGACCGGCGGTACATCGAAGATGGAAGGCGCCACCGAACTGGCCGAGGAAATCTTCCACATGCCGGTACGCCTCGGTGTACCGCACGGCGTGAAGGGCCTGGATGACGTGGTGCGCAACCCGATCTATTCCACTGGCGTGGGCTTGTTGATGTACGGCCTGCAGAAGCAGTCCGACGGGATCTCGTTCTCGGGCATCGGCAGCCGCGACAGCTACAGCAACGATGAGCCTCAGGCGCCGTTGCTGGACCGTTTGAAGAAGTGGGTTCAAGGCAACTTCTAAAGCTTTACCGCAACACCGCAACAAAATGCAGTAGGCGAAAAAACTAGAGAATGTAAGGAGAGGGAAAATGTTCGAACTCGTAGACAACATCCCCGCAAGCCCGGTAATCAAAGTTATCGGTGTTGGCGGTGGCGGCGGCAACGCTGTCAACCACATGGTCAAGAGCAACATCGAAGGCGTCGAGTTCATCTGCGCCAACACCGATGCTCAGGCGCTGAAAAACATCGGCGCGCGCACCATCCTGCAACTGGGCACCGGCGTGACCAAAGGCCTGGGCGCCGGCGCCAACCCGGAAGTCGGCCGTCAGGCTGCGCTGGAAGATCGCGAGCGCATCGCTGAAGTGCTGGCCGGCACCAACATGGTGTTCATCACCACCGGCATGGGCGGCGGTACCGGTACCGGTGCAGCGCCGATCATCGCCGAAGTGGCCAAGGAAATGGGCATCCTGACCGTTGCGGTCGTGACCCGTCCGTTCCCGTTCGAAGGCCGCAAGCGTATGCAGATCGCCGACGAAGGCATCCGCATGCTCTCCGAAAGCGTCGACTCGCTGATCACCATTCCCAACGAGAAGCTGCTGACCATCCTCGGTAAAGACGCAAGCCTCCTGTCGGCTTTCGCCAAGGCTGACGATGTACTGGCCGGTGCCGTTCGCGGTATCTCCGACATCATCAAGCGTCCGGGCATGATCAACGTCGACTTCGCCGACGTACGCACCGTAATGAGCGAAATGGGCATGGCGATGATGGGCACTGGCTGCGCCAGCGGTCCGAACCGTGCACGTGAAGCTACCGAAGCGGCCATCCGCAACCCGCTGCTGGAAGACGTGAACCTGCAAGGTGCACGCGGCATCCTGGTGAACATCACTGCCGGTCCTGACCTGTCCCTGGGTGAGTACTCCGACGTGGGTTCGATCATCGAAGCCTTCGCTTCCGAGCACGCAATGGTCAAGGTCGGTACCGTTATCGATCCGGACATGCGCGACGAGCTGCACGTGACCGTGGTTGCCACCGGTCTGGGCGCGAAAATCGAGAAGCCTGTGAAGGTCATCGACAACACCGTTCACACCACCATGGCTTCCGCTCCGGTGCAGCAACAGGCTCCTGCGCGTCAGGAACAACCTGCTGTGAACTACCGTGATCTGGACCGTCCGACCGTCATGCGCAACCAGGCTCAGGCCGGTGCTGCGACTGCTGCGAAGATGAATCCGCAAGATGACCTGGACTACCTGGACATCCCGGCTTTCCTGCGTCGTCAGGCTGATTGATGGAATGTATCAGGGCTATGAAGGTGATTGGTGTTCAGCAAAGGCTCGGTCTGCTATTATCGCCAGCCTTTGTTGATACCAGTTCGCAATTTGCGCTGAAGCGGCCCAAGCCATGATTAAACAACGCACACTGAAAAATATTATCCGTGCCACAGGTGTAGGCCTGCACTCCGGGGAGAAGGTCTACCTGACCCTCAAGCCTGCGCCTGTCGACACTGGCATTGTGTTTTGTCGCGCTGACCTCGACCCTGTGGTGCAGATTCCTGCCCGCGCGGAAAACGTCGGTGAAACCACTATGTCGACGACGCTGATTAACGGCGACGTCAAAGTGGACACGGTAGAGCACTTGCTCTCGGCCATGGCTGGCCTGGGCATCGATAACGCCTACGTCGAGCTCTCCGCGTCCGAAGTCCCGATCATGGACGGTAGCGCAGGACCTTTCGTATTCCTGATTCAATCGGCAGGCCTGGAAGAACAGGACGCCGCCAAGAAATTCATCCGCATCCTGCGTGAAGTGACAGTGGAAGACGGCGACAAGCGCGCCACTTTCGTCCCTTTCGACGGATTCAAGGTGAGCTTCGAGATCGATTTCGATCACCCGGTTTTCCGGGACCGCACCCAAAGTGCAAGCGTGGATTTTTCCAGCACTTCGTTCGTAAAAGAAGTCAGCCGCGCCCGTACTTTCGGTTTCATGAGTGACATCGAGTACCTGCGCAAGCACAACCTCGCACTCGGCGGCAGCGTTGAAAACGCGATCGTGGTCGATGCCGATGGCGTACTGAACGAAGACGGCCTTCGCTATGAAGACGAATTCGTGAAGCACAAGATCCTCGATGCAATTGGCGACCTGTACCTGCTGGGCAACAGCCTGATTGGTGAGTTCAAGGGCTTCAAGTCCGGCCACGCACTGAACAACCAGCTTCTGCGCAAACTGATTGAGCAGAAAGATGCCTGGGAAGTCGTGACGTTCGAAGACGCCAGCACTGCACCGATCTCTTACATGCGCCCGGTTGCGGCAGTGTAAGTAAAAAACCTCTCTAGTTTTTTGAAGGCCACCTTTGGGTGGCCTTTTTTTATGTCTGTGTTCAGGAAGCCAGTACCACCCGGTTCCGGCCACCTTCCTTGGCCTGATACAGCGCCCGGTCCGCCGCGAACAACAGTTGTTCCAGACTGATTTCACTCGCCACCGTCCAGGTGCTGATACCGATGCTTACCGTCATCGGCATTTCATCGCCCTCCATACGCGGCAATTGCTCGACGGCGGCCCGCACATGCTCGGCTATCTGTTGCGCGCCGACGCTGTCGGTTTCGGCCAGGATCACCGAGAATTCTTCACCGCCATAACGCGCCACCAGATCCGCCGGGCGTCGCACATTGGCGGTAATGACCCTGGCCAGTTCACGCAGCGCCTGATCCCCGGCCTGATGGCCGTGCCGGTCGTTGAAGGCCTTGAAGTGATCGGCGTCGATCATGAGCAACGAAAGGGATTTGCCCGAGCGTTGGGCGCGAAACCACTCGTGCCGCAACGACTGATCAAGCATGCGCCGGTTGGCGACACCGGTCAGGGCATCGGTGGCGGCCAGTTGCGCCAGTTCTCGTTCGGCGCGTTGGCGCAGGCGCAGTTCCCGGGCCAGCAGCCAGGTCAGCCACAGCAGACCGAGGCAGAGTACGCCGGTGGCGCCGCTGATCAGAATCGCCGTGCGTTTCCACGCGCCGAACACTTCCTCGCTTGATAGCGCGACGATCACCGTCAACGGCAGGTTGCCGACCTGGGAGTAGGTGTACAGCCGTTGCTGGTGATCCATGCTCGAAATGCTGTTGAAACTGCCATTGCCGCTGCGGTCGCGCAGAATCCGCACCACATTGGGACGGGCGGCGAAACTCTTGCCGATCGAATCACTTTGCAGATAAGGCTTCTGGGCCAGCAGGATGCCGTCGTTGTTGATGATGTTCAGGGTGCTGTCGACACCGATGTCGAGGCTGTTGAACAGCTGGTCGAAGTAATCGAGCTTCATTGACGCCACCGCTACGCCCAGGAATTCGCCGGTGTCCGAGGAAATGCGCCGGCTGAAACTGATGCGCCACTGGTTGGCGTCGTCGCAGTCGCAACGGGGTTTGAACGGGCGGCTGATGAACATGCCGGCGTCGCGGTTGAAGGCGTGGGCGAGGAAGTAGTCGCGGTCGGCGAAATTGCCCGGCAGCGGTTCGACCCGCGAGGAATCGGCGATGACCTCGCCATGCTTGTCGAGCAGCAGAATGTCGCCCTTGAAGCGCGCCGTGGTGGAGCGATCGAACAGCGCCAGGTGGCGGATCTGCGGCGACACGTTTTTCAGGTCGTCACGCTGGGCGGCGGCAATCAGACCTTGCAGGGTCAGGTCGTACAGTTCGACGGTACGCAGTACGTCGGCGTCGATCAGTTGGGCGATGGTGGTGGCGCTGCGAGTCGCCGACTCCTGAGCATTGGCGTGCTCGCGAATCAGCAGAAAAGTGACGATGCACACAATCGCGAACACGCTCAGCAGACTGCCGAGAATCAGCAGCAGCTCGGGACGTCCGGTCTTGCCCGCAGCAGGTGGGGTACGGCTCGCGATCATGGTTGGGTTATCGGTTGAAGAGTCTTATAAGCGTAGTTGTACAAACGTCGCTGCCGCACACGCAAGAAAAAGGCCAGCGCATAAGGCTGGCCTTTCAACTGTAGCGCCGATCTTAGAAGACGTTGATCGGGTAGTCGATGATCACGCGGTATTCATCGGTATCCGTGTCCAGCGCGCCGTAACCGTTGCCGCCACGGTTGGTCGCCCACTGCAGACGTACCGCCAGGTCTTTGGCCTGGCCGCTCTGCACCACGTACTTGAGGTCGATGTCGCGTTCCCAGTGCTTGGCGTTGCGGCCTTCGGCGCTGTACCACGAGGCGTAGCCCTTGCTGTCCGGGTCGACCTTGGTCAGGTCCAGCGTACCTCGCGAGTAGGACACCGCCGAAGTCAGGCCCGGCAGGCCGACGCCTGCGAAGTCATAGGCGTACTTGAGTTTCCACGAGCGCTCGTTCGGGCCGTTGAAGTCCGAGTATTGCTGGGAGTTGTCGAGGTAGATGCTGTCGCCCTGGCTGATGTAGTCGAACGGCGTGTTGCCGTTGACCCGCTGGTACGCGGCGGTGACGCTGTGGCTGCCGATGCCGACGGTGAAATGCAGGCTGTAGGTGTTGTTGTCGATGTTGCCCAGCAGCGCCTCGCCGGTGTCCTGGGTGTGATAGAAGTGCAGGCCCGGGTTGAGGGTCACCAGATCGTTCAGCGCCCAGGTGTAGTCGAGGTCGTAGTAGTACTGGTTCCAGATGTCCTTCAGCTCGGCGGCATACAGGTTGCTGGTCAGGCCTTCGACGCCGCTCCAGGACACACCGGCCCAGTTCAGGTGCTGGCTCTTGTCGCCGTCGGCGAGGGTGCCGTACGAGGTACCAATGCGTTTGTGGCCGCTCTGGTTGTACGGCTTGGTGAAGCTGGCCTGGCCGCCTTCGATCATCCAGCCGTCGAAGCTGTGGTTGGTCACGCTGACGCCACGGAAGGTCTGCGGCAGCATGCGGCTTTCACCGCCGGCGATCACCGGGTTGGTGAGGAACAGGTCACCGGCCTTCAGCTCGGTATCGAACGCACGCATTTTCAGCGTACCGCCTGCGGTGGAGAACGAACCCGGCGCTTTGCCGTTGCCATCGCTGACCGGCAGGATGCTGGAGTTGTCCGTGCCGCCACCGCCGTCGAGTTTCAGCCCGAGCATGGCGTGGGCATCGATGCCGAAACCGACCGTGCCTTCGGTGTAGCCCGACTGGAATTTGCCGAGGAAACCCTGGCCCCACTCGATGTTGTCGTCCGCTTTCTGCAAGCGGTTGCGATTCATGTAGTAGTTGCGGGCGTTGAGGTTGAGGCTCGAGCCTTCGACGAAACCTTCCTTTTCGGCTTCGGCTTCGGCGGCGTGGGCGGTGGGGGCAATCGTTGCGGCGATTGCAATGAACAGCGGGGTAAAGCGGACTGGGTAACGCACTTGCGGTAAAGCTCCTTGGGTCAACTGACACTTCAATGTCTTGAGGTGCGGGATGTTTCTAATTGTAAGAGACGAACCGGACCGCTTTCACACCACAACGAAAAAAGGCCACTGAAAATCAGTGGCCTGGAAGGACGACGGTTGAACGGGAAGAGCCAAACAACCGCGTCGAGGGAAACGTTGCGTGGTGCGTGACTCAGCTGTCTTTCTCGGCTGCCTGAGCCTGGGAAGTTGCGGCCTGAGGGGCTTGCGTGGCGTCTTGAGCCTTGGCCATCACTTCTGCCTGATGCTGTTCGAATGCGTGAGCGCGAGCGGCATTCTGCGCTACGAACGACTGCGATTCTTCAGCCATCGCCATCGGCGACAGGATCAATGAGGACAAAACGAAAGCGCTGGCAATACCCATACTGTTGGACATCTTGAAAACCTTCTTGCTTGGCAAGTGCTGTTTGGTGCGGGCAAAGATAAGGTTGCCGGGCACCGGGAAACAGCGTGATTTTCATAAATGACTGTTGCGGGAATGGCAACGATCCCTGTCTTCAGACCGGAAGATGAATACCAAAAGTGTTCATCCCCCGGTCACTGCGCACGAACACATCGCCGCCATGCATCAGCGCAATCGCCTTGACGATCGCCAGCCCTAACCCGTGGTTATTGCCACTGTTGCTGCGCGACGCATCGACCCGGTAGAAGCGCTCGAACAGCCGTGGCAGATGCTCGCTGGCAATCGGCGCACCGGGGTTGGCCACGCCGATGCTGACCTGATGCTCCTCGACGGTGATCTGCACTTCGATCTCCTGTCCTGGCGCTGTGTGTTGCACCGCGTTGCTCAGCAGATTGATCAGTGCCCGGCGCAGATGGGCGATCTCGATCTGCACCTGTGCATCGCCACTCACATGGACCTGGACCTGTGCATCTTCGAGGATGAAATCGAGGTATTCGAGGGTGGTCGCGACTTCGTCGGCCAGCGACGTGGAGGTCAGTTTGGTGGCCTTGCTGCCCTGATCGGCGCTGGCCAGAAACAGCATGTCATTGATGATCGAGCGCAGGCGTTCCAGCTCTTCGAGGTTGGATTGCAGCACTTCGAAATAATGCTCGGCGGAGCGCCCGCGAGTGAGGGCGACCTGGGTCTGGCCAATCAGGTTGGTCAGCGGCGAGCGCAGCTCATGAGCCACGTCGGCGTTGAACGATTCCAGCCGTGAATACGCCTGTTCGACCCGCTCCAGCGTCGAGTTGAAAGAGTCGACAAACTGTTCCAGTTCCGGCGGCAGCGGCGACAGACGCAAGCGCCCGGCCCGCAGCGGTGGCGCCAGACGCTGGGCTTCATGGGACAGTTTGATCAGCGGCTTGAGGCCGATCCGCGCCACCCAGTAACCCAATGCAGAAGCCATCAACACGCCGACAATCGCCAGACCGATCAAGGCGATCAGCAGATTGTGTTGAGTCTGGTGAAAGGTCTCGGTATCGATGCCGATCATGAAGCGCAGCGGCGGGCGTTGATCCTTGGCCGGGAACTGGCTGACCAGCACTTTCAACGGGTAGGGCTGACCGGGCAATTGCAGGTCGCGCATGCCCAGCGGACCATTGGCGAAGTCGCGAATCTGCGGGGTGAAATCGCCGTACTCGTACTGCGGATCGCCGCTGCTGATCCAGAAACTGATGCGCTTGTCTTCTTCGCCGAGCAGCTTGAGTTTGCTGTTGATCTTGACCCAATGCTCGGGCGTGCCGTAACGGCCGACGGTGGATTCGAGCACGCTGTAGCGCGCATCCAGCTCGGCTTCCGGTAGCAGCCCCAAGCCCTTGTCCACTTGTTGATAAAGCGCGCCACCGATCAACAGGAACACCAGCAACGCTACCAGCGTGAACATGCCGCTCAGGCGCAAAGCGATGGAGTTACTGGACACCACGGCTCTCCAGCACATAACCCATGCCACGGATGGTGTGCAGCAGTTTTTCGTCGAACGGCCCGTCGAGCTTGGCCCGCAGGCGCTTGATCGCGACTTCGACCACATTGGCGTCGCTGTCGAAATTGATGTCCCAGACCATCTCGGCAATTGCGGTTTTCGAGAGGATTTCGCCCTGACGCCGGGCCAGCACGCTGAGCAGCGAAAACTCTTTCGCCGTCAGATCCAGCCGGGTGCCGGCGCGGGTGGCCTTGCGACTGATCAGATCGATCCACAGGTCGGCGATGCTCACTTGCACCGGTTCATGGCCGCCACTGCGGCGGGTCAGCGCTTGCAGGCGCGCCACCAGTTCGAGGAAGGAAAACGGCTTGCCGAGGTAATCGTCAGCGCCATCGCGCAAGCCCCGGATCCGGTCTTCAACCCGCTCGCGGGCGGTGAGCATGATCACCGGCGTCTGCTTGCGCGCACGCAAGGCGCGCAGCACGCCGAAGCCATCGAGGCCCGGCAGCATGACGTCGAGGACGATCACCGCGTAGTCGCTTTCCAGCGCCAGGTGCAGGCCCTCGACGCCGTCGCGGGCCAGATCCACGGTGTAACCCTGTTCCGTCAGGCCGCGGTGCAGATAGTCCGCGGTTTTCTCTTCGTCTTCGATAATCAGGACGCGCATGACCCGCCTCAGTCTGTCGTTGCCAGCGCCGCAACGGGCGCCGGTTTGGGCTTGTGGAACAGCCGCTCAAGCCACAAGTATATGACCGGCGTGGTGAACAGCGTCAGCATCTGGCTCACCAGCAGGCCGCCCACGACCGCGATCCCCAGCGGCTGGCGCAGTTCGGCGCCGGTGCCGTAGCCGAGCATCAGTGGTAGGGCGCCGAGCAGGGCGGCGAGGGTGGTCATGATGATTGGCCGGAACCGCGTCAGGCATGCTTCGAAAATCGCATCCTGGGGTGCCAGTCCGCGATGACGCTGGGCTTCGAGGGCGAAGTCGATCATCAGGATGCCGTTCTTCTTGACGATACCGATCAACAACACCAGCCCGATCAGCGCCATGATCGAAAAGTCCTGGCCGCAGATCCACAGCATGATCACCGCACCCAGACCTGCCGCCGGCAGGGTCGAGATGATTGTCAGCGGATGGACAAAGCTCTCGTAGAGCACACCCAGAATGATGTACACCGCCACCAGCGCCGCGAGAATCAGCCACGGCTGGCTGGCCAGAGAGCTCTGGAATGCCTGGGCCGCACCCTGGAAGTTGCCGCTGATCGCGGTCGGCATGCCGATCTCGGCCTTGGCCTGATTGAGCAGGATCACCGCGTCGCCCAATGCCACGCCGGGCGCCAGGTTGAACGACAGGTTGGCGGCCGGAAACATGCCGTCGTGGGCGATGGACAGTGGGCCGATGGTCGGTGCGTCGAACCGGGCCAGCGCCGATAGCGGAACCATTTCCCCGCTCAACGGTGAGCGCAGGTAGAAATAGTTGAGGCTTTCGGCCTTGCCGCGCTGCGCGGTGTCCAGCTCGAGGATCACGTTGTACTGGTTGACCTGGGTCTGGAACTCGTTGATCTGCCGCTGACCGAAGGCGTCATACAGCGCCTCGTCGACATCACTCGCCGTCAGGCCGAAACGCGCGGCGGCGCTGCGGTCGATGCTGATGTGGGTGATGCTGCCGCCCAGTTGCAGGTCGTTGGAAATGTCGCGGAACGCCGGAATGCTGCGCAGTTTTTCCGTGAGCTTCTGGGTCCATGTGGCGAGGGTCGGCCCGTCGTTGCTCTTGAGCACGTATTGATACTGCGCACGGCTCGGGCCGGAGCTGAGGTTGATGTCCTGGCCGGCGCGCAGGTAGAGGACGATGCCGGGGACTTTCATCAGCTGCGGACGGATGCGGTCGATGAACTGGCTGGCCGAAACATCGCGATCACCGCGTTTTTTCAGGGCGATCCAGAAGCGGCCGTTGGCGATGGTCTGGTTGCTGCCGGACACGCCCACCGAATGAGAAAACGCCTGCACGGCCGGGTCAGCGGCGACGATTTCCGCCATCGCCAGGTGCTTTTTCACCATGTCGCTGTAGGAGATGTCCGCTGCGGCTTCCGTCGTACCGAGGACGAAGCCGGTGTCCTGCACCGGGAAGAAACCTTTGGGGATAAAGATGTAACCGCCGATGGCCAGCGCGACCGAGATCCCGAATACGCCGATCATCAGTTTCTGATGGGCGAGGGCGCGACGCAGGCCTTTTTCGTACCAGCCGAGCAGGCGTTCGCTGAACCCCGGTTTGTCATGGACGTGATGCACCGGTTTGCGCATGAACAGCGCGGCCAGCGTCGGCGCGAGGGTCAGCGACACCACCACGGAAATCAGGATGGTCGAGGTGGCCGTCAGGGCGAACTCCTTGAACAAGCGCCCGACTACACCGCCCATGAACAGCAACGGAATGAACGCCGCCACCAGCGAGAAACTGATGGAGACCACGGTGAAACCGATCTCGCCGGCGCCCTTGACCGCCGCTTCGCGCATGCTGTCGCCGGCCTCCAGATGGCGGTGAATGTTCTCCACCACCACGATTGCATCGTCGACCACGAAACCTACCGCCACGACGATGGCCACCAGTGTCAGGTTGTTCAGGCTGAAACCAAGCAGGTACATCAGGGCGAAACTGGCGGTCAGCGACACGCCGAGCACCGCCGACACAATCATCGTCGCCGACAACTGACGCAGGAACAGCGCCATCACCGCCACCACCAGCAGGATCGCGATCAGCAGGGTGATTTCCACTTCATGTAACGAGGCGCGAATGGTCTGGGTGCGGTCGATCAGTTCCTTGACCTGCACCGAGGCCGGCAACATGGCTTCGAGGCCGGGCAGGGCGGCGTGGATGCGGTCCACGGTTTCGACGATGTTGGCCCCCGGCTGGCGGGAGATCACCAGGTTCACCCCCGGTTGATCGCCGGCCCAGGCTTGCACGTAGGCATCTTCCGAGCCGTTGACGACTTTGGCGACATCCCTGAGATGAACCGGTGCACCGTCCTTGTAGGAAACGATGAGCTGGCTGTATTCCTCGGGGTGGAACAACTGGTCGTTGGTCGACAGCGTGGAAATGCTCGATTCGCCGTACAACGCACCTTTGGCGAGGTTGAGGCTGGTCTGCTGGATCGCCAGACGAATGTCCGCAAGCGTCAGGCCGATGGCCGCCAGTTTGTCCGCCGAGGCCTGTACGCGAATCGCCGGACGTTGCTGACCGGTGATGTTGATCTGGCCTACACCGTCGATCTGACTGATCTGACGGGCCAGCAGGGTTTCCACCAGGTCACTGAGTTCGGTGCCGGGCATCTGCGTGGAACTGACGCTGAGGATCAGCACCGGGCTGTCGGCCGGGTTGACCTTCTTCCAGGTCGGCAGGGTCGGCATGTCTTTCGGAAGTTTGCCGGCGGCGGTGTTGATCGCGGCCTGCACTTCCTGGGCGGCGGTGTCGATGCTCTTGTCGAGAGTGAATTGCAGGGTCAGCAGGCTGGAGCCCAGCGCACTGCTGGAGGTCATCTGGGTCATGCCGGGGATGGCACTGAATTGCACCTCCAGCGGCGTGGCCACGGACGAGGCCATGGTGTCCGGGCTGGCGCCGGGCAGTTGGGCGGAGACTTGAATGGTCGGAAATTCCGCTTCCGGCAGCGGCGCAATCGGCAGGCGCGGGAAGGCAATCACCCCGACCAGCACCAGCGCGATGGTCAGCAGAATGGTCGCCACCGGGTGATCGATGCACCAGGTCGAAACACCTTTGTGCTGCTTCATGGCTTCGGCTCCGCTTGCACCACCTGCGGCGGCTCGCTCATGACCTGCACGGTGGAACCGGGTTTGAGCCGCGACTGGCCATCACTGACCAATACGTCGCCGGGGTTCACACCCTTGATGATGTCCTGGCCGCTGCCCTGATAAACCATTTGCACTTGCACCGCATCAACCTTGTCGCCGTTGACCCGGTAAACGAAGTGTTGATCCAGCCCACGCTGTACGACAGTGGGCGGAACCACCAGCGCATCTTTATCCAGCGCTGTCTGAATCTTTACCGTCACCAGCAGGCCGGGCCAGAGCTTCTGGTTCGGGTTGTCGAACTCGGCCTTGGCGCGGATGGTGCCGGTGTTGGCGTTGATCTGGTTGTCGATCAGGGTCAGGTGACCTTCGCCCAGCAGGTTGCCGGTTTCGCCGTCGGTGTCGGCGCCGATATAGGCCTTGACCTGGGCGCGCTGCGGATCGCTGATCAGGCCCTGCAGGGTCGGCAGCATTTGCTGGGGCAGGGAAAACTCGACGGCGATCGGGTCGATCTGGGTCACGGTGAACAGACCCTGGGTGTCGGTCATGCGCAGGAAGTTGCCTTCGTCGACCGTGCGAATGCCGACACGACCGGTGACCGGGGAGCGAATCTGGGTGTAGGAAAGTTGTACCTGCGCCGCATCAATCGAGGCCTGATTACCCTGTGCGGTGGCCTTGAGCTGGTTGACCAGTGCCTGTTGCTGATCGTAGGTCTGCTTGGAGACGCCGTCGTCGACGCTGAGCAGTTTGTAGCGCTTGAGGTTGACCAGCGCCACTTGCAGTTGCGCCTGGCTTTCGCCCAGTTGTGCACGGGCCTGGTCGAGGCTGGCGCGGATCGAGCGGTCATCGATGGTGGCGAGCAGGTCGCCCTGTTTGACCAATTGACCTTCTTTGACCAGCAGCTTGGTGAGGATTCCGTCGATTTGCGGGCGTACCACCACGCTGTGCAGCGAGAGGACCGAGCCGATGCCGCTGGTGTAGCGGGGGACGTCTTTTTCGCTGACGGCGACGACCCTGACCGGGATCGCGGTCGGGGCGGCGAGTTTGGCCGGTGCGGGTTTTATCGCATACCACAGGCCGGCGGCTGCGAGGGCGATCAGCAGGGTGGCGAGCAGGGCCTTTTTCTTCTGGATTTGCATGCTTGTGGGGCGCCAGGGGGACGGGGTTTGGGCAGGTTGGTTCTTTATAAACTTGTTTGGGGGTCAGGAGGGTGACGGCTAGCTGACGGCGCTGTCAGTTTCGGCTTTTGACTTGGCGGCTTTTGGGCCGACCAGGCTTTGGGTGTTTTTTGTGAATATCCGTTTCTTCGGGTGTTGCGGCTGGCGGTTTCGCCCTTACGGCGAGTCTCTTTTGGCAAACGCCTTGTACGGACCCGGGACATGGTTTACAGGTATCAATCATGGTCAGGAGGTACTGACCATGCCCTGGAATCAAGAGTCCCCGATGGATCCGCTAGTCGAAGAGTCCCGAAAAGGCACCGGTCATGCCCTTTCGGGGGCTCTTTAAACTCCGCGCACGCAGGTATACTGCGCGCCTTCGCGGCTCATCCACCGGGCCGGACTTTTTGCTTTCCGGAGCTTTCATGACTTCCCCAATCGACAACGCTGTGAGCGATGTCCCGGCAGAACTGGCCGAGGCTGGTGAATCCAAGCCGATCATTCCTGCGTTCAAGTTTCCGTTCAAGCCAGGTGAACTGGCCGCCGCCAAAGCCGCCAAGCAGCCGCAGTTCAAGGGCAAGGACGGTGATCGTCACGCCAGGACCCCGGGTGTGGCGCCGTCGGGCACTCGTCGTTCGATGGGCAAGCGCTGATTCACGTCCCTCCTGCAGCCATCGTCTGTGATTTTCGGTCACAGTGATGGCTAATTGCTCAGTTCCTGAGCCAGATCAACGTTTAACCGATTAGTGCGCTTAGAGTCAGCAGCCCTGCCGACTCTTTCCAATAAAACGAGCGCGCTTTCCATGAAGATCAATCTCCCGGTGACCGGGCGCAATGTCGATGTTGCGCCGGATGCGAACATTCTCTCGACCACCGATCTGACCAGCGCGATCACCTACGCCAACGACGACTTCATCAAGATCAGCGGTTACAGCCGTGACGAGCTGCTGGGCACGCCGCATAACCTGTTGCGTCATCCGGACATGCCGGCGCAGGCGTTTGCCCATATGTGGCAGACGCTCAAGCGCGGGCGCTCGTGGATGGGGCTGGTGAAAAATCGTTGCAAGAACGGTGATCACTACTGGGTCAGTGCTTATGTCACGCCGGTCACGCAGAACGGTGCGGCGGTGGAGTTTCAGTCGGTACGCACGCGGCCGGATGCCCGGCAGATCGCGGCGGCGGAACGGGCCTACGCGCAGTTGCGTGGCGAGCGGGTGTCGCGTTGGCAGCGGTTGCCGGTGTTGGGCTTGCGGGCGCGGATTGTGGCGTTGACCAGTTCGGTGCTGGCAGCGGTGCTGGGGATTGAAGCCTGGCTGCGGCCGGAGTCCATGGGCATTGAAGCCGCTGCGCTGGTGGCCGGCAGTGGCGCGTGTGCTTTGGGCGTGGGTTGGTTGTTGCGACCGCTGGAGCGACTGACCGAACGCGCGAAACAGATTGCCGACAACCCGTTGAGTCAGGGCATTTATACCGGGCGGCGGGATCAGTTCGGGCAGATCGAGTTCGCCTTGCAGATGCTCGAGGCCCAGGTTGGCGCGGTGGTCGGGCGGATCGGCGATGCCTCGCAACGGCTGGCCGGGCATGCGGCGCAACTGGTCGATCATCTGCACAGCAGTCATACCAGCACGTTGGCGCAGCAGGCGGAAACCGATCAGGTGGCGGCGGCGATTCATCAGATGGCGGCCAGTGTCGCCGAGGTAGCCAGCCATGCGCAGCAGGCGTCGGTGGCGGCCGATATGGCGGGCACGGAAACCCGTGAAGGTCATCTGCTGGTTGGCGAAAGTCGCAGCGCGGTGTTGCGGCTGGCTGAGGAGTTGGGGCGGGCGACCGAGGTGATTCATCAGCTCGAAGGTCACAGCAGCGAAATTTCCGGGGTGCTGGAGGTGATTCGCAGCATCGCCGAGCAGACCAATCTGCTCGCGCTTAACGCGGCAATCGAAGCGGCCCGGGCCGGGGATGCCGGGCGCGGGTTTGCGGTGGTGGCTGATGAGGTGCGGGGGCTGGCCCAGCGCACTCAGCAGTCGACCAACGAGATTCAGCGGATGATCAGCACCCTGCAAAATGGCGCGCGGGATGCGGTGCTGGTGATGCAGCAGAGCAGCGAGCATGTGGATAACAGCGTCGAACAGGCGCAACGCGCGGCCCGGGCACTGGACGGAATCAGTGGGCGAGTCGAGCAGATCACCGAGATGAGCCTGCAGATTGCCGCAGCGGTCGAGGAGCAGAGCGCGGTGAGCGAGGACATCAACCGTAACATCGTCAGTATTCGCACGGCGTGTGAACTGACGGTGGATGAAGGGCGCCAGAGCCAGCTCAACTCACAGGATGTGGCGGGGCTGGCGGGGGATTTGCGTTCGCTGGCGCGGGAGTTCTGGGGGCGGCGGCAGGGATCCTAGGCCGCGCGCAATGAGATGAACGCGTAGGTCTGCGGCGGTTCGGACACCACTTGTGCGCCCGCCGCCCGCACCTGCCCGGCCACATCGTCACCGGACAGATGAAACAGCCACTCGCTGGAGACTTCGCTCAATGGCTGCGCGGTGACCTGATCGATCACCGA
Organism: Pseudomonas sp. R43(2017); assembly: GCF_002112345.1. NCBI lineage: Bacteria > Pseudomonadati > Pseudomonadota > Gammaproteobacteria > Pseudomonadales > Pseudomonadaceae > Pseudomonas > Pseudomonas sp. R43(2017). Next base: position 143,427 of record NZ_NEHJ01000004.1, read on the forward strand.
GGCAAATACGCCCATGTCCGGCAGATACGCGGTAAATCCGTCGCCCTTGAGTGCCGTGGTGCGGATGCCGAGCAAGCCGCAGATCGCATCCTTGACCCGGATGTCGTCGCGATCCGCCTGACGCGAGCGCTGGATCAGTGTGATGAGTTCCTGATCCACCACTTCGCCACCGACGATCAGTTCCGGCCCCTGTTCCCATGATTCCGGTGGGCAGTCCTTGGCGGCAGGGTTCAGCGCAATATGCGGATTGATTTCGGCGGGATAGATGCGACACACCAGCGGCCGGCGTTCATAGATGCGACACAGCTTGTCTTCGTCAAGATTCCGGCAGGGACCGACGTTGTAGGCGGCGAAAGTGATCGCCACATGGGCGTCGGAGTTTCCGCTGCGTACCACCGCCGAACGACGCTGGGCGTGCTCACGCTGCTGCGCCGGCAAACCCAGGCCGTTGGCGAGAAACGCCTCCACCAGCACGATCACCTGACCGCCATCGGCCGCCCACATCCGGGTTTCGGCCAGGGTCAGGGGCACGTGGTGATCGGTGCAGCATTTGCCGCAACCTACGCAGGAAAAGGTCGTATTCATTGAGCGGGCAATCTTCAATCAGGGTGTGAATCGGCGACATAAAGCTGCCGTACAGGCCTGGAGTGAAGCAAGTTGTGCGCCATTCGCTCAGGGTTTGGCGTTCGGGCGGATCGAGTCCCATTCGGTGACGAAAGCGGTTTTCGACTTTTTGTTGTACAGGCACAGCTCGGTGCCTTGCTGGCCCTTCATGTGTTTTTGCGGGTACTGGCCTTGCAGCAATAGCGCGGTGTAGCCGACGCGGTCATCGAATTGCGCCGCAGTGCCAACCGGTTTGGCGTCTTTCAGGCCGCTGGCCTTGGTGCAACTGGCGAGCACGGTTTTGTCGTAGGCCGCCCAGGCGTCGGGGCTGGAGGCGTGGGCGAGCGGGGCGATGAGACACAGTACGGAGATCGCGAGGCGTTTCATGGTTCGGGCATCCTTGGAGGTTGATCGCCAAGGTTTGAGTATGCCGCAGGATTTTAGTTTGTCAGTCCGGCACCAATTCCCGGCGGACCACATACATTCCAGACTTTTCGTACAGCTGTCGCGCCCGCAGATTGTCTTCCAGCACCTTCAGGTCGACAAACCCTTCGCGCCGATCCTGAAACGCCTTGAACGCATGAAGCAGCAACGCCCGACCCAATCCACGTCCTTGGGCACGAGGGTGCACCACCAGATTCTTGATGTAGGAACTGGTCCAGCATTGGGCCACACCGATGACGCCGTCGGCATCGCTGGCGATGAAACACAGCGCCGGATCGTATTCGGCGTCTGTTTCATATTGTTGCTGCCAGACGTCCAGCGCCGGCACCCGACCGCCGCCTTCGCGGTAACCGATTTGCATCAGTTCATGCACGGCGGCTGCCCGTTCAACGCTGTAGGTGGTGAGTTCGATGCCGTTCGGCCACTCGATGGCCGGCACGTCCTGGCTCAGGTCGCGCCGCATCAGAAAGCAGAAGGTCTCGCTCAAGACTCAATAACCTTGGGCGGCGACGTGTTTGGCCGCTTCGATCAGGCAGTGGGTCAGCTCCGGCGAGGAGAACTTGGTCAGCACGCCGTTTGCGCCGGCGAGGCGGGCCTTTTCGCTGTTCATCGCGCTGTCCAGCGAGGTGTGCAGCAGCACGTAAAGGTGGGCGAAGTCCGGGGTCTCGCGCAGGGTGCGGGTGAAGGCGTAGCCGTCCATCTCGGACATTTCGATGTCGGAGACGATCAGGTTGATCTGCTGCGCCGTGCCTTGCAGGTCCAGCAGGCAGTCGATGGCTTCCTTGGCGCTGCGGGCGGTGTGGCATTGCAGGCCGAGGTTGCGCAGGGTGTGCACCGATTGCTGCAATGCGACCTGGCTGTCGTCGACCACCAGGATCCGCGCGTTGCCCAGCACTTCGGCGTCTTCCATGCTCAGCTCGGTCGGGGCCATGTCGATCTGCGCCGGGGCGATGCCATGAATGACTTTTTCGATGTCCAGCACTTGCACCAGCGTGCCGTCCACCGAGGTCACGCCGGTGATGTAGGCGCGGGAGCCGCCGGAGCCGAACGGCGGCGGTTTGATGTCGGTGGTCAGGCAATGCACGATTTTGCTCACCGCCTGCACATGCAGACCCTGTTTCGAACGGCTGACGTCGGTAACGATCAGGCAGCCGCCGTTCGGGTCTTCCAGCGGACGCTCGCCGATGGCGCGGCTCAGGTCGATCACCGACAGCGAAGCACCGCGCAGGGTGGCGATGCCTTTGACGTGCGGGTGCGACTCCGGCAGCTTGGTCAGCGGCGGGCAGGGGATGATTTCACTGACCTTCAGCAGGTTGATCGCCATCAGCTTGCCGCTGCGCAAGGTAAACAGCAGAAGCGAAAGTGAATCTGCGCGGGCTTTGTTGGAAGACATAAAAACCTTCTGTGGAAAAAGGTGGTGGGCGAGGGTGGAAATCGCCAGAAACTATTGATGCCGGGTTATCGGCGTCAAAAGGTTGGGCTTTAGGTTAGTTGTCGGGTGGCGTCGAGATCCAGAGCCCCTCACCCCAGCCCTCTCCCAGAGGGAGAGGGGGCCGACCGAGGTGTCTGGCGTCTGACATCGACCTGAGCCACCGAGTCGATTATGGATTCAACAATGCACTTTGGTCGGTGTAGCTCTGAATCATCCCCCAATCGGCTCCCTCTCCCTCTGGGAGAGGGCTGGGGTGAGGGGGCTTTTGAACCTGAAGCACATATCAGCCCTTCATCCCCAACCGCTTCGCCAGCCGCCCCAGATTCGCACGATCCAGCCCCAGTTCACGCGCAGCGCTGGCCCAGTTGTCCTGATTGCGCTCGAGTGCGGCACTGATCAACTGCCGCTGATAGTGCTCGGTAGCGGTGCGCAGGTCCCCGGAAATCAAAGGCAGTGAAGCAACGGCACTGGCCGGCTCCGGCGAGTTATCCACAACCTCGCGCGGCAGGTCGAGATCCATCGCGCTCAGGCTGAGAATCTTCGGCCGCACCTTGCAGTTGCCCAGCGCCTTCAGCGCGCTGCGTCCGATCAGGTGCTCCAGTTCCCGCACGTTGCCTGGCCAGGTGTAGGTCAGCAGCGCTTCCTGGGCATCGCTGTTCAGGCGCAGGCTGTTGAGGCCCATGCGTGAGCGGTTCTGTTCAAGGAAAAAACCGCTGAGCAGCAACACATCGCGACCCCGTTCACGCAGCGCCGGCACCCGCAACGGGTACACACTCAGGCGATGGTAGAAGTCGGCGCGGTAGCGGCCGCTGCGTACTTCTTCGGCCAGATCGCGGTTGGTCGCGGCGATCAGGCGTACGTCGACCTGATGCTCCTTGTCCGACCCCAGGCGCTGCAACTGGCCGCTCTGCAAAACCCGCAACAACTTGGCCTGGACGGTCAGCGACAACTCACCGACCTCATCGAGAAACAGTGTGCCGCCATTGGCCAGTTCGAACTTGCCGCGCCGGTCGCTGGTGGCGCCGGTGAAAGCACCGCGCACGTGGCCGAACAGTTCGCTTTCCACCAGCGTATCCGGCAGGGCTGCGCAGTTGAGGCTGATGATCGGTTTGTCGGCGCGCTGGGAGGCGGCATGGATCGCCTGGGCCACCAGTTCCTTGCCGACCCCGGTTTCCCCGGTGATCAGCACGGTCAGGTCGCTGCCGCCCACCAGATTGATTTCTTCCACCAGCCGTTTATGAGCCTTGCTCTGGCCGATCATTTCGCGGTTCTGCTGGCCGCTGGCCTGGCGATAAACCTCGGCACGCTGGTGTTCGTCTTCGGCGCGAATCGCCAGACGTTCGATGCGCTCGGCGGCGTTGACGGTGGCCGAGGCGAGGCTGGCGAAGGCTTGCAGGGCGTCGAGTTCGATGGGTTCGAAACGCTCGGGATCGAGGGCGTCGAGGGTAATCAGGCCCCAGAGCTTTTCATCGACGAACAGCGGGCAGCCGAGGCAGTCGTGGACTTCCAGATGATCGCCGAGGCCGTCGACCAGCCCGTCATAAGGGTCGGGCAAATCACTGTCGGCAGCGAAACGGGTCGGCCCGGCGCCTGCCAGCAGCACTTCGAAACGCGGGTGTTCGCTGACCTTGAAGCGTCGCCCGAGGGTGTCGGTACTCAACCCGTCCACCGCCAGCGGCACCAGCCACTCGCCATCGAGGCGCAGCAGGGCTGCGGCATCGCAAGGCAGCAGGGCGCGCATGGCTTCGAGCAGTCGTCGGTAGCGTTCGCCTTCGGGCAATTCGCGGGACAGGTCGGAAACCAGCGGGAGCAGGGCGGTAAGCAGTGATTTGGCGGACATGGTCTTGTAGTCAAAGAGACGCGTTGTAGTCGAAGCGACTATAGAGGTGCTTGTGTCGATCTGACTACATAATTTTCAAGCTATTGATTTATATATAAAAAATACTTGGCACGATTACTGGAATACATAAGGCACTTTTAGAGAAAGCTCAGGAGTCACCCTTATGCTTAGCGTCCAGGATCGTGCCATCGTCAAATCCACTGTGCCTCTGCTGGAAAGCGGCGGTGAAGCGCTGATCACCCACTTCTACCGCATGATGCTCTCCGAGTACCCGGAAGTCCGCCCGCTGTTCAACCAGGCTCACCAGGCCAGCGGTGACCAGCCTCGCGCGCTGGCCAACGGTGTGTTGATGTACGCCCGTCACATCGATCAACTCGACCAGTTGGGCGATCTGGTGGCTAAGATCATCAACAAGCACGTGGCGTTGCAGATTCTGCCGGAGCACTACCCGATCGTCGGCACCTGCCTGCTGCGCGCCATTTCCGAAGTGCTGGGCGATGAAATTGCCACGCCGGAAGTGATGAGCGCCTGGGGCGCGGCCTACGGTCAATTGGCCGAAATCCTGATCGGCGCCGAAACCGCGATCTATGACCAGAAGGAACAGGCCGTCGGCGGCTGGCGCGGGGCGCGGGAGTTCATCGTGGTGGCCAAGGTCGAGGAGAGTGCGGAAATCATTTCGTTCTACTTCGAACCGGCGGACAAGGGCCCGATTCTCGCAGCCGAGCCAGGCCAGTACATCGGCATGAAGCTGATCCTCGACGGCGAAGAAATCCGCCGCAATTACTCGCTGTCGGCCCTGGCCAACAAAGGCCAGTACCGCATCAGCGTCAAGCGCGAACCGGGCGGCCGTGCGTCCAATCACCTGCATGATCAACTGCATGTCGGTGCGAGCATCCAACTGTTCCCGCCATCGGGCGAGTTCACCCTGACTGCCAGCGACAAACCGCTGGTGCTGATCAGTGGCGGTGTGGGCATCACGCCAACTCTGGCGATGCTGGAAGCAGCGTTGGAAACCGAGCGCCCGGTGCATTTCATTCACTGCGCGCGCAATGGCAGCGTGCATGCGTTCCGTGACTGGATCGATGGTCTGGCCGAGCGCCATCCGCAGCTCAAGCGCTTCTATTGCTACGCCGAAGATGACGGCGTGAGCCCGGCGGCGGACAAGGTCGGGCTGTTGAGCCAGGAGCAACTGCGTGAGTGGCTGCCGGAACAGCGTGATGTGGACGCCTACTTCCTCGGGCCGAAAGGCTTCATGGGGGCGATCAAGCGTCATCTGAAGGCGCTGGGTGTGCCGGAGAAGCAGAGCCGGTATGAGTTCTTCGGGCCGGCTGCTGCTCTGGAATAATTCGGAACCGAGTTGCCCTCATTCGTCGGAGCGCCGCCCGGACCAAGCTCGCTCCCACAGGATTTGTGTGCGACACAGATCCAATGTGGGAGCGAGCTTGCTCGCGAAAGGGCGGCGGCGCGGTCCTGATTCTTAAATTCTGTTTAAAGGTTAATCGTTTCTTAACCGGTTTATCGTTTATTCCCCGATGCTGATGATAGGCGCTCGTTCGTTTACATGATCAGGATCGCCCCCATGTCGCACATCGCCTCTTCCCGTCGTTTCAGCCTGGCCGCGTTGGGCCTGTCGGTTGCCTTGCTGTCCAGTCCGTTTGCCTTTGCCGAATCCGCGTTGATCCAGCCGCAGACGCTGATCGTCGATCAGAGCCTGCCCAAGGCCCAGCGTGATGCAATGGAACTGGCGGCGCGGCGTTACGGCAGTTTCTGGAACACGGGCGAAGAGGCGTTGGCCACGGCGGCCCTGTCGCCGCAGTTTGTCGACAAGACCCCGCCGGAAGGCCGGGTACAAGGGCCGACCGGGCCGCTGCTGGCGTCGAAGTTCTTTCGCACGGCGGTGCCGGACCTGAGCTGCGAGATCGAACAAATGATCGTCGCCGGTGATCGCGTGGTGGTGCATCTGCACTTTCGCGGGCATTTCACCGGTACGTTCAAGGCTCTCAAAGGGCAGAGCCAGCGTGTAGACTTCCGGGCAACCGATATCTATCAGATCGACAACGGTCGCATCGCGGCCAATTGGCATATCGAAGACAACATCAGCCTGATGGCGCAACTGCAAGCGCAGCCGCCGGCCAGCTGAACCATGGACATGAAAGGGAAACGCGATGAGCGAGGAAACGATTCGATTGGGACGTGAACGGCGCTATCTGGTGTTGCTGGGCGTCATCTGCCTGGCGCTGATCGGTGGCGCGCTGTACATGCAGATCGTGCTGGGCGAGGCGCCATGCCCGCTGTGCATCCTGCAGCGTTATGCCTTGCTGCTGATCGCGCTGTTTGCGTTCATCGGCGCGGCCATGCGTACCCGCCGCAGCATCACCGTGTTCGAGGTGCTGGTGGTGATTTGCGCGATTGCCGGAGCCGGCGTCGCCGGGCATCACGTGTACACCCAGTTCTACCCGGCGGTGAGTTGCGGCATCGATGTGCTGCAACCGATCGTCGATGACCTGCCGCTGGCGAAGATCTTCCCGCTGGGCTTCCAGGTCGACGGTTTCTGCTCGACGCCGTACCCGCCGATCCTCGGTCTGTCGCTGGCGCAATGGGCACTGGTGGCCTTCGTGCTGGTGGTGATCCTGGTGCCGCTGCTGACCTCGCGCAACCGAAAAGCATTGCGCTGAATCAACTTTTCGGCCCCAGCGCCGATAACACAAACGCCTCGATTTGAAGTGACGCAAATCGAGGCGTTTTGCATTTCAGGGTCTTTGTGAAAACGTCGTGACGAACGGCAAGGGACGGTGCGACAGGTGTGCGACATGTTGTCACACACGTCATGTCGCAGTGCCTTTCGCAGGTCCGGATTGGAGTGTTGTTACAAAAAAGGATTGGTCTGTTTCAGGGTTTTTCGGCTTTGGGACGCTGGTGCCGGAACAGGCAGTTTTAACAACCTGTGGCAATTGGCCAAAGCCCTTGGGTTATCGGGGTTTAAGCGCTTCACGGTGTCGGAAAAAGTCTTCGGAACTGTCTGATCCGAGCCAGGTACACCTACATTTTTTGGTGTTTTTGTTGAGAATCGATTTCGATAACATGCGGAACTTTTGCAAAAACGGTGATGGATTGTTGCTCTGAGCGATAAAAATTATTTCGGGATAAGACATGGTGTATAGGGCGCTACCTATCTACAATCGCCCGCACTGAATTCCCGGCACTGTTCAACCTTTATAAGGAACTGAGCAGGAAGTCGGGTGTCGAGGGGCCGAAAGGCTTGCGAGACACCCAGGTGTCGGTGCCTTCCAACTTTCCGCACCAAATGGAATTGGTCTGTAACAAGGCCTTTGACCACGAATTCGAATAAGAACTGACCGCTGTCCCAGGATTTGTCGAGCGTCTGACGCGCGACGGGCGGCCCTTATTCAATCCAAAGAAAATGCCAACCCTTGGCAGGGTGAAGTGTTGGCGATCAAAACCCAACTGCATTGCGCAAGCTGCTTTAGAGGTCGTGAGATGAGTAAAAACAGGTACCCCAGATTACTAGGCCTAGTGCCGCTGCTCGGCACGTTGTTGCTGGGAGGCTGCAACATGACCTTGCTCAATCCAACGGGCCAGGTCGGCCTGGAACAGCGCAACCTGATCATCACCGCTACGCTGCTGATGCTGTTGGTTGTTGTGCCGGTCATCGTCATGACCTTCCTGTTCGCCTGGAAGTACCGCGCCTCCAACAAGAACGCCGTCTACACCCCGAAATGGTCGCACTCGACCAAGATCGAAGTGGCAGTCTGGACCATTCCGGTCCTGATCATCATTGCCCTGGGTTACATCACCTACAAGTCGACCCACTCGCTGGATCCGTATCGTCCGATCGAATCCGACGTCAAGCCTGTGACCATCGAAGTGGTCGCGCTGGACTGGAAGTGGCTGTTCATCTACCCGGAACAAGGCATCGCCACGGTCAACAAGATCGTGTTCCCGGCGCACACGCCAGTTAACTTCCGGATCACTTCGGACGCGGTGATGAACTCGTTCTTCATCCCGGGCCTGGGCGGCCAGATCTACGCGATGGCGGGCATGACCACCAAGCTGCACCTGATCGCTGACCGCAACGCTGAAATGGACGGTATCTCCGCCAACTACAGCGGCGCTGGTTTCACCGGTATGAAATTCAAAGCGATCGCAACTTCTCAGGAAGATTTCGACGCCTGGGTAAGTGAAGTCAAAAAGGCACCTAAACAGCTTGAACAAGCTGAATACGCAGCCCTTGCCAAGCCAAGCCAGAACAATCCAGTCGAGCTCTACTCCTCGGTCACGCCGAACCTGTTCCAGACCATCGTCGACAAGTACGAAGGCATGAAACCGGGCAAGCCGCTGAAGCACGAGAAGAAAGAGAAAGAAGTGGCGGCAACGGATATGGACTCGAATTCGCATTCAGCTGCCGGGGCAGAGGAGTAAACGATGTTTGGTAAATTAAGTTGGGAAGCGATCCCTTTCCACGAGCCGATCGTGATGGTCACCATCTCGATGATCGCGCTCGGTGGTCTGGCGTTGTTCGCTGCAATCACCTACTTCAAGAAGTGGACTTACTTGTGGACCGAGTGGCTGACGTCGGTCGACCACAAGAAAATCGGCGTGATGTACATCATCGTCGCCATGGTCATGCTGCTGCGTGGCTTTGCCGACGCCATCATGATGCGTACCCAGCTGGCCATGGCCACCGAGGGTTCGCCTGGCTACCTGCCACCTGAACACTATGACCAGATCTTCACCGCTCACGGTGTGATCATGATCATCTTCATGGCGATGCCATTCTTCACCGGCCTGATGAACCTTGCAGTGCCGCTGCAGATCGGTGCCCGTGACGTTGCGTTCCCGTTCCTGAACTCCCTGAGCTTCTGGCTGCTGGTGTCCGGCGTCGTGCTGATCAACCTGTCCCTGGGCGTCGGCGAATTCGCCAAGACCGGCTGGGTTGCCTATCCACCGCTGTCGGGTCTGCAATACAGCCCTGGCGTGGGGATGGACTACTACATCTGGGCGCTACAGCTATCGGGTCTGGGTACAACGTTAACCGGGGTCAACTTCCTCGCGACCGTGCTGAAAATGCGTACCCCAGGCATGAAACTGATGGACATGCCGATCTTCACCTGGACCTGCACCTGGGCAAACGTTCTGATCGTGGCTTCGTTCCCGATCCTGACCGCTACCCTGGCACTGCTGACTCTTGACCGTTACATGGATTTCCACATTTTCACCAATGAACTTGGTGGCAATCCAATGATGTACGTCAACCTGTTCTGGGCATGGGGCCACCCTGAGGTTTACATCCTGATCCTGCCGGCCTTCGGCATCTTCTCGGAAGTGATCTCGGCCTTCACCGGCAAGAAACTGTTCGGCCACCACTCGATGATCTACGCTTCGGGCGCGATCTCGGTACTGGGCTTCATGGTTTGGCTGCACCACTTCTTCACCATGGGTTCGGGTGCCAGCGTCAACGCCTTCTTCGGTCTGGCGACGATGCTGATTTCCATCCCGACGGGTGTGAAACTGTTCAACTGGCTGTTCACCATCTACCAGGGCCGTCTGCGCTTCACCAGCCAGGTTCTGTGGACTCTGGGCTTCATGGTGACCTTCGCCATCGGCGGCATGACCGGCGTACTGCTGGCCATCCCGGGTGCTGACTTCGTTCTGCACAACAGCCTGTTCGTGATTGCGCACTTCCACAACGTGATCATCGGCGGCGCGGTATTCGGCTACATCGCAGGTTTCGGCTTCTACTTCCCGAAAGCGTTCGGTTTCAAGCTGCACGAAGGCTGGGGTAAAGCAGCGTTCTGGTTCTGGATCTCGGGCTTCTTCGTCGCGTTCATGCCGCTCTATGCACTGGGCTTCATGGGCATGACCCGTCGTCTGAACGCCACCACCAACCCTGAGTGGGTACCGTACCTGTACGTTGCCATGTTCGGTGCGATCCTGATCGCCGTGGGTATCGCTTGCCAGCTGATCCAGCTGTACGTTTCGGTACGTGACCGCAACAAGCCGGAAAACATGTGCGAACACGGTGACCCGTGGAATGCCCATACCCTGGAATGGTCGACCTCGTCGCCACCTCCGTTCTACAACTTCGCTGTGCTGCCTAAGGCTGACTGCATCGACCCGTTCACCGAAGCCAAGGAAAACGGTACTGCGTACCAGACTCCGGCCAAGTACGAGCCGATCCACATGCCGAACAACACTGCCACTGGCGTGGTGATGGGCGCACTGCTGACCGTATTCGGTTTCGCGATGATCTGGCACATCTGGTGGTTGGCGATCGCCAGCCTGGCCGGCACTGTCATCTACTTCGTGATCCACGCTGCACGTGACGACCAGGGCTATATGGTTCCGGTTGAAACGATCGAGCGCATCGAAGCCGAGCAGCACAAGCGTCTGGTAGCGGCCGGGAAGATCCCTGCTTCCGCGACCCGTGTTGAAACCAAGTTGGAACAGGCTTAAACAATGTCGAACTTAGTGACCAATGCTGGACACGCCCATGGCCACGACCATGGGCACGATGACCATCACCACGACTCGGGCGAGATGACCGTATACGGTTTCTGGCTCTACCTGATGACCGACTGCATTCTGTTTGCGTCGATCTTCGCGGTATACGCGGTACTGGTAAACAACGTTGCCGGTGGCCCGTCGGGCCACGACATCTTCGAACTGCCATACGTGCTGGGCGAAACCGCTCTGCTGTTGTTCAGTTCGATCACCTACGGCTTCGCCATGCTGGCGTTGTACAAAGGTAAAAAGCAGCAGGTTCTGGGCTGGTTGTTCATGACCTTCCTGCTCGGCGCAGGCTTCATCGCCATGGAGATCAACGAGTTCCACCTGCTGATCTCCGAGGGCTTCGGTCCTAGCCGTTCGGGCTTCCTGTCGGCGTTCTTCACCCTGGTCGGTACCCACGGTCTGCACGTATCCGCGGGTCTGATCTGGATGGGCATCATGATGTACCAGGTCAACAAGCACGGCCTGACGGCGACCAACAAGACCCGTCTGAGCTGCCTGAGCCTGTTCTGGCACTTCCTGGACGTGGTGTGGATCTGCGTATTCACCGTTGTTTACCTGATGGGGACCCTGTAATGGCTAATGCACACTCCCATGACAGCCATGATGCTGGCCACGGCAGCGTAAAGTCGTACGCCATCGGCTTCATCCTGTCGGTGATCCTGACCGTCATCCCGTTCGGCCTGGTGATGTTCCCGACCCTGCCGAAGTCCACCACGCTGGCAATCGTCCTGCTGTTCGCAGTAATCCAGGTGATCGTTCACCTGTATTACTTCCTGCACCTGGACCGCTCCGTGGCTCAGCGTAACAACGTGATTGCGTTCGTCTTTACGGCCATCGTGATCGTGCTGCTGGTCGGTCTGTCGCTGTGGATCATGTTCAGCATCCACACCTACATGATGGCGAAGTGAGGTAGACCCGATGTCGCTCAAGCACTTTATCCAAATCACCAAACCGGGGATCATTTTCGGTAACGTGCTTTCTGTGGCAGGCGGGTTCTTCCTGGCCTCGAAAGGGCATGTAGATCTGGCGGTGTTCCTGGCCGCCATGATCGGCACTTCCCTGGTCGTGGCCTCCGGTTGCGTGTTCAACAACTGCATCGACCGCGACATCGACCTGAAGATGGAACGCACCAAGAACCGGGTGCTGGTCCAGGGCCTTATCTCCCTGAAACTGGCCCTGGTCTATGCGACCGTCCTGGGTGTCGCCGGCGTTGCGTTGCTGTACAAGGTGGCCAACCCGTTGGCTGCCCTGTTCGCCGTGATCGGCTTCATCATCTACGTCGGCTTCTACAGCCTGTACCTCAAGCGCAAGTCGGTTCACGGCACGCTGGTGGGCAGTCTGTCGGGCGCCATGCCACCGGTGATCGGTTACGTGGCCGTGACCAACAGCTTTGACATGGCCGCGCTGACCCTGCTGGTGATGTTCAGCCTGTGGCAGATGCCGCATTCCTACGCCATCGCGATCTTCCGCTTCAACGATTACCTGGCCGCATCGATTCCGGTGCTGCCAGTGAAGCGCGGGATCCAGGTGGCCAAGAAGCACATCCTGTTCTACATCCTGGCGTTCCTCGTGGCGACCCTGATGCTGACCTTCAGCGGCTATGCCGGCATGAGCTACCTCGCTGTCGCCGCGGCCATGGGCATGTACTGGTTGTACATGGCCTGGACCGGCTACAAGGCGGTGGATGACACGGTCTGGGCACGCAAGCTGTTCGTGTTCTCGATCTTCACCATCACCGCGTTGAGCGTCATGATGTCCCTGGACTTCAAGGTGCCGACCGAGCTGCTGCTGACGTACGCGCCGTAAGGTTCGAACGTTGTACGAGAAACCCCGCTCATCGAGAGATGAGCGGGGTTTTTTGTTGTCCGCGGCAAGTGAATCCGTCACAGCGGTTTGGGTTAAGCCGTAAATGATTAACCAGAAATCGACAGGTTGCGGTCACCAGGCAAAAGCCCTAGATTCGGATCCAACTTCACGCATCGATCAAGAGGCTGGGCGAAATGACTGAGAGGATGACCTGCGACGAACGCTTCATTGCCCTGGCAAAAGAGCTGAATTACGACATCAATGGCGAGAACACGGTGGGCGGTAATTACGCGCCGCTGGTGCGTCATCACGATGAGCTGTACATCAGTGGGATGGTGCCGCGCACCGAGGGCAAGATTCAGTATCCCGGCCGGGTCGGGCTGGAGCTGACGCTCAAGGATGCGCAAGCCGCCGCGAGCATCAGCGCCATGCGTTGCCTGGCGTTCATCGTCGATGCGGTCGGTTCGCTGGACAAGGTCAGGGCGCTGTTGCGGGTCACGGTCTATGTGAAGTCGACCCCGGACTTCGTCGACCTGAGCGAAGTGGCCAACGGCGCATCCGACGTTTTCAGTTATGTGCTGGGGGATGCCGGTCGCCATACGCGCACCACCGTCGGCGTCTATCAGTTGCCGAAAAACGCGGCCATCGAAGTCGACATGATCGCAGCGGTACATCCGTCGGCGTAATCGCTGAAAGCCGCATAACAAAAAGCCCCGCCTGAGATTCAGAGCGGGGCTTTTTCGTCAGCGCTGCGCTTACTGGGCGGCGATGCTGTAACCATCGAACGCGGTCTGCTGTTGCAGGGCGGTGATGATGTTCTTGCGGTTGATCGCGTGTTCGGTGCCGGCGTTGTCGACGAAGGTCTCGCCTTCGATTTCTGCTTCTTCGCCTTCACCGACGAAGGTGAAACCGAGGAATTCCAGCGCCTCACGATCCACGCTCAGGCGCGAACGCGGCGTGCGCATTGGCAGGGTCACGCTGATGCCGTCCTTGCTGATGCTGAACACTTCGACGTCTTTCTTGGCGCGTGCGGCTTTGCTCTTGCCGCCGCTCGGGTTGCTGATCGCCTGATGGGTCTGGTTCAGCACCTTGAGGGCCAGGCCGTAGACGATTTCCTGGAATGCCGGATCGTCCTTGAAGCTGGACAGAATGCGGCTGATCGGGAACTTGCTGCTCAGGTCTTCGAGGGCTGCGATGTCGGCCGCCTCGGCGTCCTTCAGGCGCTTGAGCTGGCCCATCAGCTCGTAGGCCTGATCGTCATCGAAGCGATCGTGGGCCTGACGGATCGCGGCGCGCAGCTCACGGATCTGCTCGCTCTCGCGGGTCGATTGAAACGCGTCGAGGACCATCTCGCTGATGATCTTCGCTTGTGGAATGTGTTGTGAAAGATTGATGGAGTTTTCGTATTCCGCTTTGGACGACAGGGTGACTACGGATTCAGCGGTGTTGAAATCGGACATTGAAATTTCACTACTTTTTAACTTGGGATAAGACGAGAAAGCATGGGGGGCTTTTTCAGGCCGACTAATTTAGGGGAGCGGGGCGGCATTGTCACGGAGCAACGGCCCGATGGAGATTATTTGCCCGGCGTATTCAGGTTCATCGAACGGACGATCCACTGTTCGGCATTCTGTTGATCCACCGGCAGCGAGAAGCGAAAGGTCGCGCCCCGTCCTGCGACATCGAGCAACTGGATCTCGCGCCCGTGCAGTTGCAGGATCCGGTGCACGATTCGCAGGCCCAGTCCGCCGTCGCGTCGCGCACCGCCGATATTGAACGGACGCAGGAACAAACCTTCACGCAACTCGGCGGCGATGCCGGGGCCGGTGTCGCTGACGGTGATTTCAACCAGTGCACCCCGGGGTTTCAGACCGAGTTCGATTTCGCCCCCCGGCGGCGTATGGCGCAAGGCGTTATCGAACAGGTTGGTCAGCACCCGTTCGATCAGCCCGAGGTCAGCGCAGACGGTCGGCAGGTTGGCGCTGAAGCTGGCCTTGAGCTCGACGTTCCGGGCTTCGGCGCCCAGTTCGAATTTCTGGAAGATGTCCTGGACCAGATCGGTCAGGGAAAATTGCTCCAGTACCGGCTGCACAAAACCATGTTCAAGGCGCACCAGCTCCAGCAGCGACTGCGCGAGCCCACCGACCTTGCGGCTCTGATCCAGGGCGATCCCCAGATAGCGGCGGCGTTCTTCCGGAGACAGGGTGGCGTCCTTGAGTGACAGCGTTTCCAGGTAACCATGCAGCGATGCCAATGGCGTGCGCAAATCATGGGAAATGTTCGCCACCAGTTCCCGGCGCTCCTGATCCTGACGGGTCAATGAGCGCCACTGTTCACCGAGGCGGTTTTGCATTTGCCGGAATGCCGCGTCGAGCACGGCGATTTCGTCCGGGTCGGCAGACTTGTCCACAGGCGTCGGCGCGATTGGCAGCGATTGCGGTGCGCCGTCGATATCGAAGCGACTCACGGTTTCGGTCAGCCGACGCAATGGCCGGGTGATCAGGTTGAATGCCGTCAGACCGGCAATCAGACACAGGAACGCCACCAGACCGATGGACAGCAGCGCCGTATTCAACGCCGCACTGGTGGCGCCGCGCTCGGCGAAACGGTCGTGCGCTTCGCTGAGCAGGACCACGTAAAGGTAACCGGCCGGCTTGCCGTTGACCTGCAGTGGCGCAGCGCTGAACACCTTGCGCCCGTCGACACTGCGCGGGTCATCACCGAGGATCGGCAACGGTTGATCATTGAGCAGTCGTCGGATCGGTTGCAGGTCGACAGTCTGCCGACGCAGGCGTCCTTCCGGTGCGGCGTTGCCGACGATCCGGCCTTCGGTGTCGAGCAGGTACACCTCGACACTCGGGTTGACCAGCATCAACTGGCTGAACAGTTCGCGTACCGCGCCGGGCATCAGGCCGTTGCTGTCCATCAGTACCGTGTCATGGGCGATGTGTTGCGCCAGATCCCGGGACAGCCCCTGCACCACCTCCAGCTCATGCATCTGGCTGGAGCGCACCTGCAACCACGCCGACGTGCCGCAGCACGCCAGCAGCAACACGGCGAATACCAGGGACAGGCGCTGCGTCAGGGTCAGTTTCATGGTTGTTCTGTACTCGTGCCGAATTTGTAGCCACGGCCCCACACCGTAAGGATGCGCACCGGTTGTGCCGGATCCGCCTCGATCTTCGCCCGCAGGCGATTGATGTGGGTGTTGACCGTGTGTTCATAGCCTTCGTGGCTGTAGCCCCAGACAGCGTTGAGCAGATCCATGCGCGAGAACACCTTGCCGGGTTGGCGGGCGAAGAAGTACAGCAGGTCGAACTCCCGTGGGGTGAGGTCCAGGTGCTGGCCGTTGAGAGCGACGTCACGGGTGATCGGGTCGATGGTCAGGCCGTCGAGGCTCAGGCTGCCGGCGTCCATCTTCAGGTTGCGCGCCATGGCGTCTACCCGGCGCAGCAGCGCTTTAACCCGGGCCACCAGCTCCAGCATCGAAAACGGTTTGGCGAGGTAATCGTCGGCGCCCAGTTCCAGGCCAAGGATGCGGTGCAGTTCGCTGGAGCGGGCGCTGGTGATGATGATCGGTGTATAGCGGGCCATGGCCCGGGCGCGGCGACAGATTTCCAGACCGTCGACGCCCGGCAACATGAGGTCGAGGATCAGTGCATCCCAGTGACCTTGCTGCAGCAGGCGCATGCCTTCGTCGCCGTCGGCGCTGTGGACCACCTCGAATTGTTCGTCCCGCAGATGCAGGCAAATGAGGTCGGCAATGTGCAGGTCGTCCTCGACCACCAGGACGCGTTTGGTCTGTTCCATGAAGCTCAATCCTTCGGCGCGATGTGCGCATTGTGCGGGTTTTCCTCCGGGCGAGTTATCACGAATTGTTTAACTTCCCGTGAGGATTTGGCGATCAACCCAAGCCTAGGCTGTGTTCCACGACAGGCATCTGGAATTTTGGGAGACGGCCATGTTTTCACGGCGACAGATTCTGGTAACGGGCGGCGGGCTGGGGCTTGCTGCGTTACTGGCGGGTGTATTGCCAAAGTTATCCACGGGCTCTGCGCTGGTCGGTGAGGCACTCGCCGACGAGGCGTTCGAAGTGACCCACAGCGATAGTGAATGGCATGCGCTGCTGACAGACGAGCAATTCGACGTGCTGCGCAAGGAAGGCACCGAACGGGCCTACAGCAGTCCCCTGAACAACGAGCATCGGGCCGGCACGTTCGCCTGTGCCGGCTGCGATCTGGCGCTGTTTTCGTCGGACACCAAGTTCGACAGCCGCACCGGCTGGCCGAGTTTCTGGGCGCCGCTGGAACACGCCGTGGCCACCCGCCAGGACCGGTCCTTCGGCATGACCCGGGAGGAAGTTCATTGTCGACGTTGCGGCGGTCACCTCGGCCACGTGTTCGACGACGGGCCCAAACCCACCGGTCTGCGTTACTGCATGAACGGCCTGGCCATGACCTTCAAACCCGTGGCGGCCTGAGTCATGGCCTGCCGGCGATCTTCAATTACAACAGGACGACACTATGTGGCTCTTGGTTCTCGCTTATCTCGGCGGTGTGCTGACGATCGTCAGCCCGTGCATCCTGCCGGTTCTGCCTTTTGTCTTCGCTCGCACCGGGCAGCCGTTTATCAAGAGTGGCTTGCCGCTGTTGGCCGGGATGGCACTGACCTTCGCCCTCGTCGCGACACTGGCGGCGGTGGGCGGCGGTTGGGTGGTGCAAGTCAATCAGTACGGTCGCTGGCTCGCGTTGCTGTTCGTTGCACTGTTCGGGCTGACCTTGCTGCTGCCGCGTCTGGCCGAGCGCCTGACCCGGCCGCTGGTGTCCGCCGGCAGCCGCCTGTCGGAGGCCGCCGGCCAGGACAATCGTCCGCGTCCCGGCGCGTCGTTTCTGATCGGTGTCGCCACCGGGCTGCTCTGGGCACCGTGCGCCGGGCCAATCCTCGGCTTGATTCTGACCGGTGCCGCGCTGCAAGGGGCAAGCATCGCCACCACGCTGTTGTTGCTCGCTTATGCGGCGGGCGCGGCTACGTCGCTGGCTGCGGCGCTGCTGCTGGGCGGTAAGGTTTTTGCGCTGATGAAGCGCTCGATCGGCACCGGCGAGTGGATCCGCCGCGGGCTCGGCGCTGCGATGCTGGCCGGTGTGGCCGCCATCGCGCTGGGCCTCGATACCGGGATTCTGGCGCGGGTGTCGACGGCCTCTACCGGAGGTCTGGAACAGGCACTGGTCGGCAAACTCTCGGGGAAATCCCCTCAGGGCAACGGCACGATGATGGCGCAGATTCCGGCAGCGGATGACGCGGCGAACGGCAGCATGATGGCTGCTGGCGGCGCGATGAAAATGGCCGCCAAGGCACCGGACTTGTTGCCGATCGAAGGTCAGCTGCCGCCGCTCGATGGCGCGGTGCAATGGCTCAACTCTGCGCCGCTTGATGCACAGGCATTGAAGGGCAAAGTGGTGCTGGTGGATTTCTGGACCTACTCCTGCATCAACTGCCTGCGCACCTTGCCTTACGTCAAAGCCTGGGCCGAGAAGTACAAGGATCAGGGCCTGGTGGTGATCGGCGTACATGCCCCGGAATTTGCCTTCGAACGTGATGTAGGCAATGTCACCAAAGCCATAAAGGAACTGGGTATCAACTATCCGGTGGCCATCGATAACGACTACAAGATCTGGCGTGCTTTCAGCAATGAATACTGGCCGGCGCATTACTTTGCCGACGCCCAGGGGCGCATTCGTTACCACCACTTTGGCGAAGGGGACTACGCCGAATCGGAACGGGTCATCCAGCAACTGTTGCGTGAGGCCGGTGCGAAAACCGTCGCCGACGGTTTGATCAATGCCGATGCCCAAGGCGTGCAGCTGGCGCCGGACATGAATCAGGTGCTGTCGCCGGAAACCTATGTCGGCTACCAGCGTGCGGAACATTTCGTACCGGAAACCAGCCTTGTGCCTGACAAGGTGGCGGCTTACACGACGCCGACCAACCTGGCTCTGAATGACTGGAGTCTGGGTGGCCAATGGGCAGTCGGTGCCGAGCGCGCCACCGCCAGCGCGCCGACCAGCCGTATCGTTTACCGCTTCCATGCCCGTGACCTGCATCTGGTGCTGGGGCCGGGAACGGACGGCAAACCGGTGCGCTTCAAAGTGACCATCGACGGTCAGGCACCGGGCGATGCCCACGGTGTCGACGTGGCGCCCGACGGCAGTGGTCGGGTCACCGAACAGCGTTTGTATCAATTGGTGCGGCAAACCGATGGGGTGAAGGACCGAACCTTCAGCATCGAGTTTCTCGATCCGGGTGTGTCGGCCTACGCCTTTACCTTCGGCTGATCAGGAGTGCGTGACATGAAAACTCGAATTATCTGGCGTCGTCTGTTGTTGGGCGTTGCGGCGGCCGGAGTGATCGGACAGTGCTCGGCGTTTTCCTTCGGTGGCGAGGAAGGCGTGGTCATTCCACCGCCAGCTCTTGATGAGAACACCCAGGCACACAGCGAGACGGCAGTGTTCGCTGGCGGTTGTTTCTGGGGTGTGCAGGGTGTTTTCCAGCATGTCAAAGGTGTGCAGAAAGCCGTCTCCGGATACGCCGGCGGCGCGGCCAACACAGCGGAATATGAACGGGTCAGCGAGGGCGATACGGGGCATGCCGAGTCGGTGCAAGTCACCTTCGATCCGACCCAGGTCAGCTACGGCAGCCTGTTGCAGATCTACTTCTCGGTGGCCCACAACCCGACAGAACTCAACCGTCAGGGGCCGGACAGCGGCACCCAATATCGCTCGGCGCTGTTCCCGGTCAATGCCGATCAGCAACGCGTTGCGCAGGCCTATATCGCCCAGCTTGATGCGGCGCATGCCTACAGCAAACCCATCGTGACCAGACTGGAAAGCTACAACGGCTTCTATCCGGCGGAGGATTATCACCAGGACTTCCTCACCGAACACCCGACCTATCCGTACATCGTGATCAACGACCTGCCGAAGGTAGCGCAGTTGAAGCAGCTGTTCGCCGAGCGTTATCAGGAGAAACCGGTGCTGGTGAAAAGCGGGTCGTGATCACCGGTTGGGCAATGGTTATTGTGCGGTCACTGGCGACTGTCGGGCGGCGAGGGTTCGCAGTGCCCAGTAGAGCTTCAGCGAGCGGGTACTGATCAGGCCGCACATGAACCCCGATACCGTGGACTTGAGCAGCAGCATGTCGGGGGAAGCGGACAGCTCCGGATTTACCGCATCCTGATAGCCGAAGTAATAGTTCGCGAAAAAGAACATCAGGAACATGATCAGGATTTTCACGGTGCCCGGCATGATCAGCCCCGTCGCGGTATCGTCGAGTGCCACGCCCTTGCGGGAAAAAACCAGCCAGGCCGAGAGGCTGCCCAGCAACAGCGCGCCAAACCAACTGCCAAGGAACAGGACCGGGTCGATCGTCAAGTTCACGGAGTACAACGACCACGCCAGAAACGCCGGCGGTGTGATGAGCATCGAGAGACGGCTTTCACGGCGGGGAGAAAACGCCTTGATGCCGAAATAAACCACCAGCAGAAAAAACACGTAGGCCCGAATCGGGGTGTTTTGCAGAATCGTGAGCATCGCGCAGCATCCATGCTGAAAAAGGGGAAGGTGGATAATAGTCGGGACCGTAGCAAGTGCCCGTTATTTCAATCGCGGGCGCTCCATTGCAATTACCGAGGTTTCAAATCCCAGGTTGGCAAAAAATGCCTCCGCTCCCTCGCGCCCGGCCCGCAGTACCCAGGTGATGTCAGGGTTGTCGCCCATCACATGCTCGACCAGTTTCCGGCCCACGCCTTTGCGTTGGTGTTGTACATCGACGACCACCATCGACAGGTAGCCATTGGACAAACCGTCGGTGATGCCTCGGGCGAAGCCGATAATCTGCTCCTCCAACCGGGCAACAGCCGTCCGCTGTGAGTTTTGAATCAACTGCGCAAAATATTCAGCGGAACCGACTCGATGTCCCCAACCGTGTTGCCCGAGAAACAACCGCACTGATTCTGTTTCGGCAGGTTGAAGATTGCGTACCGTCAGATCGTTTTCCATTGGGTGATCGAATCCTTGATGACCAGATGATTGCAATTGAACTGATGCCAAGCGTAGTCAGCTTTTCCCCCATGTCTTCATCGCAAACTCGACGAAGCGCCGCAGCTTCGGCAGCCGATAACGATCCTGTGCATAAAGCAGATGCAAAGGACGGCTCGGTGGCTGGTAGTCAGGCATCACCGCCACCAGTCTGCCATCGCGCAAATCCTGTTCCACCAGTGCATCGGGCAGCATCACGATGCCCATGCCGGTACGCGCCGCCTGGTGCAAGCCGGCCGAGGTGTTCATCAGCATCGGCCCGCTGACATCGACCATGATTTCACCGTCAGGGCCGCTCAGACGCCAGCGCTTTTCCACCGATTGCCAGTCATCGCCGGCGGGGTAGGCGAACGACAGGCAATCGTGTTTTTGCAGGTCTTCAGGTGTGAGCGGCATGCCGCGCCGGGCCACGTAATCGGGAGAAGCGCACACGGTCAGGGTGTAGTCGATCAAGGGGCGGGCGATCAGGTTCGATTGCTCGAAATGGCCCAGTCGAAACGCCACATCGAGGCCACTTTCCAGCAGGTCCGGGCGACTGTTGGTCAGCACGACATCCATCCTGACCTGCGGGTATTGCAGGGAAAATTCACTGAGCGCCGGGGCCAGGCGTTCAACACCGAAGGTCAGTGGCGCGGTGATTCGCAGCAAGCCGCGCGGCTCATCCAGGGTTTGCTCGGCGAGGCGTTCGGAGTCTTGCACCAGCCCCAGCACTTCCAGACAGCGCTGGTAATAGACCGTGCCGAATTCGGTCAGCCGCTGACGCCGTGTGGTGCGTTGCAGCAGTTGTACGCCGAGGCGCTGTTCCAGTGCCCGCAAGTGATTGCCGACCATGGTCGTTGACATTTCGCACTGCAGGGCGGCGGCCGTCATGCTGCCGGTTTCCACGACCTTGACGTAGACGCTCATCGACTGGAACAGATCCATTATCAAGTCCTGCTTATAAATGATTGAAGTTTTGCCGAGTTTATCCAGCTCTGGTGGCTAACCATACTGCAAACACACCGACCTTCACTGGAGTTTGAAGTCATGACTGCCGCCCTGATGAACACGTACCAACCGCTTGCCCTGAGTTTCACCAAAGGTCTGGGCACTCGTTTGTGGGATCAGGCCGGTCGCGAGTACCTCGATGCTGTCGCGGGGGTGGCGGTGACCAATGTCGGTCACTCGCATCCGCGAATTGTTTCGGCGATCAGCGAGCAGGCGGGATTGCTGTTGCACACCTCCAACCTCTACAGCATCGACTGGCAGCAGCAACTGGCGCTCAAACTGACGCAGTTGTCGGGGATGGAGCGGGCGTTCTTCAACAACTCCGGCGCCGAGGCCAACGAAACCGCGCTGAAACTGGCGCGGCTGCATGGCTGGCGCAAGGGGATCGAGCAGCCGCTGGTGGTGGTCATGGCCAACGCCTTTCATGGCCGCACCCTGGGCACGTTGTCGGCCAGCGATGGCCCGGCGGTGCGCCTGGGATTCAACGAATTGCCGGGGGATTTCGTCAAAGTGCCATTTGGTGATCTTGAAGCTCTGGAGCAGGTGCAGCAGCAACATGGCGAGCGGATCGTGGCGATTCTGGTGGAGCCGATTCAGGGCGAAAGCGGCGTACAAATCGCGCCGCCGGGTTACCTGAAAGCGCTGCGCGAACAGTGCAATCGCCACGGGTGGTTGCTGATGCTCGACGAGATCCAGACCGGCATCGGTCGCACCGGCCGGTGGTTTGCGTTTCAGCATGAAGGCATCGTCCCCGACGTCATGACCCTCGCCAAAGGCCTGGGTAACGGCGTGCCGATCGGTGCCTGTCTGGCACGGGGCCGGGCGGCGGAACTGTTTACGCCGGGCAGCCATGGCAGCACCTTCGGCGGCAATCCGCTGGCCTGCCGCGTGGGTTGCACCGTGCTGGACATCATCGAAGAACAGGGCCTGCTGGAAAATGCCCGGGTACAGGGCGAGCGTTTGCTCAGCCGCCTGCGGTCGGAACTGGCGGACAACCCGAATGTGCTGGCGATTCGTGGGCTGGGGTTGATGATCGGTATCGAACTGAAACAGCCGATCCGCGACCTGACCCTGATTGCCGCGCGGGATCACGGGCTGCTGATCAACGTCACTCGCGGCAAGACGATACGGCTGCTGCCGCCGTTGACGATTGATGAGCGGGAGGTGGGGATGATTGTGAGGGGAGTGGGGCGGATGCTTGAGGTGAAGTAACTGTCGTGATTTGGTCCGAAGTGGTTGCCGCTTTTGCGGCAACCATTTTTCTCATCTGGGCAATTGAATTGAAGAGCCGCTGGGCGTTGGCTGGGGAACTCAGTAGGTACTCTGTTTCATCCATTACCTGAAATGCGGATTTCGGCCTTTTGGCTGTTTTTTCAGGCTCATCGTTGATTTTGGCTTGCATCGACTGGCTCCAATTTAATTAGCAGCCAGTATCAAACGAAATTTCAAAAGACGTTTCTGTAAATCCAGTGATCCTTTTCCAAAGAGCCGTGCAGTTTCATGTAGGAAATTAGGAAGACCTTAATCAGGATAATCCGTCAGATCCGGCGCCAGCATCCGGGTCTTCGGCGCGCCGTTCGAGTTGTGCTGAATGATGTCCAGAGGCTGCCCTTGCTCATTGAAAAACACCTGGCCGATCCCCGCCGAATTCCATAGCCGTTCACCTGCTTCAGCATGCTCGGGAACGTACGGCACGATGCGCATGCGTCGGCGTTTGGTCAGCCAGTTCAGTGGCGAGCGGGGTGAATAGAGCCAGCGATTCAGGCGGTCGAACCATTCGAGCAGGGTGGGCGGGAATTCGTTCTTGATGCCGCTGCTGGTGATCTGCCAGATGCGCGGGCCGGCCTTGCGGTGTCGGATAAGTACTTCGTAGACGAAGGAATAATGCACGTCCCCTGACAACACCACGTAGCTGCCGGGTGTACGGGTGTGTCGGAAAATATTCAGGATCACCTGGGCCGCGCCGCGATGGGCCATCCAGTTTTCCGCGTCCACCAGCAGTGGATAGCCGCACCAGCTGAAGACTTTCTGCACGGTTTCGATCAGCTTCACGCCAAAGATCGGTGCCGGCGAGACGATGATCGCCGACGGATGATCGAGCAGTTCCTGTTGCAGTTCGCACAGGGCCTCCCAGTCCAGCAGACCGGAAGGTTGCTTGAGCGCCATCTCGCTGCGCCAGCGTCGGGTGCGGGTGTCGAGCACCACCAGAGCCGGGCTGGTCGGCAGCACGAAATGCCAGCACTGAAAGCGCAGCAGGTCATCGATCAGTTCGTCCTGTACCGGGGAGTCGAGATAACGATCATTACCGCTGGCACTCAGGCGCCGGGTTTTCTCCAGCAGTTCTTCGAATGCATCCGGGTTGTTGCCCCAGCCCTGGCACAACAGATAGGCGATCAGCGCATTGCCGATGATGCGTCTGGAGAACGGATGGCCATAGGCAGTTTCTTCCCACTGTGCGGACAGGTTCCAGTCATCGGTGATGTCGTGATCATCGAAAATCATCAGGCTCGGCAAGTGCGCCAATGCCCGGGCGACATTGCCCAGACCTGCCTTGAAGCCATCGATCCGGGTCTGTTCCAGTGCATAGCGCTGGCGGCGTTCGGGCGTCAGGTTCGGAACTTGTGGATCGATCAGCGTCCATGGTGTTGGCGACCACACCAACAGGTACATGGCCATGACTTCGGCGAACGTCACCAAATGGTTGTCGGCGCTGCTGCTGGTGAAAATCGGCTTGCGCGCGCCACCGAAAAACCGCTCACGCAATGTCTCGTTGCTCTCGAGCGCCGGTAACAAATCTGCACGGTGGTAGTAACTGGCCGGGTGTTCATAAAGCTTTGAGCTGTCGCTGACCACGGCACCTTCGAGTTGCTCACCGAACAGGCCGAGCCGGTCGATCAAGGCATGAATCGCCCGCAGCATCGGACCGGCAACGTCATCGGCGTAAATCTGATCGCCGCTCATCATCAGCAGGGCCGGGCGTTGTTGTGGTTCGCTTTCCGCCGCGAGCAGTTGATCGACACAGAGCAATCCGTCCGCCGCAGGGTGATGCGGTTTGCGGCAGGAACCGTGGAGCAGTTGATCGATCCGAGAGCGCACGACAAGGTTCGGGCACATGGCGCTGCCATACAGCAGATGCGGCGCCCAGTCGGCGATGCGATGCTGGCCATCGATCAGCAAGTCGTAGTCGATCTGAATGTCGCAGGGCAGGGGGCTGTCGAGCGTGACGTCTATCAGGTGAATGAATGCATGAGTGCCTACAGGAATGACTGTGCATTTCCCGGCATCCAGTGGAATGTCTCCTATGCCTTGCAGGCGCAAGGTCAGCGCCAGCTCGCGACTGCCGACCAGCCAAAGCACTACGCGTGCCGAATCCAGCCGTCGCAAAAGCGGGCCGGCCAATACAGGAGGCAGCGGAGGCAGGTCAGCAGACATTCGAGGCATCGGAGGGCAAAACTCAGGTCGCACAGGCTGGCGATGATAGCTCAGCCCGTGCTTTCAACCCTTAAGCGAGGCTTAAGAGTCCGACTTTTGCAGCTTCAGCGCCAACAGACGCCATTCGGCAGGTGTCGCGTCGACTCTTGGCTGTTCCTGCACGGAGCAGTCGAAACGGTAAGTGACGTCGTCGCCGTTCATGTTTCGCGCGGTGACGGTATTGCTGAAGGTGTAGACCTGATCCTTGAAGCGTTGCGGTGCGATGCTTTTGCTATCGGCGAACCGCGCGGAAGCGGGAAAGCGCAAGGTACTGGTTACGAACGGGCTGCACATGACATAGGCGAGCATCGACTTGTCACCCTGCGCGTCGTTGCGCAGTTTTTTGCTCAGGGCTGCCAGGGCTTTGCGCCCCTGGTCGTCACTCTGGTCAATCACGGTTTGCACCGACAGGGTCTTCGGCGCCCGACTGGCGTAGTTCGGCAACAACGCTGAGTCCGGCGGCGAAGGTTTGTCGTCTGGCTCGATAGCGGCAAACACTGGCGCAGCTTTCAGCGCAGCGGGGCTTGCAGCCGACTCGGCTTCCGGCAGCAACGAGGTTGGCTCTGCTTCCCGTGTCACAACGTTTTCAGTCTGCTCGGCTTCGTAGTGATGGGCTGACGGGAACAGTGAAAGCGTGATCGACAGCACCACCATCGCCACAATAAAGCCGCCCGCCGCACCGACCAGATTGCCGTAAAACAGATGCCAGCTGCCGCGGTTTTTCACCACCCAGCGCCACATGAAACCCCAGGCCGCGACAAATGCCAGAAAACGCAGAAACTCCATTCGATCCTTTCCTTAAACCTGCAAAAACCGGAAATCAGCGTCGCCCCGACGATGAGCGCTGAAGATGGACGGCAAGATATCAAAATAGAAGCGTGATACCAGTGACGTAAGCGTTGTTCAGCGAAAGTTGAGTACGAAAAACATTAGCGTCGTGACGCCGGCAGTCAGTCCGCACAGGCCAGCGAGCAGGTGACGGGCCAGCGGTTGTTCGGGTTGCGGGCGGCGGAGCATCCACATCCAGACCCCCGCGAGCGCCCCGGCGGTTGTCATCACCTCCAGCAGGTCGCGGAGCAAATTTGCGGAGGACGGAGGGACGGCTGAGGGGAAAAGTCCGGAACATACAATCGAGATGGCCAACGCCACCAGGAAACCGCTGGCGGCGCCTGCCAGATTGGCCAGAAGCAGATTCCAGTTGCCACGCGTCTTCACGACCCAAACCCACATGGCGGCCCAGGCGAAGAAGTAAAACAAGGCAAACATGCGGTTCGTTCCTTGAATGCGATTTTTTGGAGTGAGGTGCTGTTGATGCGTTTGTCAGCAGTGGACGAGAAGATATCAAAATAGTAGCGTCGCGCCACTTCTCTCCTGTAATGGATTACCTATGTTTGCCGCCTTCAATGCCTCGCGTCTGTTCGGCGCGATAACGCTCGTTTTCGCGGTAACCCCGGCGTTCGCAGCCTGGACAGAAGCTCCACAGGCCAGTTGGCAGTACTACAGCGCCAACTGTCAGCGAATGCAGGAAAAAATGGCTGACGTCCAGAGCGGTCGCACGACGGCCTTCGAGATTATGTTTGCCCTGGAGGATAACCTGCGAGTCCTCGATGAACGCCGCCCGAACCTGACGCCCGAATATCTCTATTCCCGCGAATACGCCCAGTGCGACAGCACCATCGCGCAAGCCGAATCGATGATCGCCCAAGGCAAGGCTGATTATGCCGCGCAAAACCAACGTGCCGTGCAGGAAGGCCGGATCGCTCACGAGAACTCCCCCGAATACCAGCGCGCCCGCTCTCTGGGATTCAGCGATGTGGGTGAACTCTCATTCCTGAAACTGCATGAAGACATGGATGGCGAAGCTCGCCTCAAGACCATGATGATCACCGTCGATGCAGTCTGTGGCCGGCACTTTCGCGCCAGGCAGTATGTGAAACCGTATGTGATCTATACCGTCAGACCATCGGATGGCGGGTGCGGTGAGGAAAAACGCGTGGCGGTACTGGGAGCTCGGTCCGTGGAGAAGGGCGATTACATCGATGAACGCGGGACGTTCCAGTACGTGGGATGGAAGAAACTGGTCGGCCCGGATGGCTTTCCCACAGATATCCGTGTCGTGAAAGCGCTGCGCTGATGACGAATTACAGGATGTCCTTCAGGTAGCTTTTAAGGGCGAGGAGTGGTGCATCCATCTGCGCCACCGATCGTGCCTGGCCGAAATCAACCGACAACCTGTTCAATTCACGCCCCAACGGTTTTTCGATACCGCCCAGGGCATCCATCGCCAGGCCCAGGCATTCGTTCATCTTGAACTGAATGGTTTCGACATCCTCCCGGCGTACCAGCAGCTCGAACACATCCCGCTGGTAATCGCCCATGACCAGATCATCGCGCAGGATCGGGCTCAGGCCTTCTTCCTCGTACGCGAGTTTCAGGGAGAAAAGGGCGACTGTTTCCAGTGACGTTTCCATGGGGTGAACCTGTGTGAGATCTCGCCGGAGGGCCAGCGGCACTTTCCGGCAGGCGAAAAAAAAGGCCTTGCAAAGCAAGACCTTTCTTAATTTTGGTGCCCCGAGGGAGACTCGAACTCCCACTCCTTTCGAAAACGGATTTTGAATCCGCCGCGTCTACCAATTCCGCCATCAGGGCTCAATGGCGGCGAAGTATAGAGAGGTGCCTACCGTTGGTCAATCACGTTTCATGGTCAATTTTCGATATTTCCGCTAGACTTTCCGGCCCTGCTAGACGAACCCCATCATGCGCGTTGCTGACTTTACCTTCGAGCTTCCTGATTCGCTGATCGCCCGCCATCCTTTGGCCGAGCGTCGCGGTAGCCGCCTGTTGACCCTGGATGGGGTCAGCGGCGCCCTGGCACACCGTCAATTCACTGATCTGCTTGAGCATTTGCGCCCGGGCGATCTGATGGTGTTCAACAATACCCGGGTGATTCCGGCGCGGCTGTTCGGGCAGAAAGCCTCCGGCGGCAAGCTGGAAATCCTCATCGAGCGGGTGCTCGATACGCACCGCGTGCTGGCCCATGTGCGTTCCAGCAAGTCGCCGAAACCGGGTTCGAAGATCCTTATCGACGGTGGTGGCGAAGCCGAGATGCTGGCGCGTCACGATGCGCTGTTCGAGCTGGGTTTCTCTGAGGAAGTGCTGCCGCTGCTCGACCGTGTCGGGCACATGCCGCTGCCTCCTTATATAGATCGCCCGGACGAAGGTTCGGATCGCGAGCGTTATCAGACCGTTTACGCCGAGAAGCTGGGTGCGGTGGCTGCACCGACTGCCGGGCTGCACTTCGACCAGACGCTGATGGAGGCGATTGCCGCCAAGGGCGTCGAGACTGCATTCGTCACTCTTCACGTTGGCGCCGGTACCTTCCAGCCAGTGCGGGTCGAGAAGATTGAAGACCACCACATGCACACCGAGTGGCTGGAAGTCGGCCAGGACGTGGTCGACGCAGTCGCCGCTTGCCGCGCACGCGGTGGTCGGGTGATTGCCGTGGGCACCACCAGCGTGCGTTCGCTGGAAAGCGCTGCCCGCGATGGCGTGCTCAAGCCGTTCAGCGGCGATACCGACATCTTTATCTACCCGGGCCGGCCGTTCCATGTGGTCGATGCCCTGGTGACCAATTTCCATTTGCCCGAATCCACGCTGTTGATGCTGGTTTCGGCGTTTGCCGGTTACCCGGAAACCATGGCCGCCTATAAGGCCGCCGTGGACAACGGTTACCGCTTTTTCAGCTACGGTGATGCGATGTTCATCACCCGTAATCCCGCACCGACTGCCCCTGAACAGACAGGCCCAGAGGAAACAGAATGAGTCGCGAATGTCGCATGTCCTTTGAACTCCTGGCCACCGATGGCAAGGCCCGTCGTGGTCGCCTGACCTTCCCCCGTGGCACCGTCGAGACCCCGGCCTTCATGCCGGTGGGCACGTACGGCACGGTCAAGGGCATGTTGCCGCGTGATATCGAGGCGATTGGCGCGGAAATCATTCTGGGCAACACCTTCCACCTGTGGCTGCGCCCGGGCACCGAAGTGATCAAGGCGCATGGCGATCTTCACGATTTCATGCAGTGGAAAGGCCCGATCCTGACCGACTCCGGCGGTTTCCAGGTGTTCAGCCTCGGCGCCATGCGCAAGATCAAGGAAGAGGGCGTGACCTTCGCCTCTCCGGTCGACGGTTCGAAAGTGTTCATGGGCCCGGAAGAGTCGATGCAGGTCCAGCGTGACCTGGGTTCGGACATCGTGATGATTTTCGACGAATGCACCCCGTACCCGGCTGACGAAGACGTCGCCCGTGTGTCCATGGAGCTGTCGCTGCGCTGGGCCCAGCGTTCGAAGAATGCCCATGGCGACAACACGGCGGCGCTGTTCGGCATCGTTCAGGGCGGCATGCACCAGGACCTGCGCATGCGCTCGCTGGAAGGCCTGGACAAGATCGGCTTCGACGGCCTGGCCATCGGCGGTCTGTCGGTGGGCGAGCCGAAGCACGAAATGATCAAGGTGCTCGATTACCTGCCGGGCATGATGCCGGCTGACAAACCTCGTTACCTTATGGGCGTTGGCAAACCGGAAGATCTGGTTGAGGGTGTGCGCCGCGGTGTGGACATGTTCGATTGCGTGATGCCAACCCGTAATGCCCGCAACGGGCATCTGTTCATTGATACAGGCGTGCTGAAGATCCGTAACGCGTTCCATCGCCATGATGATTCGCCGCTGGATCCGACCTGCGATTGCTATACCTGCCAGAACTTCTCCCGCGCTTATCTGCATCACCTGGACAAGTGCGGCGAAATGCTGGGAAGCATGCTCAATACCATCCATAACTTGCGCCATTATCAGGTGCTGATGGCTGGTTTGCGCGAGGCTATTCAACAGGGTACATTGGCCGCCTTTGTCGATGCCTTCTACGCCAAACGCGGGCTCCCCGTTCCGCCTTTGGACTGAGTTTTCTGACCCCAAGATTCAACATTTGCAACTGGAGTGCTAAATGAGCTTTTTTATCTCTAACGCCATGGCTGACGCGGCTGCACCGGCTGCAGCGCCTATGGGCGGCGGCTTTGAGTGGATTTTCCTGGTCGGCTTCCTGGTCATCTTCTACCTGATGATCTGGCGTCCACAGGCCAAGCGCGCCAAAGAGCAGAAGAACCTGCTGAACAGCCTGCAGAAGGGCGACGAAGTGGTCACCACCGGCGGCATCGCCGGCAAGATCACCAAAGTGGCCGATGACTTCGTGGTTCTGGAAGTTTCCGACACCGTGGAAATGAAGTTCCAGAAGGGCGCCATCGCCGCCACGCTGCCAAAAGGCACGCTGAAAGCGATCTAAGGGTAAC
Organism: Pseudomonas sp. R43(2017); assembly: GCF_002112345.1. Lineage (NCBI taxonomy): Bacteria > Pseudomonadati > Pseudomonadota > Gammaproteobacteria > Pseudomonadales > Pseudomonadaceae > Pseudomonas > Pseudomonas sp. R43(2017). The sequence continues at coordinate 173,972 of NZ_NEHJ01000004.1, forward strand.
AACTTCTACTCAATCGACGGGGCGCGCAAGGCGCCCCGCGTCATAACGGGCGGCGTGATGCTGAACAAATATCCTCTGTGGAAATACATTCTGATCCTGGCGGTGCTGGCGATCGGTCTGATTTATTCCGCTCCGAATCTATACCCCGATGACCCGGCCATCCAGATCAGCGGCGCCAGCACGGCCCTGCAGGTCAACCAGGCCGACCTGGACCGCGTGAGCACCGCGCTGCGTGAATCCGGGATCAACGTCAAGGCGTCGAGCCTGGCAGCCAACGGCAAGGGCGGCCTGATCCGTCTGACCAAGGCTGAAGACCAGTTGCCGGCCAAAGACGTTGTGCGCAAGGCATTGGGTGATGACTACGTCGTCGCGCTGAACCTGGCACAGACCACCCCGCAATGGCTGCGCAACATGGCTGCGCACCCGATGAAGCTGGGTCTGGACTTGTCCGGTGGTGTGCACTTCCTGCTGGAAGTGGACATGGACAAAGCCCTCGATGCACGCCTGAAAGTCTACGAAGGCGACGTCAAGAGCCTGCTGCGCAAAGAGAAGCTGCGCTATCGCAGCCTGCCGCAGCTCAATGGCGCCATTCAGCTGGGCTTCAGCGATGCTGACTCCCGCGAACAGGCCCGTGCGCTGATCCGCAAGAACTTCAACGATTTCGACATTGTTCCGGCCGACCTCAACGGGCAACCGGTAATGCGTCTGGCGATGACCCCGGCCAAGCTGGCGGAAATCCGTGAATACTCCATCAAGCAGAACCTGACCACGGTACGTAACCGCGTCAACGAGCTGGGTGTTGCCGAACCGATCGTCCAGCGTCAGGGCGCCAACCGCATCGTGGTTGAGCTGCCGGGCGTGCAGGACACTGCCGAAGCCAAGCGTATCCTCGGCAAGACTGCCAACCTGGAATTCCGTCTGGCCGCCGAGCCGGGTGCCTCGAAAGCCACTTCCGAGACTTTCGAGTTCCGCGAAGGCAAGCGTCCTCCTGCGCAGATCGAGCGTAGCCTGATCATCACCGGTGACCAGGTGACCGATGCCAAGGCCGGTTTCGGCGAGCACGGTACACCTGAAGTGAACATCCGTCTGGATGGGCACGGTGGCGAACTGATGAGCCGCGCGACCCGCAGCAACGTCGGTCGCAGCATGGCGGTGATCTTCATCGAACAGCGTCCGGTGACCACCTACGTCAAGCAGATGGTCGATGGCGTCGAGAAAGACGTGCCGGTGCAGAGCTTCAAGGAAGAGAAGAAGATCATCAGCCTGGCGACCATCCAGTCGCCGCTGGGTGCGCAATTCCGTATCACCGGCCTGAACGGCCAGGGCGAGTCTTCCGAGCTGGCGCTGCTGCTGCGTGCCGGTGGTCTGGCGGCTCCGATGTACTTCGCTGAAGAACGTACTATCGGCCCGAGCCTGGGTGCGGACAACATCACCAAGGGTATCGATGCATCGCTGTGGGGCATGCTGTTCGTCTCGCTGTTCATCATCGCCATCTACCGCTTCTTCGGCCTGATCGCTACCGTCGCGCTGGCGGTGAACATGGTGCTGCTGCTGGCATTGATGTCGCTGCTGGGTGCAACCCTGACCCTGCCGGGTATCGCCGGTATCGTGTTGACCATGGGTATGGCGGTCGATGCCAACGTGCTGATCTTCTCGCGGATCCGTGAAGAGATCGCCGCCGGCATGACCGTGCAGCGTGCAATCAACGAAGGCTTCGGCCGGGCATTCACCGCGATTCTCGACGCCAACCTGACCACCTTGCTGGTCGGCGGCATCCTCTTCGCCATGGGCACCGGCCCGGTGAAGGGTTTCGCAGTGACCATGTCCCTCGGGATCTTTACCTCGATGTTCACGGCCATCATGGTGACCCGCGCGATGGTCAACCTGATCTTCGGCGGTCGTGACTTCAAGAAGTTGTGGATTTAAGGGGCTGCCATGTTACGTACAATCAACTTCATGGGCGTTCGCAACTTCGCGTTCGGCGTCACATTGTTCCTTACCGTGCTGGCCTTGTTCAGCGTGTTCCACAAGGGCATGAACTGGGGCCTGGACTTCACCGGCGGTACGCTCATCGAGCTGACCTACGAGCGTCCGGCCGACGTCACCAAAGTGCGTGAGCAACTGGTTACCGCCGGTTATCACGAAGCGGTCGTGCAGAACTTCGGTGCGACCACCGACCTGCTGGTGCGCATGCCGGGTGAAGACCCGCAGCTGGGCCATCAGGTGGCGGAAGCGCTGCAGAAGGTCGGCGGTGAAAACCCGGCGACGGTCAAGCGCGTCGAGTTCGTCGGCCCGCAGGTCGGTGAAGAGCTGCGCGACCAGGGCGGCCTCGGCATGCTGCTGGCGCTCGGCGGCATCCTGATCTACCTGGCTTTCCGCTTTCAGTGGAAATTCGCGGTCGGTGCCATCGTTTCGCTGATTCACGACGTGATCGTGACCGTGGGTATCCTGTCGTTCTTCCAGATCACCTTCGACCTGACGGTGCTGGCGGCGGTACTGGCGATCATCGGTTACTCGCTGAACGACACCATCGTCGTGTTCGACCGGGTGCGCGAGAACTTCCGCGTGCTGCGCAAGGCTTCGCTGATCGAGAACATCAACATCTCGACCACTCAGACCCTGCTGCGCACCATGGCGACTTCGATCTCCACCTTGCTGGCGATCGCGGCACTGCTGTTCTTCGGTGGCGACAACCTGTTCGGCTTCTCCATCGCCCTGTTCATCGGTGTTCTGGCGGGTACCTACTCGTCGATCTACATCGCCAACGTGGTGCTGATCTGGCTGAATCTGTCTTCGGAAGACCTGATTCCACCGGCCAATACCGAGAAGGAAGTCGACGACCGTCCATAACGGCCATCGCTTCCCCGGTTGTCAGTCAAAAAAGGCGCGAGTTGAACTCGCGCCTTTTTTATTGCTCCAAGGCTGGGAGAAGCGCGGGCGCGTCCCGCATGTGATGGTCAGGAGGTTCATGTGAACAAGTCGTTGCTGGTTGGTGCGGTACTGGGTGCTGTCGGTGTGACTGCCGGGGGCGCTGTCGCCACCTACAGCCTGGTTAAAAGCGGCCCTGAGTATGCGCAGGTTCTGGCCGTTGAACCGGTCAAGACACAGATCAAGACGCCACGTGAAGTATGCAAGGATGTCGCTGTGACCCGGCAGGCGCCGGTCAAGGATCAACACCAGATTCTCGGTACCGCCATCGGTGCCGTGGCAGGTGGTTTGCTGGGTAACCAGATCGGCGGCGGCACCGGCAAGAAGATTGCCACGGTAGCTGGCGCGGTCGGTGGCGGTTATGCCGGTAACAAGGTGCAGGAAGGCATGCAGAATCGCGATACCTACACCACCACCCAGACTCGCTGTAACACGGTGAATGACATCAGCGACAAGGTCGTAGGTTATGACGTCCGCTACTCGCTGGACGGCAAGGAAGGCAAGGTGCGGATGGATCGTGATCCGGGCAACCAGATTCCGGTCGACAAGGAAGGCAAGCTGATCCTGTCGCAGGCGCAGCCTGGGCAATAAGCGGTTGTAGTAAAAAAGAAGCACCCTTCGGGGTGCTTTTTCGTGCCCGGGAATCAGGCAATGTGCAGGCATAAAAAAAGCACCCCGAAGGGTGCTTTTTTGTTTCGCGAAACGCTTAGCGCTTCAGCGAGGCCGGCAGGTGCGGCTGGATCGCCGTCAGAACTGCCTTGAAGCATTTGGTGTTGCCGGCAACGACGTGGCCTTTTTCAAGGAAGTCGTGACCGCCGGTGAAGTCGCTCACCAGGCCGCCTGCTTCCTGAATCAACAGGGCGCCTGCTGCCATGTCCCACTCGGACAGGCCCGATTCCCAGAACGCGTCGAAACGGCCGGCAGCAACGTAAGCCAGGTCCAGGCTCGCCGAACCGGCGCGGCGGATGCCGGCAGTCTGGCCAACCAGGGCGCGGAACATGCCCAGGTAGTTGTCGAGGTTGTCCATCTGGTCGTCACGGAACGGGAAACCGGTACCGAGCAGAGCGCCGTCCAGGCTGGTACGACCGCTGACACGCAGACGACGACCGTTCAGTTGAGCGCCGCGACCACGGCTGGCGGTGAATTCTTCCTGGCGAACCGGATCCAGAACAACGGCGTGTTCCAGGCGGCCACGGTATTTGCAGGCAATGCTGACAGCGAAGTGAGGAATGCCGCGCAGGAAGTTGGTGGTGCCGTCCAGCGGATCGATGATCCACAGGTATTCTTCGCCTTCGATGCCGCTACCGGCGTGCATACCGGTCTCTTCACCCATGATCGAGTGATTCGGGTAAGCCTTGCGCAGGGCGTCGATGATTTTCTGTTCGGCGGCGCGATCGACCTCGGATACATAATCCTTGGCGTCTTTTTCGTCGACCTTGATGGTATCCAGGCGCTCGATGGAGCGGAAGATCAGTTCACTGGCGCTGCGGGCGGCGCGCAGCGCGATATTCAGCATGGGCTGCATGGATGTGTCACCTAAGGTTGTTAAAGAAAGCCGCGCATTCTATCAGAACTTTTCTTCAGGTGAAGGTCGCTGTTCGCTTTCATAGCTTAACGGTAGGCTGTTCTGTAAGATTTGCACCCCTTTCCCCAGTCCGAGAGCGCCCGCCGTGCTGCAAAACATTCGTGTCGTCCTGGTCAATACCAGCCACCCGGGAAACATCGGCGGGACCGCGCGCGCCATGAAAAACATGGGTTTGTCGCGGCTGGTGCTGGTCGATCCGCGAATCTTTCCGCATCACGAAGCCGATGCCCGCGCCTCGGGTGCCGGTGACATCCTTGAAAATGCGCAAGTCGTCGCCACCTTGGAAGACGCTCTGGTCGGCTGCAATCTGGTGCTTGGCACCAGTGCCCGTGACCGCCGCATTCCCTGGCCGCTGCTGGATCCGCGCGAGTGCGGGACCAAAGTGGTTGAGGAGGCCGGGCAGGGCGCGGAAATCGCGCTGGTGTTCGGGCGTGAAGACTCCGGCCTGACCAACGACGAGCTGCAACGATGTCACTATCACGTGCACATCCCCTCCGATCCTGAATTCAGCTCGCTGAATCTCGGGGCGGCGGTGCAGGTGTTGAGCTATGAGGTGCGCATGGCCTGGCTGGCCGCACAAGGCCAGCCGACCAAGATCGAGAAAGAAGAAGTGGCATCCGTGAAAAGCGCCGAGCTGGCGACCATGGATGAGCTGGAGCGATTCTATGAGCACCTGGAGCAGACCCTGGTGGCCATCGAATTTCTCGATCCGGAAAAGCCCCGGCATTTGATGGCGCGCCTGCGCCGGTTGTACGGACGCAGCTCGGTCAGCCGGGCGGAAATGAATATTTTGCGTGGCATCCTCACGGAAACCCAGAAAGCGGCCCGTGGCGAGCTCCTTAAGCGGAAGGATTAATGATGTTCGAGCGTTTGCGTGAAGATATCCAGAGCGTATTCCACCGAGACCCGGCGGCGCGTAACGCTTTTGAAGTCCTGACCTGCTACCCCGGCATGCATGCGATCTGGATTCATCGACTGGCCGGCATGCTCTGGCGCAACGATCTGAAATGGCTGGCGCGGCTGGTGTCGAACTTCGGTCGCTGGCTGACCGGTATCGAGATTCATCCAGGCGCCAAGGTTGGTCGGCGCTTCTTTATCGACCATGGCATGGGTATCGTGATTGGCGAAACCGCAGAAATCGGCGATGACGTCACCATCTATCAGGGCGTGACTCTTGGCGGCACCAGCTGGAACAAAGGCAAGCGTCACCCGACGCTGGGTGATGGCGTTGTCGTGGGGGCTGGCGCGAAGGTGCTAGGTCCGTTCACGGTCGGCGCTGGCGCCAAGGTCGGCTCCAATGCTGTGGTGACCAAAGAGGTGCCGCCGGGCGCCACTGTGGTGGGGATTCCGGGGCGGATCATCGTCAAATCCGATGATGAAGCCGATGCCAAACGCAAGGCGATGGCCGAGAAAATCGGTTTCGATGCCTATGGTGTGAGCGGTGACATGCCGGACCCGGTGGCGCGTGCCATTGGCCAATTGCTCGATCACCTGCAGGCGGTGGATGGCCGTCTGGAAGGGATGTGCGGGGCGTTGAAGGATCTGGGCAGCAATTATTGTGCGAAAGATCTGCCTGAACTGCGCGAAGAAGACTTCGCCTGTGTGAAGGGCAAGGACGAATCCACGACGCATTGATGCGCTTGCAGGGCTGCTGCCAGCCGGTGTGCCATTAAGCCGCAGACCCTGCTATCATTCGCGCGCTCTTTTGCGGGTAAACCCGACTAAAGCACTAGGTCTTATAGTTGACTTAAATGCTCGGGAATTGCATACTCCCGCCCATTCCGAACTCCGTGGTAATTGTCCATGCGACTGACTACAAAAGGCCGATACGCCGTGACCGCCATGCTTGACCTGGCGTTGCACGCGCAGCACGGGCCCGTGTCCCTGGCCGATATCTCCGAGCGCCAAGGCATCTCCCTGTCCTATCTCGAACAGCTTTTCGCCAAGCTGCGCCGCAGCAACCTGGTTTCCAGTGTTCGCGGTCCGGGCGGTGGCTACCAGTTGTCCCGCGACATGCAGGGCATCCAGGTCGCCCAGGTGATCGATGCGGTGAACGAATCGGTCGATGCAACAAAATGCCAGGGCCAGGGCGATTGCCATTCCGGCGACACCTGCCTGACCCATCACCTGTGGTGCGACCTGAGCCTGCAGATTCACGAATTTCTCAGCGGTATCAGCTTGGCCGACCTCGTAACTCGCCGTGAGGTGCAGGAAGTGGCCCAGCGTCAGGATCAGCGTCGTTGCAATGGCAAGGCGCCGCGCCTGGACAAGATTGAAGCGTCCGCCGTCGAATGACAGCCAGAGAGCTAGCGGCACGCCAGCCAGCCTGATTTAGGAGATAGTCCATGAAATTGCCGATTTACCTTGATTACTCTGCGACCACCCCGGTCGATCCGCGCGTTGCGCAAAAGATGAGTGAATGCCTGCTGGTCGACGGAAACTTCGGTAACCCGGCGTCCCGTTCCCACGTGTTCGGCTGGAAGGCCGAAGAGTCCGTCGAAAACGCCCGTCGTCAGGTGGCCGATCTGGTCAACGCCGACCCGCGCGAAATCGTCTGGACCTCCGGTGCCACCGAGTCCGACAACCTGGCAATCAAGGGTGCGGCACATTTCTACGCCTCCAAGGGCAAGCACCTGATTACCTCCAAGATCGAGCACAAGGCTGTCCTCGACACCATGCGCCAACTGGAGCGTGAAGGGTTCGAAGTGACCTACCTCGAGCCGACCGAAGACGGTCTGATCACACCTGCCATGATCGAAGCCGCGCTGCGCGAAGACACCATCCTGGTGTCGGTGATGCACGTGAACAACGAAATCGGCACGGTCAACGACATCGCCGCCATCGGCGAGCTGACCCGTTCGAAAGGTATTCTGTTCCACGTCGACGCCGCCCAGTCCACCGGCAAGGTCGAAATCGACCTGCAGAAGCTGAAAGTCGACATGATGTCGTTCTCTGCCCACAAGACCTACGGTCCTAAAGGCATCGGCGCGCTGTACGTCAGCCGCAAGCCGCGTGTGCGCATCGAGGCGACCATGCACGGCGGCGGTCACGAGCGTGGCATGCGCTCCGGCACCCTGGCGACCCACCAGATCGTCGGCATGGGCGAAGCGTTCCGTGTAGCCAAGGAAGACATGGCTGCCGAAAACGTGCGCATCAAAGCGTTGAGCGACCGCTTCTACAAGCAGGTCGAGCATCTGGAAGAGCTGTACGTCAACGGCAGCCTGACTGCCCGCGTTCCGCACAACCTGAACCTGAGCTTCAACTACGTTGAAGGCGAGTCGCTGATCATGGCGCTCAAGGATCTGGCGGTTTCGTCCGGTTCGGCTTGCACCTCGGCCTCCCTGGAGCCTTCGTACGTGCTGCGCGCCCTGGGCCGCAACGACGAACTGGCACACAGCTCGATCCGCTTCACCTTCGGTCGTTTCACCACCGAAGAAGAAATCGATTACGCCGCGCAGAAAGTCTGCGAGGCCGTTACCAAGCTGCGCGCTCTGTCGCCGCTGTGGGACATGTACAAAGACGGCGTCGATATCTCGAAGATCGAGTGGGCGGCACACTAAACATAGAAGCCGCCGGATACGGATCCTGTAGCGACGCGGCGGTTTGCGCAGCGCAGTTGCAGGGTCTCAAGAGCGGCCCTGATGAGTGAGGATTGAGAATCATGGCTTACAGCGAAAAGGTCATCGACCACTACGAAAACCCGCGCAACGTCGGCAAGATGGACGCGGAAGATCCAGATGTCGGCACTGGCATGGTCGGCGCTCCGGCGTGCGGCGACGTGATGCGTCTGCAGATCAAGGTCAACGATCAGGGCGTTATCGAAGACGCCAAGTTCAAGACCTACGGCTGCGGTTCGGCTATCGCTTCCAGCTCCCTCGCCACCGAGTGGATGAAGGGCAAGACCCTGGACGAAGCGGAAACCATCAAGAACACCCAGCTGGCCGAAGAACTGGCCCTGCCGCCAGTGAAAATCCACTGCTCGGTACTCGCTGAAGACGCCATCAAGGCGGCTGTTCGCGACTACAAGCAGAAGAAAGGCTTGATCTAAGCATTGGGCGACGAGTAAGGAGTCAACGATGGCTATCAGCATGACAGAAGCGGCTGCTCGACACGTGCGACGCTCCCTCGACGGGCGCGGCAAGGGTGAAGGGATTCGTCTGGGTGTTCGCACCACGGGCTGTTCCGGCCTTGCCTACGTGCTGGAGTTTGTCGACGAGGTGGTTGCAGAAGATCAGGTGTTCGAGAGTCACGGCGAAAAAGTGATTATCGACCCCAAGAGCCTGGCTTACCTCGACGGCACCGAGCTCGATTTCGTCAAGGAAGGGTTGAACGAAGGCTTCAAGTTCAACAATCCCAACGTGCGCGGTGAGTGTGGCTGCGGCGAAAGCTTCAACATCTGAGGCTGGTCGTGGGAACTCCTTGTCATTTCGCTTTATTCGAGCTGCAACCGGGCTTTCGTCTGGATCTCGAGCAACTGGCCACGCGTTATCGCGAGCTGGCGCGCGGCGTTCATCCGGATCGTTTTGCCGACGCTTCCGAGCGTGAGCAGCGCTCGGCGCTCGAGCAGTCCGCTCGGCTCAACGATGCCTACCAGACGCTCAAGAGCCCGGCCCAGCGTGCACGTTACCTGCTGACGATCAGCGGTCATGAAGTGCCGATGGAAGTCACGGTCCACGATCCCGAGTTTCTTCTGCAGCAGATGCAATGGCGCGAAGAACTTGAAGATCTGCAGGACAGTGCCGACCTGGCGGGTGTCGCGACCTTCAAGCGTCGCCTGAAGACCGCCCAGGAGCAGCTGAACGAAAGCTTCGCAGCCTGTTGGGATGATGCAGCGCAACGTGAACAGGCCGAACGCCTGATGCGGCGCATGCAGTTCCTCGACAAGCTCACCTACGAAGTGCGCCAGTTAGAAGAGCGCCTCGACGATTAACCCAGTGCCGCTCCGGTCGCACGCCTGATATACAGATAAGTCCTGATCACGATGGCCCTACTGCAGATCGCCGAACCCGGCCAAAGTCCTCAACCGCACCAGCGTCGTCTGGCTGTGGGGATCGACTTGGGCACTACCAATTCGCTGGTCGCTGCGTTGCGCAGTGGTCTTTCCGAGCCGCTGGCCGATGCCGAGGGACGGGTTATCCTGCCTTCCGCTGTGCGTTATCACGCCGATCGTGTCGAAGTCGGCGAGTCGGCCAAACTGGCCGCATCCTCCGATCCCCTGAATACCGTGCTGTCGGTGAAGCGTCTGATGGGCCGTGGCCTGTCCGACGTCAAGCAACTGGGCGATCAACTGCCGTACCGCTTTGTTGGCGGCGAATCGCACATGCCGTTCATCGACACCGTGCAGGGGCCGAAAAGCCCGGTCGAAGTCTCCGCCGATATCCTCAAAGTGCTGCGTCAGCGCGCTGAAGCGACCTTGGGCGGCGAACTGGTTGGCGCGGTGATTACCGTTCCGGCCTATTTCGACGACGCTCAGCGCCAGGCTACGAAGGATGCGGCAAAACTCGCCGGTCTGAACGTGCTGCGCCTGCTCAACGAGCCGACCGCCGCTGCGGTGGCTTATGGTCTGGATCAGCATGCCGAAGGCCTGGTCGCCATTTATGACCTGGGCGGCGGTACTTTTGATATTTCCATTCTGCGCCTGACCGGCGGTGTCTTCGAAGTTCTGGCCACTGGCGGCGACAGCGCGCTGGGTGGCGATGACTTCGACCACGCGATTGCTGGCTGGATCATCGAGAGTGCGGGCCTGTCCGCCGATCTCGATCCGGGTGCGCAGCGCAATCTGCTGCAAACCGCCTGCGCGGCCAAGGAAGCCCTGACGAATGCCTACAGTGTTGAAGTTGCTTATGGTGACTGGAAAGCACAACTGACTCGCGAAGCCTTCGACGCACTGATCGAGCCGATGGTTGCCCGCAGCCTGAAAGCCTGCCGCCGTGCCGTTCGCGACTCCGGTATCGAGCTGGAAGATGTGCATGCCGTGGTCATGGTCGGTGGTTCGACCCGCGTTCCGCGTGTTCGCGAAGCTGTCGCCGAAGCCTTCGGCCGTCAGCCGCTGACCGAAATCGACCCGGATCAGGTGGTGGCCATCGGTGCTGCGATCCAGGCCGATACGCTGGCCGGCAACAAGCGCGATGGCGGCGAACTGCTGCTGCTCGATGTGATTCCGCTGTCCCTGGGGCTGGAAACCATGGGCGGCCTGATGGAGAAGGTGATTCCGCGTAACACCACCATCCCTGTTGCTCGCGCCCAGGACTTCACTACATATAAAGACGGCCAGTCGGCCATGGCGATCCATGTGTTGCAGGGTGAGCGCGAGCTGATCAGCGACTGCCGCTCCCTGGCGCGCTTCGAATTGCGCGGTATCCCGGCGATGGTGGCGGGCGCGGCGAAGATTCGCGTGACCTTCCAGGTCGATGCCGACGGTCTGCTCAGCGTCTCTGCCCGTGAACTGGGTTCGGGCGTTGAGGCGAGCATTCAGGTCAAGCCGTCCTACGGTCTGACCGACGGCGAAATCGCCAAGATGCTCAAGGATTCGTTCCAGCACGCCAATGACGACAAGGTTGCCCGCGTCCTGCGCGAGCAGCAGGTTGATGCCCAGCGCCTGATCGAAGCGGTGCAGGGCGCTCTGGAGGCGGATGGCGAGCGTTTGCTCGACGCCGAAGAGCGCATGGTCATCGACCTGCAGGTGCAGGAACTGACCGAACTGATGAAAGGTACCGATGGTTACGCCATCGAGCAGCAGACCAAGCGTCTGTCGCAAGTGACCGATGCTTTTGCGGCCCGTCGTATGGATCAGACGGTGAAAGCCGCTCTGTCGGGGCGCAACCTGAATGAAATCGAGGATATCTGATGCCGCAGGTCATTTTTCTGCCCCACGAGAAGTTCTGCCCTGAAGGCATGGTGGTCGAGGCTGAGCCCGGCACTTCGATTCTCGAGCTGGCCCACGAACACCACATCGAGATGGAAAGCGCCTGCGGCGGCGTCTGCGCCTGCACCACCTGTCACTGTATCATTCGCGAGGGTTTCGACTCGCTGGAAGAAGCTGACGAGTTGGAGGAAGATTTCCTCGATCGTGCCTGGGGTCTGGAAGCGCAGTCGCGCCTGGCCTGTCAGGCCATCGTCGGCGAGGAAGACCTCACCGTCGAGATTCCGAAATATTCGCTTAACCATGCGGCCGAAGCGCCGCACTGACTGGTAAGACTGTCATGAGCTACGGTTGGAATGATGTTCAACGTATTGCAGAAGAATTGGCTGAGGCCAAGCCGGGTGTAGATCCGTATTCTGTCAATTTCGTCGAGTTGCAGCAGTGGATCAAGGAGCTGCCTGACTTCGACGCTAACTCTGGCCGGGTCGGCGAGAAGGTGTTGGAAGCGGTTCAGCAGCTCTGGAATGATGAAATAGACTGATCATCCTTGCAGGTTAGGCAATACCCAAGAACCCGCGTATAATTCGCGGGTTTAATTTTTCGCAAATTACCGTTTCTGGAGTTACACCATGGCTGTTCAACGTACTTTCTCCATCATCAAGCCTGACGCCGTTGCAAAAGGCGCTGCCGGCGAAATCGTTACCCGTTTCGAAAAGGCTGGTCTGAAAGTGGTTGCTTCGAAAATGAAGCAACTGTCCAAAGCCGAAGCTGAAGGCTTCTACGCTGAGCACAAAGAGCGCGGTTTCTTCGGTGACCTGGTTGCTTTCATGATCTCCGGTCCGGTTGTTGTTCAGGTTCTGGAAGGCGAAAACGCCATCGCTCGCAACCGTGAGCTGATGGGCGCTACCAACCCTAAAGAAGCTGCTGCCGGCACCATCCGTGCTGACTTCGCTGAGTCGATCGACGCCAACGCCGTTCACGGTTCGGACTCCGAAGCCGCTGCCGCTCGCGAAATCTCGTACTTCTTCGCAGCTACTGAAGTAACCACTCGCTAAGCATTGGCTTAAGAGTGAAGGTGAATCCATGACTACATCGACTGTTAAAACCAACCTGCTGGGTCTGACCCAGCCGGAAATGGAAAAATTCTTCGACTCAATCGGGGAGAAGCGTTTCCGTGCCGGTCAGGTAATGAAATGGATTCACCACTTTGGCGTCGATGATTTCGACGCCATGACGAACGTCAGCAAGGCCTTGCGCGAAAAGCTCAAGGCTGTTGCTGAAGTTCGCGGTCCCGAAGTGGTCAGCGAGGACATTTCCAGCGACGGCACCCGCAAGTGGGTGGTGCGCGTGGCGTCCGGCAGCTGTGTCGAGACCGTTTACATTCCCCAGGGCAAACGCGGCACTCTGTGCGTTTCGTCCCAGGCAGGCTGTGCCCTGGACTGCAGTTTCTGCTCCACCGGCAAGCAAGGCTTCAACAGCAACCTCACCGCCGCCGAAGTCATCGGCCAGGTGTGGATTGCCAACAAATCCTTCGGCAGTGTTCCGGCTACCATCGACCGCGCCATCACCAACGTGGTGATGATGGGCATGGGCGAACCGCTGCTGAACTTCGACAACGTCGTGGCCGCCATGCATCTGATGATGGATGACCTGGGCTACGGGATCTCCAAGCGCCGCGTGACCCTGTCCACGTCGGGTGTGGTGCCGATGATCGATGAGCTGGCCAAGCACATCGACGTATCCCTGGCGTTGTCCCTGCACGCACCGAATGACGCATTGCGTAACCAATTGGTGCCGATCAACAAGAAATATCCGCTTAAGATGCTCCTCGATTCGTGTGTGCGCTACATGTCCGCCCTGGGCGAGAAACGTGTGCTGACCATCGAGTACACCTTGCTCAAGGATGTCAACGACAAGCTTGAGCACGCCGTGGAAATGATCGAGTTGCTCAAGGATATTCCCTGCAAGATCAACCTGATTCCGTTCAACCCGTTCCCGCATTCCGGGTACGAGCGGCCGAGCAACAACGCGATTCGCCGGTTCCAGGATCAGCTGCATCAGGCAGGCTATAACGTGACCGTGCGCACCACCCGTGGTGAAGACATCGACGCGGCTTGCGGTCAATTGGTAGGGCAGGTGCTGGATCGCACCCGTCGCAGCGAACGTTACATCGCCGTACGCGAATTGAGCGCCGACAGCGATCTGGCACAGAACGCCGCGAACACTAACTAAGAGAGGATCTCTATGTCCCTGCGCTTTGCGCTGCTGTTGCTGTTGGCCAGCCTGTGTGCTGGCTGTGTCCTGTCGGGCGATTACAACCCGATGAAGACCAGCAAGGGCCGCGACGAAGCGCGGGCTGCCTACGTGCAGCTGGGGCTGGGATACTTGCAGCAAGGCATGACCGAGCGGGCCAAGGTACCCTTGAAAAAGGCCCTCGAGCTGGACGGTTCCGATCCCGACGCCAACGCGGCTCTTGGGCTGGTCTTTCAGTCCGAGATGGAGCCGAAGCTGGCCGACGAACACTTTCGCAAGGCACTGTCCTCCCGTCCCGCCGATGCCCGCATCCTCAACAATTACGGCAGTTTTCTCTACGAAGAGCAGCGTTACAAGGAAGCCTACGAGCGTTTTGAACAGGCCGCCGCCGATACCCTGTATCCTGAGCGTTCCCGTGTGTTCGAGAACCTTGGCATGACGGCGTCCAAGCTTGGCCAGCGTGATCTGGCCCAGCAGCAACTGGAAAAAGCATTGCGTTTGAACCGTCAGCAACCCCGGGCGTTGCTGGAAATGGCTGAGTTGTCATTCGAAGACAGGCATTATGTGCCCGCGCGTGACTATTACGACCGTTTCAGCCAGCTGTCCGAGCAAAATGCACGTAGTCTGTTGCTCGCGGTTCGGTTGGCAAAAGTGTTTGAAGATCGCGACAAGGCCGCCAGTGCGGGCCTGCAATTAAAACGACTCTATCCCGGTACGCCGGAATATCAGCAATACCTGTCGGAGCAATGATGAAAGCGGCGCATCCCGAAGTTGTAGCAGCGAATCGCGTTAACCCCGGTGAGACCTTGCGCCAGGCCCGCGAAAGCAATGGCTGGTCGCTGGCCGAAGTGGCCCTCAAGCTCAACCTCACCGTGACTTCCCTGACCAACCTCGAAGCCGGTGCGTTCGACAAGCTGCCGGGGCATACCTTCGCTCGCGGCTATATTCGCGCCTATGCCAAATTGCTCGGCATGGATCAGGCGGTCCTGGTCCAGCAGTTCGACCAGTCCACCGGCACCGACTCCCAGGGCAGCAATGTCCACGCCTTGGGCCGGATCGAAGAGCCGGTTCGTGTTTCCCACACCATTTTGCGTATCGTCAGCCTGTTGCTGCTGATCGCGGTCATCGGCGGCGGCTTCGTCTGGTGGCAGGATCAGACCTCGTTGCGCACCAAGGACCTGACCAGTCTGGCCCCGGAGCACGTTGAAGTCGAAGGCGCCGATGGCACCACGCAGATTCATCCGATCGACGAGCCGGAAGACCAGGCTGTTACCGAAGGTCAGACCGAGGGCGCGACGGCGCTGACACTGCCCCAGTCGGAAACCGCTGCCGAGTCGACCGGTGCCGAGCCCGTCGTTCCGGCTGCCGCACCGGCCGTACCTGCTGCCCCGGCGGCGACGCCAGTTGCTCCGGCTCATGCCCCGGCCCCGATTGTCGCCACTCCGGCTGCACCTGCCCCTAATGTTCCGGCGACTCCGGCACCGACTGTCACAGCACCCGTTGTCCCGGCCACCCCTGCACCAATCGCAGAAACCGCTGCTCCGGCAGCCGGCGAAGGTCAGGTGCAACTGCAGTTCACCGCTGATTGCTGGGCACAGGTCACCGATGGTCGCGGCAAGGTTCTGTTCAGCGGTCTGAAACATAAAGGCGACAGCGTCTCTGTGGCAGGCAAGCCACCGCTGGCCGTGCGTCTGGGTGTTGCCCGGGCAGCGCAGGTCAGCTACAACGGCCAGCCGGTCGATGTCGCTCCGTTCACCAGTGGCGAGACTGCTCGCCTGAAGTTGGGTCAATAAGTCATGCACGGCGAATCTCCAATCAAACGTCGCGAATCGCGCAAGATCTGGGTCGGTAACGTGCCTGTGGGCGGCGATGCACCTATCGCGGTGCAGAGCATGACCAACAGCGACACTAACGATGTCGCGGCCACCGTCGCCCAGATCAACCGTCTGGAAGCCGCTGGCGTCGACATCGTTCGCGTATCGGTCCCGGACATGGATGCCGCCGAGGCGTTCGGCAAGATCAAGCAACTGGTCAAGGTGCCGCTGGTTGCCGACATCCACTTCGACTACAAGATCGCTTTGCGCGTGGCCGAACTGGGTGTGGACTGCCTGCGCATCAACCCGGGCAACATCGGTCGCGAAGACCGCGTGCGCGCGGTGGTCGATGCCGCCCGTGACCGCGGGATTCCGATCCGCATCGGTGTCAACGCCGGTTCCCTGGAAAAAGACCTGCAGAAGAAATACGGTGAGCCGACCCCGGCCGCGCTGGTCGAGTCCGCACTGCGTCATGTCGAACACCTCGAACGCCTGAATTTCCAGGACTTCAAGGTCAGCGTGAAGGCTTCCGACGTGTTCATGGCCGTCGAAGCCTACCGCCTGCTGGCGAAAGAAATCGTCCAGCCGCTGCACCTGGGCATCACTGAAGCCGGTGGATTGCGCTCCGGTACAGTGAAATCCGCCGTGGGCCTAGGTATGCTGCTCGCCGAGGGGATTGGCGATACCATCCGCATCTCGCTGGCGGCCGATCCGGTCGAGGAAGTGAAGGTCGGTTACGACATCCTCAAGTCTTTGCATCTGCGTTCCCGTGGCATCAACTTCATCGCCTGCCCGAGCTGCTCGCGGCAGAACTTCGATGTGGTCAAGACCATGAACGAGCTGGAAGGGCGCCTTGAAGACCTGCTGGTGCCGCTGGATGTTGCGGTGATCGGTTGCGTGGTCAACGGCCCCGGCGAAGCCAAGGAAGCCCATATCGGCTTGACCGGCGGTACGCCGAACCTGATTTACATCGACGGCAAGCCGTCGCAGAAACTGACGAATGACAATCTGGTGGACGAGCTGGAAAAGCTGATCCGCGAGAAGGCGGCCGAGAAGGTCGAAGCCGACGCAGCGGTCATCGCGCGCGGCTGATCGAACGAATTAAGGAATTTCTGTGAGCAAGTCCCTGCAAGCCATTCGTGGCATGAACGACATCCTGCCGGAACAGACCCCGGTATGGCGCTACTTCGAAGGCACCGTTTCGCGTTTGCTGGATAACTACGGTTACAAGCAGATCCGCATGCCGATCGTCGAGTTCACCGAGCTGTTCAAACGCTCGATCGGCGAAGTGACCGACATCGTCGAAAAAGAGATGTACACCTTCGACGACCGCAACGGCGACTCCCTGACCCTGCGTCCGGAAGGCACCGCTGCGTGCGTGCGTGCCGTGCTCGAGCACGGCATCACCGGCGGTGGCCAGGTGCAGAAACTCTGGTACATCGGCCCGATGTTCCGTCACGAGCGTCCGCAGAAAGGCCGTTATCGCCAGTTCCACCAGATCGGTCTGGAAGTCTTCAACCTCGACGGTCCGGACATCGACGCCGAGCTGATCATCATGACCTGGCGTCTGTGGGGCGAGCTGGGCATCCGTGATGCGGTCAAGCTCGAACTCAACAGCCTGGGTACCAGCGAGTCCCGTGGCCGTTATCGTGAAGCGCTGGTCGAGTACCTCTCGGCGCACCACGACAAACTGGACGAAGACAGCCAGCGTCGCCTGAAAACCAACCCGCTGCGCGTGCTCGACACCAAAAATGCCGACACCCAGGCGGTGCTGGTCGATGCGCCGAAAATGGCGGATTACCTGGATGAAGAGTCCCGTGCCCACTTCGAAGGTCTGAAATCGCGTCTGGATGCTGTCGGCATTCCTTACGTGCTCAACCCGAAACTGGTGCGCGGTCTCGATTACTACAGCAAAACCGTATTCGAATGGGTCACCGACAAGCTCGGCGCCCAGGGCACCGTGTGCGCGGGCGGCCGTTACGACGGTCTGGTCGAGCAGATGGGCGGCAAGCCGACCCCGGGCGTCGGTTTCGCCATGGGCATCGAGCGCCTGGTGCTGATGCTGGAAACCCTGGAGCAGATCCCGCAAGAACTCGCCCGTCAGGTCGACGTCTACCTCTGCGCCTTCGGCGAAGAGGCGGAGCTGGCCGGTCTGGCCCTGGCCGAGCGTGTACGCGACCAGTTGCCGAACCTGCGCCTGCAAGTCAATGCCGGTGCCGGCAGCTTCAAGAGCCAGTTCAAGAAAGCCGACAAGAGCGGTGCGCTGTACGCACTGATCCTCGGTGACGACGAAATGGCCCAGCAAGTGGTAGGTTTCAAACCCCTGCGTGGCCAGGGCGAACAACAAAGCATTGCCTGGGATGCGCTTGCCGCTCACCTGGCCACCTGCGTCGTGCAGGGTTGAAGCTGTTTAAACAGCCGATTTAGCGATTAAGGAGTATTGGGGTGTCGAGTACCGAAGACGAACAGTTGGCGGATTTGAAGGACTGGTGGACACGCAACGGCAAACCTCTGGTCACTGGCGGCCTGTTGGCGCTGGTCATCGTGTTCGGCTGGCAGGCATTTCACAAGTATCAGAGCAACCAGTCGCAAGGCGCCTCGGTGCTCTATCAGCAATTGCTGGAAACCACGCTGACCCCGGACGGCAAGCCTGACGCTGCGCGCGTTGCGGATCTGGCCGGCAAGCTCAACAGCGAATTCGGCGGTACTGCCTACGCGCAGTACGGCAGCCTGTTCGTGGCCAAGGTTGCGGTCGACAGCGGCAAGCTGGATGACGCGGCGACCGAGCTCAAGGCAATCGTTGCCAAACCGGCCAACGCCGCGCTGGGCGAAATCGCCCGTCAGCGTCTGGCGCAGGTGCTGGGTGCACAGAACAAGGCGGATGAAGCCCTGAAACTGCTTGAAGGCGATGCCGACAAGTCGTTCCTGGCGACTCGCGAAGAACTCAAGGGCGACCTGCTGGTACAGCTGGGCCGCACTGACGAAGCGAACGCGGCGTATCAAAAAGCCAAGGCGGCACTGTCGGAAGAAGCGGCAGTCGGCGGCCTTCAAATCAAGCTGGACGACCTGGCCAAAGGGGATGCGTGACGTGATCGGTTGGAAGCATGCAGCATTGCTGGCTCTGGCCATTCTGGCCACGGGTTGCAGCAGCAACAGCACAAAAGAACTGCCACCAGCCGAACTGACTTCCTTCAAGGAAGAAGTGGTTCTGCACAAAGTCTGGAGCCGTTCGATCGGCGACGGTCAGGGCGAAACCTACAACATGCTGGTACCGGCGATCGATGGTGACACCATCTACGCCGCCGACGTGACCGGCATCGTGATGGCCATGGATCGCAGCAACGGCGACGTGAAGTGGAAGAAAGAACTGGATGTGCCAGTCTCCGGCGCCGTCGGCGTGGGTTACGGTCTGGTTCTGGTCGGCACGCTGCGTGGCGACGTCATCGCTCTCGATACCATCAACGGTGAAGAGAAGTGGCGCGCTCGCGTGACCAGTGAAGTATTGGCGCCACCAGCCAGCAATGGCGACATCGTGGTCGTGCAGACCCAGGACGATCGTCTGATCGGTCTGGATGCATCCACCGGTCATCAGCGCTGGGTGTATGACAGCACCCCGGCCGTACTGACCCTGCGTGGCACCAGTGCACCGCTCGCGACCAACCGCCTCGCGGTGGCTGGCCTGTCGACCGGTAAAGTGGTCGCTCTGGACATTTCCAACGGCGTGCCGGTCTGGGAACAACGGATCGCGATTCCACAAGGTCGTTCGGAACTGGAGCGCGTGGTAGACATCGACGGCGGTCTGCTGCTGTCCGGCGGCACACTGTACGTTGCCAGCTATCAGGGTCGCGTTGCGGCACTGGACCTGGAAAGCGGCCGTCAACTGTGGCAGCGCGATGCGTCGAGCTACGCCGGTATCGCCCAGGGTTTCGGCAACGTCTACGTGAGCCTGTCCTCGGGCACCGTTGAAGGCGTCGACGAGCGTTCGACCACTGCACTGTGGACCAACGACTCGCTGGCCCGCCGTCAACTGTCGGCTCCGGAAGTGTTCTCCAGCTACGTTGCAGTCGGTGACCTGGAAGGTTACCTGCATCTGCTGAGTCAGGTGGACGGTCGTTTCGTCGGCCGTGAGCGCATCGACAGCGACGGCCTGCGTGCCCGTCCGCTGGTGGTGGGTGACACGATTTACGTGTATGGCAACAGCGGCAAACTGGAAGCCCTGACCATCAAGTAATGGTTTGACTATGCTTGGGGTTGAACCCCAAGCGGCCCTGCTCCGGCAGGGTTTGCAACACCCATGGGTGTTGCCCCGAGCACCAGCCGCTGCCTCGCAGCGGCTTTTGTATTTTCTGAAATAACGAAGTGGAGAGCCGCATGGTTCCCGTAATCGCCCTGGTGGGCCGACCGAACGTCGGCAAGTCCACCTTGTTCAACCGCCTGACCAGGACTCGCGACGCCATCGTCGGCGACTTGTCCGGTCTGACCCGTGATCGCCAGTACGGTGAGGCCAAGTGGCAAGGGCGTTCCTACATTCTGATCGACACCGGCGGTATCTCCGGTGACGAGCATGGTATGGACGAAAAAATGGCCGAGCAGTCGCTGCTGGCCATCGAAGAAGCGGATGTCGTTCTGTTCCTGGTAGATGCCAAGGCCGGCTTCACCGCCGCCGACCAGATGATCGGCGAACACCTGCGCAAGCGTAACAAGCGTTCCTACGTGGTCGCCAACAAGGTCGACAACATCGATCCGGAAATGGCCCGCGCTGAATTTGCCCCGATGGGCATGGGCGATGCGATCCCGATTGCCGGTGCGCATGGCCGCGGCATCACTCAATTGCTGGAAATCGCCCTGAGCGAATTCCCGAAAGATGAGGACGAGCCGCAGGAAGGCGAAGAGCAGGAAGAAGTCGCCGAAGGTGAGGAAGCCAAGCGCATTCCAGGTCCGAGCGAAAAGGACGGCATCAAGATCGCCATCATCGGCCGGCCGAACGTCGGCAAGTCGACGCTGGTCAACCGCATGCTGGGTGAAGAACGAGTGATCGTCTACGACCAGCCGGGCACCACTCGCGACAGTATCTACATCCCGTTCGAGCGTAACGACGAGAAGTACACGCTGATCGACACTGCCGGTGTGCGCAAGCGCGGCAAGATCCACGAAGAAGTCGAAAAGTTCTCCGTGGTCAAAACCCTGCAGGCGATCAAAGACGCCAACGTGGTGATCTTCGTGATGGACGCCCGCGAAGGTGTGGTCGATCACGACCTCAACCTGCTGGGCTTTGCCCTTGAGTCCGGCCGTGCGCTGGTCATCGCTCTGAACAAGTGGGACGGCATGACTCCGGGCGAGCGTGACTACGTGAAGACCGAACTGGAACGCCGGTTGTTCTTCGTCGACTTCGCCGACATCCACTTCATCTCGGCCCTGCACGGTACCGGCGTGGGCAACCTCTACGCTTCGGTGCAGAACTCGTTCAAGTCGGCGGTCACCCGCTGGCCGACCAGCCGCCTGACCCAGATCCTCGAAGACGCGGTCAGCGAGCACCAGCCACCGATGGTCAACGGCCGCCGGATCAAGCTGCGTTATGCCCACCTCGGGGGCGCCAACCCGCCGCTGATCGTGATCCACGGCAACCAGATCGAGAAAGTGCCGAACTCGTACGTGCGCTATCTGGAAAACACTTACCGCCGTGTGCTCAAACTGGTCGGTACGCCGATCCGTATCGAGTTCAAGGGCGGCGAGAACCCGTACGAAGGCAACAAGAACACGCTGACCGACCGCCAGGTCAACAAGAAGCGTCGTTTGATGTCGCACAACAAGAAGGCCAGCAAGAAGCGCCGCGACAAGCGCTGATGCAATCGGGAAAGGGCGTCCATGACGCCCTTTTTTGTGGCTGTCAGATCAGTTCAGTAGTCGGGCCAGAAAGTGTGTTTGCGATCCGGTCAGATCTTTCGCTGATGCCAGTACTAAAATCCCCGACGAGTCGATCACGATATCCCGAGGTTCTGCGGGTTGTCCGTTGAAAAGAATGGGAGTCCAGCCCCCATCTCTGCCGAATGAAGGGTCGAGAATTCCACGCTCGTTGAAACGGGCAACCACCGTTCCGGGTCCGAAAGGAAATTGCTGCTCGCCGAGTGCAAGAATCTGGTTGTCGTGCCATGCGACCTTGATCCAGCGAGTACTCACTTCAGCAGGTGTAATGCTGGGGGAGTGCAGTGGATTTCCGTCCCGGTCCAGTTGCGCAATCAGGGCTTCACCTGAGCGGGTTGAGCCACAACACAAAATTCGGTCATCGCAAGGAAGCAAGTTATCAAAGTACAGTTCTGTACTTTGCAGTGCTCCGTTATTTGCAAAGCTCTTGTCTTCCATCCCGTCTGGCTGTAAGCGCATGACAACGCCTGTCTTTATGCCTCGAACATCCGTGGTATGACCACACACCAGTATTGCATCCCGCTGGTCTACTGCGATGGCGTTCAGCCTTGTTTCCTCGCCACCCCTGAGCGGGAGTTCGACAGAGCCTTTGCCGTCATTGAATTCGGTGGCTGGCGTGCCGTTGGCGCGGGTCATTACGATCAGCGCCATGGTCAGTTCAGGACCCGCAACGTGAGGATTTATCGTCACCCATGCGCCGCTGGATTGACGGCTGCCGTCAATGACCGTTCCGCTCGGTGCGCCGTATTCCGGTATCAGGGAAGTGCGGACAACGTGGGTTCCCTGGTCAGCAAAGTCCGTATCGAACGTTCCGTCGGGACGAACTTGTGCCAGACCGGGCAAGGGCGCATTGGTGCTATTGTTGAACTGACCGATCAGGAAAATATTCGAGTTTTCGAGGGGGTATGCCTTCAGTCCGATGGAAGAAAGACTGGCATCGGAGGTAAATCGAGCTTCCAGGACTCCATTCGTAGCGAAGGATTTTTCGCGTTCTCCCTGCGGATCAAGTTTGATCAATACGAAGTTCGTAAAGTTGCTTTCTAAACCTTGACTGCTGCCGGCAACGAACAATTCTCCATTGTCTGATCGGTTCAGACCAAAGGCCCGAAAAAAGTCTCCGTGTGGTTCCAATGGATGAATACCATCATTACCAAACCCGGGATCGAGTTCACCCGCCTTGAGTTTTCTCATGATTTTGACCTCTGATTGGAGTCCGGACAGTGAACGCCTCGATGGGTAGTTCGACAACTGTCAGAAGTAACAGGTAGCTCGTCATTATCCTGCTGTTGGCCGGAATCCGAGAGACGGCCGGATCGGTCTAATCAAAGGCGTGACGCGGCATTCTGTGTTGCGCCAATCCCTTTTTTTATGGGCGCCGGATGGGCTATCCTCGGGCTCTCCCGCGCCGTCGTCAGTGCCGGGGCAGAGCAGGGAACCCCGATGATCAACAGCAAGCTGCCGAATGTCGGCATCACTATTTTCACGCAGATGTCTCAGCTCGCGGCACAGACCGGAGCCATCAACCTGTCCCAGGGTTTTCCCGATTTCGACGGCCCGCAGTCGCTGCGTGATGCGGTCGGTCGGCACATCGCCAGCGGCCATAACCAGTATTCGCCCATGACCGGCCTGCCGGCCCTGCGCCAGCAGATTGCGGCGAAGATCGCCCGCAGCTATGGCGTGAATGTCGATGCCGATCACGAGGTGACCGTCACCCCCGGCGCGACCCAGGCGATCTTCTGTGCAATTCAGGCGGTTATCCACAGCGGCGATGAAGTCATCGTGTTCGACCCGGCCTATGACAGCTACGAGCCGTCGGTGGAGCTGGCCGGCGGGCGCTGCGTACATGTGCAGCTCGGTCTGGAGGATTTCTCCATCGACGTCGACAAGCTCGGTGCAGCGCTGAGCCCGCGCACGCGGATGATCATCCTCAACACCCCGCACAACCCCAGCGGCGCCCTGATCAGTCGCGCAGAGCTGGACCAGTTGGCAGCGTTGATCCGCGACCGCGACATCTATGTGATCAGCGACGAAGTCTACGAACACCTGGTGTACGACGGCGTTCCGCATGTGAGCGTGCTGGCCCATGAAGAGTTGTATCAGCGTGCATTCGTGGTCAGCTCGTTCGGCAAGACCTATCACGTCACGGGCTGGAAAACCGGCTACGTCGTGGCGCCGCCAGCGCTGACTGCCGAGCTGCGCAAGGTGCACCAGTACGTCAGCTTCTGTGGCGTGACGCCGCTGCAATATGCGCTGGCCGATTACATGGCCGAGCATCCAGAACACGTCGAAGAGCTGCCGGGTTTCTATCAGGCCAAGCGCGATCTGTTCTGTGATCTGCTGGCGCCGTCGCGATTCAGCTTCACCCGGGTCACCGGCACCTATTTCCAACTGGTCGATTATTCGCAGATCCGTCCCGACCTGA
Source organism: Pseudomonas sp. R43(2017) (assembly GCF_002112345.1). Classification (NCBI taxonomy): domain Bacteria; kingdom Pseudomonadati; phylum Pseudomonadota; class Gammaproteobacteria; order Pseudomonadales; family Pseudomonadaceae; genus Pseudomonas; species Pseudomonas sp. R43(2017). The sequence goes on from NZ_NEHJ01000004.1 coordinate 197,758, forward strand.
ACGACGTCGAGATGGCGATGTGGATGACTCGCGAGCATGGTGTGGCGAGCATCCCGGTGTCGGTGTTCTACCAGAATCCACCTGAAGGCCAGCGCCTGGTGCGTCTGTGCTTCGCCAAACGCGAGGAGACGCTGCGGGAAGCGGCGGCAAAACTATGCGTGATCTGAGTGCTTTGCCCGATCTCAACCTGGCGCTGATCCAGACCAGCCTGGCCTGGCATGATCGTCAGGCCAACCTCGAGCATTTCGATGCGTTGCTGGAGCAGGCGCGCGGGGCGGATCTGATCATCCTGCCGGAAATGTTCACCACCGGATTCTCCATGGAGTCCGAAACTCTGGCGGAAGCCGAAAACGGCCCGACCAGCAAATGGATGAAGGCACAGGCGTCGAAGCTCAATGCGGTGATCACCGGCAGTGTGATCATTCAGGCGGCTGACGGCAGCCATCGCAATCGCCTGTTATGGGCGCGCCCTGACGGCGAAGTGTGGCATTACGACAAGCGCCATCTGTTCCGCATGGCCGGCGAGCACAATCACTACACGCCCGGCGAACGCCAGGTGCAGTTCGAACTCAAGGGCTGGCGCATCCGGCCGCTGATTTGCTACGACTTGCGTTTCCCGGTGTGGAGCCGCGATGCACAAGACACCGACCTGCTGCTGTACACCGCCAACTGGCCAGGGGCGCGGCGTTTGCACTGGAACCGTTTGCTGCCGGCGCGGGCGATTGAAAACCTGTGCTACGTGGCGGCCGTGAATCGCGTCGGCACCGACGGCAAGGGTTTTGCCTACACCGGCGACAGTCAGGTGCTGGACTTCCAGGGCGAGACCTTGCTGGCGGCGGGGGAGGCGGACGGGGTGTTCAAGGCCGTACTGGAAGCGGCACCGCTGGCGGCATACCGCGAGCGGTTCCCGGCGAATCTGGATGCGGACACCTTCGAGTTCACCTGAGTTTTTGCGTTGTTTGTGCGGGCCCCATCGCGGGCAAGCCCGCTCCCACAGTGACCGTTGTGTACTCAATGTCATGTACACCAGGAAACCCTGTGGGAGCGGGCTTGCCCGCGAAGAGGCCAGTTCAGGCAACATAAAGCCAGCAGGCATAAAAAAGGCCCCGGAGTTCGCACTCCGGGGCCTTTTGCATTTCAGCGGTGAGTTACGCCGCTTTCGCTTCCGGCTGGCTCAGTGAGCGGTTCAGCGCGCTGAACAGGGCCTTGAAGCTGGCGGTGGTGATGTTTTCATCGATACCCACGCCGTGCACTGCACGTTCGCCATTCACACGCAGCTCGATGTAAGCCGCTGCCTTGGCGTTGGTGCCCGCGCCGATGGCGTGTTCGTTGTAGTCCATGATCTCCACCGGAATCGGCAGGCCGGCCACCAGTGCTTCCAGCGCACCGTTGCCCTTGCCGCGCCAGTGCAGGTTGGTCTCGCCCTGGCCCTTGCTCGCCACTTCCACTTCGACGGCGCTGTGGCCGTTTTCTTCCTGCAGGCGATGGCTGACCAGCGCATACGGGGTGTTGGCTTGCAGGTACTCGGTGTGCAGCAGCGAGTGGATCTGCTGGGCGGTCATTTCCAGGCCCAGGCGATCGGTTTCACGCTGCACGACCTGGCTGAACTCGATCTGCATGCGGCGCGGCAGGCTGATGCCGTATTCCTGCTCCAGCAGGTAGGCGATGCCGCCCTTGCCCGACTGGCTGTTGACGCGGATCACCGCCTCGTAGCTGCGGCCGATGTCGGCCGGGTCGATCGGCAGGTACGGCACTTCCCACAGGGTGTCCGGTTTCTGCTGGGCGAAGCCCTTGCGGATCGCGTCCTGGTGGGAGCCGGAGAACGCGGTGTGCACCAGGTCGCCGACGTACGGGTGACGCGGGTGAACCTGAATCTGGTTGCACTCTTCGACGACCTTGCGCACGCCGTCGATGTCGGAGAAGTCCAGTTGTGGGTCGAGGCCCTGGGTGTACATGTTCAGTGCCACGGTCACGAGGTCGACGTTGCCGGTACGCTCGCCGTTGCCGAACAGGCAGCCTTCGACGCGGTCGGCGCCGGCCATCAGGCCCAGCTCGGTGGCGGCCACGCCGGTGCCACGGTCGTTGTGGGTGTGCAGGCTGATGATCACGCTGTCACGACGGTTGATGTTGCGGTGGAACCACTCGATCTGGTCGGCGTAGACGTTCGGGGTCGCGCATTCAACGGTGGCCGGCAGGTTGAGGATGATCTTGTGCTCGGGCGTCGGGTTCCAGACCTCGATCACCGCGTCGCAGACTTCCTTGGCGAATTCCAGCTCGGTGGCGCTGAAGGTTTCCGGCGAGTACTCGAAGGTCCACTCGGTGTCCGGCTGCATGGCGGCGTATTTGACGAACAGCTTGGCGGCGTTTACGGCGATGGCCTTGATGCCGTCCTTGTCCTGATTGAACACGATACGACGGAAAGAAGGGGAGGTCGCGTTGTAGAGGTGAACGATCGCCTTCTTCGCCCCGCGCAGGGATTCGAAGGTGCGCTCGATCAGGTCTTCACGGCCCTGGGTCAGCACCTGGATGGTGGTGTCGTCCGGGATGTGGCCGTCTTCGATCAGGGTACGCACGAAGTCGAAGTCGGTTTGCGAAGCGGCCGGGAACGACGCCTCGATTTCCTTCACGCCCACCTGCACCAGGGTTTTCCAGAAGCGCAGCTTTTTCACCGCGTCCATCGGCTCGATCAACGACTGGTTGCCGTCACGCAGGTCGGAGCTGCACCAGATCGGCGCGGCATCGATGGTTTTCGACGGCCAGGTGCGATCCGGCAGGTTGATCACAGGAAACGCGCGGTATTTCGAAGACGGGTCTTTGAGCATGCTCATCGGGAAATTCCTTATTGTCTGGGCCGAAAAGAGGCGGCCTGCCGGTGGAACGAATGTTCGGAGAAGCTTGGGACGAGGCGCAGCGATTCAGCCCGGCAGTCGTGCGCTGACAAGGCACAGACTGCGGTGCTGGCGAAGCTGAATAAGGGTGTGAGAGGTTTTCATGCCTTCAACCCTAACCGCGGGGGATGAGGATGGCAAGCAGTCGAAAAAAATTGAGAGGAATACCCGGAAAGAGGTTTTTTCCGAGATTTTATTCTTGATATGGCGGTAATTGTTGGCGGGGATTGCGCGGACCATTCGTCGCGCGCAATCCCCGCTGGGGGCGAATCAAGGTTGAAATGCGCCGATAAAGATTGCCGGATCGACCCGCGCGTCGTTCAGGCTGACGTTCCAGTGCATGTGCGGCCCGGTCGCCCGACCTGTGGCACCCACCTTGCCAACCACTGCGCCGCGAGCCAGTTGCTGGCCGTTTTGCACATCGATCTTCGACATGTGGCAGAACATGCTGATGAAGCCCTGGCCGTGGTCGACGAACACGGTGTTGCCATTGAAGAAATAGTTGCCGATCAGGATCACCTTGCCCGCTGCCGGGGTCTTGATCGGTGTGCCGGCCGGCACCGCGAAGTCGAGGCCGGCGTGTGGATTGCGTTCTTCACCGTTGAAGAAACGGCGCACGCCGAACTTGCTCGACAGCGGCCCGTTGACCGGTTTGTCCAGCAACAGGTTGCTCGGTGTGTTCGGGCTGAAGCTGCGATAGGCCTTGATCTGCTCGGGCAGTTCACCCTCGATGCGCTTGAGGTTCGCCGGGTTCGGGTTGACCTGTTGCGTGTTCTTCAGCGTGATGTGCTGTTCCGGGTATTTCTTGTTGCCGACGGTGAAGTTGAGGTTACGGCCGCCGCTACTGATTTGCTGGGTGCCGGGTTTGACGGTCAACGGAACGCCGACAATCGCCAGCCAGTTGTTCTGTTCCTTGACCACCAACACCGGTTTGCCTTGGTACGTGGCCTTCGGCGCTTGTGCGGCGGCGCCCAGATCGACGACGGCTACGCCGCCCGGCACCGGTTTGTTCAGCAGCCGGGTGATGTAACTGTCGGCGTGGGCGTTGAAGGTCAGACACAGCAACAACAGCGGAGCAAGAAAACGCGGCATGGATCAGTCCAGTAGAGAGAGTGTGACAGGCGTCAGGTGGTTGTCCTCGACGCGCACTTGCAGTTCGCCTTCGCCCAGTCTGGCCTTCAGACGTTGGCCGGTGTGGGTTTGCGCCGCGTCGCGGATCGCGTTGCCACGTTCATCCAGCAGGATGCTGTAGCCACGGCCGAGGGTCGCCAGCGGGCTCACCACGTGCAGGGTCTGCATCTGGCTTTGCAGCTGCAGGCGCCGGCGTTTCAGGCCTTCGTTCATGGCGCGTGGCAGTCGTTCGGCGAGGCTGTCGAGACGCTGGCGCAGCAGCGCCAGTTGTCGTCCGGGATGTTGCCCGGCCAGACGGGTTTCCAGACGAATCAGGCGTTCGCGGCGGGTATTGAGCTGGCGCTCGAACGCCCGGCGCAGGCGCATGTCCAGATCATCCAGACGCTGTGCCTGCTGGCGCAGTCGTTCGCCGGGATGGCGCAAGCGGCGGGCCATTCCTTCCAGTCGCAGACGATCACGCATCAAGCGGTCGCGCATGCGCATCACCAGTCGGCGATGCAGGCTTTCGACCTGACGGATCAGGTGGCTGGAGTCCGGGGCGAGCAATTCGGCCGCCGCAGATGGTGTCGGTGCACGAACGTCGGCCACAAAGTCGCTGATCGACACGTCGGTTTCATGGCCGACGGCGCTGACGATCGGTGTCACACACGCATCTACCGCCCGGGCCACGGCTTCTTCGTTGAAGCACCAAAGGTCTTCCAGCGAACCGCCGCCACGGGCCAGGATCAGCGCGTCGAAGCCCCGGGCATCCGCCAGTTTCAAGGCGCGGACGATCTGCGCGGTGGCTTCGCGGCCCTGAACGGCAGTCGGGATCAGGGTCAGCCTGACCTGCGGTGCCCGGCGCCGGAACACGCTGATGATGTCGCGGATCACCGCGCCGGTCGGCGAACTGATGATGCCGATGTGCTGCGGATGGGCCGGCAGCGGTACTTTGCGCTCGGCACTGAACAAACCTTCAGCGCTGAGCTTTTCCTTCAAGGCATCGAAAGCAAGACGCAGGGCACCGTCGCCGGCAGGCTCCACGGTGTCGAGGATCAACTGATAGTCGCCACGCCCTTCGAACAGCGAGACCTTGCCACGCACCTTGACCGCCAGACCATCCTTCAGTGCCTGACGCACCCGCGCAGCATTCTGCCGGAACAGCGCACAACGCACCTGCGCGCCGCTGTCCTTGAGGGTGAAATACACGTGGCCGGACGCCGGGCGGGCGAGGTTGGAGATTTCGCCTTCGACCCAGATGTTGCTGAACACGTCTTCGAGCAACACCCGCGCGCGGCCGTTGAGCTGGCTGACGGTCAGGACTTCGCGGTCGAGGCCGAGTCTTGCAAAGGGATCTTTAATCATGGGGCGCAGTTTAAAGGCTTTCGCCGGTGAATGTCTGGAGGAAGTGTTGCACCAGAGGTGTGGGATTTTGCCGAAAGGCGAGGGCGACAGTGCTCTGGCAATCGCCGGTCAGTGGCACAAATCTCACACCAGCGGGCGCGATGTCCTGCATCGACTCCGGCAGCAGGGCGATGCCGAAACCTGCCTGGATCAATTGCAGTTGCGTGGTCTTGCGCGACATCACCCGCGCTGCCTGAGGGAAAAAGCCGTGACGCATACACAGGTCGGCGCACAAGTAACTCAGCCCGCCGCGTTGCGGATGGGGGATGGAAATGAACGCTTCGTCCTTCAATTGCGCCAGATCGACTGCCTCCGCAAAGGCCAGTCGATGTTCCGCCGGCACGGCAAGCAGCAAGCGCTCGGTGTAGAGCGGCACGATCTGAACACATTCGCGCTGGCGCAAAACCGGCAGGCGCAGAAGACCGATGTCGAGCCGCCCCTCGGCCAGTTCTTCGAGCTGGGCCTCCGAAGATAACGTGCCGATGTCCAGCGAAACCCCGGGTTGCTGCTCCAGGTAAGCGCTCATGTCGCGCAACAGTTGGCCGCTGATCGGCACGGTGCTGGAGTGACACAGACGCAAGGTGCCGCGCTGGCCCTGGCCGATTTCCGTGGCGAGGGTGCTGGCCTTGTTCAATTCATTGAGCAGGTTTCTCGCCCGGGGCAGGAATGCTTCGCCAGCGGCAGTGAGCCGGGGCTGACGTGCGGTGCGTTCGAACAGCGGCGTTTGCAGGCGGTTTTCCATGTCCTTGATCTGCCGGCTCAGTGCCGACTGGGCAATGAACAGGCGTTCGGCCGCGGCGCTGAAACTGCCGCACTCGGCGATTTCCACGAAGTAGCGCAATTGACGGGTTGAAAGCACGAGGCATGCCTTTTCGAGATGGCTTGGCGGTTTCGATGATATTAGTCGCAACCCTCGGCGCTGGCTAAAGTCATCGCAGGCTTATTAAAGGAAGCGAGCGGATGAATGTGGCGGGGTTGTTGAGCGAATGGTCGTGGGGCTTCGGGGGCTGGGCAGTCATAGGAGTGGGTGTTGCGCTGGCCTACATCGTGTTCGGCATTGCCGGTTTTGGCACGGCGCTGGTGGCGGGGCCGATCCTGATCCTGTTCATGCCGCTGTCGAAAATCGTGCCGTTGCTGGTGCTGCTGGATTTCGTCGCGGCATTCGGCAATCTGCTGCCATCGCGCAGAGATGTAGCGAAGCCGGAGTTGCTGCGGCTGCTGCCGTGCATGGCAGTCGGGTGCACGCTGGGGGTGATTTTTCTGCTCAACCTCAAGTCCGATCTGCTGTTGTTGCTGATGGGACTGTTCATCAGTGCCTATGCGGTTTACAGCTTGTGGATCAAGGCCCGGCCGGCGCAGTTGTCCGCCGGGTGGGCGTTGCCGATGGGCACGGTGGGCGGGCTGTTCGGCGCGTTGTTCGGCAGTGGCGGCTTTCTTTATGCGATTTACCTCAACAGCCGCCTGCCCAAGGACGCGGCACGGGCCACGCAAAGTGCGCTCATCAGTTGCAGCACAGTGGTGCGTTTGAGCCTGTTCGCCATCGCAGGGGTGTATGCCGAGCTACCCTTGTTGATGCTTGCGCTGTGCCTGTTGCCGGCGATGGCGCTGGGCTTGTGGGTCGGACGGCGGCTGACCATGCGCCTGTCCCGCGAGGCCTTCGTGCGGCTGGTGACCTGGCTGGTGCTGGCGAGCGGGATTGCGCTGATCGGCCGCTATTTAAGCACTTGACCGGATTTTGTCAGGGATTAAGCTGCCGGCCTTTAGGGCCTCTTCGCGAGCAAGCTCGCTCCCACAGGGTTATGCATCCAGGGTGGGAGCGAGCTTGCTCGCGAAAGCGTCAGAAGCCACACCGCAGGACTTTCCATGAACTCCCAAAGCATCATCGTCCCGAAAATCTCCAACCTGCCGGTGCACGAGCCCCGCGCCCGGGCGATCCTGCGCTGGCTGGTGCGCAAGAATATCGTCAAGGAAGAACTGAGCACCTGCGGACGCACCGGCAACCGCATGGCCTATGCCATCGCCGATGGCGCCCGCGCGGTGGTGCTGCACCCCGAGGCGCTGCCGTTCGGTGAGCCGATCAATGGTCTGGAAGTCATCACCAAACGCTGTATCTACACCCCGGCCAAGGGCTTTCTCGAAGAGGCTGGTTGCGCCGAGTGTCGCCAGGAAATCGGCGAAGCGCTGTTCGAAAGCCTGGAAGACTGGATGCCGGGTCGCACCGACAACTTCACCTGCCCCGAATGCGGGCATGAAGACGACATCAACGGTTTTCTGTATTTACAGGAGTGCGGGTTTTCCAACCTCGGTTTCATCTTCAACAACTGGCTGGAGGCGGGGTTCAAGCAGAGTTTCATCGACGAATTCGCCGACTGGCTGGATCAGCCGGTGAGCTGGGTCAAGGTCGAGTTGTAGGGGTGGCTTTTCCCGTACATCAGCAACATTGATATAAGACAAGTTTTACATTGAACCCGAAGGGGTGTCTGACTATAATGGCGCGCTTCCATTTTCCCGCTCGGGAGCCCCCGCGATGCTGCGTATCAGCCAAGAAGCTCTGACCTTCGACGACATTCTTTTAGTGCCTGGTTATTCCGAGGTGCTTCCTAACGAAGTCAGTCTCAAGACCCGCCTCACCCGTGGCATCGAACTGAATATTCCTCTGGTTTCTGCCGCCATGGACACCGTCACCGAAGCCCGTCTGGCAATCGCCATGGCTCAGGAAGGTGGCATCGGCATTATCCACAAGAACATGACCATCGAGCAGCAAGCTGCCGAAGTCCGCAAGGTCAAGAAGTTCGAAGCCGGTGTGGTCAAGGATCCAATCACCATCGAGGCTGACGCCACGGTACGTGATCTGTTCGAACTGACCCGCATGCACAACATTTCCGGCGTTCCGGTGCTGCACGATGGCGACCTGGTCGGCATCGTCACTTCCCGCGACGTGCGTTTCGAAACCCGTTTGGAAGCCACCGTTCGTGAAGTGATGACGCCGAAAGAGCGTCTGGTCACCGTTCGCGAAGGCGCCAACAAGAACGAAGTCCGCGAGTTGCTGCACAAGCACCGCCTGGAAAAAGTCCTGATCGTCGACGACAAGTTTGCCCTCAAAGGCATGATGACCGTCAAAGACATCGAAAAAGCCAAGGCCTACCCGCTGGCCAGCAAGGACGACCAAGGTCGTCTGCGCGTTGGCGCTGCAGTCGGTACCGGTAAAGACACCGGCGACCGCGTTGCCGCGCTGGTCAATGCCGGTGTGGACGTGGTGGTGGTCGACACCGCTCACGGTCACTCCAAAGGCGTGATCGACCGCGTTCGCTGGGTCAAGGAGAACTTCCCTGAAGTGCAGGTGATCGGCGGCAACATCGCCACCGGCGCAGCCGCCAAGGCCCTGGCCGAAGCCGGCGCCGATGCGGTCAAGGTCGGTATCGGCCCTGGCTCGATCTGCACCACCCGTATCGTCGCCGGTGTCGGCGTTCCGCAAATCAGTGCCATCGCCAACGTTGCCGCTGCCCTCGAAGGCACCGGCGTTCCGTTGATCGCCGACGGCGGCATCCGTTTCTCCGGTGACCTGTCCAAGGCCATCGTGGCCGGTGCGTCCTGCGTGATGATGGGCTCGATGTTCGCCGGTACCGAAGAAGCGCCGGGCGAGATCGAACTGTTCCAGGGCCGTTCCTACAAGGCCTATCGCGGCATGGGTTCGCTGGGCGCCATGTCCCAGGCTCAAGGTTCTTCCGACCGTTACTTCCAGGACTCCTCGGCAGGCGCCGAGAAACTGGTTCCGGAAGGCATCGAAGGCCGTGTTCCTTACAAGGGCACCCTGAGCGCGATCATTCACCAGTTGATGGGCGGTCTGCGTTCCTCGATGGGTTACACCGGCAGCGCCAACATCGAAGAGATGCGCACCAAGCCTGAGTTCGTGCGGATCACCGGTGCCGGCATGGCCGAATCCCACGTCCACGACGTGCAGATCACCAAGGAAGCGCCAAACTACCGCGTAGGTTGAGGCTTCAAGCAAAACGTTAAATGACCGGGGCTGTTTTATTCAGCCCCGAGTCGTTTCTGAATCAAGACTGTTTCTGAATTACTTAGACGAGACTGAATCATGGCCCTCGACATTCACGCTCACCGCATCCTGATCCTCGACTTCGGTTCGCAATACACCCAACTGATCGCCCGCCGCGTGCGCGAGATCGGTGTGTACTGCGAACTGCACCCGTTCGACATGGACGAGGATGCGATCCGCGAATTCGCTCCAAAAGGCGTGATCCTCGCCGGCGGTCCCGAGTCCGTGCACGAAGCCAACAGCCCGCGCTGCCCGCAAGCGGTGTTCGACCTGGGCGTACCGGTCTTCGGCATCTGCTACGGCATGCAGACCATGGCCGAGCAACTGGGCGGCAAGGTTGAAGGTTCCGAGCTGCGTGAGTTCGGTTATGCCCGCGTTGATGTGGTCGGCAAGAGCCGTCTGCTTGACGGCATCGAAGACCACATCGACGCCGACGGCCTGTTCGGCCTCGACGTATGGATGAGCCACGGTGACAAGGTCACCAAGATGCCAAGCGATTTCCACATCCTGGCCAGCACCCCGAGCTGCCCGATCGCCGGCATGTTCAACGACGAGCGCGCTTACTACGGCGTGCAGTTCCACCCGGAAGTGACCCACACCAAACAGGGCGGTCGCATCCTGTCGCGTTTCGTTCTCGACATCTGCGGCTGCGAAGCCCTGTGGACCCCGTCGAAGATTGCCGAAGACGCGATCGCCAACATCCGCGCGCAGGTCGGTACCGACAACGTGCTGCTGGGTCTGTCCGGCGGTGTGGACTCTTCGGTAGTTGCGGCACTGCTGCACAAGGCCATCGGCGACCAACTGACCTGCGTCTTCGTCGACAACGGCCTGCTGCGTCTGCACGAGGGCGAGCAAGTGATGGCCATGTTCGCCGAGAACATGGGCGTCAAGGTGATCCGCGCCAACGCTGAAGACCAGTTCCTGAACAACCTGGCCGGCGAAGCCGACCCGGAGAAGAAGCGCAAGATCATCGGCCGTACCTTCATCGACGTGTTCGATGCCGAATCCTGCAAGCTGGATAACATCAAGTACCTCGCTCAGGGCACCATCTACCCGGACGTGATCGAGTCGGCTGGCGCGAAAAGCGGCAAGGCGCACGTGATCAAGTCGCACCACAACGTGGGCGGCCTGCCGGACGAAATGAACCTGAAACTGGTCGAGCCACTGCGCGAACTGTTCAAGGACGAAGTCCGTCGTCTGGGCCTGGAACTGGGCCTGCCGTACGACATGGTCTACCGTCACCCGTTCCCGGGCCCGGGCCTGGGCGTGCGGATCCTCGGTGAAGTGAAGAAGGAATACGCCGACCTGCTGCGTCGCGCCGATCACATCTTCATCGAAGAACTGCGCAAGGCCGACTGGTACCACAAGGTCAGCCAGGCGTTCGTCGTGTTCCAGCCGGTGAAATCGGTGGGTGTGGTAGGCGATGGCCGTCGTTACGCCTGGGTCGTGGCCCTGCGTGCCGTGGAAACCATCGACTTCATGACCGCGCGTTGGGCACACCTGCCTTACGAACTGCTGGAAACCGTTTCCGGCCGCATCATCAATGAAATCGAAGGCATCTCCCGCGTCACTTACGACGTGTCGAGCAAGCCGCCGGCGACCATTGAGTGGGAGTGATCCTGCGCCGCGCTGTCTAGAGTTCGAGGTTGAATTCGCAGAGGCGCAAAAGGGGTTATAGAAAATGCCAGTCAGTTAATCTGACTGGCATTTTTTTTTGGGCGGGAAGTGGCGAGGCGGGCGCAGGTATTTAAAGGAACTTTGACCGAATCAAATCCGTATCGAACGGCGTTATCCCTTGATCAGGTGCAAACACCGCTTGTGCCTGCTGCGGCGAAACCACTCGTTCGCCTCGTGCTCGTACATGCAAATCGAACAATGTCTCCAGATCAGGCCGTGGTGTATGCACCAAAGCCCGCAGCATCAACGATATTCCGCTGAGGTTGTTCCCGACATTGTTCCACCGGGGAGCTGAGGTCAGTCCAAGGTCGGCCCAGATCACGCGTCGCTCCTGCAAGTCCATCACGAATGGCAGGCAGATTTGTGTATCGGATGCGATATCGATACGATCGAACACGGTTCGCGGTTCGAATATTTCTCCCGATGCCGTATCGGTGCGGGCCATCCAGCCAGCGAAGCATTCTGGAAGATCGCAGTACGGCTGCTGGGTGTACGAGTTGATGGACGTGACGACATAACGGATACCTTTCTCGACGAGGACTTCAAGGTCGAGGTCAATGAATTCCGAAGCCCCTTCGGGTGCGTCGACGATGTCGCCGCTGTGGCAGCCGCCGTAATCTCTCAGGTTGTAGTACGCAACCGTTTCTCTGAACACGAAGTTGGCATCGAAAAATGCGGCGGACAAATCGATGTCCGTGCGTGAACGACCGTTTTTCCACCACAGGAACAGACGAATGAAACGTGTGTCAGGCATCGGCAATCGGCTGCCCCGCACCAGTGTCCGTAGCGATTTCGAAGAAGCGCGTTGTGCCAGCGGTACCCTGTATTCGCTTAATTCCGGATCGATGTAACAGCGACCCAATGGCGGTAGTGTCGCAAAACGCGATACCAGAGCGTCTTCGCAGATTCGGGCTGCACGGCCCAACACCTCCGGTGCGAGAGGCTCTCGATCATCCTTGATGCCATACACTTTGGCGAATGAACCTTTCGGTGTGAACGCACGAAGAGGCAGGGGGCGCGGTGCACGTGACTGGGCCAGCAACTGCAGCAGGACAGGCGAGGACACTTGTGCCGCAACAGCCTCGAACGCATCGAGAACCGACTCTGGTTCCGTCGCGCGCCGCAGGGTCGCGTCGAGCCGTCGGGCGAACTCACCGGGACGACTCTCCAGCACGGACACAAGCTCGGCAATATCACGCCGAGCGAACAATGTTTCGACACGTGAACCAAATGAGTGAGGTGCTTCGTTGCGACGCGCTGCGGTGATGGCGGCCAGCGCTCTTGGGTACTTATCGGCGTAATCGCCCGGATGAAGTACTTCAGCCAGGCGTTTCCATCGCTCGGCCTGCCGCATGACGTCTTCAGTAGCGTTGGGTATTTGATCGAGCAGACTCAACAGCCGACAGCGCATCGAGCGCTTCATCGCTTTGAAACGTGTCGTAGCGGTCGCCAGTGACACGTCACCTCCATTCAGCGCTATCGCCAGTCGTAGCACGTCAGTCGCCGTTTCGACGTTTTGCTCCAGATATGCATCCACCCGAGCATCGCCAACTACATGCAGGATCAGTGCGCCGCCAACCTGTGCCCGAATCTCCCGGAACGGGACGACCTCAGGCAGCAGACGGAACACATCACTTTTGTACTCGCGGATAAACCAGATGACATCAGTCGCTTCCTCTTCGGAGAGCGAGGTGCGTGATGAAACCAGTGGCTCGAGCAGTGACTCGAATTCAGGGATGCTTCCCGGTTCGATAACCCAGGAAATGAAGTTACCTTCAAGCAGTGGAGGTCGAGATTCTTCAGTCGCGGGTAAACGTCGCAGCGTGTGGTAATGCATGACGGCGTTGAGGTACAGCTCGGCCTCCGATGCCGTCAGAACCTGCTCTGGAAAGTCAGGATAAAACGGTCGGTGGTGCACGTGAGCGCCACTCCTGCGCCGAAGAACTCCAACGATGTCACGCAACCAGTACTTGAGTTCGGTCGCCGACAACAGGCCGATTTGTTCAATCAGAGGCTCTGACAGTACGCACCGGAACGCTGCGATTTCCCGGACAGCCGACGCGACTTGAGCGCGCGTGGCGCCGCCAGTGCCCATCGGGACGTAAACTTTGCTACGGCGACGCAGGAACAGCTCCTGATTCATGCTTGATTTTCTCCTTTGGTCGCCGTCGTGAGCGAGCTGCAGCATCGTGTCTGCAGCGGATATGAAAACGCCTGCTAAGAGCAGGCGCGGTGTGGAGAGCGGAACCCCTAGTTCATAGGGTTTAGAAGGAAGGTGTTCCATAGCCACGCCGGCATTCTACGGAAAGTTCTCCCCGGTTGTCAGGTTGCTTCGCATTCCAACGGTAACAAGCTGCTTCACCGAAAAAAGCAAGGGTGTTTATGAGTGATAGGTCGCTCGCCCTTCAGGGCCCGCAAAGTCTTTCAAGTATTTGTTGTGTTCCATCTGGCGACGACCAAGTGGAAATATGCTGAATTACAAGGGTGCCGAAAGGCGCTCTTGTAATTCAGCCGGACACGCTTATTTCTATTTGGTGCGTGCGCCGGCGAGAAGCTGGTATACGGATGAAGGGTGGTGGCAAAATAGTGTCAATTGCTCCGAATCGCTGGATTCGGATTTCAACGACAGGGATGTGGGCAAGCTGTGAGCGCAGCTTGCGTAAGGGATATATGATTTCCATCTACGTGAACGGAATAGACAAGACCCGTCAGATAAGCGACTGGACGATAAAAGGTGATGGGCGCGGTGGAGTTTCGCTGACTTGTCACTACCCATCTGGCAAGAGTTGGCCCAGTCCGCTTGCCGAGTGTGTGGTTGTTCCGACTCGAGAGGTGAAACATCAGCTACTGAGGAAAAAGTCCAGCTCAGTGATAAGTACTGTCGAGAGTGCAGTGATTTACGGCGAAAAATATGCCGTCGTTCAGTATTCAGCAGGTGGTAAAAAGTACGCTTACAAGCTTGCCGATATCGAGTTCACCACACCGACGAAGATGAAAGACGATTCGGTTTTCCAGTATTTCCGCTCTGTAGCTGATGCGAGAGTCATTCAGGCCGAATCGGAAAAGGATAAGGTGATCGCCGAGAATGTACAGCGCCAGTTCGATTCAATTTCTGCATGCGCGAGCACCGCATTGCACGCTTATTGCACCGGTCGTAATGGAAGTCAGGAGCTTGTAGCGGATCTTATTTTTCCATTTGGTCTCAATGAGAGTCAGCTTGAAGCAGTGGAGCAGGCTTTCACTTCTCAGATCAGTTTGATCGAAGGCCCTCCCGGCACCGGCAAGACACAAACCATTCTGAACATCATCGCCAACATTCTGCTGCGTGGAAAAACCGTGGCGGTGGTGTCGAACAACAATGCAGCCGTGTCCAACGTATGTGAAAAGCTAGGCAAGTCAGGTCTCGATTATCTGGTTGCCGAGTTGGGCAGCACTGAAAACCGTGAAGCGTTTTTTGCCAATCCTCGTCCCCGACCCACAATCGCTCCAGAAGCGGCGCCTGAGATGGCGAATATTCAGAGTGTCTTTAAGCAGCTCAAATGCTACCTGTCTGACCGCAACACGATGGCCAGGCTGCAGACTGAAGTCAGTGAACTGGAGATCGAGCGCAGTTATTTGCGGCAGTGGCAGCAAGAAAGTGGCGTGCTGGATCCCATTCCCCTAGGCAAATATAACCTGACCCCGCAAAAGTCCACTGACCTGATGGCATTCCTGACGCACCTTGCTGGCAACCGCGTGCGAATCAAGGACAGGATAGAAATGCTGTTCAACTTCAAGATCCTGCGCATGAAACCATTCGATGACTGGGCCAAGCGCAAATCGGTCTTCTACGGTCTGCAGCTTCATTACTACGACAAAGCGCTTCAGGAAACAAAAGCGGCGCTGGCAGGGATTCAGGAAAAGTTACGGCTCGGTAATTATCAGGTGTTGCTTGAAGAACTTACGAGTATCTCGATGAAGTACCTGAAGCAGCATCTCCACCGACATGTACCGCAAACTGAGTCCTTCGATGCCAAGAGTTATCGCAAAGCCAGATTCGATGAGTTCATAAAGCGCTACCCGATCATTTCAAGCGGTACGCATTCCATCGTCAATTCCTTGAAAACCGGCACGGTGCTCGACTACGTCATCATTGACGAGGCTTCGCAGCAGGACATTGTTCCTGGAATATTGGCTCTGGGCTGTGCGAGGAATCTGATCGTTGTCGGTGACAGAAAGCAATTGGCGCACATTCCCGCGACGCTGGGCATGGCCGCGCCAGCGCCTCACTACGATTGCGAGAAGTACAGTTTGCTCGATTCGTGTGTCAGCGTGTTCGAAGGTACGATCCCAATGACTCTATTGAAGGAACACTATCGCTGTCACCCGCAGATCATCAAGTTCTGCAATCAGCAGTTCTACGACAATCAACTGGTTCCGATGACTGAAGATCGTGGGGAAAAGCCGTTGTCGTTGCTGGTGACCGCGAAGGGGAATCACACGCGGCGCAAAACCAATCTCCGGGAGCTGGATTCACTGTTGGCAGTGCTTGATGGTGAGGGCGAAAGTACTTGGGAGGACAAGGACGGCAGAGGCTTCATCGCCCCTTTCAGGAACCAGGCCAGGTTATCTGGCACGCTTTTGCCAGAGGATTTCGTAAAAGACACCGTCCACAAATTTCAGGGGCGGGAGTGCGACGAGATCGTTTTTTCCACTGTGCTGGACAAAAAGAGCACGACACCGAAACTTCTGGCATTCGTGGACGACCCCCGGATGATCAATGTGGCGGTATCGCGGGCCAAAAAGCGATTCACCATGGTCACCGGCGAAGACGTTTTCACGGCAAACAATGGGCACATCGCAGCGCTGGTGCGTTACATGGAGTATTACGCTGATGAATCGCAACTTCATCGCGCACCGGTGATATCGGCTTTCGATCTGCTCTACAAGGAATACGACAAGTCGCTGGAGCGGCTCAATAGCAAGTTGCGAAGGAGCGATTCCGACTACAAGTCCGAGCAGATCATGGCGCAGATACTGCGAGAGGCCCTTGATCGGGAGATCTACCGGGGAATTGCTGTACACGGCCAGGTCGAGTTGAACCAACTGGTCTCGACGGCCAACGAGTGGCTGACCCCAAGAGAGAGGGAGTTCATGGACAACCGCGCCAGTTGTGATTTCGTGATCTATTTCAAAGTCGGCAAACGACCACTCGGAGTGATAGAGGTCGACGGGGGTAGTCACGCGACACCGATGCAAATCGAACGGGATGCCTTGAAAGACAGCATCCTGCAAAAGGCGGGTATTGCGCTATTACGTCTTCGCACCGTCGAGAGTCGCATCGAGGAGCGGGTAGCCGAGTTTATGGCGCAGTGGGCCAATGCAACCACTGGAGGAAATACCGCCCCTGCTTGATGCTCAAGAGCACAGTGAGGTTCATTTTGTCGTTATTACCGGATTCGATGCGACAACACTTCACTTAATCTTTCTCAATTGCAGGTGTATCGTATTCGCCCTTTACGGGCCTGCGGGCCCGCCGCTGATACGTGAGGTAGTTGAGTTCATGTCCTTTACCCGTCGCCAAATCCTCGGTGGCCTGGCCGGTCTTGTTGTCGTTGGTGTTGGAGCGGGGGGCGCGTCGCGTTACTGGCTGGGAAAAATGGCCGATGCCGACGCGGGGCATGACTATGAATTGATCGCGGCACCGCTGGACGTCGAACTTGTGCCCGGGCACAAGACCGAAGCCTGGGCGTTCGGCCCGTCGGCGCCGGGCACCGAATTGCGCGTGCGTCAGGGCGAGTGGCTGCGGGTGCGCTTCATCAACCATCTGCCGGTGGCGACGACCATCCACTGGCACGGCATCCGCCTGCCGCTGGAGATGGACGGTGTGCCTTATGTCTCGCAATTGCCGGTGTTGCCGGGCGAATACTTCGATTACAAATTCCGTGTGCCGGACGCCGGCAGCTACTGGTATCACCCGCACGTCAGCAGCAGCGAAGAACTTGGTCGCGGGCTGGTCGGGCCGTTGATCGTCGAGGAGCGCGAACCGACCGGGTTCAAGTACGAAAAGACCTTGAGCCTGAAGAACTGGCACATCGACGACGAGGGCAATTTCGTCGAATTCAGCGTCCCGCGCGAAGCCGCCCGTGGTGGTACGGCGGGGCGGTTGTCGACCATCAACGGTGTGCCGTCGCCGGTGATCGAGTTGCCGGCCGGGCAGATCACCCGTGTGCGTTTGCTCAACCTCGACAACACCCTGACCTATCGCATCAATATTCCTGGCGTCGAAGCGCAGATCTATGCGCTGGACGGCAACCCGGTCGAGCCCCGACCGCTGGGCAAGGAATACTGGCTCGGCCCGGGCATGCGCATCTGCCTGGCGATCAAGGCGCCGCCGGCTGGTGAGGAATTGTCGCTGCGTAACGGCCCGGTACGTCTGGGCACCTTGCGTTCGGTGGCCAACAACGACGCGCCGACCGAGTGGCCGAAGGCACTGCCCGCCAACCCGGTGGCCGAACCGGATCTGGCCAATGCCGAGAAACTCAACTTCAATTTCGAATGGGTCGGTTCAGTGTCGGTGAATGTCGACAACGGCAAGCCGCCGAGCCTGTGGCAGATCAATGGCAAGGCCTGGGACATCACCGACAAGACCTGCGCCGATCGGCCGATCGCCAGTCTGAAACTGGGCCAGAGTTATATCTTCGAACTGAAGAACATGACCCAGTACCAGCACCCGATTCACCTGCACGGCATGAGCTTCAAGGTGATTGCGTCGAACCGGCACAAGATCGTGCCGTACTTCACCGACACTTATCTGCTGGGCAAGAACGAGCGTGCGCAAGTGGCGCTGGTGGCGGATAACCCGGGGGTGTGGATGTTCCACTGCCACGTGATCGACCACATGGAAACCGGCCTGATGGCCGCCATCGAGGTGAAGTGATGCGTCAGATTCGCCCCGCGGCGATCATCGACCGCAGCCGTGACCGCGACTTCATGCGCGAAGCCCTGGCATTGGCGGCGCAAGGCGCGGCCCTTGGCGAAGTGCCGGTGGGCGCGGTGCTGGTGCAGGATGGCGAGATCATCGGTCGCGGCTTCAATTGCCCGATCAGCACCAGCGACCCCAGCGCACACGCAGAAATGGTCGCGATCCGCGCCGCTGCGCAAGCAGTGGACAACTATCGTCTGCCGGGCAGCACGCTGTACGTGACCCTGGAGCCGTGCAGCATGTGCGCCGGACTGATCGTGCATTCGCGGGTTGCTCGTGTGGTGTACGGCGCACTGGAGCCCAAGGCCGGGATTGTGCAGAGTCAGGGACAGTTCTTCACCCAAGGCTTTCTCAACCATCGAGTGTTGTATGAAGGCGGGGTGCTGGCGGAGGAGTGTGGGGCGGTGTTGACCGAGTTCTTCAGGGCGAGACGCGCCAAACCCGCAGACTGAACACAAAAAACAATGTGGGAGCGAGCTTGCTCGCGATTCGGTCCGACAGTTATAGAAACGTTGACTGTCAAACCGCTATCGCGAGCAAGCTCGCTCCCACAGGTTTTTGTGGTGTTCGGAAGATTTACTTCTTCGCGACAATCACCGCCCGCATCGGCGCCGGCAGCCCTTCGATCGTCTTGCTGTGATCTTGCGGATCGAGGAAATCGCTCAACGACTGATACTTCATCCACTCGGTCCCGCGCTGCTCATCGACCGTTGTCATGCTGACATCCACGCAACGAATGTCAGTAAAACCCGCACGTCGCAACCACAACTCCAGCGCCGGCACCGACGGCAAAAACCACACGTTACGCATCTGCGCATAACGGTCTTCCGGCACCAGCACCTGATGCTTGTCGCCCTCGACCACCAGCGTCTCCAGCACCAGTTCGCCGCCCTTCACCAGGCAATCCTTCAGCGCCAGCAAATGCTCGATCGGCGAACGGCGGTGATAGAACACGCCCATGGAAAACACCGTGTCGAAGCCTTCCAGATTCGGCGGCAGGTCTTCGAACGGGAACGGCAGGTGCCAGGCATTCGGCTCTGACAGATAACGCTGTACGGCCTGGAACTGGCAGAAAAACAGCCAGTTCGGATCGACGCCGATCACGCTGTCGGCACCTGCGCCGAGCATGCGCCACATGTAATAGCCGTTGCCGCAACCGACATCGAGGATGCGCTTGCCCTTCAGATCCAGATGCGGAGCGACCCGCGACCATTTCCAGTCCGAGCGCCATTCGGTGTCGACGTGCACGCCAAACAGATCGAACGGCCCTTTGCGCCACGGCGACAGGCCCATCAGTGCGATACGCATCTGTGCGCGGGTTTCGTCGTCGCAATCGGTGTCCAGCTTCAGGCCGTTGAGCAGGTCTACTTCGCTTGGCTGGATCTTCGGCAAGGCGTCCAGCGCACTTTGCCAGCGCTCCAGATCGCCGTGGCCTTTCTCCATTTTCTTGTCGAGTTGTGCTTGCAGGGTGTTGGCCCATTCGGCCAGCGGCGTGCCAGCCAAACGGCGGGCGAGGGGGGACAGATCAATCATGGCAAGGCGATCAACGAGGCAAAGTTAAGACACTGGAACCACGGCACGACTTTCGAGAACCCGGCGGCCAGCAGGCGCTCGCGGTGTTCTTCGAGGCTGTCGGGCTTCATGACGTTTTCGATGGCGCTGCGCTTCTGGGCGATTTCCAGTTCGCTGTAGCCGTTGGCGCGTTTGAACGCCACGTGCAGGTCGGTCAGCAGCGCGTGTTCTTCGGCATCGTTGAAGCGCAGCTTCTCCGACAGAATCAGCGCGCCGCCCGGCAGCAGCGATTGGCGAATGCGCGAGAGCAACGCCGTGCGCTGCTCCGGGGCGATGAATTGCAGGGTGAAGTTCAGCGCCACTACCGAGGCCGGTTTGAAGTCGAGGGCGAGGATGTCGCCTTCGATCACCTCGACCGGCAGCAGCTCCTGGAACATCGAGTCCTGACCGTTGAGGTACTCGCGGCAGCGCTCGACCATCGCCGCCGAGTTATCCACCGCGATCACCCGGCAACCATCAGTGCGCACATGGCGACGCAGGGCCTGGGTCACGGCACCCAGCGAAGCACCAAGGTCGTAGAGCACGCTGTTCGGCTGGGCGAACTGCGCCGCAAGCACGCCGAGGTTCTCGACGATGGTCGGATAACCGGGCACCGAACGCTTGATCATGTCCGGGAACACCCGCACCACGTCCTCGTTGAAGGCGAAGTCAGGCACCTGGGCCATCGGCTGGGCGAAAATGCGATCGGGTTCTTTGCTCACGGCGGTTCCGGCGGTGTCGATGAAAAGGCCGGCATTTTAGCCAAAGTGGCGCGCAGATGCGCGGGTTGTCTGATAAACCGCCCGATCAAAGGACCGGGCGTTTGCTCTGGGAAAATGCCGAGGCGGCGATGCCCCACTGCCCCAGCCAGTAGCTGAGGATGATGACGTAGGGGGCAGCGTGGAATGGAGCAACGAAGCGGTCGATGCCGATCACGCTGTCGGAGAACACGAACGCCACCGCGCCGCCCGCCGCCAGCAGTGCCGAACGTTGAGGTACGCCGCTGCCGAGGCGGGCCAAGGCACGCCAGAGCATGGCGCTGATGGCGGTGCCGTAGACGATCACCGGCACGGTCAACGGTCCGAGTCCGCTGGAAATCAGGATGCCGAGCAGGATTGCGCCAACGCCAACGGCAAGGATCAGCGGTAGCAGGGCCAGACGCCGGCAATCGCTCAGGTAAGCCTTGAGATACGCCAGATGCGCGATCAGAAAAGCACCCAGGCCAAACACGAACAAATCTCCCGGCCATGCCAGCAACACATCGCCGAGCAAAGAGAAAATCAGACCGAGGCTGATCCAGCGGCGATAGTCACTCGGCGGTGCATCGTGCAGCCAACCCAGCAGTGCCAGCACCGGCAACGGTTTGACCAGCAGGCAAAGCAACGCCGCGTGGGTGCTGACGCCATAGAGAAAGGTCGCTGCGCCCATCAGCGCGAGGATCAGCCAGCCCACGATCAGTTCACCGAGATCGCGCAGTCGAAGGTTTCCACCGGCTCGACTTCAGGCTCCCAGGGTTGCTGCGATGTCAGGCGCAGGCGCCCGGTGCCGGTGGCAAAGGCCTGGAAGCGCCAGGTGGAGAAACCGCCCGCGCCGACCATGCCGGAATCTTTCGGGCTGCTGTAGACCTCGGGACTCAGCGCATGCAACACGCCGCCGGCCGAGTCCTGGATGGCCCAGCGATAGCCGGTGGTGGGGTTGCTTGGCAGTATGACGGTCAGGTTCTGGCCGTTGGTCAGCCGCACCGGGCATTCGCTCTGTTTTTCCACGGTCACGTTGGTTTTCGGTTGCGTGGCGCAGGCGGCCAGCAGGGCGAGGGACAGGGGGACAAACAGGCGAGTGGGGGACATAGGCTCAGTGGCTCCGGCGTTGGCGACGAACGGCGAGCATAACTGAAGATGAGACAAAGTGTGACAGCAGCGGAGGCGTCGTTTGTGACGACGCCTCCGCGAGCAGGCGCTACTGAGCTTTCAGAAAAGCACCTTCGCCACATCCGCAAACTTCTTGGCGAAATGCACGGTGATCCCTTCCTTCAGGTAATCCGGCAGTTCCTCAAAGTTGCCGCGATTCGGCTCCGGCAGAATCAATTCAAAAATCTTCTGCCGCCGCGCCGCAATCACCTTCTCGCGCACCCCGCCAATCGGCAGTACATGTCCGGTCAGCGTCAGTTCACCGGTCATCGCCACGCCTTTTTTCGGCGGCTGGTTGCGGGCGAGCGAAAGCAGGGCACTGGCCATGGTCACGCCGGCGCTCGGGCCGTCCTTCGGGGTCGCGCCTTCCGGTACGTGCAGGTGGACGAAAGCCTCGTCGAAGAATTTCGGATCGCCACCGAAGGATTTGAGGTGCGAGCTGACGTAGCTGTAGGCGATCTCCGCCGACTCCTTCATCACATCGCCCAGTTGCCCGGTGAGCTTGAAGCCACGATTCAGGGTATGAATCCGCGTGGCCTCGATCGGCAGGGTCGCGCCGCCCATGCTGGTCCACGCCAGGCCAGTGATTACGCCGGTGCCGGAAAGCACTTGTTCGTTGCGGAACACCGGATGGCCGAGGGACGCTTCGAGGTCTTTCGGCCCGAGCTTGATCACCGCTTTCGGGTCGTCGATCAGCTTCATCACTGCTTTGCGCACCAGTTTGCCCATCTGTTTTTCCAGCTGGCGCACGCCGGCTTCACGGGCGTAGCCGTCGATCAGGGCTTTGAGGGCGCTGTCGCTGATGCTCAGGCTGCCCTTGGACACGCCGGCCTTTTCCAGCAGTTTCGGCCACAGGTGACGCTTGGCGATGGCGACTTTTTCTTCGGTGATGTAACCCGACAGGCGAATCACTTCCATTCGGTCCAGCAACGGGCCGGGAATCGAATCCAGAGTGTTGGCAGTGCAGACGAACAGGACTTTCGACAGGTCCATCCGCAGGTCCAGATAGTGGTCGAGGAATTCGACGTTCTGTTCCGGATCCAGCGTTTCCAGCAGCGCCGAGGCCGGGTCGCCCTGGTAGCTCTGGCCCATTTTGTCGATCTCGTCGAGCATGATCACCGGGTTCATCACTTCGACGTCTTTCAACGCCTGCACGAGTTTGCCCGGTTGCGCGCCGATGTAGGTGCGGCGGTGGCCCTTGATCTCGGCTTCGTCGCGCATGCCGCCGAGGCTGAAGCGGTAGAACGGCCGGCCGAGGGATTCGGCGATGGACTTGCCGACGCTGGTTTTACCCACGCCCGGCGGGCCCACCAGCAGCACGATGGAACCGCTGATTTCGCCTTTATAGGCACCGACGGCGAGGAATTCGAGGATGCGATCCTTGATGTCATCGAGGCCGGCGTGGTGTTTGTCCAGCACCTTGCGCGCGTGCTTGAGGTCGAGCTTGTCCTCGCCGTACACGCCCCACGGCACCGAGGTCGCCCAGTCGAGGTAGTTGCGGGTGACCGCGTACTCCGGCGATCCGGTTTCGAGGATCGACAGTTTGTTCATTTCTTCTTCGAGGCGCTTCTGCACCTGGGTCGGCAGGACTTTGCCTTCCAGGCGCTGCTCGAACTGCTCGAGGTCGGCGCTGCGGTCGTCTTTGGTCAGGCCCAGCTCTTGCTGGATGACCTTGAGCTGTTCCTTGAGGAAAAACTCGCGCTGGTGCTCGCCGATCTTGCGGTTCACTTCGGCGGAAATTTCTTTTTGCAGGCGCGCGACTTCGACTTCCTTGCGCAGCATCGGCAGGACTTTTTCCATGCGCTTGAGCATCGGCACGCAGTCGAGCACTTCCTGCAGCTCGGGGCCGGTGGCGGAGGTCAGGGCGGCGGCGAAGTCGGTCAGCGGCGACGGATCGTTGGGGCTGAAGCGGTTGAGGTAGTTCTTCAGCTCTTCGCTGTACAGCGGGTTGAGCGGCAGCAGTTCCTTGATCGCGTTGATCAGCGCCATGCCGTAGGCCTTGACCTCGTCGGTCGGCTCGGTGGGCTGGTGCGGGTATTCGACTTCAACGAGATACGGCGGGCGATGGTGTTTGAGCCAGGTCTTGATGCGCACACGGCTCAGGCCCTGGGCTACGAATTGCAGTTTGCCGTTTTCGCGGCTGGCGTGGTGCACCTTGACCAGGGTGCCGTATTGCGGCAATGCCTTGGTATCGAAGTGGCGCGGGTCTTCCTGGGGCGTGTCCATGAAGAACAGGGCCAGGGAGTGGTGTTCGGATTTGCTGACCAGTTCGAGGGTTTCGGCCCAGGGTTCTTCGTTGACGATGACCGGCAGGACCTGGGCCGGGAAGAACGGGCGGTTGTGGATCGGGATGATGTAGACCTTGTCCGGCAGGTTCTGGCCGGGCAGGGCGAGGCCTTTGCCGGGGACGTGGTGTTCGATGTGTTCGGCGTCGGTTTCGGTGATGTCGTCGGGGTTCTCGGGGAATTCTTGCTGGTCGCTCATGGGGCACCTGCGCAATGGGGTATGGGTCTTAGATGGGGCAGGGTTTTGGTGGTTTCAATGGGGGTGGGTGTTTCTGGTTGTGTGTTCAGGGTTTTGACAGGGTTTTGGACTTGGCGGCCTCTGGGCCGACCATGCTCTGGGTGTTTGGGGTGAATATCCGTTTCTGCGGGTGCGCTCGCTGGCGGTTTCGCTTTTACAGCGAGTCCCTTTTGGCAAACGCCCCAAAAGGAACCAAAAGGTCTCGCCCCGGCGTTCGGCCCTCGCAAGCTCGGGTCCCTTCGCTCCGGCATCCCTCCGGGGGCATCGACTTCGTCGATGAGTTCGGCTTCGCCAAACGGCGCTGCGCGCCAATCCCCGGATGAACACCTCCACTCAGCCTTCCGAAGGGGCGGGTGGATCAAGATCAAAAGCGTTGTCGAGCTAACGCTCATCCGGTTTGTTTTGGGCGCCATGCGCGGGTTGGTCGACCGGGGAATGGAACCTGGCAAGGCGTAGGCCCTCCCGCGCATGGCTGTAACTTGATCGTTCCCACGCTCTGTGTGGGAATGCAGCCCGGGACGCTCTGCGTCCCTATCGAGCTGCCAGCGAATACAGTCTGTCGCTGGCAGGTCGGTTTCGTCAGGGCGGCTCAGCTGTGTGTTGGGTAACGCTGTACTTCGACGTTATCCAGCACCCGATTCACCGCCAGCTCGGCCAGCATGATGATTTGCTGAATGGCCAGGATTGTCCGCCGCTGCGGGAGGTCGATGTGTGCGGCGATGTCGCTGGTCATGAGGTTGGCCTGTGCCAGTGATTCGCAGGCGTGGACCAGCAGGCTTTCGCTGTCCTGATCGGGTGCGACCTGGAACATGGTGCTGGGTTTATGGAAGCGCAGGGTGGTGGCGTTGGGTTTCAGGTAGTGGTCGAGGGCGCGCTCGGCGGCTTCGTGGAGTTTTTTGGAATCTGGCGATTCGTAGGGCGATGCGTCGTTTGATTCGGGGGGATTGGGTGTTGGTTTTTTCATGGTGAATACTCAGTTGGTGAAATTGGAGCTGCCTTCAATTGCCGCGACGCAATCTGAGGTGGCAGCTGTACGCGGGTTCGCGGACCGATAACTGAGGAATCGGCATACCTCCAGAGAAGGTATCCCGCGCACAGCCGCCATGACACAAACAACAGGCACCGAGGTGCCGTGAGGTTGGCGATTATGCATCAGTTATCGGGCCGCGACGCCCCATCGCTGAATTTGCAGCGACCCCCAAAGCCTATCCACCCCGTTTCCTAGGGACAACCGACGCGACATGTCAGAAACATCCCCTGCAAACACCCCGTCTGTAGGACATAAACACTCCGTGTAAAAAAGCGCAGCCCACAAAAAAGGCGACACCCCTCACAGGGCATCGCCTTTCTCTTTACCGCCGCTAAAACTTATTCCGGCAGTTTGTACGCAATCACATAGTCACCCATCTTGGTGCCCAGCGAACCGTGACCACCCACCACGAGCAGGACGTATTGCTTGCCGTCCTTGCCAGTGTAGGTCATCGGGGTCGCCTGGCCGCCAGCAGGCAGACGGGATTTCCACAGCTCCTTACCAGTGTTCACGTCGTAGGCGCGCAGGTACTGGTCGAGGGTGCCGCTGAGGAAGCCGACGCCGCCCGCAGTCACGATCGAACCGCCCATGCTTGGCACGCCCAGGGTGAAGCCGATCGGGATTGGCGAGCTGTCGCGGCTGGTGCCGTTCTTGCGTTTCCACACGACTTTGCCGGTGGTCAGGTCAATACCGGCGACGTAGCCCCAGGCCGGGGCCTGGCACGGTACGCCCAGTGGCGACATGAACGGGTGCATGGTCACCGCGTATGGCGCACCGGTGTTTGGCTGGATACCGGCAGTTTCGCTTTCACGCTTGCTGTCGGCGGCCACTTCGGCACGCGGGATCATCTTCGAGACGAAGGCCATGTAGTTCGGGCTGGTGAACAGCATCTGGCGAACCGGGTCGACAGAAACACCGCCCCAGTTGAACACGCCGACGTTACCCGGATAGATCAGGCTGCCCTGTTCCGACGGAGGTGTGTACTGACCTTCGTAGCGCAGTTCCTTGAACTGGATGCGGCACAGCATCTGGTCGAACGGGCTGGCGCCCCACATGGCTTTTTCGGTCAGTTCCGGGGCCAGCAGGTTCAGGTCCGAACGGGCCTGGGTCGGTGCGGTGTGGTCGCCTTTCACGGCGCCTTGCGGAACCGGGATCTCGCGGATCGGGATGATCGGCGTGCCGTCACGACGGTCGAGGACGTACAGGCTGCCCTGTTTGGTCGGGGCGATCAGCGCAGGCTTGATGCCGTCGGCGGTTTTCATGTCCAGCAGGGTTGGCTGGCTGCCGACGTCCATGTCCCACAGGTCGTGGTGGGTGAACTGGTAGTTCCAGCGCACTTTACCGGTGGCCAGGTCCAGAGCGACTACACCGGCGCTGAATTTCTCGGCGCCCGGGGTGCGGTCGGCGCCCCACTGGTCCGGGGTCTGGTTGCCCAGTGGCAGGTAAACCATGCCGAGTTTTTCATCGACGCTGGCCAGCGACCACATGTTGGCCGAGTTGCGGCTGTAGATCTGGCCCGGGGCCAAAGGCTCGGTGGCGTCCGGCTTGTCGCTGTCCCAGTTCCACACCAGGTGACCGTCGCGCACGTCGAAGGCGCGGATCACGCCCGATGGCTCGTTGGTCGATTCGTTGTCGGTGACGTGACCGCCCATGATCACCAGATCACGAGTGATCGCGGCTGGCGAGGTGGAGTAGTAGCCTCCGGCGGTGAACGGGCCGATGCCTTGGGTCAGGTCGACCACGCCTTTGTTGCCGAAGCCTTCGCAGATCTTGCCGGTGTCGGCGTTCAGTGCGATCAGGCGTGCATCGGCGGTTGGCAGATACAGGCGACGCGGGCAGGCCTGGGCGACGGCTTTGCCGGCCTCGGAGATGACGGCGGACGCAGCGTTTTCAGACTTGGCGTAAGCGGCTTCGTCGTAGTACGACACGCCACGGCAGGTCATGTGGGCGAAGCCCTTGAAGCCGACCGGGCTCTTGATCTGCGGGTCGAAGCGCCACAGTTCCTTGCCGGTGTCCGGGTCCAGCGCCAGCACTTTGCTGTGAGCGGTGCAGGCATAGAGCATGCCGTTGGCTTTCAGCGGGGTGTTTTCGTTGGTCAGCTCCACCGGGTCATCGGCGGTCGGCAGGTCGCCGGTCTGGATGCGCCAGGCTTCCTGCAGCTTGCCGACGTTGGCCGGGGTGATCTGCTTCAGTGGCGAGTAGCGGTCACCGAACTCGGTGCGGCCATAGGCCTGCCAGTCGCCGTCGGGCATGGCTGGCGCGGTGCTGGTGGTGTCGGCGGTGTCGCGACCCAGTTCACCGAAGGTTTCGCCCGGGTGGGTAAACAGGCTGGCCAGAGCGGTGAGGCCGGCCAGCACCACGGCTACGGTCAGGCCGCCGGTGCCCATCGGTGCAGGACCGTTGAGCAGCAGCGGACGACGGAACCACGGCAGCAGCATCACGAAACCGACGACAAACCACAGGGCCAGACGTGGCACCAGTTGCCACCAGTCCAGGCCGACTTCCCAGAGCGCCCAGACGGTGCTGGCAAACAGCACGATGGCGTACAGGCCCAGTGCTGCGCGACGACGCATCAGCAACAGAATGCCGGTCAGCGTGATGCCGATACCGGCCAGCAGGTAGTACAGCGAGCCGCCGAGCGTGCTCAGCTTGATTCCCCCGGCCAGCATGGCCAGGCCCATCAGTAGAAGCAGAATGCCGAGCAGGCTCGGAAGCAGACGGCCTCGACTCGAAGCACTTTCGGTGCTCATAGTGTGGTTCTCCGTGACGTTTCAAGTAGTCCCGCGCTGTAGTCACTGTAGATGACGATTGGGCGCGGGCATGGTTCAGATAAAAACTTGTCTTGCTATCGAATTTCATCTGCAGGCCTGAGCGGCCCGCATCGGGTCAGAACGACGACTGGATCTTGATCCCGCCGATCAGCGCGTCATCGACCTTGTCCACACCGCCCGGATGGCGGATGTATTGCAGGTTCGGGCGCACGGTCAGCCAATTGGTGACGTGCACGCCGTAATAGAGTTCGGCGCTGTATTCGGTGTCCTGCGGCGGCAGGTAGGACGGATCGTCGTAGTCGTAGACCGCGCGGGCCTGATTGGTCGCCTCGGCGTTCTTGCGGTAGGCCGGGTTGACGTGGACGCGGGCCAGGGCGAAGCCGATGTCGTCTTTGGCGCGGGCGTCGAACAGGCCTTTGTAGACCACGCCGGCCTGCACGTAGTTGTCGATGGCGTTGGTCTTCTTGTCGTGCATCGTGCCGTTGGCGAACACGCTCAGGCCACGGGAGTTGTCGCTGGCGACGCTGGTGATCTGCTGCTGCACGCCGAGCCACACGCCGTGCTTGCTCGAAGCGCTGCGATAGGCTTCGCCGCTCAGGGCTGCTGGCTGGCCGTTGCTGTCTTTATAGGCGTCGGTGGCCTTGGCGTTGCTGTAGTAGTAACCGGCGCGGTACTCGCCCGGCAGGCCGTTGAGCTTCGGTGTCCACACCAGTTCCACCGGCAGGATCGCGCCCTGGGTGCCGCTGCCGCTGAGCTTGAAGCCGTTGCCACGATCAAGGTTCGACGGGTTCTGCTCGTAGGCGCCAACCTGTGCGTACAGCTCCGGCGTCAGGTGATATTTGACGCGCAGCGCCCATTGGCTGACCGGCCAGTTGTACCAGATGCCGCCGACCCAGTTGCCGACCTGGGAGCCGCAGAACGCCAGGTTCTGGAAGTCGCACGGGAAGCTGTTGAAGTCTTCGCCTTCACCGAAGCGGCCGACCTTGATGTCGAGCTTCTGATCGAAGAATTTCTGCTGGTACCACATCTGTGTCAGGCGGGTGGTCTGGCCACGGCCCCAGACTTCCTGGGCCGAAGTGAAGCCGCCGACGCGCGGGTCGTTGATGCGGTCGTTGCTGATGTTGTTGCCGCTGCGCTTGGTCACGGTCAACTGGAATTCGGCGTCGTTCCAGCCCAGCAGTTTTTGCAGATCCAGATGAGTGCCGAGGCCCCATTGATCGCTGTAGCGCGCGGTGCGGTCGTGGTCGTAGCCGCCGTGCAGGTTGCTGCCCATTTCGCCGGTGTAATCGAGCTTGAAGTCGATGCCTTTCGCCGAGAGTTCGCTGCGGGTGCCGTTCCAGTCACCGAGCATGTACGGTGATTCACTGTCGAAGGCCGGAGCGGCCTGGGTGCAGGTGGCGAGGCCAAGGGCGGTGCAGCCGCCGATCAGGCGCAGGGTTGAGATAGCGCTGTCTCGGGAGAACGGAAAATCGGGCATGAAATGGTCTTTCTTGATCTTTTTTGGGGGACGGGCTGACCGCTACGATTTGACGCAGGCAGTGAAGCGATTCAGCAGAAGGGCGGCAGGATAATGTCCTGTTACAAAAACACAAAGTGCTTTTGCAGACATGGACCCTTTCGGATTCGGTAACAGTGCGGCAATCGATCACATTGCCGGGGTTGATCGAGCCTGCGATCTTGCGCGGTTCACCTACATTTGAAGGAAGGCCTTCCACCGGCACAGCCCCTCGGCTAAGGTGCGCGGCTTCTGCATTTTCACTTCGCCCAAAGGCCCGGCATGAACGACCACAACCCCGATCCGCTGCACGGCGTGACCCTCGAACAGATCCTCAATGCACTGGTGACCCACTACGAATGGTCGGGCCTGGCCGAACGCATCGACATCCGCTGCTTCAAGAGCGATCCGACCATCAAGTCGAGCCTGACCTTTTTGCGCAAGACGCCATGGGCGCGGGAAAAGGTCGAGCGTCTGTACGTGAAGCTGATGCGCACCAAGCGTCCGCTCTGAGATGAACGCCGTGCTGCGGCGACGCCTGATCACTTCAGTTGCGGTGCTGGGCTGGGCCGGGCTGGGGATTCAGCTGTACCTGATTTTCTTCGCACGCCTGAGTGTCGGCGCCAGTCTGCTGGGCGGGCTGGTGAGTTTCTTCAGTTACTTCACCGTGATCACCAACAGCCTGGTGGCGGTGGTGCTGACCTGCGCGGTGACGGATCGCGAATCCGCTGCACGGCGCTGGTTTCTGCAACCCTGGGTCAGCAGCGGGATTGCCGTCAGCATTGCCGTGGTGGGCCTGGCCTACAGCATTCTGCTGCGACATCTGTGGCATCCGCAGGGCTGGCAGTTTATCGCTGACGAATTGCTCCACGACGTGATGCCGCTGCTGTTTCTGGCCTATTGGTGGGTGTGCGTGCCGAAGGGCAGCTTGCGTCTGAAGCACCTGCCGCTGTGGCTGATCTATCCGCTGGTGTACTTCGCTTATGCGCTGTTGCGCGGGCATCTGCTGGGGGCATACGCCTACCCGTTCATTGACGTGGCGCTGCTGGGTTATCCACAGGTGTTCGTCAATGCCGGGGGGATTCTGGCGGGATTTGTGCTGATTGCGTTGCTGGTGATCGGGATTGATCGTTGGCAAGGGCGGCGCCTTTAGCAGCGCCGCCGCTCCTATTCACTCTTCTTCGGAGCCTTCGGCTCGCCAGTAACCGACGGCTTTGACGAACTGCTCGTCCAGCCCGTGCTCATCGAGCAGCACCCGGCGGATCTGCCGCGAGACTTTCGTTTCCGTCGCGACCCACGCATACAGATTGCCCTTGGGCACCTGCAACTGCTTCACGGTGGTCAGCAGGCTGTCCTTGTTCGCACCGCGCAACACCCAGATCACGTTGACCTGTGCCGCGCTTTCCAGCGCTTGCTGCTCCTTGCCGTTTTCCACTTCGACCACCACCAGCGCCTTGCGATTGGCCGCCAGGCCTTCGAGGCGGCGGGCGATGGCGGGCAGGGCGGTTTCGTCGCCGATCAGCAGGTAGCTGTCGAAGATATCCGGCACGATCATCGAGCCGCGCGGGCCGCCGATGTGCAGGAACTGCCCCGGTTTCGCCTGTTCGGCCCAGGTCGAGGCAGGGCCGTCGCCGTGCAGGACGAAGTCGATGTCCAGTTCAAGTTTGTCGAGGTCATAGCGACGCGGGGTGTAGTCGCGCATCTCGGGCAATGGCACGTCGCTCTTGCCGGCGCCGAGCACCAGAGTTTCCAGCGCGGCAGCCTGTTCGGCGTTCTGCGGGAACAGCAGTTTGAC
The DNA here is from genome assembly GCF_002112345.1 of Pseudomonas sp. R43(2017). Classification (NCBI taxonomy): domain Bacteria; kingdom Pseudomonadati; phylum Pseudomonadota; class Gammaproteobacteria; order Pseudomonadales; family Pseudomonadaceae; genus Pseudomonas; species Pseudomonas sp. R43(2017). The sequence goes on from NZ_NEHJ01000004.1 coordinate 228,930, forward strand.
GTGGTCGTCAGTGCCGAGGCTGACGAACCCGGCCAGTTCCGGCCCGCCGAGGGTGATGCGGCGCATGCGTGGGGTCAGGTCGACCACGCGCAAAACTTCCAGTCGGCGGCGTTTGATTTCATGCATCACACGGTGGATGCCTTGGGTCTGGACTTCAGTCATTCGGCTTTCTCCGGAGCAGGTTGAACGGCGGGGCCGTCGACGATGGCTTTGGCGGTGTCGTTGAGCAGGTCGCGAACGCGCAGGATTTCTTCCGGGCTCCAGCGCCCGTGGTGCATCTGCAAGGCGTGGCGCAGGTTGTGCACCGCTTCATGGATTTCCGGCGGCCGGTCGTGGCCGCGCAATGAGCGCTTGCTGACGTCGATACGCATGCGCACGCCGTCGAGGGCCACCGCTTGTTCGCTCAGCGATTGGCGACCGGCATCGGTGATTGCGTAACGCTTTTTGCCGCCCTCGGCATCGCCGGTGATCATTTCGCTTTCTTCGAGGAACGTCAGGGTCGGGTAGATCACGCCGGGGCTGGGGCTGTAGGCGCCATCGAACATGGTTTCGATCTGGCGGATCAGGTCGTAGCCGTGGCATGGCTGCTCGGCGATCAATGCCAGCAGCAGCAATTTCAGATCGCCGGGGGCGAATACCCGCGGGCCGCGTCCGCCGCGCTCGCGGCCGTGGCGTTTTTCGAAGCCGTCCCGGCTGTCGCCGTGGTCGCGGAGGGGGGAATGATGGTCTCTCATTTCAGTCTTCTCTCGTCATGTTTAGATACAACGTAAGATATATCTTTACGACTGGGCAAGGCTTTTTTGCCCGAGAGGAAATGGCAGCTGACGAGTGGTCAGCGAGCGCGGGAGGAGGGCAGCGGCATGAAAATGGAGGATTGACTCATCCAGAAAAGAATAACCATGAAGTTAAAGCTATCACTCTATTGATAGTCGAGCTTATATTCTAAAAAGCAGAGAAAGTACCGGCTGATGTTGTTGAAAGTGCTGTAACGTTTTTTCTTTAAAACTGTGGGTAAGGTATTGCTTACAGTCACTTTTTAAAATTCGTGTTTTTCGATGTTTTTTCTTTCGAGTTGCGAGGTTGTTGAACTACAAGTTCGTGGGAAGTTGCCTGCTTACATCCTGTTGGCAAGCGTTGATCATGCCCCGGCGTTGAACTTCCGTGTTTCAGGCCTAATCGGCCGGTGTGACCTGAACTTCAATGTTTCGATTCCTTAAAAAGAAAACAGGTACTGATCGATGTTCAAGAAAATCGCAATCACCGCTTCTCTCGCCGCCCTGGCCCTGGGCTCTTCCGTGACCTTCGCTGCCGGTGAAGCGCGCCACTCCATCAACCTCATCGCCCATGTGCCGACCAATGGTTTCTACGTGGTGCCGACCGATGCGGATCTGGTCAACAAGGACCAGGACATGAGCTATCAGCCAAGCACCGGCAAGATGCGTGATATCAACGGCTTCTTTGACGTGCGCAACAACAACGGTTCGGTTCACGCCAGCCTGGAAAGTGTTCCGCAATTGATCTACGGAAGCGACACCATCGCGCTGGAAGTTTCGTTCAACAACAAGGTTCTGACCCAGACTCCGCAAATGGTCGTGGGAGAGTCCGAGTCCGATGTGAACTATCGCGCACCGCTGAAGATCAGCGCCAAGGGCACCACGTTCAACCCGGGTGATTACACTGGTACTGTCGCGATGACCTTCGACGCCGTACCACCCGTCCTCACGCCTTGATCGGGCGATCCGCGCTGACTGCCCGGTAGCGTTTCCCGGCGGGACAACCATTCCCCGAATGTCCCGCCGGACTTCAACTTGTTCGCAATCAGAGTAAGAGTTCATGTTCCCGATGACACCCATCGCGGTCGCGCTTGCGCTGCTGTTTTGTACCGGTGCGACGGCGGCCCCTGTTTCCGCGGGTTCGACACCCCGCAGTCTGCTGGCGCAAGCCAAAGGTTTGCCGGCGGATTTCGAGGAGCATTTCTTTGACGTACCCCTGGCCGTGCGGGTCGAGCTTGACCAGCAGCCTTTGGGCGAAGCTCTGGTGGTGCTGTCACGCGATGACCGCATCACCCTGCTCGAATTCACCGATACCAGCGAAAACCGCTACAGCCCGGCCGAGCGGGAGCAATGGGCGGCGTATCTCAAGCCCGGCGTGCCCTTGGGCGATTGCAGCGGTACGTGCCCGAATGACGTGCTGGCAGTGCATTACAACCTGGAAAGCTCCCTGGTCTCGATCCTCACCCGCCATGCCGAGCGCGATCTCGAGGCCAAGCGTTTTCACGATCAGCCTCTGGAAGGCAGCAGCGGCCTGATGGTGCGCAACCAGCTCAACCTCAATGGTGGTCAGGATCAGGACCTGGGCGGGCGCTATGGCCTGGAGGCCAGTGGCAGCCTGGGCAACTGGAGTCAGACATTCAACATGCAACTGGCGCGCATGGGTGGCCCCGACGACAAGCTGTACCACGCCGTGCACGAGCTTTACACCCAGCGCGAGCTGCAAGGCAGCTTCTTTCGCCTGGGCTATTTCACCCCCAATTCCGAAGGTCTGACCCGTCAGCCGCGCACATTCGGCACCAGCCCCGATACGGCGGTCGGTGTGATGTACGGCAGCTCCGACAGTCTGGCCATCAACAATGCGATGCCCAGCGTCTACCCGATTTATGTCACCGCCAACCGTCAGGGTTCAGTGGAAATCTATCGTGACGGCCTGCTGATCAATACCCAGTCGGTGCCCGCCGGGTTACAGACCCTGGACACCCGGCCATTGCCTGGCGGTATCTATGAAGTGGAAGTGCGGCTGATCGAAGACGGACAGGTCACCTCCACTACCCAGGAGCTGGTCTACAAACCGAACAACTGGCGCAACCTCGACGAGCGCTGGCGCTACAACCTGTTCGCCGGTGAAGAGAGCAAGCTGCTCAGCAACTGGGATCAACAGGCCAGCGGCAGTCCCACGGCAGGCGCGTCTATCAACTACCTGGCGCATCCGCGGGTGATTCTTGGGCTGTCGGCACGCCAGATCCGGGAAAAACTGCAGTACGGCACGTCCATCGACTGGACCCTGGCCAACCATCTCAGTCTGTATGCCAACGTCTACCAGACCCGGGATTACGGCACGGGGCTGGATCTGCAAAGCCTCTACAACTACGGCGCCGGCAGCCTGATCCTCAGCCATAACCGCAGCTGGCTGGACACCACCTATCAATACGACACCCTGCCCGACGGTACGCGCGTGCGCCAACGCAATGTGTTCGTCGGCCAGACCAGCAACTCGTCGCTGGCGATTAACCATCGCCTCGATCAACGCAACTCTTTCAATGCGCGGGTCGCCCACAGTGAGGGCAATGTCGAAGGCGTCGGCGTGGATCTGGGCTGGAACCGGCGTGCGGTGCTGTTCGGCAACGACGCCAACTGGCGCCTGTCGCTGTTCGACCGGCCGGGCAGTTTCAGCAGCGGAGACGATCGCAGTCGTGGTGTCGATCTGAGCCTGAACCTGGCCATCGGCGGGCCGGGTCAGCAACTCACCGGCAGCATCGGTTCGCGCACCGATCGCGATGGCGGCCGCGACAACAACGCCTCGCTGGGCTGGCGCAAGGACTTCAAGGATCACGTGCTGCAAAACGTTTCGGTGACGGCATTGACCGACACCTATGGGATGGGCCTGTCTAGTCTGGCCAACTTCCGCACCGACACGGTCAATGGCGACGGGTTCGTCCAGCGTTCGTCCTATAACAACAAGCTGACCGGCGGCCTCAACCTCGACAGCACTCTGGTGATGGGCGGAGAAAAGATGCTGATGACCAGCGAATACGAGATGCGCGGGGCCGGCATGATCGTCGATGTGGAGTCGGACATCGACGGCATCGCCCTGCGTGCAGACGACCTCAGTGGCGGCGGTGCCGCCTTGAAGCCGGGGCGCAATTTCATCCCGCTGACTGCTTACCAGAACAGCTCAGTGAGCTTCGACTTCGAGGGCAACCATGTGCCCGCTGCGACCATCGCCCCGGCCCGTACCCGCTATCACCTGAACAAGGGCGGCGTGGACTACCGGCACATCCGGGTGATGAAGACCCTCACTGTGCTCGGCCGTCTGGTGGATGCACAGGGCCGGCCGCTTCGAGGGCATCACGTGATCAACCACGCCAGTCGCGGGGTCACTGAGGTCGACGGGTTCTTCTCGATGGAAATGAACGCCGGCTCCCCGACCCTTGAAGTGCGTCGGGAAAACAGCCTGCTGTGTCAGTTCCGCCTCAACGAGAAAGACCATCGCAGCGAAAACAATGTGCTGATGATCGGTGACCTGCGCTGCACGCCGGACACCCTGGCCGATCTCGCATCCACCGAACAGAAGGCGGGTTGAGACCATGAAAAAGACTTCGTACTGGCTGGGGCTGCTCGCGTTGCTGAACCTGTCGTCGGCCCAGGCGATCAACCAGGAAATCCGGGCCTTGTTCCAGCCGGACTCCTCGCAGCCGAACAAAAATGTCTTCGTCAACAAAACCCCGAACAGCGGGTATTGCACGATCAATCCGAATGAGTGCGCAAGCATCGGTATGTTCAGTATCCAGTTGCCGGTGCGGTTCCAGTCCACCCGTCCGATCGTTCCCGGTGCCCCCGCAGACGCCATGATGTTGAAGGTGCCGGCCAACTGGCGGCAATTGGCGGTCACCAATCGCGATACGGGCGAGTCGGAAACCGTTGAAGTGCGAATCACCGGTATCGGCTCGAAGTTCACCCTGAGCGCCTCGGCGGCCAGCCTGGTCGGAGTGACGGACATTCTAGAGGGACACCAGAGACTCTGGAGCAACAACAGCTGGGTTTATGCGCCGGCTCCCTGTCGGTACAGCGGAGTGGGATTCTATTCGGCCACCACCTACCAGTTCTTCTGGAAAGCCCCCGTAGAGGAATGGTGTACCAAGGTGGCGGCGTACCGGATTCCGTCGATGTCCTTCGACAATCTCGACTTCGCCTACGAGTTGCGTACACCCAATCCTCTGGGCATGTCCTCCGGGCTCTATACAGGTTCTCTCTCTTACACCCTTGGTCCCGGTGGTGATTTCCAGATGGGCCCGATGATGGTGCCGGACGACAGCAATCTGACCCTGGATTTCGTGCTCGACGTACAGCACACACTGAAAGTCGAACTGCCCCCTGGCGGAAACAAGATTGCGCTGGAACCGGCGGGCGGCTGGGAGCGCTGGATCAACGATGGTCGCAGGCCGACCGACATCTTTCGCAATCAACCGTTTTTCCTGTCGTCGTCATCGCGGTTCAAGGTGATGTTGCATTGCAGTTCCCTGGGAGGTTCGGACTGCAGTATTGGCAACAATCAGGTGGGCTACTCCATGTTTCAGGTCCGAATCACGATGCCGCCGGGCATCGTAGGCCCCGGAAATACCGACGGCTGGTCGGGCACACTTCAGTACAACACCTGGCTCGGCCCGTTTGAACCCAGCCGCTACATCGACCGCAAGCAGGGCATGTTGCGCTTCTTCATTTCCCCCAGGTATCTGGATTTTCTCAAACCCGGCATGAACGGCACGCTGTGGGGTAACGCCACGATCATTTTTGATTCGGAAGTATGAGCACCTGTCACAGGGCCATTTCGATTTTCATGAGGTTGAAACGATGACACGTCTGATTTTGCTGTTGCTGTGCGCAGGGCTCTGGACTACCGCCAAGGCCGGGCCGCAGATCAATGTGGGCACGGTGTACGACTACCTGGACGGCGAGAAAAGCACCTATCTGAAACGGGTGTTCAACAGCGGTGACAGCACTGCGTTCGTCAAGGTCAACGTGCTGGAAATTGTCTACGACGGCGAAGGCCAGCCGAAAGAAATTCCGGTTGCCACCGCCACCGATGGTGCGTCGCGTAACGGCCTGATGGCCAGTCCCGCGCGACTGATCATCCCGGCCCAGGGCATGCAGGGCACACGTCTGCTGTACATGGGCGAGCGCGAACGGGAGCGCTATTTCCGGGTGCGTTTCGTGCCGGTGGTGCCGGAGAAGGAAGACGATTTCGTGGTCTCCGGCGAAGAGCGCGAGGACTACAAAAAGACCCTCTCGGCGGGCGTCAACGTGATGACCGGATTCGGCACGGTGTTTTTTGTACGGCCGAAAGATGCCCGCTACGACACTGTCCTCAACGACACCGGCAATCGGTATGAAGTGCGCAACAACGGCAACACGGTGGTCGTGGTCGATGAATTCAAGAGCTGCTCGCTGGACAAGGAAACCGACTGCGGTGCGACCGTCAAACACCACGTCATGGCCGGCCGCACGTTTGCCTTCGACAAGGAGAAGGGCCGCGAATATCGCTTCAAACTCGTGGAAGGCGAGCGCAGGCAGGATCTCAAGGTCGTCAGCCGCTGACAAACGGAACCCCCATGAACAGACATTTTGTAGTTGCCGTTCTGGCGGCAATCAGCGCATTGAACGTGAGCATCGCCTGGGCGGCGCGGGAAACGCTGGAATTCGAAGTCACGCTGACGATCCCCAGTCGGTCGTTTTATATCCTGCCGTCGGAACCGGACTGGATCCACAGACCTCAGGTTCTGCTCTGGAACTACCCGGATTCGAGCCTCGGCGGTTTCAGCAAGAGTTTCGATGTGCGGCATGACACCAGCGCCATCGAAGCACGTCTGGAAAGTGCGCCGTACCTGTCGACGGGCAGGCCCGGAGAGAACATCGATCTGCGCGTACGCTTCAACAACGTAGAGCTGAGTGCCGACCCCTCGTTCCGTCAGGTGCTGTCGAAAGAGGAAGCCGCGACAGGCAAGCGAGTGCCGCTGGAGATCGATCCGGTCAAACCCGTCGGCGGTTACAAGGCAGGAGAGTATTTCGGCAACGTTCTGGTGCTTTTCAACGCCAGAGCCCCGGGAGAGTAACAAGAGGCGGTCGTTGATCGGTATCCGTTTGCGGATGGATACAAGGAAAGATCGCGACCGTCGCCGGTCCGCACAGTCGTCAGGGAGGCGGCTTTTCTATCGAAGCAAAGGGAAGTGAAATGATCAAGCAAGCGGTGATTGCCGTGTCCGTGGGCGTCTCGGTGCCGATGACCGGCGGAGCCTTCGCGGCGCAGGAGAAACACATCTTTGAAGTCTCGGTGGACATTCCGACCCTGGAATTTTATGTGATACCGAGCGAACCGGACTGGATACATCATCAGCAGACACTGCCTTGGGACATTGCCACTTCGACCCTTGGCGGCTTGCGCAAGAACTTCGATGTACGCACCGACAGCAGTGCCATCGAAGCCCGTCTCGAAAGTTTCCCCATTCTCTCCAGCGGCCAGGATTCGCGGGATGACATCAGCCTGCGTGTCACCTTCAACGGCACGGAGCTGAGCCATCATCCGGTGCCGATTCCGGTGGTGTCCCGCGAGGAGGCCGTAGCGGGCAAGAGGGTGCGCCTGGAGATCGAGCCACGGGTCCATCCCGACGGTTATACACCGGGCGACTACTACGGCACCGTCAACATCATTTTCAATGTGGCAGCCCCGACGGGGTGATCGTTGAACCAACAACAAGACCGATTGCTGAGCAAGGAGCTGGTAATGGTTTCAGGGCTGCGAACATCCAACACATCAAGCAAGGCAAAGTGGCCGGTCGCCCTTTACGGCTGGTTCATCTGTTCGACCGCATGCGCGGTGACTCAGGAGATCAGGGCGGTCTACGTTCCGGACCCTGCCAATCCGCAGGCCAATGCGTTCATCAACCAGACGCCGCAGAGTGGTTACTGCGCCACCTATCCCAATGATTGCAAGCCGTTGTCGGGCGTTCGCCTGCCGCTGCGGTTCGCTTCGGTACAGGCACTGGAGCCGGGTTCATCCGAGCGCAACGGCGCGATGTTCAACATGCCGGCGCAGTGGCGCAGCCTGATGGTCACCAACGTCTTCACCGGCGAGACCGCGACGGTGGACATGCGCATCGGCGGGTTCGGTTCCCAGTACGTACTGAGCGACACGGCCGCCAACCTGACCGGCGAAACCGACGACCAACAGGCGCACTACAAACTGTGGGGCACCAGTTGGGGCGTCGCGCCGCTGCCTTGCCGGCCCGGGGCGATGCCGTCTCACGGACCGGACTTTTTCCGCTTCTTCTGGAAGACGCCGGCCGAAGGCATCTGCGCCAAACGGGCCGCGTTCATGATTCCCTGGATGTCCTATGGCTACCTGGACGTGGGCTACGAATTGCGCATGCCGGACCCGTTGAAGATGTCCGCCGGCCTGTACACCGGTCAGCTGGCTTACGGTGTCGGGCCGGGCATGGACATCGACGCCGGTGACAATCTGCTCCCGGACGGCTCGGACGTGACCTTCAGATTCGTGCTGGATGTCCAGCATGTCCTGAAAGTCGATATTCCCCCCGGCGGCAACAAAGTGGTGCTGGTGCCCGAGGGCGGCTGGCTGGCCTGGTTGCAGCAGGGGCGAAAACCGGCGCGGTTGTTTCGCGACCAGACCTTCAATATTTCTTCCTCGTCGCGGTTCAAGATGTTCCTGGAATGTCAGTACGGCGGTGCACAGTCCTGCGGGTTACGGGATTCGGAGGGCGGTGCCACGCAGGCGCAGGTATTCGTCAGCATCAGTCTGCCCGACAGCATCACCGACAGTGCGGGCCAGCCGGTGCGCCGTCGGCCGTTGTCGGCAAGTCCGAATGTCCCGGGATTTCAGCCGGGCCGGTTTCTGGACCGGGCGCCGGGCACGCTGCATTTCGAAATCCCCAGGGACTACGTCGAACAGATGCTGCAGCCCGGCCAGGCCAGACGTTACGCCGGTAATGTCACGGTGATCTGGGATTCGGAGGTGTAGCGCAAGTCCTGAAGACAACCAGGAGGGATTGTCTTCAGGATGCCATTCCAGGGGTCAGATGCCTGCGCGTGTCATCGCTTCGCGTGTCAACCTTCTGTTCAACGCTTTCTCCTGCTTGCCCAAGTCCTCCAGCAACCGGTCGAAGGTCTGCTGGCTCATTTTTTCCGGCGTGAAGACGACAGCGTCCGGTATGGACAGCCGACGCGCCAGTTCGGCGAGTGCCTGCCTGAGTGGCGGTGAACGGTCGGCCGACTCGACCCAGCGCTCCTGGGCTGTTTGCAGGTCGATCAGCAGATCGGCTTTTTCCTGAAACCGGCGGGTATTGGCCGCAAGCTCCCCGGACCAGGTTTCCCGCAGATAACGATCCCAGAATGGCTGTTCGAGCATCTGCTCCACCAGTCCGTCGCCGGCTTCATCGTCGATGATCCGGTCGTAGGCGGCATCGATGGTTGCATCGCTGACCCCGGCGACCTGACGGAATCTCATCGCTTCGGATTGCCAGGGCAGTTCAAGCCGTCTGGCCAGGCCGGTCTCATAGGCCAGATGGACTTCCACCTCGTCGGGTTCGCCCTGCCGGGCGGCGATATCGGCCCGGGCAATCTCATTGACCTGCCTGAGTCGCGCAGCACCTTTGGCCAGTGTCACCAATCGGCGTTCAAGCTCCTCGGGAGAACTGGAAAAAGTACGTGCCTCCGACTCCAGTACGCGTATTCCCATGCTGTTGAACAACTGTGCCCCGGCATCTTCGCAGCCTTCGGGATCGGTCGACATCAGGAACAGCTCTTCGCGCAGTCGGGTGTCGATGTCCATGGCGTCGATCATTCGCCAGACACGGTCGGTCAACTGATCCAGTGCCTCGCCGCCCTGTTCGTAATCGGCAGAACGGGTCAGCCCCTGCAGTACCTGGAAGAATCCGTCGGAGCCGGGTTCACTTGCCAGATCGTGCCACGATTCCGGACGAAGCGCCCCGATGCCGGGCGTTTCATCAGCCAGTGCGGTGTCCACGGAAACGGGCCATTGTTCCAGCAAGTCTTCGGCAACGGTCGCGTAACTCTGTGACGGACGCAGCCCGACGGATCTGCGATAGCCTTCGTAAGTGGAGCGTGCCCGTCTGGCCAGTTGCTCCAGGTGAACACGCGTGCGTGCGATCAGGTAAGCCTCATTGGAACCGGGCCGTACTTCGGGGATATATCTGAGCGGATTGTTGCCCAGATCGAGAAAGAATCCTCGGGAGCGGGGTACATCGAAGAGGCCCAGTGGCCAGGCGTCGATCTGCGTATTGATCAGACTCAGAACACGCAACCTCGGCATGCGCCCGACCGACAGGGGTATGCTGACGGGGTTGTTGTCCAGACGCAGGGTTTCCAGGCGTGTCAGTGTGTTCAACTGCTGCGCATTGGCGGGCGTCAGTTGCAGCTGATTGTTGCTCAGGCGCAGGGTTTCCAGACGCGGCATCTGCCCGATGCTGGCCGGCAGGGTCTTGAGGTCGCAGTGTCTGGCGCTCAGTTGACGCAACTGAGGGAAATCTTTCAACAGCCCGTTGGAGGCCGAAGAGAACCTCTGACCGTCCAGGTTCAATGTCGTGACCTGATCGAGCCAGGGTTTGAGGCCGTCGGGCAACTGCCCCCACCAGTGTTGTAGGTCATGGGGCAGCATCTCTTTCGACAAGTCCAGCGCGTACCCGCTCTCAAGGCTGGTGCTGCGCTCCTGGAACACCTCGGATCTGCGTTCGAAACACTCCAGCAAACGGTCGGCGACGAAGCGCCCGCCCTTGCGTCGATATTCCCAGTAGGTTTGCGGCACCCCCATGCTTTCGAAGTCAACCGGCGCACCTTCTGCCCGGAATTTATGTTCCCAGGATTCGAGTATTTCCTTCAGTTTTTTGAGTTCATGCTCCAACCGTTCGACTTTCCAGTGGGCATCCCCGGTGCCGTGCAATGACCGGGTGAACGTCGCCACCTCTGTTTCACTGAAATGCGGGTAGAGGTTTCTGACTTTCTCTTCCACGGTCAGCGGTGCCTTGGACAGTCTCGGGCCACGCAACAACAATTCGGTTTCCAGCGGCACGAACGGGCGGATGGGAGGGCTCGCCAGCACAATCCGACGCTCGGCTGGTGTCTCGGTCAACTCCATCACCCATCGCTTGAGCATTCTCCCTTGACCTGTGCGGTAGCCCAATGCCGTGCGCCTGGTTTCGGGAATGGCCGACAGAACGGCTTCATAGAAATCGCTGGCCTCCTGGAGCCTGTTGTCGGCGCGGTCATGCACTTCATAACGGCCGTGTTCATTCCTGATCAGCCTGTGCATCGTGGCGGCATCCTCTCGGCCGGCGCTGCACCGCAACGGGCCGTTGTGAGTACCTTCTCGCACCTCGATGCGCAAGTTTTCGAAGGCGTTGGTGTAAACCTTCAAGGTATTGAGGACGAGCCGTTCGGTGTCGGGAGTAAACAATGCAGGGTCCTGTACGCCCTCATTGGCCCGGGTTGCCAGAACCTCGAAGTCGATTTCGCGAGCCTGACTTTTCAGACGCAGGGGAATGCGTTGCTGCTCGGTCATGATGCTGTGTTCGGCAGCTGTCGCTTCGCTGGCCACCGAATCGGCAAGCCGTGCGGACAAGTGCGGGAACCGGCGCTGGATCAACTGGGCCAGCGTATCGACAGTGCGATTCTTGAAGCGGTAGTGATAATCGAAGATGTCGTGTTCACGGGTTCGCACGATATCGGCCAGGTGGTTGCGCAAGATTTGCGCCCGTCGGGCTTTCGGGTAGTTCCCGCCGAGCAGGGATTGCATGTCGGCATCACCGAGAAAGTCCACCAGCCGTTCAGCGAGTTTGTTGTCCATTACATCGGCAATGCCGATGGACAGTGTCTGACCGTCAGAAGCCTGGGAATTGCCGTATTGCCGGTAGGCGCCGGTCAGATCATTGTTTTGCCAGACCTTCAGGGCCTTGTCGGCAGGCCAGCCAGGCATGTCAGGGACTATCCGGTCGAACCAGTGTGATTCTGGATAGAGCGGTTGCCCGGTACGAATGAGCTCACCGACGTTTTTGGCTTCCTGCCAGGTCTTGAAGCGAGTGAGCGTATCGTCCAGCAACGGCGGTGGCGGGCTGTTTTCCACATGCATCCGGCGCAGCGCGTCGAACGGCGTGCCACTGACGCGGCGTATTCGTTCCAGCTCGGCGTCACTCAAACCGTCGACCGAGTGACCCATCCGGCGCATCAGGCGCGCGCCTTCCCACTCATGGGGCGACTCGGCCTCGTGAATCCAGGCTCCCCGACCGTTGTGTTGCAGTCGTGGTGAGTAAGCCTGCGGTCGGGAAGGGTGCTCGACACGATAGTGACCACTGTTGCGATCAAACCTGACCGCATAGTGCTTGCCCTCCAACGGCAGAACGGTCTTGCCCGCATGTTGATGCAGGCCCAGAGCATCAGGTTTTGATCCACCCGGTAGCGTCAGTTGCGACTGCTCGTACGGTTTGAGATCCGGGTGCCACAAGCGCGTGCTGCCATCGAACGAGCGTACGGCTTTCATGTTTTCAACCAGCGGCGACAACTTCAGCAGCAACGGCCTGGCGACCAGGGCGCCGCTGGCGAAAGCCGCCAGTTGCAGGACATCGTTGACCACCCCCACCACATGCTCCGCCGCCTCTTCCCAATGGCCCAGTGTCAGATCCACCACCCCTTCGATGACCTCGTTGGTCAATTGCCAGGCGGTGTAGCCCAGCATCGCAAGGCCAACAACCGGAGTGAATGGCGCGACCACCATCACTGCCACGTTCAGGATGTCCTGGACGATCCTGAAGACGTTTGCCCACCAGTCGGCGCGAGCGTTCTGGTCAGCGTCCGCGGTCGGTACGGCGATGTTGCGCGCATCGTTGAGGATTTTGTCGAGCTGGCGCTGATAGAGCGTGTCCCACAAGGCTCCGCTGACCGGTGTCGCACCGTATTGCAGGTTGGGGTTGCTGACCGGTGTTTCGCGCCAGGAAGGTCGTGGATCGCCGCGTTCGTGTGGATACCATTTCACATGCAGCAGACGCTGCTTGAGGTCGGCGAAGAAATGCCCGCGCTGGTGGTGATCGACAAACTGGCTGAAGAACTGCCAGTAACTGCCCCCGGTGGACGGCAGCGTGTCGTTCTTCTGCAACTGGCGGGTCAGCTCCGTGAGAAATTCAAAGTGGGAGGCGTACTCCTTCAACGGATGTTCGGGGTCGTGCGGAACGTAGGCAATGATCCGTGACGAGGACAGTGGTTGCTCCGGATCGGGGCGCAGGATCAGGATGCCGGTAATCTTCAGGTCCATGATGGTCAGCTCGCAGGCTTGCATCGGCTGCCGGCCAAGCCTGAGTGCCACGCGACCGTCGAGCAGGGCACGAATCAATTGCAGGCCTTCCCGGTCGATGTCTTGCTTTGCCAGCGCCATGTGTGCGGCCGCCCGGAGTGCGGCCTTCTGGCTCTGCACCACCAGTGACTGCACGTAGCTGCGTGCGGTCGGCTCGTCGTTCAACAGCATGTCCTGAAGATGTGCCTGATAAAGCCTGCCGATATCCAGTTCGCGACACAGGGCCTGGAACTGGGCAACGGTCATCAGTCGATCCAGTGGCGAAATATCGTACTGATCATTCACATGTTCTCTTTTGACGAGAAACGCGGAGTTCGGCGCGTAAGTTTCGTTATGGGAAAAGTTGTTCAGTGCGGCTTCGAGCAATGACACTTTTCTTGTGGTTGAACCACTTAATGTCTCTGTCACGTACCAGGGTGATTTGGCTTCGCGGTACAGCATCAGAAACGTGTTCCTGATATCGACATCGATGCCGGTTTGTTCCAGCAAACGGGCCTTCAGCAGCGGTTCGGCAAACGAGTGAATGTCTTTCAGTCGGGCCAGTGCCCTGTCGGCAGCGTTGCGGGCTGACCAGGCGCTTCGGTTGACGCTGGCCAGTTGCGGCACCATCCAGGATTCACGGCGCGGTTTGATCTTTTTCAATGCTTCGCCGTGATGCAGCTTCATATCGGTAAATACCGGATCGATCCGCGCTTTGATTATGTCGTAGTGTTGCCCTTTGTATTCAGTTGTTGCGGTCATGGGTACAGCCTTGAATAAGTCAGGAGTATTGAGCCTAACGTTCAAGAGTGCAGAGGATTAGTTCAAAAGCCTGTTTCTCGAGTGCGAACCAGGCAGGTGAAAGATTGAATATTGGAATGCATAAAATAATTAGTTATTGCCTCCACCACTTCAATCAGCGTTACGCGTTGGCAGGTTCATCAGAGCCACCTGGGGAGCCTGCGGTGGTCGGCATTGCGAATCGCTGCCCGGCTGCAGATACGGCATCAGGATCGGTGCCATGCCCTTGAGCACCTGCACCGGCAGGGCCGAGGTGAATTTGAAGTTTTCCGCCGAGCGCCCCGGAACGAACGCGGTGAGCGTGCCGAAATGGTGGTCGCCGATGTAGAACACGAAGGTCGCCGTGCGGTTGATCGACTTGGAACTCAAAATGCGCCCGCCGGAACCGATGGCCTCGATGCGGTTGTCGCCGGTTCCGGTTTTTCCGCCCATGGTCAGCGGTGTGCCATCGTTCAGTTTGAAACTGCCGGAAACACGTTTGGCGGTTCCCGAGTCCACCACTTGCGACAGTGCCTCGCGCATGGCGGTGGCCACTTCCGACGGCATCACCCGTTTGCCGACATGGGGATCATTGACCAGTTTCGTTTCGTAAGGCGTGCCGGCGGCAAAGTGCAGGCTGTCGATGCGTAGCGTCGGCATGCGCACACCGTCGTTGAGGATGGTGCCGATCAACTCGGCCAGCGCGGCGGGGCGGTCGCCGGAGCTGCCGATGGCGGTGGCCAGCGACGGCACCAGGTGATCGAACGGGTAACCGACCTTCTGCCAGCGCTGATGGATGTCGAGGAACGCTTCGATCTCCAGCATGGTGCGGATTCGGCTGTCCCGGGCGCCCTTGTGTTTGCTCTTGAACAGCCAGCTGTAGACTTCCTGACGTTCGAACTGGCTGGCCTTGACGATCTGGCTCCAGGTCGCGTCCGGGTGATTGAGCAGGTAGCCGATCAGCCACAGATCCAGCGGATGCACCTTGGCGATGAAGCCCTGATCCGGCAAGTCGTAGGTGCCGGGGCCGTAGGCGAGGTAGAGGCGCTCCAGGCGTTCGTCGGTGAGTTTCTCGGTGATTTTCACGCCCTTCAGATGTGAGCGGACAAAGCTGTTGAAGTCTTCCTGACTGGCGTTGGGCAGCAGGTAGCGGTGCACGGCGGCCATGCGGATCGGCGTCGGGCGCATGCTGTCGAGAAAGGTGTCGAGGCGGGCCTGGGTGTCCTTGTTTTTGTACTTCTTCCAGAACTTGAGCAGGAACGAAGTGCCTTCGCGGTCGGCGAACGAGGCCAGGTATTCCTGACGCCGCGGGTCGCGATCATCCTTGAGCAGCTCGGCGCTGTTGTTGGGGCCGGAGTAGGTGGTGTAGCGCACCAGATCGCGCATCAGGCGAATGAACGGCAGGTTGATCGACTCGCGCAGGGCATCGCGCAGGGTCGGCATGCGGCCGTTGTCTTCCTTGCGGAAGTTGTGGAACACGTGCAGGCCGCCACCGGTGAAAAACGCCTCGCCGGGGCTGGCGGAATATTTGCGGTCAAGGGCGGCGCCGAGCATCTTCGACAGATCGTGATCCTTGTTCTGGATCAGGTAATCGATCACCCACTGGGTCAGGCGGTCCTGATCCGGCACGTCGACTTTCTTCAGTTCCGGCACGGTCATGGCGCCGTACTTGTCGTGCAGTTCGGAGATGATTTGCAGGTAGGTGGTCAGCACCCGCATCTTCGCCGTGGAGCCCAGTTCCAGTTTGCTGCCTTCGTTGATGTCGAACGGCTGGTCGGTACTGTCGGTCTGCACCCGCACCCGCGAACCGTCCGGTGTCAGCTCGAACAGGGTGAAGCTGTAGCGCACTTGGGTGGTACTGGTGGGCGTCAGCAGGCGTTCGCCGAGCAGACCGATTTCGGCGGCGTAGGCCGGGTCGGCGAGTTTTTTCAGGTAGGCGGTGGCCTGAGTTTGCAGCTCGCCTTGCAGAGTGCTGGTGGCCGAGAGGTCGAGGCGGTCAAGGTCGTACAGCGGACGGTTGAGCATCGAGGCCAGACGGCTGCGGGCGACGCTGATGCCTTTGTTGGTCTCGATCGGCTGGATGGTCGGCTGGGTCTGCCAGTCGCGGTAGGTGACCTTGCTGGCCAGAGCGGCATCGGCCAGCGCGTTGTCGATCACGCCATTCTGCTTGAGCAGCCGCAGATGGCTGTCGGTGAGATCGGCCAGCTCTTCCCGGCCCTTGGTCAGGTAATGGGAAGGACGGCGCTGGGCGATCATCAGCGAGAGCATTTCGCGCAGGGCCAGGCCCTTGTCCGCCATGGTCTTGGGATCGGTCGCGGAACTGGCGAGCGTCTTGTTGGCTTCATTGAAATCGGCGCCGTACCAGACCCGCAGGCCTTCGGCCATGCCGTGGACTTCACCGTGCCCCGGCACCGCCGACAACGGTACGCTGTTGAGGTAGTCACGAATGATGTTGCGCCGCGCCGGCAAGGTGTCCGGGCCGGCCTGATAGGCGCGCACGCTGGCGGAAATCATCTGGCGGATTTTCTCGGCACCGTTGACCGTCAGTCCGTCGGGCGAGTGGCGATACTTTTCCAGTTGCGTGGCCAGGGTGCTGCCGCCCGCCGACTGTCCCGGCAAGTGCAGCAACTTGGCAACCTGCGACCACGCGGCCATGCCGAAGCGCGGCCAGTCCACCGCCGGGTTGGCCAGCGGTTGTTTGGGGTCGAGCAGGAAGCGGTTTTCGATGAACAACAGACTGCTGACCACCACCGGCGGGATCGACTCGAAACTCGAATACAGCTGCTGTGGATAGTTGTACTGATACAACGGCGCGGCGCGGCAATCGGTAATCGACAGCCCGGCCTGGATTTTCTCGGAGTAGGGCACGAACAGGCCCTTGTCGGTATAGCCGAGCAGCGCTGGCGAGAAGCGCGTCTGTTCGGTGATCACGTAATTGCGCTTGAGCAATCGTGGCAAAAACTCGTCCAGCGAGCTGTAGCCCAGACGCAGATCGAATGGTCCGTTGCCCGGATAACGAATGGCTTCGCTGGGGCCAGGTTGCAGTTCATAGGTCAATTTGGCGGCGTACTGGCTGACCTCGCGGGATTGAAAACGCGAAGTGCGCATTTCCTTCATCGCGGCCAGGCCCACCACAATCGCAATGATCACCAGCAACAGCCAGAAAGCCTTCCACCCATGCCGGTTGCGACGGGGTTTCTCAGGGACAGGCGCTTCATCCACACGTTCAGTCGGAACCACTTTTTCACTCGAATCGGTTTGCCACAAAGCGCCCATAGTCGATTGATCCATTCACGCAGATTGATCGGACTTGACTGAAGCTTAGTCGGTGGTTGGCGCGGGTGAAAAAATTGTGAAGCTTCGACCCTGAACAAATCTGCGCAGTGGGCACTCCGGCAGCGACGCGTGCGCAGGCCCTTGAAAAGGGCGGATCAGAGCGGTTCGCGGGTAAATACGACTTGGGTAGGGGCATGACGCTGCACCATTGCTGTGCAATACTCGGCGCCCATTTCGGCAGTGAATAATCCGGTTTTTTCAGGAGTGTTTATCTCGAAATGCCGATTTATAACGATGCTTGTCGCTGAATAAGTCGGTTTTTAGAGTGAATTATCCTGCTGGAAGCTTTTTATACTGCCAGCCCCGCTGATCCTCAGGCCCGGACCTGAAGGACGCGTCCGCCCACGAGGCCGATGCGGTGTCGGGAAGCCAGGGCTTATCGGCCGACGCTTCGACACTCGGTGGTCTATCCAATAACAAGACGAGGAAGTCCCCCATGCCAGTCGGCAATCACCCGCCCCATGGCGAGACCGCGAACGGCGGTCCACTCAAACGCGAACTCGGCGAACGGCATATCCGTCTGATGGCGCTCGGCGCCTGTATCGGTGTCGGTCTGTTTCTCGGTTCGGCCAAGGCCATCGAAATGGCCGGCCCGGCAATCATGCTGTCCTACATCATCGGTGGTCTGGCGATCCTGGTGATCATGCGCGCCCTCGGCGAGATGGCCGTGCACAACCCGGTGGCCGGTTCCTTCAGCCGTTACGCACAGGATTACCTCGGCCCGCTGGCAGGCTTTCTCACCGGCTGGAACTACTGGTTCCTGTGGCTGGTGACCTGCGTCGCGGAAATCACCGCGGTGGCGGTGTACATGGGCATCTGGTTCCCCGATGTCCCGCGCTGGATCTGGGCGCTGGCGGCGCTGGTCAGCATGGGCTCGATCAACCTGATCGCGGTGAAGGCCTTCGGTGAATTCGAGTTCTGGTTTGCCCTGATCAAGATCGTCACTATCATCGCCATGGTGCTCGGCGGCATCGGCATCATTGCCTTCGGTTTCGGCAACGACGGTGTGGCGCTGGGAATTTCCAACCTGTGGACCCATGGCGGCTTCATGCCCAACGGTGTGACGGGCGTGCTGATGTCGCTGCAGATGGTGATGTTCGCCTACCTGGGCGTGGAGATGATCGGCCTGACCGCCGGTGAAGCGAAGAACCCGCAGAAGACCATTCCCGGTGCCATCGGCTCGGTGTTCTGGCGGATTCTGCTGTTTTACGTCGGCGCACTGTTCGTGATTCTGTCGATCTACCCGTGGAATGAAATCGGCACGCAGGGCAGCCCGTTCGTGATGACCTTCGAACGTCTGGGCATCAAGACCGCCGCCGGCATCATCAACTTCGTGGTGATCACCGCTGCGTTGTCGTCGTGTAACGGCGGCATCTTCAGCACCGGGCGCATGCTCTACAGCCTGGCGCAGAACGGCCAGGCGCCTGCCGCCTTCGCCAAGACCTCCAACGGCGTGCCGCGTCGGGCGTTGCTGCTGTCGATCTTCGCCCTGTTGCTGGGCGTACTGCTGAACTATCTTGTGCCGGAAAAAGTCTTCGTCTGGGTGACCTCGATCGCCACCTTCGGCGCAATCTGGACCTGGGTGATGATCCTGCTGGCCCAGCTGAAATTCCGCAAAGGCCTGAGCGCCAGCGAACGCGCCGGCCTGAAGTACAAGATGTGGCTGTTCCCGGTCAGCTCGTATCTGGCGCTGGCCTTCCTGGTGCTGGTGGTGGGCCTGATGGCGTACTTCCCGGATACCCGCGTGGCGCTGTATGTCGGCCCGGCGTTCCTGGTGCTGCTGACCGTTCTGTTCTACGTGTTCAAGCTGCAACCGACCGATGCGTCGCAAGGCGCGGTGCGTTCGGCGTCGTAAATCACCATTGCTGAAACCTGAAAGCCCCGGTCGATTGGCCGGGGCTTTTTTGTGGGCGGGAGGTTGAGGCCGCTTGTCTGAAACCCGCGTAAAAAACGACCTCTGGCTTCGTGCCATGTTCCAAGCTTTATAGACGCAGTTTCCCGCGCAGCAGTGCACAGAGGCGCCGGTATGAGGATGAGCGATTTTCTCGTACGAGAACTCGGCCGCCGTCAGGTCGTGCTGTTTTTCCTGTTCGCCACGATGCTGTACATCCTGCCGCTGCTCCTCGCCGACTTCCCCTACATCGACGACAACTGGCGCACCCTGGCTGCCGGCAATGTGTGGGCCGGGCAGGGGCGCCTGTTCATGGACTGGCTGTATAAAGCGCTGACGTTCACTGGCGCTGCGCCGAACATCTTTCCCTTGCCGCTGCTGCTCGCCACGCTGGCCA
Source organism: Pseudomonas sp. R43(2017) (assembly GCF_002112345.1). NCBI lineage: Bacteria > Pseudomonadati > Pseudomonadota > Gammaproteobacteria > Pseudomonadales > Pseudomonadaceae > Pseudomonas > Pseudomonas sp. R43(2017). Next base: position 248,456 of record NZ_NEHJ01000004.1, read on the forward strand.
TGTCACTGGCCCTGACCCGACTGACCTTTCACTATTTCCCCGAACCGACCCTGGCCTGTTGTCTGGTGCCCTTGCCGCTCTGGTACAACCCGTTCCTGTTGCAGAACCTGTCCTATCAATACGACGGGGCCGGCATGGCCCTGAGTCTGGTCGCGGTGATTTACGCGATCACTTTTTGCGGCACTTCCCGGATACAGCGATGGCTGGTGCCTTCGGTGTTGCTGGCGCTGGCGATCGGGCTGTATCAGATCAGCCTCAACGTGTTTCTCGGACTGTGTTGTGTGGAATTGCTCAGGGCTGTTCATCGACGTCTGCCCTGGGCAGAGCTCTGGCAACTGGCGGGCTGGAAGCTGGCGCAACTGGCGCTGGGCGTGTCGATCTATGCAGTCACGGCCTATCCGTTCACGGATTCAACACGCACCGAATTGCTCGACTTCAGTGCTGATCCACTGTTGCAGATCAGCATCAATTCTGGCCGGGTCCTGGAGAAGGTGGCGCTGCTGTTTCACGGTGGCTACACGGCGGTGTTCGTCGTGTTGCTGGTTTCTGCTTTATTCGGTGGTGTGAAACTGGGACGGCAGATTCGCCTGCGCCGGGAACCACCCACAAACGGCCTGCTCCTGAGCTGTGGCTGTCTGCTGACTTTGCCGCTGCTTGTGCTGCTGGTGCCGGGCATGACACTGTTGTTTCGCGACTTCAACGAAGGTGCGCGAACCCTGATGGGGTTCGGCGTGCTGCTGATGTTGCTGTTCTATCTGGCCTGTATCGGATTGACGTCGCTGCACTCGCGGCTGCCCCTGTTGTTGGCGATTCCGCTTCTGGCAACGCTGTCGCTGTCCTTTGCGTACGGGCGGGTGCTGACGATGGAAAAAACTTTCGCCAGCAGTGCTCTCTACAGCCTCAGCCACGACATTTCTTCCCATCGCGAATTGCACGACGCCAAGCGGATTTATCTGTCAGTCACTTACTCCGACCGCTGGCTGGCGAGTGCGACGGGCACCTTCAAACAGCTGCCGGTACTGCGTTACCTGCTGAACATCGACTACTTCATGCTCGCGGAAAACCTGCCGTCCGCCGGCATCACCAACGTGGTCGCCGAACGCGAGCGGCGCAACGCCACCCGCGTCGGCTATCAGGGTTTTCCCGCGTTGGTGGACAGCCTCTATTACCGCATCTACCTGATCGGCGATTACGGTTTCATCGTCATGAAAGAGCCGCCTCACGGCCGGTTGCTGCAATGGTGACCGTTGGTCTGAAACCACCTTCGACCTGTAATTTCTGACAGTAGACCCCGCCCACGCGCTGCCTTAACTTGAAACGCTCGACGGTTGCCGCGACAGAAAGGATTGGCGATGAGAATCTTGTGGAAAGGGTTTTCCGCACAAACGGCAATCGGCCTTGCCGGCACGCTGATTCACTGGCAGATCTTTTTCGTATTGACCAGCGCCGTTCAGGCGACTCAGTCGGCGAGTAACTTCGCCGCGTTTTGCATCGCCGCCGCCTTCTCGTTTTACATGAACGCGCTCTACACGTTCGAGACCGGAACGTCTGTGTTGGCGTATCTGGGGTTCATGGGCGTGATGGGTGTTTTGAGTTATGGCACAGGTGTGTTCGGTGATGCGCGGAATTTGCCGGGGCTGGCGATGCTGTCTGTGTTTTCGCTGTTGAATCTGTTGCTGGGGTACTGTTTTTTCCGGTTTGTATTGTTTCGGGGGCGACTGGCATGAATGTATCGCTGCCGGAAGCGTTTTCCTCAAAGCCCCCTCCTTGTGCGCCGACGGGACCTCTTGTCGTCGATCTGGACGGAACGCTTTTGAAGACGGATCTGCTGTTCGAATGTGCAATGGCCTTTGTCCGAAAGGCTCCCTTGTGTTGTTACAAACCTTTGGTCTGGCTCGGTCGGAGTCGGTCATATTTGAAAGAACGCCTGGCGCAGGCAACAACCATTGATGTCGCGACATTGCCTTATAACCCGGATGTCCTCTGGATGATCGAGGCGCAACGCAACAGCGGCCGGAAAATAGTGTTGGCCACGGCCAGTCATCACTCCCTGGCGGCACGCATCGCCGAATATTTGAAGGTGTTCGATGAAGTTTTGGCCACTACCCTCGAGCGCAATCTGTCAGGCAAGCATAAGCGTAATTTGTTGGTGCAGTTGTACGGTGACGGGGGATTCGACTACATCGGCAACTCGTTTGACGATCTGCCGATCTGGCGTTCGGCCAGGCTTGGTTATGTCGTCAATCCATCACCGGGCGTCGAGCATGCTACCCGGAAGTTGGGCAACGTCGTACAGGTAGTTCGCCCGCACGCTGCGAACCTCAGGAGTTGGTACAAAGCTTTTCGCATGCATCAATGGGCGAAGAACACGCTGATTTTTGTCCCTCTGCTGGCCGCGCATCAATTGGCCAATCCGCTGCCGCTGTGGCATGGCGTGCTGGCATTCGTGTTTTTCGGGTTATGTGCATCGGGTGTCTATGTCCTGAACGACCTTCTCGATCTTGCTGAAGATCGCAAACACCCGACCAAACGCAATCGGCCCTTTGCCAGCGGGGCGTTGTCGATCAAGTCCGGGTTGATGGCTTTTCCCTTGCTGTTGCTGGTGTCCTTCACGGGGGCCTGGATATGGCTGCCGTTTCAATTCGTGGGCGTCCTCGCCTGTTATTACGGATTGACATTGATTTATTCGCTGGTGCTGAAGCGGCTGATGGCGCTCGATGTCATTGCCCTGGCCCTTCTGTATACCCTGCGCATCATTGCCGGCGGCGCCGCTTTCGAACTGGAACTGACGGGCTGGATGCTGGCTTTTTCCATGTTTATGTTTTTGAGTCTGGCGCTGGTGAAGCGCTACGCCGAACTGTTGTTGGCGCTGCACAGCGGCAACACCGGGAAAACCGGCGGGCGGGACTACTTTCCCGCCGATCTGGCAATGCTTTCCTCATTGGGCGCTGCATCCGGTTACCTGGCTGTCATGGTGCTGGCACTTTATATCCATGACAGCGCGACCACCGTGCTTTATGCGCACCCCCGTTGGATCTGGCTTGCCTGCCCGGTGCTATTGCTGTGGATTACCCGGATCTGGCTGCTGACCCATCGTGGCCGAATGAATGAAGATCCGGTGGTCTTTGCCTTGCGTGATCGCTTGAGTCTGGCCATGGGCGCGGTGTTTTGTACGATCTTCTGGGTGGCGTCATGAAGGCTTCGCTGACTTCCTGGGGAAACTATCCACATTTCTTGCAGAGCGGCCATCCATGCCGCTGGCAAAGCGAAGTCGGACCGCAGTTGCAACGACTGGTCGCCCTCCATGGTTCGACCTTGCCGTTCGGCAATGGCCGCAGTTATGGCGACAGCTGTCTGGCCGCCAGTGATCATGTGTTGCAGTTACGTACGCTGGATCGCTGGATAGATGCCGACTGGGAGAGCGGCGTCATCTGTGCCGAGGCGGGAGTCACTCTGGGCGAGATCCTGCAACTGTCCATCCCGCGTGGCTGGTTCTTGCAGGTCACACCCGGAACACAGCATGTGACGCTGGGCGGGGCGGTGGCCAATGATGTGCACGGCAAGAATCATCACCGCTGCGGCACGTTTGCCCATTCGGTGGTGAGTTTCGGTTTGCAACGATCCATGGAGCCGCCGATGGTCTGTTGCCCGACGGAAAATCCACAGTGGTTCGCCGCGTCAATCGGAGGTCTGGGGCTGACGGGGGTCATTACCTGGGTAAGCCTGCGCTTGCGTAGAATCCAGTCCAGTCTGATCGATACGCTGCAGGTGCGCTTTGACGGCTTGAAGGATTTTTTTGACTTGTCTGACGAACTGGACAACCGGCACGAATACAGTGTCGCGTGGATCGATTGCCAGGCCAGGGGGCGAGCACGTGGGCGGGGTGTTTACACGGCCGGTAATCATCACGAAACGGGTCCGATTGAGATCGCCTCTGCACATTCGCTGCGTTTACCAATTCGGTTGCCGGTGTCGCTGATCAATCCTGGCACCTTGAAACTGTTCAATCATTGTTACTGGAGTCGACAACCGGCAACCGGGCATTATCGGATGCTCGCATACCGTCCGTTTTTCTATCCCCTGGATCGCATCGAACACTGGAACCGCCTGTACGGGCGTAAGGGGTTCCAGCAATTTCAGTGTGTCCTGCCAAGCGGGGAGGCGCCGGCGGCGCTGGCCGAGCTGCTCAAATCCATTGCTCGCAGCGGTAGCGGTTCCTTTCTCGCAGTCCTTAAGCGCTGCGGCGATATCCCATCGCCGGGGCTTATGTCATTTCCCATGCCGGGTACTTCGCTGGCGCTGGATTTCCCCCAGAGCAGAACCCTGAGCAAAGCACTCCTGCCAAGCCTCGATGCCATCGTCAGGGAAGCGGGTGGACGTTTGTATCCGGCAAAGGACGCCCACATGAGCGGCAGTGATTTTCGCCGGGCCTATCCCGCCTGGAAACAAGTGGAAGCGATGCGCGACCCTGCCTTGATTTCCCGCTTCTGGCAGCGAGTCATTCAATGAAAAAAGTTCTCATCGTGGGGGCCACCTCGGCCATCGCCAGCGAGTGCGCACGACAATGGGCGACTGAAGGAAGCGAGTTCTTTCTGGTCGCCAGGGACGGGCCAAAGCTGCAGCAGACCTGTGCCGATCTGCAGGCACGGGGTGCGCGTGCAGTGACGCCATACTTGATGGACGTCAACGAAATCGCCGGGCACTCGATGATGTTGGAGAACTGTCTGAAGAGATTGCAGACGGTGAATATTTGTCTGATTGCCTTTGGTTCGCTGCCAGATCAACAGGCATGCGAACAAAGCGTCGAGCTGACTTTGGAGGCATTCGTCACCAATGGCTCTTCGGTGATTGCCCTGCTGACGCTGCTGGCCAACCGGATGGCTGTCCAGCGCAGCGGCACGCTGGCGGTCATTTCTTCCGTTGCCGCAGATCGCGGGAGGCCCGGCAACTATGTCTACGGTTCGGCCAAGGCAGCAGTTTCAACATTTTGTGAAGGTTTGCGCGCACGTTTGTTCAAGACGGGCGTGCATGTCATCACGATCAAGCCCGGATTTGTCGATACACCGATGACTCGGGGGTTGAGGTTGCCAGCGATGCTGGTTGCGCAACCGGAAGCCGTCGCCCGACGCATCGTTGCGGGTATAGAGCGCAAGACCTCGGTGCTCTACGTGCCCGGATTCTGGGCGTGGATCATGTGCTTGATAAGGGCGATTCCACAGCCGCTCTTCAAGAGGCTGAATCTATGAGCCAGGTCCTGATGTTTTCCGGGTGGCGTTATCGGGCAATGGTCGGATCGGTAGTCTGTTCCGCGTTCGCCTATATCGCTGTGTCCCTGTGGGGCGGGTGGCCTGACGTAGTCGCAGCAATCCATCAGGTGGGGTGGTGGTCAGGAGCGGAAGTCGTCGGATTGGTCTTGCTCGGCTACGGTCTGCGTTTTTGGCGCTGGCAGGTTTACCTCAAGGCCCTGGGCCATGCGGTGCCCTGGTGGCCCAGTCTGAAAATCTATCTGGCCGGATTCGCCCTGACCACCACCCCTGGCAAGGCTGGCGAGGCGTTGCGTGGGGTTTTGCTCAAGCGTCGGGATGTGCCTTACGTACACAGTTTTGCGGTGTTGTTCAGTGAGCGGCTTTCGGACTTGCTGGCCATGGTGGGGGTGGCGTTGTTCGCTCTGGTTGAGCATCCCGAATGGTTATCCATGATTGTCACCGGTCTTGTGCTGCTGGCCTGCTGCATGCTGCTGGTGTTCCGGCCAGGATTCGTGGGGGCTTTCAGTCAGTGGATTGATTCCCGGCGCAGTTGGATATCCCGTCCACTACTCCATGTTCTCGAGGTGTTGAACTTGTCGCGCATCTGCCAGACCCCTAGTCGTCAGATCGGTACGACGCTGTTGGGCGTCATGGCTTGGAGTCTTGAAGGGCTGGCGTTTTATTGGATTTTGATGGCGATGAAGGTGGACATCACCCTGACATCGGCAGTGTTTATTTATGCCGTTTCCATGTTGGCCGGTGCATTGAGTTTCATGCCCGGAGGGCTGGGCAGTGCCGAAACCGTGATGGTGGCATTGCTGGTTGCCGGGGGGGGATATTTACCGGATGCCATTGCGGCGACGCTGTTGCTGCGATTGACCACACTGTGGCTTGCGGTCGGCCTAGGGGTCGGGATGTTCATGCATATCAAACGATGAATCGTTCAGTCACAGGCATTGATCATGAATGAAAGGAGACGGTTCATGGCTCTTAAGCGCAATGATCCAGTGTCGCGGGAATGGGTTACGCTGCTACTTGTCATTGTGTTTGGAGCGGCATTGAGAGGTCATGGCCTGTTTGATCGAAGTCTTTGGACTGATGAGGTGTTCAGCGTCAGTGTCAGTGACCCGGCTCATAGTTTGAATAGCGTTTTCAAACAGACGGTGGAAGATGTTCACCCTCCGCTCTATCAGATCTTACTGTGGCTTTTTTATAAGGTATTTGGTTATGGCGAGCGGGGGGGGCGGGTCTTCTCGTTGATCTTGAGTGTTGCGTTAATTCCTTCGATGTATTGTTTGGGGAAAACCTTGTTCAATCGCCGGGTCGGCATTGTGGCGGCTTTTTTGAGCGCGGTGAGCTTTATGCCGGTCATAGAGGCAAGGGAGATAAGGTCCTACAGTTTTCTGGTGTTGCTGTCGACCTGGTCACTCCTGATGTTCTTCAAGTTGCGTGAGACGCAAAACGTCAAGACGGTCCTGTTGTATTCGGTAGTTGCGTCAATGCTGGTGAATACCCATTACTTTGGCTTTTTACCGGTGGCGGCCCAATTCGTCCTTTTGATCTATTTTTCGTTTCGGGCAGGCCTTGACCGGCGCCTGATCGCGGCGGGCTGTATCGCTGGCCTGTTGATAGGTCTTTCATTGATTCCGCTGTTTGGGTATTTGCTGATCAATCTTGGAAAAAAAGATACCTGGATAACGAAACCCGTGGACAGCTTCTTTGCAGACATGTTTGTCGTACAGTTTGGCAGTTTGCCGGTAGTGTTGCTTTGTCTGCTTGTGTTGATTCTTGCGTTGACGAAGTTATTCAGGCTGGAGGACAGGAATGATGTTTTGAAGACTTTATTGTTCTGCTGGCTTTTTGGTATGGGGGTGGCCTATGTCCGCTCGATCCTTTTTACCCCCGTCCTCACATTGAAGAATACGATTGTGTTTCTTCCGCTGTCGGTCGTTCTTGTTTCGTATGGGTTCGATTTGGTACGCGATGCTTTTGTCAGGTGGACGATGCTGATGTTCGTTGGTGTCGTATCTGTATCATTTATTCTGAGTGATCCGGATTGTAGCCAGTTCAGGATTGAACAGGATTTGCGATCACCCGTGAAAAAAGCCATGGAGGACAGTAGAAGGTTACCTGTCTATGCCGACTGGGATTATTCCGATTACTTTAAAATCCTGGGTTCGCCTGTTCGTGCAAGACCTGTTGAGGCGTTGGCGTCAGATCTGAAAACAGGTAACACGGCACCCTGTTTTTACGTCATTGATATGGACACGTCAGATGATGACTCAAAACAGCTGGAAGCGATGGTCGTCGAAAAATACGAATATCAACAAAGCTCGATCGCGCTTTTGAAGTCCAAGGGTGTATCGGATTGCGGTCCTGCGCGTTGACGAATGCATGACCTGCCTAGCCAGAGTGCCCCCGGCGCAACGCCTGTAAAGGAGGGGCTGCGCCAGGGTGATTTTCAGGCCGCCACCCCATCCTGCGGCTCAAAACTGTCCGCCCGCGCCATCTGCCACATCCGCGAATAGAACTCGCCGTTCACTTCCCCGGTGAGCAGTTCCCCCGGTTTCAGGAACACATGCAACTGCGAGAACAGTTTGATCTCGGTGGCCGACATGCGCCGTACCAGATGCTTGGCCGACAGTTGCGACGGATGATCGAGGCCGGCGGCGGCGAGCATTTCCGCCAGCGCCTTCAACGTGTTGCGGTGGAAGTTGTAGACCCGTTGGGCCTTGTCCGGCACCACCAGCGCACGCTGGCGCAGGTTGTCCTGGGTGGCGACACCGGTCGGGCATTTGTTGGTGTGGCAGCTTTGCGACTGGATGCAGCCGATGGCGAACATGAAACCGCGCGCCGAGTTGGCCCAGTCGGCGCCGATGGCCAGCACGCTGGCGATGTCGAAGGCGCTGACGATCTTGCCGCTAGCGCCGAGTTTGATCTTGTCGCGCAGGTTCAGGCCCACCAGGGTGTTGTGGACGAACAGCAGGCCTTCGCGCATCGGCACGCCAATGTGGTCGGTGAACTCCACCGGGGCAGCGCCGGTGCCGCCTTCCTTGCCGTCGACCACGATGAAGTCCGGGAGGATGCCGGTTTCCAGCATGGCCTTGGCGATGCCCATGAACTCCCACGGATGGCCGAGGCAGAACTTGAAGCCCACCGGTTTGCCGCCGGACAGTTCGCGCAGTTGCTGGATGAAATGCATCATTTCGATCGGCGTGGAGAACGCACTGTGGCGGGACGGCGAGATGCAGTCTTCGCCCATCAGGATGCCGCGGGTGTCGGCGATTTCCTGGGTGACCTTGTGCTTGGGCAGAATCCCGCCGTGGCCGGGTTTGGCACCCTGGCTCATCTTGATTTCGATCATCCGCACTTGCGGGGTCTGTGCCTGGGCGGCGAAGCGTTCCGGGTCGAAACGGCCGTCGCTGGTGCGGCAGCCGAAGTAGCCGCTGCCCAGCTCCCAGGTCAGGTCGCCGCCGTGTTCGCGGTGATAGGGGCTGATGCTGCCTTCGCCGGTGTCGTGGGCGAAGTTGCCGAGTTTCGCACCCTGGTTCAGCGCGCGGATCGCGTTGGCGCTGAGGGAGCCAAAACTCATGGCCGAGATGTTGAACACCGACGCCGAGTACGGCTGGGTGCATTGCGGGCCGCCAACCGTTACGCGAAAACTGTTCGGATCGCTCAGCGGCGCCGGGCGCATCGAGTGGCCGATGAACTCGAAACCGGATTGATACACGTCAATCAGGGTGCCGAACGGTTTGTCGGCGCTTTCGTTTTTGGCCCGCGAGTACACCAGCGAACGCTGGGCACGGGAGAAGGGCAGGGCGTCGCTATCGGATTCCAGCAGGTACTGGCGGATTTCCGGGCGAATGCCCTCGACCAGATAGCGGATGTTGCCCAGGATCGGGTAGTTGCGGCGCACCGCGTGAGGGCTCTGCATCAGGTCGAACAGACCGAGCAGGCTCAGCACCCCGGTGACGGCGGTGATCGGCCACAGCCAGTCGTGTTCGAGGAAGGGCAGGCTGGCGAGGGTGAAAATCACGCAGACGGCAAAGAAGGCGTAGCGGCTCAGGAGTGACAGGCTCATACGGTTTCCTTGGTTCGGACAGATTTTTTTTGCGGCAGTCAGGCGTTCTGCGCCTGCAGGAAGATCGAAAACAGCTCCGACTGGGACTTGATCCCCAGCTTGCTGTACATGTGTTTCTTATGGACTTTCACGGTTTCAACAGAGATTTCCAGCTTACGGGCGATTTCTTTACTGGAGCAACCGCTGAGCATCAAACGCCCGACATCCAGTTCCCGGGCGGTCAGTTGCGCGCCCTTGAGTTGCTGCACCGACGCTTCAAGCTGTACCCGCCAGTCCGGTTGTGCCGGCGACGGGGCGAGGGCGACGATTTCATTGATTTCGTAGGGCAGGCGCTGGCGCAGCAGGCCGAGCACCCACGGCTGGATCAGCGACAGCAACGCAATCTGCTCGCCACTGAAACGCTGTTTGCTGCCCAGTGACAGGCACAGCGTGCGGTCGCCTTCGAGCTGGCAATTGAACTGGATTTCGTCGGCCACCACATTCAGACGAAAGTATCGCTGGTAATACTCGGTCAGCTCGAAATGCTCCGGCGCGACCTCCGACAGGCGGTACAACCCGGTGCGCGATTGCTCGCGGCAGGCGATGTAGAACGGGTCGAGCAGGTACAACCCGCGCAGATAATCCTGGAACAACTGGTCGGGGCTGCCGTCTTCGCCCGGGCATTCGGCGAACACCTGGGGGTGACGGTCGGCACTGAACAGCAGCGCCACCCAGCTATCGAACGTGACGTACTGGTCGAGCAGGCGCACCAGTTGCGCCCAGAAATTCGGCTTGTCGAGGGCGTCGATCAACTGCCCGACGGCGCGGTGCCAGGTGATGTCGTCAAACGAAACAGTCATGCCTCTACCCCTATCGGGTTACCCCGGCCGCGTAATTCCCTGGCCGGTCGAATGCCGAGCATACTGGCCCACAGACAGCCGCCGGGCAATCTTTCGGCGCCCGGCGCTCATAACAAGGACTCCCCATGAAAGTCGAACTCGCCCAACTGGCGGGCCGTGACAAAGACACGGCGTACAACCTCGAACGCGCCCTGGCAGCGATTGCTGCGTGCCCGGCCGACACGCAACTGATCGTGTTCCCCGAGACCCACCTGATGGGCTTCCCGACCGCCGACACCGTGGCGCAAATCGCCGAGCCGCTGGACGGCCCGACCGTCAGCGCGGTGCAGGCCGCTGCCCGCGAACGCAATGTCGCCGTGGTGATCGGCATGGCCGAAAACGACAATGGCCGCTTCTACAACACCACGCTGCTGATCACCCCCGAAGGCATCGCCCTGAAATATCGCAAGACCCACCTCTGGGCCTCGGATCGCGGTGTTTTCGAGGCCGGTGACCGTTACGCCACGTGCCTGTGGAACGGCGTGCGGGTCGGTCTGCTGATCTGCTACGACATCGAATTCCCGGAGTCGGCCCGTGCCCTGGCGCAACTAGGCGCCGAGTTGCTGATCGTCACCAACGGCAACATGGATCCCTATGGCCCGACCCACCGCACCGCGATCATGGCCCGGGCTCAGGAAAACCAGGCGTTTGCGCTGATGGTCAACCGTGTGGAAGCGGGGGATGACGGGCTGATGTTCGCCGGCGGCAGTGCGCTGGTGGATCCGCTGGGCGCGGTGCTGTTCGAGGCCGGGCGTGAGGAGGGGCGGTTCAGTGTCGAGCTGGATTTCGGTCAGCTGGAGCTGGCGCGCAAGGATTATCGGTATCTGGATGATCAGCGGTTGAGGTTGCCGGGGGAGGTGGTTGAACACGCCTCGGGAGTACGAGAGCTGCTGATTCCTTCGCGCTAAAGAACAAGAGATATCCGATCGTGCCCACCCTCTGCGTGGGAACGATCAGCAACACCCGGAACATTCGCCGAACTCGGCCTCTGCCATAAATCCAATAAAATCCGGAGTAAGTCGCCCATGGCTCGTTTGCAACGCACCCTTTCGCTGGGGTCGGTGGTGCTGTTCGGCATCGCCTACATGACGCCGATCATTGTCCTCGGCACGTTCGGCATCCTCGCCCAATCCACCGCCGGCATGGTGCCCGCCGCGTATCTGGCGGCGCTGGTGGCGATGTTCTTCACCGCCATGAGTTATGGCCGCATGGCTGCCGCGTTCCCGGTGGCCGGCTCGGCCTACAGCTATGTGCGCAAGGCCATCAGCCCGAAACTCGGCTTCATCGCCGGTTGGGCCGTGCTGCTCGATTATCTGTTTCTGCCGATGGCGATCTGGTTGATCGGCGCCGCGTACCTCGCTTCGGCCTTCCCGTCGATCCCGCAATGGATCTGGGTGCTGGCGTTCATCGGCATCACCAGCGCGATCAACATCATCGGCCTGAAGCTCGCCAATGGCATCAACGCCTTGCTGATGCTGGTGCAGTTTCTGGTACTGGTCGCGTTCGTCGCCCTGTGCGTGCATTACGTCGGCGGCGACGCCAGCACGCCGCTGTGGTCGATCAAACCGTTCTTCAATGGCGACATGCAGATGCCGCTGATCATGAGCGGTGCGGCCATTGCCTGCTACTCGTTCCTCGGCTTCGATGCAGTCAGCACCCTCACCGAAGAAACCCGCGATGCACGTCGCACCATCCCTCGGGCGATCATGTTGATCACTCTGATCGGCGGGTTGATTTTCGTCGGCGTGTCGTACTTCGTGCAGATCGCTCATCCGTCGTTTCAGTTCGACAATGTCGACTCGGCGGCCTACGAGATTGCGCGCAACATCGGTGGCGATCTGTTCGTGTCGATCTTCCTCATCGGTCTGATCGTCGGTCAGTTCGCATCGGGTCTGTCGGCGCAGGCCAGCGGTTCGCGGCTGCTGTTTGCGATGGGCCGTGACGGCGTGTTGCCGAAGTCATTTTTTGGCACCTTGCACGAGCGCTTCGGTACGCCGCTCAACAGCATCCTGCTCTGCGCCGTGGTGGCATTGCTGGCGCTGAAACTCGACGTGACCACCTCGACCTCGTTCATCAACTTCGGCGCGTTCCTGGCCTTCAGCCTGGTCAACCTGTCAGTGATTTTTCACTACTGGATCGGTGGCGAGAAAAAAGGCCTGCGCGAGCTGGTGCTGTTTCTGGTGTTCCCGTTCATCGGTCTGGTCGCGGACTTGTGGCTGATGGTCAGCCTCGATCACCTGGCGGTGTATCTGGGCCTGAGCTGGCTGGCGATTGGTGTGGTGTATCTGGCGGTGCTGACCGGCGGTTTCCGTCGCCAGCCACCGGAAATGGATTTCCAGGAAGCGACCTGAGCTCAGGCCGCAGGCCGGGTCTGGCGCAATGGCAGTTTCACGCGAAATGTGGTGCCAACGCCCTGGGTGCTGCTGACTGAAATATCCCCGCCGTGTTTCTTCACGATGCCATAGGACAGGGACAGGCCCAGCCCTGTCCCTTGGCCTACGGGTTTGGTGGTGAAAAACGGGTCGAAGATTTTCTGCAGGGTTTCGGGGGCAATGCCCGAGCCGGTGTCGGCCACTTCGATGATCGCCGACTCGCCCTGCACCGCAGTGCGCAGGGTGATGGTGCCGCGCTCGGCACCCATGGCCTGCGCCGCGTTGATCACCAGGTTCATGATGACCTGATTGATCTGCGAGGGCAGGCATTCGATCTCCGGGATGTCCTGGTATTCCTTGACCACATCGGCCTTGTACTTGAGTTCGCTGGCGACGATGTTCAGGGTCGACTCGATGCCCTGCTGCAGGTTCGCCCACTGCCATTGCTGCTGGGTGTCGACCCGGGAAAAGTCCTTGAGGTCCTTGACGATCTGCCCGACCCGGCCGATGCCTTCCTTGGACTCGCGGATCAGCACCGGAATGTCCTCCAGCAGAAAATCCACTTCGAGGTGCTCGCGCAGTTGTTGCAACTGCGCGGCAGGCTCGGCCGCCAGGGTCTGCCCGGCGACGTGATAGGCGCCGAGCATGGCCAGCAACTGTTGGAAGTAGCCGTCGAGGGTGCCGAGGTTGGAAGAAATGAAGCCGATCGGGTTGTTGATTTCATGGGCGACTCCGGCGGCCAGTTGCCCCAGCGAGGCGAGTTTTTCCGACTGCACCAACTGGCCTTCCAGTTGCTTGCGCTCATCGATCTCTCGCTGCAACGCTTCGCTGGCCTGCTTGAACTGGGCGGTGCGCTGGTCCACCAGATGTTCCAGGTGATGCATCTGCAATGAGGCGCGCTCGGTCATCTGCCATTTGGTCAGCAGGGTGTTGGCCATTTGCTGGACTTCGATGTTGTCGAACGGCTTTTTCAGGATCAGCAGCCGGTCATGGGCGTGCAGGCGATCCAGCAGTTCATCCCAGGAATAATCGGAATACGCGGTGCAGACCACCACCTGCAATTGCGGATCCTGCAGCCACAACTGCTCGATGGTTTTCGCTCCGTCCCAACCGTCGGGCATGCGCATGTCGACAAAGGCCAGGGCGTAGGGGCATTGCTCCTGCAGGGCCAGGTTGAGTTTGGCCAGGCCTTCCTCGCCGCCATACGCCGAGTCCAGTTCGAACATCGCCCGCCGGGGCTTGGCGGGGGCGCCGAAGAGGGCCGCCTCCATCTCGTCCAGTTCCGCGGACTGCGCCCGGTTCGGGGTGAGGATCTTGCGAAAGTCTTCGTGGATCGACGGCATGTCATCGATCAGCAGGATGCGGCGGTTCGACAGTTCGCTCATGCGTTCTCCGTTACCGTGATCAGCGGGATCTGCAAGGTGAATAGCGCACCCAGCCCCGGCCCGTCGCTGTGGGCGGTGAGATGGCCGTTCATCTCGATGGCCGCGAGGGCGCAACTGTGCAGGCCAAAGCCGTGGCCATCCTTGCGGGTGGTGAAGCCGTGGGCAAAGATCCGCGTCATGTTTTCCGGGGCGATGCCCTCGCCATCGTCCCGGACGCTGATCTCCAGAAAGCCTTCATCGACGATCTTCACGCCCAGGGTCATGGTCCGCGGGCGGTTGCTGAGGTCGGACATCGCGTACTTGGCGTTGCTGATCAGATTGATCAGGATCAGCAGCAGACGGTGCTTGTCGCCCATCACCTGGGGCACGTCGCCGTAATCCTTGACCACCGTGACGTGATGCCGGGTCAGCGCGCCGGCGTTCATGCGCAGGGCGTCTTCGAGCAGTTCGTTGATGTACAGCGGCTCGGTCAGGCTGTTGGCCCCGGCATAGGATTGCTGGGTGGCGACGATGTCCTTGATGTGATCGACGCTCTTGTTCATCTGCGCCAGTTCGTCGGCCATTTCCTGCTGTTCCTGGGCGATGGCGCCCACCAGTTGGTTGAGGTAGCCCGGCAGCAGCTTGCCCTTGGCATCCTCGGTCAGGAACGGCCCGAGGTCGTCCGGGTGTTCGTTGATCAACTGCATCGCCTTGCCCAGCCCCAAGGCTTTGCTGCTGCGCAGTTTTCGCGAGATCAGGTCGGAGGAAATGTTCACGCTGTTGAGCACGTTGCCGACGTTGTGCAACACGTTGGTGGCGATTTCCGCCATGCCGGCCTGGCGCGCGGCATCGAGCAATTCGCTCTGCACGTTCTTCAGTTCGCGAGTGCGCTCGTCGACCCGTTGCTCGAGCACATCGTTGGCGGTTTGCAGGGCCGCGTTGACCCGGTTGATTTCAGCAAAACTGCGGATCAGGCGGATGGCCAGCCACAGCAGCGACAACATCAGCAGGACGGAAAACAGCAGCAGGTAGAAATGGTATTTCTGGTCGGTGCGTTCGGCCTGTTGCTGATCCAGGTCGAGCATGTTGGTGATGGTGTCCAGGCGCTCGGCCACGGGGATCGACTCAATCTGATCGAGCAGGCGGTTGACGATCGGTTGCTCGCGCAGGATCAGCGCAATGTGATTGCTCAGGATCCTGATCGGAGTCTGAAAATCCGCCGGCAGACGTTGCGCGTTCACCGCCAGTTTGTTCAGGCCCACCTCGATGTCGGAGGCTTTGTCATCAGAGGCGACCTGGGCGAACTCCAGTGCGCTGAGCAACAGGTCATAGGTGTCGGTGACGATGTTCTGCAATTGAATCTTGTCGAGGTCGGACAGATTGGCCAGTTGCGCCTGAATGTCATCTTCGGCGCTGGGCAGAAACGCCAGGGAGTTGCGCAGCAACGCGTTGTGCGACTTGAACTGCTCCACCAGACGGGTCTTTTCCTGCATGGCGTCCAGGTAGCGTTCGTGGGCATGGTCCCATTGTGTGGATTCGCCGCGTCCATGCCCGGATTCCATGGATTCGAAACGTGCCCACAGGCGATTCATCTCGTTCATCGGCGAGACCAGCGGGTCGTAATTGTGGGTGATCGCCACCCGGGCCTTGAGGACTTCACTTTCCCACTGCGAATCCTGTTGCTTGATCTGACGGATCAGGTCCCGGGATTCGGTGTAGGTGGTGGTCTGCTCGGAACTGGACTTGAGGTACAGAAACACCAGGACCGAGGCCAGCAATACGGCCAGGAGGCTGAGCAACAGCAGGCTGAGCCGCCCCGAGACGGTTTTCATCATGACTGACCCTCCCAGTGTCCGGTCAGGGTCTTGAGAAACTCGATGATCAGCGCCTTGTCTTCCTCGCTCGGCATGCGCCCCAACTGATACTGGAACATCACGTCCACCGCCCGTTCGAGAGTGGGCGCCGAACCGTCGTGGAAGTACGGAGCGGTCAGCGCGACGTTGCGCAGGCTCGGCACCTTGAACACGGCCCGATCGTTTTCGTCACCGGTGACGTTGAACCGGCCCTGGTCCGCCAGCGTCGGGTTGCCGCGATCGGCGATGTAGTCACCGAACACTCCGAACTTCTGGTACATGTTGCCGCCGATGTTTACGCCTTGATGGCAGGCAATGCAGCCGTAGTCCTTGAAGCGCTGATAGCCGTATTTCTCATCGAGGGTCAGGATCTCGGTGTTGCCGAGCAGGTACTGATCGAAGCGAGAGCCGGGTGTCAGCAACGTGCGTTCGTAGCTCGTCAGGGCGTTCTGGATATTGGCTTGCGTCACGGCATCCGGGTAGGCGGCACTGAAAGACTGGCGATAGCCGGAATCGTCGGCAATCCGCTGCACGACAGTGTTCCAGTCGCTGCCCATTTCGTGGGGGCTGGTGATGACGCCGCTGGTCTGCTCTTCCAGCGTTTCCACGCGCCCGTCCCAGAACTGGCGGAAATTGAGGCTGGCGTTGAGCACGGTCGGGGTGTTGACCGCCACCGGCTGGCCATCGAAGCCCAGGGAAAGGGACCGGCTGTCAGCGCCGTTCTTGTCCAGTTGATGGCAGCTGGCGCAGGACAGGGTGTTGTTGGCCGATAACCGTGGATCGAGAAAAAGCCGGCGGCCCAGCTCGACGCGTTTCGGATCCTGTTTCGGAATGTCGGGCAGCGGTTTCAGCGGCTCGTCCAGCGGCGCGGCAACAATTTCGACGCAGGGCGCGAAAAGCATCAGGAACAAAACACTGCGCGACAGGCCTGTCGTCGGCGTGTTCATGCAACGCTCCAGGGACCAGGCACCCCGGCCACCAGCAGGCGGGCGAAGGCGTCTGCCGGCAGGGCTTTGCTGAAATGGAAACCCTGGCCCTCCTCGCAGTCGTGGGCCCTGAGAAAGGCCAGTTGTTGTGCAGTCTCCACGCCTTCGGCGATGACGTTCAGGTTCAGGCTCTTGCCCAGGCTGATGATCGCACCGACCAGCGCGGCATCGCTGCTGTCATGGCTCAGGCCGCGAATGAACGACTGATCGATCTTCAGCACATCGATGGGGAACCGCCGCAGGTAACTCAGGCTGGAATAGCCGGTGCCGAAGTCATCGATGGCCAGTCTGACGCCCAGGGCCTTTAGCCGGTTCAACGCGCTCATGGTCGCGTCGACGTTCT
Source organism: Pseudomonas sp. R43(2017) (assembly GCF_002112345.1). Taxonomy (NCBI): domain Bacteria; kingdom Pseudomonadati; phylum Pseudomonadota; class Gammaproteobacteria; order Pseudomonadales; family Pseudomonadaceae; genus Pseudomonas; species Pseudomonas sp. R43(2017). The sequence goes on from NZ_NEHJ01000004.1 coordinate 265,579, forward strand.
GCATCAGTACGCCTTCGGTGATCTCCAGCTCCAGCAGGGCGGGATCCAGCCCGGTCTCTTTGAGCACCTGTTCGATGCCCTCGACAAACAGGCGCTGACGAAAGTCGATGGCCGAGGTGTTGACCGACATGCGGATCGGCGGCAACCCGGCTTTTTGCCAGTCCCGCGTCTGACGGCACGCCTCACCCAGCACCCATTTGCTCAGCGGCACGATCAGGCCGCTGTCTTCGGCCACGGGGATGAACTCCGATGGATACACCCAGCCATGCCCCGGTTTCTGCCAGCGTACCAGTGCCTCGGCGCCCACCACCCGGCCGCTGCCCAGATCGATTTTCGGCTGGTAGTGCAGGACGAATTCGTGCCGTTGCAGGGCCAGGCGAATGCCCGACTCGATGCCGTGCTGTTCCCGGGCGCGCTGGTTCATGGCCTCGATGAAGAAACCGATCTCGTTCGGACCGCTTTCCTTGGCATTGCGCATGGCCGTCTCGGCTTTTTTGATCAGGTCGATGGCTTCCAGCCCGTCGTCCGGATAAAGGCTGATGCCCACGCTGGCGGTGACACTGACGTCATGACCGACAATCGTCTGAGGCTCACGGATGGCCGCCAGCAGTTTTTCGGCGATGCTGCGGGTCTGCTGCGGGTGATTGATGTCGCTGAGCATCACCACGAACTCGTCGGAGCCATAGCGAAACACCGAGTCCGATTCGCGCACGCAGGCCAGCAGTTGCTGGCCGACCCGTTTGAGCATCTCGTCGCCCGCCGGATGGCCCAGGGCATTGTTGATGCGCTTGAAGCGATCCAGGCCGAGAAACATCACCACCAGTTGTTTGTCATGGCGCCGGCAAGCGGCCAGTGACTGCGTCAGACGGTCACCGAGCAAGGTGCTGTTGGGCAGGCCCGTGAGGCTGTCGTACTGCAACAGGCGCGAGACTTTGAGCAGCTCATGCACCCGGGCTTCGACGGTCTGCTCGAGGCTGAGCAACTTCAGCGCCGCGTCCTGGGCCAGTTGCCATTTCCAGGTCAGGGCATTGGCCATCTGACGGATTTCCAGGGTGTCGAACGGCTTTTTCAGGATCAGCAACTGATCGCCGAATTCCAGCCGTTCGGCCATGGCTTCCCAGCTGTAGTCGGAGTAGGCGGTGCACAAGGCGATTTGCAGGTTCGGATCGACCTCCCACAGTTTTTCGATGGTCTCCAGGCCGTCCCAACCGGGCGGCATCCGCATGTCGGTGAAGGCGAGGGCATAGGGGCGACCTTCGTCCAGCGCGTGTTGCACCAGTTTCAACGCTTCCTGGCCCTGATAGGCGGAATCGAGCTGAAAGGTCAGGTGCGGCGACTGGCGGGTGCCGAACAGCGTCTGTTCAAGACCACTCAGATCCGCTTCAGCCGCCGTCTCGGGGGCGAGGATCTTGCGGAAATCGGCATGGATCGCCGGCGTATCGTCGACGATCAGAATGCGCCGGTTGGTCTGGGGGAAAGGCGTTTTCATCCTTCATCCTCCCTGGGCAGCGGAGTGGCCGCGCTGGCGTCCTTCAGCAGTCGGGCGGCCTGTTCCGGGCTGACCGCCGCGCTCAGGCAAAAGCCCTGCACGTTTTTCAACGGTGCGCCGGGTACGAGGGCGGCGTCCTGAGCGTCCGGCCGGACGCCCTCGGCGCTGATGTCGATGGCCAGGTCCCGGGCGAAATTGACGATCGCCCGCAGCCGGTTGGCGCCGTCTTCATCCCGGGCCGCATTGTCGATCAGGGACTGGGCGAGTTTGAGGTGATTGACCCGGTAGGTTTTCAGGTAATCGAACGATGAGTATTCGGTGCCGAAATCATCGATGGCGATGGTCACGCCCAGCTCGCGCAGGCGCGGCAACGCATCATTGTGGGTCCATTGGGTCTGGGCCAGGGTGGCTTCGGTGACATCGAAGCGCAGGTCCCATGGCGCCAGCTCCCAGCGCGCCGTGGTGCGCAACACGTCGTAGATGAGTTCGGGGCCGGACTTGAGCTGCGCCAGGGAAATCTTGATCGCCATCACCGGAGGCGCCACCCCGTCGTTTTGCCACCGGTGCATCTGCCAGCAGGCCTGATCCAGAATCCAGCGCCCGAGAGGAATGATTGCGCCGGTCTTTTCCGCCGCCGGAACGAAGGCTGACGCCGGCAGCAGGCCAAGCCTGGGGTGTTGCCAGCTGACCTGCGCGGCCATGCCGAGAATCCTGCCGCTGTGCAGGTCCACTTCCGGCATGTAATCGAGCTTCAGTCCTCCCTGGGTGAGGGCCGTGGTCAACTCCTCGGCAAGGACCATGCGCTCGGCCACCTCCCGAGTGATGTCCTCCGAGTGGAAGTGAAACTGATCGCGTCCGGACTCCTTGGCGCGGTACAGCGCCATGTCGGCTTGCCCCAACAGGCTGTCGGCATCGAAGCTGACGGGCGCATAGCTGCTGATGCCGATGCTGGCCGAAATGCGCACGGCATTGCCGCCCAGTTGGAAGGGCGCCTGCAGTGTTTCAAGGATTTTGCTGGCCATGGCGGCGGACTGTGTCGGTTCGCTGACGTCCAGTTGCAGGATCGCGAACTCATCGCCGCCCAGACGCGCCACCACGTCGTTCTCCCGGACCACGGCCTTGATCCGTTGTGCCACTTGCTGCAAAAGCAGGTCGCCGACCGGATGACCGAGGGTGTCATTGACCCGTTTGAAGTGATCCAGGTCCAGGTAAAACACCGAGAATGGCGCCGCCCCCCGGCGCGCGGCAGCGAAGGCCTGGTGCAGACGCTCGATCAGCGTGGCGCGGTTGGCCAGCCCGGTGAGGCCGTCCGTGCGGGCCAGCAGGGTCACTTTTTGTTCCAGCTGATTCATTTTCAGCGCGGCGTCTTCGGTCATTTGCCATTTGACCGTCAGGGCGCTGGCCATCTGGCGGATTTCGATCGCATCGAAGGGTTTTTTCAGGATCAGCAGGCGATCATTCAGCGGCAACCGCTGATCGATCTCTTCCCAGGAATAATCGGAATAAGCGGTGCACAGGGCCACTTGCAGCTTGGGATCGACCTGCCAGAGCCGCTCGATGGTTTCCAGGCCGTCCCAGCCCGGCGGCATGCGCATGTCGATGAAGGCCATGGCGTAAGGGCGACCGGCGGCCAGCGCGGCTTCGACCTTGTCCAGCGCTTCGCGCCCCTGGAAGGCCGAATCCAGTTCGAAAATTTCGTTCTGTGTGGCAGGCGCGGCGGACGGGGTGCCGAACAGCAGGCTTTCGGTTTCGCCCAGACGATTGTCTTCAATCGCGGATGACTTGAGGATTTTCGCGAAATCGTCGTGGATCGATGCCGTATCGTCGACGATCAGCACACGGCGATTGATGGGACCAGGTGGCGCACTCATGGCGCCCTGCCCGCAAGTTCACGCACGATCGTCATCGGGAGCATCCTTTTCCCCTCATCACAGGCCTGCGCGCAGGCGGATGGTGTCGTCCAGCGACTTGAGCATAGTTGCCCTGTGGGTACTTCGCCTTACCCGATGGCTTGCGCGGTCCCGGCGCAAAAATCATCTAGCCTGTCACTCAGGCGCGGGCAAGGGAGGAGGTCTGTCGACACGCCTGCCACGTCCATCGTCATTCGCGAGGCCTCGCCATGGAAGAGCAATCCGCCCCGACTCCGGCCCATCGGCCTGCCGTGTTGCTGGTCGATGACGAGGAGTCGATCCTCAACAGCCTGCGCCGCCTGCTGCGGGGCCAGCCCTATGAGGTGTTGCTCGCCAGCAGCGGTGCCCAGGCGCTGGAAATGCTGGCGCAACGTCCGGTCGATCTGGTGATGAGTGACGCGCGGATGCCCAATATGGACGGCGCCACGCTGCTGGCCAGCGTTCGTCAGCTGTATCCGGCGACCACGCGGATCATGTTGACGGGCTATGCCGACCCTTCGGCGATCATCAAGGCCATCAACGAGGGCCAGATCGACCGTTACATCAGCAAACCCTGGAACGACGAGGAGATGCTGCTGATCCTGCGCCAGGCCCTGGAACATCAGCATCTGGCCCGTGAGCGCGAGCGTCTGGAGCAACTGACCCGGGTGCAGAACGATCAGTTGAAGTTGCTCAACAGCACCCTGGAAAAACATGTCAGCGCCCGTACCGCCGAGTTGCAGCAGACCGCCGACATGCTCGATCTGGCCTACGAGGAGCTCAAGCACAGCTATGTGACCGGCACCGAAGTGTTCTCGCTGCTGGCCAACCTGCGCCTGCCGCCGGCCAAGCAGACCAACCGGCAGATCATCGAACTGGTGCGCGGCTACTGCAAGGTGCATCGGCTGGACGAAGCCGCCAGCCGCGACCTGACCATGGCCGCCGCGCTGTACAACATCGGCAAGCTGAGCTGGACCGACAGCATGATGACCACCCCTTCGGACCTGTTGCACAGCACTGACCGCGACCGCTATCGGGGTTATCCGAAACAGAGCGAGTCACTGCTGATGACCCTGGACCCGATGAAGGATGCCGCACGGCTGATCCTGCACCATCAGGAACACTGGGACGGCAGCGGTTTCCCCGACCGGCTCAAGGGCGAGGCCATTCCCCTGGGCTCGCGGCTGTTGAAACTGGCGGTGGATTTCGTCGAGTTGCAGCGCGGGTTGATTCTCGAACGGCAGATGAACAGCGACGAGGCGTTGCTGTACCTGCGCCAGTACGCCGGCAGGCTTTACGATCCCGAGTTGATCGAGGATTTCATCAAGGTCTGCGCGATGGTCAGCGACATCACCCTGACCGATCCGAGCGTCAAGGTGCTGGGCACCCGGGAGCTGGCGGCGGGGATGATCCTGGCGCGCAACCTCAATGCCGACAACGGCATGCTGCTGCTCAATGCCGGCAAGGTGCTGAGTGCGCTGCTGGTGGACAAACTGATCAGTTTCGAAGCCATGGAGGGGGCCAAATACAAGGTGTTCGTGAAAGTGCCGGAGGAGGGCGAGGCGGCGCTGCTGGCCGGTCCTTGAGGCCGCACGAGGTGACGCTGGCGCCGCCGGCATGGGATCCTTGCGGTTTTTCCCAAGGCCGGTGGCTGACCCATGACCTCTGTATCCGCTGTTTCCCCCCGCACCATTCGTATTGCCGCCGCGCTGCTGCTCAACCCCGAAGGCCAGACCCTGCTGGTGCGCAAGCGCGACACCACGGCGTTCATGCAACCGGGCGGCAAGATCGAGGCCCATGAACTGCCGGTGCATGCCCTGGCCCGCGAGCTGGAAGAAGAACTGGGGCTGGTGATCGATCTGGCGCAGGCGAGTTTTCTCGGTCAGTTCTCGGCACCGGCCGCCAACGAGCCGGGGTTTGTCGTGCAGGCCGAGATCTTTCAGCTGACCATCGACGCCGATGTCTCCCCGGCGGCCGAGATCGAAGAGGTGATCTGGATCGACCCGGCCACCGACGGCGATGTGGTTCTCGCCCCATTGACACGCGACCTGATCCTGCCGTTTTATCGAGCCTCGCTGACTGCGATCGCCTGATCATTCGTGCAAAGGACTTCGTCATGATCCCGCTTCAAGACCTGCTGATTTTTGCCGCTGCCGCGTTGTTGATGGTACTGACGCCGGGGCCGAACATGATCTACCTGATCTCGCGATCGATCTGTCAGGGGCGCAAGGCCGGGGTCACGTCGCTGCTCGGCGTGGTGGCCGGGTTTTTCGTGCATATGTTCGCGGCGGCGGCTGGTTTGACGGCGGTATTTCTCGCGGTGCCGATGGCCTATGAAGTGTTGAAGTGGGCCGGTGCGCTGTACCTGCTGTGGCTGGCCTGGCAAGCGGTGAAACCCGGTGCGCGTTCGCCGTTCGAAGTGCAGGCATTGCCGGCGGACTCGTCGCGCAGGCTCATCACCATGGGCTTTCTCACCAGCGCCCTGAACCCGAAGATCGCGGTGTTCTACCTCTCGGTGTTTCCGCAGTTCATCACGCCCGAGCACGGCTCGGTGTTCAGCCAGAGCATCATTCTCGGCCTGACCCAGATCAGCGTCAGTTTCAGCGTCAACCTGTTGATTGCCCTGTCGGCGGCGGGCATTGCCTCGTGGTTCGCCAGCAACCCGACGTGGCTGGCGGCGCAGCGTTATTTCATGGGCTTCGTGCTCGGTGGTCTGGCGGTGCGGCTGATGCTTGAGCAGCGCAAGGCAGCTTGAGCATGTGGATCGAACGACTGGACGCCAGCCACGCGCTGGCCTATCGGGAGTTGATGCTGGAGGCATACGACCGGCATCCGCAGGCCTTCACCTCCAGCGTGCGTGAGCGCGCGGCGATGCCGCTGAGCTGGTGGGAGTCGCGCCTGACCGGCAAGCTCGACGCGGTGTTTGGCGCGTTCGAAGCAGGCCGCCTGGCGGGTATCGTCGGCCTGGCGTTCGAGCCTCGGGAAAAGGCCCGGCACAAGGCAACCATATTCGGGATGTATGTGTCGGCTGAATTTCGTCAGCGCGGGCTGGGCCTGAAGTTGATGGAAGCGGTGCTGGGAGAAGCGCAGCAGCATCCGGCGCTGAAAGTCATTCAACTGACCGTCACCGCCGGCAATGAAGCCGCGTTCAAGCTGTACCAGCGCTGCGGTTTCATCCAGTTCGGTCTGGAACCGATGGCGGTGCGGGTCGGCGAGGACTACTTCGACAAGATCCACATGTGGTGCGCGCCTCTGGTGCCATCCGCCAGCCTCAACGAACCGCGCTGACCCCATCCAGCGTCGAGAACGACGTGTCCTTGGCCGTCAGCAGGAAATCGCGCATGTACGGCGCGTCGAGCATGTCGGCGCGGATCGCCGCGTACAGCGTCGCGAACAGACCTTTCTCCCCCAGCCGCTTGGCCTTCACGTAGCCCCGCGAGCTGTACTCATGCAGCGCCCAGTGCGGCATGCCGCACACGCCACGACCGCTGGCCACCAGTTGCATCATCATCACCGTCAGTTCCGAGGTGCGTACCTGCGCCGGCTCGATGTCGGCGGGTTCGAGGAAGCGGGTGAAGATATCGAGGCGGTCGCGTTCCACCGGATAAGTGATCAGGGTTTCCGTCAGCAAGTCTTCGGGGACGATGTACGGTTTGCTTGCCAATGCATGCTGGTTGGCGACCGCAAGCATGGCTTCATAGGTGAACAGCGGCACGTAGGTGATACCGGCAATTTCCAGCGGGTCGGACGTCACCACCAGGTCCAGGTCACCGCGAGCCAGCGCCGGCAGCGGGGCAAACGAGAATCCCGAAGCGAGGTCGAGTTCGACTTCCGGCCAGGCATCGCGGAATTGGTCGATGGTCGGCATCAGCCACTGAAAGCAGCTGTGGCATTCGATGGCCATGTGCAGACGCCCGGCGGTGCCACCGGCCAGACGCCCGATGTCCCGTTCGGCGGCGCGCAGCAGCGGCAGGGTCGCGTCGGCCAGTTGCAGCAGACGCAGGCCGGCGCTGGTGAAGCGCACCGGTTTGGTCTTGCGCACGAACAACGGCATGCCCATGCGCTCCTCCAGTTCCTTGAACTGGTGGGACAGCGCCGACTGGGTCAGGTGCAGGCGGTCGGCCGCATCCACCAGGCTGTCGGCTTCGCGCAGGGCATGCAGGGTTTTCAGGTGACGGATCTCAAGCACCGCGGGCTCCATGAGGAAAATTTGTGATCAACACGAAAAGGTTGAGTTTGTCTCATGTTGGGTTGACTGTCGACAATGGCGCCATCTTTTACGCAATGGAGAACACTCGACATGGCCGTGGCCCACACCCTTGGTTTCCCGCGCATCGGCGCCGACCGCGAACTGAAAAAAGCCCTCGAAGCCTACTGGAAAGGCGATCTCGATCAGGCGTCCCTGAATCAGGTCGGCCGTGAGCTGCGTGCCAGACACTGGCAATTGCAGAAAGACGCCGGCATCGACCTGTTGCCGGTCGGCGACTTCGCCTGGTACGACCAGGTGCTGACCCACTCGCTGACCTTCGGTGTGATCCCGGAGCGCTTCGATGGTGTGCGCGACGAGCGTGGCCTGCCGACCCTCGACACCCTGTTCGTCATGGCCCGTGGCGCCACGGCATCCTGCTGCGGCGGTGAGCACGGCAAGACCCAATACGCTCAAGAGCTGACCAAGTGGTTCGACACCAACTACCACTATCTGGTCCCGGAATTCACTGCGGATCAACAGTTCAAGCTGAGCTGGGAACAGCTGTTCGATGAAGTCGAAGAAGCCAAGGCCCTCGGTCATAACGTCAAACCGGTGATCATCGGCCCGCTGACTTACTTGTGGCTGGGCAAGGCGAAAGGCAACGATTTCGACAAGCTCGAACTGCTCGAGCGCCTGCTGCCGGTGTACAACGAAATCCTCGGTCGTCTCGCCGCACAGGGCGTGGAATGGGTGCAGATCGACGAACCGATCCTCACTCTCGACCTGCCGCAGGCCTGGAAAAACGCCTTCGAACGCGCCTATCACATCCTTCAGTACTCGCCGCTGAAGAAACTGGTGGCGACCTATTTCAGCGGTCTGCAAGACAACCTCGGCCTCGCCGTCGGCCTGCCGGTACAAGGCCTGCACATCGATGCCGTGCGTGCGCCGGATCAACTGGGTCAGGTGCTGGATCGCCTGCCGACCTACAAGATTCTTTCGGTAGGCCTGGTCAATGGCCGCAATGTCTGGCGCTGCGAGCTGGAGCAGGCACTGGCGCAGTTGCAACCGGCGCAGGAGCGCTTTGGCGACAATCTGTGGGTCAGCAGTTCCTGCTCGTTGCTGCACAGCCCGGTGGACGTCGAGCGCGAAGACAAGCTCGATCCAGAACTGAAAAGCTGGCTGGCATTCGCCGTGCAGAAGTGCGCCGAAATCTCCGTGCTGCGTGATGCGCTGAACGATCCTCAAGCCCCAAAGGTGCAAAGCGCACTGGCCGAAAGCCGCGCCATTCAGGAAAGTCGTGCCCGCTCGCCGCGTATTCACAAGGCCGAAGTGCAGGCACGGATCGAAGCGATCAATGCTCGCGACAGCCAGCGTCATTCGCCGTTCGCCAAGCGTATCGCCGCGCAACAGGCGCGATTGAAATTGCCGGCGTTCCCGACCACCACCATCGGCTCGTTCCCGCAGACCGGTTCGATCCGTCTGGCCCGCCAGGCGTTCAAGCAGGGCAAGCTGTCGGCCAACGATTACCACGATGCCATGCGCAGCGAAATCCGCCATGCGGTGCAAGTCCAGGAGCGTCTGGGCCTGGATGTGCTGGTGCACGGTGAAGCCGAACGCAATGACATGGTCGAGTACTTTGCCGAGCAACTCGACGGTTACCTGTTCACCCGTTTCGGCTGGGTGCAGAGCTACGGTTCCCGCTGCGTGAAACCGGCGGTGATCTATGGCGACCTGAGCCGTCCGAGCGCCATGACCGTGGACTGGATCATTTACGCCCAGAGCCTGACCGACAAGGTCATGAAGGGCATGCTGACCGGCCCGGTGACGATGCTGATGTGGTCGTTCCCTCGCGAAGACGTGTCGCGCAAGGTTCAGGCGCAGCAACTGGCGCTGGCCCTGCGGGATGAAGTGGTTGATCTGGAAAACGCCGGGATCAAAATCGTGCAGATCGACGAAGCCGCGTTCCGCGAAGGCTTGCCGCTGCGCCGCGCACAGTGGCAGGAGTATCTGGACTGGGCGGTGGAAGCGTTCCGCCTGACCGCCTCGGGCGTGAAGGACGAAACCCAGATCCACACCCACATGTGCTACAGCGAATTCAACGATGTGATCAAGGCCATCGCCGACATGGACGCCGACGTGATCACCATTGAAACCTCGCGCTCGGACATGGAATTGCTCGATGCCTTCGAAGCGTTCGACTACCCGAACGACATCGGCCCGGGCGTCTACGACATCCACTCGCCACGGGTGCCGGACACGGCGGAAATGGTCAAGCTGATGAGCAAGGCCGTGAAACGGATTCCGGCAGCACGGTTGTGGGTCAATCCCGATTGCGGGCTGAAAACCCGTGCCTGGCCGGAGACGGAAGCAGCGCTGGTCAACATGGTGGCGGCAGCGCGGCAGCTGCGCAGTCAGCAGGCTTGACGCACAGCAAAACGGGGAGCGGCCAACCGCTCCCCGTTTTGTTTTACAACGCTTCGAACCAGGGCAGGACCGCCGAGCGTTTACCGATGTCGGCATACGGCAGCGCCGCATTGTCGGCGTGAGTCAGGTAGCGGTGCTCCGGCAGTTTCAGGTGCGCTTTCTCGAACTCTGCGAATGACGGCCTGGGTTTGTTGTAGTGGAAATGCGCATACCACAGCAGACGCGGCGGTCGGGCACTCAGGTCGTGGATTTCATATTCCTGCATATGGTCGGGACGACCGTCGGCGCGATTGCGCAGTTGTTTCATCAGGGCCACCTTGCGCACTTCCACGGCGTTCTGCCGCAGCAGGTCATCGAGCATGCCGTCGGTGGGTTTTCGACTCATCAGGGTTTGCCGGGTACGCAACTGCCGCCCGGTGAGGCGCAATTCGTCGGCCTTCGTTTTCAATTCACTGATGATCGGGTTTTCTGCCGACATCGCTTCAATGTCGCTGGCCCGACGGCTCAGGTCATCGGCTTCACTGATCATCATGTGTTCCAGATCCACCGGGAGCATGTCGCGCTCAGCGTGTCCCTGCACTTTGGCCTGATAGGCCGCTTGACCGTCCAGGCGCTTGCGGGCATCGGCCAGCAGCGATGCGAGGTTGCGCAAAGGCGCGGGCTGCGGCGGTGCGTTCACCGTCAGCAGGCGGAACTTGCCGTTGTCAGCCTGCTCCCAGACTTCCCGGCCTGCCTTGCCGTGGTTCAGGACGAACTGCCGCTTGCGGGTTCTTGGCTCCCAGTTTTCCACCCCGATCAGCCATTGCTGGTCTTCGGTCTGGAAAATCTTCTTCTCGCTTGGTCCCGTCGTACGAGGCGGTGCGGGATGATCGATGGCCTTCCTGGCGCGTTCGGCCATGGCTTCGATGCCGGTCATCAGCGGTTCGAATTCTTCCATGTGAAAGTACTGCGGATAGCTGGCCGTCCACTGGTTCATTTCCCGGCAGTATCGGGCGTAGGTCTCGAGGCAGTTGCCCAGGATCTGCATGCGCTGCGCCCGGTTGGCGCTGACTTCGGACAGGCTGAACTGAGTGTAGAGGGCCCGGTCCATGTCCACGCGCAGTTGAAAGGCCCGTCGTTGCAGGTAGAGCCAGGAAACATCACCGGTGTCTTCGAAGTTCTTGATGGACTCCAGGCGATTGGCGGTTTTCAGGTAACCCAGGTTGAAGTCGTTCATGCGCCCGTTCAGATAGGTGACCGCCTCGGTCAGTCTGGCCTTGTCGGCACGTACTCCGATCAGTGCGTACCAGCGGTTCAGTTCGCCCATGAGCGCTTCGAGCTCTTCGATAGCGGTGGTCACATCGACGCGCAATCTGCGCATTTCCAGCAGCAGAGCCAGGCGTTCGGCAATCGAATTCTCCGGCAGTGCATCGAGGGTCGCGTGCCGGGTGTCGATCTCGTCGAGCCATTTATAAATCCGGTGGTTGGCCATATAGATACGGTGCTTGAACCGGTCGGTCACCCGTGCGGCGTCCTGGCTCTGTATTTCAAGCAGGGCACGCAACTTGTTGCCATGGGTGAGGGGACGCAGCTCGGCGGCTGTCTGGTACTGCCGGGTGAGCAGGGCAATGTCGTCCTCGCAGGCTTTCTGCGCGACGCTTCTCAGCCGGGCGTCATCGGGAGCCAGGCTGTAAGCGCTGATCGCCCCGTCGCTTCGTTCGATCTGGAGATCCAGGCGGTAACTCAGGTCATCACATTCAAGCGTCAGTTGATGCTGGCGGCGATAGGCCCGGTCGACCAGCCAGCGCGGAAGACGGTCACGGATTGCCAGTGGCCAGACCGGTTCGAGCACATCGGCCATATGCCCGAGCACGCCGCCGCCACCGGCACCGCCACCTTCGAAGGTGGTGCCGTAGACGCCGAACCAGGTGTCCCACTCTCCGGCCTCGTTCAGGGCGATGGGTTGTCTGTAGGTATTCTGCGAGGTGCCGCGCAGGCGCCAGTTGCGGGAGTCGGTGCTCCATTCGACCTGGTAGATCCGGCCCTGGCGGACAATGAAATCGCCGTCGGCATGTCGGTAAATGTTGCGCCAGACACCTCCTTCGGCCGGTCGCAGCCCCGCCAGCGAGACGGGTTTCTCATATTCGTAACCGGTAAAGCGTTCGACGATTCGCCGGGCCTGCTGTGTATCGGGAACGGTCAGCGTGGCGACGTCCGAGGCCAGGTTTCGCAACAGGCGGGCACGGGTTGCGGATCGAGCCTTCAAAGCCGCGCCGGCACCGGGCACGATGTCGATCAAGGCGTCGATCAGGCACAGCAACACCGATTCGATCTCGGCCAGACCGTCGCCGACCCTGCCCCGCAGAAGCGCCGCGACAGCCTGGTTGGCTGCGTTCCAGGCATCGTACAAGGCGATGGCGCTGCCAACGAACGGCAGCATGCCCAGGGCCATTTTCAGGTAGTCGAAAACGCGTGTGCCCTGCAGGGCATAACGTTCCCGATACAAGGCGTCGTTGGAGCGCGAGGTGCCGCGATGAACCTCAATCAGGCGCCCCATATGCGCATCGAGCAAATGAGCGGCCAGCGAAGTGCTTGCCGGCCAGCGCGGGCCGACGCCGATCATGGCGTCGAAACGCCTGGTCACTGCCTGCGCCATGCGGCGTTCATGGGCTTGCACGCTGCCTTGCAGAGCCTGGCGGGCCAGATAGCCGATCATTGCGTCCTGGCTGCAACGATTGAACAGGCCCATGCGTGCGGCTTCAAGACTGTCGTACCGGCGCAGAACGCTCGCATCGGGGGCGTCCGGCAGATACAGCAGTGTCGTGCCGCTGACCTGTTCTTCGATGAAGGTTACTCCGGACAATGTCGTGGGGCCTTCATTCGGCGTGTCGGTGCCGCCGGCGGCAAGGTAGGCAGGAAACAGCGCAATGCGCCGGCCAGCGGTTTTCCAGGCGTCGGCCGTGTCGGCGTCGATGGCAACGTCGAACAGGCTCAGGTCATCGACGCCGATCTGGTGTTGCAGCCAGGCACATCGGCCCTGCAGCCGGAGCATCAAACGCCAGGGTTCGAGCAGGCATTCCCGACGGTGCTCGCGCCGGAACGCGGGCTCATCGGTCGCGCCCTTGAACGTGTCGTAAATCCTTTGTTCGTAGGCTTTGGGCAGATCCAGTTCCGGCAGGATTCTGCGCAGGTAAGGCAGGGTGATCCCGGTACTCAGAGCCGTGCGTTCACGTTCATCGCTGGCACTGACTTCAACCTGCATGAAGCGCAGGCGCATCAGCAGCGGTTCCAGATTCATCGACGGCGTATTGTCGATGTTGAGCTGGGCCAGGGTTTCCAGCGACAGGCGGCTGCGGGATGCGCTGGGAACCGCCACCAGTTTCTGCGGTGTGCCTGGCGCCCCGGGGGCACTGAATGCCTGTTTCTGCAGGATCACGGAATCGGGCAGGTCCAGTTCCACCGAAAAATTTCCCTTGAGGGAAAAATCCTGGCGCAGCCGGGTGAGCAGATGCTGGCGAGTGAAGTCCTCCCGGGGCGGTAATGTGACGGTCAACAAATCGTGACTGCGGTGCATGGCGGCAATCCACGCCTGTATCAGCTCCCTGAGCGTATTGCGCTCGCCATCGCTCAGACGGGGCAGCCAGTCCGGCAACTGCGTGGCGAGGCTGGCGCTGCGCTGCTCTTGCATTCGATGGTTCAGCGCCAGGTGTCGTGCGGCATTGTCCGGCACCTGCAGCAGGGGAAGTGTCTGACGGCGCAAATGTTCCAGTTCTTCGGCGCGTTGCTGTGCCTGCGAGGGGGCGCTGTAGCACTGGCGGATTGTCGCTGCCCGGGTTTCAAACTCGCCGGTCAGCTGATTGAAGGCATGACGCAACGGGTCGCCAGTAAGAGTGTTCAATTGCAGCGTCAGCCGGGTGTCACTGGCCTGCAGCTTGAACAGGTGCCGTTCAAGTGCCTGACGATCGGCAAATCGCAGGAGTCCGCCACCGCTGCCGGGCCAGTAGAGCAGCAGGCCTGCTGTCGGGCCCGGCCCGGCCGCTGTGGCATCTGGCATCAGCAGGAACGGACCGCTGAGTTCCTGGCGGCTGACTGTATCTCCCGCAGGCTCGCTCAGCGACAGTGTCAGGCTTTTCACCCGTTGATCGGCATCGTTGCTGTCGGGGGTATCCAGCAGCGCGACGAGCCGCTCATGTTCTTCGACACTCAGCTGGTTCAGCGCCCGCTGCATTCCGGCTTCGGCCCGCAGGCCTTGTTTGTGCGCGTCGTGCAGTGCGGTGAACTGGCGATTGAACGTGACCATGTCCAGCGTCCTTTCGCGATAGAGCAGCGCGTGTGCGGCCTCGTCCGCTTTCTGTCGGGCATTTTCCAGCGTCGCTTGCAGCGTCTTGAGCGATTGCAACGTGTCGTCATCGGCCAGTGATTCCAGTGCGTCGTATGCCCGGGCGACGCTGGCCTGACGCAGCGTCCCGGGAATATCGGCATGCAGGCTGCCAAACAGCGACACCTCATTCTCGTCCGCTGGCGAGGCGCCGGAGGGTTCGTTGTCCTGGCCGGGCGGTGCGCAGAAAACGGCAATGCCACGCTGCCGGTCGACCCTGTCGGCGACATCCAGAGCGTGGGACCCCTGTCCGGCCAGATCGGGCCTGGCGTCCGGGCCGTTGCGCAAGGCAGCGACCTGCGCCGTCTGTTGCTGCACCAACCATTCATTGACCGCCAGGGTCAGCGACTGGCCGGCCGAGGCGTATTCGACCTGAAGGCCGTCGAGCGGCAGACCGACCGGGACCAGAGGGCGGCGCGTCAGCCAGGTGTCCAGTTCGCTGCGCCGGGAAAAAGCCTGAATGGCATCCGGCAGGCCGGGCACGTACAGCAACTGTCCGCTGTCGTCACTGCGGCTGATGACCCAGGCCGCCGGTGGCTTGACCCGAACACCGCTGGTCAGGCGCAGGGTTGGCAGCTCGACCCGCAGGGCATTGCCGGCCGTGGGTTGCACAGCGGGTTCCCCCATCAGCGACCACAGTGGCCGCAGCTGTTCTGCCGTCACCGTGCGGCGGGCGAAAGCCATTTGCGCAGCCGCCTCGATATGCCCGCGGTACAGGTGATCGACCTGGTCCCGTCGCGACAGCGGCGTGCCGGGCGCCCGGGAGCGCCAGTAATGGTGCCAGCGCTCGTCAAGGGCCAGTGCCGGTTCGAGGCGCTGGATCCGGGCAAGCAACTGTGACGGAAGGAGCCCGGACAAGGCATGAGAGTCGCTCACGCCGGTCACCCGGCACTGACTGTCGAGCCACTCTTGCGGTTGAGGGTGCCGGACGATGTAGGCACAGGCTTCCAGGAGGCTGACCCGGCGTTCGGGATAGCCGCCGACGGGATTGAACGCGAGGCCTGCCTGTGTTCCGTCCAGGCCCAGTTCCTGACGGAGCAACCGGCTGAGCGTTGCGCGTACCGACGGCACGCCGGCACACAGCTGTCGCAGTCCTTCGCTGCACATTTGTCGGCGGGTTGCCGCACTTTGCAGCAGGCCTTCGTCGACAGACGCCGGCAGAGCGGAAAAAACCGGCAGGGAAATTGAATCGGGAGAGGCGCTCAGTAAAAAGGATCTTTCGACCATGGCAACGGCACTCGGAGAAGGGCGCGGGGAATCCGCTCCGTAGACGCGCCATTCAAGGGGCAACGCCGGGCACGCCGGTGTTACATAGTTATCCGCCCTTCGCCGACCGCTCGGCACTCTTCATCAAACTGTCATCGAACTGTGGCAGCGCGCTTGAACAAACTTCATCAGACTCGCGCTCTACTGGGGTTCTGCGTTTCGGTGTTTTTCATGTTCAAGGGAATTTTTGCAATCGCGGCGTTGTTGGCCGCGGTTTTTTTCGTGCCGGCGTCTTCTGCGGCGTCGCGTTGTGATGTCAATGTTCCGACCGAACGGGTCGATCTGGCGCAGGTGAGCCTGGCGTACCAGAGCATCGGTCGTGCGTCGGATCCGGCATTGCTGCTGGTGATGGGCCTGGGCGGGCAGTTGATCCACTGGCCGGACGAAGTGGTGGTCGCTCTGTGTCAGCAGGGTTTCCGGGTGATCCGCTATGACAACCGCGATGTCGGCCTGTCGACCTGGCGCCAGGCCCCGGCCGAAGCCAACCTGACGTTTGAAGTGCTGCGCTACAAACTCGGCCTGCCGGTGGCGGCGCCTTACAGCCTGACCGACATGGCCGACGATGCGCTGGGCCTGATGGACGCGCTGCACGTCGAACAATTCCACGTGCTCGGCGCGAGCATGGGCGGGATGATCGCCCAGCACCTGGCGGCCATGGCGCCGCAGCGGGTCGAGAGCCTGACGCTGATCATGACCAGTTCCGGCGCCGAAGGCCTGCCGGCACCGAGCGCGGCACTGGTGCAACTGCTGTCCCGGCGCGGCGCGCCCAATCGCGAAGTGGCGCTGGAACAACAGGCGGATTTGCTGGCAGCGCTGGGCAGTCCGATGGTTACCGATGATCGTCAGATGCTGTTGCATCAGGCGGCGGTGGCCTATGACCGGGCGTTCAACCCCGAAGGCGTGAAGCGCCAGATCATGGCGATCCTCGCCGAACCGAGCCGGGTCGCGCTGCTCAACCAGTTGCGGGTGCCGACCCTGGTCGTGCACGGCACCGCCGATCCGTTGCTGCCGGTGATGCACGGCGTACATCTGGCGGCGCACATTCGCGGCAGCCAGTTGAAGCTGATTCCGGGGCTGGCCCATCGTTTTCAGGAGGCGTTCAAGGCGCCGTTGCTGGCGGCGGTGCTGCCATATTTGCAGCAGCACCGTGAAGACACCTCGCACTGGGCGCAGATCGAACCGGTGGGCGAGCGCAACCTGCTCTAGCGGGTGTATCGTGCAGGTCTTTGACCCCGATTGAACGCGCGAGGTGTGTCATGAGTTCTGCCCTAAAAATCGATTTTGTCAGCGACGTGTCCTGCCCGTGGTGCGTCGTCGGTCTGTACGGTTTGCTGCGGGCGCTGGAGATTCTGCGTGACGAGGTGCAGGCCGAGATCCGTTTCCAGCCGTTCGAGCTGAACCCGAAGATGGGCGCCGAAGGGCAGAACATCGGCGAGCATATCCAGGAAAAATACGGCTCGACCCCGGAGCAGTCACAGAAGAACCGTGAAGTGATCCGCGCCCGTGGCGCCGATGTCGGTTTCGCCTTCCGCACCGATTCCAACAGCCGCATCTACAACACCTTCGATGCGCATCGACTGCTGCATTGGGCCGGGGAGGAGGGCTTGCAGTTGCCGTTGAAAGAGGCGCTGTTCAAGGCGTATTTCACCGATGGCGGCAACCCGTCGGATCACGGACAACTGGCACAGATTGCCGAAAGCGTGGGTCTGGACCGACAGCGTGCCGAGGCGATTCTGGCGTCCGACGAGTTCGCCAGCGACGTGCGCAAGGAAGAACAACTGTGGCTGTCGCGGGGCGTGAGTTCGGTGCCGACCGTGGTGTTCAACGGGCAATACGCGGTGACTGGCGGGCAGCCGGTGGACACCTTTGTCGGGGCGATCCGGCAGATCATGAGCGAGGCGAAGGGCGGCACGGTGAATTGAGGCCGCGAGGTTCCCGGGCACGGCCCGGGAACCCGGATCAGCGGACGATCTTGTCGACGTGAATCCCCAGTTTCTTCAGGCGATACCAGAAGCTGCGCTCGGAAATCCCGATCAGTTGCGCCGCCGCAGCCTGCACACCGTTGCTCTGGGCCAGCGCGGCGAGGATGTAGGCTTTTTCAACTTCAGCCAGCGCCGCTTCCAGGTCCGCCGGCACGCTGCCTTCGGCGACCAGCGCTCCCGGCTGGGTCGGTTGTGAGGCGAACAGATAGGCCGGCAAATCCTGTTCTTCAATCTCCGCGCCGGACGCCACGATGGTGGCGCGCTCGACGCAGTTCTGCAGTTCACGAATGTTGCCCGGCCACGAATAACGGGCCATCGCCTGCAACGCCTCGGCACTGAAACCGCTGAAGCGCTTGCCCGCCGCAGCGCCCAGCGTGTGGGCGAAATGCCGGGCCAACGGGGCAATGTCTTCGACCCGCTCACGCAAGGCCGGCAACGGAATCGGGAACACGTTGAGGCGGTAATACAGGTCTTCGCGAAATTCCTTGTTGGCCACGGCGTCCAGCAGGTTCTTGTTGGTCGCGGCGATGACCCGCACATCGACCTTGCGCTCGCGTGGATCGCCTACCGGCTCGATGATGCGCTCCTGCAGGGCGCGGAGGATTTTAGCCTGCAACGCCAAAGGCATTTCACCGATTTCATCGAGAAACAGCGTGCCCTTGTCCGCCTGCTGAAAACGCCCGACCCGGTCCGCCACCGCACCGGTGAACGCGCCTTTGCGGTGGCCGAACATTTCACTTTCCAGCAGCCCTTCCGGGATCGCCGCGCAGTTGACCGCGACAAACGGCTTGTCGGCACGGTTGCCGTGTTTGTGGATGGCCCGGGCGACCATTTCCTTGCCGGTGCCGCTTTCGCCGGTCAGCAGAATGGTGGCGTTGCTTTCGCGCACCGAATCGATCGCGCTCAGGACCCGGCGAAAGCTCGGGCTGTCGCCCACCAGGCTGTCGATCTGCTGGTGCTCGTCAAGTTCGGCGCGCATGCGCAGGTTGTCTTTGAGGATGTCGCGAAACTGCAGGGCCTTGCTGACGGTGATGTCCAGCTCATCGATGTCGAAGGGTTTGGCGATGTAATCGAAGGCGCCGTTGCGCATCGACTGCACGGCATTCTTCACCGTGCTGTAGGCGGTCATCACGATCACCGGCAACTGCGGGTAACGATTCCTGATTTCCGCCAGCAGTTGCGGGCCGTCCATGCCGGGCATGCGCCAGTCGCTGATCACCAGATCGATGTCCTCGGACTCCAGCACCTTGAGCGCGTGCAGGCCGTTGCCGGCGGTGAACACCGCAATGTCGTTCTGACTCAAGGCCGATGCCAGCAGGTCGCAGAGCTTGGGCTCGTCGTCCACCACCAGTACGTTATGCGTCATCGCTGTCCTCGTCGAAATCTTCACCGTTGGCCGGAATGTACAGGCTGAAGGTGGCTCCGGCATCTTTTTCGCTGACGCATTCGATGCGCCCGTCATGGTTTTCCATGATCGAGAAGACTTTGGCCAGACCGAGCCCGGTGCCGGACGCCTTGGTGGTGACGAACGGCGTGAAAATCCGCTCGAGCATGTCCGCTTCGATGCCCTGGCCAGTGTCGCTGATGCTGATGACCGTGTTGTGTTGATCGCTGTGGATGCCCAGGGTCAGGCGGCCGCCGTCGGGCATGGCGTCGATGGCGTTGACGATCAGGTTCAGGCCCGCCTGTTTGAGTTGCCGGGCATCGGCGTACAGGGTCGCACCTGGCGCGCGGTCTTCAATCTGCACGTCGATGTTGTGGCTGGCCAGTTCCGGGGCGCAGAAGCCCACCAGTTCATCCACCAATGGCCGTGCCAGTTGGGTCGAACGCAGTGGCGCACTGGGCTTGGCGAAGTCGAGAAATTCGGTGATCAGGTCGTTGATGCGGCTGACTTCACTGACCACGTATTCCAGATGACGCTTGTCGGTTTCCGGCAGGTCGGCGCGTCGGTGCAGCAGTTGCGTGGCGGTCTTTATGATGCCCAGCGGGTTGCGGATTTCATGGGCCAGGCCCATCGCCACTTCGCCCAGCGCATGCAGGCGGTCGCGGCGTCGCAGTTGCGACTCCAGGTGCTGCAACTCGCCGAGGCGTTCGCTCATGTGGTTGAAGATGCTGCTCAGTTCCGCCAGTTCATCGCCGCCGGTGACCGGCAGGCGCTGGCGGTAATCCCCGGCGATCACCGCTTGTACGCCTTTGGCCAGGCCGCGCAACGGTTTGGTCATGCGCTCCGATACCAGCCAGCCTACCGCCAGCGAAGCCGCCGAGCTGAGGATGAAGATCAGGATGAACAGGTTGCTCTGGTTCACCAGCCCGACCAGCGTGGTGTGGCGCAGCAAACCGCTGAACACCACGCCTTGCAGTTCGCCGTTTTCATTGAGAATCGGTCGGTAGATGCCGCTGTAGCGTTTGGTCGACTGCTCGATCGGCAGCTTGGTGCTGCGCAACTGGTCCTCGATTTTCGCGGGCACGATTGCCGGGTGATCTTCAAAGCGCTGGGTGGAAAATATCTCGGAGAAATCGGCGTCTCTGGCCAGGTACAGGCGCAGGTCCAGAGAGTGCACGTCGGCGACGCTGGTGAGGAAACTGTTGTCGAGGTAGGTCACCACGATCAGTTTGTAGTCGGTGCCGTCCTGATCGCTCTCGAAGGTCGACACCACGGCGCCGGTTGCCACGCCGCCGACCTGCAGGGTCTGCAGCACGGCTTTGGGCGCGGTGCTGATCTGCCGCACGATGTCATCGGCGGCGGTGCTGAACACCACTTTGTGATCGCTGTTGCGCACCAGTGCGACCACATCGATGCCCATGGAGTCGGCGATGTCGGAAGTCAGCTTGTCGCGCCGGGCCGACTGGCGGTCCGTTGGCGGACGGGTGTAGCGCAGGAACAACTGCGCGGCGCGGGCATTGTCGCGCACGATCTCGCGGATTTCGTCCTCGACGATCTTGGTCGATTCCTGCAGCCAGATCCGCACGTTGCTGTCGAAAATCTGCGACAGGGTGGTGGCCGCCAGTTCCGCGGCGATCATGGTCGGAATCACGCTGACCAGCCAGAACGCCAGCACCAGTTTGCGTTGCAGGCTCCAGCCGGAGAGGGCGAAGGGTCGGGCGGTGGCGCGTCGGTCTTTGCTCATCATGCTCGCTTATTGTTGTTCGCTTATCGCAGTCGCCATGGCCGGATCGGTACGGTCCGGGCGGATGAAAATCTTCACCAGCCGCAGCAGGTGATTGAGTACGGGGTGGCGATGGCGGAAAAACACCGTATTGCCGATGAACGAACAGCCCAGGCGCAGCTTACTGGCATAACCGGCCTGGCCGCACGCGTAGATCGGAATCCGGTGTTCAATACAGTAGCCGACATTCGCCAGCCAGCTGCGCATGTACAGTTTGTGCTCGCGGGTGCGGGCCAGATCGTGGGCGAAGAACTTGTCCACCAGCCGCTGTTCGTCCAGCAGCACCAGATTGAACGCGACCAGCTCGTCGTCGACCCAGTACAAAACGCAGGCGGCACGCTCGTCGAGGTGTTCCAGCACTTGCCGAAAATACGCAGCAGGCAGGCATTCGAAGGTCAGGTCGCTGCGCGCCAGTGTTGCTTCGTAAAGCCGCATCATGGTCGGCAGCAGATCGTCCACCGAACGTCGCCATTCGATTCGCGGGCCTGAACCGCGCAGGGTCCGGCGCAGGTCCTTGCGGGTGGATTTGCCCAGGGTGCCGAGGTAAGCGTCGACCGAGGCGAACTTGATCGGCAGCTCGGCACCGGGCAATCCCGGCATGCTTTGCAAACCGGCCTCGCGACAGGCCTGCAGCCATTGCGGATTGCGGTGGGAAGCGTCCTTGACTGCCAGCAGGCCGACCCCGGCCTGATCCGCGTCCTCGCGGGCCAGTTGCAGCAGGCGTGCGAACAGCGACGGCAAACGTGCCGGATCGAGCGACGGGTGCGTGCCGACATGGCACTGCTCGGCCACCGGCGAGCCGAGGGCGTAAAGACGAATGTCGAACAGCCCCGGCCAGCAACTGCGCAGCCACTGGCTCAAGCGTTTGCCGGTGCCTTGCAGGGTGGTGTCGAGCGAATAAGCCGTGGTGAAGGCCACGACCGCCGCAATCAGCCGGTCGTCTTCAAACAGCGCCAGATAGCGCCAGTGAAAGCCGTCGATGCCGGCCTGTTCCACGGCGCGGTAATAGGCCCAGTCTTCGAGCTCCTCGGGAAAGCAGGCATTCCACGCGTCGCGATCAATCGCTTCGATGGTTGAAAAGGCTTGGGCCGTGATCACGTCGTTTCCTTAACCGGCATGGCATGTCGTTTTGCAGGCGCTTCACGCTCGCTGCCGGTATTCCTCGGTTGGCAGGGAATGAGCGGAGGGCGCAAGGTCGGTGCGATGGTTGTTGATGAACTGCACGCTCAGTTCCACGACGCGTCGGTACTGCAGGTCGACGGTGATCATGTGATAACAGTCGTCCAGCAGGATCTTCACCACTTCGCCGCCGAGCTTGCGTTCCACGTAGTCGGCATTCCAGCGGCTGGTGATGTCGTCCTCGATGGAGTGCAGCACCAGCGCCGGCACGGTGATCGAAGGCATGCGCTTGCGCACCACGGCGTTCATCCGGTGCAGTTCGCGCACGGTCACGCCTTCCATGGTCAACAGGCCGGCCTCACTGCTGTGGCCTTCCTTCATCTGCCGTTCGACGATGGCCCGCAGGCGCTCGTTCTTGATGCCGTAGGGCGGTTTCTCTTCGAACTTGCAGATGTGCACGCCGAACGGGATTTTCATCAGCAACGGCGTGAGGAACGCCAGTTTGTTGATGCTCCAGCCGTCGTACTTCAAAGTCGTGGAATACATCAGCAACCCGGCCACCTGGCCCGGATGCTCGGACGCCACGTACATCGACATCACCGCCCCCATCGACAGGCCGCCGACGAATACCTTGCTGTGCTGACGGCGAATGCCGACGAAGGTCTTGCGCACGCCTTCGTACCAGTCACGCCAGCCGGTGGCCTGCAGGTCGGCATTGCCGCCGCAGTGCCCGGCCAGGGTCGGCACGTACACCGTGCAACCGGCCTTGGCCAGTCCCACGGCGACCCGACGCAACTCCGTCGGGGTGCCGGTGAGGCCGTGGATCAACAACACCGCGACCTCCCCTGTGCCGAGAACGAAACCGGCGTCGCCTTCGCCCAGATCGATCCCGGCCGCGTTCATCGTTTCATCGCCCGGGCCAGCAGACGGTCGAGCAGGGCGATGCCCAGGTCGATTTCCGGGTAGCTGATTTCCAGCGATGGCGCGAGAGTGATCACGTTCTTGTAGTAACCGCCCACGTCGAGGATCAGGCCCAGTTTGCGGCCGTCGATCTCGATGTCGCCCTTCATGCCTTCCTCGACCATGAAGTCCAGGGTGGCCTTGTCCGGGGTGAAACCGTCCGGGGCGCAGATTTCGCAGCGCAGGGCCAGGCCCAGGCCATCGACGTCACCGATGATCGGGTAGCGTTTCTGCAGGTCCTGCAGGCCTTCGAGGAAGTATTTGCCCTTGGCCATGACCATCGCGCCGTAGTCGACTTCGCTGGTCATCTTGAACATTTCCAGGCCCACGGCAGTGCCCAGCGGGTTGGAGGCGAAGGTGGAGTGGGTCGAGCCTGGCGGGAAGACTTTCGGATTGATCAGTTCTTCCTTGGCCCAGATGCCGCCCAGCGGGTTGAGGCCGTTGGTCAGCGCCTTGCCGAAGACGATCACGTCCGGTTTGACGTCGAAGTGCTCGATCGACCACAGCTTGCCGGTGCGATAGAAGCCCATCTGGATTTCGTCGACCACCATCAGGATGCCGTGCTGGTCCAGCACATGCTTGAGTTCGCTGTAGAAGTTCATCGGCGGAATCACGTAGCCGCCGGTGCCCTGGATCGGCTCGACGTAGAACGCGGCGTATTCACTGGCACCGACTTTCGGATCCCAGACACCGTTGTATTCAGTCTCGAACAGACGGGCGAATTGCTGCACGCAGTGGCTGCCGTATTCTTCCTTGGTCATGCCTTTCGGGCCGCGGAAGTGGTACGGAAACGGGATGAAGTTGGCGCGCTCGCCGAAGTGGCCGTAGCGGCGGCGATAGCGGTAGCTGGAAGTGATCGACGAAGCGCCGAGGGTACGACCGTGGTAACCACCCTCGAAGGCGAACATCAGGCTCTTGCCGTTGCTGGCGTTACGCACGACTTTCAGCGAGTCCTCGATGGACTGCGAACCACCGACGTTGAAGTGCACGCGACCGTCGAGGCCGAACTTCTTCTTGGCGTCCACGGCGATCATTTCCGACAGCTCGATCTTGCCTTTGTGCAGGTACTGGCTGGCGATCTGCGGCAGGGTGTCGATCTGCTGTTTCAGCGCGTTGTTCAGGCGCGGGTTGGCGTAACCGAAGTTCACCGCCGAGTACCACATTTGCAGGTCGAGGTAGGCCTGGTCTTCGGTGTCCCAGACGTAGGAGCCTTCGCAGCGGCTGAAAATGCGCGGCGGTTCGATGTAGTGAACGGTGTCGCCGTAGGAGCAGTACTTGGCTTCTTTTTCCAGAAGGATCTGGTCTTCCTGGGTAGCGATTCGAATATCAGACATGGTGGAAGAGTTCCTGGGTTTCGGTATTGAAGGTGTCGGAATTGAAAGCGGTGGCGTTGGCGGCGCTGGCCTTTGGCAGCAGGGCCAGCAGCGCCGGGAGTTCGGCGAAGCTGTCGAAGCGGGCGTAAGGGATCGCGTTGCGTTCGCAGTACTCGGCGAGGCGCCCCTTGGCGAAGACGAAGTCGGCGGTGGACGACACGCACATGTCGGACTGGCCGTCACCGATTACCAGCACGCGTTTGTTGCCCGGCGTGGATTTGCATTTGCAGTTGCCGGACGCTGCGCGGCAGGCGTCGCTGGAATGCGGGAAGTCGATGCGCCAGCTTTCGTGGTCGAGCTGTCGCAGGCGGTTGGCGAGGATCGGCAGCAGGGTCACGTAGTTGCGCGACAGAATCCGCGCGATGCCTTGCTCGATGCCGTCGCTGACCACTTCGAATGAAGCGCCCAGGCCGATGGCGTGGTCGACGAAGTCGGGGAAGTCCGGATCGATCTCGATGCTGTCGAAGAACTCCAGCAATTGGCCGGGCGTGGCCTTGACCAGCGAGAGCTGGCGGCTGAGGCATTCACGGGAACCGATTTCACCGGCCAGCCACTGGTTTTCGATCGTTTCCCAACTCGGGTCGGCGAAGCGTTCGAGGATGCTGTCGATCACGTCGGTGCGGGTGATGGTCCCGTCGAAATCACACACGATATGCCAGTCAATCATCTGCATTACCTATTGGTCAGAGCGCGTTGTGTGCGCTTGCCGAGGGGTAGAGCAGGGACTGTGCCAAGTGCCATCAGCCCCTTGCCGGCGGGGCCGATGAGGTGCTTTGGCAATTCGAAGCTACAATTTTTGTAGCTTGCTACAAACAACATGAGTGCTTGCGCGGTGGGTGGCATCCGGGGATTGATGCGCGCATGTTCAATTAAAGGAATGGCCTCATGATGAGGAAGACACTGTTTTTATTCGCAGCGCTGGGTGCTTTCTCAGCCAGCGCCATGGCGGACGGCATCACCGGGGAGGCGGGCTTGGGCCTGGGTTATCAGCCTCACGACCCAAGTGGTAGCCGTTATGAAACACGGCCGATACCGTATCTGGATCTGGACTGGGGCGACGTCAGCCTCAGTACCGACGACGGCCTGACCTGGAGCGCCTTGAAGACCAATGGCTTCAGCGCCGGCCCTTATGTGAATTACCTGCCGGGTCGCACCTCCAACGGCGAACTGCGCGGCTTGCGCGATGTGCCGGACATGGCCGAGGCCGGTGGGTTCGTGCAGTACGCGCCGGCCGACTTCTGGCGGGTATTCGCCTCCGTTGGCCAGGCCATCGGTGGTAATGGCGGGCAGGGCGGCGTGCTCGGTCGGGTCGGCGGCGAGATCGGTTATCCACTGGGTGGCGGCGTGATCGGCAGCAGCAATCTGACCGCGCATTTCGCCAACGCCCGGCAGAACAACACCTTCTTCGGTGTCAGCGACAAGGAAGCCCAAGCGTCCGGCATCCGCGCCTACAACGCTGGCGGCGGCCTGCAGAACATCGCGCTGACCCAGAGCTTCGAGTTCCCGCTTGGGCCGCAATGGTCGCTGGTGACCAGCGCGAGCTGGATTCACCTGACCGGTTCGGCGGCCGACAGCAGCATCGTCAAGAGCGTCGGCGATACCAATCAGGGCGAGGTGCAGATGGCGATCGCCTATAAATTCAAGTAAGCCCGACGGGAACTGGTCTGGCCTTTGCAGACAGCCGTGACGAACCCATTGTTTCAGGATGTTCTTCATGGCTCGCCCTGCTTACCGTTTGCTGGCCCATTCGTTGTGGGACCTGATTCCCGTGGCCCTCGGCCTGGCCCACTTCGCCTTTGTGGTGTGGCTGGTCCTGGCCTTTCATGCGTTGTCCTGGTGGGCACTGCTGCCGCTGGCGCTGGTGTATGCGGTGAGCCTGTCATGGAGCATCAACAGCATTTCCCACAACCAGATCCACAACGCCTACTTCACCCCGGCGTGGCTCAATCGGGCCTTTGACCTGCTGCTGTCGGTGACCATCGGTTTCTCCCAGACCCTCTATCGCGATATCCACAACCGCCATCACCGGGGCAACTCGGACCGGCCGGGGGCGGATGGCAAGACCATCGATCCGTTGTCGATCTATCAGCGCGGCAAGGACGGTCAGCCCGAGAATCCCTTGGCCTACACCTTCCTGAGTTTCTTTCGCGACGACCCCAAGCCGATCTACGACGAGATGCAGCGCAAACGTCCTGCCGATGCACGTTGGGTCAAGGTGGAGATCGGTGTGACAGTGGCGTTCTATCTGGGGCTGGCGATCTGTGACTGGCGGGCGGTGCTGGTGTTGCTGCCGTTCTGGTATCTGGGGCAGGCGCTGTCTTCGCTCAACGGTTACTACGAACATTTTGGCGGCAACCCGGATTCGCCCATCGCCTGGGGCGTCAGCGCCTACAGCCCGCTCTACAACCTGCTGTGGATGAACAACGGCTACCACGCCGAGCATCACTACCGGCCGAAAATGCACTGGACCCGGGTCAAGGCGTTTCACCGGGAGATCGCCGGGCAGCAGCGAGAGGCGGGGGTGAAGGATATTCCGGTGGCCCACGGCCTCGGATTTCTGGTGGCGCATCGCAAGGATTGAACCGTAAAAAACGTGGGAGCCCGCAGGCTCCCACGACCGTTCACCTCAGTTTTCCTCGCCCTCGGCCAGCAGCGCAATGCCGCCCATGATCACGGCCACGCCCACCCAGTGCAGCAGGCTGATCTCTTCACCGAGCCCCAGCCACGACCCCAGCAGTACACCGACGAACACCAGCGAACTGAGCGGAAATGCCAGCGACAGGCTGCTGCGCCGCAGAATCAGCATCCAGACAAAGAACGCGCCGATGTAGCAGGCAATCGCCACCAGCACCCCCGGTGCCTGGGCGACACTGAGCAGCCATTGCAGGGTGAAGTCCATTTGCCCCAGTTGATCGCCGCCGACCTTGGTCGCGATCTGCCCGCCACTTTCCAGAATGATCAGCAACGCCCAGAGCACCACGGTGCCGAGGCGGCCGTGCAGCCAATCCATCGAACCATTCCTTTTGAGTATCAGTTGAGAATCAGGCATGGCCGACACACACGAGCATCACGCCCGCCGTAATCACCAGAGTGCCCATCCAGCGCCGTCGGCTGACGGTTTCGCCGAGAAACACCTTGCCGGCCAGCACCACGCCGCAATAGGCCAGCGCGGCGGCAGGGAACAACAGGCTCAGCGGCGCACGGGACAGGGCTTCGAGCCAGACGAAAAACTCGATCACGTACGCGCCGATCCCGCACCACAACAGCGGTGCATTGAACACCTGGCCCCAGAACGCACCGAGCCGAAAACCGCCTTCCAGTTCCGGCAAACGGTCCAGGCCGAGTTTGAAACAGAGCTGGCCGATCACGTCGAGCACGATGGAAAACGCCACCAGCAGAATCACGGTCAAGGTCATGGGAACAACTCCTCGAACAACTCGATCAGCGCCTGATTGGTCGCCGAATTGCGCAGCAGATCGGTTTCGCTCCAGCGCTCGGCCGGGGGCTGGTCGGACTTGGCTTCCCAGCGTTTGAACGCGTTGCTGAAGGCCGGGCGGGCGAACTCGCCGCAAATGTCGATGCCGATCACGCGCTTGCTGGCGGCGAGGCTGCGGATGGCCTGGAGCAAATGGCTCAGGCGCATCTGGCCCTGATCCCAATTGGTCGCGGCGTCTTCGCTGGCCAGCACGTCCTTGTCGATGGTGATCCACACTGCCTGGGTCGGAAGGCTGGCGATCATCCGCTCGAGAAATGCCGACCAGTCCTGATCCGCCAGATTGTTCCAGTGCAGCAGATTCTCCTGTTGCTGATGACCGGCGCCGTCACCGACCCGGCCCCAGACTTTCGACGGCGGGTGCTGCCAGGGGAACAGCTGTAACACCCCGCGTTTGAGGGCGCCGAGATTGCCGCCCTTGATCTGCGGATTTTGCAGGTCTTCGCTGCACGGGCCGAGGGTGACGATGCGTTCGATGTTCGGCAGTTTCAGCGCCTGATTGACCCATGAACCGCAATGCCGGCGCGGCGCGAAGTGCACCCAGTCAGGATGATTGTCGAAATGGATCAGGCTTACCGGCTCGGGCAAATCAGTCAGGAAGGCCGGGGTCAGATGGTGATAATCGCCGGAGCCAACGAAAAAAATTTCCGGTGCCGGGCCGCTGTGCCGGGGCCGCTCGCGCAAGCGTTCGGCAAAACGGCGAAAGGTGCGTTCGCTGGACCAGAGCCGCAGTTTCGGGCCCAGGTCGAGCAGGTCCAGGCGCCGGGCACGGCCGCTGTCGAGCAGCCGCGCGATGGACGCCTGACCGGTCAGGCTGTGGTCGAGATCTAAAATATTCAAGGTCGCAATTCACCCTTGGCAGACCCTCCCAGACACCGGCCTCATCGAACATGAGCGCCGGCCGGGCGGGCTTTCGGGGGTAAATGCAAGGGACGGGCCAGCCCCTCTGCCGCACGGCTGCTCAGGCGTGCAGACGGACCCAGACGCTGACCAGCACCGTCGCCGCCATCAGCCACGCGACAGCCGCCACGGCCAGAGATGCTTCCAGACGCATCCGGTCGACCATCACATACAGCGTCGCCAGATAAACGAAGTAGGGAATGATCGACCACATGCCGAACACGATGGTGGTCTTCAGGTCATCGACCGAGCGACCCTTGCCGACGATGTAGTGAGCGATCAGGGCGAAAGTCGGAAACAGCGGCACCAGACCGGCGATGTAATAGTTTTTGGTCTTGGCCAGCATGGCGAGGATCACCACCACCGCCGCACCCAGAAAGGCTTTGAAAATCAGATCCACGTCGTTCTCGCTTAATGGCTCAGGCCGTATTTTTTCACTTTGTCGAACAGCGTGGTCTTGGCCATGCCCAGCTCCAGGCTGGCCTGGGTCAGGTTGCCGCCGCTACGCTGCAGGGCATCGCTGAGCAGGTTGCGCTCGAAGGCTTCCACCGCTTCGGCGAACGCCAGGCCCTGGCCGCCGCTGCCGGCACCGGACTTCTTGAACGCCGGCAAACCGAGGGCGAAGCGTTCGGCAACGTTGCGCAACTCGCGCACGTTGCCCGGCCAGTCGTGGCTCATCAGGCTGGACAGGGTCTGGTTGTCCAGCTCCGGCAGTGCGCGGTCGAAGCGCAGGGCCGATTGCTGGGTGAAGTGTTCGAACAGTTGCAGGATGTCTTCGCGGCGTTCACGCAGGGGCGGCAGCTCAAGCGTCACCACGTTGAGGCGGTAGTACAAGTCGCTGCGAAATTCGCCGGCCTTGCTCGATTCGTCGAGGTCGGACTTGGTCGCCGCGATCACCCGGCAATCCACCGCCACGCTCTGGTTCGAACCGAGGCGTTCGAGGGTGCGTTCCTGCAACACCCGTAGCAGTTTGATCTGCAACGGCAGCGGCATGCTTTCCACTTCATCGAGGAACAGTGTGCCGCCGTCGGCGTGTTCGATCTTGCCGATCCGCCGTTTGCCGGCGCCGGTGAAGGCGTTGGCCTCGTGGCCGAAGATCTCGCTTTCGAACAGGTTTTCCGGCAGGCCGCCGCAGTTCAGCGCGACGAATTGTTTGGTGTGGCGGCGGCTGAAGTCATGCAGGCACCGGGCGACCAGTTCCTTGCCGGTCCCGGTTTCGCCTTCGATCAACACGTTGGCCGAGGTATCGGCGACGTTGGCGATCAGTTCGCGCAGGTTCTGCATGGCCGGCGAGCGCCCGATGATCCGTCCTTCAAGGGAATCGCGCTCGGCCAATTGCCGGCGCAGGGACGAGACTTCTCGGGCGAGGCTGCGTTGCTCCAGCGCACGCCTGGCCACATCCACCAGCCGTTCCGGGGAGAACGGTTTTTCCATGAAGTCGTAGGCGCCTTTCTGCATCGCGCCGACCGCCATGGAGATATCGCCGTGACCGGTGATCAGCACCACCGGCAGGCTGCGATCCCGTTGCTTGAGGCGGGTCAGCAGCTCCAGACCATCGATGCCGGGCAGACGAATGTCACTGATGACGATGCCGGCGAAATTGTCACCGACCCGCTCCAGCGCTTCTTCGGCGCTGCCGACACCGATGCAGGGGATGTCTTCCAGGGTCAGTGCCTGCTGGCAGCCGAGCAGCACATGGGGATCGTCTTCGACGATCAGCACACTAAGGTCGTTGTTCATATTGGCTCGGCAGGAGTAGGGCTTACCAACGGTAAACTGAGGACGAAGGTGGTACCACCGCTGGCCGGGTGCTCGACACCCAGATGCCCGCCGGTGGCGGCGGCCAGGCTGGCGGAAAGGGTCAGGCCGAGGCCCAGACCCTGTTCGCCGGGTTTGGTGGTGAAGAACGGTTCGAACAGATGCTTGCGCGCTTCGGCATCGATGCCGTGGCCGTTGTCGCGCACCCGCAGGCGATATTTGCCGTCGAATTCTTCGCCTTCCAGCCACAGCTCCGGCAGCGGTTGGGCCTGCATGGCGTCGAGGGCGTTGCCGATCAGGTTGACCAGAATCTGTTCCAGTCGCGTCTGGTCGATCTGCACTTGTTCATCAATGAACTGGCGATGCACTTGCAGCGCGGCTTTTTCGACACGGGCGCCGAGTACCTGCAGCGCCGCGTCCACCGCTTTGCCGAGGCTGGCGCGGCCCTTGTCGTCACCGCGCCGGGCGAACGAGCGCAGGCTGGCGGTGATCCGGCCCATGCGGTCGATCAGGTCGTTGATGGTCTTGAGGTTGGTGCTGGCGACATCCAGCTGGCCGCGCTCCAGAAAACGCACAGTATTGCCCGACAGCGTGCGCATCGCCGCCAGTGGCTGATTCAGTTCGTGGGCGATGCTGGTGGACATCTGGCCGATGGCCGCGAGCTTGCCGGCCTGTACCAGTTCGTCCTGGGCCCGGCGCAGGGTTTCTTCGGCCTGGCGGCGTTCGCGGATCTGACTCTTGAGCCGTTCGTTGCTGGCGCGCAGGTCAGCGGTGCGTTCGGTAATCCGACGTTCCAGCTGATTGTTGGCTTCCTGCAAGGCTTCCCGGGCGGCGAGGCGGGTGGCGATGACCTTGCGCCGTTCGTTCCAGGCAATCAGCAGAAACGCCACCAGCGCGAAGGCGACCGCCACCAGAATCCCCTGATTGATCGCTTCGCGGCGCAGATCCTGCAACGGCGTGAGCAGGGTGAAATTCCACGGCGTGTCGCTCAATGGCCGGGTCTGTGCCAGGTAGCTGATGTTCTCTTCGTCGCGGTCCTGTTGCGGCAGGACTTCGCTGTTGGCCGGGAAGGTGAGTTTCTCCACGCCTTCGGCCAGGGTTTCCCGGGCCAGCGGTTGCAGTTCGTTGAGCGGAAACCAGTAGTACTGCAGGCTGCGGGCGAGTTTTTCCTTGGTCTCGTCGCTCAGCGGCACCACGGATTTCAAACGTCGGGCCGGGTCGCTGGAGAGAATGATGATGCCGTTCTCGTCACTGACGAAGGCTTCCAGGCGCGCCCGTTGCCAGCGCTCTTCCATGGCTTCCATGCGCACTTTGACCACCGCGACGCCGATGATCTTGCCGTGTTCTTCCAGGCCGTGGG
The DNA here is from genome assembly GCF_002112345.1 of Pseudomonas sp. R43(2017). Classification (NCBI taxonomy): domain Bacteria; kingdom Pseudomonadati; phylum Pseudomonadota; class Gammaproteobacteria; order Pseudomonadales; family Pseudomonadaceae; genus Pseudomonas; species Pseudomonas sp. R43(2017). The sequence continues at coordinate 297,305 of NZ_NEHJ01000004.1, forward strand.
CCAGGTAATAGCCGGGCTCGCCATTGGTGCTGCCGATCCCGTAGAAGCGTCCGGGCTCGCCACGCACGGCTTTCTGGAAGTAGGCGCGGAAGGACAGGTCTTCGCCGAGGTAACTGTCGACGTCACGCCAGTTGCTGGTGGCCATGACCCGGCCGGTGGTGTCCATGACATAGATCGCCCGACTGCGGCTGCGCCGGTTCAGGCCTTCGAGGTAATCGTTGACCGTTTGCCGGTGTTCCGGGGTCGGGTCGCCGAGCAACTGCGAAACGCTCGATTCGAGTTCCAGCAGGCTGGGCAGGTAGGTGTATTTGCTGATTTCGCTTTCGACGGCGCGGGCGTTCAGTTCGAGCTGGCGCTGGCCGTTTTCGCTGAGGCTGCGAATGCCGAAGCGTTCACTGATCCAGAAGCCGGCGTAACCCAGTCCGACCATCAGGATGATGATCAGCGGCGGCAGGAACAAATGGCGGATCAGACGGGGTTTCACGGCAAGTGATGGCGTGGTTGCGCGATAGAGATTGGGGTCGCATTTCATCACAGATGCCTTGGGTCAACCACCCGGATTCCCCGACAGTTGCTGTCGGGGAATCCGGCAGTTTTTTAGTGCTGCAGGATTTTCTCGAGGAAATGCTGCGCGCGTTCGGAGCGCTGGCTGATGTCGCCGAAGAACTCTTCCTTCTTGCAGTCTTCGATGATCTTGCCGGCATCCATGAAGATCACGCGGTCGGCCACTTTGCGGGCGAAGCCCATTTCGTGGGTCACGCACATCATGGTCATGCCTTCGTGGGCCAGCTGCACCATCACGTCGAGCACTTCGTTGACCATTTCCGGGTCCAGCGCCGAGGTCGGTTCGTCGAACAACATGACGATCGGGTCCATCGCCAGCGCACGGGCAATCGCCACACGCTGTTGCTGACCACCGGACAGCTGGCCCGGGTGCTTGTGGGCGTGAGCCGACAGACCGACGCGATCAAGCAGTTGCAGGCCTTTCTTGGTCGCTTCTTCCTTGCTGCGGCCCAGTACCTTGATCTGCGCGATGGTCAGGTTTTCGGTGATGGTCAGGTGCGGGAACAGTTCGAAATGCTGGAACACCATGCCGACGCGCGAGCGCAGTTTCGGCAGGTTGGTCTTCGGGTCGGCAATCGATGTGCCGTCGACCACGATGTCGCCTTTCTGGAATGGCTCCAGCGCGTTGACGCACTTGATCAGGGTCGACTTGCCCGAACCGGACGGGCCGCAGACCACGATCACTTCACCCTTTTTGACCTCGGTGCTGCAATCGGTCAGCACCTGGAAGTCCCCATACCACTTGTTGATGTTCTTGATAGAGATCATACGGCGAACCTTTTTTGCAGACGCTTGACCAGCTGCGAGGCGGCAAAGCTGATGATGAAGTAGACGACACCGGCGAAGATCAGGAACTCATTGGAGCGTCCGATGATGTCGCCGCTGGAGCGGGCGGAGTTGAGGAAGTCCACCAGGCCCACGGTGTAAACCAGCGAGGTGTCCTGGAACAGGATGATGCTCTGCTGCAGCAGCAGCGGGGTCATCTTGCGGAACGCCTGGGGCAGGATGATCAGGCGCATCATCTGGCCGTAGGTCATGCCCAGTGCCTGGGCTGCGCCCATCTGGCCCTTGGGAATCGACTGCACGCCGGCCCGGACGATTTCGCAGAAGTACGCCGCTTCGAACATCATGAAGGCCACGATGCACGAGGTGAACGCGCCGATCGGGGTGTCTTCGCCGGTGATCCAGCGCAGCACGAACGGCACCGCCAGATAGAACCAGGTGATCACCAGCAGCAGCGGGATCGAACGGAAATAGTTGACGTAGGCGCCGGCGAGGTTCGACAGCAGTTTGCTGTGGGACAGACGGCACAACGCAAGGATGGTACCGAGAATGATCCCGCCGACCACGCCCAGCGCCATCAGCTTAAGGGTCATCAGCATGCCGTTCCACAGGCCGGGAATGGCCGGGACGATGCCACTGAAATCGAAGTCCATCATTTACCCCCCACGGAGATCAGGCCGGGCACGGAGACTTTCTTCTCGACCATGCGCATCAGCAGCATCAGGCTCATGTTCAGGGTGAAATAGATCAGGGTCGCCAGGGTGAAGGCTTCAAACAGGTTGGCCGAGAACTCGGCGGTCTGTTTGGTTTGTGCCAGCAGTTCCATCAGACCGATCAGCGAGGCCACGGAGGAGTTCTTGAACACGTTCAAAAATTCCGAGGTGAGCGGCGGAATGATGATCCGGTAGGCCTGGGGCAGCAGCACGTTCCAGTAGATCTGCGGCAGCTTGAAACCCATGGCGCGGGCGGCGGATTCCTGGCCGCGCGGCAGCGCCTGGATACCGGTGCGAACCTGTTCGCAGACCCGGGCGGCGGTGAACAGGCCCAGGCACACGACAACGCTCAGGTAGGCTGAGGTGGTCGGGTTCAGGTCCTGTTTGTACCAGTCCTGCAGGTTCTGCGGCAGCATGTCGGGTACCAGGAAGTACCAGATGAACAGCTGAACCAGCAGCGGCACGTTGCGGAACAGTTCGACGTAGCAGGTCGCGATGCCCGCCACGATGCGGTTCGGCACGGTGCGCATGATGCCCAGCAGCGAGCCCAGCAACAGGGCGATGATCCAGGCCACGACGGCGATGGCGATGGTCCAGCCCAGGCCGGAGATGAACCAGTCGAGATAGGTCTCGCTGCCCACGCCGGTGGACTTGAAGAACACGCCCCAGTCCCAGTTGTAATTCATTAGGGTCTCCCCTCGATTCGATCGATGTACAAGTGCCCGCCTGGGGAAAATCCTTTCCCGTCTGACGTTGAACGTCAGGCACACGCGATCGGCTCGAAAACCACCAGGTCGAGTGTTCCAGTTGAAACCAGCAGGTATTAACTGTCGCCCGAGGGAGGGTTGGCTCCCTCAGGTGACAAGGTTAGATCAGTGTCAGATTTTTACGTCTGGCGCAGGCTTGTCGCTCGGATTGGCGATCAGCTCTTTAACCTTTTCGCTCATCGGGAAGTTCAGGTTCAGACCCTTCGGCGGGATCGGGCTCTCGAACCACTTGCTGTAGATCTTGTTGATCTCGCCCGATTTGTAGAGCGCGACGATGGCGTCGTCTACAGCCTTCTTGAAGGCCGGATCGTCTTTACGAACCATGCACGCGTAGGCTTCGAAGGACTGTGGCGTACCGGTGATGACCCAGTCGTCCGGCTTCTTGGCCTTGGCTTCTTCGCCGGCCAGCAGGGCGTCGTCCATCATGAAGGCGACGGCGCGGCCGCTTTCCAGCATCTGGAAGGACTCACCGTGGTCCTTGGCGGAGATGACGTTCATGCCCATCTGCTTGTCAGCGTTCATCGCCTTGATGATGCGCTCGGAGGTGGTGCCGGCGGTGGTCACGACGTTCTTGCCTTTCAGGTCGGCGAAGTCGGCGTAGGACGGCTTGCCTTCCTTGTCTTTCTTGACCAGCAGACGGGTGCCGATTTCGAAGATGTTGACGGTGAAGTCGACTTGCTGGGCGCGTTCGGCGTTGTTGGTGGTGGAGCCGCACTCGATGTCCACGGTGCCGTTCTGCACCAGCGGGATACGGGTTTGCGAGGTGACCAGGTTGTACTTGGCGTTCAGGTCAGGCTTGTTCAGGTCTTTTTTCAGGGCTTCGACGATAGCGACCTGGATGTCGTGGGAGTAGCCCACAGGTTTGCCCGAAGCATCGGCGATGTAGGAGAAGGGAATGGAGCTGTCACGATGCCCGAGGGTGATGGTGCCCGAGTCGTTGATCTTCTTAAGGGTGCCGGTGAGCTCGGCAGCGAAAACTGGTGTGCTGATCAGAGCGGCAGCAATGGCTGCGCCCAGGATATGGGGAACGATGCGCATCAAATTTTCCTCGACATTGTTTTTTTTATGGAGCCGGTTGAGCGGGCCCTTTTGTGCTTCGAATGCCTGACGGCTCCTGTTGTGCTGGCGCAACAGGCATTCGTCGAAGGAGTGTAGAGCATGAGTCGTGCCAGACCAGTTGCAACAAGTTAACTGGTTGATTTTGCTGGTGATTAAAGTTTTGTGATGGTGTTTTTCAGCGTTTCTGATCCGGTTATCCGAACCGACCGACAGGTCGCGTTCGGAAAACCGAATGCCGGCGATTCAGCGCCAGACCGGCAGCAGGTCCAGGGTGAACAGCAGGTGCGCGACCGCGCAGATCACGCCGAAAAACAGCACCAGAGCGATCATTGGCGTCCCGCCCCAGACCCGATAGAGCGGGCTGCCAAAGCGTTTGCGCGAGGCCCGGGCCAGCAGTGCCGGGGTGATTACGGCCCAGAGTGTGGCGGCCAGCCCGGCGAAACCGATGGCGTGAATGAAGCCTTCCGGCCAGAGAAACCCGCAGAGCATCGGTGGCAGGAAAGTCGCGGCAGCGGTTCGCAGACGGCCCATGGGCCGATCGTCGAAACCGAGCACGTCGGCCAGATAGTCGAACAGGCCCAGGGTCACGCCGAGAAACGAGCAGGCCACGGCGAAGTTGGAGAAGAAAGTCAGCAGCAGGTCGACATTGGCGCTGTCCAGGCGTGAGCCCAGAGCGCTGATCAGCACGTCGATATTGCCGCCGCGCTGGGCGATGCCCTTGAAGGCTTCACGCGGGATGTTGCCCATGCTGCACAGCATCCACACCAGATACAGGCCGAGTGCGATCAGCGTGCCGCCCAGCAGGCAGGCACGGATGCGCTTCGGGTCCTTGCCGAAATGCTTCATCAGGCTCGGTACGTTGCCGTGGAATCCAAACGAAGTCAGGCAGAAGGGCAGGGTTACCAGCAGATAGGGCCAGTAGCTGGTGGTGCCGCTGTTCAGGTCGAACAGCGTGGCCGGTTGTACATGGCCGAGCAGGCCGCCGAAGGTCAGAAAGAATGCCAGGATCTTCGCGCCGAACACCACGGTGGTCATCCGGCTCACCGCCGAGGTGCTGAGCCAGACGATGAACGCCACCAGCACGGTGAAACCCAGACCGCCGGCACGCGGTGACAGCGAGACGCCCATGGACTGCAGGGTGTGATGGATCACTGAACCGCTGGCGGAAATGTAGGCGTAGGTCAGGGTGTAGAGCACGAAGACGATGCTCAGACCGTTGATCCGGTTCCAGGTACGCCCCAACAGATCACGGGTGATGGTCGAGAAGCTCGCGCCTTCGTGGTAGTTGAGGTTGGCCTCGAGAATCATCAGGCCCGAATGCAAGGTGCAGAACCAGGCAAACACCAACACGGCGACCGACCCGTAAAACCATAGCCCGGACATGACCACCGGCAGGGAAAACATTCCGGCGCCGACGATGGTTCCGCCGATGATCATGGCGCCGCCCAGGACCGAGGGCGAGCGTTCGAGTGCGGCGGGGGAAGGGGATGAAGCAAGTGACGTGGCACGCATGGCTGGGCCTGCATTGATATTGTTATGGAAGGTTCGATCCGGCTCGCCCCTTGTCGGGGCGAGCCGTACTCATCGGATGTTCAGCAGGGGGGACAACCGGCTCACTGCCTGCAACAGAAATCCGTCCTGCCCCGGCAATGCATCGAACGACAGGCCCACCGGCAGCGAACCCTTGGCCGCCACCGGCACGGTCATGCTCGGCGCTGCCAGGTTGCTGGCCGGATCGGTGTTGCGCACGAACCGCTCGAAATGGCTTTCATCCGCGCAATCAGCCAGCAACGGCGCACTGCAACTGACTGTCGGGTAGGCCATCAAGTCCAGCTGGTGGCGACTGAACAGTTGCCGGTACTCCTGCTCCAGCCGGACTTTGCCCATCAAGGCCTGCACATAGTCGGTATAGGAAATCGCCGGGCTTTCCAGCTGTGCAGTGAGGATTTTCTTGATCCCGGGATCGCCGATCCGCGCCAGGATGTCGAGGAATTCTGCGCCGCGTCCTTCCTTCATCAGGAACCGTGGAAAGTCGATGAAGAATTCGTAGATCGGCAGCGGGAACTGGATGCACTCGTTGATCTCGCCGATCACCGTATCGTCGACCGCAACGATTTCCATGCCGGCGCTGGCGAGCGCGTCGATGGCGGCACGGCAGTCGCGGCTGACGTTGTTGTCCAGATCGGCCCAGAGGAAACGCTCGGGAATTCCGATGCGCAGCGCACGATCGTCGGGCAGTGCTGGCAGGTGCCGGCCGGTCAGGTGGCCGTGGACGAACCGGCAGTCTTCCACTGTGCGCGTCAGCAGGCCTGGTGTGTCCTTGGTCTGCGAGACCGGGACGATGCCGGCGGCCGGGTATTCGCCGGTCGTCGGGCGCAGGCCGACGACGCCGCAAAACGCCGCCGGGATGCGCACCGAGCCGCCGGTATCGGTGCCTACCGCGCAGGGCACCAGCCCGGCGGCGACAGCGGCGGCACAGCCACCGCTGCTGCCACCGGCGCCATGCAGCTCGCTGGCCGGGTTGATGACCGCGCCGTAGGTGTGGTTGGCCGACGTCACGCCGAACGACAGTTCGTGCATGTTGTTCTTGCCCACCACCCGCGCGCCCAGTTGCTTGAAGCGCGCCACGATACCGGCGTCGTGCTGCGGCCGGTAATCGGCGAGGCCGGGGGTGCCGGCGGTGGTCGGCATGCCGCTGACATTGATGTTGTCCTTGAAGGACACCGGCAGCCCGTATAGCGGCGCCAGGCGATCCGCGTCCGGCGTGTAGGCGAACGTCGCGGGGTCGAACGTGATGAAACTGTGCAGATGCTGCGCCCGGTCATGGCGCTCGCGCAGGGCCTGCTGCCAGGTGTCGAGGCAGAGCTCGCCACGGCGAAATCCGTTGACGAGCTGTTCGATGGAAAACTGTCTGTACATGGAAAGTCTCGGCGAAAAGAAAGGGACGCAATCAGCAGTAGCGGTACTGCGGAACCAGCCCGTCGAGCGGATTGCCGTCGATCAGGTCGCCACCCAGGCTGCTGATGACCGAGCAGGCGGCGTTCAGGGCCGTCTGGATCGAACCTTCGGCCCAGCCGCCGGTGAACGAAGCGCCGCAGCCCGCCAGGTAAAGACCGGTGTCCTGACGCGGATCGAGAGCGGTGCGGAACTGATAGAACAGGCGCTCGGAATAGATGTCGTCGCCGGGGAAATTCAGCTTGAAGGCACCGAGGGCATGCTTGTCGGTCAGCCAGTCGTATTCGAGCACGTAGCGCTGGTAGTCGCCGTTGAGCGGGATCAGGTGGCGGGCGAATTCCGGCGCGCTCATCGCCAGCTCGTCCACCAGGCGCAGGCAGCGCTGCACTTTGTCGGTCATGGAAACCATCTTGTGCGAGTCGTCTTCCCAGGTGTAACTGATCAGCACCACGCCCCAGGAGTCCGGGTCTTGTGGCGCGTAGTCCAGGCAGTACACGCCCTTGACCAGGGTGTCGGTCTGGATGTTCTGCGCCAGGCCGTGTTTGAGCCAGAACTTGTCCCTGGTCAGGATGAACAGCTTGGAGGACCCGACCATGTGGGTTTCGTTGATGGCCCGGGCCACGTCGCGATTCACGAACGCCTGGTTCTGGGTGAGCTTGAGGTTGACCTGCAAGGCGCGGGTCGTGGTGGTGGTGATCACCCGGTCGCAGGCGTAGGTTTCGCCGTTGCTGCCGGCCAGCAGGATCTGTCCGTCGGGTCCCTTGTTGATCGATTCGATGCGGGTACGGCAGATCATGTCGCGCAGTTGCATGCCGTTGAACCGGGTGTCGGCGATCAGCTCTGCCAGCGAGGAGATGCCGTTCGGCACCAGCCGCTGATTGACTTCCAGCGCGTTGACTACCAGCCGCAGAATTTCGGTGAACGAGGCGCGATAGACCGATTGGAAACCACCGGAGCCGATGCCCAGCGAGCCGAACAGGTGGAAGTCTTCCGGTTTGCGCCAGACCTTGCCGCCCGGCGGGTTCTTGCTGGTGAAGATGCGCACCATCGCCGAATAGAAAGAGCTGTCACCGAAGCAGTCCAGATAGCGTTGCCATTCCGGCTGCACTTCGCAGTAATTGTGCTGCTTGAGCAGTTCGGTCAGCAGCAGCGGCGGGGCAAGGCTGGTGCCGTCGTCCAGTACCGCGCCTTCGCGCAGAAACGCATTCCAGCCCTGATGCACGGTGCTGAACAGTGCCGGCGGCGGTTGCATCGCGGCCCAGTGATGGGCCTCGCCACGATAATGCAGTTCGGTATCGACCACCCCCGGATCGGGAAAGGCTTCAGTGGTCTGGATGCCGAACTTGTTGAGGTAATGGAACAGCCCGACCTCGCTCGGTGGAAAGCGCATGGCGCCCATTTCCGCGATGAACTGCGGTTGTTCTTCATCGAAGCATTGAGTCAACAGGCGACCGCCGATGTGGCTTTCTTCAGCCTCGAACAGGGTCACGCGACGGGCACCGGCACGCAGCAACTCATAGGCCGCCACCAGCCCGGTCAGGCCGGCGCCGACGATGCCGATGTGTTTTTCTGCCGTGAGTGCCGGCAGGTTTCCGATGGCCTGGTCGGCGTTGCGCAGGAACTGACCGTAATCGTAGAGCAGGTCGACATAGGGGAAAGACAGGCACGCGGTATCCTGGCTGGCAGGATGGTTCATGGAGTTCACAGGGGTAATTCTCGGTCGGTCAGATGATGAGCTGCAGGCTTTCGAGGGCGCGGTCGGGGTTGAGCAACAGGATCTTCTTGCCCTGGATTTTCCATTCGCCGTCGAGATTGATCAGGCGATGTTCGACGGTGGCGGGGTAATGCCATTCGCGCTCGCCACGGGCTTCGCAATACAGCAGATTGCTGCTGGCGACGGCGCTGCAGGACGGCTCTTCAATCGTGATCCGGGGGCGCTGGGCAATGTGCAGGCAACGGCTTTTCGGCTGTTGGGAAAAGTTGCGGGCATTGGCCAGGCGGTTGATGCGCAGGGTGGTCAGGAAGCGGTCTTCATACACCAGCGAGGATTCGTGCAGCGGGCTGCGCTGTTCGCGGGTCATCGGAATCCAGTAGGTGTAGTCATCGCTCAGCAATTGCTGCCAGGCGTCGAAGTCCTGTTGATCGAGCAGGTGCATTTCGGTCTCGAGCAAACGCTCGATCGCCCGTTCAGTTTGATCGTGGTGCATGGTCGTCCCGCATCAGGTTTTGCCAGTTGTCGTAGAAGTTGCGCATCGCCAGTTCACTGGTGCCGGACACCACGCGGGTCTGGTCGTAGGTCTCGCCCGGTTCGAACAGTCGGGCAACGTTGACCCATTCGTTGGCGTCGCTGTGCAGGCCTTCCATGGCGCGCTCGTACATCTCCACGTCGTCATGGGCGACCATCGAGCACGGCGAGTTGATCAGGTTGTTGTACTGCACGGTGCGTTCCAGCAACTGCACCGGGGCGCCCTGCAGTTCGAAGATCCACGACTCGACGATGGTTTCCTGCGCACTCACCGGGCGGATCACCCGCAGCGTCTGGATCGGGCCCTTAACCATCAAGTTGGGGAAATACACGGTGTTGTGCCGGGTGTCGTCAAGAATGGCCCGGGCCTGGTCCTCGCCGTAGCTTTCGACCATCAGCTCCCAGTAACCGGGAATGCCCGTGTAGGCCTTGTGGATCGAGTTGCTGACCCCGGTGTGTCCGTGGCCGTTGGGCCAGACGCGGATGCCCATGCCGGCGAAGAATTCGTACGAGGCCATGAACGGCGAGAACAGTTCCACGGCCATCGGCGCAGGCTGGCTCTGGTCACCGGTTTCCTTCCACAGGCGAATGGCTTCGCCGGCCGAGGATTCGTGGGCGATCATCGGGTGGCAGGTATCGGTCTGGTTGTCGACGACCATCTTCCAGTTGCAGCGATGCTTGTGCAGCAGCGGCTGACCGACCACGCGCAGCTTGCCTTGCGGGGAGCGCATGACCATGTTGTCCAGCGTTGACAGCGACTCGCCGAAAAACTCGTCGAAACCCATGCCGGTTTCACTCAGGCGCACGAACACGAAGCCGCGATAGTTGCGCACCGCCGCGACCGGCCGCATGCCCTTGTGGGCCGAACAACTGCTCAGGTCGCAGTCGTCGTATTCCTTTTTCACCGGGATGCTCAGCAGCTCGCCGTCGGTCTTGAACGTCCAGGCGTGGTAGGGGCAACGCATGAAGCGGCCCACGTTCCCACGCGCTTCGGCCAGCACTTTCACGCCCTTGTGCGGGCAGCGGTTGTGCAGCACCACGATGTCGCCGTTCTTCTGGCGCACCATGGCCAGCGGCTGGGCGGCGAGGGTGGCGGTGAAGTAATCGCCGGTTTCGGGGATCAGGCTGTCGTGACCCAGGTAGCACCAGCTTGCGGCAAAGACGCGTTGCTGTTCCTGTTCGAACAGTTGTTGATCAAGGAACAGAGACTTGTGCACTTCTCTGCCATTGAAATAGTTGTCCAACGGGGTGTCCTCTTCAGATCGCCAGCTTCAGGCGTGGGCTTTTCGCCCGGGAAACGCAGGGATAGATCCGTGCGCTGCAGGCCGCTTCTTGTTCGCTCATGATGAAATCCCGGTGCTCGACGTCGCCTTCCAGCACGTCCAGCGCGCAGACGCCGCACTCGCCGCGACGGCAGTCAGAGATCGGGTCCAGACCCGCGGCTTCCAGGGCTTCGAGCAAGGTCTGGTCGGGACCGACCTCGATGCTTAAGGCGGAATCTGCCGCCTCGACCGTAAAACCCCGGGCGCCTTCATCCCGGGCGACGTTGAACACCTCCAGATAAATACGATCGCGGGGCAGCCCGGCGGATTCGGCGTGGCTCAGGATGTCGTTGAGCATCGCCGCCGGACCGCAGACGTAGAGCCGGTCTTCGGCGCACAGGTCAGCGAGTACCTGGTGAATCGCCGGGCGCTGGCCGGACAGGTGCAGGTTCATGCGGTCTTGCAGCAGTGATCGCAGATCTTCGGCGTAGGCCGCATCGTCGACGCTGCGGGCGAAGTAATGCAGGTGCGCCGAACGCTCCAACGCGGTCAGATGCCGCAGGATGCCGGTCAGCGGAGTGATGCCGATGCCGCCGGCAATCGCGATGTCGCGACCGGTCCGGGTGTCGAGCGGGTAGTTGAAAGTGTTGAACGGGCCTTCGAGCTGCACCTGGTCGCCGGCCGCCAGCGAGCGCAGGTACTGGCTGCTGGGGGAGTCGTCACTGAGGCGAATGGCGAAAGTGAAATGACCTTCGACGCTGTCGCCCAGCTCCACGGTGGAGTAATGACGCCATTCGCCCGAGGGCGCTATCAGCCATTTGAAGTGCCCCCCGGCATGGGCCGATTGCGTGGCGGCGGGAGCGCCGGTGACGGTGATTTCCTTGATTGATGCCGACAGCATCCGGCAATGGGTAACGGTGTAATTCATGCCGGGTTTTCCTGGGCCAGCGGTGTTTCGTGCAGGTACAGCCAGCGGGTGCCGTGCTGATGCACGCGCAGGATCGTCACGGAAATGCGCGAAGTCTCGCGCTGGTTCTGGCGATGGGTTTCCTTGTAGCGCAGGGCGACGGTCGGGCCTTCGTGCCAGATCGTGTGCAGGTCGCTGATGTCGATTTCCAGGCCCGGACGGGCACCGACCGCACCTTTGAACAGTTGCTCGACCTGGGCCCGCCCGACCACGGCGGCCGAGGTGGTGACCATGCTGAAGTCTTCGCTGAAGACATCCATCAGTGGCGCGATGGCGGCTTCGCCGGCGCCGTCGGCATTGGTGAAGACACGATGAATCAGTTCATGCACGTGGTGGATGCTGTGGCGGGCTAGTTCAACCGGGTTGTTGTTCATGGCATTCCTTTGGAGGGTTCAGTTGGCTCATTTGAAGCAGTGGGAACAGTCCGACCAGCGCAGCAATTGCGAACGTGGCGTGATAGGCCGGGGTCGAGTCGAACTGTTTGAGCAGCAGGTTGTAGATCATCAGGAACAACGCCGCGCCGACGCTGAACGACATCTGCCGGTTGATGTTCCAGATCACACTGGCCTTGTGGGTTTCGCTGCCCTTGAAGTCCATCAGCGAGGTGGTTTGCGCGGTGTTGGCGCCGATCCCGCCGCCGATGCCCATCAGGCTGTAGGCGATCACGATCACCCCGATATCGGTCGGCGCATCCACCAGCATCAGGGTGGCGATGCCGGCGCTGTGGATCAGCATGCCGAGGGTGAAGAGGCGCCGGGCGCCGATTTTGTTGTAGACCCGGCCGCAGGTGAGCATCGCGATGAATGCGCCGGTGGCGTAGAGGATCATGAACATGCCAGTGAGGCGGGCGCTGAAGTGCAGGGTGTTCTGCAGAAAGAAGATGCTCATCAGGTTGACCCCGGTGAACACGCCGGGAATCGCGTAATAGATGAAGATCGAGGTGCTGAGCTTTTTGCTCTTGAGCAGGCTCAGGTCAATGATCGCGTCGCGCTTGCGACGGTAATGCAGCAGGTACAGCGCCACGAACATCAGGCCCGCCGCGACACAGGCAATGGCCTCGATGGCAGGATAGTCGCCGCCGTACAGCGACATGCCCATCAGCAGGCTGCCCAGCGCGGCACTGACCAGCAGCAGGCCGAGGATGTCCGGGCGCGCCAGGCTGGTCGGTCGGCTTTCGCGAATCCAGAACCAGGATAATCCGGCAGCGATCAGCGAAAACGGAATGTTGCTGTAGAACACCCAGCGCCACGAACTGCTGTCGACGATGATGCCGCCGACGGTCGGCGAAATGGCCGGGGCGATCAGGGCCACGGCCATCACCAGTGTGGAGATTTTCGCCCGTTGCTCGCCCTGGAACAGGTTGAAGGTCAACGCCTGACCCACCGGAATCAACAACCCGCCACCGATGCCCTGGACGAAGCGCCAGATCACCAGTTCATGAAAACTGTCGGCCAGGCCGCACATCCATACGGAGCCGGTAAAAACCAGCATCGAAGCGGTGAGAATCTCGCGGCTGCCGAAACGCCCGGCGAGCCAGGTGCTGACAGGAATGATCAGGGTCAGGCCGAGGATATAGGCATTCGCCACCCAGGCCACCGAAGAACTGCTTACTTGCAATGTCGCCGATATGCTGGGTAATGCCACGGCGGACATGAATATGTTTATGCAGTCAATAAAAAAGCCGATCAGAAAGATCAGCGCGATCTTGTAGCGATAGTTCATTGTTGTTTCCTCTTTGTCGCAAAGCATAGGGGCGATGGACTTGGAGTGTCGATACGACTATCCTTGAAACAATGTTTGAAAGGATTAAACAGTGAACGCCACCGCCATGCATTCTCATCTGAATCGGGTTCAGACATTTCTCGCCGTGGTCGACTTCGGCTCTTACACCAAGGCTGCGAACTACCTGAGTATCAGCAAAGCCATGGCCAGCCTGCATGTCAAGGCGCTGGAAGAAGTTCTTTCGGCGACGTTGCTGATTCGCAATACCCGGAATATATCGCTGACTGAAATTGGTCAGGACTTTTATGAAGAGTTCAAGGGCATTGTCGCGGATATCGATAATGCCTTTGATAATGTACTGAAGGGTAATAACCGGGTTTCTGGGAAGTTACGAATTAGTTCAACCAGTGAATACGGCGAGAAGTTCATTCTTCCGTTGATTCCATTGTTCAGCGAGCGTTATCCGGAAATTCGCCTGTGCTACAACTTCAATTCGTCATTGAATGATCTGGTGGCGGAAAAACTGGATCTGGTGGTGCGTCTGGGCAATCTGGCGGATTCCGCCTTCAAGAGCCGCAAGCTGGCGGATTATCAAATCGTGCTGGTGGCGACTCCGGCGTTTGTCGAGCGTCACCCGGTGGCGCAGCCGCAAGATCTGAACGGTGTGCCATGGATTGCCAACAGCAATTTGCAGGCGCCCACGCAATGGGTACTGCGCGATGATCGGGGAGGGACGGTGGAGGTCAATGGCACCAGCCATTTCGAATCCAACTCCTCCACGGCGATTCGCTCGATGACCTTGTCGTCGCTCGGCGTCTCGGTGTTGCCGGGCTGGGTGGTCGAGGACGATATCGCCAGCGGACGGCTGGTTCGCCTGTTGCCGGCGTATACGTTGCCTTCTCAGTCGATCAATGTCGTATTTCCCAACACCGCGCATCTGCCGCACAAGTCGCGGGCATTCATCGATTTCCTCCTGCTGCATCTGGCGCAGTAACGCAAAAAGCCCCTGAATCGAGAGATTCAGGGGCTTTCGTCAACGCGGCTTGAAGATCAGGCCGCTTCGATCTTGCTGCGGTTCTGCTCGACCTGGCTCAGGTACGCCGCCAGTTTTTCCTGTTCGGCCGGGGTGGTGAACAGGCCCAGCTTGCTGCGGCGCCACAGGATGTCATGAGCGGTGGTGGCCCACTCTTCGGCGCACAGATAATCGACTTCACGGGTGTAGAGACCGCCGCCGATGTGTTCGCCCATGTCGGCCAGGCTGTCCACGCCTTCGAGCATGCGCCAGGTGCGGCTGCCGTAGGTGGTGGCCCAGCGGCGGGCGATTTCGCTCGGGACGAAGTCGAATTTGTCGCGGATCAGCGCGCTCAAGGCCTGCGGCGTGGTCATGTCTTCGCCGCCCGGCAGAGTTGCGCTGGCGGTCCAGCTCGGACGCATCTGGGTGAAGAACGGCATCAGTTGCGCCATCGCCGACTCGGCGAGTTTGCGGTAGGTGGTCAGCTTGCCGCCGAACACCGACAGCAACGGGGCTTCTTCGCTGCTGCCGGACAGCGCCAGGGTGTAGTCGCGGGTCACGGCCGAAGGATTGTCGGATTCGTCGTTGCACAGCGGACGGACGCCCGAGTAGGTGTGCAGGATGTCGTCACGGCTGATCTGCTTCTTGAAGTGGGCGTTGACCACTTTCAGCAGGTAATCGGTTTCGCCGTCGGTGATCGCCACTTTGGCCGGGTCGCCGGTGTACTCGCGGTCGGTGGTGCCGATCAGCGTCAGGTTGTTCAGGTACGGAATGGTGAAAACGATGCGCTGATCTTCGTTTTGCAGGATGTGCGCGTGATCGCCTTCGTACAGTTTCGGCACGATGATGTGGCTGCCCTGGATCAGGCGGATGCCGTACGGCGACTCCATCTTCAGGTCGTCACGGATGAACTTGGCGACCCACGGGCCGGCGGCGTTCACCAGTGCCTTGGCGGTGATCGAGAACAGGCTGCCATCGGCGCGTTCCAGGTTCAGGTGCCACAGGCCTTTGGCGCGGCGGGCGCTGACGCAACGGGTCTGGGTGTGCACATGCGCGCCTTTTTCACGGGCAGCCATGGCATTCAGCACCACCAGGCGGGCGTCGTCGACCCAGCAGTCGGAGTATTCGAAACCTTTGGTGATTTCGCTTTTCAGTGCGCTGTCGGCACCGAACTTCAGGCTTTTGGAGCCTGCGAGCTTTTCGCGCTTGCCGAGGTTGTCATACAGGAACAGGCCGGCGCGGATCATCCACGCCGGACGCAGGTGCGGGCGGTGCGGCAGTACGAAACGCATAGGTTTGACGATGTGCGGGGCCTTGGCCAGCAGCACTTCGCGCTCGGCCAGGGCTTCGCGCACCAGACGGAATTCATAATGTTCGAGGTAGCGCAGACCACCGTGGATCAGCTTGCTGCTGGCCGACGAGGTGTGGCTGGCCAGGTCGTCCTTTTCGCAAAGGAACACCGAGAGACCGCGACCGGCGGCATCCGCTGCGATCCCCACGCCATTGATCCCGCCGCCAATGACGGCGATATCGTAGATCTCGGAGATAGGGGGCGTACGCAAGGTAGAGGTGGACATCGGCTGGCCTCGGGCTCTTTTGATTTTCTGTCTTGGAAATCGAACATGAATGTTCATTTGCGAAAATGGTAGCCCATAAAGACACGCGCAGCCAGTCGACTTCGATTGAAAAAACTCATCGAAGGGCGGGGAAAGGAAAATATTCGAACATGAAATGCGCGTCAGGGCGCGGATGAGGGCGCCTGTAAGATCGCCTTCGCGGGCAAGCCCGCTCCCACAGTGGTCGGTTGTGCTCACAAATCTTGTGGCCGATTCAACACCAGTGGGAGCGGGCTTGCCCCGGACGGCGATCCGACGAAGGCGCCAGTACAGGCGCTGAGGATGTAAGGAGGAGTTAAACGACTTCCAGACGAATCTTGTTCTGGCTCAGCAGTTGCGCCAGGGCCGGCACCGGCTGCTGATCGGTGACCAGGCAATCGATCAGGCTGATCGGACCGAGGCGAATCATCGCGTTACGGCCGAATTTGCTGGAGTCCGCCGCCAGGATCACCTGCCGGGCATTGGCGATGATCGCCTGGGACACCCGCACTTCCTGGTAATCGAAGTCGAGCAGGCTGCCGTCTTCGTCGATGCCACTGATGCCCACCAGCGCAAAGTCGACCTTGAACTGATTGATGAAGTCCACGCTCGCCTGACCCACCACGCCGCCGTCGCGACGGACATTGCCGCCGGTGAGCAGCACATCGAAATCATCCTTGGCACTGAGCATCGAGGCGACGTGCAGGTTGTTGGTGATGATTTTCAGGTGGCTGTGGTTGAGCAGGGCGCGGGCGATGGATTCGGTGGTAGTGCCGATGTTGATGAACAACGAGGCGTGATCGGGAATCTGCGCGGCGATGGCTTCACCGATGCGTTGTTTTTCGTCGCGCATCTGATCGGCGCGCATCGCATAGGCGGTGTTTTCGACGCTGGAATCATAGGCGGCGCCGCCGTGGTAGCGACGCAGCAGATTGGCTTCCGCCAGTTGATTGATATCGCGGCGGATGGTTTGCGGGGTAACAACGAACAGCGTGGCCATTTCCTCGATGCTCACATAGCCGCGTTCGCGGACCAGCTCGAGGATTTGCTGCTGACGGGGAGGCAGATTCATGGGGCTTCCTTTGGGCTGCCGTGCAAAATTTGCCCATGATGCCGCAGGAATCCGCTCCCGACCAGTTACATGCCGTTACCAGTCCTCAGACTGGCTTATTCAGCGTCCTCACGTTCCCAGTCACGGGTACGGCTGACGGCTTTTTTCCAGCCTTTATACAGCTTCTCTTTTGCCGCTTCGTCCAGGCTCGGTTCGAATTCGCGTTCGATCACTGCCTTGCCGCGCAGTTCTTCCAGGCTGCCCCAGAAGCCGCACGCCAGACCTGCCAGGTACGCTGCACCGAGTGCAGTGGTTTCGCGCATTTGCGGGCGCTCGACCTGAGTGCCGAGGATGTCGGCCTGGAACTGCATCAGGAAGTTGTTCGCCACCGCACCGCCGTCCACGCGCAGGGCCTTGAGGCGTTCGCCGGAGTCCTGTTGCATGGCATCGAGTACGTCGCGGGTCTGGTAGGCGATCGATTCCAGCGCGGCGCGGATGATGTGATCCACACGCACGCCGCGAGTCAGGCCGAACAGCGCGCCACGGGCATACGGGTCCCAGTAGGGAGCGCCTAGGCCGGTAAAGGCTGGCACCAGATAGACGCCGTTGCTGTCCTTCACCTTATTGGCGAAGTACTCGGTGTCGTGGGCGTCGTTGATGATTTTCAGTTCATCGCGCAGCCACTGCACGGTCGAACCGCCGTTGAACACAGCGCCTTCCAGTGCGTAGGCCACTTCGCCGCGCGGGCCGCAGGCGATGGTGGTGAGCATGCCGTGCTGCGATTTCACCGCTTTGTCGCCGGTGTTCATCAGCAGGAAGCAGCCGGTGCCATAGGTGTTTTTCGCCTGGCCCGGCTCGACGCACATCTGGCCGAACAGTGCAGCCTGCTGGTCGCCGGCGATACCGCCGATGGCGATGCCGCTTTTGGTGCGACCGTAGATTTCCGAGGAGGCTTTGACTTCCGGCAGCATCTCGCGCGGGATGTCGAGGATCTCTAGCATCTTCGAATCCCACTCCAGCGAGTGGATGTTGAAGAGCATGGTCCGCGAGGCGTTGGTGTAGTCGGTGACGTGCACCTTGCCGCCGGTGAATTTCCAGATCAGCCAGCTGTCGACGGTGCCGAACAGCAGTTCGCCGTTGCGCGCACGCTCGCGGCTGCCTTCGACGTTGTCGAGGATCCACTTCAGTTTGGTGCCGGAGAAGTACGGGTCGGTGACCAGGCCGGTGTTCTCGCGAATGTAGTCTTCATGACCGTCGCGCTTGAGCTGCTGGCAGATCTCGGTGCTGCGGCGGCATTGCCAGACGATCGCGTTGTAGACCGGGCGGCCGGTGGTCTTGTCCCAGACCACGGTGGTTTCACGCTGGTTGGTGATGCCGATGGCGGCCACCTGGTCGTGATGCAGACCGGCCTGGGCCAGCGCCTCGACCATCACTGCGCTCTGGGTAGCGAAGATTTCCATCGGGTCGTGTTCGACCCAGCCGGCTTGCGGGTAATGCTGGGCGAATTCGCGCTGCGCGGTGCAGACCACGTTCGCATCGCGGTCGAAAATGATCGCGCGGGAGCTGGTCGTACCCTGATCGAGGGCAATGATGTAGTTCTTATTCTGAATGTCGGTCATGTCGATTGCCTTGGACGAAATAAGGGTGAGTGGGCCGTGGCGCGGGCTCGAAATGGGCAGGAGCCCGCGCCGACTGTTTCAAGAAGTTCTTGGTTTGCCGTCAATGGCCGGTGCTGCGTCCTTTGTAGCAGGTGTGGCGCCGGTCAGGTGACGGGCAATCAGCCCGCGATACCCGGCAGCGCCGAGGCAGGCACCGACAATCGGTGCAAAAATCGGAATCAGGAAGTACGGGATTTCACGGGCGCCGGTGAAGGAAATTTCACCCCAGCCTGCGAAGAAAGTCATCAGCTTCGGACCGAAGTCACGGGCCGGGTTCATCGCGAAACCGGTCAGCGGGCCCATCGAACTGCCGATCACGGCAATCAGCAGACCGATCAGCAGCGGCGCCAGCGGGCCTTTCGGCAGGCCGTTGTTGTCATCGGTCAAGGACATGATCACGCCCATCAGGATCGCGGTGATGATCACCTCGACCAGGAACGCCTGAGCGGTCGACAGCGCAGGGTTCGGGAAGGTGGAGAACACCGAGGCCAGTTCCAGGCTGGCGGCGGAGCCACGAACCATATGGTGAGTTTGTTCGAAATCGAAGAACAGGTTGCTGTACAGCGTGTAAACCAACAGCGCGCCGCAGAAGGCACCGGCGACCTGGGAAAGAATGTAGAACGGCAGTTTGCGCTTTTCGAAGTCGGCGAAAATGCTCAGGGCGATACTGACGGCAGGGTTCAGGTGCGCACCGGAAACTCCGGCGGTGAGGTAGATCGCCATGCTTACGCCGACGCCCCAGATGATGCTGATTTCCCACAGACCGAAACTCGCGCCCGCGACCTTGAGCGCGGCGACGCAGCCCGTACCGAAAAAGATCAGAAGTGCAGTACCCAGAAACTCGGCCAGGCACTGGCTCGAGAGCGATGGTTGCTGTAACGCAGTTGTCATTGAAAACCTCGGTTTTTGTTGTTGTCTGGCGCGGTTGCCGACAGGGCAAGGCGCGATTTTCGCCGGGGCAGGATCCCCATCCTGTTCCCGGTTTACTGCTGGGTGCTGCGGTGACGATAATTCTTACATTATTCAGATTCGAAAAAATATAGACAAGAAACAAAGCTGTCAAAGGTCGAAAGTGAACCATCGGTCACAAATAAACTATCAGTCAGGTGAATGATCCTGCGGGGCACCCGTTGGGCGATGCGGCTGTCAGCCTGCAAGCCCCGGGAAACGTGGCGCGCAGTAGAGCCTTTTACGTGGCGATGGCCTAGAATCCGGCGCAGGATTTTTTGCCACTGCCGAGCCTGGAGCTGCCATGACCCCTGCGTTGGACTTGTTGAAAAAAGTTCGTGCCGAACATCGCGTGCACAGTTACGAACATGACCCCAAGGCCGCGTCCTACGGCCTGGAGGCCGCGGAAAAACTGGGGCTGGAGCCGGCGCAGGTGTTCAAGACGCTGCTGGCGGCCAGTGAAAAAGGCGAATTGCTGGTGGCCGTCGTGCCGGTCGTCGGAAGTCTCGACCTCAAAGGGCTGGCCCACGCCGCAGGAGTGAAGAAAGTGGAAATGGCCGACCCGGCTGCCGCGCAACGTTCCACCGGTTACCTGTTGGGCGGCATCAGCCCGCTGGGGCAGAAAAAACGCCTGCGCACCTTTATTGATAATTCCGCCCAGGGTTTTGCGACCATTTATGTCAGTGCCGGTCGACGTGGTCTGGAAGTCGAACTGGCGCCCGCCGTTCTCGCCGAGCACACCCAGGCGAAGTTCGCCGACATTGGTCGTGCCTGAGTTCTGTATGAGAAAAATTGACCGGTTCTGTCACTGGCGATGAACAAGCCGCAGCGGCATGCTCTTTCGACTGACACAGGGAGAAGGTTATG
The DNA here is from genome assembly GCF_002112345.1 of Pseudomonas sp. R43(2017). Lineage (NCBI taxonomy): Bacteria > Pseudomonadati > Pseudomonadota > Gammaproteobacteria > Pseudomonadales > Pseudomonadaceae > Pseudomonas > Pseudomonas sp. R43(2017). Next base: position 317,473 of record NZ_NEHJ01000004.1, read on the forward strand.
CAGCTCGAGTTTCATCAGGTCGACGCATTCAGCGATCGGCCCTTCAGTGGCAATCCGGCGATGGTCTATCGGCTCGACGCCTGGCTCGCGGACGATTTGATGCAAAAGATCGCCGCCGAACACAACCTGGCGGAAACCGCGTTTCTGGTGCGCGAAGGCCAGGCCTGGCATATCCGCTGGTTCACGCCGACCACCGAGGTGCCGTTGTGCGGTCACGCGACACTGGCCAGTGCCTATGTGTTGTTCGAGATCTATAAGGAAAGCACCGAGCGTCTGGACTTCACCTGCAAGTCCGGGCCGTTGAGTGTCAGCCGTGAAGGTGGCCGGCTGTGGCTGGATTTCCCGGCCATTGAAGCGGTGGAGAAAGGCGTCACCGTGGAGATCGAGCGTGCGCTGAATGTCCAGGCAGTGGATGTTCTGAGTTCCAACGAACTGTTCGTGGTGCTGGAATCGGAGCAGGCGGTGCTCGATTGCACGCCGGACATGGTCGCCCTGGCCAGGTTGCCTTGGCTCGGCGCCATCGTCACGGCCCGGGGCAGTCAGCATGATTTCGTCTCGCGCTACTTCGCTCCGGCCATCGGCATCAATGAAGACCCGGTCACGGGATCGACCCATTGCAGCCTGATTCCGTACTGGTCAAAACGTTTGGGCAAGTCGAGCCTGACCGCTTGCCAACGTTCGGCGCGAGGCGGGGAGTTGTTCTGTCGGCTGGAAGGCGAGCGGGTGAAGATTGGCGGGAATGCGACGCTCGTGGCGAGCGGCACATTGATGCTGGGCTGAAGCAAAAAAAGGGAGCCATCAGGCTCCCTCTCTTTTTGCGGGTCAGTGGGCAGTGCTATATCGGCGAACACCGTTTTCCACGGCCGGAATCTGCGCAGCCGTGCTACCGGACGCCTGGAACAACACCAGATGTTCCGCCGCCACACGAATCCCGACATCCGCACCAACCTGATGGTCAGCGTGGCTCGGGAAGATCGATTCCAGTTGCGCGCCGGTCGGCAGTTGCAGGCGATACAGGGTCGAAGCCCCGAGGAAGGTCTTGCCGACGATCCGTGCTTTCAACCCGCTGTCCGGCGCATAAACGATGTCATCCGGACGCAGCAGCACATCCACCGCGCCGCCGGTCGGCCAGGTGTAGGCGCGATTGCCGCGCAGTTCGCCGAGTTCGGTGTGCACCGATTCCGGGCTGCCGAGCTGGCCACGGATGAAGTAACCCTGGCCAATGAAACTCGCCACAAACGGCGTCGCCGGTTCGTGGTAGAGGTTGTACGGCGTATCCCACTGCTCCAGCCGGCCTTCCTTGAACACGCCGACGTGATCGCTGACGGCGAAGGCTTCTTCCTGATCGTGAGTCACCAGAATCGCACTGGTGCCACGGGCCTTGAGAATGTCGCGCACCTCATGGCTGAGCTTGCGTCGCAGTTCGCCGTCGAGGTTGGAAAACGGCTCGTCGAGCAGCAGCAGTTGCGGCTCCGGCGCCAGGGCGCGGGCGAGGGCGACACGTTGCTGCTGGCCACCGGACAATTCGTGCGGAAAGCGCTTGCCGAGACTCTTCAGGTTGACCAGTTCCAGCAACTCTTCGACGACGCGCTCCTTGTTCGGGTGCTTGCGAATGCCGAAGGCGATGTTGTCCGCGACGCTCAGGTGCGGGAACAGCGCGTAGTCCTGGAACACCATGCCGATCCGGCGTTTTTCCGGGGCGAGGGTGAAACCGGCGCTGGAGATGGTTTCACCGCCGAGCTGGATTTCCCCTTCGTGGACCGGTTCGAAACCGGCGATGGCGCGCAGGGTGGTGGTCTTGCCGCAGCCCGAGGAGCCGAGCAGGCAACCGATGTCACCGGCGTTGAGGTGCAGATTGAGGTTCTGCACCACACGTTGATCTTGATAGCCGCAAGCGAGGTTGCGCAGGTTCAGCAGTAATTCATGACTCATGCGTGGTGATATGCCGGTTCGACGAGGAACTCGAGCAGGGCCTTCTGTGCGTGGAGACGGTTTTCTGCCTGATCCCAGGCGACGGAGCGCGGGTCATCGAGCAGGTCGAGGCTGATTTCCTCCCCGCGGTGGGCGGGCAGGCAGTGCATGAATAGCACGTCCTCGGCGGCCAGGTCGAGCAGGGCGCGGTTGACCTGGAACGGCGCGAACAGCTGCAGACGCTTGGCGGTTTCCTCTTCCTGGCCCATGGAGGTCCAGACGTCGGTGCTCACCAGATGCGCGCCGCGCACGGCGTCCTTCGGGTCGCGGACGATGGTCACGCGGTCACCGGCCCTGGCGACGAACTCGGGATTCGGCTCGTAGCCTTCCGGGCAGGCCACGCGCAACTGGAAGTCGAACTGGATCGCCGCTTCTATATAGCTGTTGCACATGTTGTTGCCGTCGCCGATCCAGGCCACGGTCTTGCCCTGGATCGAGCCACGGTGTTCGAGGAAGGTCTGCATGTCGGCCAGCAACTGGCACGGGTGCAGGTCATCGGACAGGCCGTTGATCACCGGCACGCGGGAGTTTGCGGCAAATTCGGTCAGGGTGCTGTGGGCAAAGGTACGGATCATCACCGCGTCGAGCATGCTCGACATGACGATGGCGCAGTCGCCGATGGGCTCGCCACGGCCCAACTGGGTGTCGCGCGGCGAAAGGAAGATCGCCTGGCCACCGAGCTGGATCATGCCGGCCTCGAAGGAGATCCGGGTGCGGGTCGAGGATTTCTCGAAGATCATCCCCAGGACGCGGTTTTTCAGAGGCTCGAACAGTACGCCGCGGTTACGCAGGTCCTTGAGCTCAACGCCTCGACGGATCACGCTGACCAGCTCTTCGGGCGTGCAATCCATCAGGGAGAGAAAGTGCCTTGCGCTCATCATTGACTACCTTTTTGCTACAAACCGCAGATGCTCAAAGCCTTGTTTACAGGAACAACGGGCGAGACCTGCGGCGTAAGCCGCACGGGGCGACGAAATAGGGGGAGGCGCGATATTGACACTAAATGTCGCGTTTTTCCAATAGGCTACGATTTTTGCGGAGTGTGCGGGAGTGGCGCGGTCACTCGAAGCGCCGGTTTTGAGCCGGATTCCAGACCTTTGTACACTGGCGCCGCCGGGCTTGGCAATCAGGCAGGGCGGGGATGGAGCAGGCCTGGTCGGTTTGCGACCGGTCGGCCATGGAAGCGCTGGTCGGATGTCCGATCTGAAACATTTGCTAAAGCAAAGTGCTGGGTTATAAATAACTCACGAGCGACGCAGGAAGCCTCCGCATGGAATCGAAAGAAAAACTGTTAATGGAATTGCTGGGCCACACGGCACGCTCACTGACTCATCTGACCGCTTCGGTCACTTCCTTGTCCTTCGAACTGCTGCGCAGTGAAGACGAAGTGGTCAAGACCGCCGGCCGCCACATGATCGATCGCATGGCGACCATCAGCACCGGACTCGACGAGCATTGGCGACTGATCGGCGAACTCACCGGCGTGCACGTCGCCCACGAACAGATCGAAACCATTCAGGAAATCCAGCTGGCCGCACCGCCCCAGTTGCCTTCCAACTGATCGCGATGAAGGGCTATCGGCTCGCCTGATGGTCGTCGATTCACAAGACGAACGTCGCTGGCGCCACGCCCGGCCACGCGCCATAGTTTTGTTCCCGCAGGCGTTGTTGCCTGCCCAGAACAAGACAGAGACTGGCCATGACCAAGACTCTCCACCACCGTGCGTGCCACCTGTGCGAAGCCATCTGTGGCCTGAGCATCGAAACCACTGAAACCGACGGCCAGGTGCAGATCACCTCGATCAAGGGCGACGCACTGGATACGTTCAGTCGCGGGCACATCTGCCCCAAAGCCGTGGCGCTGCAAGACATCCAGAACGATCCGGATCGCCTGCGCCAACCCATGCGCCGGGTTGGCAGTGAATGGTTGCCGATCGGGTGGGAGGAGGCCTTTGAGCTGGTGGCTGAAAAGCTCTCGGCGATTCAGGCGCGTCATGGGCAGAACGCGGTCGCCGTGTATCAGGGCAATCCGAGCGTGCACAACTACGGGCTGATGACCCACAGCAATTACTTTCTGGGCCTGCTGAAAACCCGCAATCGCTATTCGGCAACTTCTGTCGACCAACTGCCCCATCACCTGACCAGTTACTTGATGTACGGCCACGGCTTGCTGCTGCCGATCCCGGACATCGATCACACCGACTTCATGCTGATCCTGGGCGGCAACCCGCTGGCGTCCAACGGCAGCATCATGACCGTGCCGGATGTGGAAAAACGCCTGAAGGCCATCCAGGCCCGGGGCGGCAAAGTGGTGGTGGTCGATCCGCGGCGCAGCGAGACGGCGGCGATGGCCGACCAGCATCTGTTCGTGCGTCCCGGTGGCGATGCGGCGTTGCTGTTTGGTGTGCTCAACACGCTGTTCAGCGAAGGGCTGACGTCGGACAGCCATCTGCCGGTGGACGGTCTCGACGACGTGCGCGCAGCGGTGGCGGCGTTCACGGCCGAAGCCATGAGCCCGTTGTGTGCCGTTCCCGCCGAACAGATCCGCCAATTGGCCCGGGACTTCGCCGCTGCGCCAAGCGCAGTCTGCTATGGCCGGATGGGTGTTTCCACCCAAGCCTTCGGCACGCTGTGCCATTGGGTCGTGCAACTGATCAACCTGGTGACCGGCAATCTCGACCGGGTGGGCGGCGCTCTGTGCACCGAGCCTGCGGTAGACCTGGTGGCGTCCACCTCGGGCGGGCATTTCAACAAATGGCAAAGCCGTGTCTCGGGTCGCCCGGAGTACGGCGGCGAGCTACCGGTCTCGGCGCTGGCCGAAGAGATGCTCACCGAAGGCGAGGGGCAGATTCGCGCGTTGATCACCGTCGCCGGCAATCCGGTGTTGTCCACGCCCAACGGCCGGCAACTGGAGCAGGCGCTGGACGGGTTGGAGTTCATGGTCAGCGTCGACCTGTACATCAACGAAACCACGCGCTACGCCGACCTGATTTTGCCGTCCACCTCGGCGCTGGAGAACGATCACTACGACACCACGTTCAACCTGTTCGCGGTGCGCAACGTCACCCGTTTCAACCGGGCGATCCTCGCCAAGCCCGAAGGCGCGTTGCATGACTGGGAAATCTTCGTCGGCCTGGCCAAGGCTTTTGCGGCGAAGACCGACAGGGAACTGAAGCCGACGATGCCGCCGGCGAAGATGATCGACATGGGTTTGCGCATGGGCCGGTATGGCGACGCCTCCGAGCACAAGCTGTCGCTGGCGACCCTGTTCGATCATCCGCACGGCGTTGATCTGGGGGCGCTGAAACCCAACCTGACACCACGATTGAAGACCGCCAATCAACGAGTCCAGGCAGCGCCGCCGGAAATTCTTGCCGACCTGGCGCGTTTCTCTGCCTTGCAGGCGCCGGCTGATGGTGAACTGTTGATGATTGGTCGCCGTCATGTGCGCAGCAACAACTCATGGATGCACAACTATCATCGACTGGTGAAGGGCAAGCCGCGTCATCAGTTGCTGATGAACCCGGAGGATCTTGCCAGTCGCGGGCTCACTGATGGTCAGCTTGTGCGCGTCAGCTCACGGGTCGGGCAGATCGAGGTCGAGGTGCTCGGCAGTGCGGACATGATGCCGGGCGTGGTCAGCCTGCCGCACGGTTGGGGCCATGCCCGCCCGGGTGTGCAGATGGCGATTGCCAGCGGCCAGCCGGGCTCCAGCGCCAACGATCTGACCGATGAATGCCAGCTCGACGAGTTGTCGGGCAATGCGGCGCTCAACGGCGTGCCGGTGACGGTGGCGGCGGCTTGAGCATGTCTGTCGGGGAGACCGAGCAGCGCGCTCGGGATTCCGTTACAATGCGCCACCGTGCCGACCCATGAGTCGGAAAGTTCAGCCGAGGTGCTCCATGGATATCATCGAAACGATTAAAGAGCAGATTGCCAACAACACCATTCTGCTTTACATGAAAGGCTCGCCGAATGCCCCGCAGTGTGGCTTCTCCGCGAAAGCTGCGCAGGCTGTGATGGGCTGTGGCGAGAAGTTCGCCTACGTCGACATCCTGCAGAACCCGGAAATCCGTGCCAACCTGCCGAAGTACGCCAACTGGCCGACTTTCCCGCAACTGTGGGTAGCCGGTGAACTGGTCGGCGGCAGCGACATCATGGCTGAAATGTTCGCCAACGGTGAACTGCAGACTCTGGTCAAGGAAGCATCCGCCAAGGCTGCTGCGGCCAAGTCCGAAGCCTGACCGGCTTTTGTGGGAGCGGGCTTGCTCGCGAAGAACGATGACGCGGTGTAATTGTTGAACTGCAGTGTCTTCTTCGCTGGCAAGCCAGACTCCTACCGACATGGCAATAAAAAGCCCCGCCTCTCGAAAGAGGGCGGGGCTTTTTAATGTCTCGCGTTCAGCGCTTGCTGATTACTCGTCGTCGCCCATCTGCGATTGCAGATAGTTCTCGAGACCGACTTTATCGATCAGGCCCAGTTGGGTTTCCAGCCAGTCGATGTGTTCTTCTTCGGATTCGAGAATGTCTTCAAGCAGTTCGCGGCTGCCGAAGTCGCCAACCGATTCGCAGTGAGCGATGGCAGTCTTCAGATCGGCGTGGCCGGTCTTCTCGATACGCAGGTCGCACTCCAGCATTTCCTTGGTGTGCTCGCCGATGTGCAGCTTGCCCAGGTCCTGCACGTTCGGCAGGCCTTCCAGGAACAGGATGCGCTTGATCAGCTTGTCCGCGTGCTTCATCTCGTCGATGGATTCGTGGTACTCGTGCTTGCCCAGCTTGTTCAGGCCCCAATCTTCATACATGCGCGCATGGAGGAAGTACTGATTGATCGCGACCAGCTCATTGGCAAGGATCTTGTTGAGATGCTGGATGACTGTTACGTCGCCTTTCATGATGGGAGTCCTGCCCTAAGTAGCGGTATATAAGGCGGAGTTTGAGCTTGGTATTTATAAGTGTCAAACCTAAGTTATTGAATAATATATGAAAATTAATCGGAATAAGAATGTTTGTGTTCCGCGTCTAGTCGCTAAGCAATTGATTTGCAGGCATAAAAAAACCGGACATTAGTCCGGTTCTTCGAATTGGGTGCAATTACGCTGCAGTAAATTCTACAGGGTAGGGGATCGCGGCCTGGGCGGTTTGCAGCTTGGTCAGGGTTTCGCGTACCACTTCCTTCGCAAGGCAGGCACATTTGCCGCATTGGCTGGCTACGCCGGTGGCCTGACGGACTTCTTTATAGCTGCAGCAACCTTCATAGATCGCTTCGCGGATCTGTCCGTCGGTGACGCCAGTGCAGAGGCAAACATACATAAGTGAGAACCGTCGCTGGTTGTGGCTCAATTGCGATGGATCTTAATGTTAACGAGAATGATTGTCAAAGTGCTTTCCCAACGGTTTTCATCGCCAACGGCTGTGACTGACGAACGGTGGTGCATGGCTGAATGCCAGCCGGGATTTCGCGAAAAACCTTTGAGGACAGTCGAAAAACGCAGTGTATGATGGTCGGCCCTTGCGAAGGGGGTTCGTGTCACAGGGCTGTCGCCTGAGGGTGACAGGCTGGCGCGGACCCTGAACTTCAAGTTTCTACACCAGGAGATATCAATGAGCGTACTCGTAGGCAAACAAGCCCCTGACTTCACCGTCCCGGCCGTACTCGGCAATGGCGAGATCGTTGACAGCTTCACCCTGTCCTCGGCCATCAAAGGCAAATACGGCCTGGTGTTCTTCTACCCGCTGGACTTCACCTTCGTCTGCCCGTCCGAGCTGATCGCTCTGGACAACCGCATGGCTGACTTCAAGGCGCGCAACGTAGAAGTGGTCGCTGTGTCGATCGACTCGCACTTCACCCACAACGCCTGGCGCAACACCCCGGTCAACAATGGCGGCATCGGTCAGGTGAAATACACCATGGCTGCCGACATGAAGCACGAAATCGCCAAGGCCTACGACGTTGAATCCGAAGGCGGCGTGGCTTTCCGTGGCGCGTTCCTGATCGACGACAAGGGCGTTGTCCGCTCGCAGATCATCAACGACCTGCCGCTGGGCCGTAACATGGAAGAGCTGATCCGTCTGGTCGACGCTCTGCAATTCCACGAAGAGCACGGCGAAGTCTGCCCTGCCAACTGGAAGAAAGGCGACAAAGGCATGAACGCTTCGCCGGAAGGCGTTGCGGCTTACCTGACCGAGAACGCTGCTGCCCTGTAAGGCGCAACGTCGAGGTACAAAAAAAACCGGCCCATGTGGCCGGTTTTTTTATGCTCGGTAGAAAACCGACGACGATCAGTCGTCGAAGTCTTCCCAGCCGCCCATCTGTTTCCAGCGGTTGACGATGCCGCAGAACAGCTCGGCAGTCTTCTCGGTGTCGTAACGCGCGGAGTGCGCTTCACGGCCATCGAAATCGATGTCGGCTGCCTGACAGGCTTTCGCCAGCACGGTCTGACCGTAAGCCAGACCGGCGAGGGTCGCGGTGTCGAAGCTGGAGAACGGGTGGAACGGATTGCGCTTCATGTCCAGCCGCGCGACGGCAGCGTTGAGGAAGCCCAGGTCGAAGCTGCTGTTGTGGCCGACCAGGATCGCCCGCTTGCAACCGTTGGCCTTCAAGGCCTTGCGCACGCCACGGAAGATGTCGGTCAGGGCCGTTTCTTCACTGACCGCCATGCGCAACGGGTGATCGAGCTTGATCCCGGTGAACTCCAGCGCCGCCGCTTCGATGTTGGCGCCTTCGAACGGCTCGACACGGAAGAAGTAGGTGTGATCCGGGTAGACAAAACCCTTTTCATCCATGGCGATGGTGGTCGCGGCAATCTCCAGCAACGCATCGGTGGCCGAGTTGAAGCCACCGGTTTCTACGTCGACGACAACCGGCAGGTAGCCGCGAAAGCGTGCTGCCATCGGATGGCGCGAACCGCCGCCACCTTGACCGTCCAGTTCGTCGTCGAAATGGTCTTCACTCACGCGTGTTCCTCCAGCAGGCGCCAGCGCAGTTTTTCACCGGCGCGCAGCGGGATAACGTTCAGCTCGCCGAAGGGCAGGCTGGTCGGGGCGGTCCATTCTTCACGAACCAGGGTGATACGGTCGGTGTTGGCCGGCAGACCGTAGAAGCGCGGGCCGTTGAGGCTGGCGAAGGCTTCGAGCTTGTCCAGCGCATTGCGCTGCTCGAATGCTTCGGCATACAACTCGATGGCAGCGTACGCGGTGTAGCAGCCGGCGCAGCCGCAGGCGGCTTCCTTGGCGTGCTGGGCGTGCGGCGCCGAGTCGGTGCCGAGGAAGAACTTCGCGCTGCCGCTGGTGGCTGCGTCGAGCAGAGCTTCCTGATGGGTATTACGCTTGAGGATCGGCAGGCAGTAGAAATGCGGACGGATCCCGCCCACCAGCATGTGGTTGCGGTTGTACAGCAGGTGATGCGCGGTGATGGTCGCGCCGACGTTGGCCGAAGCCTCGTTGACGAACTGCACGGCATCGCCGGTGGTGATGTGTTCGAACACGACCTTGAGGCTCGGGAAACGCTCGACCACACGACGCATGTGCTCGTCGATGAAGATTTTTTCGCGGTCGAACACGTCGACGTCGCCACGGGTGACTTCACCGTGGATCAACAGCGGCATGCCGACTTCGGCCATGGCTTCCAGCGCCGGGAAGATCTTGTCGATGCTGGTGACCCCGGAATCGGAGTTGGTAGTGGCACCGGCCGGGTACAACTTGGCCGCGTGGACAAAACCGCTGGCCTTGGCTTCACGAATTTCTTCGGGCTGGGTACGGTCGGTGAGGTACAGCACCATCAACGGCTCGAAACGACTGCCGGCCGGGCGGGCAGCGAGAATCCGCTGGCGATAGCCGTCGGCTTCAGCGGCGTTGCGCACCGGAGGTACCAGGTTAGGCATGATGATGGCGCGACCAAAGGTGCGCGCAACATCTGCAACGGTATTGGTCAACACGGCACCATCGCGAAGATGAATGTGCCAGTCGTCGGGACGCAGCAGGGTCAGGCGGTCGGACATGAGGGGATTCCAGGCGGGTCAAACTGAGGCGAATGCTACCGGAAAAGACTCTTGCAGGCACTCGCTATCAAGTTTTGCGACGAGCGTCCGATATCCCATAGGTATGCCGTAAACATGTATGTATCGGTCTTTTTTGTTGTAGAAGCCAATGGAGCCTCCCGTGCGCCAGCGTTATTTAGCCTTGCTCAGTGTGTTTGCCAGTCTTCCCGCGATGGCACTGACCTACCAGACCCGTCTGGAGAACATTGAGTGGACGGTCGAAGGCGACAAGTTCGAATGCCGCCTGACGCAGCCGATCACCGACTTCGGCTCGGGCCAGTTCGTGCGCAAGGCCGGCGAGCAGGCGATCTTCCGCCTGAATGCCTACAACGCGATGCTGGGCGGTGGTTCGGCAACCTTGCTGGCGGCGGCAGCGCCCTGGCAGCCGGGACGCAATGACATCAACCTGGGCAGCGTCAGGATCGGTACCGGCAACGTGCTGTTCAACAGTTCGCAATCGCAGGCCGGCGGGCTGATCAGCGGTTTGCTGGAAGGTCGCAGCCCGGTGGTGCGGCGTGCCTCCGGTGATGGACGGGTCTCCGAAGTGCGTCTGCTGCCGGTCAAGTTCAGCAAGGCGTTCAACGACTACCAGACCTGCGTGGCGAAACTGCTCCCGCAGAATTTCGATCAGGTCAAAAACTCGCAGGTCGGTTTTCCGGGCGAAGGCATCGATCTGGACGGCGCCGCGAAAGCCAAACTGCAAGTGATGCTCGAGTTCATGAAGGCCGATCCGACGGTCAATCACATTGAGCTCGATGGCTATTCCGACAACAGCGGCAATCGCCTGACCAATCGTGAGTTGTCGCGCCGTCGTGCGCTGGCGGTGGTCGATTTCTTCAAGGCCAACGGCATCGCCGAATCGCAGATCACCGTGCGTTTCCACGGCGAGCAATACCCGCTGGTACCGAACACCAACGCCGCCAACCGGGCGAAAAACCGGCGAGTCAGCGTGAAGTTGGCCCGGGTGGCACCGGTTACCGCTCCCGCACCTCAAGCCAGTACGCCTGCCAACGCCGCGGCGACTTCCTGACCTGTCGGTCATCGTCGCGCTCTCGACAGATTCTGTCGCTTTGTCGTCTTAAGCTGTCGCGCCTCTGTAAATTATCGCGTTTGAGCGGTAGACTCCTCGGCTTTCCGTAGAACCCCGTGGAGTGATGGCATGGCGGACGTAAACAAGGTCGTTCTGGCGTATTCCGGCGGCCTGGACACTTCGGTGATCCTCAAGTGGCTGCAGGATACTTATAACTGTGAAGTCGTGACCTTCACCGCTGACCTGGGTCAGGGCGAAGAGGTCGAGCCGGCTCGCGCCAAGGCGCAGGCCATGGGCGTCAAAGAAATCTACATCGACGACCTGCGCGAAGAATTCGTGCGTGACTTCGTGTTCCCGATGTTCCGCGCCAACACCGTTTACGAAGGCGAGTACCTGCTGGGTACTTCCATCGCGCGTCCGCTGATCGCCAAGCGTCTGATCGAAATCGCCAACGAAACCGGCGCCGACGCCATTTCCCACGGCGCGACCGGCAAGGGCAATGACCAGGTACGTTTCGAACTGGGTGCCTACGCGCTCAAGCCAGGCGTGAAAGTGATCGCCCCTTGGCGTGAGTGGGACCTGCTGTCCCGCGAGAAGCTGATGGACTACGCCGAGAAGCACGCGATCCCGATCGAGCGTCACGGCAAGAAGAAGTCCCCGTACTCGATGGACGCCAACCTGCTGCACATCTCTTATGAAGGCGGCGTGCTGGAAGATACCTGGACCGAGCACGAGGAAGACATGTGGCGCTGGACCGTCTCCCCGGAGAAGGCTCCCGACACCCCGCAATACCTGGAGCTGACCTACCGCAACGGCGACATCGTCGCGCTGGACGGCGTCGAAATGACCCCGGCCACCGTGCTGGCGACCCTGAACAAGATCGGTGGTCAACACGGTATCGGCCGTCTCGACATCGTTGAAAACCGTTACGTCGGCATGAAGTCCCGTGGCTGCTACGAAACCCCGGGCGGCACCATCATGCTGCGTGCTCACCGCGCCATTGAATCGATCACCCTGGACCGCGAAGTCGCTCACCTGAAAGACGAGCTGATGCCGAAGTATGCCAGCCTGATCTACACCGGCTACTGGTGGAGTCCTGAGCGTCTGATGCTGCAACAGATGATCGACGCATCCCAGGTCAACGTGAACGGCGTCGTGCGCCTGAAACTGTACAAGGGCAACGTGATCGTGACCGGCCGCAAGTCCGACGACTCGCTGTTCGACGCCAACATCGCGACCTTCGAAGAAGACGGCGGCGCCTACAACCAGGCCGACGCGGCGGGCTTCATCAAGCTCAATGCGCTGCGCATGCGTATTGCTGCCAACAAGGGCCGCAAGCTGTTCTGAGCCCCTCGGGCCTGATGTGGAATAGCGGCCTTGTCGTTGTGACAAGGCCGCTATGTTGGAAAACCCTTCTGTTTACCTGATCGTTGCCGATCAGCGTTTCCATATCAATGGGTACTTTGTGCATCGCACTGATGCGCTTCGTGTATCCGCGCCTCAATTTAAACTTTTCCCAATACAGTGATGTTCAGCGAGTGGACATCGTAAATAATACAATGCGTCGTTCCCATGGTTTTTTTTCCTTGTTTCAGCGTTTTGGCGAAATTTTCTTTCGGTAAAATATCCGACATATCGTCGGTTAAAACGAGGAGTATTCTTGGTAAGTTCTTACCGGGGTGTGGGATTTTTTTCAATTGCGTGTCGATTTTTGATTCGGTATTCGGTCCTCGAATATCAATGATGCACAGTGTGCTCAGTGGTTTTGGTAGTTTTACGGTGTGCGGTCCTGTATTCGATTGAGCTGTAGACTCGCCGAGGAAGTCCGGGGCTTCATCTTTAAAAGCTTTGAGAAAGTTCTTGTCGTTATCAAAGTCGGAGGGCGCATAAAGGGATCGGTAGTTGAAGTTCAATGTAATGAAGAACAGGAATAACAAATAAAATGGAAAGCTGATCAAAAACCAGACGTAGATTTCCCGTTCGTCGTTGTCAAGGAAGGGCAAGGACACCGCTGCGGACGTTTCGGAGATAAACGCGAATATGGCAATGACACTGATGGGGTTGGTGATTTTTTTGTTGATCTTTAACATATTCTTTACTCATGAGTGTGGTCTTTCTCATTGTGTTGGGTGGTTTTAATTGTTGTGGTTGAAGGATTTTGCTCGCCGGTATTTGGTGTTTATAGTAAAAAAATCCGGTTGGATATAAGTATGTTGTTTCGGTTTTTTTTGTTGCGCTGAGTGCATCTTTTTCAAGGTCCGCTATCCAGTAGTCATGCTCATGAGTCTTTTCTGTAGGATAAATCTTTATTGCCTGTAGGAAGTGTCTCTCGCTACTGATGCAAGGGAACTTCGCTATGCCATGGAGGAAATGACTACGTTATTGTGCCGGTTCTAAAAATTCGAACAGCGAAACTGGACTTGCCCATGAATAAAGTGCTGATCGTGGATGATCACCTGTTCTGGAGCCTTGGTAACAGTTAGGTCACATTTTTTGTAGAGTAATCAGGCTATTAGCTCTGCTAACTTTTTTGCTGAGACCAGGGCTGCGGGTGACGAAATATACCAATCCGATCTTGGTATACCTATGCGTGGTAAAAAAAAGGTGGGCGAGTCTCTGTCTAGATATACAAAGGCTTACAGTAGTTAGGGAGGTGGAGCTTACTTGGAAATAGTCTTGTTGAGTTGCTGTTTTTAAGTTCACCATTGCGCTGGAGTGTTCCGCCGATCACAATATTGAAATATCTTTTGTTTTAGATGGTTGTAATTTTTATAGCGTATTACTTTAACGCTATGTGCGCTCGCTAGTTTTTGCAGTTGTTGTTTTTGTTAGGAGCAAATGGTAACGAAATGTTAGGCTCATGGTAGAATGTGTTGCGCGATTGCTTGTTGTTGAGGATTAATTAGATGATCCTGGTTGTCATGATGTTATTTGGTCGAAATGGAGGGGTGTTAATTTTTGTCAGAAGTTTTTGGAATGATTTTTATTGCTTTTGAGCTGGCAAGCTCAGCTTTAAAAGCGAGATTGGCGGCTAGCAACTCCTCGTTAATTGAAGCAAGGTTAGCTAGCTTTAAAGTCAATTCCTGCACTTCTTGTCGCAGCATTAGGTTTTTTTTTCGCTCCAACTGCAGCTCTTTACGTTTTATATCGCGTTGATTACGACTGGCCTTACCTTGGACATTGCGTACTGCTTCAGCAATTTTCGGGTAGTGGTTGTGGATAAGTGAAGTTGAGACTTCTGCTTCGCGTGCCACGGCAGCGACAGTGAGTTTGGTAGCCCCGGTTTTTGAACGGCCGTGCAGAATTCGCAGCAGCGCGAGACGTAATTCCTTCTCGCGAAGTTCCGATGGTTTACGGGCGTTGGTCATGTTTCGTTTTCCTGCGGATCAAAACCCAACAGCTTCAACACATCGCGGCAACGGTACATGTCACGTAAGACACGTTGGCGGCCAGCTTCACCAATTCCGCTGCTGTTAAGTAGTTCCTTCAAATTTTTATAAAGATGTTGATGAATTAACCTATGGCGCTGGCCAATTACCGCGTTATCACAGTTCCCACAGCGTGTCTTTTCCAACGTGTTACCAATGCATCGATTATCATCAGCGGTGCACCATGCATGACCATTGTGGCGAATAGCGGTACTTTCGGCTATTGCTTTTAGCATTGCATGTCGGCTTTTGAAAATCATCAGGTTGGCAGGGGTGCGTTGCCAGCTTTTAAAGTCAGCCCCGTAACCGCCGGCCAACATATCTTCATCAAACCAAGAACCAACGACGTCAATCTTGATTCCTTCTAATTCGGATTGAATGTCATCAAACAACTCTAGATCCAAGTGCTGCCCCCAGGTTGAGTCCATCGCATAACCTAGGGACATGTCCATCCCCCAGTGGGCGAAATGGTCACGTAAGTAACGCAAATCGCCGAACTTACTGTGGGCTACATAATTAGCAAATTTACGCCTGAATTGATGAGTGCCAAGCTTCCAGTCAAGTCCCAGCTCATTGGCGAATTTTTCAAGGTGCATGCGCCAGGCTACACAAGTTAAGGTGCGTACCTTGTTGTCTTTCTCTCCGAGAAACAGCGTATGACGATGTGCCTGGAGATTGGTAATGAGCGGATTGTAAGGGTTGCTTTTTTGTAATTTGCCAATTTCATTATCGAGTAAAACATGGAAAGGCGCAGACCAGCGCTCCATTAACCGCAACACCTTTACCCCAATCTCAGGAATCATCCAGTCGTGAATTCCAGCATCGGTCTTCTCCGATCGAGATCGCATCCAGTGGTAGATCGTGCCTTCGTCATCTTGTGTACGTCGATGGGCGCCTATCTTCAAGTTGGCTAATTCATGATTTCTGCATCCGGACGTACTCGCCAGTATGATGTAGCAGGCGGTTCTCAATCTTAGTAACGCTTTGTTAAACGTTGTTAGGCGTCCGTCGGAGCCTCGTTCAAGGAGATGCCTAGATTTATCCTGCCAAATTGAATGAGAATTATGATTGGTTTTATTTTTAGCGATAACTGCAAGCTCGTCACGTAAGTCTAGCAGAGAGCTTCCCAGTTGAACCAATTCATAGGCTCGTTCGAACAGCGTGCAAAACACTTTGTCAGGGATAAGTGGCGTTTTGCAAATTTGTGAACCACGCCCGGCAAGTCCCGCTATTGCGAAGGGAGAGGATTCTGGCCAAGGGTGCTGCGGCATAGAGTCCTCGGTAAACTGGCTCAGTTCATATAGCGCTTCGACGTTCAAGAGCCTCGCGGCTAGCCCTTGTTGTGATAACGGTTTGTTACTACGTTGCTTTTGACGGTGTGTTCTGCAAGCTTCTATGTAGCTTTCGCATACCGCTGGAGTGACGTCCTGCAGTTTTTCAATGTTCAGACTAACTAAGTAGCGTAGAAATAGCTGAATATTAATTAGGAACTTGACTAATGTAGTACCTTTTGGTGGTTGCGTACCTTCGCGACCGCGTCGCATATAACGATACAACACAGCTTTCATCACGGATCTGAACGAGTGCGGTACAAGAGTGAAATCCAATCGCTTAGAATGCTCTCCCACGTTGCTTGTAAAACCGTCAACCTGCCAGATGTCATCGCCGTAATAGCTTGTAATCACCCAACGCCCATTGACTTGGATAGCATGTACGATAATTGAGTCACGCCTCTTCTCAGTTATCCCTCGAAGATCACTTGGCTGTGAATCAATTCCTGTCCAAGATGAAATTAGTTCATGGATCATGAAAAGATATCCAACACAGGCAAGACGTCAGTGGACCAAAATGGATGTGGTTCTTCACGAGCGCGCTGTCTTGCGGCTTCGACGTTAGCGGGCTTGAAAATCCCTCGACGGATTCCTTCGGCTATTATGTAATCGTCAATCAACCGAGGAATATGCGCGTAGTCGCGCGTCCAACGACGTTTGTCCATGCGCGTGCGCTCTTCATAAATACGAAAGTAAAAACTAAATAATTTGTACAAGTCCTCCTCGGTTACCGCGTAATGCTTGCAGCGTAGACAACTTAGAAAGTCGAAACACACTACGCCTTCAAGTTTTGTACCAGACCGACCGGTCTCTGTATCACCACAATGGCCCGTTGGAATGGGTTTGTAAGTAGCTCCAATGGTATAATTAAGGAGTTCCTTTACAAGTATTTCGCCCATGAAACGCCAATTGTGCCGTGCGTTCTTTCCTGGTGCCAAGTAATTGCGATCGGCTACTTTTGGAGTGTTTCCTAAAGCGATAGCCGTTGTAATCAAATCCCCTTCTAACAACTCGAAGATACGGTTGGCGAATGTTTTTCGCAGTCGTGAAACATTTAGATGTAAGGGTTGGCCTTCAGTGTCGGTCAGTTTATATTCGCTAACTAACAATTTTATTGCCCGGTCCAACGTGCCATTACTCATACTGACGATTTGCCCGGCGCTTGGACCTGTTTGAGTGTGGTGCAGCCACACCCGTTTTTTTAGTTCGCTAGGGGCATTAGCAACCAGCGGTTCTGTCAGCGCGATCACTCGTTCAATAAGCCGTTTTAAGTTGGTTCTGACAGTAGGAGATGATACCTGCAAGCGTTCAGCCAAGCTGTCGGTGCGCAGGGCCACCTTGCTGGTATTACGCCCACGCCGCTTCGGCAACCATAGGAAAACAGTATTTTTCTTAGGATGGTTCTTCAGGCAGTCGCGTTCCATTTCCAAAAGCGAAGTGGTGTTGCGACCAGTATGCAGCGCGATAATTAAGACTACATATCCCAGCAACATGCTGGTTATTGATACATCATCACGCCAAATCGGCATTACCGCCTGCTTTAGTGCTGAGGTGAATGCCTGACGTTGAAGCTTGGGTAAGGCAGTTTCACCAGCATACTTACGATTGCTATTCGGGAACGGATTGCGTGGAAAGGTGGCATTATCGCCGAAGGTGATTAAGGGGAACAGCCCGCGTCGACCGAGTGCATGTAAGACAGATTTAGTATGGCTATAAGAGTTTTTCTGGTAATTTGAATTAAATCCTCGAAGGCGAAGAAATCCTAAATAACTGTCAATCAAGGAGCGATCAATGTCCGCCAAGGTAAGGGAACGGTTGAGTGCCGCTGCGGTTATTACCATGAAATCTAAAAAAATATTTAAGCCAGCACGACAGTAGCTGGTAACACTACTTGCCTCTATCTCGCCATCCTGTCTTGCCAGAAAACGCTCGATCTGGCGTTGGCAGGAATAGGTAATATAATCGATACCTGCACCGTACCATTGCGCAAAATCAAAATTTCGATAACTCGTAGCGTTGCGCTCAAAGACGACGCTAGTTTGAAGCGGTGGAATTAGCTCCGGCTTAATGACGGTTTGCCCCATGGCATCATTGGTATGCTCGATCTGCGGGATGCTTATATCCGTCTTATAAAAAACCTTTCGTTTCCCCATTACACTGTTTCCAAGCTTGCGTTCAGCTCATCGTCGTAGGCGAGGACTGCGTTGTCGGCCATTTCGTTGACCAAGTGGAGGTAAACCATCGTCGTATGAATTGAGCGATGACCAAGTTGTCGTTGCAAAAATACAAGTGGATCAATGCTGTCGCGCGTTTTTTGAAGGGCTATGAGTGTATGCGTGGCATAGCTATGTCGCAGAATGTGGGGGTAGGCCTTAATACCGATACGGATCCCGAGATTTCGCACAATGCGCTCTATTCCTTTACCATCATCTGCGAACGGTTCACCAAACTGGTTTAGAAATAATTGTTTATGATTGTTGTTATTGAGCGAGGCACGTTCGCCCCGTATTTGTACAGCGTACCGGTGTAACTCTAAAAGAAAGCGGCGACTGATATAGATGTCACGTGGCTTACTGCCTTTAGTCAGCATGCCATTACCATCGTGTGGATTCAGGGGAATGCGGACGTTACGCTCTTTTCTATTTGAATTAACCGCGTCGAATACGTAGATCAACGGAAAGGAAGCGATTTCCTCTCGACGTAGGCCTGTCTGAAGCCCAAATCTAATCATCATCCGATGATGTGGATTTTTCGCTGCAGCTAGCAGTGCTTTGATTTCATGCATGACTAAGAATTTGGGTGTTGTTGAATGCTGGCGCGGCATGACATCGATTGATAGCCTCCTACCACCACTAGCATCAATATGTGCGAGATAGCCGGGGGCACGTTTAGTTATCCGCTCTTCATAACTGAAAGGGAGTCGGTCTACCCATCCTTGGTGCTGTGCATACTCGTAAAATTTGCATACATAAAGCAGCCGTTGGCGAGTGGTGGAGCGGGCGAGTTGGCACTCTTCCAGGCAGTAATCTCGGTAGGCTGCCGGAAGACTTTTGGCTTCACCTCGTTCAACATCACGCCAGTCGAGATCATGCGCCTGGAGGAAACTAAAGAAGTCATACAACGCTCGGCCAATGCTTGGCCATGTTTTTTTTGAAGCTATAGTTCCACGCTTCAAGTAATAACGAAAGAAGCTATTGGCGGGATTGCAACTATTCATCGAATCCCACAGAAGTATAGGAAATCCTGAATACGAACGACCGGACATTATAAAGGCTTCTGTTGACCATGTAAGTTCCATGGCTGTCTCCCAATAGAATTTGTTTTTAAATTGATCCGCAATTTTTTATATAAGTGCCTTTTCTTAAGGTTGGTTTGGCTTTGTCGATTTCAAAGCTCACTGTAATGCTGTAATCGTATTGCTAACCGTATTTTAAGTAGCGTAGGCGTATCCACGAAAAAATGGTAGTTTCCGTAGCTGATATTTTTTTGGGAGGTGAGAAACGAGGCTCTCGTACATATTTTGCTATATACTTGTATATAGTTTTCGGTAATCTGAAGAGGTATGTCGTTAGTAAAGTCTGAATATTTTCTTGAAAAGCTGTTGGTGTGGAGGGCTTAGCTGGGTCCAGTCTAATTGTGCGATGCCGATAACATTAATTGCTTTGTGGTCTTAATGCTGTGAAAGTGGGGACTCGGAAGGCTTTGGAAGTAGTAGTCGGTGAGGATCCGTTTGAATAGGAATGGATGCATATAGATGCGTGGGTGTGTTAACCGGTCATTCGGCACATAGCTAATTTCTGTGGTGACAGAGAGGAAGCAACGATACAGTCGTAACACATCTGGATTTGAGTCGGAGTGGGGTGGCAGATATATAACGCTCATCCAATTTTCAGAGGATATACTGCGTGTGATAGTAGTAGTTATTGGAAGAGATCCATTTCCTCGTCCCATAACTCGAGATGATACCCCGATAGAATTTCGGCTAGTTCCCCAAAGGGGATTTGTCGGTCGCCGGAAAAAATACAGCCTGCTTTATGTTGATCAAGAAATGGCTTGCCAGCATCAGATAGTTTTTGCTGTCCTCCACAAGATTGACAGCGCACGTGTACACCTTCCAGCTTCCATCGTTTGCTCCATTGGACTATTTTCACTTCGACAGATCGGTTTAGTTGCCGAACCTGGTTTGGTCGACCTTCACGTGCGAAATCGTCTTGAAATCCCATAATTACCTTCATTTGATGTAGTCGGTCATATTCCAGCCGTTGCTAGTTCTTTGCGCACTATAGGTTGTAGCTCTATAGGATTCAATGCGCTACGGCAGTCATGGTTTTACACGACTCGGATGAGGGAAAATGGGCATTGAGATGAAGAGCGAAGATCGCATGTTAACGAGCCTCGGGCGGTGAAAACACTATCCGATCTCAGAGAGATCCGAGCGGATGCGATCCAGAATTGATTCTAAATTGACATCATCTTTTTGCATATAAGATCGGATTACGAGGGTGGCAGGATGTACCCCAAGCACGCTGGAAATATCGTCTATTTTTTCTAGGGTTGGGCTTTTTAGCCCGCGCTCTAGGGTGCTGATGTAGGTTCTGCTGCTTACAAGATAGAAGTCTTCTTGCGTACGATGCTTCTGATTTCTGAGCGTTTTCAGTGCCGCCGCAAACGCCTGTTTTAGCTCCATTTTCGTACTCCAAAAATGGAGTCATCAGGCCTTCATGATCACTATAGGGCTACAATCTATAGTGTTCTTTTTGTTTAATTTGTCATGCAACACCATTGCCAACAAACAGCGCAAAGGAGAAAAGCGATTGAGAATAGAACCGGATTTTTTATAGCTTCCAAGCCTTTGTGCAGTCCCGATACTGCGCGTTCATCATTACGTGAGTGCTCAATGGCGAGATTTACATTCATATGTGCGCTTCGAACAGGCTCAACCACCCCTCCGTGATACGTTATTTATATGTTAAAGCTGCATTTTGTTTACATCTGTCCTACGTGGTAGCGATATTCGCTTAGCATTCAGCAGTAATCTCACTCCTGATCTGATCCAAATGTTCAATTGTAAATTCGGAGCCCAGACCACTGACGCGCTCGATCAGATCGTAGTCAATTTGCATCATCGCGATTGAATCTGTGCCGCCTGTTGGGACTGATTGGGCAGTGGTTCCAGCGTGCGTTCAACGCCGGCTTCGGTTTTGTGTGCGTGATGGCCGTGTCGTAGATCGAGCCTGTGTAAGGTTAAACCGGGCTGACGGTCTGCGACATACCGAAGAAGGTATGCTCGGTTTGCTCGATGTGGAAGAGGCGAGGCTGGGTTCAAACGTCAGCGGCTGCGTAAAAGGGCGTCGGCAAATTGCAGCAGAGACGAATACCCATTGTCGCCCTGGCGGTCGAGCCAGAATCCTTGCATACCGAATGCGCTGGGACCCTCGCAATCACAGCGTCGTGAATCGCCGATCATCCAGGCCTCGCCTGCTGCGACAGACACCAACTCTAAGGCATGACGGTAGATCTCGAAGGAGGGCTTGATGGCACCCACGGTGAAGCTGTAGCTATAGCCGTCTAACCCCGGATAGAGGCGTTCGATGGCGGTGGCATAGGGTTTTGCTAAATTGGAGCACACCACCACCTTGACGCCCGCCTCCTGCAGCATCTCTGCTGCCGCGAGGCCATCAGGGTAGGCCTGGATCTCGGCCAATTCACGGGCAAGCTCCGATTCCCATTGCAGCATCAGGCCCGGAGCGACCTGGACGCCAAAAAAATCTGCGGCTTGGCGCAGGTCCATTGGCAAGCTCAGTAGATGTTCCGCATCGCTGGATTGAGGACGGCGGCCCTGTTCAATGCCGAGTTTAAGCAGTTTTCGATAGGGATTATGGCCTTCGCCGATTTTCACCAAAGTGCCGAAAGCATCAAATATAGCTGCCCAAACCCGCATACCAACGTTCGCTCGCGTTAAGGTGGAGAGGTGTCGATCACAATCGCCTGCGACCCAGACACGTGGTGGACGCTGGGTGGCGGCAGAGTCACCTTCGAGACCATAGCTTAATCATCGGTCTCTAACGATTGATAATGATGTGGGTCTACTGGTCAAGCGAGTTGTTTACCCGCTAACGGTCCCACCGGCTCCAGTGAGTCTGGAGGTGATTTGAGAAGAGCAATCAGCTGAAGATCGAGGCGGTTGATCACATTAACCCGACGCGCCATTTGTTCAACTCCTAGTGGTTGAGTGCTTGAGTGTTGCCCATACTCGGCGCTTTTGTTCTTTCTGCGCATGAATTTAACCCTAATTCAATATCCTCGCGGCAATGGTTGTTTCTCGCGCCAACTGCAACGCTTCACCGTCTAGAAATTCACCATAGTAGTCTCGCAGTTCATCGGCCCAACTGGCCACCATCTGCCACTGAGCATTGCCTGGCTTGCTCCGCATCATCAAAAACTACGACTAGCTGATGCTTGAGATTCGTTTTCATACTGGATTGTCGTCTTCAGTCAGTATCGAACTATTGATGATGCATGGCCGCGCTGCGCCTGCGCCAGCGATATGTAGCCAGTCATTGAAACGCTGCCTTGCTCGCTCCATCTTTTTTGATAGCAGATCAACTGATAGTGATTCTCGTGAGCGTCCATTTTGGTTGGGCGCTGCTCTTGGTGAGCGTCTGCTTTTGGCCGAAAGCGGTCAGTCGTGAAGTTCGGCTATCGGCCATAGGCAGACGCTTCCAACATTTCTGATGAAGCAGGCCGTCACTTAATCTCATTCGTTGAGAGCGCCCTACCAATTCCACCCTATGACATAGATAACTGCAACGACCCACAGAATGGTCAGTACCACATGGATTGTGGAAAAAGCAGCGTCGCTCATGGCATGCACCCTCTAGTCTGGTTGAACGATCAAAGGGAGCGGGTGATTGGGCTGGAGCTGAAGGAGAGCTGCAATGCATGCCACCAATTGGTCTGGCGACCATGGCTTTTCCAGGTAGACCGTTTGACCTGGGAGAGACTCAGGGTCCAATGCGTAACCCGAGGTGAGTATCGCGCGCGTACATGGCCACTGATTTCTAACCATCGATAGAAATTCAGCGCCTTGAATTTTGCCCGGCAAACCGTAATCCACGATCACCATTGGGCAGAAGGCGTGAGGTGCTTGAAGATACTTTAAGGCATCGTCAGCTGTGGCAAAACTGGCAAATTTCGCACCTATCTCCGATAAGATATCGGACAACAGTAAGCGGATAATTGGATCGTCTTCGACGACTAAGATAGTGCCGGAAATGGGCAGCATCGCTTCCCAATTTGCGTTCATCGTACTGGCCCCAAGAATGGTAGGCCGCAGGTGCGACGAACGCTGAGAATTAACAGCTTAGACTCATTTGCGAGACCTCGCTACGGCAAGGAAGCGACTATTGCTTGAACGAGGACATGTGCGGCGTTTGCGCTCTAGAGATGCTTGAGCGCGTCACAGATTACCTTCAGATCATCCCAAGGCTGGTCCTGGTTGGCAGACTGCGAGCACCCGGGATCGTGCATGAAGGGGTCTATCCGATTCATTTCCGGTTGGGCTGCCTAGCATGTCTTGCAAAACACGACACCGCCCGAAATCCGCCAGCGGGCATTCCATTCAATCAGGTTATCGCTCGCCGACATAAGCCACCGTTTTAGAATCTTCGCTCCCTTCTGGTTATAGCATTGCGATCGTAATTCTATGCTGAGAGTGACGAATGGTGTTCGGGCACCTCAACGACCGGCGAGCAGTTCAGGCTTTGGGAGCATCGTTACTACAGGAAAAGGTCGGGGGCGGTGATCGGTCGTTGCATCATCCGCAAAGTCCTCATTCACCAATCGAAGATGCTCAGCAGCCTCCTGGAATTTTTCCTCTGCCCTTTGGCGCAGGAGGTGGTATTGCTCAAAAGTATCGATATTGGGGTGGGCTTGACTGATCAGATCATGGGCTTGGGCGTTCAGCGCGTGCGCCTGCCGCACTATTCGCTCATTTTGTTCCAGAGCAAATTTACGACACGCACGGGCCTGGATCTGTTGAAGGCTGCTTTTCATGGAGCGATTTCCTTTGAGTTGGTTACTTAGAGGGTGCGGGCCAACAGCCACTACACCCGTTCCGGCAAGGATGTCGACGTTCAGAGAATCGGTTTACCTCCCGTTACCCCAAATCGCGAACCGGAAACGTAACTCGACTCATCGCTCGCCAGTAACACATAGATCGGCGCCACTTCGACCGGTTGGCCCGGGCGGCCTAGCGGTGTCTGTTCGCCAAAATGACTCACTTCATCCGGAGGCATGGTCGAAACAATCAGCGGGGTCCAAATAGGTCCCGGCGCGACGCTGTTGACGCGGATGCCTTTCTCACCAAGCAATTGTGCGAGACCCGCTGTGAAATTGGCGATGGCTCCTTTGGTCGTGGCATAAGCCAGCAAAGTCGGCTTGGGCGCATCGGAGTTTATCGAGCTGGTGTTGATGATTGAACTGCCTGCTGACATGTGCGGAACCGCTGCCTGACAGATCCGGAACATCGCTGTGATGTTGATATCGAAAGTCCGGACCCACTCATCGTCCGAGATGTCAGCCAGGTCGTGATGAGTCATCTGGTAAGCGGCGTTATTCACCAGCACGTTGATTCGTCCAAATTGCTCGACTGTTTTACTGACGATGTCGCGGCAATGCCGCTTCTCTGCCAAATCACCCGGCAATAACAAGCACTGACGACCGGCTTGCTCCACCCAGCGTGCAGTTTCCTGGGCGTCTTCATGCTCATCCAAGTAGGCGAGTGCCACGTCCGCCCCTTCACGGGCAAAAGCGATGGCCACAGCCCGGCCTATGCCACTGTCCGCACCGGTAATCAACGCCACTTTGCCGGATAGGCGGTCTGAGCCTCGGTAACTTTCTTCCCCGCTATCAGGGTAGGGATCCATGGCCCGTTGCGAGCCAGGGACAGATTGCTGCTGAGGGGGAAACGGAGGGCGGGGATATGAGGGCATCTGAATAACTCCCGAGAGTGGCTGGCATTGGCTCGTCTTCCCCCGGCCTAACGGTGGAGAGAGGACACTTCATGGAGTTGAGAGAACGGGGCAGCAATTAAAGTTGATAATTGTTTCCGTTTCCGCGACGAGTGGTCCGCGCTGACCTTCCGAAGGGCCGCTTCTGATCAAAAGCTACCTGCCGATGGGCGCGCCTATCTTTCGCAGACAGGCTTGCAAGTGAGAGCACCGCAGGTCGATTTTTCATTGCCCGCTCATCTGTTCGAACGCATTCGGTGACGCCCCTAGCTTCCAACGAATACGACCCAGTCTTTCTGGGTTTTTATTGGTGAGGTGGTTATGTTTACCGAGTCGAATTACGAAGACCACACGCAAGCTTCTGTTCCTTCCAAGCCTGAACCTGGAACTGATGAGCCGGCACTTGATCCTCAAGATCCCAACAAGTACGACCCTTTGAAGAATCCATCCGATGATCGTCCAGAGGACTGGAAGGATCCCGCGGAGCGAGTGACGCCAGAAGCGGATGAGGAGACGCCGCTATCTGATGACAGGAGATAAGAGAAGCCCGGCAGATAGCCGGGCTTTTTTTTCCAGCCATTCGTCAACTGCTGGGCACTCATCATGCGGGGTGGTTTCTCACGCTTACGCAAACCTGCGAAACACGGAGAAGCATCATGGGCAGTGACGAAAATGCTCTTGGTAAACAAACGCAGCGGGCCGTGCTGCACACGACGGATAATCAAACCGGGCAGGCCCCAACGCGCGATGAGCCCGAGGTGCCAATGCCACCCAATGACGAAGCGCCAATAGAGGAAGACATGTCCGACGTCGAGGCGGCGAATTCGGTGTCAAGCGAGCACCCTGAATCTGGTCGCGACGCTGGCACAGCGGATGCCGACGATCAGAACCGGGCAAAAGAGTCACGCAATGGGCCGGCACGTGATCCTGAAGCAGGCGCCTGAGGCAAAAGCATCCCTTCGCCCCACCGCGCGCGGGAAGGGTCTACTTCTGCTTGCTGAGCTTGGCCCTTGCCTCATCCCAGGCCTTTTTACCCTCCAAAACCTTGGCATCTGCGGCGTTTCTCGCGTTCTGAAACTTGATCATCGCTTCAGGTGATTCTGCTGCATGGGTCAACAGTTCATAGGCGATGGCATTGAGCCGATCCGCTTCTTGAAAAAGCTCATTACTGCGGTCGGTCGCTGCGTACCAGTCGGACGTCGTGATTGAGCTGCATTTCATGTGTCCCTCGTATTCGCTTCAGTTGCGCCTTGTCGATTTGAAGAGCGCCTTTGTAGGGTGGACTCTTAGGGTATTGCCAGATTCCATTCGAACTGCGGTTTGGGGTCGATCGGCTGGGTGACTTTCCAAGCAAATTTCGACTTTCTGTCGGTGAAACACCTTACAGAGATGACAACGTCGGACATAGGAGGTCTTCTCTGCGGTGTAGATTATTTTTGTAACGTGTGATCGGGTCGAGATTTCGGCTTCACTGCCGCGCCGTCTAGATTTCTCCCCATGTGACGGCGGCGGATGAACGCCACTTCACATCGGTGATGCCGAATCGTTCCGCCATGGGTTTTGAAAAGCGTTTGAGAGGAGGGCGCCCCGGCTTCGGTATAGGGGCAATGCCGGCGTCGCAGCTTGCCCATTGCCAAGCCTCGGCGTTGTTCATCAGCTTGGTTCGAATGACGAAAGACTTCGACACACCATAGAGGTCGTACTCAATGACATAAATATCCGCTTGGCTCACAAGTCCGCTCCTGTTGGCTGATGAGCTAGTGATATTTGTGGTGGGAAAAGATTCAAAGAATTGTCTGACAATTCATAATTGGCTGATTTGAATCACGCCCCTGCGTGGTATTCACTACTACACGGCGCCTCTATTTCCGCTGGGGCTTTTTCCTGGTGCCCTGATGGGGAAGCCCCGTGATGCCAAACGAATCAGATACGCGGGAGTTGGCGCTTGTGTGGAGGAGCCAGCAAGCCCGACTCCTCTGTGCAGTTGCGCGGTCTTGTGCCGTGGCTGCGATTCGGATCACCTACGGCGGTGATACTCGTCGCCAGGTGTTTTCTGAGTGGCGAACATCCGCAATATCACGAACCCTGGGACTGACGCCAAGCGACCAGGTCGGACGCCTGAATAGAGGAGCCCCAGCGAGCATTCCTATGCTTCGATTTGCTCGGGGCAGTTGAGTTGCTCATTCAGCTCTTGGCAATGACTTTCTGCCTGTGCAGCTTGTAGGAAGTTCTGATTGATCGCCTGGCCCGTACGGACATCGACGACACGATAATAGAAACCGTTCAAAACGCCGTTGGCAGGTCTCTTTTGCACGATGAACATTTCTTCCATGCCGGCACTCCTTTTAATCAATCTTTACACCCTAGTAGCTTGAATTTCATTTTCCAGTGAAGCGGATGAGTGGGGTTTCGCTTTATCGATTACCGATCCGCACCTTACCGTGAGAGCTTGCGCCGTGGCCTAACACCTATTCCGGAACCAGCTTTCGTGATATTTCGCCGTTGAGCCTCATGCACTCGGCTTCGGCCGCGCTGCGTGATGCATAACAGTTTCCCAGTCGACACTTATTTTCGTTGTCGTAGATATTGAAACTGAGCTGATCGATTGAGCGATAAGAGGCGGTCGCACGATACGACGGACATGACCTGAAGGGATCTGTCGGAACGACCGCATATCTAAAAGTCACGGCGTGTACCTCAGTAAACGATGCAGGTCGGATCGTTATGCGTAGCTGGCCGTTCCCTATGAGTCAACGCCAACGGTGGATATCCGATGAACAGTCGGTTGCTGATTGACCTTCACAACTCAGGCTCTCTCATGGGCAAACCAATACTACCCAAGTCGCTGCTTGAGCTGTCTGCTCCGCCGATTCCATGCAGCTCGGCCGCTATTACGGGAAGGGTACTGGGTAGACTGCTTCAGCTGTCCCTCGAATTCTCAAAAAAGCGAGACAGACAGTCTCTTGGTCGAACATTTTGAGCAATCATTCATCTGAGCCAATCCGCGGTCGTTTCAACCATAAGTGGACAGCATCAATGAATCCCGGAAAGTTTGTTAGGATTCGAATGATTACCGCCGACCAAACGCGCGCCCCCAACTATGCTTGGTCTTTTCGGCTGGAGTCGATGCCATGTCCCACGAATACTCGTTATCCGACCTTCTGGAAAGGATGTATCAGAATCAACTCGGTCTGGAGGCTGCTCTGATGGAGCTAACTCTTCTTGTTGAACAGCAAGGCTTTACGGACGTTGGAGACAACGTTCGCAGCGCACTGTGGGGGATTGGTGAAAACGCCG
Organism: Pseudomonas sp. R43(2017); assembly: GCF_002112345.1. Classification (NCBI taxonomy): domain Bacteria; kingdom Pseudomonadati; phylum Pseudomonadota; class Gammaproteobacteria; order Pseudomonadales; family Pseudomonadaceae; genus Pseudomonas; species Pseudomonas sp. R43(2017). The sequence goes on from NZ_NEHJ01000004.1 coordinate 345,576, forward strand.
GTCACATCAAGCAGGGGCTGGCCAGGCTAAAATCGAGGAGCAAGGATAACTAAGCCGGACGGGAAGAATATTGGGAGCCGCCCGTTCTATTCGTTCCATTTACTTACTTTCATCGCAACCGACAGTGGACGATACGGTACTAGCCATTAAGAGCCCAATGTCTCACTTCTTGGAAAAAGGCCTGAGCCGGATTTTAAAGGCATTCCTGGCAATGGTTCTTCCGAGGGAAGTTTCAAAGCAAAGCCCTTTCTAAAGTATCGTTCAGCTCATCCGCTAGGAGGCAATCGCTGCAGTCAGGCAACTTGGATAAATACTCCCCAGGACCCAAGTAGGACCCAGAATGACGCAAAAATCCATGGCGTACGGACCGAGAACAACAGGGCTTTTCGGTAGCCCTTGTGCGTTGATTCGCGCTCGCAGAACAGTGGCGATTCATCATAGGCCATACCCATCAAGGGCTCGCTACGTAACAGCTCGCTCTGCTTGTAGTACCAGTGGTCGATGATGTCGTAAGCGGCGCGAATGCCGGGCCATGCATTGAGTGAACTCAATACGCCCAGTAGCGCGAGAAAGGGGGGCACGACGAGGGTGAACAGCTTGCCCCACTCTGGATTGAGATTGCCCATGCTGGAGGCGAAGGCAATGACCAGAAACGACTGAGCGGCGAGGTAGGCGTCGGTTCGATTGGCCAGGATGCTGGTCTCGTACTGGATCTCCCGGCGGTAGAAATCCAGCCGTTCTTTCGGCGAGCCGAACATCTTGGCGTTATGTTCCGTGAGCTCGCTATCACTGGTTTGACTCGTCAGTATTCTTGGCACGAGAAGCGTCCTGGTATTCGCATTCGCAGACCATTGGGAGACATAGGTCTACGAAAGGTTCACTTTGAGCGCTGACCTGAAGTGCGCTTCAGACCATGCTTGTGCCTGCGAAAATAAAAGGAATTTTCCTTCGTGCATTTCCTCTCCTGTCTATGACGTCCGATCTGCGGTTCCTACGGGGGAGAACTTCATGACATCGATAGAGTGCCTGAGCGAAACACAAGTCGCATCTCGTGATGGGCTAACCCGATCTAATCGCGAGATCTATGAACTGCTGCTGAAGGAAGAGCCTGAGGCAGATGCCGTTGCCTCAATGTTTCTCCAGCGAAACCTGGCAAGTACCAACACCATTGCCAATGAATTGCCAGAAGATCCGGAGCAATTGTTTGCATGGTCGCAAAGCCGTTGCGCCGCCGTTTCTGAACAATATGCGTACTATCTCGGGTCACGTCGAACTGGGGCAGGGCGCCAGTATTTCCAGAACAAATCCCATGCCCTGTACTTTTTGCAGCATGTCGGCCCAACGAAACTGGTCGATGGCGCCTGGTTGGCGGGGGTGCTGCAACACGTGCAGGACATACGCTTCGATCACTTGCTGGAGATTTATCTCGAGGAGTTGGGTGATGGCGTGCCGAGCCAGAACCATGTCCGGATCTACCGTCAGCTACTGACCGAGCATGCCTGCGACGATCTGTCTGGCCTGGGTGATGAATGCTTTCTGCAAGGCGCGCTCCAATTGGCGCTGGGCCGTTGCGCCGATTCAATGCTGCCGGAGGTCATAGGCTACAACCTCGGCTATGAGCAACTGCCGTTACACCTGCTGATCAGCGCTTACGAACTGCAAGAACTGGGCATCGACCCACATTACTTCCGCCTGCATGTGACCATCGATAATGCCAGCACGGGGCATGCTCATCGCGCGGTCCAGGCGCTGCACGACCTCTTGCCGCCGGGGGAACAGCGGGCCGCGTTCTACAGGCGTGTAACCCAGGGCTATCGCTTGAACGACCTTGGATCAGGCTCGGTAACCGTCATTCAGGCTTTCGACCTGCAGCGCGAAGTAAAAACAATGCTGGACCGCAAAGCCGTGTTCGGCCGACATATGCATTCCGACTACTGCCGGATCGAAAATCGCACCGTCAATCAATGGCTGGCCACTCCAGGGCAGATGGCGGCCTTTCTTGATGCATTGATCCGTAAAGGCTGGATCAAGCGAGGTGAGGATCCAGTCGAAAGCCGTTTCTGGCAGTTGATCGACGGTAGCCCTGCTGTGATGTTCGGTGTGTTCAGTAGTTACGAAAAACAACTGATGCATGACTGGATCGCCGACGGGTGGCAGAACACTAAACAACGCGCACGAGCGCCAATCAAGGCCGTCGATGATCTGGCTGAAGCAGTCAGCGATAGTGAAACCCAAGCCTTGCAAGCAGCTCTGGAAGCGCAGTCACCGGTTGAACAGATGAAAACGCTGATCCCATGGCTCGCACCGCAGCGGCATTGGCGTCCGGCAGGGCTTTTTGCCACCCGCCGCTTCATTGAGCTGCGCAAAGTTCTTCGCTGAATATTCAGGAGGCCTCATGTCGGTACAGCAGCGAGTCGACCGTGAATTGATCGAGCTGGGTTTGCGCTTGCAGAAGGACGGTTACCGATTCACCACCCCGACACCGTTGACGCATGAGAGGGTCTTGCAACGGGCGGATAGGTGCCTAGCTAAGGATCTGCGTGATGTTTTTGGTTGGTCGATGCTCTTCGATCAAGGGCTTTTCGGCACCGAACGATTTCAAGCACTGGAATGCGCGGGAATTCTCGAACAACAAGACGGGCTTTGGCGTAGCACCGTTCGCTGGTCATCGTTGAACGATTTGCTGTTTGTTCACTCGTCTTTTCCAACCAAACAAAATGACGCAGTGTTTTTTGGGCCGGACACCTATCGATTTGCCCGGGCTATCAATGCCTACCTGCAACAGCGCACGACACCAGTCAAACATGCGGTAGACATCGGCTGTGGCGCCGGCGTCGGCGCGGTGCTGATTGCCCAAGCTTATCCGCAGGCTCAGGTGATCGCGGTGGACATCAATCCGCAAGCGCTGCGGCTGACGGCGGTCAACGCCGAACTGGCCGGCATGGATAATATTGCCATTTACTACAGTGATCTTCTGGCCAGTGTCGAAGGGCGATTCGACCTAGTGGTGGCCAATCCTCCATACATGAACGACCAACAGCAGCGCGCCTACCGCCACGGCGGTGGTGCCTTGGGTGAAGCGCTGTCGGTGCGTATTGTGCGCGAGGCGCTGCCACGACTGAGTCAGGGGGGGACGCTTCTGCTTTACACCGGCGTTGCCATGGTCGCTGGCGCGGATCCTTTTCTGGCGATGATCGGATCAATGCTGGGCAGTGACTTCAGTTGGACTTATGTTGAACTCGATCCGGATGTCTTTGGAGAAGAACTTCTAAAACCCGAATATGAAAAGGTCGAGCGCATCGCGGTAACGCTGCTAACGGTCAGTCGAAACTAAACGAGACTTAGTAGTCAGCCGAGCAGCAACCCTCCTCAGGAAACCGCTAGTCGCTCAATGGGAACGTGGAGAAAGTACCTCCGTCAACTGGAAATATAAGCTCAAGAGGTCTCCTCTAAATGTTCGCCGAGAAAAAGAAAAAAGCGCTGACGGAGTGGCTGCAACTGGCAAGGAATCCCGAGCCTCAAATGTCGATTGAGGAACAGTATGGCGAACTCCTAAAGATGGCTGACGAAATGGAAGAAGCAGGACTCGTTTCAGCCAGGGAGTGGAGACAGCTGATCCGAGACGCTGGCACCATTTTTGACTACGAGAGAGATAGTTTTGAGAGCGAAATGAAGTGAACGGCCGCAGTCGACCACAAGCGATCATCCAGATATTCAGCGTTCACAATCCTCCTTTGATCCGCTAGATATTGTGGCTCATCACGCTTAGAAACATCCGGTCTAGTCGTATCTTTATCTATTAACCTCAGTGTCCTAGGCTTGCAGATGCGCCTCCGAGCGTGATCTTTCAGCGGCGGGAGAATGGCATGAGGCTTTCGACGTTCATTTTTTCGAACATGGAGTCGATCTTGGTTGAGTGGGAGCATTTCGCTCGGACGGTGGTCACTCCTGTGCCAATTTCGGATCAGAAAGGCCTCAGGAATCACGCTCAGCAGATACTTCATCGCGTTGCATCGGACATGCGTAAGTTTCAGACAGAGCAGGAGCAAATCGATAAATCGCAGGGCCGAGCGCCATCAGAAGATGAAGAGACACCAGCGCAAACCCACGCCGTACTGCGATTGATGGACGGCTTCACGCTTGACCAGATGGTTTCGGAATATCGTGCGCTGCGTTCAACGGTACTAAGGCTGTGGATGGCTGAAGTGTTTTCGGGTGAACGTCACCAACTGCAGGACATGATCCGTTTTAATGAAGCAATAGATCAGGCATTGGTTGAGTCCATTGCCTCCTATGGTCGAGCCGTCGAGACCACGCGAAAAATGGTATTGGGCGTACTTGGTCATGATTTACGTAGTCCTTTGGGTGCCATCATGATGTCCGCGGATTTGCTTCAACAGTCCAGCGAAAACACCGATCGGAATTCGCACCTGGCGAACCAAATTGGCGTCAGCGTGCGCCGGGCCAATCAGATTGTTGATGACTTGCTGGATCTTGCACGGTCCAACCTCGGTAATGGAATTCCGGTAAACAAGCAGAAGATTGACCTTAGCGCCGTTTGCCAATCCATCCTGGCTGAGGCCGCCGCTCGCTTCCCCGATACTCAAATAGCGCTGACTGACACCGCCATCGTTGTAGGCCAATTCGATCCGCTGCGGATTGAACAGGCTTTTTCCAACTTGGTGAACAATGCTGTTCAGCATGGTGACCGTCATCAGCCTATTCGAGCATCATTGAAAAAATCTGCAAGAGAAGTGCATTTCACCGTACAAAATTTTGGTGATCCCATCCCCATAAGCGCAATGCCTTTTCTGTTCACGCCAGAAGGGCGTTACTCTGCGTTTGCCGAGAACGAAAACGGGCCGTCAGCGGGCTTGGGGCTAGGACTGTTTATCGCCGCAGAAGTCGTGAAAGGTCATGGCGGAGAAATAGGTGTCGAGTCATCATTAGAGCTGGGTACGACGTTCACTGTGACGCTTCCTCTTGCCTGATCTAGGCGGCACGCAGGCCCCGTGCGTTTTAATGCTTGATCTCACCAAGTAACCCACTCATCGACGTGAGTTGTCGCTACCCGCCGCCGCGTGAAGATCTTCCCAAGGCTTCATTCCAGTATGGGCGTTGGGGCAAGTGGTCGCATGCTCAAAGGCGGCACCTTTATCGCATTCGGCTTGAGTAGCGCCACATCCCCTGCAAACCACCACCCCGTTTCGCAGCCTCCAGCGTTGGCTCCACGAAACAAGCAAGTCAGCCGCTGACATAGGATTGCTCCGAAATCTGTACGGTCTCTCGAGGTTTGTACAATAAATTTGGCGTTTGTTTCAACGATGTCAATTGGTCAACAAATGTTCTGAATTATTTGCGCGCTCCCATGATCCTCTGCTTATGAGCATCGGAGAGTGTCGTGAACAAAATCAGTTCGTGGATAGTTGAATACAAGTGTCACGGCGTTCCCACGTCTTTCGTAATTCGTACCGGCGAAATGAATAATGCACATGCTTGGCATTGGGCGTGCTGTGATGCAGGAGTCGCTCCGCTACCCAAACGCGGCAAACCATCGTTGAAGCGCATGTCCAAGCCAATGGCTGAGCGCTTCGGGGTCACAGATGTCCTCTGGCGAGAACCTACTCCACTCGTATGGGACGAGGTTTAGACCATGAAGAATCCATTGACCAGTCAAAACGCTGACCGCAGCTGGGATGCGGAAATAGCACTCAACACGCAGATGTTTCGTGATGCGGACATCCTGTACGACGCTGCGTATCTGATCATCGAGGTCGGCACAACCAGTAGCGAAATCTGGCAGCGGTTTTCCTAAGCCAAAGCTCTAGCTGAGGAGAAAAGGAATGCTGCGTATCACGACTGGAGACGTATCAAACGGCAGATGGTGGACTGATTGTTATTGGCATCGCGCAGTCTGTTTTTTCTGTGCGAGCGCATGATGGTCAATTGCAGCCTCACACATGATCGGTTGGGGATGAGGGAGCCATGATTGGCCGGTTAGCGACCCGTCGAACATTTGTATATCCACCCCCAACGAAAAAACAAACCTTTGACCCATCTCGGACTCCACCATATAGCGACACTGACGTCGTGCAGCCTCCAGAGTAAGCCTATGAATACTCTATTCCTAAAGCAGATCAGCTTATCCCTCGCCTCGGGTAAGGCTGCGTTGCCAATAATGGCGGCGTCCTCGCCTGGGGCCGCCTATGCCTGAAATCATCCGTTATCAATGGCACATGCTCGCGCCTCTGTGAGCATAGCGATGATGCATGGAAAAACCGGTCAATCGAGAGGAGGTCAACCACTATGCCGCGTGGAGATAAAGACAAGTACACCGACAAGCAAAAGCGTAAGGCCGAGCACATCGAGGAGAGCTACGAGGCTAAGGGCGTTTCAAAGGATGAATCCCAGGCGCGCGCCTGGGCCTCAGTCAATAAGCAGTCCGGCGGCGGCGAGCGCAAGGGCGGCTCTGGACAGAAAACCAGCGAGACAGCCAAGAAGAAAGCCCGAAAGTCTTCTGGCAAACGTGCCGCCGCCACTCGCAAGGGGGAGCCGCGGCCCAGTCAGCAACTGGAAGATATGACCAAGGCCGAACTCATGGACCGAGCACGCAAGCACGGCATCGCGGGGCGCTCGACCATGCGTAAAAGCGAACTTGTCGAAGCTTTGCACAAAGTCGGCTGAGCCTGAAAGAGAGAGCGTCGCGTGCAGAGAGGGAGTGCCCCGGTGGACAAGAATGGGGATCAGTTCGGCCGAATCGACATCTTATGCTTATGCCACAGAGTCCCCTCCACTGCATTTACTCAACGGCCGAATACTAAAACCGGAAAGCGTAGGATTATTTAGAACGAGTAGAGTGAGCGGCGCGAATGGGCCTGACATCCCGCAGCTCTTTTTCAGGATAAAGTCGAGATATTGGAATCATCGGGCCGCTGAACAGGTCAACCGGCAAATGCATTAGCGGACGCCGTCATGCTCATTTCAGCCCATACCCTCGGCAAGTTTCATGAACGCGATTGATAGCGCCTTGATGGTCGCGCGGGCGCAGTTTGCGATCACCATCAGTTTCCATATCGTCCTGGCGGCGCTGACCATCGGTCTGGCGAGTTTCCTGATGGTGCTCGAAGCCCTGTGGTTACGCAGCGGCAGGGCTGTCTATCTGGATGTCTACCGCCACTGGCTGAAAATCTTCGCGCTCAATGTGGCGGTGGGCACGGCGTCGGGGCTGATTCTGGAGTACCAGTTCGGGCTCAACTGGTCGCGATTGTCGACGCAGGTGGGCGGTATCCTCGGCCCCTTGATGTTCTACGAGGTGCTGGCGGCTTTTTTCCTCGAGGCCGGTTTTCTGGGAATCATGCTGTTCGGCTTGAACAAGGTCGGCCCGCGTCTGCATTTCTTCGCCACCTGCGCCGTTGCGGCGGGCTCGCTGATCAGTGCGTTCTGGATTCTGTCCGCCAATTCGTGGATGCAGACACCCGCCGGTTATTCGATAGCCGCCGATGGTCGGTTCATTGCCCGGGACTGGTGGGCGATCATATTCAATCCGTCCTTTCCATACCGGTTCGTGCACATGACCCTGGCCACGCTACTGGGTACGGCCACGCTGCTGGCCGGGGCCAGCGCCTGGCAGTTGCTGCATGCACCCGAGAATCCAAGGGCCCGGCTGACCTATTCCATGGCGCTCTGGGCACTTGCAGCGCTGATCCCGGTGCAGATCGTGGTCGGTGATCTGCATGGCGAACACAGCCTCGAATACCAGCCGCAAAAGGTCGCCGCCATCGAAGGTACATGGACGCGTCCACCCGAGGGCGCGGGCGAGCCTTTGCGTCTGTTCGCGATCCCTGACATGGACCAACGGCGCAATCATTGGGAGGTGGAGATCCCGCGCATCGCGTCCTTGTATTTGCGCCACGACTTGAGCAGCACGATCCCGGCGCTCGATGAATTTCCGGCACAGGACATCCCGCCGGTGCCGGCAGTGTTTTTTGCCTTTCGGGCGATGGTCGGTCTGGGCCTGTTGATGCTGGGGCAGGGCGTCATCAGCTTGGTCCTACGTTGGCGCAGGCGCTTGTACGAAGCGCGCTGGATGCTTCGAGTGAGTGTCTGGATGGCGCCGGCGGGAATACTGGCGATGCTCTGCGGCTGGGTGGTCACCGAAGTGGGACGTCAGCCGTTCACCGTTTATGGTCTGCTGCGCACGGCCGACAGCCTTTCGTCCGTGTCCCGGGCGCAAGTCGTCAGCGCCACGTGGACCATTTTGCTGTTCTATCTGGCGACATTCGGGATCGGCCTGTGGGTACTGCTGCGCCTGTTGCGCCAGCCGCCCCGCGAGCACGAAGAAGGGCCGCAACCTGCTCTCGCTCGGGAAACCGGCAAATGATGAGGCTAGAAGCGCATGTTCGGTACTGACTGGCTGACACTACTCTGCGCGGCAGCAGTCGGGTTCTCCGTGCTGAACTATGTGCTGCTGGACGGCACGGATCTGGGCACGGGCATCCTGATGGGCGTGACTCACAGTCGTCAGCACCGCCGGGCCATGGCTGTGAGTATTCTGCCGATCTGGGACGCCAACGAAACCTGGCTGGTGCTCGGCGGCGGTGGCTTGCTCGCCATGTTCCCCAGGGCTTACGCCATTCTGCTGCCGGCACTGTACCTGCCGTTCATTCTGATGTTTCTGGCGTTGATTGCCCGGGCGATGGCGCTGGAGTTTCGCGATCATGCGCCCAATGACCGCATCAAGCGCGGGGTGGATGGTTTAATGATGCTCGGCTCGGTTGTGGCTGGCGGCTGTCAGGGGATCGTGCTGGGCACACTGGTACAAGGGGTACCCGAACAAAACGGCCAATACAGCGGTGGCGGTTGGGAATGGCTGGCCCCATTCCCGTTTTTTTGCGGCGCGGTGCTGGTGATCGGCTACACATGGCTGGGCGCAGGCTGGCTGTATTGGCGATGCGAAGGCGAACTTCAAATCCGCGCGCGGCGGCAGGCAAAGTGGTTGGCCATGCTGACCGTAGTCTTGCTGATCGTTCTGGTTGTCTGGACATCGACCCTTCACGGGCACTATGCGCAACGCTTGGGAAATCCTCTGGTATGGCTACCGACGATGGTGGTCCTGACGCTGTTGCTGGCCGGATTCCGGGCGGCCTTCGCAACCCGACGCGACTATCTGCCGCTGTTCGCCACCCTGGGCATTTTCGTCCTGGCATTCGCCTTGATGCTCGTCACCCTGTTTCCGCTGATCATCCCGCCGCAATTGACCTTGCAGGCTGCTGCGTCGAGCCCGGTCAGTCAGGTGTTCATGCTGACGGGATTCGCGGTGCTGATCCCGCTGACGCTGTTTTACAACACCTACGGTTTTCGTGTGTTCAGCGGCAAGATTCATCCCGCCGAAGATTGACTCGTCCAATACTCGGTCAACGCTCCAGAGCGGCCCTGAACAGGGTCGGTGGCGGGGAATGGCAGTGTTTCGATCTGCTGCAACTGAGCTTCGCTGGGCGACTCCCGGCGAATATCCGAATGCTGGCTAGGCGGGTAGGCGCCGACCACCAGAAAATCGTCGCTGGCATTCAGGCTGCAATGACCGGTGCCTGCCGGCAACAACAGGACATCGCCCGCGCTGACCATGAGTATCTGCCCGTCCGGGCCGCCGATCATCAAGCGAGCCTCGCCGCGGGCGATGCCAAGCACCTCATGGCCTTGGGTATGGTAGTGGTGATAGTCAAAGACAGTGGAACGCCACTGTGGCGGCCAACCGTTGTCGGCAAAGGTTTTCTCGAATGCCGACGCTGGATCTTCACCTTGGATGGCAATGACACCGGAATACACCAACACGGGCAGACGCGGATTGTTCGGCACCCAGCCATTGCGCGGTAGCAACAAGGCGTGCACCGAATCGGTTTCAGCTCGGGTCATGACTGCTCTCCCGAAAAAGGGCCTGATCGTCAAATCAGGCCCTGTGGCTGGTCATGCCGCTATATGGCTGGCGGACCATTCTTTTTTACAGGCGCTTTTCATGGCCTCCATCTGCTCGCCAAGTTCATCGAGCCGGGCTTTGCCGAGCAGTTTCCTGGCTTGAGGAAACATCTCTTTTTCCTCTTCCTCGATGTGGTGTTCCAGCAGCTCCTTGACGACTTTTACCCGGCCGGCGAACTCCGGGGTGCCGGGATCGGTTTCCTTGAGGTCGGGCAATACGAGTGAATCCACGGTGCGATGTTCTTCCTTGGCCTCGTAATACATCACGTCCTGTTCCTTGCTGCCCGTTGCCTTGAAGGCCGGGTAGAGGATTTCCTCTTCAAGGCGGGTATGGATGGTGATTTCCATCTCCAGCTTGTCCAGAAGCTCTACCCGTTTTTTGGTGGCCCGTTCGGTGGAATCGCTCAACTGGCCCAGGATGCCTTTCACTTTTTCATGGTCAGCTTTCAAAAGATCGATAGCGTTCATTTGGCTGTCTCCGGTTTAAGGATTTGCGGCTGGATCATTGTTATGTGCTCAGGCTTAGTCGCATTTAGCGTGCCATTTGCATCGCGGATATAAATGTCTTTCAAGTCAGTGACCTGAGGTACGACTCACCTGTAAGCCGGATTGCACTCTGCAAGATTCACCCTTTGCCGGTCTTGCAATCAGCCCATGCGTCACTGGATGGATGGGCTCGACATTCAGACGAACTTCGCTGTCCGGCGGACTGTCCAGTCCTTTACATGCACTGGATGAAGGCTGGAACGACATGACGATGACCGTAGGAGATTTTCTGGTCGAGAGGCTGAGCGAGTGGGGCGTTACGCGGATCTTTGGTTATCCGGGCGACGGCATCAACGGTGTTTTCGGTGCACTGAGCCGGGCGCAGGGCAAGATCGAATTCGTTCAGGCGCGGCACGAAGAGATGGCTGCGTTCATGGCCTCGGCGCATGCCAAGTTCACCGGTGAGCTGGGGGTGTGCATCGCCACGTCAGGCCCCGGTGCCTCGCACCTGATCACGGGGCTCTACGATGCACGCATGGATCACATGCCCGTGTTGGCGATTGTGGGCCAGCAGGCCCGTGCGGCACTCGGTGGGCACTATCAGCAAGAGCTGGACCTGCTGTCGATGTTCAAGGATGTGGCCGGTGCCTTCGTGCAACAGGCGTCAGCCCCGGCACAGGTTCGCCACTTGATCGACAGAGCGGTACGCACGGCCGTGGGTGAGCGGCGCGTGACGGCGATTATCCTGCCTAACGATTTGCAGGACATCGAATATGAACCTCCGGGACGAGCCCATGGCACCGTGCATTCGGGGGTGGGTTACACCAAACCGAAGGTCGTGCCTTATGACGCGGATCTGCAACGTGCTGCCGAGGTTTTAAACGCGGGTGAAAAGGTGGCGATTCTGGTGGGCGCCGGTGCGTTGCAGGCGACCGGCCAGGTCATCTCCGTGGCGGAAAAACTCGGTGCCGGTGTCGCCAAGGCGCTCTTGGGCAAAGCGGCACTGCCGGACGAATTGCCTTGGGTCACCGGCAGTATCGGTCTGCTGGGCACCGAACCCAGCTACAAACTGATGACCGAATGCGACACCTTGCTGATGATTGGCTCGGGTTTTCCGTATTCTGAGTTTCTGCCAAAGGAAGGTCAGGCTCGTGGGGTGCAGGTCGACTTGCAACCCGACATGCTAAGCCTGCGCTACCCCATGGAAGTCAATCTGGTGGGGGACGCCGCCGAAACCCTCGCCGCGCTGTTGCCGTTGCTCGAGCACAAAACCTCACGCAAATGGCGCAAAAAGGTCGAAGGCTGGCGCAGCTCCTGGGAGAAAACCCTGGAAAAGCGCGCCATGGCCAAGGCCGATCCCGTCAATCCGCAACGGGTGGTGTTCGAACTGTCGCCACGCCTGCCGGAGCTTTCGATCATCACCAGCGATTCCGGCTCTTGCGCCAACTGGTTCGCCCGCGATCTGAAGGTGCGTCGCGGCATGAAGTGTTCCTTGTCCGGCGGCCTGGCCTCGATGGGTGCCGCTGTACCTTATGCGATCGCGGCCAAATTCGCTTTCCCGGAGCGTCCGGTGATCGCGCTGGTGGGGGATGGAGCGATGCAGATGAACAACATGGCGGAGCTGATCACCGTGGCCAAGTATTGGCGGCAATGGGCAAGCCCAAAATGGATCTGCGCCGTCTTCAACAATGAAGACCTCAATCAGGTGACGTGGGAACAACGGGTCATGGAGGGGGATCCGAAGTTCGAAGCGTCGCAAAGCATTCCCGATGTTCCTTATCACCTGTTCGCCATTTCCATTGGTTTGAAAGGCATCTTCGTCGATCGCGAAGAGGACGTAGCCGCTGCGTGGGAGCAGGCACTGGCTTCGGATGTTCCCGTGCTGATCGAGTTCAAGACCGACCCCAACGTTCCACCGCTTCCACCGCACATCAAGCTTGAGCAGGCGAAGAAGTTCGCCACCACGTTGCTCAAGGGGGATCCGGACGAAGCCGGGATTGTCGTGCAAACCGCCAAACAGGTGCTGGGGGCTGTGCTTCCACGCAAAAAGTGAGTTCAGTCAGGAGCAGCCTCATGCCCAAATTGATCAGTGCACAGGATCTACAGATTGATCTTTCGACAGCCAACGAGCAGGGGCTGTTCAAGTGGCTGATCGCCAGTTTCCTTATGGGAAAACGTATCCAGGCCGGGATCGCGGCGGAGGCTTACCGCGTCATCGTTGAGCGACATGGTTGCGATACGCCACGCAAACTTGCTCATCGTTCGCACCGAGAACTGGTACGAATGCTCGGCGAAGCTCACTACGTGAGATACGACGAATCAATGGCATCGCGCCTGTTGGAACTTGCCGGAAAACTCAACGATGAGTACGCAGGCAAGGTATTGAACATGCTTAAGGCGAAGCCCGATCGTCAAGAGTTCGAAAAACGCCTGTCTGCCTTTGATGGAGTCGGACCAAAGACCGTCGAGATCTTCATGCGCGAAGCGGGCAGGGTACTGTTTTGAGTCATTCGCGCATTTACATCGGTTGCGCGGGATGGAGCATAGGGCGTGATTTCGCTGCGCAGTTTCCTGCCCAAGGCACGCACCTGCAACGCTACGCCCTCAAGTTGATAGGCGTTGAACTCAACAGCTCTTTTTACCGCCCACATCGTAGAACGACGTACGAGCGCTGGGCGCAGTCCGTACCTCGGGATTTTCGTTTCAGTGTGAAAATACCGAAACGCATCACCCATGATTTACGCTTGGCCGGATGTGAAGCCGAATTTGAGATTTTCATGGAGCAGTGCTCCGGATTGGGCGAACGTCTAGGGTGTCTGCTGGTTCAACTTCCCCCGTCGCTGGTCTATGAGAAAACTGTCACAGAGCAATTTTTCAGCATGCTGAGGGAGAGGTACACCGAGCCCGTCGTATTGGAGCCACGCCACGAGTCGTGGGTGAACGCCGAGCAGTTGTTAGCCGGATATCAGATCGCACAAGCGGCGGTCGATCCCTCGCGAATCAGCACCGACAGAACACCCCAAGGAGCATCCGTCGTAAAGTATTGGCGCCTGCACGGCTCTCCAAGGATTTACCACAGTCCCTACGGTCCGGATTACCTGGAAACGCTTGCAACTCAACTGCAGGCGGTTCAAGCCGAAAACCTCTGGTGCATCTTTGATAACACCGCAAGCGGTGCGGCACTGGCAAATGCGTTGGCGTTGTCAGGTCTGCTTGACGGCAAATAGTTCAGACTTTCCGGCAAAAAACTCTGCATATCACCACTCGTCACTTCAGCCTTTCAAATGTTTGAACGTCCCTTTGCCTGTCTCTGACAGATAAGACTGAGCAGACGAAATTTCACTTCGTTTGCCAACGGGAGAACAACATGAAAGCCATTGTCTATAACGGCCCGCGTGACGTCAGTGTGCAAAACGTTGCCGACGCGAAAATTGAAAAACCGACCGATGTCCTGGTTCGGATCACGACGACCAATATCTGCGGTTCAGATCTGCACATGTACGAAGGGCGGACCTCAATGGAAACCGGTCGGGTTTTCGGACACGAGAATCTGGGTGAAGTCATTGAGGTGGGGGCGGCCGTGGAACGGGTGAAGGTAGGGGATCGAGTCTGCCTTCCCTTCAATATCGGTTGCGGTTTCTGTGAGAACTGCGAGAGGGGCCTGACCGGTTTCTGTCTAACGGCCAACCCCGGTAGCGCAGGTGCTGCCTATGGTTTTGCCGATATGGGGCCATATCAAGGAGGGCAGGCAGAGCTGCTTCGTGTGCCTTATGCGGATTTCAACTGCCTGGTTCTCCCCGAAGATGCCCAGGAGCGGGAAGACGATTACGTGATGCTGTCCGACATTTTTCCCACCGGCTGGCACGCCACTGAGCTGGCTGGCCTGCTGCCGGGTGAAAGTATCGCCATTTATGGTGCCGGCCCGGTCGGTTTGATGGCCGCTCACTCAGCGATGATCAAAGGGGCGTCGCAAGTCTTTGTCGTCGACAATCACCCTGACCGGTTGAAACTCGCCGCCCAGATCGGCGCGACGCCAATCAATTCGGTGGAGAAAGAGGCTGTGGATCAGATTATGAATCTGACCCATGGCAAAGGCACGGATCGTGGCTGCGAATGCGTTGGCTATCAGTGTTGCGACCGACATGGCCATGAAGCCAATCACCTGACCATGAACAATCTGGTTGCTTCCACCAAGGCCACGGGCGGAATCGGTGTGGTCGGGGTATTCGTACCGCAAGATCCGGGGGCCGAAAACGAACTGGCCAAGCAAGGCAAGATGGCTTTTGACTTCGGCGCGTTCTGGTTCAAGGGCCAGCAGATCAAAACCGGCCAGGCCAATGTCAAAGCCTATAACCGTCGATTGGCCGAACTCATTCATCACGGCCGCGCCAACCCCGCCCAAATTATCTCTCATCGTCTAAAACTTGCCGAAGGTCCTGGGGCCTACAAGCATTTTGATGACCGTGACAGCGGCTGGACAAAAGTCGTACTCAAACCAAGCGCCTGAGCTTCTTAGTAGAGTGGAGACATCGTTCACGTCTCCACTGCCATAGCCCGGATCATGGAATTGAACCGTTATCTACACCAAATCACTCTCTGGATACGCTCAAATCTCGGCCATGGCGATATCCTGCGTTGATGCATATGCGATCGGCAGCTATCGGCCAAAAGCTGCCCTTCATGACCGCGACTTCTACATACAGTGGGAGCGTTATTGCGACCATCGGTTTTAATCTTGAGATGCAAATGACACTCGTACGACCGCCCCTCAAAGGCTACTGTAGGTCATAGGTAGTATGCGAAAATTAAAGGGTTGAATAATCATGAAGGTTAAAACCTTATCAGTCGGTCAGTTGAGAATTGGCGGTCTCGGTGATACAGATAACGCGTATGACTACGTTCGTGAGCTGATGCCCCTAATCGGTGAGGTTGTACTATGGTTTAATACACTTGAGACGGACATCGACGACATCCTATGTGGTTTTATCTCAGATAGAACGGACCAAAAAGGCCTATTAGTTGTTGGCACCATGATGTATGCAACAACACTAGACTTATTTGAACGTTTTGCATCTGACTTTTTTCGTGAAACGGGCGGTCAACCGGACTGTTTTTTACAGCTTATTCCAGTCTTGCGCGAGTGCGGCAGCCTACGCAATAAGGTCGTTCATGCAAACTGGATGTATACGAATGACGAGGGCTACACCCAAATAAAAATCAAGTTCAGCAAGCGGGGGCTTGAACATCAGCTAGTGCAATTAACTAAGGAGTCACTTGAACTTATAATTGGAAAAAATTGAAGCTGCTAGAGACCAGCTGGACTACCTAAGTATGGAGTATTTCCAGTAGTAAGGCGTGTTGGTTTTTAGCCCTATCAGTGCTAGCGCTGAATTTGGTTAAAAGTTAAATTTAATATGAATCGATCTTTTTTGGCTAAATTCAGAGCCCGTTTACGATGGGCTACAAGAGTAGCTTTTTTAAAATAATCTGGCCGCCTATAGTTTTTTTACATCCTCCACTAACAAATCATTATTAAATGCCGGAGCGCTTAAAATCACCTCAACTCGACTCGCTTGCTTTCTTACTGGATGAACAACTTTGTTGAATATTGTTACAAACTTGTGTGCCTCTAAAATACCAAGAACCGGCTGAATATACTGCGCAACTTCAGTATTGGTTATCCCTCTGCTCAGTGCACTGATTTTTCGACCCGCACCAGCTTGCTTGTATAATTTCCTAAGTATGGAAAGCAGCGCTTTTAGTTGGGGGGATATTGATAGCTTCATAACTGCATTATTTGTTGATACGTCGTCAAACTCACCAATCTCGCACGCAGAAAAATTTTCGGCTGGCAAAGCACTCTTGTTAGATACGCCAGATACTTTTGTGATCAGGCAATTATAGAACTTTATCTTCGGCTCGTTGATGCTTGCGGGAAGGACAATCTCCTTTATTGTTGAGTTTCGTATTTCCAAATCGGAAATCTCAATATCTTCTAAATTAATTCTCCCCAGTGATGCGGAGTCGATTGTGAGGCCTCTAAAATCTATCGAAGATTGTTCTTGTATTGAGGCCATATGAATTGCAATCATCGAGCAATCTGCGATAACTTGAGAGGCTCCCTTGTCATTATTTCTGCTGCGCGATATACGATCGCTTACTGTTATTAATGTCTCAGGAAGAGTTTTTTGACGTTGTAAAATATAGGAAGCCATTGAGATCGCTTTTTCAGAGATTTCGGAAATTGGATTGGATCTCGTAGAGGAGTCCTCACTAAGTATCATTCTTGCGAAGGCGGATCCTTGGAGGGCCGCTAGCATGTCTTCATCCACGAAAGATCTTGAACCTGGGTCGCTATCTCTTTGAGTCAACCCTGGAAGACGTTGAAGATGCGCGAGTACTCCTTCGCCTGCCGCTTGCCCCGTTTCTAAGTTATATGCCTCAGACAAATCGCTGCCGGTTATCGGGCCTGTACCTGATGATTTGGAGCGAACAATATTAGCGAGTCGCTCCATAACATTTCTGAGAGTAACGGGATCTATAGCGGACTTTTCCAATGACGCTTCGCGTTGACAGATACGATCAAGAAATGTGTCCCATGCATAACCAAAACCTTGGGAGGAATCAATTGAAATTATTTCTTGGATTAAGTCCTTTCCCGCTAGATATGCAAGTATCAATGGCTTTCGAGGTAGCCAGTCCGGGAGTTGATGGGAAATTCCATTTCTTTTCAGGAACTCATCAACGCCGGCCTCGGTAAATTCATCTAGTTGAACAATAATATGATTTTTTTGACCTATTCCTAAGGTGTATGTCAGCTCCTGGAAGGTATCAAAATAGTGATCTCGACCACATATAAAGAGCCCAGTCCCCATAGGAGTCTTGCTAGTGAAGTCTCTTACTCCCTGAAGAGCCTTCTTCCTCGCATCCTTCATAAAGTTTTTGTCGTCGGTTCGGATTACCGTTTGCGATGCAACTTCATCAAACCCGTCTAGCAAGAGATCGGTCATTCCTGCTCGCCAAGCGATCACCAAGTCTTCTCTCGGTGTGTAACCTATCGAACGAGCATGCCGCTCAAGCATTTCATCGCAATAGTCTTGCCCCCAGTGTTCTCTAAGATTCAAAGTGATCGGCGCTTTTATTGATGGGTCTTTTCTGTGTCTTGCGCCAAGTTCTTTGAATATTTCTCTTGTGGTAAGACTTTTACCTGAGCCAAAAGGTGCGACTAGTATTACAGTATTTCCATCAAGAATCTGGGAAGCTATCCCTTGAATATCTATGGGCGGAGTCTTTGAAATTTGCTTTTTCAACTGATTTATATTTGTATGCACTATTCTCATGGGAAGTGGTACATAAGTATCATCTCCAATGGTGATAGAGTCAGTGTGAGGATCGCGTGCAGAGCCAAATGCTGCCACGGATCTTTTGCTTAGGTACATGCGACCATCAAAAAATCTTCGTTGAAACTGCTCGAAGGTCAGTGACTGTACATTGTTCCTTCTAGCGTAATCTATATGTTCTGCATCTAATTGACGTTGAGTTATAAGCCATTTCGAAATGGTTGGATTGGTCTTTTTTTCTATTACTTCAGCCGCGGCCAACTTTTTTACATCACCCTTGATCTTGTCAAATTTCGTACTAGTGGTTACCATTAATAGATGCGTGCAATCTCTTAACCTTGCTAGGCCATCCAATTCCTTTACGACTGGATTGTCACTGTAGTGGCTTGGTTGGCACTCACCAGGCTCTAAGCTCCAAATAACTTCAGCGATTCGTCTTACTTCTGCTTCAAATTCCATATTGTCTTTGTAGTTACTTGCCATATTTTTATCCTTTGTGGCGAAGCAGATGCATGCAAAAGTGGACTTCGTAAGGCGATTGCTGCGCTAGTAGAGATGCTTTAAAACGATTCGTTTTCAGACAATGTAGACAGTGAAAGCGGAAAGTGCGAACGCTAGTGGCAATATCGCACCAATAAATATCTAATTAATATAAGAAAAATCGCTAATATAACCATTGCAATGGACTCATACTTCCAGTGCAGCTTCACCTCATTCTCAGCCATGATCTATTTCTTCCCGTCTCGGGCATCATGCTTGGTGCTGTGGACCGGTTTTGGCCTGATTCTATCTCTGCTTACTGGCAGCTATGGTCGAAAACAGCCTTTCGTGACTGGCAGCTAATGACCGATCTTTGCCTGTCGCAAGGGGCAGCTAAGCGGGTATCCATTTTCGAACCAGATGGCATTGGCGTTCACGCAGTGGAATTCTACAAAGGATGTTTTGAACTTTGCTAACGTTTGATAGGCCCCAGATCATCCTGTCATTCGTCTTGCGGTGCGTATGCTGATGGAGCGTCATGGCTACGAAGTCATTGCAGAGACGGATAACGGAGTGGATGCCTTACAACTGGCTCGCGACCAGATGCCCGATATTGTCATTCTGGATATCGGTATACCGAAACTTGATGGTCTGGAAGTGATTGCGCGGCTTACGACCAGCGCGATGCCCCTGAAAGTGCTGGTGCTGACATCTCAGGCCCCGGGGCATTTCTCCATGCGTTGCATGCAGTCGGGGGCAGCAGGATATGTCTGCAAACAACAGGATCTGACCGAACTGCTCAGTGCTATCAAGGCTGTGCTGTCCGGATACAGTTATTTTCCGAATCAGGCGTTGCACACCGTACGCACAAGCCTGGGAAATGCCAGTGAAGCCGATATGGTGGATCGTCTTTCCGGGCGCGAGATGATGGTGTTGCAGCAGCTGGCACGCGGCAAGACCAACAAGGAAATCGCCGATGGCATGTTTCTCAGCAACAAGACCGTCAGCACCTACAAGACACGGTTGCTGTTGAAGCTCAACGCGCGGTCGCTGGTGGATCTGATCGAACTGGCCCAGCGCAATGGCCTGGTTTGACCGCTTCAGTCGCTGACGGATCATGGGCAGATCGGCATCAGCTTGCAGCAGAAATGAAAAAGCCTCCGTTGCGGAGGCTTTTAAATGTCAGAGATCAAAGTCGTAATCGGCCAATTGCTTTTGCAGTCGGCGTTCCTCAAGCATGTTATCGATGGTCCGGCGTTTGCTCAGGTTCGTTTTGGCGACCTCAACCACCGGTTCGTCGTCCGCATCTGCGACGAAATCGTCTTCTACGTCCACTTGCTCTTTGCTGGTGCTCATAAGGTTAACTCCAGGCTAAGACTGCCTTTGGCGCTCCTTATATCGATAATCCAGCAGATCGTAAAAAAGATTTTTTCAATCGCAATATCAATAATTCCAATAGACGCTCAATCGTCCGAAGTTTTGGCCTTGTATTCGCACAAGTCTTCGATCCGACAGCTGCCGCACCGTGGCTTGCGGGCCAGGCACACGTAGCGCCCGTGAAGAATGAGCCAGTGGTGTGAGTCGAGCAGGTATTGCTTTGGCACAAACTTCATCAGTTTGTTTTCCACTTCGACCACATTCTTGCCAGGGGCAATGCCGGTGCGGTTGCTGACCCGGAAAATGTGGGTGTCCACCGCCATCGTCAACTGTCGGAACGCGGTATTGAGCACGACGTTGGCGGTCTTGCGACCTACGCCGGGCAATGCCTCCAGCTCTTCGCGCGTCTGCGGGACTTCACCATTGTGCAGCTCGACCAGCATGCGACAGGTTTCGATCACGTTTTTGGCCTTGCTGTTATAGAGGCCGATAGTCTTGATGTACTCGGACAACCCTTCGACGCCCAAGGCATGAATGGCGGCCGGAGTGTTGGCCACCGGGTAAAGCTTTGCCGTCGCCTTGTTTACGCCGACATCAGTTGATTGCGCGGACAGAATCACCGCAATTAACAGTTCGAAAGGCGAGGAATAGGCCAGTTCGGTCTTGGGTTCGGGATTGTCCTCGTGAAATCTGCGGAAGATCTCCAGACGTTTTGCGGCATTCATGGGTGATGCGTTTCCTCGGGAGGGGCGGCGGAGCGAGTCCAGGCCTGACGGGCGGCGAGCAACAGCCCCAGCAATATGAAGGCGCCGGGAGCCAGCGTCGCGAAATGCAGGCCGTCGCCGAACAGAATCAAACCTTGCCAGTGATCCGACAGGTGATGGCCGATGCTGCCCTGACCGAGCAGCTCGCGCAACACCGCCAGCACGGTCATCAGTGCGATGAACAAGCCGCACAGTTTCAGACGTCCTCGGGCTGGCAGTCGATAGAATCCGTTATGTTCGAATATGACGCACTGTAAACCGATCAGGCCGGCGTAAAGGCTGACCAGTTGATGCCACTGCACAGCGCTGCGTTGCAGCAGAATATCGGCGCACCCCGTCAACGTCGCGGCCAGCACCAGGCTGACCGGTAACAGGCTCTCGCTGCTCAGTCGTGCCCGAAGCGGCGCCATGCACACGCCGTACAGGCTCACCACTACAGCGAACATCAACACAATCGCCAGCGCACCAGCCACGGAGTCGGTGGCGCCAATCAACAGCGCCAGCATCATTGAGTTCGACAGCGTCGCTGACGTGTTCATGGCGCGCTCCCGAGCAGGGTCGTACGGTGATCATCGAAATAACGCAGGGCATCGTGGATGGCGTTGATGGATGCGCGGGACGTGATGGTTGCACCAGCGATCTGGTCGAATTGTCCCTGATCCTTTTTCAGGGCCCATCCGGCATCGGTCGGTTGGCTGCCGGATTTACCGATAAACGCCTGCAACCAGCTATTTGGCCAGTCGCCAATATGTCCGCCCAGCGCCGGCGTTTCAGTTTGCTCCAGGGTTTTCACGCCGAGCAACCGGCCATTGGCATCGATGGCAATCAGCAATTCGATGGGACCCGCATAGCCCTCGGTCCGGGTGCGCAGCAGCACCGCCACCGGTTGGCCGGCCTTGGTCGCCCGATAACCACCCAGCAACTCGCTGTGGCTCAGATTGACGTCGGCCAGCGCCAGAGGTTGTTCCAGAGGCTGATTGTCGTAGGCATCGACTGAAAGCACGTCCAGCAGTTTGCGACTTTCGAGCTGACGCTGTTCGGCGGCGATGTGCGGTGCGTTGCTGCGTTGCACAACATAGGTCACACTGACACCTATCGTTGTCAGCAAGGCCAGGGTGATCAGGCTGTTTGTGCGGTTCATGGCTTCACCTGCGCCTGACGAGCGGCTGCAAAGCGTTCCAGTGTCGGCACGCAAAGGTTCATCAGCAACACCGCAAATGCCACGCCATCCGGGTAACCGCCCCAGGTACGAATCAGATAGGTCAGCAGGCCGGCGCCCACGCCGAACAACAGGCGTGCGAGCGGGCTTTTTGCACCGGAAACCGGCTCGGTGACGATGAAGAACGCGCCAAGCATGGTGGCGCCGCTCAGCAGATGAAACAGCGATGAGCCATGGGAGTCGGACCCTGAGCCATTCCAGCACAGCAGGCTGATGACAAACAGGCTGGCGAGCATGCCGACCGGCGCCTGCCAGCCGATCACCCGCCGCTGCAGCAGGAACAGCCCGCCGGCGAGAAACGCCAGATTCACCCACTCCATACCATGACCGCCAAAACGGCCGAATGCCGGATTGCCGGCAAACAGTTCATCCATGGTCAGGCTTTTGTTGATGCGCAGACTGTCCAGCGCAGTGGCCTGAACCCAGGCGTCCGGCTGCGTGCCCAGATTGAACACTTGGCCAAAAGCCGCCGTCAGATCCATGCCATGGGCCGGCCAATGGGTCATCGGTTGCGGGAACATCACCATCACCAAGGCAAAGCCGAGCATGGCCGGATTGAAAGGATTTCGGCCCACGCCACCGTACAAGTGTTTGCCCAACAGCAGGCCTGAGCCTATCGCCGTGACCGTCAGCCACCACGGGCAGTAAGGCGGCAGGGCGATGGCCAGCAGCGTGGCGCTGACCACCGCGCTGCCATCGGTCAAGGTGGCTTGCAGCGGCTGTCGGCGCAGAGAGGTCACGGCGGCTTCGACGCTCAAGGCTGTGGCAACGGACAGGATCAGGTTGATCAACACGCCCCAGCCGTAAAACCAGAACAACACCAACAACCCCGGCAATGTCGCCAGCAGAACCAGCTTCATTGCCTGTTGCAGGCGTTCGTCCCTGGTTTCAATGGATGACATGGGCTTCCACCTGCCGCTCCGCCTCTTGCAGGCGGGTGCGGGCCTTGTCGAGGACCTCGGCTGGCGTGCCGTCACGTCGTTGCAATTTGTTCAGGTCGGCGCGCGCGTAGGCCAGTTCGGTTTTCAGCTGACGAAGTTGATTGTCGATCGGACGTTTCTCCACACGCACCAGATCGGGAGCCGGTTGCTCGCTGGCCGCTTCTGCGTCGTGCAACGCTTGTTCGGCGTCACGCAGGGCTCGTTCGAGCGCAGCAATCTGCTCCGGCGGAGCTTCAGCGGTCTGCGCCTTTTTCAGCTCGGCACGGCGCATCGCCAGCTGGATTTTCGCGCGCTTCAGGTCGGCATCCTTTGCCGGTGCCGCTGGGGCAGGAACAGCCTGGCTTTCCAGTTTGGACAGGGCCTGTTCGGCGGCTTCGAATTGCTGCTGTAAAACGATCAGTTGCGACTGCTGTTCGAAGGTCGGCGGATGGCCGAAGGCTTTCAGCGATTTGTGCAGCTGAGCGCGGCTCATCGCCACGTCGATCTTGGCCTTTTTCAGCGCGGCGTCGGCGGTCGCGGCTTTCTGCACGCGCACCCGTTCCAGCGCTGCCTGCACCGGATCGAGCGTGGCGGACGCAACTTCAACCTGTGCTGCACGTTGTGCGCGAGCTTCGCGTTCGGCCTGCTTCTGCTGTTCTTCTCTTTGCAGCCGGGCGTTACGCCGTTCGAAGCGTTGCCGGGCGTGATCGCGCTTGGCGGTACGCGCCTGTTGTTCTTCGAGGCTGTTGGCCAGGCCGCCGACCACTGGCAGCGTTCCGATCGGCAGCGGGTGCATCTCGATGCAATCCACCGGGCACGGCGCTACGCACAGGTCGCAACCGGTGCACTCGTCGATGATCACCGTGTGCATCAGTTTCGCCGCGCCGACGATGGCATCGATCGGGCAGGCCTGAATGCACTTGGTGCAGCCGATGCACTCGGCTTCACGGATGAACGCCACTTGCGGCGGCGCCGAGCCACGGCTGATGTCCAGTTCCAGCACCGGAATTTTCAGCAGTTCGGCCAGTGCCGCGATGGTTTCGTCGCCACCCGGCGGGCACTTGTTGATCGGCTCGCCGGCGACGATGCCTGCAGCGTAGGGTTTGCATCCGGGATGGCCGCACTTGCCGCATTGGGTCTGCGGCAGCAGGGCATCGATGCGTTGAATCAGACTCATGTTTTGATCAGTCCACTGAATCCGAGAAAAGCCACCGCCATCAGTCCGGCGCCGATCAACTGGATCGGCAGGCCACGAAAGGGCAGGGGAATATCGTTGTCGGCCGTGCGCTCACGCAAATCGCTGAACACGCTCAGCACCAGCCAGAAACCCAGGCCGGCGCCGAGGCTCAGCGCCGTTGCATGAAGCAGGCCCTTATCCGCTTGCGCGTTGATCAGCGTCAGCCCCAAAACACCGGCATTGCCCAGCAGCAGCGGCCGCAAACCGTCGAACGGCATATCGGGTCGCCAACGCGCCAGCCACTTCAGCAGCGGCGCGATCAGCAGCACGCTCAGCGGCAGGAATACGAACAGGCGCAGGAACTCCACTTGCAACGGCACCAGCAGCCAATGCCAGATCGCGTAACTCGCCACGCCGACAATCAGCAACAGACACAACGTCGCCAGCCCCAGCGCATGCACCTGACGGCGCTCGCCAGCCAGCAGCGGATCGACGCCCAGCGGCCAGTGCAACACGAAGTTGTTGATCAGCGCAGCACTGAAGAGCGTAAGCACGAGTTCGGTCATGGTTCTGCCGGTGAGAGCGGGCGGGTGTCACTTAAGATTAGGCATTATCCGGCTGCCATGACGGGCGGGCCACATATGAAAAATCCCACAGGCGTACGGGGTACGCCTGTGGGATCGGTCAGTGCAGAACCTTACTTGATGCGCTGACCCGGCTTGGCGCCGCTGTCCGGGCTCAGCAGGTAGATTTCTTCACCGCCAGGGCCGGCTGCCATCACCATGCCTTCGGAGATACCGAACTTCATTTTCCGTGGCTTGAGGTTGGCGATCATCATGGTCAGACGACCGTCGAGTTTCGACGGATCCGGGTAAGCGCTCTTGATCCCGGAGAACACGTTGCGTTGCTCATCACCGATGTCCAGGGTCAGGCGCAGCAGCTTGTCCGCGCCTTCGACGTGTTCGGCCTTGACGATCAGTGCCACGCGCAGGTCGACGGCGGCGAAGGTGTCGAAGTCGATTTCCGGCGACAGCGGATCCTTGGCCAGTTCGCCATTGCCGGCAGGCGCGGCGGCGCCGGTGTCGGTCTGGCTGGCGGTCAGGTCTTCTTTCGAGGCGTCGGTCATGGCTTGCACTTTTACCGGGTCGATGCGGGTCATCAACGGTTTGAATTCGTTCAACTGGTGATTGGCCAGCAGGGTGGTGTGGTCGTTCCAGGTCAGCGGGGCGACGTTGAGGAACGCCTCGGCATCGGCGGCCAGCACTGGCAGCACCGGCTTGAGGAAGATCACCAGCTGGCGGAACAGGTTGATCGCCGTGGCGCAGACCGCCTGGACTTCATCCTGCTTGCCTTCCTGCTTGTTCAGCGACCATGGCGCCTTGTCGGCGATCCAGGCATTGGCGCGGTCGGCCAGGGCCATGGTTTCGCGCATGGCACGGGCGAAATCGCGGGCTTCATAGGCATCGGCGATGCTCGGCGCGGCAGCCAGGAAGGCTTCGGTCAGTTCCGGCGCGGCGTTGTTGTCCACCAGCAGGCCGGCGTTGCCCTTCTGGATGAAACCGGCGCAACGGCTGGCGATGTTGACGACTTTGCCGACCAGGTCGGAGTTGACCTTCTGCACGAAGTCTTCGAGGTTCAGGTCGAGGTCGTCCACGCCACGGCCCAGTTTGGCCGCGTAGTAGTAGCGCAGGTATTCCGGCGACAGGTGATCCAGGTAGGTCCGGGCCTTGATGAAGGTGCCGCGGGACTTGGACATCTTCTGACCGTTGACGGTCAGGTAGCCGTGCACGTTGATCCCGGTCGGCTTGCGGAAACCCGCGCCTTCGAGCATCGCCGGCCAGAACAGGGCGTGGAAGTTGACGATGTCCTTGCCGATGAAGTGGTACAGCTCGGCGGTGGAGTCCTTGCCCCAGAACGCGTCGAAGTCCAGCTCCGGCGTGCGGTTGCACAGGTTCTTGAAGCTGGCCATGTAGCCGATCGGCGCATCCAGCCACACGTAGAAGTACTTGCCCGGCTCGCCCGGGATCTCGAAACCGAAGTACGGCGCATCGCGGGAGATGTCCCACTGTTGCAGGCCGGCGTCCAGCCATTCGGCGATCTTGTTGGCGACGGCGTCCTGCAGGGTGCCGCTGCGGGTCCAGGCCTGCAGCATTTCCTGGAAATCAGGCAGCTTGAAGAAGAAGTGCTGGGAATCCTTGAGCACCGGAGTGGCGCCGGAGATCGCCGACTTCGGATCCTTCAGGTCGGTCGGCGCGTAGGTCGCACCGCATTTTTCGCAGTTGTCGCCGTACTGGTCTTCGGTGCCGCATTTCGGGCAGGTGCCCTTGATGAAGCGGTCGGCCAGGAACATTTTCTTTTCCGGGTCGAAATACTGAGTGATCGAACGTTGGGCGATGTGCCCGGCGTCACGCAGCTTCAGGTAGATCTGGCTCGACAGCTCACGGTTTTCTTCGGCGTGAGTGGAGTGGAAGTTGTCGAAGTCCACCAGGAACTCGGCAAAGTCGGCGCTGTGTTCGGCCTGGACATTGGCGATCAGTTGTTCCGGGGTGATGCCTTCCTTTTCCGCGCGCAGCATGATCGCCGAACCGTGGGCGTCGTCGGCGCAGACATAAATGCACTGATTGCCGCGATGCTTCTGGAAGCGCACCCACATATCGGTCTGGATGTACTCCAGCATATGGCCAAGGTGGATCGAACCGTTGGCATAGGGCAGGGCGCTGGTGACGAGAATCTTGCGTGGTTCGGACATGTGGGGCTTCGCTACTTGATGAAACGGAGGTCGGCCACTATAAAGCGCCGGGAAAGATATTTCACCCCTGCAAATGGTTGCCGGACATGCCGTCCGGACGACAGAAGGGGTAGGATACCCGCCATCTTTTCCCAGTCTTGTTATCGGAGTTGCCCATGAGCGCCGTCACTCGCGCAGCGGTGGAAGCCGTCCTCAGCCAATACACCGACCCTTACCTGAACATGGACCCGGTCAGCGCCGGTTGCGTGCGCAACATCGAAATCGCCGGCGACCGCGTCAATGTGCAGCTGGAAATCGGCTATGCCGCTGGTCTGTTCAAGAGCGGCTGGGCGCAAATGCTGCAACTGGCCATCGAGAACCTCGACGGCGTTGTGTCGGCAAAGGTCGAGGTCAACAGCGTGATCGCCGCGCACAAGGCCCAGGCGCAGGTTCCTGGCCTGGCCAACGTCAAGAACGTGGTCGCCGTGGCGTCCGGCAAGGGCGGCGTGGGCAAATCCACCACCGCCGCCAACCTGGCGCTGGCACTGGCCCGTGAAGGCGCGAAGGTCGGGATCCTCGACGCCGATATCTACGGCCCGAGCCAGGGCATCATGTTCGGCATTCCCGAGCGCACCCGTCCGCAGATCAAGGACCAGAAGTGGTTCGTGCCGCTGCAGGCCCATGGCGTGGAAGTGATGTCGATGGCGTTCCTGACCGACGACAATACGCCGATGGTCTGGCGCGGGCCGATGGTCTCCGGCGCGCTGCTGCAACTGGTCACGCAAACTGCCTGGGGCGACCTGGATTATCTGGTCATCGACATGCCGCCAGGCACCGGCGACATCCAGCTGACCCTGGCGCAGAAAGTCCCGGTGGCCGGCGCCGTGATCGTCACCACCCCGCAGGATCTGGCGCTGCTCGATGCGCGCAAAGGCGTGGAGATGTTCCGCAAGGTCAATATTCCGGTGCTGGGCGTAGTGGAAAACATGGCCGTGCACATCTGCTCGAATTGCGGGCATGCCGAGCATCTGTTCGGTGAGGGCGGTGGCGAGAAGCTGGCGACCCAGTTCGGCGTCGAACTGCTGGCGTCGCTGCCGCTGTCGATGCTGATCCGCGAACAGGCCGATGGCGGCAAGCCGACGGTGATTTCCGAGCCGGACAGTCAGATCGCCATGGTCTATCAGGAACTGGCCCGCCACGTCGGCGCGCGGATCGTGTTGCAGGAAGCGGCGTCGCCGGCGATGCCGAACATCACCATCAGCGACGATTGATGCCTGTGGTTTAAACAAAAACGCCCCGGTGCCAGTGCACCGGGGCGTTTTTCATTGTGCGACAGAGGTCAGATGCGCAACCCGCCGTCCATCTCCAGAATCCGGCCGGTGTAGTAGTCGTTTTCGAAGATGTACGCCGCCGAATGGGCGATCTCTTCAGGTTTGCCCATGCGCTTGAGCGGAATGCCCGAGGTCATTTTCTCCAGCGCTTCCGGCTTCATGCCCAGGGTCATCTCGGTTTCGATGAAGCCCGGTGCGATGCCCGCCACGCGAATGCCGTAGCGCGCCAGTTCCTTGGCCCAGGTCACTGTCGCTGCCGCCACACCGGCCTTGGCGGCGGAGTAGTTGGTCTGGCCGACGTTGCCCGCGCGGGAGATCGACGAAATGTTGATGATCGCGCCGCTGTTCTTCAGCTCGACCATTTTCGCCGCCACTTCACGGGTGCAGAGGAACACGCCGGTCAGGTTGACGTCGATCACCGCCTGCCACTGGGCCAGGCTCATCTTGGTCATTTCGCCATCCTTGACCTTGAGCAGCAGGCCGTCGCGCAGGATCCCGGCGTTGTTGATCAGGCCGTGGATCGCGCCGAAATCTTCGGCCACCTGAGCGACCATGTGCGTCACCTGCTCTTCATTGGCGACGTTGCACAGATAACTGCGGGCCTCGACACCCTTGGCCTTGCAGGCCGCGACGGCGTCATCGAGTTTTTCCTGGTTCAGGTCGACCAGTGCCAGCTTCGCGCCCAGGCCTGCGAAATACTCGGCCATCGAGCGGCCCAAGCCTTGGCAACCGCCAGTGATAATGATTACTTTGTCGTTGAGTTGCATTCGCATGTCCCCGAGAGCAGGTCAGAGTGGTGTCCTTTAGAGAGCCTCTCGATCTGCGCCCGACATGGCCCGGCTGCACATGAGAACTGCCCCGATGGCAACCGGGACTTATCCAGGTTGCTCGTCCGTTTTTTCGACGGATTCTATTTAAGGAGTCATAAATTGAGCGTTGAAGCGGCTAAGAATGCCCGAGAATTGCTTCTCAAGGAATACCGTGGCGTGCTGTCGACCCACTCTAAATCGATGCCCGGTTTTCCGTTTGGCTCCGTGGTTCCCTACTGCCTGGACGAGCAGGGCCGGCCGCTGATCCTGATCAGCCGCATCGCCCAGCACACCCACAACCTGCAGAAAGACCCGAAATGTTCGCTGCTGGTGGGTGAGCGTGAAGCCGACGATGTGCAAGCCGTTGGTCGCCTGACCTATCTGGCCGAAGCGGAAAAACTCGAAGACGCTGCCGCCATCGAAGCCGCCGCCGAGCGTTACTACCGCTATTTCCCCGATTCGCAGAATTACCACAAGGCCCACGATTTCGATTTCTGGGTGCTCAAGCCTGTGCGTCATCGCTACATCGGCGGTTTCGGCGCGATTCACTGGGTCGATCACCTGACCCTGGCCAACCCGTTCGCCGGCAAGGCCGAAATCAGCATGGTCGAGCACATGAACAGCGACCACGCCAAGGCCATCGCACACTACGTCGACCTCGCCGGGCTGCCGAAAACCGTACCGGCACAAATGGCCGGGATCGATACCGAAGGCATGCACCTGCGCATCGGTCAGGCGCTGTACTGGCTGCCGTTTCAAGCGCCTTGTCATACGCCGATACAAGTGCGCGAAGCCTTGGTTTCTCTGGCTCACGCCGAGGTCTGGCCAAAAAATGCGGTGGCCGACGCTTGAATTCACGAAAGGGCGACGTCATCTAAGGCTTACTGCAAGGCATTTCTTGCGTTGAGGAAACTTTGATGCGCCCTTTTTTGTTGCTCTTTCTGCTGTTCCCGGTGTTGGAGCTGTTCGTATTCGTCAAAGTGGCAGGTTCGATCGGATTTTTCCCGGCCCTGCTGCTGATCATTCTCGGCTCGATGTTCGGCGTATTCGTGCTGCGTATCGCCGGACTGGCCACCGCCCTGCGTGCCCGTGAAAGCCTGAACCGCGGCGAACTGCCTGCGCAGACCATGCTCGAAGGCCTGATGCTGGCCCTGGCCGGTGGCCTGCTGATCCTGCCGGGTTTCATCAGCGACGTGGCCGGTCTGATCCTGCTGTTGCCGTTCAGCCGTCGTCTGTTCGCCAACAAGATGCGCCAGCGCGCCGAAGAACAGGCCATGCGTCAGCGTGCGTTCGCCGATGACCTGCAACCTCGCGGCGGTCCCGCACCGCGCCAGCCCCTTGGCCGCGAAGGCGATGTGATCGAAGGAGAGTTCGAACACCGCGACACCAAGTAACTTCTGCACTCACACGGCACCTTCGGGTGCCGTGTTCGTTTACGGCCGCGCACATGACGAGCCGCGATGAAAAAATTTTAGGCCTGCCCTTGTAATGAGCTTATGCGCCCTTATGTATCGGTCACCGAAAGGTTTCCGGTATTTGAACCGGACAGACTTCCGCGGTTCGCTCGACGAGCCGCAACCGGCGCAGGCCGGATTCGTTAAACCCGCCGGGACTACACCGGCCGATGAAAACCACAATTAGGAGAGATCGACAATGAAGCTTCGTCCTCTGCATGACCGCGTCGTCATCCGTCGCAGCGAAGAAGAAAAGAAAACCGCTGGCGGTATCGTCCTGCCAGGTTCGGCTGCCGAGAAAGCCAACCACGGTGAGATTCTGGCTGTAGGCCCGGGCAAGGCACTGGAAAGCGGTGAAGTGCGCGCACTGTCCGTGAAAGTGGGCGACAAGGTTGTGTTCGGTCCGTACTCCGGCAGCAACACCGTGAAAGTCGACGGCGAAGACCTGCTGGTAATGAGCGAGAACGAAATCCTCGCCGTTATCGAAGGCTGATTACCCCCGTTCATTTTCCCGCTACTACAAAGTATTTAAGGAATATCGATCATGGCTGCTAAAGAAGTTAAATTCGGCGATTCCGCCCGCAAGAAAATGCTGGTTGGCGTAAACGTCCTGGCTGACGCGGTAAAAGCGACCCTGGGCCCGAAAGGCCGTAACGTGATCCTCGAGAAGAGCTTCGGCGCTCCGACCATCACCAAGGACGGCGTTTCCGTTGCCAAGGAAATCGAGCTGGAAGACCGTTTCGAAAACATGGGCGCGCAGCTGGTCAAAGACGTTGCCTCCCGTGCCAACGATGACGCTGGTGACGGTACTACCACCGCTACCGTTCTGGCTCAGTCGATCGTCAACGAAGGCCTGAAAGCCGTCGCTGCCGGCATGAACCCGATGGACCTGAAGCGCGGTATCGACAAAGCGACCATCGCTGTCGTTGCCGAGCTGAAAAAGCTGTCCGCGCCATGCACCGACACTAAAGCGATCGCCCAGGTTGGCACCATCTCCGCCAACTCCGACAACTCCATCGGCGACATCATTGCCGAAGCCATGGAAAAAGTCGGTAAAGAAGGCGTGATCACCGTTGAAGAAGGCTCGGGCCTGGAAAACGAACTGTCGGTCGTAGAAGGCATGCAGTTCGACCGTGGCTACCTGTCCCCGTACTTCGTCAACAAGCCGGAAACCATGGTTGCCGAGCTGGAAGGCGCGCTGATCCTGCTGGTCGACAAGAAGATCTCGAACATCCGCGAAATGCTGCCAGTGCTGGAAGCCGTTGCCAAAGCCGGCCGTCCACTGCTGATCGTTGCCGAAGACGTTGAAGGCGAAGCCCTGGCGACTCTGGTTGTGAACAACATGCGTGGCATCGTCAAAGTCGCAGCCGTCAAGGCTCCAGGCTTCGGCGACCGTCGCAAGGCCATGCTGCAGGACATCGCCGTTCTGACCGGCGGTACCGTTATCTCCGAAGAGATCGGCCTGAGCCTGGAAAGCACCACTCTGGAACACCTGGGCAGCGCCAAGCGCGTGACCCTGTCCAAGGAAAACACCATCATCGTTGACGGTGCCGGCGTTGAAGGCGACATCCAGGCGCGTATCGCTCAGATCCGTGCCCAGGTTGCCGAGACTTCCTCGGACTACGACCGTGAAAAACTGCAAGAGCGTCTGGCCAAGCTGTCCGGCGGCGTTGCGGTGATCAAAGTTGGCGCCGGTTCCGAAGTAGAAATGAAAGAGAAGAAAGCCCGCGTTGAAGACGCCCTGCACGCAACCCGCGCAGCCGTTGAAGAAGGCGTGGTACCTGGCGGTGGCGTTGCGCTGATCCGCGCTCTGAACGCGATCATCAACCTGAAAGGCGACAACGCCGACCAGGACGTAGGTATCGCTGTTCTGCGTCGTGCCGTTGAAGCACCGCTGCGTCAGATCGCTGCCAACAGCGGCGACGAGCCAAGCGTTGTGGTCAACGAAGTCAAGAACGGCAAAGGTAACTTCGGTTACAACGCTGCGACTGGCGAATACGGCGACATGATCGAAATGGGCATCCTGGACCCAACCAAGGTAACCCGTTCCGCTCTGCAAGCTGCATCGTCGATCGGCGGTCTGATTCTGACCACCGAAGCCGCTGTTGCTGACGCACCGAAGAAAGAAGGTGCAGTAGGCGGCGGTATGCCGGACATGGGCGGCATGGGTGGCATGGGCGGCATGATGTAAGCCAGCCTTACCCGGAAACGAAAAACCCCGCCTGCGATGAGCAGGCGGGGTTTTTTAATGTCCTGATTTTGTTATCTGGCGTTTGAGTAATCAGGCGTTTACCGGTTGTGCCTTCATGACCGCTTCAGCTTTCACGGTCGGGCGATACAGCACCCAGTAATACGACCCCAGGCAGATCAGCCAGCAGAAAATCGCCGTCCACACGTTGTGCGAAAAAAAGTGCGCGCCCTGCATCATCCGGCTGATCGAGAACACCGAGCCCAGCGCAAATGCGAAGATGAACGCCTGTCGCGCCAGTCGCGGGCGACGATCCCGCAGCACGAAGAACAGCGCAAACAAGGTGAACCCCGTAGCCGCATGACCACCAGGCCAGCAGCGCCCGGGCTTGTCGGTCGGCGGGCGGTGATCCAGCAGTTTGCTGTAGGTCTCATGGCCGCCGAACTGCTCGAGGCTCCACGGGCACTGCACGGCGGTGACGGCTTTCATCGGTGTCACGAACGAAGTCGCCAAGCCCAGGGACAGCACCAGACAGCCCAATTCACGCTTGTACGGTTTGATCTGGTCGATGAAAAACGCACCGATGAAACCGATGACGGCGAACACCGAAAACGCGATCACCACCTGCTTGGCGCGATCGTGAAGGATGTTTTCCAGGAAGTAACTGTGGCGCCCGATGAAGTCGCCGGCGGCGGGGTCGTAGAACATCCGCGCCAGGTTCATGTCCAGATCGGTGAGTTCCAGCAGGATCAGAAGAGCGGCCGCGACGGCGGGAATCCCCAGGCACAGCCAGAAGTTCAGCGGGCGAGGGGCAGGGCGTACAACGCTTGATGACATGACAGGTCCAGAACGGGAAAACGCCCCGGAGCATCAGTCCGGGGCGCTTCGATTAACGATCGCTGACTTGCGCGGCACCCTCCTTGGGTGCTTTCCAGCCAAGCAGCTGTTGCTTGAAGCCATAACTGGCGGTTTGGTAATACGAGATGGCGCGGCTGACCAGCGGGTCGTCGCTGTTGACCCGGGACTCGCGGCTTTCGGTCAGTGCGTCGTCATGCCGACGCAGACCCTGGCGCGGGCTGAGGATCGCCAGATCCTTGCCGTCGAACAGCCCCAGATGCTGATAGTTGCCCACCACGACCCGAGGTGGCAGCGGGTTATCCTGCAGCAGGTTGCGGCCGAAGAACGTCGATTGGTAGTCCAGGTTCAACAGCCCCAGCAGCGTCGGCGCGAGGTCGATCTGGCTGGCCAGTTGTGCGTTTTCCCGTGCTTCGATCAGCTTCGGTGCATAGATGAACAGCGGGATCTGGTAGTTGGTGATCGGCAGGTCTTCCTTGCCCGCGCTGCCGGCGGTGTGGTCGGCGACGAAGATGAAAATCGTGTTGTCGAACCACGGTTTCTGCCGCGCCTGCTCCAGGAACTGGCCGATGGCGTAGTCGGTGTACTTCACCGCACCATCGCGACCGTTGCCGGATTTGATGTCGATGCGGTTTTCCGGGTAGGTGTACGGGCGATGGTTCGAGGTCGTCATCAGCTGCAACAGGAAAGGTTGCTGCTTGGCGTAGTCGGCGTCCGCCAGCTTCAGCGTCTGCTTGTACAGATCCTCGTCGGCCATGCCCCAGGCATTCTTGAAGTGGATTTCCGACTCATCGACGCTGCTCTGGTCGACAACGCGATAGCCGTTGCCACTGAAGAACGCGTTCATGTTGTCGAAGTAGCCACGGCCACCGTAGACGAACACGCTGTCATAGCCGACCGCGCTCAATTGCTGGCCGAGGCTGGCAAAACCGCTTTCGCGACCGATGCGCTTGACGATCGAACGGCCCGGCGTCGGTGGAATGGCCAAAGTGATGGCTTCCAGACCCCGGTCGGTACGGGTGCCGGTGGCGTAGAAATTATTGAAGTACAGGCTCTGCTTGCGCAACGCGTCGAGGTTCGGCGTCAGGTTGCGGCCATCACCATTGCTGCCCAGGTATTTGGCGCTGAGACTTTCGATGGTCACCAGCACGATGTTCGGCTTGCGGGTGACGCCCGGGTTGTCGATATCGCGACGGATGTCCTGCGGATCCTGACCGACGAAGCGGGCATTGGGCTCGTTCAGTTCGGCACGCATCTGACCGGCGACTTTGTCCGCTGGCAGGCTCTTGTAGAACTGGCTGTAGTCCAGCTCGTTATTACGGAACGCAGCGAAGAACTGATAAGGGCCGTTGCTCGCCAGTTCGTTCTGATAGGCGTTGCCGCCCTGGGCGCGCGGGGCGTCCTGGCTGATCAGTTGCAGACTCAGACCCGCGACCACCAGCAAGACCAATGCATTGAGCAGCCGCCCGCGCAATGGCGGCAGCGGGGCATCCAGTGCCGCGTTGAACGGTTTGCGCAGCGCGAAACTCAACGCGATGGCCAGCACCGCCAGGATGCTCAGCAACTTGCCGATCGGGTAGGACTCCAGCACGTTGTTCAGCACTTCGTCGGAATACACCAGATAATCGACGGCGATGAAGTTGAAGCGAACCCCGAACTCATCCCAGAACAGCCACTCGGCCACCGCCGTGAACAGCATGGCGTACAGGCTGACCGTCAGCAGTCCCTGCAGGAACCAGCGGTGACCGCGCCGCCGCCACAGGCCCGGCGGGCACAGCAGCAGATACAGGCCCATCGGCAGGGCCGCGTAGGCGAGAAAGACCAGGTCGTAGACCAGGCCGACGCCGAACACGGACAGCGCACCGCCACCGGCCTCATCCAGATGAGTCAGCAGCAGTACGGTGCGGGTGAGGAGAAACACGACCAGCCAGGCGCCGGTGACCAACAACAGATAGCGCATAGGCGCTGTCTTGAAGAAACCCATTGTTTTCTTTTCCTTTTATCAATGGCGCGGGAGTTTCGCGGCGCCACTGTAGTCAGGTTGTGAATCGATAGTGAAAACTTTGTTAAAGATTTATTTCGTCCGGGCAATTTCATCCGCCGGGGCACCAGCGCTGGCCCTGAACCGAAACAGGCCTTAAGCTGCGCGGGCCATAACGGCCGTTACTGTGTACGGAAGAGGTGCCCATGCGAATTCTATTGGTCGAAGACAACCGCGATATCCTGGCCAACCTGGCCGATTACCTGGGCCTGAAAGGCTATACCGTCGATTGCGCCCAGGACGGTCTGTCGGGCCTGCATCTGGCAGCCACCGAGCACTATGACCTGATCGTGCTCGACATCATGTTGCCGGGCATCGACGGCTACACCCTGTGCAAACGCCTGCGTGAAGACGCCCGCCGCGACACGCCGGTGATCATGCTCACTGCCCGCGATCAGCTCGATGATCGTTTGCAGGGCTTCAAGTCCGGGGCTGACGATTACCTGGTCAAGCCTTTCGCGCTGTCGGAACTGGCTGCACGAATCGAAGCCGTGATGCGCCGCACCCAGGGCGGCGGTCGTCGCTCCTTGCAGGTCGGCGACTTGAGCTATGACCTCGACACGCTGGAAGTGACCCGCGAAGGCAAGCTGCTCAAGCTCAACCCGGTGGGCCTGAAACTGCTCGCGGTTCTGATGCAGAAGAGCCCGCACGTCCTGCGTCGGGAAATTCTCGAAGAGGCCCTGTGGGGCGACGATTGCCCGGACAGCGACAGCCTGCGCAGCCACGTCCACCAATTGCGTCAGGTGATCGACAAACCGTTCGCCAAACCACTGCTGCACACCGTGCACGGCGTGGGTTATCGCTTGGCCGAGGGCCGCGATGGAGTTTAAGCAGAGCCTTGCCCAGCGGATCATCATCGCCTTTGCGCTGATGAGCGCACTGGTGGCGGGGGCCTTCGCCATGGGCATCGTCGCGACCGTGCACCTGGTGGAAGAGAAACTGATTTCTGCTGGATTGGGCGGTGATCTGCAGCGTCTGTTGCTGATGGACAACGTTTCGGACTGGAGCCATCGGCCGGAGCCGGACCAGTTGTTCTATTTCAGCGGCGGCCCGGGGGACTTCGAGTTGCCCAAGGACCTGCGGCATCTGGATTCGGGGTTCCACGAAGTCTTCCGTGAACAGCTGTCCTATCACGCAATGGTCGAAATCGTCGACGGTCGGCGTTACGTGCTGTTGCAGGATCAAAGCGATTTCGAAGAGCGCGAGCGCGTACTGTTTGCCGTGGTGCTGGTGGGCTTCGTGCTCAGTCTGGCGCTGGCGGTTTTCCTCGGCTGGGTGCTGGCGCGCAAGGTGATGGCACCGGTGGTCCGGTTGGCGCGTCAGGTGCGTCATCGCGATCAGTTGCTGGGGCTGGCCCCGCCGCTGGCGCCGGACTACGCCGCTGACGAAGTGGGTGAACTGGCGGTGGCCTTCGATGCGACGCTGGGGCGCTTGCGTCAGGCTTTGACCCGTGAGCGGTTGTTCACCAGTGACGTCAGCCACGAATTGCGCACACCGCTGATGGTATTGGCCACCTCCTGTGAACTGCTGCTGGAAAAC
Organism: Pseudomonas sp. R43(2017); assembly: GCF_002112345.1. Lineage (NCBI taxonomy): Bacteria > Pseudomonadati > Pseudomonadota > Gammaproteobacteria > Pseudomonadales > Pseudomonadaceae > Pseudomonas > Pseudomonas sp. R43(2017). The sequence continues at coordinate 382,256 of NZ_NEHJ01000004.1, forward strand.
CCGGGCATCGATCAGCGCGGCCGCGCCCAGGTCGAGCGTATTGCTCGTGCCAGCGAAGAAATGCGCGAACTGGTGCAGACCTTCCTGATGCTGGCCCGTGCCCAGCGCGAAGATGCGGGGGCGGCGCCGCGGCACAGTCTGGGTCAGGTGGCGGACAATCTGCTGGGCGTGTGGCGCGAGCCGATCGAATCCAAGGGGCTGAAGCTGATTTTCGAGCCGGGCAATCCGCCGGACACCCTTTACAACGCCACACTGCTCAATGCCGTGATGGGTAACCTGCTGCGTAATGCCCTGCACTACACCGAGCAGGGTTTCATTCGGCTGACGCTCAACGATAACGGCTTCGTGGTCGAGGACTCGGGTGTAGGCATTCCCGAGGAAAAGCGCGAGGAAATGTTCAAACCGTTCGTGCGCGGCAGCGAAAAACGCGGAGAAGGCCTTGGACTGGGGTTGTCACTGGTGCAGCGCATCTGTGAAAACCAGGGCTGGAGCGTCACTTTGAGTACGATGGAGCCCAATGGCTGCCGTTTCGAGGTAGATCTGGGCAAACAGTAATCCCTCCCAAATGGCACAAAAAAGCTGCCAACCTGAACGAAACCTGTATAACCTTGAAATAGTTCGTGGGTTTACGCGACGTTTTTTTCACAAAGGGATGACCTGACGCTGACACGCCCCTGCATAAGGTGGGGATATCAGCAATTCAGGAGTCCCGATGATGGCCGGCCCGATCAAACTCGATTTTTCCGAGAAGTACGACGACAACCATGCGCAGAAATATCTGCGCAAGCACCAGGATGGCCTGGGGCGTCGCCTGTCCAACTGGCGTGATCAGCAGTTGGCCCGCAAGGCGCTGACGCTGGTTGGCGAGCCGGGACTGGTGCTGGATCTGCCGTGCGGTGCCGGACGTTTCTGGCCGTTGCTGGCAGAAAAGCCCAATCGGGTAATCATCGGGGCAGACAATTCCGAGTCGATGATCAAGACGGCGATGCAGGCCCAGCCGGCGGATGTGGTGAAGCGGGTACAACCCTTGCACACCTCGGCGTTTGATATCGCGCTGCCTGACAACTCCGTGGACAGCATTTTCTGCATGCGTCTGCTGCACCATATCGGCGAGGCCGAGCATCGGCGGACGATTTTGCGCGAGTTCGAACGGGTTACCCGGGACAGTGTGATCGTTTCATTGTGGGTAGATGGCAATTTCAAGGCCTGGAAACGCAAGCGCGCGGAGAAACGCCGCGGCCAGGAAGGTTATCAGAACCGGTTTGTGCTACCGGCCGCTACGGTTGAAAAGGAATTCGAAGAGGCAGGATTCAGGATCCAGGAACAACTGGACTTCATTCCGCTCTATGCCATGTGGCGAGTTTACGTACTACGCAAGAGGTAAGAGGATGGCAGTGCAATTTGCAGCAGAAACGGAAGTTGCTCCCCAGGATCGCTTTGACTATTACTGGAACCAGCGCGGTGAGTGGGTGGAAGAACCCAACGTGCGTCGTGGTGGCGAAAGTGGCGTGCAGCGGGTGGTGGGGCGCGATGGTCAACTGCTGTATGCCAAACGCCAGACAGGACATATCTATCGCAGCTGGTTGCATCCGTTCGGCCGACCGACCGTATTGCGTGAACTGGATGCGCTGACCGGCGTAGCCAGACTTGGCGTCCGGGTGCCGGAAATCGTTTTTTGCGGGGCCCAGCCTGATCCGCAGCACAAGTGGCGGGCGTTGCTGGTCACCAAGTCGCTGGACGGTTTCCAGGAGCTTGAACAGTGGGAAGCGGCAGGTGGTCGCGAGCAGTACGGTGAAGCCGTGTATGAACGCGTGCTCAAGGACCTCGCCGAAAACCTGGCCCGCATGCACCAGGGCCGCTGGCAGCACAGCTGCATTTACATCAAGCACGTCTTTGTCCGCGTCACCGGCGAAGGCGACTCGGTCAAGGTCGAAGTGGCCCTGATCGATCTGGAAAAATGCCGTCAGCGTTTGACCGCTTATCGTGCGGCCTCCCATGACATGAAACAATTGCGCCGCCACTCGTCGTTCAGCCCTACGGACTGGAAAAAACTCGTCTATTTTTATGAGACGGCGTTTGGCAGCGCTATCAAGGGTTTATAGCGATGAAACTAGAAATTGCGCGAGGTTTGTTTCTGGTAGGAACCTTGGCAGTTGCATCTTTGGCGGTGGCGGCCTGGGAACAGCCACGCATGCAAGTGATCGGGGCATCGAGCAGCGATGCCCATTGTCCGATGCCGCGGGTGGCGAAAGCCTCCGTGGCAACCAAGCCTGACCATGATTTGCTGCTGTTCATGTTCGGGCTTTCTCAAGGGATGAGGCCGCAGAGTTGAATCGATTGAAGAGTGCCAAAGGCCTCGCAGATGCGAGGCCTTTTTTGTGCGCGTGTGAAAACGGCGGTTACGGGGCGGGTGCGGGATCGGGTTTGGCCAGCACGGTGTAGACACAGGGCAGGACGAACAGCGTAAACAAGGTCCCGATCGACATCCCGGTGGCAATCACCGTGCCGATATCGAAACGGCTCACCGCACCCGCGCCACTGGCGATGATCAACGGCACCATGCCGAACACCATGGCGGCGGTGGTCATCAGCACCGGCCGCAAGCGAATCGCCGCTGCCTCTTCAACCGCCTCGCGGGCCGTCAGGCCTTTTTCCTTGCGCAACTGGTTGGCGAATTCGACGATCAGGATTCCGTGCTTGCTGATCAGACCAATCAGCGTCACCAGTCCGACCTGGGTGTAGATGTTCATGCTCGACCAGCCGAGGAACAGCGGAATCAGCGCCCCGCAAATCGACAACGGTACGGTCACCAGAATCACCAGCGGATCCCGGAAACTCTCGAACTGCGCCGCCAGCACCAGGAAAATGATCGCCAGTGCCAGGGCGAAGGTGACCCACAGCGCACTGCCTTCCTGCACGAACTGCCGCGAGGCACCGCCGTAGTCGAAGGCAAAACCGGCAGGTGCTTCTTCCCGGGCGATCTGCACGACGCTGTCGATGGCCTCGCCCATGCTGACCAGCGGGAACCCTGACAGCTTCGCCGCGTTGAGTTGCTGGAACTGGTTGAGCTGTCGCGGACGTGCCCGGTCGGTCACGGTGATCAGGGTCGACAGTGGCAGCAACTCGCCCTGGGTGTTTTTCACGTAGTAGTTGTTCAGCCAGTCCGGGTTGTCGCGATAGGCCCGTTCAACCTGGGCGATCACCTTGTAGCTGCGACCCTCGATGGTGAACCGGTTGATCTCCGCCTCGCCGAGCAAGGTGGCGAGCGTGCCGCCCAGATCCTGCATCGACACGCCCATCTGCGCCGCTTTCGCACGGTCGATATCGACCACCACTTCCGGTTTGTCGAAGGCCAGGTCGAGGTCGACGAAGGCGAACTTGCCCGACTCCATCGCACGCTTCTTGATCCGGTCAGCCACTTGCAGCAACAGCTCGTAGTCGTTGGCCGTGTTGATCACGAATTCGAACGGCAGGCCCTCGCCGGTGCCGGGCAGGGAGGGCAGGTTGAAGCCGAAGATCTGCAAACCCGGGATGCTGCCGAGCTTGCCCTGCACCTCGGGAAGAATCTGCATCTGGGTGCGGCTGCGTTCGTTCCATGGTTTGAGCAGGAAACCGCCGATGCCGCTCTGCACACCGTTGTAGCCGTTGATCTGGAACGAGGAGTAGTACTCCGGGAATTCCTTGAAGATCTTCACGAATTCTTCGGTGTAGGTGTTCAGGTAATCGAGGTTGGTCGGTTGCGGCGCGTTGGCCATCATGAAAATGATGCCCTGGTCTTCGTCCGGCGCCAGTTCCGATTTGGTGAACTTGAGCAGCACCGGAATCAGGCACAGCACGATCACCGCAAACACCAGCACCACCGGCCGGGTGTTGAGCGTGCCGTGGAGCATGCTCTGGTAGCGTCGCTTGAGGTTTTCGAAGATGCGGTCAAGTCGGTGGGCAAGTCCGCTGGGGTTTTCCTCGTGACGCAACAGCAGGGCGCACATCATCGGCGACAGTGTCAGGGCGACGATACCGGAAATCACCACGGCCCCGGCGAGTGTCAGCGCGAACTCCTTGAAGAGTGCCCCGGTCAGCCCGGTCAGAAAACCGATCGGCGCATACACCGCCGCCAGGGTGATGGTCATCGACACCACCGGCATCGCGATTTCCCGGGCGCCTTCGAGTGCGGCCTCCAGCGGGGTCTTGCCTTCCTCGATATGCCGGTGGATGTTTTCCACCACGACGATGGCATCGTCCACCACCAGACCGATGGCCAGCACCATCGCCAGCAGGGTCAGCAGGTTGATCGAGTAACCCATCATCTGCATGAAGAACATCACGCCGATCATCGACAGCGGAATGGTCACCACCGGGATCACCACCGAACGCAGGGCGCCGAGAAACAGGAACACCACCACGATCACGATCAGCACCGCTTCGAACAGGGTTTTCACCACTTCGTCGATGGAGGCCTGGATGAACAGCGTGGCGTCGTAGGCGATTTCGCTCTTGAGGTTGGGCGGCAACTGGGCTTCCAGCTCCGGCATGATCTTGCGCACTTCCTTGATCACGTCCAGCGGGTTGGCGCCGGGGGTAGCCTTGATCCCGATGTATACCGAGGGAGTGCCACCGAAGGAACTGATGGAGTTGTAGTTCTCCGCGCCCATTTCCACACGCGCCACATCGCTCAGCAGCACGCGGCTGTCGCCACTGACCTTGAGTGGGATCTTGCCGAAGGCCTCGGCAGACTTCAGTTCGGTATTGGCGTTGATGCTGGTGACCACGTATTCGCCTTTCACTTCGCCGGCAGCGGAGAGGAAGTTGTACTGGCGCACGGCATTGGTCACGTCGCTGGCGCTGAGGCCGAAACCGGCGAGCTTCACCGGGTCGATCCACAGGCGCATGGCGAACACCTGGTTACCCAGAATCTCGGCTTCGGCCATGCCTGGCAGCGTCGCCAGTTTTGGCTGGATCACCCGCGACAGGTAGTCAGTGATCTGCGGGTTGCTCAATTCCTTGCTGAAGAAACTGATGTACATCAGCGCCGAGGCATCGGCGGATTCCTTGCTCAGCACCGGGTCTTCGGCATCCTGCGGCAGTTTGTTCTTCACCTCGTTGGCTTTGGCCAGCAGTTCTGTGAACAAGCGGTCGCTGTTGGAGCCGATGCGTGCGTAGATCGAAATCACCGAGAAGTTCTGGCGACTGACCGAGGTCATGTAGTCGATACCCTCGGCGCTCGCCAGGCTCTGTTGCATCGGCTGGGTGATGTAACCCTGGATGGTTTCGGCGTTGGCCCCGGGATAAGCGGTGGTCACCGTGATCAGGGCGTTTTCCATCTGCGGATACTGGCGCAACGGCAGCTTGCTCCAGGCCTGGAAGCCCAGCAGCACAATCAGCAGGCTGACCACGGTGGCGAGCACCGGGCGGCGAATGAACGGATCGGTAAAGGCCATGAGGATTCCTTGATCAGTCGGCGCGGCGCGGACTGTTCTGCTCGCCGAGGGTCTTGTCTTCGCTGATGGCGATGTGGGCGCCGTTGTCCAGTTTGATCTGGCCGGCCGTTACCACTTGCTCGCCGCTCTGCACGCCCTTGTTGATCATCACCAGGCCCTCGCGGCGCTCACCGGTTTCAATGAAACGGCGCTCGGCGATCAGCACCGGCTGGCCCTTGTCGTCTTTCTCGATGCTGCCGTCCTCGGCTTTTTTCTGCCCGACCACGTAAATCGAGTTGCCGTAGAGGGTGTAGGTGATCGCGCTTTCCGGCACGACGATGTGTTTCTGCGGATCCGGCAGCAGCACTTCAAGGCTGGCGAACATGCCCGGCAGCAACTTGCCATCGGGGTTGGCCAGCGTCGCGCGAACCAGAATGTTGCGGGTGGTGCTTTCGACAATCGGGTTGATCGCGCTGATGGCGCCGGGAAAGTTCTGCCCGGGATATGCGGCTACCGAAATCTGCACCGGTTGGCCGATCGCCAACTTTGGCACTGATTGTTCGGGCACATAGAAGTCGGCGTAGAGGCTGCTCAGATCCTGCAGGGTGGCGATTTTCGTGCCGCTGGCGAGGTAATCGCCGACGTCCACCTGACGAATGCCGATGGTGCCGCTGAACGGTGCGACGATGCGTTTTTTCGCCAGCGACGCATTGAGCTGATTGACCGTGGCCCGGTTCTTTTGCAACACCGCCGACAGTCGGTCGAATTCGCCCTTGGAGATGGCGCTGCTACCGACCAGCTGGCTGCCGCGACCGAAGTCCAGTTGCGCCAGGCCGAGGTCGGCCTTGGCGGTTTCCAGCAGTGCGGATTCGACGGCGCTGTCGAGTTGCAGCAACGGTTGCCCGGCCTTGACCTTCTGGCCTGATTCGAACTTCAGCTCGGTGACGGTGCCGGCGACTTCCAGGCTCAGCTCGACACCTTGCAGCGCCTTGAGCGTGCCGACGGTAGGCAGGCGCATCTGCCACGGGCGCTCGGCGGCTGTGGCCACGGCGACGCTGATCGGTGGTTTCGGTTTGGCAAAGCCCTGGATCATCGTGTAGATCGAGAAGGCCTTGTAACCGGCGAGAAGCAGAACGATCAGCAGTACAACACCCAACATGATCAGCATGCGGCGACGCAGCATATTCCAGTTCCTTGGAGAAAATCAGGCGAGACAGGCGGGCACATTACCCCGACTCCGGCAGGGATTCCAACTGCCAGTTTTTACAGGGTAGGAGGGGGGGAGGTGGAGGAGGGGAGCACCGCCGACCGAACGGCCGGCGGCGATTTTCAGGCCATCAGGTGCAGATGGTTGTCCCAGAGCCCTGCGGGCAGATCCAGCGGTTTGGCGAGCAGCTCATCCTGACGGCAATCGTAATAGCGGCAACGTCCTTGCCCCGAGGTCACGACGAAACCATCCTTCACTGCACCGACGCCGGCGCAGTCGGGTAGCGGTGCATCGAGGCGCACTTCGCCGCTGTCCAGATCCCAGATGAAGAAGCGGTTGCCACGCGGTGCGGTCAGCGCCACCAGACGCAGTTCGCTGTGCACGGCGACGCTGGCGGTGTAGTGCCCCATCGACTGCAACTGATGCTCCGGCACCGGGAACGCCACGAACGGTTGGCCCGGACGCTTGATCGCCAGCAGTTCGGAACGCTCCTGGGAAGGCCCCATGAATTGCTGTCCGGCGACGATGGTGCCGTCGCTGGCGATCCCCAGGTGGCGCACGCTGTTCATCTGCTGGGCGAGGGTTTCCTTGCTCAGCAGGGTGCCATCGCGCTGCATCAGCACCAGGCTCGGTTCCATGGCGTCGAGGTTCATGTCCACCCGGCTTTCGGCTTCGGTGCGGATTCCGCCGTTGGCCACCACCAGGGTTTCGCCGTCAGGCATCCATGACACTTGATGCGGACCGAGACCGTGGGTGGAAATCTCCCCACTGTGCACCAGTCGTTCACCCTCGAACTTGTACACCCCGAGCAGGCCGCGGCCTGGATCAGTGGTGTCGTTTTCGGTGGCGTACAGGTAGTCGCCGCTGTGGTGGATCACCGCGTGGCCGTAGAAATGCCGGTTCGGCTGCGAGGTCACAGTCTGCAGCAACGCACCGTCGCGCAAGTCGATCAGGTAGCTCTCGGTGCCCGGACGCCGGGCGACGAACAGCGCGATCGGCAGCGTCGGGTGATTGATGATGTCGTGGCAGCGCTGGCCGACTTCGGTGGCGAACACTCGCGTGCCGTCCAGCCGATAACCGACGGCGTAGTGCTTGCCGTCGGTGTCGTCCCGCGCCGACAGCAACAGCGGGCTCTGATCCTTGCGCTTGAACAGCGTCCAGCCGCCCAGTGTCACTGCTCCCAGCAGCAAACTACCTAAAGTCAGAGCCTGGCGTCGCAGCATGGCAGATGCCCTCATCAGTCACCGTCGTTGGCGTTGAAGCCCAGTTGGATGCCCAGCGCCTTGGCCAGTTCGCCTTCGTGCAGGCGATGGACGACGTTGAGGCTGTCGTAGATGTCGTTGAGCTGCTGGCGACCGGCGTCGTCTTCGAGCATTTCGGTCAACGAGCGCTGGGTGCTGCCGAACAGTTTGAGCGAGGCTGCGTACGCCGCATCGATCTTGTCCGCCAACGGTTTCTGCTCGGCCGGCAGCAAGCCGCGCAGGCCTTTGTTGTCGACGCCTTCCCACACGGTCTTGGCAGCGGCGAGGCTGGCTTCCATCGCCGTCAGCGACGACTGGCTGCGCCATGCATCGGCCTGGAACGGTTGCGGCACGCCTTTGCTCTGACGGCCCATCGGGGTGCCGAGTTTTTTCTTCAGGGTGTCGAGGGCGGTGACCTGTACCCGCAGCAGATCGGCGATCGCTTCGTGGGAGTCGGCGTAACGCTGGTTGGGGAACTTGCTCATCTGCGCGAGCATGCCGTCGGTGTTGTTCCAGTTGCTCAGAATCTCTTCGGCCAGTTGTTTCTGGCGTTCGCCGATGGCCACCAGCAACGGGCAGTATCTGGCTTTCTGTTCGTCGTTGGCCACGTCAGGCTTGGCGTCGAACAGGATGTATTCGTAGGCCGACAGGCCTTGCACCACAACGCTGGACTTGGCCAGGGCAGCGGCATCGATCTGCGGCTGGGCGGTGACCAGTTGCTCGACCTGGCGTCCGACGAGGTTTTTCTTGTCCGGCCAGAACTGCACCTGCCACGAGCGGTTGCCCTCGGACAGCGGGCCGATCAGCAGCGGTTGCAGTTCGGCCCAGGCTTTCTGCGCGTGCAGGAAGTCGGCGCGGGCGGTTTCCAGGTTTTCCTTGCCCTGGCAGTAGGCGAGGGCGCTGACGGCCAGTTGCCGGTCAGCCTCGACCCAGCGGGTGTAGGTCGGCAGGATCACCGATTTGGCGATGGCGGCCGAGGTGACGGCTTGCGGATCCTGCGGTGAGCAGGCGCCGAGGGCCAGTGCGGCAAGGCTGGTGAACAACAGCTTGGGACGGAACATGTCGGGCTCCCGATTCTTTTAAGTGTTTAAAGTGAATTCAAGAACGCCAGCAGCGCGGCACGCTGCTCGGCATTGAAAGACAAAACCTGTTGCTGCGCCGCCCGGGCTTCGCCGCCATGCCAGAGCACGGCTTCGAGCAGGTTGCGGGCGCGGCCGTCGTGCAGAAACTGGGTATGACCGCTGACTGCCTGCGTCAGGCCGATGCCCCACAACGGCGGGGTGCGCCAGTCGCGGCCGCTGGCCTGGAATTCGCTGCGGTTGTCGGCCAGGCCTTCACCCATGTCATGCAGCAGCAGATCGCTGTACGGGCGAATCACTTGATTGGCCAGTTCAGGTTCGGCCGCGTTGGCGGCGGTGGTGTATTTCGGCGTGTGACAGGACTGGCACCCCGCCTGGAAAAACAGGTTCTTGCCGGCCAGCACTTGAGCGTCGTTGACGCCACGGCGTGCGGGCACGGCGAGGTTGCGGGTGTAGAACAGCACCAGGCGCAGGATGTTGTCGCTGACTTCAGGTTCGCCGTCCGGGCCGTTGCCATTCGGCGCCTGCTTGCAGGCGATTTGCGCGTCGGTGCAGTCATCAAACGGTCTCAGGCTCGTGGTGAGGCCCATATCACCAGAAAACGCGTGAACATTTTGTTGATTGAGGTTCGGTTGTCCGGCTTTCCAGCCAAATCGGCCCATCACGGTCTTTTGCTGCGCGTCATCCCAGACCCGGTTGGGCCGGCCGTTGATGCCGTTGTTCTCTTTGGCCTGCGCGGTGGCGTTGGCGAGGATGGCTTCTTCGGGGATCGCTTCGAGCAGACCCAGGCCGATCATCGGCGGCGCAACCCGTGCCGAGAAACGGGTGTCGGGGTGCATCGGGCCGTAGCCAAGCTGAGAGAACTGCAACACCGGTTTGCGCAGCTCGACTTCGGTGCCGTCCTTGAAGCGTACCGGCACTGGCGTGTAATCGACCCGCACCTTGCCTTCCGGCGCGACGCCAGGCACGGCCATGTCCTGGAACTGTCCGCCGTAGACTGGCTCCGGCACCACGCCGACTTGCTCGATCAATCTGGCGTACTGCGGCGCATCGGGAATCGACAGACGCACCAGCATTGATACCGCGTTTGGCGCATCCGGGGGCGGTGGATGGCCGCGACCATCCTTGATGTGGCAACCCTGGCAGGCGTTGGTATTGAACAACGGGCCGAGGCCATCGCGGGCGGTGGTGGTCGACGGCGCGATCACCCAGGGGCTGCGAAAGAAACTGTTGCCGACGCTGAAGTCCACCCGACGCGAAGGTGGCAGGTTGGCCGAGGGCAGGGAAAATGAATTCTGATCGGTCTTGCGCACGGTCGCGGCACCGCCGGAACGGGCTTCGCCGGGCTCGGCCTTGGTGAAACGCGGGGCGTCATCGCAGGCACTCAGGCCAAGGGCCAGAAACAGTGCGGACAAGCGAAGAGGCAGCGACGGCATCAGACTTCCTGCGGACGGGCGAAAATAAAGGCGCAAAGTCTAACAGGGCGAGGGGGTTTGAATAAGAGGAATTATCGTTTGCTTGATACAAGTCAGGTCGGCCGAAACGAACAAGGCGACCCGAAGGTCGCCTTGTTCAGTCAGACGGTGTCGATCAGAACTCGTGATCGGCGTTGTCCGGGTTCAGGTCGCTGATGCCCAGTTTGCCGGCAGCCGCTTCGATCGAACCGGTCTGCTTGACCAGCGAGGCGATGGCGTCACGGACGATCTGGTTACCGGCGGTGTTGCCGGCAGCGATCAACTGGTCGTAGTGCTCACCCTTGTTGGCGTGATCGACCATGACCTGGATCTTGGCTTCGGTAGCGGCCAGATCGTTTTTCAGGGCGGTGTCGGCAGCCGGGTCAACCTTGGCCACCAGCGACGACAGGCTGGCGCCGGTCATTTTGGTGCCGTCAACGCGGGTGTACTCGCCCAGGTAAACGTTACGAATGCCTTTGGCATCGTAGAAGTGCGAGTTGTGGGTGTTGTCGCTGAAGCAGTCCTGTTCGTCTTCCGGGGAGTTCGCTTCCAGAGACACTTTCATGCGCTCGCCAGCCAGCTCGCCCAGGGACAGGCTGCCCATGCCGAACAGCATTTTGCGCAGGCCGCTTTCAGCTGGTTCGGCTTCCAGGGTGGCGCGATAGTTGTCGGCCACGTTCGGCTTCCAGTTACCGACCATTTCTTCCAGGTCGCTGACCAGCAACTGGGTCACGGCTTTCAGGTAGGCACGACGACGATCGTTGTGACCGCCGGTGGCGCCGGCGCCTTCCAGGTAGTCCGACGCCGGACGGTTGCCGGCGCCAGGGCCGGTGCCGTTCAGGTCCTGGCCCCAGAGCAGGAATTCGATGGCGTGGTAGCCGGTGGCAACGTTGGCTTCGGAACCGCCCAGCTCGTTCAGGCTGGCGAGTTTTTCCGGCGTGATGTCCTTGACGTCGACCTTGTCTTCGCCGACCTGTACTTCGGTGTTGGCGATGATGTTGGCGGTAGCGCCCGGGTTGCCGAGTGCGTGTTCGTAGGACTTGTCGACGTAGTCGATCAGGCCTTCGTCCAGAGGCCAGGAGTTAACCTGACCTTCCCAGTCGTCGATGATGGTGTTGCCGAAGCGGAACACTTCGCTCTGCAGGTAAGGAACGCGGGCGGCGATCCAGGCTTCACGGGCGGCCTTCAGTGTCTCGGCATTCGGCTTGGCGAGGAAGGCGTCGATAGTGGTCTGCAGGGTTTTCGCGGTGGATTCGGCATCGCTGTAAACGGCGAAGACCATGTCGGCGTAGTGCGCGACCACAGCCTTGGCAGCGGCTTCGTCGACTTTACCGGCAGCGGCAGGCGTCGCCGGTGCGGCGGTGCTGGCGGCTGGCGTCGGCGCAGCTGGAGCGGCGGCCTTGTCTTTACCTTCGCCGCAACCGGCGAGGGAAATGGCGATGGCCAGCAGACTGGCGGTAGCCAGAGGCATACGAATCATGGCGAACATCCTGCTTCGGTAATTGAGTGGACAGGCGCGGGGGTGCGCAAAAGCTGCGACATAATGCAAATCTTTCGCATTATGTGTAAAGGGTTGTAGCTGGAAATATTTCCTGTTTGCGCAGGTGTTGCGCTGGATCAACGGCGCGGATTCTTCCCGGTATCGGTGGCGGGGAGTCCTGTGCCGGAGGTTTCAGAGAATCGCGGCGTTGCTGCGTTGCGCCTGCTTGAGATAGACGCTCAGTTCCCGCGCCGGCAGCGGCTTGCTGTAGTGATAGCCCTGACCTTCGTGGCAGCCTTCGGAGATGATGTAGGTCTCCTGTTCGGCGGTTTCCACGCCTTCGGCGATCACCTGCATGCCCAGGCTCTTGCCCAGTTGAATGATGGCGCGAACGATGGTCGCGTCATCGTCGTCATCCAGCAGGTCCTGGACGAAGCTCTTGTCGATCTTGATCTTGTCCAGCGGCAGACTCTTGAGATAACTCAGCGAGGAATAGCCGGTTCCGAAGTCGTCGATGGCGATCAGTGCGCCGGAACGGCGCAGGCTCAGCAAGTGCTGGGCGGCGGTGCTGATGTCTTCCATCAGGCCGGTTTCGGTGACTTCCAGTTCCAGGCTGCGCGGTGGCAGGCGGTACATCTGCAACAGATTGTTGACCACTCTCGGCAGCTCGGCGTGGTGCAGTTGCACGGTGGACAGGTTGACTGCCATGCGCAGGTCGACGAAACCCTGATCGTGCCATTCACGCAGTTGCTTGCAGGCCTGATCCAGCACCCATTCGCCGATGGCGATGATGGTGCCGTTCTGTTCGGCCAGCGGGATGAACAGGTCTGGCGGCACCAGTCCGTGCTCCGGGTGCTGCCAGCGAATCAGCGCCTCGACGCCGACCACACGGTGATCGCGGTAGCTGATCTGTGGTTGATAGACGAGGTAGAACTGATCCCGCAGCAGGGCATCGCGCAGGTCTTTTTCCAGCTCGCGGCGGCGGCGCATCTCGCTGTCGACGCTGGCGATATAAAACTGATAGCGGTTGCGCGAGCGGGTCTTGGCCAGGGTCATGGTCTGCTCGGCTTTCTGCAACAGCTTCTCGGTGCTGTCGCCGTCCTCCGGGAACAGCGTGATGCCGATGGTGGCGCGCAGGCGGATTTCCTGATGATCGAGGGCGAACGGGGCTTCCAGATCGTCAAGGATGCTTTGTGCCAGTTCCGCCGCTTCGTAAGGCTGCTCGATGTCGGCCTGCACCAGGGCGAACTGGTCGCCACCCAGTCGGGCGAGGGCGCCGAGGCGTCCGCTGTGGGCGCGCAGTCGATCTGCCAGGGCCAGCAGCAACTGGTCGCCGGTCTGGTAGCTGAATTGTTCGTTGATGCCTTTGAAGTCATCCAGCCCGACGCACAACACCGCCACACGGCGTTGCAGCTTGCCGGCATCCACCAGAATCTTGTCCAGTTGCTGCTGCAACTGCTGGCGGTTCGGCAGACCGGTGAGAAAGTCGTACTGGGCCATGCGCAGCAGGCTGTTTTCCGCTTCGTGGCGCAGATGGGTGTTGCGTTCGATGGATTCGAGCAACTGGTTGGCGGTGTTGATCCAGATCCCGAGCTCGTTTTTCTCGTGACCCTTGAGCTGCGGAATCTTGTGTTCGCTGGGGCGGTCCGGGTTGATTTCGGTGAGGTGCTCGATGATCCGCGACAGCGGCTTGGTCAGCAGCCAGTGATAGACCAGATACAGCACCAGCCCCATGGCCAGGGCGCGCAACACGCCGGAAATGAAGATGATCACCGAACTGACGATGAAACCCTGGCCGTAGGTGGCAGTGTCGAGGGTGATGCTCAGGTCGCCGTAATATTCGCTGTAGGGGCCGCGACCCACCAGTTGGGTGGTGAAGGTTCGCTCCTGGCCGAGGATCAGGTCGGTCAGCCAGCGGCTGCTGGATTGCTGCAATTCACGGGATTTCTGCGCGAGCATCGCTTCGTTGGGATGCCCGATGGAGGCCTGGCGCACGGCGTCGTCCTGGAACAGGCCTTCGATCACCTGCATGCCCATTTCCCGGTCCAGGCTGTAGACCGCCTGGGTCGAGGGATCGCGGAACATGTCGAGGATACGTTCGGCATCGCCGGCGACGGCCTGACGGGTTTTATAGGCATCGAAGACAATCTGCGCGCAGCTCAAGACCACGCCGACGATCAATGCCGACAGGAGCACGACCCGGAGCAACTTCACCGACAAGCTGTTCTTGAGTTCCAGCTTCAAAGGGTTATTCCTTGTTCCGTGCGGGTAGCGTCAAGTTGCCATGAGTATTGGCAATCCCGTGTTGGCAGTCAAAGGGACAATCGAACCGCGGAAAGTTTGTCCGTGGCCTTGGCCGAAATGCGGCTGCCTGGAGTATTGGCCCTGATTGTACTGTGTCGGTAGTTTTGACCTCCAACTTGAGGGGCGTCGGACAATTTTTCCTCTGTTTGATGTTAGTCCGCTGTGGCTTGGGAGCAAGGGGGCAAGGGCTGCTTTGCGTGTGGGAAATGGCCTTGTTTGTGACGGGATTCGCCGACCTGATTGCCCAGGCATAAAAAAACCCGGCAATAGCCGGGTTTTTGTCTGGCGCGCAGCTTAAGCGGTGAAGGTCTTGCCTTCGAACTGCTCGGCAACGAACTTCCAGTTGACCAGGTTCCAGAACGCCTCGACGTACTTCGGACGCAGGTTACGGTAGTCGATGTAGTAAGCGTGTTCCCAGACGTCGCAGGTCAGCAGCGGGGTGTCGCCGCTGGTCAGCGGGTTGCCGGCGCCGATGGTGCTGGCCAGGGCCAGGGAACCGTCAGCCTTTTTCACCAGCCAGCCCCAGCCGGAACCGAAGGTGCCGATCGAGGTTTTGCTGAACTCTTCCTTGAACTTGTCGAACGAACCGAAAGCCGCGTTGATGGCATCAGCCAGTGCGCCGGTTGGTTGACCGCCGGCGTTTGGCGCCAGGCAGTTCCAGTAGAAGGTGTGGTTCCAGACCTGAGCGGCGTTGTTGAAGATGCCGCCCGAGGAAGTCTTGACGATCTCTTCCAGGGTCTTGCCTTCGAACTCGGTGCCTGGCACCAGGTTGTTCAGGTTCACGACGTAGGTGTTGTGGTGCTTGTCGTGGTGGAATTCCAGGGTTTCCTTGGAAATGTGCGGCTGCAGGGCATCGTGTGCGTAAGGCAGCGGCGGCAATTCGAAAGCCATGATGATTCTCCTAATCAGGTCTGTTGCGGTGAGCGCAAGGCCGATCACGGGCGGCCAGAAATGCACCGGCGAGTTTTTACTCTTTGCGGCGCAGGGTTCGGATCATAGCACCGGGGGTGCGGCATAACCACGCAACAACTGTGTGGGATAGAGGTTCCAGAGCCTTTTGGAATAAATCACGAAGCCAATATCAATTGCCCGGCTACCGTGAACATCATCACCGCCACCAACAGATCGAGAATTCGCCACGTACCCGGCCGCGCCAGCCACGGTGCCAGCCATGCCGCGCCGAACGCCAGGGTAAAGAACCACAGCAGCGAAGCGCTCGCCGCGCCCACTACATAGGCGCCTGGCACCGACTGTTGTGCGCCGAGGGAGCCGATCAGCAGCACGGTGTCCAGATAGACGTGCGGGTTGAGCAAGGTCACCGCCAGTGCACTGAGCATCACCGCCCGCAATGAACGCACAGTCTGGTTTTCACCCTGTTGCAGACTCTGTTTCGAGAAAGCCCGGCGCAACGCCTGGCTGCCGTACCAGATCAGGAACACCGCGCCGCCCCAGCGGGCAACCGCCAGCAACGTCGGGTTCTGCGCCAGCACCGTGGCCAGTCCGAATACGCCTGCCGCCACCAGTAACGCATCGCAGGCGACGCACAGCGCGGCGACCGGCAGGTGATGTTCACGACGCAGGCTCTGGGCGAGGACAAAGGCGTTCTGGGTACCGATAGCCATGATCAATCCGAAGGCCACCAGCAGGCCGTTGGTATAGCTTTGCCACATGACATTTACTCCGCGTTGGCTGCGAGATCGCGCAGCACTTGCATGGCGCGTTCGGCGTCGGCCTGACCGACAAACAAATGGTCGTGGTAATAGCCGGCAATCACGTTGCAGCTGATGCCGGCCTTGCCCAGTGCGGTGGCGAATGCGGCGGTCAGGCCGACCGCCTCCAGCGCTGAATGCACGTTCAAGGTGATCCAGGCCGCGACATAGTCGAAGCTGAAACCGGCACGCTCGGCGTGGGACCGTTCGAGAATCACCGTCAGGCCTTCCTGTTCACGGAAACTTCCGACAATTTCCAGACCGCTCGGCAACTGCCCGTCGCGCAAAGTACAGAACACATATTCGCCGGCATTGAGCTGCGGGCTCATGCTGCGCAGCAGGGTGGTCAACGAGGTTTCGCCAGCCATGGGGGTGATCCTTGATAAAGAGTGCTTGCTGGCTATTCTCCGGGCAGACGCTGTATAAGAAAAACCAATAGTGCTGATCGCTCATTAGGAAAACTGATGTTCGACTATAAATTGCTTTCCGCTCTGGCCGCCGTGGTCGAGCAGGCCGGATTCGAACGGGCGGCGCAGGTGCTGGGCCTTTCGCAATCGGCGATTTCCCAGCGGATCAAACTGCTGGAGGCGCGGGTCGGCCAGCCGGTGCTGGTGCGCGGGACACCGCCGTCACCCACCGAGATCGGTCGGCGCCTGCTCAACCATGTGCAGCAGGTGCGCCTGCTCGAACGGGATCTGCAGACGCTGGTGCCGGCGCTGGACGAAGAGGGCCTGCCGGAACGGCTGCGTATCGCCCTGAACGCTGACAGCCTCGCCACCTGGTGGGCCGAGGCCGTGGGCGACTTCTGCGCCGAACAACACCTGTTGCTGGACCTGATCGTCGAAGACCAGACCGTCGGCCTCAAACGCATGCGCGCCGGCGAAGTAGCCGCATGCCTGTGTGCCAGCGAACGGCCGGTGGCGGGCGCCCGTAGCGTGCTGCTCGGCGCCATGCGCTATCGCGCGCTGGCCAGCCCGGCGTTCATCGAGCGGCATTTCCCCGACGGCGTGCGGGCTGAACAACTGCCGCGCACTCCAGCGCTGGTGTTTGGCCCGGACGACTTTCTGCAACATCGTTATCTCGCGTCACTGGGTGTAGATGGTGGTTTCGAACATCATTTGTGCCCGTCGTCCGAAGGTTTCATCCGCCTGACCGAAGCCGGGCTCGGCTGGGGGCTGGTGCCGGAATTGCAGGTGCGCGAGCAACTGGAACGCGGTGTGTTGCGCGAACTGTTGCCAGATAAACCGATCGACGTGCCGTTGTACTGGCATCATTGGCGCAATGGCGGCCAGTTGCTGGGGTTGTTGACCGAGCAATTGGTGCGTTCGTCGTCGCAATGGCTGGTGCCGTTGGACTGACGACCAGCGTCAAGACTCACGAATCAGGCAAAACGAAAGACAGCGGAGCTCTACATGAAAATTCTGGTCACCGGCGCAAGCGGCTTCATTGGCGGACGCTTTGCGCGTTTTGCCCTGGAGCAGGGCCTGGACGTGCGGGTCAACGGCCGCCGGGCCGAAGGCGTCGAGCATCTGGTGCGTCGCGGCGCCGAGTTCGTTCAGGGGGATCTGAGTGACCCGGACCTGGTGCGTGCTCTCTGCACCGACGTCGAAGCCGTGGTGCATTGCGCCGGTGCGGTCGGGCTGTGGGGACGTTATCAGGACTTTCATCAGGGCAATGTGCAGGTCACCGAAAACGTGGTGGAAGCCTGCCTCAAGCAGCGGGTGCGGCGCCTGGTGCATCTGTCGTCGCCGTCGATCTACTTTGATGGCCGCGACCACCTCGGCCTGACCGAAGAGCAGGTGCCCAAGCGTTTCAAACATCATTACGCGGCAACTAAATATCTGGCCGAGCAAAAGGTCTTCGGCGCTCAGGAATTCGGTCTCGAAACCCTGGCCCTGCGCCCGCGTTTCGTCACCGGCGCCGGGGACATGAGCATTTTCCCGCGCCTGCTGAAGATGCAGCGCAAGGGGCGTCTGGCGATCATCGGCAACGGCCTGAACAAGGTTGACTTCACCAGCGTGCACAATCTCAACGAAGCCTTGCTGAGCAGTCTGCTGGCGGCCGGTTCGGCGCTGGGCAAGGCCTACAACATCAGCAACGGCGCCCCGGTACCTTTGTGGGATGTGGTCAATTACGTGATGCGCAAGATGGAAGTCCCACAGGTCACCAAGTACCGGTCCTACGGGCTGGCCTACAGTGTGGCGGCGCTCAACGAAGGCGCGTGCAAACTCTGGCCGGGACGGCCCGAGCCGACCCTGTCGCGCCTGGGCATGCAGGTGATGAACAAAAATTTCACCCTCGACATCAGTCGCGCCCGGCATTATCTGGACTACGATCCGAAAGTCAGTCTCTGGACGGCCCTCGATGAGTTCTGTGGCTGGTGGAAAGCCCAGGACATTCGTTGATACGAACTGCTGAACCCCGCCGCGGGTTGGGGGTCAATCCCTGCGGCTGCGGGGTTTATACTGCGCCGCAATCAGCCATTACCGGGTTTCACAAAGGTTGCCTCAATGTCCATGCGTAACGATGCCCACGACGATTTCGACGATGTTCCGAGCCTGCGCGCCGACACACTCGATGACGACGATTTCCCGACCACCGCCCGCACTTCCGTGCATTCGCGCACACCGCCGGTGGTCAAGGTCAAGTCGGCGAGCACCGGGCCGTTGTGGGCGCTGGTCGGCGCGTTGTTCTTTGCCTTCATCGGCCTGGCCTGGTGGAGTTTCCAGCAGATTTCGCTGATGGAGCAGCAATTGGTGGCGACCCAGGAAAGCTTCGCGCGGATCAGTGAAGAAGCGGCGGGGCGCCTGCAGGACATTTCCGGCAAGGTCGTGGCCAGCCAGACCAACGTCAACACCGACAGTGAAGCGCTGAAACTGCAGATCAAACAGCTGCAAAGCGCACTGCAGGATCAGAGCAAACAGCAGCAGGGTGTGGCCGGACAGGCGACGGATCTGGACAAGCGCCTCGCGCAGATGACCGCCCAGACCACTGAGCAACAGAACGCCAACACCCAGTTGCAAGCCCAGGTCAAAGCCCTGAGTGCAGAGCTGGCGACGCTGAAAAGCACACCGGCCGATACCAGCAAAGTCGATGCGCAACTCAAGGGCTTCGACGCGCAATTCAAGAGCCTCGGTGCCGATATCACGGCGCTGAAGAAACAAGGCAGTTCGAACGCCGCCATCGAGCGTCTGGAGCAGGAAATCGTCGTGCTCAAGAGCGAGCAGGACAACCGTCCGGCCGTTGCACAGGGCGGCTCCAGCACCGCCGAGTTCGATGCGTTCCGTGGGCAGATGACCCGCAACATCAACACCCTGCAGGCGCAGATCCAAAACCTGCAACAGCAGATCAACGCCCGGCCGTGAGCCCCTTCTGCGGCGAGGGAGCGTGCTCCCTCGCCGCAACCCCCTCGCAACATTCAGACGCTTTCTGAAAATCCATACCTGCCGTCAGGCCGTCTACGCTCTTGAAACACCAACAAGAACGAGGGATGCGTCATGGGGTTTGTGCAAAAGCTGGCCTGGCTCGGCGCGGTGCTGTTGTTGAGTTTCGGACAGGCCAATGCGGCCACGGAAAAGGACGACAGCAAGGCCGCCATCGCTTTGCTGGAAAAGGCTCTGGCCTACTATCACGACAACGGCGACAAGGCGTTCGCGGCATTCAGCCGCCAGGGTGAATTCGTCGACAAGGATCGCTACGTGTTCGTGGTCGATACCAAGGGCGTGATGCTCGCCAGCGGCGGGCCGTCCTCAGCGTTGATCGGCCGGGATGTGAGCGAAGTGCTTGGCCCGGATTTGCAGAAGGCGTTCAAGGACGCGTTGAAAGTGCCGGAAGGCAACGGCATCCAGCAGGCCGAGTACCGCTGGCAGAACCAGGACGACGGCAAGGTCGAGCGCAAGCATGTGTTCTATCAGCGTATCGGCCAGCGGATTCTGGCGGTCGGTTACTACTTGCCGCGCGCGTCGGCGGAGCAGGCGAAATCATTGCTCGACAAAGCCGCCACCGATCTGACCAAGGACGAAAAGGGCACGCTGACGGCGATCAACTCGCTCAAGGGCGGTTACCTGCAGGATGACCTGTATGTGTTCGTCGTGGATCTGAACACCCAACGCTACGTCGCCCATGGCACCAACCTGCGGTTGATCAACACCGACTTCGCCAAGGTCAAGGACCCGGAAGGCAAACCGGTGGGTGAGCCGATTCTGTCGTTGATCGGCAAGCAGGATGAGGGCGAGTACGAATACCGCTGGAAGAACCCGGTGACCGGCAAGGTCGAGGACAAGCATGCCTACCTGAAGAAGGTTGGCGGGTTCCTGGTGGCGGTCGGTTATTACAGTGCTTGATCCCTGTGGCTCTTGTGGGAGCGAGCTTGCTCGCGATGCAGTGTGTCATTCAACAATTTCGTCGACTGACACGCCCACATCGCGAGCAGGCCTCACCGCCTCTCCCACAGGTCATGCGGTGTTCTGCAGTCAGCGGGCGCCGTGCTCACGCCCGCGCAACAAGCGGTTCGGCATCGCGATCGCCGCCGCCAGCCCGAGCAGCGACACCCCGGCGCTGACCATCAGCAAATGCCGGAACGTCACCAGCAATTCGGCGCGCAAGGCATTCTGTGCATCGCCGGGCGCCGCGTTCAGGCCATCGAGCAGCACGTTGCCGGAGTGACCTTCGCCAATCAACGATGCGCCGGTCAGGTGGGCAAAGCTGGAGTCCTGCAACAACGCCAGCAGCAGCGCCGACATCAACGCCACGCCCACCGCGCCGCCCAACGAGCGGAACAGGTTGGTGGTGCTGGTGGCGACGCCAATGTCTTTTTGTTCCACCGAGTTCTGCGTGCCGACCAGCGAGGTCGGGAACTGCATGCCGCCGGCGATACCGCTCAGCAACATGAACAGGCTGCTGATCAGCGTCGCATCGGGCGGGCTGAAGGCCATGCCGAGGATCGAGACAGGCATCAGCAGCGCGCCAGTGAGAATCTGTGGTTTGTAGCGCCCGGTAATCGAGGTGCGGCGCCCGGCGAAATACGCGCCGATCGGCAGGCCCATTGCCAGCGGCAGCAAGTGCAGCGCCGCGCTGTCGGCGCCGGCACCGGTCACGCTCTGGAAGCGCAGCGGCATCAGCACAATCAACGAAATCGCCTGGAAGCTGCAGAAGAAAATCGTGCACCAGCACAGCAGGGCGTTGCGGTTGGTGAACAGGTGCATCGGCAGCAGTGGCTCGCGGGCACGGCGCTCATGCCAGACGAACACCGCCAGCACCGCCACCGCGCAAGCGAACAGCCCGAGCACTTCGCTGCTGCGCCACGCATGACCCTGGCCGACCTGAGTGATCGCCAGCAACAGCGCCGTCAGGCCGATGATCATCAGCAGTGTGCCGAGGTAGTCGATGACCGGTTTGCGCTGGGGAATCGGCAGACCGACCAGATTGCGTCGCGCCACCCAGTACGCGCCAAGGCCCAGCGGCAGGTTGATCAGGAACACCCATCGCCACGACAGGTACTCGGTCATGTAGCCGCCGAGCACCGGGCCGGCCACGCTGGCCACCGCATACATGCTGCTGAAGTAACCCTGATAGCGCCCGCGCTCACGGGGCGGCACGATGTCGCCGATGATCGCCTGGCTCACCGAGATCATCCCGCCAGCGCCGATGCCCTGGAAAATCCGCGCCAGCACCAGTTGTTCCATGCTCTGGGCCATGCCGCAGAACAACGAGGCGAGGGTGAACAGGCCCATGCCGAACAGCATCAGTTTGCGCCGCCCGTACAGGTCACCGAGCTTGCCGTAGATCGGCACCGCCACGGTCATCGCCACCATGTAGCCGGAAATCACCCAGGCCAGCAGGCTGACGTCCTTGAATTGCGCGGAGATGGCCGGCATGGAAACCGCGACGATGGTCTGGTCCAGCGCGCCAAGAAAGATCGCCAGCATCAGCGCGACCAGCACGCTGCGAATGGCCGGTTTGGGCGTTTCGGGGTGGTTGAGATTGGTCACGGGCAAAACCTGCGGGCAGTGAGGGTCCCGCAGATCGTCAGGCGAGCGGGGATGCTCGCCAGTGTAAGTCGGTAGGAAGCTATTCGATAGCCTCATAAGGAAGCCCGACGTAATTTTCTGCAATGGTTTTTTGTCCCGCTTCTGAACTGACAAAGTAGTCCAGTTCCGAGGCGCTGATCCGTTGGCTGAAATCGTCGTGCTCGTCGAAACGGTGCAGCATCGAAGTCATCCACCAGGAAAACCGCTCGGCTTTCCACACCCGGCGCAGGCAGATTTGCGAATACTTCTCCAGCAAGTCCGTGCGACCTTCGCGGTAGACCTTGAGCAGAATCCTGAACAACGTGCTGACGTCGCTGGCCGCCAGATTCAAACCCTTGGCGCCGGTCGGCGGAACGATATGCGCCGCGTCGCCCACCAGAAACATCCGCCCGTACTGCATCGGCTCGACCACAAAACTGCGCAGCGGCGCGATGCTCTTTTCAATCGACGGACCGGTCACGAGTTTCTGCGCCAGATCCACCGGCAGACGATTGCGCAGTTCATCCCAGAAGCGCTGATCCGACCAGTCGTCGACGTTCTCTTCAGCCGGCACTTGCAGGTAATAACGGGTGCGGGTCGCCGAGCGCATGCTGCACAGGGCGAAGCCGCGTTCGTGGCGGGCGTAGACCAGTTCATCGTGAATCGGTGGCGTGTCGGCGAGTATCCCCAGCCAGCCGAACGGATAAACCCGTTCGAAAATCTTCAGGCATTCGGCTGGAATCGACTGACGAGCCACGCCGTGGAAACCGTCGCAACCGGCGATGTAATCACAATCGACGCGCCAGGTTTCGCCGTCCTTTTCAAACGTGACGAAGGGCTCGTCGCTTTTCATGCCACAGGGAACGACATCGCGTGCTTCATAGATTGTCTGTCCGCCGGTCTCCCGACGAGCGGCCATCAGGTCGCGGGTGACCTCGGTCTGGCCATAGACCATCACGGTTTTTCCACCGGTCAGCGCCTGCAGATCGATGTGTACCCGACGCCCGTCGAGGGCCAGTTCGAACCCGCCATGGACCAGCCCTTCGGCGTCCATCCGCTGACCCACGCCAGCCTCGCGCAACAGCTCTACCATGCCCTGTTCAAGGACTCCGGCGCGAATTCGGCCGAGCACATAGTCAGGTGTCTGGCGCTCAATGATCAGGGTGTCGATGCCGGCGTTGTGCAGCAGTTGGCCGAGCAATAATCCGGACGGACCGGCGCCAATGATGGCGACTTGGGTTTTCAGCGTTTTCATTGTTTTTATGACTCGCAAGCTTCACGCGACAACGGCCGGTGAATGATTTTCAGGATTCGAGTGCTTGCATTTTTCCCTTGCGGGTCTGTCAATTGAAGGTGAAAACTGAGCCGATACCTGTACATTCTGCCAATCGGTGCGATTATCGCCCGCAACCTTCGAGGCCTGGATTGAAGTGATGAACAAGCCTGACCTGCCTTCGATTCCGGTGTTCAAGCTCTACGGTGAAAGCCTGGACTGGCCGACCCCTGACTTGCTGCACTGTGAAACCATTTCCAAACGCAGCCGCGAACATCAATGGGAAATCAAACCCCACCGCCACGCCGATTTGTGCCAGTTGCTCTTCGTATTCAAAGGTCAGGCAGAGCTTGAAATCGAAGGCCAACGCACGCAACTGAACGAAGCCGCCATCCAGATCCTGCCGCCGCTATCGGTGCATGGATTCCGTTTTTCCGAGGACGTCGAAGGATTCGTCGTCACCCTCGCCACGCCGTTGATCAACCATTTGCAGGCGCAACTGGGCAGCGCGGTGCAGGCCCTGGCCCAAGTCGAAAGCTATCCGGCGGGGCAGGACGCGGAGTACCTCAACAGTCTGTTTGCCGCGTTACAGGCCGAGTACAACGGCCATCAACCGGCGCGGGAAATGCTCATGCATTCGCTGGTCAGCGTGATCATGGTCTGGGTCAGCCGCCAGGCGATCCGCCGTCATAACGCGAGCCAACGCCCGCAGCGTCAACGCGAGTACCTCAACGGTTTTATCCAGCTGGTGGAAGAGACGTACCGCCAGCATGTGAAGGTCGAGGACCTGGCCCATCGCCTGGGGATTTCCGTCTCGCACCTCAACGGCACCTGCCGCGAACTGGCGGGGCAGCCGGCGTTGCAGATCATGCATGAGCGTCAGTTGCTGGAAGCCAAGCGTCTGCTGACGTACACCAGCATGACGATTTACGAGATGTCCGAGGTGTTGGGTTTTTCCGATCCGACCAACTTCACGCGCCTGTTCCGGCGCCGTGTGGGGATCTCGCCAAAGGCGTTCCGCGACCGCTTGAAGGCCGAGCAGAACGACGACGCCTGACGTCCTGTATCAGCGCAGGGCGTTGAGGGTGGCGTTGTGCGGGATGCAGCGCTCGAAGTTGCAGCTCGCGTACTCACGGGGCAGTTGCCGCAACTGCTCCACGCGCCATGCCGCGGTGCCGTACAGCGCCAGCGTGGCCGCGCAGGTGATGAAAATCGCGAGGTATCTTCTTGTTCTGGTGCTCATGATCATGGCGTTGACCTCTGAACGAATACCCTTGGGTATTACTTTCAGCATAGGTCAGCGCCGTGGAGTTGCCAGCCGCTCTGCGATCGGGTTTACAAGCCGACATCCCATTGCGGATTTTCGGGAAAGCGCAGTACCAGGAAATCCAGCATGCTGCGCAGTGCCGCCGGCATGTGCTTGCGTGAGGCATATACGGCGTAGATATTCATCCGCCGAGGTTCGGCGTTGGGCAGCAGGCGCACCAGTTCGCCGCTGTGGATATGCACGCCGGCCTGATAGGTCGGCAGCATCGCCACCCCGGCACCGGCGAGGGTCGCGCGCAGCAGGGTGCTGGCCTCGTTGGCGCTGATGTTGCCCTGCACCGGCACTGAAACCGGTTCGCCATCCTCTTCGAAATGCCACAGGCTCTTGCCGAAATAGGAGTGGGTCAGGCAGTTGTGCCGGCTCAGATCTTCTACGCGCTGCGGTTGTGGATGTTCCTGCAGATAGGCGGGTGCGGCGCAGACCACCGAGCGGCAGACCGTCAGGCGGCGGGCGATCAGGTTGGGGTCGAGGTCGTTGCTGGTGCGGATCGCCAGGTCGATGCGCTCGTCCACCAGGTTCACCGTGCGATCGAGCATTTGCAGGTCAATATTGACGCCCGGGTAGCGCTTGACGAACGCGGCCATGGCATCGGCCAGTTGCGCCTGGCCGAACGAGGTGCTGACGCTGATCCGCAGCAGCCCCCGCGGTGCATCGTCGGGCTCGCTGACGGCGGCCTGCATGTCGCTCGACAGTTCCAGCATCTGCCGGCAGCGCGGCAGGATTTCGTTGCCGGCTGCAGTCAGGCTCAACTTGCGTGTGGTGCGGTGCATCAGGCGCGCACCGACCCAGTCTTCCAGTTCCGCCAGATACCGCGACACCACCGGCCGGGACAGGTCCAGGTGATCGGCCGCCGCCGACTGGCTGCCCAGATCCACCACCGTGACAAACACCCGCATTGCTTGGAGACGATCCATGATTTGCCCGCTTTCAGAAACAAACTATGTTTAAGCATCGCATTTTTTGTAACGAGTCTGGCAACTAAGCTCTGTCCCATCGCCAAGCACGGCATACGAACAGCGGAGCAACCCATGATCGGCTTCACCACTCTCAAGCGCGTTTTACTGGCCACCGCCACCCTCGGCTTTGCTGCTCACGCGGCGGCTGCGAACCTGAGCCTCGACGTCTACAACCCGGGCACCAACGCGATCTTCCCGGTGACCTCGGTGCTGGTCAGCGGCGAGAAGGACGCGATCCTGGTGGACGCCCAGTTCGGCAAGTCCCAGGCCGAGCAAGTGGTGGAAAAGATCCGCGCCAGCGGCAAGCAACTGACCACCATCTACATCAGCCACGGTGACCCGGATTACTACTTCGGTCTCGACACCCTGACCAAGGCCTTCCCGAATGCAAAGGTGCTGGCCTCGCAGCCGACCGTTGATCACATCAAGCAAACCGTCGACGGCAAGCTCGCATTCTGGGGCCCGAAAATGGGCGCCGACGTGCCGGCCAAAACCATCGTGCCGGGCGTGCTCAAGGGTGACAGCCTGATGCTCGAAGGGCAGAAGCTGCAGGTGGTCGGCCTGGAAGGCAAGCAACCGGATCGCAGCTTCGTGTGGATTCCATCGTTGAAAGCCGTGGTCGGTGGTGTCGTCGTTGCCGAGAACATCCACGTCTGGATGGCCGATACCCAGACTGCGCAATCCCACGCCGACTGGCTGGAAACCCTGCACTCGATCGAAACCCTGAAACCGAAAACCGTGGTTCCGGGTCACTACCTGGGTGACAGCGCCCGTTCGCTGGCAGCGGTGAAATTCACTGCCGACTACATCAAAGCCTTCGATGAAGAATCCGCCAAGGCCAAAGACTCTGCCGCGCTGATCGCAGCGATGAAAAAACGCTACCCGAAACTGGGCGAAGAAAGCTCGCTGGAGCTGAGCGCGAAAGTCGCCAAGGGCGAGATGAAGTGGTAACCCGATTCTGAAAAACGCAGCACTCTCAAGCCAACTGGAGAATGTCATGAGCAAGATCGCAATCATTGGTGCCACCGGCCGTGCCGGCAGCCAATTGCTGGAAGAAGCCCTGCGTCGCGGCCACAGCGTCACCGCCATCGCCCGGGATACCTCGAAGATCGGCGCCCGCGCCGGAGTAGTCAGCAAGAACGTCGACGTGCTGGATGCCGCCGCGCTGCAAGCCGCAGTCGCCGGTAACGATGTGGTAATCAGCGCCGCGCATTTCGCCACGGTGCCGGCCAGCGCGCTGATCGGCCCGGTGAAACAGGCCGGGGTAAAACGCCTGCTGGTGGTCGGCGGTGCGGGTTCGCTGTTGCTGCCGGATGGCACACGTGTGATCGACAGCGCCGGTTTCCCGGCCGAGTACAAGGCCGAGGCCAGCGCCGGTGCGGCGTTTCTCGATGCCCTGCGTCAGGAGAAGGAACTGGACTGGACGTTTCTGTCGCCGTCGGCGCTGTTCTTCGAAGGTGAGCGCACCGGCAAATTCCGCGTCGGCAAGGATGACTTGCTGGTGAGCACTGAAGGCCAGAGCTCGATCAGCTTTGCCGATTATGCGATTGCGCTGATCGACGAAGTGGAAACGCCGAAGCATTCGCGTCAGCGGTTTACGGTCGGTTACTGAATCTCTACACCGATCCAGTGTGGGAGCGAGCTTGCTCGCGAAGAGGGCGTGTCAGTCGACATCAACGTTGAATGACACACCGTATTCGCGAGCAAGCTCGCTCCCACAGGATATTGGGGTGTTCACCGCGTATGAGCCTGCTCCACCAGCCACCCCATCAATTCCTGCAATTTCGCCGACGGCTCCGACGCCGGCGCCACGATGTAATAGCCCAATCCCGTCTTCACCTTCAGATCGAACGGCATCACCAGTCGCCCGGCGTTCAAGTCATCGCCGATCAACGACCAGTCTCCAATCGCCACCCCGGTCCCGTGGGACGCCATCGACATCGCCTGATCCAGCGTCTCGAAATGCTGACCGCTGCTGATGTTGCTCAAGTGCAGTTCGGCGGCTTCAAGCCATAGCGTCCAGTCGTCATCGGTGTGAGTCGGATGCAGCAGCAGGTGTTGTTGCAAGTCTGCCGGCGTGTGCAGCGCCGGGCCACCGTTGAGCAGCGTTGGCGAACAGACCGGCGTCAGTTGTTCATCGAACAGATGCAGCGTGGCAGGGGAATCGTGGGGCGCGGTGCCGTAGATCACCGCCGCGTCGAACTGCTCGCGATGAAAGTCCACCCCGTGTTGCAACGACGCCGTGAGTTTCACCGGCACGTCCGGGCGCTCGCGCTGCCATTGCAACAGCCGTGGCAACAGCCAGCGCATCACGCAGCTCGGCGCCTTGAGTTGCAGGGTCTCGCGCTTGGCGCCGATCTGCTCCATCGAATCGCCGATCAGGCTGAACACCTGCTGCACCCGTGGCAGCCATTCGCGACCTTCGGCCGTCAGTTCCAGGCCCCGGGCCAGGCGAATGAACAGTTCATAACCCAGATGTTCCTCCAGCCCGGCGATCTGCCGGCTCACCGCACCTTGGGTGATGTGCAACTGCTCGGCGGCCCGGGTGAAGTTGCAGCACTGCGCGGTAATCAGAAACGTATGCAGGGCGGGCAGGGGAGGCAGTCGTTTCATGTGGATCCAAGGTATGACGTGAGGACATGGCTAGTATGAGCTTTTATCGATTGTTGCGGCTACGGGTCGCCCGTTTCAATGAGGCCAATCACCGGTTCCCTCAAGGCCCGGTGCCTCAACGAACAAGAAGGGCAAAGACATGGCGACGTGTGGCGAAGTACTGGTCAAGTTACTCGAAGGTTACGGGGTCGAGCAGGTGTTCGGCATTCCCGGGGTGCATACCGTGGAGCTGTATCGCGGGCTGGCCCGTTCGAGCATCAACCATGTGACTCCGCGTCACGAGCAAGGCGCCGGTTTCATGGCCGACGGCTACGCCCGCACCAGCGGCAAACCGGGTGTGTGCTTCATCATCACCGGCCCGGGCATGACCAACATCACCACCGCCATGGGCCAGGCTTACGCCGATTCGATCCCGATGCTGGTGATCTCCAGCGTGCAGTCGCGCAGTCAACTGGGCGGCGGTCGCGGCAAGTTGCATGAACTGCCGAACCAGAGCGCACTGGTCGGTGGCGTGGCGGCGTTCTCCCACACCCTGATGTCGGCGTCCGAACTGCCGGGCGTGCTGGCCCGTGCGTTTGCGCTGTTTCAGGCTGGGCGTCCGCGTCCGGTGCACATCGAGATTCCGCTGGACGTGCTGGTCGAAGAAGCCGACGAACTGCTGAGTAGCGTGCCGGTCCACATCGACCGCGCCGGTGCCGCGCCGGCCGCTGTGAGCCGCATGACCGAACTGCTGGCCGGCGCCCAGCGTCCGCTGATCCTCGCCGGTGGCGGCGCCATCGATGCCGCTGCCGAACTCACCGAACTGGCCGAGCTGCTCGACGCGCCGGTGGCCCTGACCATCAACGCCAAAGGCATGTTGCCGTCCAGCCACCCGCTGCTGATCGGTTCGACCCAGAGCCTGGTCGCAACCCGTGCTCTGGTGGCCGATGCCGATGTGGTACTGGCGATCGGCACCGAACTGGCGGAAACCGACTACGACGTCACCTTCGCCGGCGGCTTCGAAATCCCCGGCAAGCTGCTGCGCGTCGATATCGATCCCGACCAGACCGTGCGCAACTACCCGCCGCACGTGGCGCTGGTCGCCGACTCGCGCAACGCTGCACAAGCACTGCTGAGCGCGCTGTCGCACAAACCGCTGGCCGAACGCCGCAACGATTGGGGTCAGGTACGCGCCGCCCGTCTGCGTGAAGATCTGGCCGCAACCTGGGATGCGCCGACCCTGGCCCAGACCCGTTTCCTCGAAACCGTGCTGCACGAACTGCCGAACGCGGTGTTTGTCGGTGACTCCACGCAACCGGTGTACACCGGCAACCTCACGTTCAACCCGGAGCGTCCGCGCCGCTGGTTCAACTCGTCCACCGGTTACGGCACCCTCGGCTACGCCTTGCCGGCGGCGATTGGCGCGTGGCTCGGCGGCCACCTCGAACACGGCGCACGTCCGCCGGTGGTGTGCCTGATCGGCGACGGCGGTCTGCAATTCACCCTGCCGGAACTGGCCAGCGCTGTGGAAGCCCGCACGCCGGTGATCATCCTGCTGTGGAATAACCAAGGTTACGAAGAGATCAAGAAATACATGGTCAACCGCGCCATCGAACCGGTCGGCGTGGACATCTACACCCCGAACTTCATCGGTGTGGCCAAGGCTCTGGGTTGCGCGGCGGAAGCGATCAGCTCGGCTGAACACCTGCGTGGTGCCCTGCGCGCCGCCACCGATCGTCAGGGCCCGACCCTGATCGAAATCGACCAGACCCAATGGATGAAGGCGGTGGCCAAATGATGAATTTCCCGACCACACTCGATGGCCTGTACATCAACGGCCAATGGTCCGCCGGTCGCGAACACCTGCGCGTGATCAACCCGGCCACCGAAGCGCTGCTGACCACGGTCAATGGCGGTGACGAAAGCGCCGTCAACCAAGCGGTAACGGCGGCGACTGACGCTTTCAAGGGCTGGTCGAAAACCACCGGTGCCGAGCGCGGGGCGATCCTGCGCAACATCGCCAATGGCGTGCGCAACGGCCGTGATCACTTGATGAAGTTGCAGTCGAGCAACAACGGCAAACCGCAGTTCGAAGCGGGCATCGATGTCGACGATGTGATCGCCACCTTCGAGTACTACGCCGAACTCGCCGAAGGCCTCGATGCGAAACAGGACCGCGATGTGCCGCTGCCCAGCGACGACTTCAGCGCGCGTCTGCGCCGTGAGCCGTGCGGTGTGGTCGGGCTGATCGTGCCGTGGAATTTCCCGATGGTCACCACCGCGTGGAAACTCGCGCCAGCCCTGGCCGCCGGTTGCTGCGTGGTGCTCAAGCCGTCGGAAGTCACGCCGCTGCCGGAGCTGGAACTGGCAGCGATCATCGCCGAGTCCGGCCTGCCTAAAGGCGTGTTCAACCTGGTGTGCGGCACCGGCCTGGCGGTCGGTGCGCCGCTGTCGGCGGATCCGCGCATCGCCAAGATTTCCTTCACCGGCAGCAACGCCGTCGGTGTGCAAGTGATGCAGCGCGCCGCCGAGTCCGTGAAGGGCGTGAGCCTGGAACTGGGCGGCAAATCCTCGCTGCTGATTCTGGAAGATGCCGACCTTGATCTGGCGGTGGAGCTGGCCTGCGGCGGCGGTTTCTTCAACGCCGGACAGATGTGCTCGGCCACCAGCCGGGTGCTGGTCGCCGATGAGCTGGCCGATGAATTCCTGATTCGTTTGCAGGCCCGGGCGGAAAAAATCCGTGTGGCCGATCCGTTCGATCCGGAAGTCGAGATGGGCGCGCTGGTCAATCAGGCGCAGTACCAGCGTGTGCTCGGTCACATTGACCGTGGTCTGAGTGCCGGTGCCAAGCTGATCTGTGGCGGCAATCGCCCGGCGGATCTGCCGCGCGGATATTTCTTGCAGCCGACGATCTTCACCGAAGTGCCCCTCGACAGTGCGCTGTGGTGCGAAGAGATCTTCGGCCCGGTGATCTGCGTG
Organism: Pseudomonas sp. R43(2017); assembly: GCF_002112345.1. Lineage (NCBI taxonomy): Bacteria > Pseudomonadati > Pseudomonadota > Gammaproteobacteria > Pseudomonadales > Pseudomonadaceae > Pseudomonas > Pseudomonas sp. R43(2017). The sequence goes on from NZ_NEHJ01000004.1 coordinate 413,279, forward strand.
CGCAGTTTCGCTTCGGAAGCGGAGGCGATTGCCCTGGCCAACGACAGTCAGTTCGGTCTGGTGGCCAGTGTGGTCACGCGCAATGCCGAGACCGCGGATCGGGTCGCCAACGCCTTGCAGGCGGGGCTGGTGTGGCTCAACGCGCCGCAGGTGATCTTCCCGCAGACGGCGTGGGGCGGCTACAAACAGAGCAGCATCGGCCGCGAGTTGGGGCCATGGGGCCTGGCAGCATTTCAGGAAATCAAGCACGTGATCCGCGCGCTCTGAATGCCCGAAAAAGGTCAGCGCATGCCTCGCAACGAGGCATGCGCCGGCGTCATGGCTCCAATGAGTTTTTATCGATAGTCAGGTGTTTTGCACGACCTCAGGATGAACCCGCTGATCACGTTCGAGCCCTTTTAAATCGGGGGCTTGAGCGGTTCCGATCACGCACGGCAAGGGTTGCGGTCAATCTCATACTTACAAGAATAATGGGAGTCCCAAATGGGCGAGCACGATCTGAACAGGCGTCAATTCATCAAAACCGTCGGCGTGGCCTCGGTGGCTGCGGCGGCCATGAGCATGCCCTTCATCCGGGCCAGCGCCAGCGACACCCGATTTGCCGGCAAGACCCTGCGCCTGCTGACCTGGTCCGATGACACTGGGCTGGCCGCACTGCGCAACATCGCTGCAACGTTTGAAGCCAAGACCGGCGCCAAAGTGATTGCCGACCGCACCGGCAGCACCTCGGAAATGGTCGCCAAACTCAAGGCCGGCGGTGATCGTCCGCAGTACGACATCATTACCCTGGCCGGGGTCGGCGCCGAAGGTCTGGCCGCTGCCGGACTGCTGGAAAAGCCCGACCTCAACCGCATTCCCAACCTGATCGACGTCCCGGAAAAATATCGCACCGGGGCCAACGGTCACGGCATCGGTTACCTGCTGTGGTGCAACAGTCTGGTCTACAGCACCCAGAAGGATGCACCGGACAGTTACGCCGCGCTGTGGGACGCCGATCTGGCACCGAACATTTTCCTGCCGCCGCCGAACTGGACCGAGGCGATGGACCTGATCATCATCGCCGCCAAACTGGCTGGTGGTGACGAGCACAACATCGAACCGGGCTTCAAGAAACTCGCCGAACTCAAAGAACGCGTGGTGACCCTGGGCGAAAACCCCAACCAGATTGCCGAGCTGTTCCGCACCGGCTCCCTGGACATGGGCGGCCTCTACGCCCCGGCGTTTTTCCCCAAGCAGATCCGCGACCCGAACTACGGCCTCGGCGCCACGTTCGGCATGAAAGAAGGTTTCTATACCGACCTGATGCTCTCGGTGATGCCGAAGAACCGTCCGGGCGACACCGACCTGGCCTACGCCTTCATCGACCACTCCCTCGACCCGCTGGTGCAGGGCAAGATGGCCGAGGACATCTTCAACGGCCCGGTCAACGCCAAGGCGATCATCTCCGCCGAAGCGCGCAAGAGCCCGTTCATCCTTACGCCTGAGCAGATTGCGGAGAAGGCGATCATGCATGACAACGCCTTCCTGGCGACCGTGCATGACCAGTGGATTCGTCGCTACACGGAAATCTTTTCTTCCTGATCGAGTGATGGACGCAGGTTCTTCAAACACCGAGAAACCTGTGGGAGCGAGCAAGCTCGCTCCCACAGGTTTCTCGGTGAATTTGAAGGCAGTGTCTGTCAGTTGTTTTTCCATTGACGAGATCATTGCTATGGAACATCAATCCCTGACCCAACCGGTCGGCGCGGGTGACGTGCGCCCGGCGCGCGGTGTTTCACCGACGGCGCGGGCGTGGTTTTTCCTCACGCCGTCGATGCTGTTTCTCGGCGTGCTGATTGCCGCCAGCCTGCTGGTGTTGCGCATGAGCGTCGGCACCAAGGGCGCGGAGTGGTCCGGTTTCAGCCTGGCCAGTTACGCCCAGTTGCTCGAACCCTACTACCTCAAATCGTTGCTGCTGACCTTGCGTCTGGCACTGATCAGCGCGGTGATCGCCGTGGTGCTGGCGATCCCGGTGGCGTACACCATGTCGCGCCTGACCTCGCCATTCGTGCGGCGGATCTTTCTGGCGGCGGTGCTGTTGCCGTTGCTGGTCAACCTGTTGCTGCAAAGCTATGGCTGGCTGGTGATCCTCGGCCCCGGCGGCATGCTCAACCAGACCCTGATGGGCCTCGGTCTGATCAAGCGCCCGATCATGTTGCTCTACAACCAGAACGGCGTGTTGATGGGCCTGGTGCAGACTGCGTTTCCGTTGGCCGTGCTGCCGATTGCCAGCGCCATGCGCGGCGTCGCCCGCAGCTACGAAGAGGCTGCCGCGACCCTTGGCGCCAGTCGTTTTCAGGTGTTCCGTCAGGTGGTATTGCCGATGAGCCTGCCGGGGATCATCACCGGCGCGACGCTGGTGTTCGCCTACAACGCCAGCAGCTTTGTGGTGCCGTTGCTGCTCGGCGGTCGGCGCGTGCCGATGCTGGCGGTGATGGTGCATGACCAGATCGCCCCGCTGATGAACTGGCCCGCCGCGTCCGCCGCCGGGGTGGTGCTGATCGTTACCACGCTGGTGATCATGACCTTGTCCGAATACATCACCGGCCGCCGTCGCCGCCTGCTGGAGGCTTCGCAATGAGTGCCCTGATCAAGAAGCGCCAGTCGCTGTTGCCGGGCGATACCGGCAAGTTCGCCGGCATCCTTTCCGGGATCATTTTGTTCCTGGCGGTGTTGCCGATCCTGACGATGATCGTGATGTCGTTCAGCGGCGCGTCGAACCTCGACTTTCCGCCGAGCAGCTACAGCCTGCAGTGGTACAAGGCGGCCTGGCACACCTTCGTCTCGCCGGACGCCAGCGATGTGCTGAGCCTCGGCCAGGCCATGGGCACCAGTTTGCTGGTGTCGTGCCTGACGATGATTTTCGCCACGCTGATCGCGGTGCCGGCGGCTTACGCGCTGACCCGTTGCGAGTTCCGTGGCAAGGGCGTGGCGCTGCAACTGATGTCGCTGCCGCTGGTGTTTCCGATGGTGGTGCTGGGGCTGGCCTTGCTGCTGGTGTTCGACAGCCTGCCGTTGCACATGACCACTTCGCGACTGGTGATTGCCCATGTGATTCTGGCGCTGCCGTTCGTGGTGAAGAACTGCACGGCGGCCATGCTTTCCATCGGCAGCGAAGTCGAAGAGGCCGCGCAGATGCTCGGCGCTTCGCCGTTGCGCGCCATCGTCGACGTGGTGGTACCGTTGATGAAATCGGGGATTCTGGCGGGGATGCTGCTGGCGTTCATCGTCTCGTTCAACGAATTCACCGTGACCTATTTCCTCTACACCATCGACGTCATGACCGTGCCGATCTGGATGTATAGCCGCACCGTGTCATCGCTCGACCCTACCGTGTTCTCGTTTGCCGTGCTGATCGTGCTGATTGACTTCGTCCTGATCTGGGCGCTGGAGAAGCTGGTCGGTGAAGGTGGCGTTTCGTTCTGATTTCTTGAGGTGATTTATGTCTGGTCTGATTCTGGAAAACGTCGAGAAACACTACGGCTCGGCCTGCGCGGTAAAAGACGTCAACCTGCATTTGCCCGAGGGCAAACTGGTGTGCTTCCTCGGCCCGTCGGGCTGCGGCAAGACCACGTTGCTGCGAATGATCGCCGGGCTGGAAACCCTCACCGGCGGCGAGATCCGCCTGGACGGCGAGGACATCGGCCACACCCCGGCGCACCTGCGCAACTTCGGCATGGTGTTCCAGTCGCTGGCGCTGTTCCCGCACATGACCGTGGGCGAGAACATTGCCTATCCGCTGAAACTGCGGGGCGTGAGCAAGGCTGATCAACAGGCGCGGGTGGTGGAGTTGCTGGAACTGATCCAGCTGCAACCGATGATTGATCGCCCGGTTGCGAAGCTCTCCGGCGGCCAGCGTCAGCGGGTGGCGATTGCCCGGGCCATTGCCTCGCACCCGAAAATCCTTCTGCTCGACGAACCGCTGTCGGCGCTGGACGCCAAGTTGCGCGAGTCGATGCAGGTGGAAATCCGCCAACTGCAACAACGCCTGAACATCACCACCATCATGGTCACTCACGATCAACGCGAGGCCATGACCATGGCCGATATCGTGGTGGTGTTGGGCGAGCATCGGGTGCAGCAGGTGGGCACGCCGATTGAAATCTATCGGCACCCGGCCAACGAATTCGTCGCGGACTTCATCGGCTCCGGCAACATCTTCCCGGCCACCGCACTGGGCGACGGCAAGGTCGTGCTGCCGGGCGGTGATGCCCTGCAAGTGCCGATCTGCAGCAGCATCGTGGTCGGGCAGAAAGTGAAAATGCTGATCCGCCCGGAAGACCTGCAACTGTCGGCGCCCCAGGCCACGGCGGGCAATCGCCTGCTGGGCAAGGTGACGTTCGTGCGCGATATCGGCGCGACCATCGAGACCACGGTGGAATGTTCCGGGGTGACCTTCACGGCGCTGAGCACGCCGTGTCAGGGGATTGGGCTGGGGATCGGGCATCCGGTGTCGGTGACGTTGCCGAGTGAGGCCTGTCGGGTACTCGGCGCCTGATCAGACACTCAGCCGAAGGCGCGCCAGATCCCTTAGTGGCGGCGCGCCGAACAACCGGCTGTACTCGCGGCTGAATTGCGAAGGACTTTCATACCCCACCCGATACCCCGCCGCCGAAGCCTCCAGCCCTTCAGCCAGCATCAACCGCCGCGCCTCTTGCAGGCGCAGTTGCTTCTGATACTGCAACGGACTCATCGCCGTCATCGCCTTGAAGCGGTGATGCAGGGTCGAGACGCTGAGGTTCACTTCCTTCGCCAGATCATCGATGCGCAACGGCTGTTCGAAGTTGCCGTTGAGCCATTTGATCGCCTGGCTGATGCGGTGGCTCTGGCTGTTGGCGATGGCGATTTCGTACAGCCGATGGCCCTGCGGGCTGCGCAGCAGGCGATAGAGGATTTCCCGGCGGATCAGCGGCGCAAGCATGGCGATGTCTTTCGGTGTGTCGAGCAGACGGGCCAGACGCAACACTGCATCGAGCATCGCGCTGTCGATCCTTTCCACATACAGACCGCGCCCGGTCGGCCGGGTCGGTACGCCCATGGGGCCGGCGTCGGCGATCAGTGCGGTGATTTCCGCCGGATCGATGTCCAGGCGCACGGCGAGGATCGGCTCCTCGGGCGAGACATTCACCACCCGACCGCTCAACGGCATCGAGACCGACACCACCAGGTAATTCAGCGGATCGTAATTGAAGTACTCGTCCGCCAGCTGTACCTCTTTTCGACCCTGGGCCATGATGCACAGCGCCGGTTGCGCGAGCACCGGGGCGAAGTCGTGGGATTTGGTGTGGCGCGACATGAACAGCGAGCCGACGGCGGTGGCATAACTGCCATCTTCGGAGGTGTTGCGACGAATGATCGTCGCCAGTTCCTCGCGCTGTTTTTCCATGTCAGCTGCCATGTCGGCATCGGGCGGCGCCTGAAAACGATCGAATGACGTCATGCACAGCCTCCTCGGCAAGGGATGGAATGGGAGCAGAGCATAAGTTTGTGCAAGCGCAAGCGGTAGACACATCCTGCGAAATGCTTGCCTGATCCTGCATGGAGTTGCTGGCCTGCCCAGACATGACAGGGCGCCTCCCGGCAAACTTGCTCGAAACCGGTGTGACAGGACGGTGACAGCAATTCACGATCTGTTACACGTCTGAAAGACAGTCTCGCAGGATTGTGCAACGCGACGGCAGGAATCGACTAACGGCGAGCATTGCCCGGCCCTTAACCTTGGATCCTGTCGCAGCCCGTCCCCGGCTGCCACGCGACTCCCTGGGAGGGTTGAACATGTCCAAGCAGATTCCCGTCAGTCATATGGCCTTCGTTCGAGCGCGCGCCGGGCGCTCGGCGGAACTCGGCATGCGCCTCAGCGCGTTGATCGAACCATCCCGTGCCGCCGCCGGTTGCCTGAGCTTTTCCCTGCAGCATTCGCAGTGTGATCCGGAGTTGTGGCTGGTTTCCGGTTTCTGGAATAACCAGCAGTCGATGACCGCTTATTTCAGCAGCCCGTCGATGGAAGTGTTTGCCGAGTTGGTGCAGGACCTGGTGGTCAACAGCCTGGATTTCCACACGTTTAAAGACGTTTCGGCAGCGCAGGCGCTGGGCCAGAGTTGCGCGCCGATACACAAACTCGCCGGTTGAGGGTTTAATGGCCGGCCTAACTGACTGAGCCAGGACCTGCGACATGGCACGTAAAGAGTTCGAACACTTCGAAGCGGTTTCCGCTGTAGTCCCCGTCGAATTGGGCAGCAACAAGGGTTATTTCGCGGCAATCGCGGTCAAGGCCCTGGTTGACGGCGGTGCGCCACGCTTTCACAAACTGTTGAATGACCAGGTCTTCCCTGGTGCCATTGCCGCTGATGAAGCGGCCATCAATGAGCTGGACAAGCTCAAGGGCGTCACTGATGACGCCGAGCTGATCTGGTAACTCCGTTTACTTGACGGCGCCCGGGCGCCACATCTTGAACAATGCCTCCGGCCCCAGCTGGAAGTAATCCGCCGGCCCGCCGCCGCGCAGAATCGGTTCTGCGGCGGCGGTGTCGTAGATCCCGTCCTTCAACAGCCATTTGGCAATGTGCACGGCGACCACTTCGCCGAGCACCAGCCAGCTCGGCACCGTCTCGCCGTCGGCGCGCTGCAACTGAATGATCTGCGTGACCTTGCACTCGAAGGACACCGGGCTTTCGGCCACGCGCGGCACGGCAATCACCTTCGACGCCACCGGCGTCAGCCCCGCCAGTTCGAACTCGTTGACCTCCGGCGCGACCGCCGCGCAGCTCTGGTTCATCTGCTCGGCCAGTGGGCGGGTGGCGAGGTTCCAGACGAACTCGCCGGTCTGCTCGATGTTGTTCAGGCTGTCTTTGCGCCCGACGCTGGAGAACCCGATGATCGGCGGAATGTAGTTGAACGCGTTGAAAAAACTGTAGGGCGCCAGATTCAACCGGCCCTCGGCATCCTGCGAAGAAATCCAGCCGATGGGGCGCGGCCCGACAATCGCGTTGAACGGATCGTGGGGCAGACCGTGGCCGTTGGCCGGTTCGTAGAAATGGATGTCATCGGGCATGGCGGGGTGTTCCTGAAGGCTTTTATAAGCGGCCAATAGTGCAAGTCCGGTCCGCGAAGATCAAATGCCGACCTTTGGAAATGAACAAGCCCGGCAATGGCCGGGCTTTGGTGTCTGCATTCTGCCGATCAGCTGATGGCTGCAGCAGTACCGGTTTTATCGAAACCGTCGGCAGCGATGGCAGCAGCGGTGCCGGTCTTGTCGAAACCGTCAGCCGCGATGGCTGCGGCAGTACCGGTCTTGTCGAAGCCATCGGCAGCAACGGCTTTGCCGACGTTGGTTTTATCAAAACCATCGGCAGCGTAGGCGCCCGAGTGGCTGGTTTCGATGGCGGCGCTGGCGCCGTTGATGAAATCGGCGGATTTGGTTTTGTCCGAGCCATCGGCGGCGAAGGTGTTGGCGGCCAGTACGGACAGGGTCAGGGCGATGATCAGTTTGGTTTTCATGGTCGTTCTCCAGATTCGAAATTCGTTGGCGGTGTGTCTTGCATGGGTTTCATGCTACGCCAACTAAATTGATTAAAAAGCGCAAAATAATGCTAAAAACAATCGATTAACTTGATATTAAGGGCGACGCATTCAATTCGTCTCGTCGTGGGAGCGAGCGACGCGCAGTCAATCGATCAGGTAAGTGCAGGATGCGGCAGGGGCATTAACCGGTGATTAATCGCCGCTTTTGGCGTGTGTGACAGATTTTTCATACATTCCCGACCGGTTTTTCACCCTCGTAGCGCCAGTCTGCCGGCGGCCAGAAAACCAAGAACCGGCCGTCACACACTGGAGCTTTACCTGCAATGAACAAACTGCCTCAAATCACCCTGGCCTTCTGGGTCATGAAAATCTGCGCGACGACCCTGGGGGAAACCGCGGGGGATTTGCTGTCGATGACCCTCAACGTCGGCTACGCCATGAGCTCGCTGATCCTGATCAGCGTGTTCGTCCTGACGCTGGTCACGCAACTGATGTCCAAGACTTACAAGCCGCTGCTGTACTGGATCGTGATCCTGTCGACCAGCACCGCCGGCACCACCATGTCCGACTTCATGGACCGCACGCTGGAGCTGGGCTACGCCACAGGTTCCATGATCCTGATCGCGATCCTGCTGGCGATCTTCGCGGCGTGGCGCCTGAGTGGCGACTCGCTTAACGTCACCAAGGTGCAGAGCTTTCGCGGCGAGATGTTCTACTGGATGGCGATCCTGTTCTCCAACACCCTGGGCACCGCGCTCGGCGATTACCTGGCGGATGATTCGGGCCTGGGCTTTGCCGGTGGCGCGCTGCTGATCGGCTCGGCGATTGCGGTGGTGGTACTGCTCAAGTACTTCACCAGGATTTCGTCGGTGGCGCTGTTCTGGGTGGCGTTCGTGCTGACCCGGCCGTTTGGCGCGACCTTGGGCGACTTGATGACCAAGTCCCATGAGAAGGGCGGTCTGGACTTCGGCACCATCGGTTCGTCGGCAGTGCTGGCGGGGATTCTGCTGGTGATGATCGTGGGCGCGTCTTATGCGCAGAAGCGTTATGGCGGCAAACAGGGTGTTGCCGAGTTGTCCTGATACCGAGGTGACTTCAATCGCGAGCAAGCTCGCTCCCACAGGGTCAGTTGTACGCCGATCCAATGTGGGAGCGAGCTTGCTCGCGATGGGGCCAGAACAGCCACCATTGCAGTGGCTGTAGAAACCCGATCAGTCAGTGACGATGCGCGAATGTTTCTGGGTGTCTTTCATGGTGATGTACACCAGCAGGGACACCGCGATGCACGCGGTCACGTACCAGTAGTAACCGGTTTCCATGCCGATGCTCTTGAACCACAGCGCGATGTATTCGGCGGTGCCGCCGAAGATCGACACGGTCAGTGCGTACGGCAGGCCGACGCCCAGGGCGCGGATTTCGGTCGGGAACAGCTCGGCCTTCACCACGGCGTTGATCGAGGTGTAGCCGCTGACGATGATCAGCGCCGCCATGATCAGGAAGAACGCACCCCACCAGGTCTGGATGGTGTGCAGGGTCATCAGGATCGGCACGGTGAAGATCGTCCCGAGCACGCCGAAGGCGATCAGGATCGGGCGACGGCCGATCTTGTCGGACAGGCCGCCGATGATCGGTTGCAGGCACATGAACAGGAACAGCGTGGCGGCGGAAATGGTGGTGGAGTCGGAGATGCTCATGCCGACGGTGTTCACCAGGTATTTCTGCATGTAGGTGGTGTAGGTGTAGAACGCCAGTGTACCGCCCATGGTCAGGCCGACCACGGTGAGCAGTTCCTTCGGATGGCGCAGCAAGGTGCGCATGGCGCTTTCCTTGGACTTCTCTTTCTTGGTGAACGACTCGGTTTCTTCCATGCCGCGACGCAGGTACAGCGCGACGATTGCACACAGCGCGCCGATGGCGAACGGAATACGCCAGCCCCAGGCGTACAGTTGCTCGGTGGTGAGCATCTGTTGCAGCACGATCAGTACGCCCAGCGCGATGAGCTGGCCGGAAATCAGGGTCACGTACTGGAAGCTGGAGAAGAAGCCGCGACGCTCCTTGGTGGCCATCTCCGACAGGTAAGTAGCGGAGGTGCCGTACTCGCCACCGACCGACAGGCCCTGCAGCAGACGGGCGAACACCAGCAGGATCGGTGCGCCGATGCCGATGGTTTCGTAGTTCGGGCTCAGTGCAATCAGCAGGGAGCCGAAGCACATCAGGTACACCGAGGCCATCAGTGCCTTTTTACGACCGACCTTGTCGGCGTACAGACCCATCAGCCAGCCACCGATCGGACGCATCAGAAAGCCCACGGCGAAAATCGCGGCGGTGTTCATCAATTGGGCGGTGGTGGAACCGGCGGGAAAGAAGGTCTTGGCGAAGTACAGCGAGAAGGCGGCATAGACGTACCAGTCGTACCACTCGACCATGTTGCCGACGGAACCGCTGAAGATCGACTTGATGCGACTGGCGGTGGTTCGTTCTTTGGCCGGCACGGCCGACCCAAGAGGCAGGGCGTTGGAGTTATCCATTGAAGGATCCTTCGTTTAATTGTTTTTGTGGAGCGCGTTGAAACGCAGCCTGCGGGGGCTATAGCAGGAGCTGTGCCAACGGGGAGAGGGCCGGTTTAGAGGGGGTGGGGGGAAAAGTTGAGCGGTTTTTTGCCGATGGCGGTTGGGTGATGAGCGGAAATTCGCTCACACACTCTGATTTCATGTCTGGCCTCTTCAGACTTTTGAAAAACGGCTTGACCGTGAATGCAGCATGGTCTGCGTAAAGCGCAATTCGTTGATGACTCTGTTCGTTTCAGTCTGCAGAGACTCAACGGTATCGCCGGGGTTGTTGCCGAAGAAACTGAAAGTGTGCATGGCGTTGACGCCTGCCGCTTCAAACTGACTCTTTACCTGAGTCATGTTTTCGTTCAGGGCGTCGATCAGCTTTGAAATATTGTTGTAGGCCTTGGCGATTTTTTCTTCTGAAAGATTGGAGCCAGCTCCTGCAATTTCATGCACGATTTCAAAAGTCCCCAGTGCGGCGGAAACTGCCGTACTGGCGGCACCGGCTGCATCCGGTACGACTACCTTGAGAATCATACCTGTGCCGGTATTGACGACTTCCTTGCCGGTCCTGAGGGCGTTTTTTTGTTTGCTAAGGTTCATGTGGGCGTATCGCTGTTGTATGTATTCCTTGAAGTCGAGTGTCTTGTATTCTGCCTTGCGAATGATTTTTTCAGGGGCGAGTTTTCCTCCTTTGAGTTTGACTGAAGCGCTTGCACCGGAGTGCTCGGCCACATAATCCACGGCGAGACCGACGGTTTTTTTGACAACGAACCCCAATACCACAGCCGTTGCATTGCCCACTACGGGTGCAACTCCTCCCAATGCTTGTCCGCCGACACCGACGGCAATTCCGGCGCCAAATGCCAGACCTTGTCCGACCAGATGCACCGCGGTACGTCGCGCTGACGATAAGGCGTGTTCGCTGGGTGAGCGGTGGTTGAGAATCTGTTGTTGCGCATTCAGCGCGCGTCGTAGGGAAATTTCGAGAATTTGGGCATGTCGGACAATGCCCCGAGATAACTCACCTCGGGCGATCCGACTAGCGCGGTTTCTTGCACTTGTTGCTTTGCGCAGATCCCGCTCTTCTGCAGTCTCTATCTCAGGGAAACTGAGCCAGGTTCGACCGTCGGCATCGACCCGGACCATAGGGTTGTTGCCCACAAATCCATACAGATTCAGCCCATCCACATCCCCCGCCGGATCCGCGCTCACCCAGCGTTGCAACCACGGCGCGTAATAACGCGCGCCGTAGTAGTACAGGCCGCTGACATCCATTTCCTTGCCCGAATAACGGACGAATTTGTAGTCCACCTCAATCTGCGAACGGGCGGCCATCCACGCCGTGGCGCCGAACGGGTAATAGCCTTCGTGGGAAATCATCCCCGCCTGTTGGTCGAGTTCCATCAGGCACGAGCCCAGATGATCTTCGAGGGTGTAGCGCAACTGGTTCTGTTTGATGCCCGAGGGTGGGACAGCGGCCCAGTGCAGGCAGCGCACGCCGGTCGGCAGAACGACGATGTGCAGTTCTTCGCCGTTGTCCTTGCTGCGGATTTCCAGCCCCGGCAGGTAGCGCACTTCCTGAAAGTGACGGTTGGCGTCGGTGTCCAGGCGTTTGTAGACCCGTGTGCTGTCGCTGTAGCGGTACTGTTCAGCATCGTCGGGGCCGCTGTCGCGTTGCACCAGCGTCGCCCGGGACAGTTCGTCGCGAGAGTTCCATTGCAGGGGTTGACCCGGTTGCACGGCCAGCAGATTGCCGTGGCGGTCGAACAGGCTGGCGAAGTCCGGTTCGGGGTCGCCCTCGTTCCAGCGCACGCCCCGGTTGCTGGCCGGGTCGATGCGCAGGCGTCGGGTGTAACTGGCGCCGTCACGCACGTGGCGCAGCTCGGTCAGGTTGCCGCCGTGATCATAGGTGTAGGTCTGGGTGTAGTTGCGCCGGTCGGCGGGGTGGGTCGGTTGTGGCAAACCGGGGGTGTCCGATGGTGCAGCATCGTCGTAGCCGCTGGCCGTATGCAGGCGGTACAGCGAGTCGTAGCTGAACTCGCGGTGACCGTCGACCCGCTGGTTGGCGAAGTGTCTGGGTGTGAAGAGGTTGTCGAGGATACGGGTGATGTTGCCCACCGGGTCGTATTCGTACTCGAAATCCTGCAACGGCGGTTGCTGATCGAGCCGGGCCGATTGCCGTTGCAGGCGCAGGCTGGCCGGGTCATAGGCCCAGTGCTGGGTCACGCCGTTGCCGGCCTGCTGTTCAATGATCTGCCCGGCGGCGTCGTACTGTGCGTCACGCAACACGGCTTGCCAAGTGGTTTGTCCCTTGAGCTGCAACTGCGCCTGCGTGAGCTGCCCGGCCAGATCGTAGCGAGACTGCTGGCGATGCCCACCGGCGTCGGTCTGTTCCAGCACGGCGCTCAAAGGGCTGTAAGTGCGATGACTGCTGAAGGCTTTGCCGTCGTGGAAGGTGCGGGTTTCGCCAAGGGCTTCACCGGTCAGTGCGAAACTGTCGAACACCAGACTGCCCGATGGATCGACCTGTTCGAGCAACTGCCCCCGCAGGTTGAAACCGGCATCGGATGAAGCGTCGGCGTAGGTGAAGGTTTCAGGATCCGGTTGGGCGCTCTCCCTGGCGGTCGTCAGGCGCAGTTGAGGGTCGTAGGTCATGCGCCAGTGATGGCCCCGTTCGTCCCAGCGCTGCAGAATTTCCCCGGCCAGCCCGGGCAGGGTCAGGCGCCAGCCGGCGTCGACGCTGGCGACCTTGAGTGATTCACCGTTCAAGTCGTGATCGCCGGTGAAGTTGGGGGACGAAATACGTGGATCGCGCTGTTCTGCCAGCCGTCCTGCCTTATCGAACACCTGTCGGGTGACCAGGGCTTCGGCGGCTTCGCCGGCAACCGTGCGCAGATAGTCCACTTGCCTGACCGACAAGCCGCGGCTATCTCCCACGAGCATGGACGGTGTACGGTGATGGACCCGGACGTTCATTAACGCGACTCGGCCATGATTCATCTCTCGATGCGGGGGGCGGCGCCATGAACTCACCCTAACAGGTCGGGGAAGGGTTGTGACCTGACAAGTTTGACAGTAAGCGCTTGCCCGATTCACCTTATGAATCGATGAACATCTCCCGGTTCAACCCATGCCGTTGCATCTTTTCATTGAAGGTGCGGCGCGGCAGTTGCAGCTCTTCAAGAATCGCTTTCACATCGCCTTTATGCCGAGCCAACGCGGCCCGCAGGCACTGCGCCTCAAACGCCTCCTGCTGCGCCGCCAGTGACCGGCCCGGATCGATGCCCTGCACCGGTTCATCCAGTCCCAGCACCTGCCGTTCGGCGACGTTCGCCAGTTCCCGCACATTACCCGGCCAGTCGTGACTGAGCAGGTGGCTCAACTGCGCACCACTGAGCGGCGGGAAGGTCCGGCCCAAGCGCTGGGCGGCGCTCTGGGCGAAGGATTCGAACAGCAACGGAATGTCCTCCCGACGATCCCGCAGCGGTGGTAATCGCAACTCCGCGACGTTCAGGCGATACGCCAGGTCTTCGCGAAAACGCCCGGCTCGCGCTTCATCCAGCAGATCGGGTTTGGTCGCCGCGACGATCCGCAAGTCCACGCGAATGCTCTGGTTCGACCCCAGCCGCTCCAGCTTCTGCTCCTGCAAAACCCGCAGCAGCTTCACCTGCTGGGCCAGCGGCATGCTTTCGATTTCATCGAGAAACAGCGTGCCGCCATCGGCGTATTCCAGCTTGCCGATGCGCTTGCCCGAAGCCCCGGTGAACGCGCCGCTCTCATGACCGAACAACTCGGCTTCGAACAACTGCTCGGGGATCGCCGCGCAGTTCAGCGCCACGAAGGGTTTGTCGGCGCGCGGGCCGAAGTCGTGCAGGCAGCGGGCGACCAGCTCCTTGCCGCTGCCGGTTTCGCCACGGATCAGCACATTGACCGGCAGCGTCGCCAGATCCAGCACCTGTCGGCGCAGGGTCTGCAAGCCACGGGACACACCGAGCAACGTCGCATCCAGTCTGGCGCGGTTGTCGGCCTGTTCGTGCAGGGCGCGGTTTTCCAGCACCAGCCGACGCTTGTCCAGCGCCCGGCGCAGGCTGCCGAGCAGGGTCTCGGGGCTGAAGGGTTTTTCCAGAAAGTCATAGGCGCCGTCGCGCATCGCTTCGACCGCCATCGGCACATCGCCGTGGCCGGTGAGCAGGATCACCGGAAGGTCGGCATCCCGGCGCTGTACTTCGGCCAACAGCTCAAGACCGCTGAGGCCGGGCATGCGCACATCGCTGAGAATCACCCCGGCAAAATGCTTCGGCAGCGCCGCCAAGCATTCCTCGGCGCGGCTGAACAGCTGCACCTCGAAACCGGACAGGCTCAGCCACTGCTCGACCGCATTGCGAATGCTGCTTTCGTCATCGACCACCATCACGCGGTTGAGCATCAGAGGTGCGCCTCCAGATCGATTGGCAGGGTCAGGCTGAACACCGCGCCGTTGTCGCCGTTCTCGGCGCTCAGGCGTCCGCCGGATTCGTGGACGATGGCGAAGGATACTGCCAGTCCGAGGCCGAGGCCGTCACCCACCGGTTTAGTGGTGAAGAACGGATCGAACACCTGACCCAGATGTTCCTCGGCGATGCCGCCGCCGTTGTCGATGACGCTCAGGCGCCACAGTTGCTCGTCGGCTTCCAGACGGATTTCCAGACGTTTGCACGGTTTGCCCTGCATCGCATCGAGGGCGTTGCGCAGCAGGTTGATCAACACCTGTTCGAGACGGATCGCATCGCCGCGCACCCAGGCCGGACGGGTCAGATGCAACACAAGGCTGACCTGTTCGTCGCGCATTCTCGCGTCCAGCAATTGCAGGGCCTGATCGACCACCGTCGCCAGGTCCAGCCGCTCGCGCAAACCGCTGGGGCTCTTGCGCGCGAAAGTTTTCAAATGACCGGTGAGGGCCGCCATGCGCGTGAGCATCTCATCCACCGGTTTGAGCGCCTTGTAGGCGTCATCGACCCGGCCGTGATCGAGCAGCAGCCTCAGAGTTGCAAGCTGCATGCGCTGGGCGGTCAGCGGCTGATTGATTTCGTGGGCCAGCGCGGCGGACATCTGCCCGAGTGCCGCGAGTTTTGCCGATTGCACCAGACCATCCTGGGCGGTACGCAAATCCCGGGTGCGTTCCTCGACCAGTTGCTCAAGCTCTTCGCGGCTGCGCTGGCGCATCTTCGCCAGACGCCAGCGCTGGTTGAGGAACAACAACAGGAACACCAGCGCCAGCCACACCCCGGCCGCGGCGAGCCCGGCATTGCGCTGGTCTTCGAAGGACAGTTGCGGGCGACGCAGCAGGTGCAGGGTCCAGCCTTCGGCGGTCAGCGGCAGGGACTCCCACAGGTAATCCGCCGTGCCTTGCGGAGCCTCGACACGGCGCAGGTCGCTGTTGTCATCGAAGCGGCGCAGGGACAGATGAGTCAGCGGCACCAGCGACTGTTTGTCGTATTGACGGGTGGCCTTGATCTCCCGGTAATCGGCCGGGGTCAGCGGGTGTAGCAGGCGATAGCGCCACTCGGGCTGGTTGGCGATGAAGACGATGCCCCGGGCATCGCTGACCAGCAGGGTGTCGTTGCCGTGGCTCCATTCGCGCTCAAGCTCCGGGAATTCCAGCTTGACCACCATCGCCCCGAGGAACTCGCCGTTGTCACCGAGCACCGCGCTGGACAGGAAATACCCGGGAATCCCGCTGGTCACCCCGACCGCGTAGAAACGCCCGGTGCCTTGGGTGCGGGTCTGACTGAAATAGGGGCGAAAGCCGTAGTTGTGGCCGACGTAACTGCTTGGCAGACGCCAGTTGCTGGCCGCCACCGCAAGACCGGTGTGATCGAGCAGCTCCAGCGTCGAGGACTGCGCCGCGCCGTTGATCTTTTCCAGTTTCAGATTCAGCGCAGCCTGCTGTTCGGCGTCGACCGGGCCGGCCAGCGCCGCACGCAATTGCGGGTCCAGCGCCAGCACGGCGGGCAGGGCGCGGTAGCGGTCGATCAGGGTGTGCAGCGAGTTGGCGTACAGCGCCAGTTGCTGGTTGGCCCGCGCCGCATCCTCCTCCAATGCCTGGCGTTCGGCGTGACGGATCGCAAGCGTCGCGGCGAGGGCGGCGCCGGCGAGGATCAGCAGGGTATACAACGACAGACGCAGGGTACGGGAAGTCGGCAGCATGCTGGGCGCATAGAGGTAGGAAGTCGGGCCGGCACCATAGCATGGTGTCGGCCCGAACTGACAAGAGGGGCAAAAGTTCTGCCCGGCTCGCGCTGTCAGCGGAGCGCGTAGGGTTTGCGCACAGCCCTGCGAGTTGTTCTGGCTCTATGAAATACACTCCCGGCGGAACCTCGAGAGTTCTCTGAACTGCGACGTGACGATGTGTTGCTTTCACTTGGGGCTTGCGGCCGCAGGCGGGTGATCTTTTCGAGGATTGTCATGCTTTGCCAGGAAATTCCGACCAACTCTTCCGCGTCCAGTACTTGCTGACGCAGCGATTGCACGGCTTTCATTGACACCTCCTTCTTAAGGCTCTGTTCAGCGACGAGCCTGTCGACCGTCTCCAGCCATTTTCCTGCCTGAGCCTTCTTGTCCGCCTTGTCCTTGGTGCCTCTCAACTCGTCGACGTAGCCCCCTACGATCGGACCCAATACCATGCCCGCCAGGGTTCCTGCCGTGGTGATACCCAGCGTGGTCAGTGCGAAGTGCCGGTTGACATCTTGCGTGACATCCACGGGTGGTATGCCGTCGCCCCCTTCAGGGTCCCAGGTGTTGAACGGGGACCAGCCCGGGTTGAACTGCGTGGCGTACAAAATGAGCGAGCCGGCGGCGCTGGATAAAAGGGTAACGAAAGCTGCGTTGGCCGGAGACGAAGTCCCGACGGGCAGCAATGCCAATCCGACTCTTGAATTGACCACCGTCAGCGCCGCTTGCTTGCCCCATTCGCCCCAGGATTGTTCGGGCTTGGGCGGCAGCTTGCCGGGTCATCCACCAGCGCGGTAGTACCGGTGGATTGCGCCACGCTGTCGGCGATCGAACTGCGAGGGGAGGACGACGTCGATCCGCCTACGCTGATGGAGACCTGGGCTGACGTGGCCGGCGCCGGTTGCATCATCATCCCTTGCTCGTCAATGAAGTTGATCGGGTTGTTCGCCGTCATCCGGTACAGGTTCAATCCGTCCACGGTTCCCGCCTTGTCCGGCTGGGTCCAGCGTTGCAGCCATGGGGCGTAATAGCGTTGCCCGTAATAGACCAGGCCGCTTTCATCGGTTTCCTTGCCGCTGTAGCGGATGAACTTGTAGTCCACTTCGATCAGTGACCGGGCTGCCAGTGTCGAGGTGCTGCCGAACGGGTAGTAGGTCTCCTCACTGATCAATCGCGCCAGTTGGTCCACTTCTTTCAGGGACGACCCCAGGTGATCCTTGAGGATATAGCGCATTTGACTCTGATCGATGCCCGTGGGTTTTCCCTTCACCCAGTGGAGACATGTCACGTGGCCTGCGCCAGTGTCCAGCTTGATGACGTGCAGTTCTTCGCCGTTGTCTCTGGTGCGGATCTCCAGATCGGGCAAGTAGCGGACGTCCCGAAAATGGCTGACTGACGGAGTGTGGGTCTCCAGTCTTTTGTGCACGCGCACATCCTGGCTGTAACGATACTGCTCCGTATCGTGTGGTCCGGTGGGATGTCTGGCCAGGGTCACGGAGTCCAGTTGATTACGACTGTTCCACTTCAGTGGACCAAACGGTAGCGCCAGCTGGTTGCCCGCCGCGTCGAACTCGATGGGAAAAACCGGTATCTGAGCGCCAAGGGGGCTGAGATTCTGCTGGCTGGAAAAGGACAATCCATCGTGAGAAGTGCGGCTTTCCTGCAGCGCCGCGCCTGTCAGGGCAAAAGAGTGCAGTTTGACGCTGCCCGATGGATCATTGATTGCGACCATTTGCCCGCGCCGGTTGTAGCCAGCGTCGGCCGAGGCATCGGCATAGACGTAGGTCTCGTTATCCAGTCCGGCGTCCACACTGTCGGTTTCAAGCACTTCTGCGATCAGACTGAAAACGCTGGTGATGGTAGGGCTGGCAAGACGCGGGTCCCACTGTTTCACCACGCGCCCTGGCGCATCGCGTTGCTGGCGCGTGATCAATGCCTCGGCGGTTGCGCCGGCAACCGAGCGCAGATAGGCCACCTGACGAATCACCAGGCCCTGGCTGTCATAAGCTGACAGCGAAGGTGTGCGGTCATGGAGAGATGGGGGCATCGTCCTTGGCCTCTGCTGTGTTCATCAAATTCAAAGGCCCGTTGCTAAAAGCCTGCGCCGAGCGAGTTGAGGCTTGTTTACCATAGGCATAGGTGTTGGTTTTTCCTGTGGAGGGTCGCTGACCTCCGGCGTCGGCCGGGTCGAAGAGGACGGTTCGTTGGCGGCCTTCAGCACTTGACTCAATGCCTCGAAGTACGGGACGCCTTCGCCTGGGACCAATTTGCCAACTTCCGCCTGCTGCAGAGGAGTGAGTGTCTTCATTTGCTCATAGAACAATTCCTGCAAGGTTTCCACATAGGTAGCGGGAGCGGCCTCGGGCGTCATTTTCGTTTCCGGGCTTTTATCCGCTTCTGGATTCAGTTGATCGTATAGGTCACCAGCGGCGCCAAGGGCATTTCCAACGGCGCCCGCGACCTCCCCAAAGAGGGCGATGGAATCGTTGGCGGCTTCGGCTCTGCGCAGCATGTCCGCCCTATTCAGCCCTTTCTTCAAGTGCTTGTAAGTTATCACCGGTACGGCAACCATGCCGACAATCGGCGAGACAGCCAAGATTATGGGGGCGACGGCGACGGCGGGGGGGGCAGTTAAAGCGGTAGCTGCGATGTAAACGCCGGCGCCAGCGCTTCCCGCAGTAGCGCCAACAGCCAGGCCTTTTCGCATGGAAGCCCTGCCGTACTTGGACCTGATGAATTTTCCAAACGTGAGGTCTTTGCGAACCTGCTCGATATCGGCGTCTTCAGGAACCAGCTTCTCAAAATCGGATGCGATGTTTTGCATCTGTCCTGCGGCTGTTTCAGCTTTTTTAATGTGGCCAGCCCATCTTTTCAGCTTATAACCTGCGGTTTTTTTGCCGTCGCCGGTGTCGCCGGTGCTTCCGGATGCGCCGGCTTCGTTTTTCGTGTTGCCGGTGTCGTCCACATAGAAAATCGGGTTGTTGCCGACGAACGCATACCGATTCGTTCCATCCGCATCGCCGCTCGGGTCGGCGCTGACCCAGCGACACAACCACGGCGCGTAATACCGTGCTCCGTAGTAATAAAGCCCGGTGACATCCATTTCCTTGCCCGAATAGCGGGTGAACTTGTAGTCCGCTTCGATCTGCGAGCGGGCCGCCATCGACGAGGTTGCGCCGAAGGCGTAGTAGCTTTCGCGGCTGATCACCTGCGCCCTTTGATCAATCTCCGTAACGCTCGATCCCAGATGGTCGGAATGGGAATAACACAACCGATCGGCATCGATACCAGGCGGTTTTCCGGTGACCCAGTGCAGACACGTCACCTCGCCGATGCCGGTGGCGACGGTGATCCTGTGCAATTCTTCTCCGCTGCTTCGGGTGCGGATTTCCAGACTCCCCACGTAATGCACTTCAGCAATATGGTTGACGGTGCTTGTGTGGGTTTCGTGACGTTTAAAGGCCCTTGCACCCTGGCTGTAGTGATACAGCTCCTGATCGGGCGGACCGCTGGCGTGCTCCGCGAGGATCAGCGACTCCAGCTGATGGCGGCTGTTCCAGTGCATTGGCTGGCCGGGTTGCAGGGCCAGCAGGTTACCGGCGCGGTCGAACAGGGCGCTGAAGTCAGGTGCCGGGTTCCTCGCTCTCCAGCGCACACCACGATTGCTGTCAGGGTCGATGAACATCTCGCGGGTGTGGGTGTTGCCGTCGCGCACGTGGGTCAGTTTTTTCAGGTTGTTGCCGTCGTCGTATTCGAATGACTCGACATAGTTGCGTCGGTCATTGGGATCGGTGGGTTGCGGCCGCCCGGGGTTGTCCGCGGGCGGGGCGTCGCTGTAACCGGTAGCGCGGGTCAGGCGGTACACCGAGTCATAGCCAAATGTGCGCTCACCGTCGACCCGCTGGTTGCGGAAAAACGTCGGTGTGTAGGTGTGATCGACAATGCAGATGGTGTTGCCCACCAAGTCGTATTCATACTCGAAATCCTGAACCGCCGGCTCCGAAGCCTTTTGCGCATATTGTCGAAGCAGACGGCCGTCGGCCTCGCGGTAATGCCAGTGGCTGGTCACACCGTTGCCGAGCCGTTGTTCGGTGATCCGGCCGGCAGCGTTGTAATCCGCGCCGTTCAGGATCGGCTGGACACTTTGCCCGCTGAGCTGCAGGTGCACCTGAGCAAGCTGCCCGGCGATGTCGAAGGTTGATTGTTGGACATGCCCGCCGGCGTCGGTGGTTTGCAGCAGTACACCGATGGCGCTGAAACGCTGACGGCCGGTGCAGATCTTGCCATCCTCGAAGGTGCGGACTTCTGCCGTTGACTGGCCACGCATGTTGAAGCTGTTGAATTGCACCGTACCCGATGGATCGCTCAGCGCTGTCATTTGTCCGCGCAGGTTGTGCGTCGGATCGGCCGAAGCCGTTTCATGGCTGAACGTTTCGAAGCCGATTACCCCGTTTTCTGTGACGCTGCGCAGACGCAGTTGCGGGTCGTAGCTCATCTCCCGGTGATTGCCGTTCGCATCCCAATTCTGCAAAAGCTCGCCGCCGAGTCCGGGCAGTACCGTGTCTTCGCCACCGTCGACGTTCCGGGTCTTGACCGCCATGCCATCTAACCTGAACACGGTTGTTGTGTTGGGCGTGGGCAAGCGCGGATCCTGCTGTGCAACCAGATGGCCGACAACGTCATATTGCAATCGGTTGATGAGCGCTCGCACTTGCTCGCCGGCCACTGTGCGCAGGTACTCGACTTGTCTGACGGCTTCGCCGCGAGGGCCGATTACCGATAGCGTCGGTGTGAGATGGTGCACGCTGGCGGTCATGGCTTGATCCGTTTTATGGGTTTACAGGATGCAACGGGGTCAGACGAAGGTTTCGGAACTCCTGCGCTGAAGCCTGACGGTTCCCAAGTTTCCCGGTTTTGGCGTCGGACTTTCCGCGCGGTGTGTATCGCTCACCTCTATCGTTCGAGGGGCAGCACCTCTTGAAATGCCCTGCACCAATGCCCGGTAATTCACCACTGCTGCAAACGACACCTGTTGCTCGGTCGGGAGTTGTCCGACTTGTCCAAGCAGGCGCTCCATCTCGGCGTTCGAAAAGGGGCTGCCCGTATTACCTCTGGAGCCACCAGGTAGTTGTTCTGAAGGCAGATCCTGCGGATCAGTAAAGTTTTCACTTACCATGTTGAGCATGTCGATATGGGCGGCCAGATTATTCATGGACTCCAGAATGTCCTCTCTGGCTTTCCCCTTGTTTATGTTTTTCTTCATGTACCAGAGCATGATGCGAGGCGTCACGGCATAGCCGATCGCCCCACCCAGGGTTGCGAAAAGCGCACTACCGATCGCGGCACCCACGATGATGCCCAGCGGGCCAGCGAGTAAACCGCCCGCAATTCCACCGAGAAAACCACCCAGCAGTCCGCCTGTTTTGGCGCCAATCTTCACTCCGACGGTCCTGGCGGCCCGACCGGACGAAGAACGCAGATACTCGCCGAGCGTTAGGTTTTCAATCTGTGCCTTGAAAGCAAGATATCGGCTAAAACCTTCTGGCACCGGTCTGTCGGGAGGGGCGTCGTCTACACCCGTTCGACCACCTGGGATCGGCCTTGGAGGAGGGGCACCTCCACCGCCACCTCCACCGCCACCTCCACCTCCACCTCCACCTCCACCGCCATCTTGCGGATACTCAGGCACCATATCTCTGAAAGCTGCTGCCATTCCCCTGAGCTCTCCTGACGCTTGTTTCGATATGTTCAAGAACCCGAACATGTACTTGAACACGGAAAACACCACACCTTCGTGACCCGTGTCATCGACATAGATCAGCGGGTTGTTGCCGACAAATGCGTAAAGATTCAGCCCGTCCACATCGCCCGCCGGATCGGCGGCGATCCAGCGGCCCAGCCAAGGGGCGTAGTAACGCGCACCGTAGTAGTACAGCCCGCCGATATCCATTTCCTTGCCCGAGTAGCGGATGAAGCGGTAGCCCACCTCGATCTGTGATGGCGCCACCATCCAGGCGGTGGTGCCGAAGGGCAAGTAACCTTCATGACTGATCACCTGCGCCTGCTGATCGAGTTCCATGGATACGGACTGCAAATGATCACTGAGGGTGTAGCGCATTTGATCGGCCGGCATGTTCGGCGGTTTGCCGCTGACCCAGTGCAGGCAAACCACGTTTTCGATGCCGATGACGAGGGAGATCAGATGTAATTCTTCGCCATTGTCTCGGGTGCGAATCTCCAACCCCGGCAGATAGCGCACCTCATGGAAGTGATCGATGGCCGCTGTGTGGCTGTCGTGGCGTTTGTAGACCCGCTTGCCCTGACTGTAACGGTAATGCACTTCGTCATTAGGGCCACTGCCGTTGCGGTCTACCAGGATTAACGACGCCAGTTGATTGCGAGTGTTCCATTGCATCGGCTGGCCAGGCTGCAGGGCCAGCAGGTTGCCAGCTCTGTCGAACCGAGTGCTGAAGTCTGGCAGCGGATCTCCGGGCTTCCAGCGCAAACCCCGGTTGCTGAGTGGATCTATGAACACCTCGTTGGTGTGACTGGCGCCGTCGCGTGCATGAATGGTTCTGATCAGGTTGTTGCCCTTGTCGTACTCATAGGTTTCCGTGTAATTGCGCCGATCGGCGGGGTCGGACGGTTGGGGGAGGCCTGGGTTGTCTACCGGGGGCTTGTCGCTGTATCCGGTCGCGCTGTGCAGTCGGTAGAGTGAGTCATAGGCGAACAGGCGACGGCCGTCGAGCCGCTGGTTGGCGAAAAAACGCGGCGTGAAGGTGTGATCGACGATGGTCGTGATATTGCCCATCGGATCGTATTCATATTCGAAATCCTGAAGCGCCGGCCCTGACCCCTTTTGTGCGTAGCTACGCAGCAGGAAACCGTCGGCGGCGCGATAGTGCGAATGGCTGATCACGCCATTGCCGGCCTGGTGTTCGATGACCCGTCCGGCGGCATCGAATTGTGCACCTTGCAGTACCGGTTGCCAGTCGGGTTGGCCCTTCAGCCTGAGCAGCGCTTGTACGAGCTGACCTGCCACATCGAACCTGGACTGCTGCCGGTGCCCGGCGGCATCGGTATGTTCGACAAGCATGCCCAGCGGGCTGAACAAATTGTGGCTGGTCAGCGCCACGCCATCGTGAAAGGTGCGGGTTTCCTGTCGAGCGGGGCCTGTGAGAGCGAAACTGTGAAATTCGACACTGCCGGACGGGTCGGTCAGCTTGATCATCTGCCCGCGCAGGTTGTGACCAGGGTCGGCTGACGAGGCGGCATATAGCCGGGTTTCGACGTCCGGCACACCGTTCTCTTCAAGGGTCAAAAGGCGCAGTTGAAGGTCGTGATGGCTGCGTCGGTGGTTGCCGTTAGCGTCCCAGGATTGCAGGGTTTCACCGGCCGGCCCCGGCAACGTGACGTTCACGCCGGCATCGACGCTGGCAAACTTCACGACCTGACCATCCAGCGTAAAAAGGCTGGTTGTGTTCACCGTGGACAGGCGCGGATCCTGTTGCGCCACGGCCCGCCCAGCGACGTCATGGAGCCTGCGGGTGACGAGCGTCTGAACATCCTCACCTGCCACATTGCGCAGATAGGCCACCTGCCGGATCCCGAGTACGCGCGGATCATGAGCCTGCAGGGCGGGTGTGTTCCCATGCACATTGGCACTCATCATTTAGCCTTTTTCAACCTTCTGACTGCTTGCCTCAATGGGACCTTCGCGGGTTTCGACGGCGGTGTGTCGTCAGTGTCATTGAAGTCATAACTGAGCTTGAACCACGGATGCAGAACGTCGAACGCCAGATGGCCGAGCGCGTTGATCGTCTGGATCGGTCGCCCCAGTGCGTCGTAGAACATCTGGTCGTGGTAGCCGTGCTTGCGCATGGCGCTGTCATTGATGCAGCGATGACTGTTGAGGAAATAGGGCCGGTAAACCCGGATGGGTTCGCCCTTGTGGTTGTATTCCACGCGACTCTGCACCCGCCAGCGCTGAAGGGCTGGCAGTTCAATAGGCTTGCCATCGGCCCCCGTCGCCAAGCCGTCCTCGGCCGTGGCGACAAAGGCATCGCCCGGCGGGACGAGCTGTTTGCTTTGCAACTCGCGGCCAAAACCGTCGACGTAGCTGATCGTCATCTGAATCTGTTGCAGCGGGTCGGTGTGATAGCGGTCGGCAACCAGGCTCAGGCTGTGCACCGGTTGCCTGAGGGCGGTGTGAATGATCCTGAGCAGGGCCTGTTCGCTGGCCGTGCGTTTTTTGCGCCGGTTCAGCCAGCGCAGCGCCGAAGCGCGAATGCGGCCGTCGGGCAGGATCAGGCCGTTGGCGATCCAATCCTTTCTTTCGCGCGACAGGGTTTGGCGCGGGAGTGCGGGCATCCAGCTGAACAGCTCGGTGCGCACTGCGCTGGCGACGGAAGCCAGTACGGCTTTCGCATTGGCCAGGGCGTAATCGACGCTCAGATCAGCCTGCGGCGGGTAGGCGGACAACGGCGCGAACCCGGCCGGCAATCCTTCTTCGGTGCCATGAAAACTATGCACCAAGGGCTGGCCGCCTGCGTCGTAAAGAACTTCCTGTATGTTCTCGTTGGGGTCTGTGACGCTCAGTGGTTGCAAGGTGTGCATGTCGTAGATCACTGACGTCAGACAGCCGTCCGGCAGGGTGATGGCAATGGTCAGCAGATGGTCTGCATCCCAAGTGATGTGCGTTACACCATGGCTGGCGGTCTGTCGCACCTCGGTGACGTGATGAAAACCGCTGGCATCGGCGTAGGTGAAAAAGCCGCTTTGCGCTGACCACAGGTTTTGCAGCAGATCCTGTGCAGGATCGTCCGGAAAGAACAGCTTCATGGGCGAGTAGCCGATCTTTGTCAGCTCTTCCCGGATGACTATCGGGACGTCGTCGTAGGCCTCAAGGGCCTTTTTGTCGAACACGGCTTGCTCGGTCGGCCCGGCCTGCGGCGGGTACTGCATCTTGCCGCCGGACTCCCGATACGAGTGTTGCAAGAGTGAGGTCAGCTCCCGTGCGGCTGTCCACTCGGCGCTGTCTTTATTCCGGTCGAAATTTTCGAAACTGATGTCCGCCGCTCGCAGCCCGTCCGGTAGTGCGCCCTTGGGCAGCTTCATTGCGTTGCTGCGCTGGCGCCAGGGCAAGCCGAGCAGCCAGTGGCCGTCAGTGGTCAGGTGAATGAAGGCGGCGATTGATTCCGTCAGATAAAAGTACTGTTGCTGCTCATCGTGACTGTCCACCCAGGCCCGAAGCTGGTCTTCTCGATCGAAGGGTGGTTTGTCCGTCTCGGAGCGACGGCGAGCACAGGCGACAGTCAATCCGTGAGTCAGGAGGCCGTACTCGTCGAATGCAAGATTGACTGCATGCTGGCAGTTCGGGTCGTCCATGAAACGTTCGTATTGATGGCTACGGGTTTCCAGTTCGAGCACCAGCAGGCTGGACGGATTGTCATTGACGACCCGCACCCGATAGCGAAATTCGCTCAGGGAAAACAGGCGCGCCGGGGTGGGGTCGTCCGCCTGAGACACCTCGCTGCGCAACGGGCGACCAGCCAGGGCGTAGGCAATTTCGCGATTGTCGTCGGCTTTGTGCCGCGTGCGAACACGCTCCTTTCGGCCTTTGGTATCGAACGTTGAAATAACCGTTGGCCCCAGCGGCGGGTTTTCATCGTCGAGTTCGCAGATGTCTTGCAAGACAGGGTCGATGCTTTGACCGGTATGAAACCAGTGAGTCGTCCGCATCGGCGCCGTATGGCCGCTTTCAGCCTTGTCCGGCTCCAGTTCACTGTCGGTCTGGCAGACTTTGCCGAAACCGCGAAACTCACGAAAGTAACCGTCGTAATAGCCCTTGAAATACTCGTAGAACTGCATCAGGTAGTTGCCAGTGATTTCATCGTCCTGGCGCAACCAGTGAAGCAACATCTGGGGAAAGGGCAGAAGGCAGACCGGACGCCGGCGCGCCATCAGTTCCAGACGTTTCTCATCCAGCCAGAACTGCGCACTGCTGCGATGTGTCAGGGTTGCGCCGTAGCCCATGTTGTTGTTGCAGCCGGTGAGCAGGTACGGCCGTTCCCTGACGAAGTGATACACCCAGTGCTGCGGTTTCATGTGGGGTTTGGTGAACAGCAGGCTGGCGCAGCCCTGGCCTCGCAGGTCGGCGAAGGTCACCTGGCAGCGGTTGTCGTAGCGAATGTCGGTGGGCCATGGGACACGCACGGGTGTCGAGGCCAGGCCATTGCCACCCTGGTTGAACCAGATTTCGAAGTAATCCGAAGACAGGTAAATGAAGGCCGGGGCGCCAGAGCCGTCCAGATCGGCGATGCGCACCCGGTCCGCATCGAATTCGCCATAGTCGAACGGCAGGTCGCTCAGTTTGAAACCCTCTCCAAACCGACCATGTCCGAGGCTGGCCCAGCAGCGGATTTCATCGTGGCGAATCCGGCACAGCTCCATTCCGCTGGCGCCCATGCCACTGAATGACACCAGTTCGCTACGAGCGTCGCTGAACAGCGGTAAACGATCCGGGGTATGCGGCACATACTTGCCGGGTGCGAATCCTTTCTCCCGCACATTGGCATACACCCGCACGCTTTTCGGGCCGATCAACGCCATGGAGTCCAGACCATCGCCGCTCAGATCACCCAGTCGCGCCAGTTGATGGAAATACTCCACAGGAAACTGGTTGAAAGGTTTGAACAACGACCAGTTGCCATCCGGGTTGAGTGTGTAATACCCGCTGCCACCGGGTTGCGCGACGACCCAGTCCGGGCGTCCGTCCCCGGTGAGGTCGGTGAGAATCTGCACCACCGGTTTGCCGCTGTCGGCGTTCGGAATCAGCGGCAGCAGTGTCCAGGGGCCGTAGACGATTTCGTCCGAACCCGGCGTACCGCGCAAGGGCTCGCGGTAATACCAGGCGCCGTCGTACTGGCAGAGAAAACCGGGCACGCCTTCGCCGTAAAGATCAACGCAATGGTAGGGCTGGCCGTCGTTGAGGCCGGGCATGTGATCGAGTTGCAGGAAGGGTTTGGGGGTGGTGTCGAGTAGCAGCGCTTCATAAAAATATTCGAGGGGCGGCAGGTGCTTGACGCGACCTGTAGCGTCGTAACTCATGTAGTGCGCGGCTTTCAGGTGGTTGTACCGGTGCGCTGTGGGTTCGTGCTCCAGCAGCAGTCGATTGAGCAGCACCGGAGTGGGGCCGGTGTGGTTGAACAACAGAAACTGCCGGCACAGGCGCCGGGTGCCGACTTCAAAACCAAAACGATGCATACGAAACGGGTCGGAACGCACCGTCCAGCCATCCTCGTTGGCGGCATACGGTGGAACATCGTCATATCCGGTGACGCGTTCGCCGTAGTCAACGATCAGTCGGAACAGCCAGTCGAGTAATTCGGGTTGCGCGTGATCAAGGCAATACAAATCGGTACTGGCGGTTTTGTTGCAATAACAGACCTGGCGCAAGTAGCGTTGGGCGCTGTAGTCAAAACGGGCGTCAGCGGTTTTGTCGTCGGTCTTGTACTGGTAAAAGATGTTTTCGCCCACGGGGTTCCTGACTTCCCTCAGCAACCACACAGCGACATGCGTCGGGTCTAGCGGATCATGGATGCAGGAATTCTGGGTGTTGCCATAGCAATACTGCGTGCCATCGGCGCCGAAGACCATCCAGAACGGGAGACCGCCACCGGTAGGGGTCCAAAGTTCGTAGCGGGTGAAGGTCGTTTCCAGGCGCGGAATGTAGAGCACCACGGAATAGGTTTTGGCGTTCCTGCCTTTACCGCGTGTACGCTTTCTGGTCTTGACCTTACCGCGGGCCGTCAGCTCGGGCCGCAGGTCGGTGCCATCCGCCTGCATGACATCGACGGTTTCGTATTTCGGCACACCCTTGCTGGTTTTGCGCGAAATGGCGGACAGTGGCAGGTCCCAGCCGAGCCCGCATTTGCCGTTGCCCGCATTGCCGTCATAGACCAGCTGCAATTCGGGATTGAGCGTGCGCGCGTTCAGGATCGGGAGGGGCAGGGTGTAAGAGCGCTGCCCGGTCGCACCGATCTCCCCCCAACTACGCCCATTCGTTGCAATGGACGCAGTCCTGGCAATGGAGGGAGGAGTGACGAGCGCATCAGCATCCGGGGTCATGGCGTCGCAACCTGAATATGTCGAGGTGTCACGCTAGCAGAGCGGCATGCGCCAGACACCTGTCAGATCTGACAGGTGCCGACTGACGGCAGGCGAAAAAAAACCGGGCGGTCATCGCTGACCGCCCGGTTTTTCACAAGCAGATGAAGCGCTTACTGCACTTCTACCGCCAGGCTTTCGCTGATCTTCTGTTGCCAGATCGCAGGGCCGGTGATGTGTACCGATTCACCTTTGCTGTCCACCGCGACGGTGACCGGCATGTCCTTGACCTCGAACTCGTAGATCGCTTCCATGCCCAGCTCGGCGAACGCCAGGACCTTGGACTTCTTGATCGCTTGCGCCACCAGGTAAGCGGCGCCGCCGACGGCCATCAGGTACACGGCCTTGTTGTCCTTGATCGCGTCGATCGCGGTCGGGCCGCGCTCGGACTTGCCGATCATGCCCAACAGACCGGTCTGCTCGAGGATCTGACGGGTGAACTTGTCCATCCGCGTGGCGGTGGTCGGGCCAGCCGGGCCAACCACTTCGTCACCGACCGGATCAACCGGGCCGACGTAGTAGATGAAGCGGCCTTTCAGATCAACCGGCAGGGTTTCGCCCTTGTTCAGCATCTCGACCATGCGCTTGTGCGCGGCGTCGCGACCGGTGAGCATCTTGCCGTTGAGCAGGACGGTTTCACCCGGCTTCCAGCTCTGCACGTCTTCCGGGGTCAGGGTGTCGAGGTTGACGCGACGGGCCGACGGACCGGCTTCCCAGACGATTTCCGGGTAGGCGTCCAGCGGTGGCGCTTCCAGCGAAGCCGGGCCGGAACCGTCGAGCACGAAGTGCGCGTGACGGGTGGCGGCGCAGTTCGGGATCATGCACACCGGCAGCGAGGCGGCGTGAGTCGGGTAATCCATGATCTTCACGTCGAGCACGGTGGTCAGGCCACCGAGGCCCTGGGCGCCGATGCCCAGCTGGTTGACCTTCTCGAACAGCTCCAGACGCATTTCTTCGATACGGTTCTGCGGGCCACGGGCCTTGAGCTCATGAATGTCGATGGATTCCATCAACACTTCCTTGGCCATCACAGCGGCTTTCTCGGCGGTACCGCCGATGCCGATGCCCAGCATGCCCGGCGGGCACCAGCCGGCGCCCATGGTCGGAACGGTCTTCAGTACCCAGTCGACGATCGAGTCGGACGGGTTGAGCATGGCCATTTTCGATTTGTTCTCGGAACCGCCGCCCTTGGCCGCCACGTCCACTTCCACGGTGTTGCCCGGGACGATGGAGTAGTGGATGACCGCCGGGGTGTTGTCTTTGGTGTTTTTACGCGCACCGGCCGGGTCGGCCAGGATGGAAGCACGCAGGACGTTTTCCGGCAGGTTGTAGGCGCGGCGCACGCCTTCGTTGATCATGTCGTCCAGGCTCATGGTCGCGCCATCCCAACGCACGTCCATGCCCACACGCACGAACACGGTCACGATGCCGGTGTCCTGGCAGATCGGCCGGTGGCCGGTGGCGCACATGCGCGAGTTGATCAGGATCTGCGCCATCGAGTCACGGGCCGCTGGCGATTCTTCGCGCAGGTAGGCTTCGTGCATCGCCTGGATGAAGTCCACGGGGTGGTAGTAGGAAATGAACTGCAGGGCGTCGGCAACGCTCTGAATCAGGTCGTCTTGCTTGATCACGGTCATGAGTCGCGCTCCTCTAAAAGACGGGAACATTCAATAAGGTGCCTGCGGCTTGGGTACATCGGTCGGTCGCAGACACCTTTCAAGGCACGCCGGGGCTGCTGGCGCGACGCTAAAAAGGCGCGGCAGTATACCGCGCCTCCCCGGTGGTGACACGCGCCGGCAGTCATTCGTTGGTCGCATGGCGGGAGCTGGTCGTCGTGGTTTTCCGCACCTGCGTCCGGCTCACTGTTTCGGAACCGTGAAGACCGACAAAAAATCACGCGTGGCCGGCGCTTTTGGCGGGCGCTCCGGGAACCCGGGAGGGGCGGGCTTGAGGGCTTTTTTGACGCCAAATATCCGGCCCGAAAATCAATGGTCATTTATCGACTGGGCCACTAAAGTGGCAGCCGGTCTGTAGAGTAGGACACTCGGTCAGCCTCTTATTGCACGGTGAGTCAACGATTGACCCATAACGCCATTCAACGTCTTTTGCTCAAACGCTTCGCCCTCGCTGCAGCCACCTACGGATTGGCCTTGCTGCTGCTGTGGCTGGCGTATTTCACCGGACACTACGAAGATTCGCTGGCAGGCGTCGCCGTCGGCAGCGCCCTGGTGGTCATCAGCCAGGCGACCCTGTTCGCGGTGTTTTTCTCGGGCGCCAACCTGCGCTTCTCCGACCCGAGCCTGACCGAGGCGCAAGTGTTGCTCGGCCTCGGCTGGCAGACGTGGCTGATCGCGCATCTGCAAGAAGCCCGGGGCGAGTTCCTGGTCTTCTATGTACTGATCCTGCTGTTCGGCCTGTTTCATCTGTCGCGGCGGGCCTTTGTGCGCTGCGCGATGCTGGTGTTCTTCAGTTTCTGCGCGATCACGCTGTGGGACGGTTACCACTTCCGCCTGCACGATCCGGCACTGTCCGCGTTGCAGGCCTGTATCCTGCTGATCGTGCTGGCGTGGCTGGTGATCTACGCACGTTTCGTCCAGACCTCACGACAACGCATGCGCCAGCGCCGGTTTGCCTTGCAGGCGCATCAGGACACGTTGCGCGGGATGATGCGCCAGCTCGAAGACCTGGTGGCCACCGACGAACTGACCGGGCTGTTCAATCGCCGGCATTTCCTGCGCCTGGCCACCCGCGAATTGAATGCGATGGAGGCCGACGTCGTGCATGGTCTGGCGCTGATCGACCTCGACCACTTCAAACGTATCAACGACCTGCACGGCCATGCCGCCGGCGATCAGGTGTTGCAGGCGTTCGCCGGCGTGGCCGGAGCCTGTCTGCGCGACGGCGACGTGCTGGCGCGATATGGTGGTGAGGAATTCGTGGTGCTGCTGCCCGATTGCAACGCGGAGCGACTGACCGCGTGCTGCGAACGCCTGCGCATTGCCTTTACCGACGTCGAACTGGTGGGACTGAATGTGAAAAGCCTCAGCCTGTCTGCCGGCATGACCTTGCTGGAACTGGGCGATGATCTGGACGACGCCTTGCAGCGCGCCGATCAGGCGCTGTACCGGGCCAAGCGCGACGGGCGTAACCGTTGCGCCGCCGCGTGGGAGAACGTCGATGCCTGAACTGCGGGTCGGTGAACGACAGTGGTCGGTGACGGCGGGCAGCAACCTGCTCGATGCCCTCAACCGCAACGGTGTGGCGGTGCCTTTCAGCTGCCGCGCCGGCAGTTGCCATGCGTGCCTGGTGCAATGCGTGCAGGGCTTGCCCGCCGACAGCCGCCCGGATGCCCTGAGCGCCGAGCAGCGTGATCAGGGCTGGCGCCTGGCTTGTCAGTGTCAGGTGATCGAAGACTTGCAGGTGCACACCTTCGATCCCGTCATTGATGGTCGCCCGTCCACGGTCGAAGCGCTGGACTGGCTCGGCGACAGCGTGTTGCGTCTGCGCCTGACACCTCAGCGACCGTTGCGCTACAGCGCCGGCCAGCATCTGGTGCTGTGGGCCGGCCACATTGCGCGGCCGTATTCGCTGGCGAGCCTGCCGGAAGAAGACCGTTTTCTGGAATTCCACCTCGATTGTCGCCAGCCTGGCGAATTCAGCGATGCCGCCCGGCGCTTGCAGATCGGCGACCCGATCCGCCTCGGCGAACTGCGCGGCGGCGCGCTGCATTACGACCCGGACTGGCACGATCGGCCGCTGTGGCTGCTCGCCGCCGGCACCGGCCTCGGCCCGTTGTTCGGTGTGCTGCGCGAGGCTTTGCGCCAGGATCATCGGGGCGCCATCCGCGTCATTCACCTGGCCCATGATGCCGCTGGGCATTACCTGGCCAAACCCCTTGAAGCACTGGCCGCACAGCGGGAAAACCTCAGCGTCGAATTATGGACGGCGGCCGAGTTGCCGGGCGCTTTGGCGCAACTGCGCCTTGTCTCCCGGCAAACCCTGGCTTTAGTCTGCGGTTCGACCGCCAGCGTCGACGCCTTTGCCAAGCGTCTGTTCCTGGCCGGACTGCCGCGCAATCAACTGCTGGCCGATGTCTTCCTGAGCCGTGGTTGAGCGCTGAATTCTCAGACGCGAGACCTGCCATGCCCGAAGCCATCCTCCTGCACCGTGAACGCGGTTTGCTGACCCTGCGCCTCAATCGCCCGGACAAGAAAAACGCCCTGACCCGCGCCATGTACAGCCAGTTGGCCGAAGCACTCAAGCAAGCCAATCACGACCTCGAAATCAACGCCGTGCTGATCACCGGCAGCGCCGAGTGTTTCACTGCCGGCAACGACATCGCCGACTTCATCCAGCAACCGCCGAGCGACCTCGACAGCCCGGTGTTTCACTTCATGCTCGAATTGCTCGAATGCCGCAAACCGGTGATCGCCGCCGTGGCCGGGGCGGCGGTGGGGATCGGCACGACGCTGTTGCTGCATTGCGATCTGGTGTACGTGGCGCGGGATGCGCGGTTGCGTATGCCGTTCGTCAATCTCGGGTTGTGCCCGGAATTCGGCTCCAGCCTGATCCTGCCGCGCTTGCTCGGGCAGGCCAAAG
Organism: Pseudomonas sp. R43(2017); assembly: GCF_002112345.1. Classification (NCBI taxonomy): domain Bacteria; kingdom Pseudomonadati; phylum Pseudomonadota; class Gammaproteobacteria; order Pseudomonadales; family Pseudomonadaceae; genus Pseudomonas; species Pseudomonas sp. R43(2017). The sequence goes on from NZ_NEHJ01000004.1 coordinate 446,371, forward strand.
CGTCGGAGTTGTTGCTGTTGGGTGAAGGCTTCACGGGTGAGCAGGCAGCGCAATGGGGGATCGCCACCGAGGCGCTGGGCAGTGGCGAAGCCGCGTTGGCCAGAGCGCGGGAGATGGCACTGCGGTTTGACGAGTTGCCGGCTGAGGCAGTGCGCATCAGCAAGCAACTGATGCGGGCGCCGGATCGCGAGTTGATTCGCAAGGTAATCGAGGAGGAGGGCGCGCTGTTCACCCAGCGTCTGCGCTCGCCGGAGGCGTTGGCGGCGTTGACCGGGTTCATCAAACGCCATTAACGAAAAAGCCCCGCCATTCACATGGCGGGGCTTTTCATTTACAGCAACCGGTCACTCAGACCTGCGGGTCGCCCACGTGCAGGATCTTCATGCCGTTGGTGCCGCCGGTGGTGTGGTAGCTGTCGCCCTTGGTCAGGATGACCCAGTCGCCTTTCTCCACCACGCCGCGCTTGACCAGCTCGTCGATGGCTTTCTGGCTGACTTCGTTCGGGGCCAGCGACGCCGGGTCGAACGGTACGGTGTACACGCCACGGAACATCGCCGCGCGGGCCTGGGCTTCGCGGTGCGGGGTGAAGCAGTAGATCGGCACCGACGAACGGATACGCGACATGATCAGCGGGGTATAGCCGCTTTCGGTCAGCGCGATGATCGCTTTCACACCCGGGAAGTGGTTGGCGGTATACATGGTCGCCAGCGCGATGCTTTCGTCGCAGCGCTCGAATTCCTTGCCGATGCGGTGGCTGGAAGTCTTGCTGGTCGGGTGCTTTTCAGCGCCGACGCAGATGCGCGCCATCGCCTGCACGGCTTCCAGCGGATAAGCGCCGGCAGCGGATTCGGCCGAGAGCATTACGGCGTCGGTGTAGTCGAGCACGGCGTTGGCCACGTCGGATACTTCGGCGCGGGTCGGCATCGGGTTCTGGATCATCGACTCCATCATCTGGGTCGCCACGATCACCGCCTTGTTGTGGCGGCGTGCGTGCAGAATGATTTTCTTCTGGATGCCCACAAGCTCAGCGTCGCCGATTTCCACGCCCAGGTCACCACGGGCAACCATGACGGCGTCGGACGCCTTGATCAGGCCGTCGAGGGTTTCGTCGTCGGCCACGGCTTCGGCGCGTTCGATCTTCGCCACCAGCCAGGCAGTGCCGCCGGCTTCATCGCGCAGTTGACGGGCGTAGTTCATGTCGGCGGCGTCACGCGGGAAGGACACGGCGAGGTAGTCGACTTCCATCTCGGCGGCGAGCTTGATGTCGGCCTTGTCTTTCTCGGTCAGGGCCGGTGCGGTCAGGCCGCCACCGCGACGGTTGATGCCTTTGTGGTCGGACAGCGGGCCGCCGATGGTCACCACGCAGTTCAGCTCGGTGGCGGTGGCGGTTTCAACGCGCATCACCACGCGGCCGTCGTCGAGCAGCAGCTCGTCGCCCACGCCGCAGTCCTTGACCAGGTCCGGGTAGTCGATGCCGACCACCTGCTGGTTGCCTTCGGTCAGCGGATGGCTGGTGGAGAAGGTGAACTTGTCACCGATCTTCAGCTCGATGCGCTTGTTGGCGAATTTGGCGATACGGATTTTCGGGCCTTGCAGGTCACCCAGCAGGGCGACGAAGCGGCCGTGCTTGGCAGCCAGGTCACGCACCAGCTTCGCGCGAGCCTTGTGCTCGTCGGGGGTGCCGTGGGAGAAGTTCAGACGGGCGACGTCCAGGCCAGCCAGAATCAGCTGTTCGAGAACTTCCGGCGAGTTACTGGCCGGGCCAAGGGTAGCGACGATTTTGGTACGACGGACGGACATGCAAAGACTCCTCAGGTTCAAGCGCCAGCGAAGGCTACTATGCTCGAAGGGTGTAGTCATTGTTCGTTTGCACTACTTACGATTTTCTTTTTTGAACGCGACAATCGGCGCAAACGGCTCTGAAGATTTCTCACAATGGGTCGATACAGAGCACAAGACAGGAGATCCCCCATGCGATTGTTGCCCATTGCCGCCCTTGCCCTCAGCGTCCTCGCCGCTTCGGGCTGCACCCGTTGGTCGATGAACCATCATCTGAACAACGCCTACAGCGCCTATGACCGGGGCAATTGCGAGCAGGTGATGCTCGAACTGTCCAAGGTCGAACGCGCCAGCCGCGCCCGCCCATACGTGTGGCCGGAAGTGTCGATGATGCGCGGTCAGTGCCTTGAGCGGCAAAAAATGTTTGTCGACGCGGCGCAGACCTATCAGTTCATCATCGCCTCGTACCCCAACAGCGAATACGCCTACCGCGCCCGTGCGCGTCTGGAAACCCTGCAGAGCCTGGGCCACTACCCGACCCGCAGCGCCGCCGTGGTGCCACCCGCCCGCTTCTGATGGCAGTTGTCATACAAAAGCTGGCCGGCTGTACAAGGTGAGCTATAGTCGAATGACACCGGTGCAGATGCATACTGTACCGGCGCAACACCTGCGACTGGCATGAGCAGTACGTGGCGAGCGCCACACCGGAAGCGGGGAGAGCGGGCCTGTCGGGCAGGTTCGTTCCGAAGCACAGTGCGGCCCGTTTGCCGGGCCCTGCATGGCGATACGCTCATGTTTACCGACCGTCGAATCGAACGGCACCAGTTGCCGTATTTTCTGCGAGTGTTCAACAGCGTCACCGACAAACCCATCGGCTTTCTGGGCAACGTCTCCGAAGACGGGCTGATGCTGATCAGCCAGTTGCCGATGATGATCGGTGCCGAATTCAAATTGCGTCTGAAGATCCCGGTAGGCGACGGCTGCCAGCAGGTGATCGACCTCAACGCCTGTTGCCTGTGGTGCCATGAAGACGCCACGCCACGGCATTATGACGCCGGCTTCAGTCTGTTCCGCACGCCGCCGGAATACGGGCAACTGGTCGAGGCGTTGAAGCAGTACTTCAGTTTTCAGCCGTTGCCGGCTTCGGCCTGACAAAACAAAAGGGTCATGACCTGCTACAGGTCATGACCCTTTTTTGTTACGCGCCTATCGCAATAGCCCGCTCGTTATCCAGCGTCTTTTCCGCCAGCAGCAATCCCATCTCGCTCAACTGATAGATCGCCATCGCCAGGTGCCGCGGCTTGTCGTCCAGGCTGTCGGCCAGGTCCAGCAGCAGAATGCTCACCGACGAGAAAGTCTCGTAGGTCTGGATGGCGATCGCCTCGGAATTGATCTCGGGATCGACCTTGAACATCTGCATGCCGCGATCCACGGAGTTGCGCGGTTTTTCAGCCTTGGGATTGAGGTAGAAGTCGAGGGCCCTGTGGGCTGCGTCGTGGAGTTTTTTTGAATCGATTGAAGCGTAGGGGGAGACCGGATCGGGTTGCTCGGTCGGGTCCTTTGGATCGGTGTCCGAAGGGGGATTTGGAACTGGTTTTTTCATGTATTCGTACTCGTCGTTAGGGCCACCATTGGCTCGCGACTAAACGAGAAAAGGGTGGCGGCTGTAAGCAGGTTAGTCGACCGGCGAGTACGAGAACCGGCGCGCCCGAGAGCGCCCTGCGAACAGCCACCATCGAGTGCGGGGATAGGGAATACCCGACTGGATGACGCTTATGCGCATCGTACTGAAGCCGGGCGACTAAACCCGGTCGCTGATTGGCAGCGACACGGATCAAGTTACGGGGCAACGCCAAGGCGCACAAGCCGGCGGATTCTGAGGGATTTGTAGGCAATGGCACAAGGCATCGTAGCCCGTTGTTACGACTTGCAGGACGCTGCCGGAAGGGGTTGTGGGAAGAGTTACCGCTTGTCGGGACTGTCAACTCTGACAGGTCTTTTTTTTTCGCCCGGGCATTAAAAAGAACGGAACAGGTACTCGGAAAGTCCAGATCAAAAGGAGTGTTCAGATGGCTGACGAAACCGACGACTCTTTGACTGCCCATGTAGCCCCGCACATTATCCCGACACTGAATGGCACGACTCAGACACTCCCTTTTTCCAGAGACCTGCAAGTTCCAGGAGGGGGCTTCACGAATCGGACCTGGAAGGTTCGTCTCTACAACGAATCAAGTCAGGTACATGAGCTTACGTATGGTGCGACACCTATTCCCGTCATCAGAGTAACGATTGACGCTACACACGGTTTACGCCAGGGACGTTGCCAGCTCCACGCCCAGTACCTGATTAATAACGGACCTTCGGATTGGGGGCAGTCCGGTTTTTTCACGGTAATCCTCCCGGTGCAAATTACCGCACCCGCACAAGGCTCCAATGTACAAAGGACGGTAACCATTTCGGGCACGGGGGCTTATCCAGGCGCAACAATAAAGATTCTGGTGAACGGGACCGTATATGGTTCTGGGTCTGCGACTTCCTCCAGCTGGAATGTTCAGGCAAGCAACCTCCCGATAGGCACAGCAATAAAAATCGTGGCCACTCAAACGCTCAATGGTGTAACCACAGCGGTTTCGCCCGAGCTGGTGGTGAACGTGCTGGACGACGTGAGGGAACCTGTCATAGAGTCCCCGAAAACAGGTGATGTCATCACCGTTCCCAAACCCACCATCTCCGGCACGGGCCATTCCGGCGCGACTATCCGCATCTACGAAGCTGGGAGCGATGCAATTCTCTATGGCTCGGGCAACGTCAGTAATGGCAGTTGGAGCATCGATCTGACGGAACCGTTGCCGAATCGTCGAATCACCCTCGTAGCCGGGCAAACGTTCAATAATGGGACCGTAAAGTGGTCCAATGAAGTTCCCGTCGACGTTCGGCTCAAACCCGGCACCCTGCTCATTGGCAACCCTCCAGCCAATACAATTGTGAACCGTACATTTGATATCAGCGGGACCGGAGGGACAGCGGGAGCCGATATCAAGGTCATGCTTGATCTTGAGGACTTGGAGGTTGGCACCACTCAGGCGCAAGGCGATATCTGGCGCGCGTCTGTCACTTTCCCGGCCAAAATCCAGCCAGGGGAGGTCCGTCTCGCTTGCGAGCAGAAACTCAACGGCATTCCTTCCGATCGAAGTCCGTATCGCCCGTTCAATCTAAGACCCGAGAGGATCACTTCACTGGCGGCGACGGTCGATGACGATGCAAAGGTCACCATTACAGGCACGGGAACAGTGGGAGCCACGCTGTACATTCACTATGTGGGCGATGATGCTCCATTGAAGACATTCACTGTGCCCAGCAATTCCTGGAGCATGGATTATCCTGACTGGTTACCCGGAGTTGCGCCATACAGAATCGGAGCCCGACAAAGCGTGGCCGGGTCTGATGGACAACCGATCTATTCGGACTGGGCAGACAGAGAAGGGACGTTCACCGTCAATGTACCTTTGCCGACGTTGACTTATCGCGTCAGCCCGGACGGCAATCCCACCTTTTCGGGGACGGGCAGAAACTGGCCAGGCCAGCCGGCGTCCACCATTGAAGTCCGTTTGAACAATACCAATGATCCCATCGTGCCGATTGTTGACGTGCAACCGAATCGTTCCTGGACGAGCGCGGCAGCGGCACGATGGGCGCCAGGTACTTATTTGGTGACTGCGCGGCAATCGTTCAAGGCAGTGTCGTCCACCTGGCTGCAGCCAACTGAAAGGGTGGTCATCTCCGCGCCCCCCGCCGTTATCGAAAAGGTCACCCCGGATGGTTTGTCTGCAAAGGTCGCCGGCCAATGCTGGCCGGGAGCGCAGTTGACAATCACGTTCAGCGACAATCCTGCCTCCCATACGGTCGCGGATACGGACAGGAACGGGCAATGGGATTTCCAGCGCTCCACGGCGTTTCGCCCTGGTCGGCACACAGTCACGGTCACGCAGACGTTCGGTGGGCAAACCTCCAGCCCGGTGTCCATGTCCTTTGAGATAGCGATGAGCGTACCGGTGATCACCCCGCCGCCCAATGGGCAAACGGATCACTTGCCGGAGCTACAGGGCACCGGTGGGATTGAAGGTGGCAAGATTCAAGTGTTTGACTTTGTGACTCTGGGTTTGCTGGGAGAGGCGACGGCAACAGGCGATGTCTGGTCGGTGAAGCTTCTGGAGCTCGACTACCGGGAGTACACCGTTTTCGCCATCCAGTCGCTGGACGAGTTGAAGTCACAGCGCAGTGCCTCGGTCACTTTCAAAGTGGTGTTGTTTGCGCCAAGGATCGATTTTCCAAAAAACAGAACATCGGTCCCCCGGACATTCACGGTAGAAGGCTATGCCCGAGCAGGAAAAGACTTCGACCGGACAGAGGTTGAGGTGTACCTCGACGGCGTTCCTTATCGTGTTTATCCGCATTTTGGCGATGGATATTTCAAACAAAATTTCACACGGCCATTGGGGCCATGCGTATTGAAAGCCAGGCAGTACTTCCAGGACCAGGAGTCGCCGTTTACTCAGGATGTACTGGTTACGATCGTTCCCGACAAGCCAATCGTTGAAACGCCAGCTGAAGGGGATGCTGTCGGACGGATTGCGATGATCTGCGGGTTCGGATACCCGAAAGATACGGTTGTGGTTGCCTTGCCTGATGGTACGGAGCTGGGGGAGGCCGAGGTCCAGGAGGACGGTACATGGTTTTGCCAGATAGTGTTCCCCGGGACCGGCACTGACCTTTCACTCGTCACCGAGCAGCGCAAGGGTGAATTCCGCTCGGGTTGGTCTGAACCCCAACGATTGCAGCGGCTTGCGGACCCACCCACTTTTGACGAACCGCCGGAGGGCAAGTGGGAAGGAGCAACACCCCAATTCGCAGGCGATGCTCTGGCGGGGTCGCGGGTTGATGTGCTCCCCTGGTACAACGCCGAGGAGAAACATGCCAACGCTCTTGTGACCGACGGAGGACGTTGGGCCGGCGCATCCGAACGAAATCTGCCTGCCGGCCCGCAATGGGCCCGTGCCGTGCAGGTCGTGGGTGGACAACGCTCCATACCCGCTGACAGCAAACGATTCGAAATAGCGCCATCAGACGAGCCGCCACGCCGTCATCCAACTCCCGAGTGATCCGACCAATGGTCGCGTCTACTGTCAGTTCTGACAGTAGACGCCGCCCGCTCAATGACGCCAAATCCTTTGCAGGCAACATGCGAAATGCGCCGTTCCTTCACTGGAAGCCGTTTCGGACCCAGGAGCATCAACATGAACCGCTCTCCCGCTCAAATCGCTCAGACGATGTTCACTCAAACGGTCGGTAAGCCCAAACGCTCGTCCACGACGGCACTGACACGCTTTTTCAAGGCGGGGGGATCGGTTGCCGTACTGGCGCAGAAAGGCGTCGACGGGTTGATGCACGATTTTGGCCTCGACCGGCAACAGGCCGGGGAGTTCCAGCGGCGGCTCAATGTGCTGTCGACCGTGGTATTGCGGCAGTACATCGAGCACCAGTTGACCGCCGGAGATGCCAGGGCTGTTGCACGTGCGGGGCTCAATAACGGTCCGACTTACGCCTTGTTGTTCAATCCGAACTTCGACGCTTTGTGCCCGCCGGGTGCGATCGAAGCCATTCATTCGCCTGCGGCGTATCTGACAGCCCTGTTGCATTGGGCGTTGCATCGGCTGGGCGTGACCGATGGCAAGGATCTTCCGCTGGTTGGCCGGCGTACGGACCTCGAAAAACTGTTGATCGATTTCAAGGCCGTCCATGGCGCGGTGTCGTCGGTGGAAGTGATCAGCAACATCATGGAGCGCTTCATCACCGCCACGCTGGGGTCCATTCAAAACCTCGACGAGGCGTTGAGCCAGAAAGCATTTCCTCGTGAATTACCCTTTCACTGGCCATGGGTCACGCTCGATCATGTACTGAAGGGGCATGGCGAGTCCGTGGGCAGCGTGGTGCGTCTGTGCGATTTGCAGTATCCGTACTTTCTTCGTTCGGCACCGTGGAGCGACAAGTCGGATGACGCCCTCGTTCAAGCTGCACGGTTGAGCCCACCACAACGGACAATCCTGACCGAGGCGAGTCATTTTCCAGCCGGGGAGGACGAGTTCTACCAGAAATACCTTGGTCTCAAGGACATTTCGGTGGGGAATCTGAGGCTCGTCGCCGTTTTCAATGAACGAACGAAACTGGATACGTCGGCGCTTGAGGCATTGCTTTCTATTGAAAGTTTTACTCCCTTTCTCTCCGAAAATGCGCCAGGTGTCGTCGCGGGCCCTGTAACAGGCAAGGACCATGGGTCTGTGTTTGTTAATGAGGCAAAGGCCCCGCCCATCAGCATCGTCAATACCGGAGTGGAACTGCTCAATCGTTTCGAGGATATGGGGCCCGATCGGGTTGACCGTGCCAATCGTATAGTGCGACTGACTGACTGGTTGCGTTTGGCCAGTCACGAGACCGATCGACTGATCGTTGCGGCCATGCTCGCTGAGGTGCCTCCGCCGACCCCCTCTCGTTACTGGATCACAGCCAATACTCTGCGAGCTCTCGGCCTGTTCCAGGAACTGCGGGAGGTCACTGGATGCTCTGCTGAAGACTTCGCCGCCTTTATCGGGCCGCTTTCCGTTTTCGGGCGCGGCACGGAGCGTTCCCAATACGACCGAATTTTCAACAGTGGTGCCGCCAGTTCTCGCTCATTGGTACTTGATGACCGATCCTTCCCGGTGATTCCCGTGACCGCTGCCGACCTGCTTACGGTCAAGCAATTGTGCGCAGGCCTGGGCATTGATCTGGAAACCTATTTTTACCTCGCCCACTTGATTGCCGCCGCTCACGGGCTGACTGAGCTCAAATGCAGCTTGCCGATCGTGTCCGGTTTTTATCGCATGGTCAGGCTGCCCCGGTTGCTGGGGATCACTCCCATCGAGGCGATTTTGTTGTTGAACCTTAACGGCGGTCAGTTCTGGGTGAATGCACTGGCCGGTGTGCCGCAGATCAACAACCGACAATCAGCCGATACGCCGGACGTACTGAGTGTCATACATGCCTTGATGGATTGCGTGCGATGGGCTCAGAGCGCGCAGTTACCGGTGCACTGGGTGGTGCAACAAGCAACGGTCTGGCCAGCGAACCGGGCGGATGAAAGACAACTTACGCTGTTCGATCAATGGCGTCGGCAGGCCCCGGTGACTCAGGTGACGGAAGATGTACTGAAAATGGCCGGTATCGAACCCTTGTCGAACAATCGCCTGTGGTTGCGGGCGTTGACGGCGTTGGTTGACGAGCGGGGCCTGATTCGTGATTTTGTTGAATCAGCGGATCAGACCTACGAAGCCCATGCCCGGGAAATGACGGAGCGGGCGGTGGTGTCGGAGACGGGAAGCCTTGATACAGGTCTGGTGGAGCTGATTCTGGCGGTCGTGCTGCGTTGCCGCGCCAGTCAGAACAATCTGGTGCAGGAAGGGCTGGCTGCCTATAGCGGTCTGAAGCCGGATCTGGTTCTGCAGGTGCTTGGCTGGTCCGGCGCCAATGTGCATTTCGTATTGGCTCAAGTGCTCGCGTTGCCGGAAACTTTCACGGACAGCGGTACTGTGCTGCGGCGGGAAGACCCGCAGAGCGATCCAGTTCTGCAGGTGTTGGCCGAGTTCTCGAGACGCGCCACGGTGGTCGCAAGGCTGGAGCTTGGCAGTGAATTCCTGACTCACTTCATCGGGACCGGGTATCGCCAGTGGCTCGGTTTGAAGTCGGTCGACGCATTCGACCTTGCAACCTTGTATTACCTGACAGTCTACAAACGTGCCCAGGGCATGAGCGATCAGCCGGAAACGAGGCTGGTTGATTATCTGCGCCGCATTAACGAGCTGCCGGCTGATCTGGGCAATCACGGTCTTGAGCAGGTTCAGGAGCGTGCCGCGAAGTGGCTTGCCGAGCTGTTCAACTGGAGTGTGGATGAGGTGCGCATTTGCGCCGCCCATGTGAACCCGTCGAAAGGCTTGGTCGTGACTCTGCAACAGCTCGATGTGCTGATCCGCATTCGCTTGTTTGCCAAAAAGACCGGTCAGAGTGCAAGGACACTCCTCGAGCTTGGGAAGCTGCCACCGGACAGCAAATATGCCGATTATGAGCATGTCGCAGACCTTGTCAGAGCCGGCCTGACGAGCACCACCGAACCGACCTATGCAGGTGATGTCATGGCCGTGGGGCTCGACGTGATCGTGCGCTGGACGACGGTACCGGATCCCGTCAGGTTGATCGCCAACAAACCGGGCGAATTTGCCGAATTTACCGTCACGGTAGAGAACCGCGAAGGCCTGGCGCGATTGAACGTCAATGTTCATTGCGCCACCACGCTGGGCCGGTTTGAACCTTCAATGATCACCACTGGAATCAACGGCACGGCGACGGTGAAATTTTTCCCGGGCAGCCGGATGGGTAGCGTCACTCCCGTTTTCTGGCTCGATCTGGGTGAGGAAACGCCCGCACCGAGGATCGAGATCGGGCCGGATATGGCCACACTCCATTTGAGATCCCAAAACCCTTTCCCCGTGCCCGACAGTACCGTGCTGATCGGAACGCCGGTGACCTACCGCGCCATCGTCCTGGACGACTACGACAACCCCATCGCAGGCGCGTCGGTGACCTGGAAGCTCGATCCGCTGCCTCAGGGTGAGATCAAGACGGTGACTGATGGGCAGGGAGGCACCGAGGTGACATTCACCAGTGCCGAGCCTCTGACCGTGAAGGTTAAAGCGACGGCTGAAAACTCGACGGCCGTTACGTTTCGCGATGTGAAGTTTGTCGCAGCCCTTCCTGCGCGCCGGCGAGTGTCAGCGCCCCGCAAGCAACGCAAACAGTGACAGGAGACGGAGATGCTCAACAAAACTTCAGGTGAATTGTCAGCCCTGCGTCGCAATGCGTTGATTGATTTCTGTCTTCACGCAAAGCATGAGAAGGCCAATCATCCCTTTCCGATGAATACCCAATCGGCGGATGACCTCTGGGAATGGCTGCGTTCCGACCCGCTGGACAGCGACGAGATTGAAACCTCGTGGGTGGCGGAGGCCGTGAGCTGTTTGCAGGCCTACATTCATGCGGTGTTCCAGAAGCTCGAACCGGGGTACGACGGGCGGGAGTTCGATTCTGACCTTCTGGAAGAATGGGACCTCGCTGGCAGTTACGGGCCGTGGTCTGCAAGCATGCTGCTGTTGTGCACACCGGAGGACTACATCACGCCTTATGTGCGCATTCGTAAAACCGGGTTGTTCAGGGAACTTGAAAGTTATGTGAGTCAGACCTCGATCACTGACGATTCGGTGCTCAAGGGCGCACAGCGCTACCTGCGCCGCTTTGAAGAAACGTGCAATCTGTATGTCATGACCGGTTATCTGGATGGTCCCAATCCGCTGGACACGCGTTATTACCTGGTGGGCAGACAACGCGTTGCACCTTATGGCTGGTTCTGGCGTGAGGCGAACATCGAACTCGCGGTCGGCTCGCCATCGGTTAACCCGACAGCCTGGCGAGAATGGAAACCTGCCGACATTCCCACTGATGACAATGTGCTGGATTGTCGGATGGTCTTTTGGGAAGGCCGCCCATGCATGGTCTGGGTCGTATGGCGCCCGGGCGTTTTCGATAACGAGGGTCAACTGCAAAGCCCCCATGAGCTGGAAGTCATGGTGGCGTTCATCGCACTGGACGACAGTTGGTCGCCCCCCATTCGCTTGCATCTGCTGCAGACCGACAAAGACGTATCGAAGGGGTGCCGGCTGGTCGCGGTGATTTTGCGTGACGAGATCGATACCTCGTATCCCAAGGGCAGGCTGGCGGTACATGTGACCAATGCCCAGCCCAAAATCGGCACGTCGTCAGCGCTGTCAGTCGCGATCTATGAAACCCGTGACTCGCTGTTTCGCAAAGTGAAGGACGAATCGGCGGTCATGGATTATCTGGCCAATCACTTGCTTGCCGAGCGCCGTACGCTTCAGCAAAAAATGCGGCCGCAGTTGTTTCCGGCCGTTGACAGTCAGATCACCAAAACTGGCAAGCTGGCCGAGTACCTGGGGATCAAGGCTTATATCGTGCGTAACAGCCCTACTGAGCACTCGCTCTGGGTTCAGGGGCATTGTGCTCATGTCTCGCGTGGTAATGGCACAGGGATAGATTTCACGCTGACCGTCAAGTCCTCCACCGGTAGCGACCCGCAGCCACTTACTGACAAGTACTCGTCCTCCGGCGGATGGGCAACGAAATGGCTGGAAATCCAGCGGTCGGCGTTCAGCAACAGCACGATCACCGTGACGCTGACAGGTGCCGCAGATTACGGTGAGCGAACCCTCGTCCTGACGGTCCCCGCCACGCTCGGTGATCATGGACCTCTGCCGTATATCCATGACACCGATGCGCAGGGCGCCCAGTTTCTGGCCTTCAACCAACCGTCCAATGTTCTCCAGCTGAAATACGTTCGGCTCAATACATTGATCGGTCACGAACTGGTGCTGCGTGCCAGTGTATCGATCTGGGCATTGCTTAACTGGGCGACGCAGTTTCCGAAGGAGCCGCCTTTGCCCGAGGGCCAGGTAGAGCCGAACGGCCCGTTCGATGGTGCCAATGGTCTGTTTTTCTGGGAGCTGTTTTTTCACTTGCCGCACCTGATTGCCGCCCGGCTACGTGACGAGAATCGTTTTGAAGCGGCTCAGCGCTGGCTGCATTTCATATTCGAGCCGCAGTCGCCCGCGAAGCCGGCGCAGGGTGATACTCCGGCAAGACCGCAATACTGGCATTGCCGGCCTCTGAACGTGAAAAAGCCCAACATTGCCTATGAGGTCTTCGCACCGGGAGATCCGGATGCCATTGCCTATTCTTCGCCATGGCATTACCAGACGGTGATTTTCCTCGACTACGTGAACAACCTCATTGCCTGGGGCGACTGGCTCTATCGCCAGATGACGCGAGACAGCCTGACGGCCGCCAAACTGCAGTATGTCCGGGCCCGATCGCTGATGGGCGCCAGGCCGGATACGCGTAGCGTCAATCGCTGGGTTGCAAAAGAACTCGGTGAACTCGTGGGAGAGATGCAGACCCGATCGGCCCTTGCGGATTTTGAAAAGACACTGCTGCTGCATGAGGAAAGTTTGCCGGTCAGGGCTGAGCGTACTCAGCATTTGGGTGTCTACGGTGCGCCTTCCTTCAAGATTCCGGTCAGTCCGCGTTTGTTGACGTTCTTTGACCTGCCTCATCAACGTATCGACAACATTCGTCATGGTCGGACAATCGACGGCAAGCTTGCATCCATCCCTCTTTTTACCGCCATGGATCCAAGTGAGTTGTTGAGCCGCCTGGCAGCCGGTAACGCGGGCCCGGTGCGACCGATGGGTGGGCAGTTGCGAGTGGCGGCCTATCGCTGGAACGTACTGTTCGATGCAGCGTTGCAGATGGTGCAGCACTTGCAGGAGCTGGGGAACGAAGTACAGCGTCTGCTTGAACATCAGGATCGTGTCCAGCAGGAGATGTTGCAGCAACGCCATTTGACTGAGCTTGGCGAATTCGCTCGTCGGGCACAGGAAGAATCCATTGCACGTGAGGTCGAGAGCCTTACGGCGCTGCAGCACAGCAGAACCATGGCCGAAGAGCGTGAGCTGCATTACGCCGACCTGTACGACAAACACATTTCTCCGGGCGAGTTCAAAGTCATGGAGCATATGGAAATTGCGTCGATCCTCGTTACTGTGGCCACCGGCTTTCACGCGGGGGCGGCGATCATCCATGCGTTTCCCAACATTTTCGGAATGGCCAATGGCGGTGCTCAGCCGGGTCACCTATTAAACGCCGCGGGGTTGGGTTTTCAGATAGGTGCAGACGCGCTGCGCTCCAATGCCGACAGGATGGCCACCTCCGAATTCTATCGTCGCCGCCGAGAAGAATGGCGGTTGCTGCGTAATCAGGCCACTACCGAAAAGAACGCGATCAGTGCCCAGATTGCGGGCCAGGAACGGGCCATCAATGCCGCGAGGATCAATCTGGAACACACCCTGGCCGTGAATAGCCAGGCGCTCAAAATGTTCGAGTTCCTGCAGACCCGGGCGACCAATCTGGAGCTTTACCAGTGGCTGATGGGGCAACTGCAGACGTTGCACTTTCAGGCGTATGACGCCGCTGTTGCACTGTGTCTGAGCGCTCAGACAGCCTTGCGGGCGGAAACCTGTGAGTTCGAGGCCTATCAACTGGACACCGATGTCTGGCGCGACCAGCGGCGCGGCTTGACGGCCGGCGCGACATTACAGGCTGGTCTGTTGCGAATGCGGTCGGAGTATTTGCAACGCCGGGAACGACGCCAGGAGATCGTCAAGACCGTATCGCTGCAACAGCTGTTCAATGATCCGGCAACCCGGCAAAAGGGTTTTGACAACTGGACTGATGCGCTGGAGCACTTGCTGGCAACGGGTTTACTGGATTTCGAGCTGATTCAGCTGCTGTTCGACCGCGACTACCACGATCACTACTGTCGCCAGATTTCTCGCGTTGAAGTCAATCTGCCGGTGCTCACCGGGCCTTTCGAAAATGTGGTGGCGAATCTGATACAGGTCGGCAGCTATATCGCCACAAAACCGTCGAGCGAATCGCTGGAGTATCTGCACTCCGGAGAAGGCGTGGCGCCGGTCGATGTGCTGATCAATCTGAGCAGCGGGCAGCAGGTTTCCCTGTCCTCCGGTTTGGACGACATGGGCATTGTCTCTCTCAGAGCTGACGAGGGCATGACGCTGCCGTTTGAAAACACCGGTGCCGTTTCGCGCTGGCGGATCGTGTTTCCCTGGCATTTGAAGCAAAAGCCGATGCTGTTATCGCTGACCGATATCGTGATCAAGGTGTTTTACAGCGCCAAGGTCGGGGATCTGGCTTTTTCCAGAAAAGTACAGGAACTGGTGAACGAGGCCGAGGGCAAGGTCGAGGCCAAGGGAGCGCAATCATGAGCGAAAGAAACATCGACACGGATCACAATTTCGTGAAGAACGGCAACATGACTGAGGGCTATGACCACTGGGACGATGTGTCCAATCCGGGCGGTGTCGGTATCCGGGACGACAGATGGGACGACACCATCGTATCGATCATGACACTGACTAACCGCGCGGCGGTTCGGCAAAGGATGATCGTGCCGACCGGACAGCTGGCGGAGGCCCGTTATAGCCTGCGTTTTCTTTACGAGAACACTTACCCTTCATCGGCCGGGCTAGTGGTGGTCAATAAAAGGGGCAGCCTGGAAAAGTTTGAAATCGAATTGCCGGCGAAGACTGTAGTGCAGGATGCCGATCCTTTGGCGATTGATCTGACCGAGATGCACAAGGATCTGCCGGACCGCCTGGGTTTACAGGCGGGTGATGAGCTGGAGATCAATATGAGCAGCCCGGCAAGGGCTGTGGGCGAACCCGGCTCTGTGGAAATTCGTCTGACGGGCCTGGAGATAAAGCTGAATCTTCCGGCGCTGAGGCTGTTGGCCGTTCTCAATGATGGCAAACGTTTCGACGCAGGCAACGCCCTGCCGATCTGCCTGGGTGCTACCGGGGATCAAAGTCACAGGGTTTCGTTTGAGGTTGATCCGCAGAGTGTCTGGAAAAATCTCGAGGCCAGCCTGTGGCTTGAAGATAACCCGCAGGAGGCCGTTACCGCTGAGCCCGAGTTGGGAAAATCCCAGCTCATCGGTCTGGACTGGCTGCTGGATTGTCCAGAGCCGTCAGGCAAAGAATCTTATGAACTGAAGGCGAAGATTTACAGCAAATACTCGGCGCCAGCGTATTCGCTGTTGGTTTCCTGGGGGCATCATCGTTTGGAGCTGCTCGCGCTCAAACAGGCCGTGACGTACCCGGTCATCGAGTACAACCAGTCGGTGGAGCTGCAGGTTCAGTCCAGGTCCTTCTATACCCACGCACCGGTAGCGAGTGAGGTGGTCTGGCGGATTGAGGGTAAGGCGGGGACGGTTCTGCACCGGGCATCCACCGATGCTCAAGGTCGTGCGACGTACCAGTACACGCCAACCGAAGAGGGGGTGAGCAGGGTTATCGCCTCGGTTGCCAGTCTTTTGTCCGACAATGGTGAAGCGACGCATACCTTCGAGATTCAGGCATTCGCGATTGACCCGTTCAAAACCTTGCAGGCTCGGTTCGATGGCGGGGCACCGGCCTTCTGGGGGGCGAAAACCCGCTATCCGGAGCGCGGTGAGTCTTTTCCCGTCAATCTGGACATTCCGGCGGATCACCCGCTGAGTGACGCTACATTTTTCCTGAAGTGGGGGAACGGGGATTTACCTGCGGATGTAGGGGCGACTTCTGTCCCGGATTTTGAAGATCAAGTGCCTGTTGTTGGCGGTTCAGTCCTTTGGAACACGCGCTTTGAGGACAAGCGCGACGGCGCGTTTGAGTGGAATCTTGGTTGTTCCAGGTTGCAGCATTTATCCCGTAGCAATGCCATCTCGCTGGCTTACAACAGAGTCGAGATCGGCGACATCTGGGGGCCGAACAAATCCCCGGTGGTGGACGAAGGTGATGCCGTTACGTGCATGGTGAATGTGCAAAGGCGCGACAGACAGCCTGTCGGCAATGTCGAGGTCGAGTTTGATACACCGACCGGTACGGTCAAATCCCTCACGGGCGTGGATGGCTGGGCAAGTGTGGATCACCCGCCGGCCATTGGCGGTGATTACGGCATCGTTGCGCGAGTACAGCGCCACGAGGATGCTCCAGTGGAGGAGCATTCATTCGCCGTCAAGGCATTGCCCACCAGCGCATGGAAAGGACAGGTCAACTTCTCTCTGGACGGAAAACCGGTCGATCGGTTGGTTCAGGGCGTGGTCTGCCGACGTGGCAAAGCGCACAAGTTGCGTATTGACCCCGTTGCGGGCAGCAGTTTTATCGGCAAGTCGATTGCATTGGACTGGAATGCGGATACGCCTCCTTTACCGAGTCTCCAGCTGAGTCCGGCAGCCGGTGTTGCCCGGGAGATGAGCAATTCCGGTCTTGAGTGGGACATCAGCTCAGGCTCTGACAAGAGTGGGTTTTCGACCCTGGCGTTCAGCAGTTCTCATTTGCCGGAAACGCGCGAGTTTCCATTGCGGCTGCTGGCCGCCGATCTCGCCAGTGAGGCCCGTCCGATGCTTGATCATGTTTCGGCCGAGCCGGGTAAAGACACGCTTTACCCCTGCCTTTGGGCTACCCACAAATCCGCACTTATGCCAAACGGGGTCAGTGCGTTGCACGGACTGACGGTGAAATCCGCCATTTCACCGATTCCACCTGGTCTGGTGATCGATCCCCCGCTGTCAACCGATCTTGTCATGACGGCGGGGGGCGCACGCAGGGAACTGGACTTCACCAACAGCACAGCCGATGTCGAGATGACTCAGACCACTACCATCATGATCGATGGAGAGTCGCTGACGGCGCAGATCCAATTGAAATTGGGTCATAACAAACTCAAGATTCTGGCCGCGCGCGGTCCTGCCATTGATCCCGTCATGAGCAAGGGCGAGCGTGCCCGCGTGGAGTTTCGCTTGGGCTCGGCGTTCAATGATCAGCCAGTCGAGGGAGCAGAAATCGCGGTGCAGACCGGGAGTGCCGGGCCGGTTTCCTTGCGCACAGACGCCGATGGCTGGGCGCGGCACGATGCCCTGCCGAGTCAGGCAGGTGTAAACCCCGTCACTGCTCTCGTCACTAATCCTTACGATGGTTCAACGGCCGAACGCGGTGCCGAGGTCAATGCATTGGCAATGGATCCGTGGCTGGATCTGAGTGTTGCCCTCAATGAGTCAGATAAGTACGTGTGGGCAGAAAAGGCATTTTTTCCGAGGCGCGGCGAGGACTTCGGATTTCGCGTCTTTGCCAAGGATGGAAGTACCTTGCTTGATCAGGAGCTGGCGCTTGGTCTGGTCAGTCCAGGTCCGGGCGAAGTTGGGCTTGAGTTCAACCGGGGGCTGGGTGAGTTCCACTTGCTTGATGAGCAGGGGCTGGATTTTCAGTTCAAGGATGGAGATGTGAAGGACGCCAGTGTTTCCTTGCAGTTGGCTGCCTCTCGCTTGCTGGAGCGATCTCCGGTTCAGCACATGTCTTTGGGGAGTCGAGCCCTTGTCGCCCGGATTGCCTCGACCATTAGTGCTCTTGAGGTTGTAAATTGGGGAGCAACAGTGAGCGCTGAAGTCTCCGTAACTCATGCGTTGACCGGCAACGCCATGAGAGGTTTGCCGATCCGATGGGAGCTGTCGGAGCAGGAAACGAGGGTGACGGCCACCAACCATCGAGGTGTCGCGCGGATCAGTTTTGTTCCAAAGGTTGTGGGGCCAGGTATCGTCACCGCTACTGTTATAGGCGGTGCTGATGGGGCCTCAGTCAACATTCACTATTCTATGAGCGAACCGTGCCGGATCGAAGAGTTGGTCATTGATACGATGAGCGGATTTCCGGGGCAGAAAGTGTCAGCCCGCGCCCGGGTGATATCGGCCATTACCGACAAGGCACTACCGGATGTTGAGGTGCATTGGCGGCAGGGGAATCGGGTGCTGCCGTCTACGTTCACCGATGTACAGGGCAATGCAATGATTGATCTCTGGCTCGTGCCTGGCGATGTCAGATTTACCGCCTCGGTAAGCAGTGGCCTGGTCGGTAGAAACGTGCAATCACTCATACTGTCGGCGCCGCTGGATGAGCTGGTCGTTGCAGAGTTGACCAGTGAAAAGACGACAATCTGGTTGAGCGAGACGATGACCGTAGAAGCCCGTGTGCTCTATGCGCAACAGGGAAGTGTTGCATCAGGGGTTCCGGTAGTCTGGGGGTGGCCAGGTTTGCCGCCGCGCACATCCATGACCAATGAAAATGGAATCGCGCAGGTGACGGTGGTTCCTCCGATGGTCGGTCGGTATCTGATGGGCGCCTATGTCCGGGAAAACTCTCTTGGATCAAAGACATTGGGTTATGAGGTTCTGGATCCACTGGACTCTCCTGACCATGCGGATATCGAATCGGTGACTGCTTCGATCAGTCCGGTGCTTGTTAACACATTCACCACAATAACCGCGCTGATCGTGGCAACCAGGTCCCGACAACCCATGGTGAACAGGAAGATCTTCGTTTCCAGAAATGGGCAGGCAAGCCAGGAGGCACGCACTGACAGTCAGGGCAAGTACTCGCATGCCTGGTCACCGACTTCAACCTCCGAGCAGGTTTCTCTTCGGGTCATGCTGGAAAACCCCGGCGGTAGTTCGGTCACCAAGGAGGTAACTGTGCCTGTTGTGGATCGCTGATCCGGCAGTCACAGGGCCTCGCTTTTTTTCCAGGCCAGATATCGTGTCACCAACTCGGCTCCCAGTTCCGAGGGCCGTGCATTGATGATTGGTACTCCGTGAGTCCTCAACTGCTCATGGAGTCTTGTCTTGTCATTTAAGTAGTCCACCGTTGCGCAATAGGCCAATGCATCCGTCAGCGATTGGACCGGAGTCAGTCGCACGTCTCCGAGCCTGACTTCGTACAGGCTTGCGACGAGTACGCGATGTTGCTTGCCCAGTTGAGTCATGGCAGTCAGCAGTTCTTCGTCATCCTCATCCCGCAAATTGGTCACCAACACCACCAGCGCCCGACGCCTCTGCCTCGCCAGCAACTGATTCACCGCCGCCGGATAATCTGCCGAACGTTGCGTGCTCTCCAGATCGTAAACACCGTTGAGCAGCACCTTGAGCTGCCCCGCACCTTTGACCGGCGCAATAAACCGCGGCTGATCACTGGCAAAGGTCATCAGTCCCACCGCATCCCCCTGCCGCAACGCCACATAACTCAACAGCAAACACGCATTCAACGCATGATCAAAATGCGACAGCTCCCCATCCTGACTGCGCATCTGTCGCCCGCAATCGAGCATGAAGATGATCTGCTGATCCCGCTCGTCTTCGTACTCCCGGGCAATCGGTGTGCGATGGCGGGCGGTGGCTTTCCAGTCGATCTGGCGCAGGCTGTCGCCTTCGCGAAACTCCCGCAACTGATGGAATTCCATCCCCTGGCCACGGCGTTGGCGCTGGCGTACGCCAAGCTGGCTGAGCCAGTTGTCCACCGCCAGCAACTGGCCGCCGTAGAGGCGGGCGAAGTCGGGGTAGACGCGGGTGTGGTCGGTGAGGTTCAGCAGGCGTTTGCCGGACCACAGGCCGAAGGGACTCGGCAGGTTGAGTTCGCAGGTGCCAAAGGTGAAGTGGCCGCGTTTGAGCGGGCGCAGGCGATAGCCGATCAGGCTGCGCTGGCCGGGTTGCAGCTCGGTGTCGAGTGGCAGGTTTTCAAAGCTCAGGCCATCGGGTACGTGGTCGAAGAGTTGAATGGTCAGTGGCTGCTCGAAATCGTGTTCGACTTCCAGCCGGATTTCACTCCAGCGACCTAATGCCAGGCTGCCGGGCATCTGTCGTTGCACGCGGGGCGAGGGCAGGCGCCTGAGGCGCAGCGCGTCCAGCAGGCTCAGCGCAAACAGCGCCAGCAGCAATCCCCAGTTGATCGACAACAGGCTCGATGGCACCTCGACGTCCAGCGCCTGCAACGTGCCCAGCACTATGCCGATGGCCAGCAGGATCGCCAGCCAGATCAACAGCAGGCGCGAGGGTTTCACAGGCGCGGCGCCGGTACTTGGTCGAGCAGTTGTTGAAGGACTTGATCGACTTGCAGCCCTTCGATATCCAGCTCCGGTGCGAGGCGCACGCGATGGCGCAACACCGCCAGTGCGCAACCCTTGATGTCGTCGGGAATCACGAATTCGCCGCCGCGCAACAGGGCCCTGGCGCGGGCGCAACGCACAAGTGCAATGGAGGCGCGTGGCCCGGCGCCGAGGCTCAGCCCCGGCCAGGTGCGTGTGCTGCGAGCGAGGCGCACGGCGTAGTCGAGCACCTGATCGTCCAGCGGCAGATCGCTGGCGATGCGTTGCAGGGCCTGCACGTCCTTGGCCTGCAACACCGTGCGCAGCGGCTGCACATCGAGCATGTCGGCGCGGGTCGAGCGGCTGACCTGGCGCACCATGTCCAGCTCCTGATCGGCGTCGGGGTAATCCATGCGCACCTTGAGCATGAAGCGGTCGAGCTCGGCTTCGGGCAGGGGGTAAGTGCCTTCCTGTTCGATCGGGTTTTGCGTGGCTAGCACCATGAACGGCTGGGCAATCGGCAGGGCGCGGCCTTCGAGGGTGACCTGACGTTCCTGCATCGCTTCGAGCAGTGCGGCTTGGGTCTTGGCCGGGGCGCGGTTGATCTCGTCGGCCAGCAGCAGGTTGGTGAACAGCGGGCCTTTGCGCAGTTTGAATTGTTCGGTTTGCAGGTCGTAGACCGCGTGGCCGGTGACGTCGCTGGGCATCAGGTCCGGGGTGAACTGGATGCGCGCGAACTCGCCGCCGAAGCATTTGGCCAGGGCGCGTACCAGCAGGGTTTTGCCGAGGCCGGGAACGCCTTCGAGCAGCACATGGCCGCCGGCGATCAGTGCGGTCAGCACGTCGTCGATCACCGGGTTCTGGCCGATCAGCGCCTTCTGCAATTCACCGCGTACCGCTTGGGCCAACTGACTGGCTCGGTGGCGTTGCTGGGCCGCGTGGCTGGGCGAGCCGGGTTCGATGTGTTCGGTCATAGCGAGTTCCTCAAGGCTTGCAGGTGGGCGACCTGACGGCAGAATTCGGCGCTGGACATACGCCGCTTCGGTGCCGGGCTCAGGGCCTGGCTGATGGCACGGGTCGGCTGGCGGGTCAGGCGTGACAGGGCCAGCCACTGTTCGGCGACGTTCAGTTGGTCGAAACCGGGGTGACGATGACGGGCGCGGCGCAAGACGTCCTGCTGCAAGGCTTGCAGCAAGGTCTGTTGACCGTTGTGACGCAGAATGAAATCGGCACTGGCGCGCAGGTGTTCCATCAACTGACGACGACCGCTCGGGGCAGGAGCCTGCACCGGCCCGTGACGCACGCCGACATGCCACAGCCACAGACCGATCAGCGCCAACAGGGCGACGATGGCCTGCGGGAAATAGCGCCAGAGCAAGGTCAGCAAACCGTCGTGTTCGGTGTTGTACAGCAGCGTCACGGCGGTGTCGGCGCTCAGGTACCAGAGCAGCCAGGCATTGTCGTGTCGGGCGATGGCCGGGGTTTTCCACAGTTCGGCATCGGTGACCACAGTGATCGTGCCGACGCCGTAGGGCAGTTGCATCATGTGCGTGGCGCGGGCGCTGTTGGCCCAGGCCTGGGCGAGGTTTTTCGGGTCGTCGAGGTGGAACGCGGTGTCGAACCCGGCGTAGGCGGGCGCGTCTTCGTCTTCCAGATAGAGCTTGGTCAGATTGGGCCAGGGATCGTCGTCGGCATCCGGCGGCGGGTCTTTCAGATCCTTGCTCAGGGACTGATGCAGCTGCACGCGGTCGAGCAGCAGGTCGTTGCTCTGGCCGGTCTTTTCATCCCACAGCGACTCGGCGACGAACACCAGTCGTCCGCCGGCCCGGGCCCAGTTCAAGACCTGATCGACCTGACGCGGCGTCATTTTTGAACGGTCGTTGAACAGCAGCAGCGTGTGTCGTCGAGGATCGATTTCGGGCAGCACGGCGAGGCTCTCGGCATGGTCGACGGTTATCCCGTGACTGCGTAGAAACATCTCCGCTGCCAGATAAGGATTGGCTTGCGCGGCGGGGGAAGGGCCGTGATCGACCACGGCCTGGTAAGGCGTGGCCTTTTGGTACAGATAAACGCCCAGCACACCCAACAAGGCAACAATCAATGCGCCGATCAGCCAGAGTGCGCGCCGGTTCAACGGGCAGCTCCATGGCCGAACAGGGACCGCCAGCCATCACACAGTTCCTGTTGCAGATGCGCCGCCGGTATGCGATGCCCGTAGGCCATGTTCTGCCAGTGGCCGGTGAGATGACGGCTGTAGGCGAGCAGGTCGGGACGCTGCAAATGTTCGATCCGCGCCAGTACTTCGCTTTCGGTGTCGGCCGGTTTCAGGGGCAGGTTGAAGTCGTGCAGCAGGTGACTGAGCAGCGCCCGATACAACAGACCGAGCGCCGCTCGGGGCTGGGTCTGCCAGAGCTGTTCGGCGCTGGCGGCGATGTCGTCGGGCAGGGTTTCCTTGCTCAGGTCGAGGCCGAAGGCTTGTTGTGGCACGGGGCGTTTTATCCGCTCGGGCAATCGCGGGCGACGGCTGACGAACGTTTGCAGAAACTCGCGGTAGCGCCAGATCAACCATCCGAGCGCCCCGATCACCACGGCCCACAGCAACACTTCAATCGCCTTGGCCAGCCCGTTGAGGTGTTGACCATTGAGCCAGCCCAGCAGGGTTTTCAGCCATTGTGGGGCTTTGCTGTCCTTGGACTTTTCGGTGGTGGCAGGATCTTCGCCGAAGCGATAACGGGTGACGGTTTCCTTGTTCTTGAACGGCGGTTGTTCCAGCAAGGTCTTGATGCTGTCGCGGGATGCCTGGCTGGTCAGTGGCTGATTCAGGAGTCGGGGCGCATCCGGGGCGGTGGCAGGGTCGGCGGCCCATACCGAGGGCATTCCCGGCAGCAGCAGACAGATCACCAGCAGCAAACCGAGTGCGCTGCTGTTCAGTCGTTGGCGCAAGCGGCGGAACACCAGTTCGATGTCCCAGGCTTCGAGCACAGTGCGTCGGTTCAGGTAAAGGCTGAAACCGCAGGCGACGTAGACCGGTTCCCAGATCACCAGTATCAGGGCATAGAAAGCATTGGTCAGGTGCTCGAGCCAGCGCCATTGGTGGTCGGCGGCGAAGATCAGGCTTTGCCAGTCCCAATCGGTTTCGACCTGTTGCGGCAGGAGTAAATAGAACAGCACCATCAGGCCGATCCACAGCGCCGTTTCCAGATGGACGCCGATGATCGTCAGCCACTGGGCCGCGCCGGCATTGCGCTGCAGCAGCACTCGCAAACGCTGCTGGCGTGCAAGGCCGCCCAGGCTTTCGAGTTGCACCACCGGCATCAGGAAACTGCGGCTGAAGCTCAGGCGTCGCCAGGTCAGACTCGCCAGCAGTTGAGGTTTGAGCAGTTTTGGCCATTGGTGCAATGCCTGTTTCAGCGTGGGCGTTTCGCCGAACAGGGCTTTGGACAGGATGTACAGCGGCAAGCGTTCGTACGCCGGTTTCAGCCACCAGAAGATGAACACCGCGAGCGACGGCGAATCCCACAGCAACAGGCTCAGAACAGCAAACAACGGAAGGGTGACGATGGCCCAACTGGTCATCAACAGACGCCGGTGCTGCTGGCTCATGCGCACGCCCAGGTCCATGGCTTCCCAGGTGCTGCGCGGGCGGATCACCACGGTGGCGTCACTCAGGCGCATGGCGGGTCCTTCCGGCGAACAGCAGATATGTCGCCACGCAGAGCCAGAGCCCGGCACCGACCAGGTATTTGGTCTGCGGCGTGACCCCGGTGCGTGACGACCAGTACGCCTCGATAAACGCGGCGATCAACAGGAACAGCATCACCCCGCAGATCAGCAAAACACTCTGGCGCGCGGCATGTCTCAAGGCCTCGCCGCGTGTCAGGCGACCCGGCGCGATCAACGCCCAACCCAGTTTCAGTCCCGCCGCCCCGGCCAGGGCAATGGCCGTGAGTTCGAATGCACCGTGCCCGATGACGAAGGACCAGAAGGTCTGGCTGTAGCCGATTTCACTCAGGTGCCCGGCCACGGTGCCGATGATCAAGCCGTTGTAAAACAGGAAAAACGCGCTGCCCACCCCCAGCAGCAAACCGCTGGCGAAGGTCTGAAAGGCAATGCCGATGTTGTGCATGATGTAGTAGCCGAACATCACCCAGTCTTCGCTGGCGGCGCGTTCGGCAGAGCGCCCGAGGTGGCCGGCGGCGGGGTCGTACATGCTCTGCATCTCGCGCACCTGATCGGCGGGAATCAGGTTGTAGACCAGCTCCGGGTACAGGTACACCAGCAATCCGAAACCGATCAGGCTGCCGAAGAACAGCAGCCCGGCGGCCAGCACGAAGCGCCATTCAGCGCGTACCAGCCGTGGAAATCCGGCCAGGATGAAGCCCAGCAGGTTGGCGCCGAGCTGACTGCGATGACGGTAAAGCTGTTGGTGGCCGCGCAGCACCAACTGTTGCAAGGAGTCGACGAGGAAACTGCTGTAGCCACGCTCCTGTGCCAGGGCCAGATGCTGGCAGAGTCGCCGGTAGGCCTTGGGAAATTCAGCCACCTGCGAAGTGTCCTTGCCGCGCTCCAGACGTTCGAGGGCGAGGGTGAAGCGCTCCCATTCGGCCTTGTGGCGGGTTTCGAAAAGGCTTTGCTTCATGTCGGCCCCAACAGGCCACGGGCGATGCCGTTGAGTTCACCGACGGCTTTCGGCGCGCTGATGTGCAGCGGCTGGGCGAGCAGTGCAGCGAGCTCATTGACCCGCGCCGTCGACAGTTCACCCTGACGCTCGGCGAAAGCGAGCAGGGCCCGTTGTTCCGTCAGGGTCAGCGGGATCGGTGAGCGGCGAGGTTCGGCATCGGGCAACTGAGGGCGCTTGAGCGGGCGTTCGCTGTAGATCACCAGCGTGCCGGCAGCGATGTCGCCGAGGCGTTTGAAGGTCGGGTGTTGCAGGCAACTGATGGCGCCAAGGAAATAGCCGAACGGCATCAGGTCAACGAAACGCAGCAGATTACGCAGCAAGGAGGCCGACCAGCCCACCGGCGTGCCATCGTCGTGCACCACCCGCAGGCCCATCCATTGCTTGCCCGGCGAGCGGCCCTGACGCAGCACTTCGAACAGCACCATGTACCACCAGCTCACCGCGAACAGCAGCAGCGATCCCAGGCCAATGCCGAGTTTGCCGAGCAGCGCCAGCAACATGAACAGCAGCCCCAGGATCAGCCCGCGCAAAACCAAGTCGATGGTGAACGCCACGGCACGCACCATCAGGCCGGCGGGACGCAGCGGCAGGTCGATGCCTTCCGGCGTTTCGACCTGGTGCCGTGTGTCCAGCGGCGGGGCCAGCGTTGCTTTCCTTGGCGGTGCTGTGGTCTCGAGCATGGGTTACCTGATGTTGCCGGATCGGGATGCGAGTGAATCCGATGCTAGCAGCCTCTCGGGGGAAAACGACATAACTATGTCATTCACATCGTTCAACCAAAGGTGACTGAATGATGCGGTGCTGGCCGCGACGGCAGTCGAACGCCTAGACTTTGCCGATCTTCAGTTCAGGAACCGCCCGTGACTTCCATCTTCTGGTACGACTACGAAACCACCGGCATCAATCCGCGATGCGACCGACCGTTGCAGGTGGCCGGGATTCGCACCGACCACGATCTCAACGAAATCGACGAACCGGTCAATCTTTACTGCCAGCCCAGCGAAGACATCCTGCCGCACCCGGCGGCCTGCGCAATCACCGGCATCACCCCGAGCCGTCTTGCCGAACAAGGTTTGAGCGAAGCCGATTTCATGACCCGGGTCCACGCCCAGCTCGCGGCTCCCGGTACCTGCGGCGCGGGGTACAACACCTTGCGTTTCGATGACGAGATGACTCGTTACAGCCTGTACCGCAACTTTTTCGATCCTTATGCCCGTGAATGGCAGGGCGGCAACAGCCGCTGGGATCTGATCGATGTGGTGCGCGCCGCTTATGCGTTGCGTCCCGACGGGCTGGTCTGGCCTACCGATGACGAAGGCAAGGTCACGCTCAAGCTCGAACGCCTGACTGCCGCCAACGGCATCGATCACGGCAATGCCCACGAGGCGCTGTCGGACGTGCGCGCCACCATCGCCCTGGCCCGGTTGATCCGCGAGAAGCAACCCAAGTTGTATGACTGGCTGTTCCAGCTGCGCAGCAAGCAGAAGGTCATGGACCAGATTCGCCTGCTGCAGCCGATGGTGCACATTTCCGGACGCTTCTCGGCGGCGCGCAGTTTTGTCGGTGTGGTGCTGCCGCTGGCCTGGCATCCACGCAACAAGAACGCGCTGATTGTCTGTGATCTGCATCTCGATCCACAGGGCCTGCTGGATCTGGATGCGCAGACTTTGCGCCAGCGCCTGTATACCCGCCGTGACGATCTGGCCGAAGGCGAATTGCCGGTGCCGCTCAAACTCATCCACATCAACAAGTGCCCGGTGGTGGCGCCGTTGTCGGTGTTGAGGACTGAAGATCAGCAGCGTCTGGGTCTGGACATGGCGCTGTATCAGGCGCGCGCATTGCGACTAAGTGACGCACAACAAGTTTGGAAAGATAAAGTCTCGGCGATTTATGCGAGCGAAGATTTCACCCCGAGTGACGATCCCGAACAACAGTTGTACGACGGATTTATCGGTGATCGTGATCGTCGTTTATGTGAGCAAGTGAGGACGGTGGATCCTGTGCAATTGGCGCGAGAGCAATGGCCGTTCGATGACGAACGTTTGCCTGAATTGTTGTTTCGATATCGCGCACGTAACTTTCCGGATACGTTGAATTTCGAAGAGCAAGAACGCTGGCAAATCTTTTGTCGGCAGCGCTTGTCCGAGCCTGAATGGGGTGCCCCTAATACCTTGCAATCTTTTACAGAGGCCGCGGAGCAATGGTTGCTTAGTGCCTCGCCATTACAGCGCGAGGTGCTGGATGAATGGCAGAGTTATGTCCAGGCATTGCGCAAACGTTTGAATCTTTGAAATCGAACATGTCCGTTGCCTGAACGGCGGGCATAAAAAAACGCCAGCGGATGCTGGCGTTTTTTTGTGTCGCGGACGGGTCTGCGACAAGGGTTGCGGCTTAGCCCAGCAGGGTAGCCCAGCCTTCAACCACGTCACCGCCCCACTTGGCTTTCCACTCTTTAAGAGTCTTGTGGTTGCCACCTTTGGTTTCGATGACTTCGCCGTTGTGCGGGTTTTTGTATTGTTTAACTTTGCGTGCACGCTTGGTGCCGGTAGTTTTTACTGCGCCGCCACGTGGGGCCTTGGTTTTGGACTCTGGATCCAGCAGCGCGATGATGTCACGCAGGGACTTGGAGTATTCGCCCATCAGGGTGCGCAGTTTGCCTTCGAATTCCAGCTCGGCTTGCAGTTTGTCGTCTTGCGACAGGTTCTTCAAACGGGCTTGCAGCTCTTTGATGGCTTCTTCGGTGGCACGATATTCGTTGATCAAGGACATGATTACTACCTTATTGGGAGTGCGCGATGGCAGGGGACAGTGCGGCAATAATAGTCAGGCTGTTTCATCAAGTAAACATTTAACCGGGCTTTTTATTTGGATTAGTTACGTTGAAAAGCCCTGAATTGAATATTCAGTTAAATAATGTGATGCAGTCTTCACAGATATTCACAGAGACCGGTTGGTGCAGGGCTATTGCCGCGCCATCATCCTGACGATTGCCCACGTCAAAAAAGCTGCGGCGAGGCCTGGCGGGGCCCAAGGCTCATCGATACTGCAGTTTTGCGGCGTAGTCGCTAGAATGTCCGCCTTTGCGAAGTTCTGGAGTTTCCCCCTCATGCGCACTTTTCGGCTGGTGATTTCTTGCCCGGACCGCGTTGGCATCGTTGCCAAAGTCAGTAACTTTCTGGCGGCCCACAATGGCTGGATCACCGAAGCGAGCCACCACTCGGACAATCAGGTCGGCTGGTTCTTCATGCGTCACGAAATCCGTGCCGATTCCCTGCCTTTCGGTATCGAGGTGTTGCGCGAGAAGTTTGCACCGATCGCCGAAGAGTTCTCGATGGACTGGCGCATTACCGACACCGAGCAGAAAAAACGCGTGGTGCTGATGGCCAGCCGTGAGTCCCACTGCCTGGCCGACCTGCTGCACCGCTGGCACAGCGATGAGCTCGATTGCGAGATCTCCTGCGTGATTTCCAACCACGACGACCTGCGCAGCATGGTCGAGTGGCACGGCATTCCTTATTACCACGTCCCGGTCAATCCGCAGGACAAGCAACCGGCCTTCGACGAAGTGTCGCGCCTGGTCAAGCAGCACGACGCCGAAGTGGTGGTGCTGGCGCGCTACATGCAGATCCTGCCGCCGGACATGTGCCGCGAATACGCGCACAAGGTCATCAACATTCACCACAGCTTCCTGCCGTCGTTCGTCGGTGCCAAGCCGTATCACCAGGCCTCGCTGCGCGGTGTGAAGCTGATCGGCGCCACCTGCCACTACGTGACCGAAGAGCTGGATGCCGGCCCGATCATCGAGCAGGACGTAGTGCGCGTCAGCCACAGCGACAGCATCGAAGACATGGTGCGTTTCGGCCGTGACGTCGAGAAGATGGTGCTGGCCCGTGGCCTGCGTTATCACCTGGAAGACCGCGTGCTGGTGCACGGCAACAAGACCGTCGTGTTCTGATCGAACCTTTCGGTTGAAAAACCAAGGGCCTGGGCGTTCAATCGCTTCAGGCCCTTTTTTGTTTCAGCCCCCGGAGAAAACGCCCCATGAGCGATCCACTGGACAAAGCCACCTCCAAAGCGCCCGCCACTTTGGGCGAGGGCTGCCTGAGCCGCTATGACCCGGATGACCTGAGCCCGGAGGATGGCACGGACTTCCCCGACGCCGCCGCGTTGTGGGAGCAGCTCAACGAAAAGAAACCCGACGACGTCAAGCCTGGCGCACCTTCATCAGCTTCCTGAGCAGCGGTCGCCCGAGCATCAGCAGGAAAATCGGCCCGCCGACCAGCAAGTAGAAGTAAAACGTCATCGCCCGCCAGATCAGGATCGCCGCCGCAGCGGTCGATGCTCCCACCATGGGCGCCAGCAGCGCCGCCGACGTCAGTTCCGCCGCCCCGGCCCCACCCGGCAGCAGGCTGAACTGTCCCGCCCCCAGCGAAAGCATCTGAATCAGAAACGTCCAGGCCCACTGCACGTCCACCCCCAGCCCCCGCAGAGCCAGATACAGCACGCTGTAACGCAGTGACCAATGCACGCACGTCAGGGCAAACACCTTGAACAGCGTTTGTCGCGGCAGTTTCAAAGCATCGGTGAACGCCGCCAGAAAATGCAGCAGCTTGCGCGCCCAGCGCCATCGCGTGGCGGGTTGCACGTTCATGCGCGCCAGCAGCCGGCCACTCCAGCGAATCAGCATCCGGTGATAACGCGCCACCAACACACAACCGAATAACCCGCCGAACAACGAAATGGCGCTGACGATCAGCAGCCATTCCATTCGGTCGCTCAGATGCTGGAACAGCGCATAAATCAAAATCCCGCCCAACGCACACAGGAAGAACAGCAGGTCGCTCAGCTGATCCATCGCAAACACCGCGCTGCCCCGGGCCGGGCGCACCCCGTTGCGGGCCAGCAGCGCCATGATCGTCAACGGCCCGCCAGTGCCGCCAGGCGTGGCGCACCAGGCGAATTCGGCGGCCATGACCACGCCAAGGCTCTTCAGCGGCGTGACCCGTTCACGCTGATCGCCGAGCAGCAGGCGCAAGCGCAACGTATTGATGCCCCAGCACAGCAGAACCATGGCCAGCAGGATCGACAGCCAGTGCAGAGGAAAGGCTTGCAGCCGGGTCCAGGTTTCTCCGCCACCCAGTAAAGAAGGGATCAGCACCGCCGCCAGCAGACCGATCAGCAACAGAATGCCGCGACTCATGCGTGAAGTCTGTGTTGGAGTGCCAGCGTGATTTCAGCGATATGCACAGTGAACGCCCCTTCGCTTGTTGATGTCCCGTGTTGACCTTACTCCAGAATAGATGTTCGGTCGGGATGTGCGGTGGGGGAGGTTTGCGGGAGGTGAGATGTCTTCGCGGACTGACCCGCGAAGACATTCGGGGGATGGGTTTAAATGCGGAAGCTGCCGACCAGTTGCTTCAGGCGCGAAGCCTGCTGTTCCAGATCGGAACAGGCACGCAGGGTCGCCTGCAGGTTCTCGACGCCTTCCTGGTTCAGCGTATTGATCTCGGTGATATCGACGTTGATCGACTCGACCACGGCGGTCTGTTCCTCGGTCGCGGTGGCCACCGACTGGTTCATCCCGTCGATCTCGCCGATGCGCTGGGTCACGCTGTTCAGGCGCTCGCCGGCGAGGTTGGCGATTTCCACGCTGTCCTGACTGTGGCGCTGGCTGTCGCTCATGGTGCTGACCGATTCGCGGGCGCCGACTTGCAGCTCCTCGATCATGGTCTGCACCTGCTGCGCCGATTCCTGGGTGCGGTGAGCGAGGTTGCGCACCTCGTCCGCCACCACCGCAAAACCGCGACCGGCTTCACCGGCCCGCGCCGCTTCGATGGCGGCGTTGAGCGCCAGCAGGTTGGTCTGCTGGGAAATGCTGGTGATCACTTCGAGAATCTGGCCGATATTCACGGTCTTGCTGTTCAGCGATTCGATGTTGCTGCTGGACGCGCTGAGCATGCTCGACAACTGATTCATCGCCTTGATGCTGCGATCCACCACTTGCTGGCCGTCTTCGGCCAGGCCACGGGCGTCGCTGGCCTGGGTCGAGGCCTGTGCGGCGTTGCGGGCGATTTCCTGGGCGGCGGCGCCGAGCTGGTTGATCGCAGCAGCCACACTGTTGGTACGCGACGCTTGCTGGTCGGAGTTGTACATCGACGAATTGGACGCCGCGACCACACGCAGTGCGACTTCGTTGACTTGCCCGGTGGCGGACGACACTTCGCGGATCGAACCGTGAATCCGCTCGACGAAGCGGTTGAATGCAGTTCCCAGCACGCCGAATTCGTCCTGGTTCTGGATGGTCAGGCGTTTGGTCAGGTCGCCTTCGCCGTCGGCGATGTCTTCCATGGCGCGGGTCATGACGTGCAGCGGCTGGATCAGGATGCGGATCAGCATGCCGAGCAGGGCGATGATGATCGCCACGGCAATCACGGTCGCGATCACGGCCGAGGTGCGGAACTGGCTGAGCATCGAGAAGGCTTTGTCCTTGTCCACCGACAGGCCGATGTACCAGTTCACCGACGGCAGGCCCTTGATCGGGGCGAAGGTGACGATGCGGGTCTTGCCGTCGACAGTGATTTCACTGAAATCGCTGCTGATGCGCGGGGTGTCCTGCGGATAGGCTTCCTTGAGCGATTTCATCACCAGGGCCTTGTCCGGGTGCACCAGAATCTTGCCGTCGGCGCTGACCAGGAACGCGTAGCCCATGCCGGAGAAGTCCCGGGCGCTGAGGGTGTCGATCAGGGTTTGCAGGCTCAGGTCACCGCCCACCACGCCGACGCTCTGGCCGGCCTTTTTCGCGGCGGTGGCGATGGAAATGATGGTCTGGCCGGTGGCCGCGTCGATGTACGGTTCGGTCAGGGTCGAGGTGCTGCTGCTTTCGGCACCTTTATACCAAGGGCGGACCCGCGGATCGAAACCGTCCGGCATCTTCGCATCCGGACGAATGGTGAAGTGCCCGGTGGCGTCGCCGAGGTAGGACGCCATGAAGGTCGACGTCAGGGCTTTCTGTTCCAGCAGGCTGGCGACGGCGGACGGCTCGGGGTTGATCGCAATGTTCTGTGCCGCGTTCTCGATCAGCAGGATGCGCCCGCTGAGCCAGGTCTGGATGTTGTCGGCAGTGACCTCGCCCATCTCGTTGAGGTAGTTGTTCAAGTCGTCGCGGATTGCATTGCGTTGCAGCCAGTCGTTGTACAGCGTGAACGAGGCGAAGGCGGCAATGACGATGAGGGCGGCGGCAAGCAAGATTTTATGGCTGAAGCGTAGATTTTTGTTCATGGCTTGGGGTTCCGCTAAGGTCTTAATGTCCAGGGCGTGCTTTTATAAAGGCGCGCAATATGGGCAGGGGTGAAAGCTCACTGATATTTCCGTCTCTCCTTAGGGAAATCTCAGACCGGACTTTTGATCGGGTCTCTCACTCCTCTCTATCGGCCATGCTCGACAAAGATTAACTATTGGGTGACCAAATGCCTGACTCCTCGCAACTCGTTATCGGTGCCGACCTCGCCGGGCAACCGATCGCCCAGGCGATGCGCCTGGCCAACCGTCACGGACTGGTGGCCGGGGCGACCGGTACCGGCAAGACCGTCACTTTGCAGCGTCTGGCCGAAGCCTTCAGCGACGCCGGGGTCGCGGTGTTCGCCGCCGACATCAAGGGTGACCTGTGCGGCCTCGGCGCTGCCGGCAACCCCCAGGGCAAGGTCGCCGAGCGCATCGCCGGCATGCCGTGGCTCAACTACAAACCTCAGGCCTATCCCGTGACCTTGTGGGACATTCACGGCGAGTCCGGTCATCCGTTGCGCACTACCCTGAGTGAAATGGGACCGTTATTGATCGGTGCGTTGCTGGAACTGACCGACAGCCAGCAGTCGGCGCTGTACGCAGCGTTCAAAGTCGCGGACCGTGAAGGGCTGTTGCTGCTGGATCTGAAGGACCTGAAAGCATTGCTCAATCACCTCAAGGACAACCCGCAACTGCTCGGCGACGACGCGGCGCTGTTCACCACCGGCTCCAGTCAGGCGCTGTTGCGGCGTCTGGCCATTCTTGAGCAGCAGGGTGCCGAAGCCTTGTTCGGCGAACCGGCGCTGCAACTGGAAGACATCCTGCAACCGGCCGCCGACGGTCGCGGGCGCATTCATTTGCTCGATGCCAGTCGTCTGGTGCATGAAGCACCGAAGGTCTACGCGACGTTTCTGCTATGGCTGCTCGCCGAGCTGTTCGAGCAACTGCCGGAGCGGGGCGATGCCGACAAACCGTTGCTGGCGCTGTTCTTCGACGAAGCGCACTTGCTGTTCGGTGATACGCCCAAGGCCTTGCAGGAACGTCTGGAACAAGTGGTGCGGCTGATCCGTTCCAAGGGCGTCGGAGTGTATTTCGTCACCCAGTCACCGGGCGATCTGCCGGACAACGTGCTGGCGCAACTCGGGTTGCGCGTGCAGCACGGTCTGCGGGCGTTCACCGCCAAGGAGCAAAAATCCCTGCGGGCGGTGGCGGACGGTTTCCGGCCGAATCCGGCGTTCGATACGTTGTCGGTGTTGACCGAACTCGGGATTGGTGAGGCGCTGGTCGGCACCTTGCAGGAAAAGGGCACCCCGGAAATGGTCCAGCGCGTGCTGGTGGCGCCGCCGCAATCGCGGATCGGGCCGTTGACCGAGACCGAACGCACGATGCTGATTGCCGGGTCGCCGTTCAAGGGCCGTTATGACAAGCCGATCGACCGCGAGTCGGCTTATGAAATCCTCACCGGGCGCAAGAACCTGGGGCCTGAAGCCGAGGCAATACCTGGCAAACCGGCGCCTGAAGAGCCAAGCCTGGCGGACAAGGCCGGAGAGTTCCTCGGGACAGCGGCGGGGCAGGCGTTGAAGTCGGCAATGCGGCAGGCGGCGAACCAGTTGGGCCGGCAGTTGGTGCGGGGATTGATGGGATCTTTGCTCGGTGGCAGCAAGCGCCGCTAGGACCTGAGCGGGCGCGCCAGGGTCAGGATTTGGCCTTGGCGTGCGCTGCCAGTCGCTCCAGCGCCGCCCGCAGGCTCGGATCGCTGATCCCGTCGGCGGTGGATTGGATGGTCGCTGCGGCATCCGTCGACAGATCCATCGTGTGCCCGGCTGCTCTTGGCTGAATGACAGGTGGTCGCACCGAGAACTTGATCCGCGTCAGACCGGCGAACTCGTCGAACATCTGCAATTGCCGCAGCAGGCGTTTTTGCTGGTAACGCAGGCGCGTGGCCCAATGACCGTCGGTGACCACCAGCGACAGTTCGCCTTCGCGCCACTTGGCCACATGGCAGTGCTCGCGTGCGGCGGGTTGCAGCTGGCTGTCGAGCAGGCGCTGCAGATGGGCCAGGCGTTGAGCATGGCCGAGGATGGCTTTCAACGGCCTGGCTTCGCGTAGCAGAACGGCGGGCGCTCTGGCTGTAAGAGGGCGAAATGCCATGATCCAACACCTGAAGTTGCAAAGGCGCCATGGTAGCAGATGGGCCCCATTTCACTCGCCCATTGCTTTTGTCCCTGCTTTGCCCATTAAATCAACGACTAACTTCTGCCGCCAACGGCTTGAAGTTGAGCAAAACGCCCCTATTTTAAGTGAGCCCCGTCAAAGCGCAGTGCCAGCATCGTGGAATATCGCCACTTTCCTCACCACCGTTTCCGGGTAGAATGCTCGTTCGCATGCGGCCATGAGGGCTGCACGGGCGACTCACGGGGCCGCCCTCCATCCCTTTAGTGTGGAAGATCCTGCCGATATGTTTGCGCCTTTGTTAAAGAAACTTTTTGGAAGCAAGAACGAGCGTGAAGTCAAACGCATGCTCAAGACGGTGCAGCTCGTCAATGCCTTCGAAGAGAAGATGGTCGCCCTCTCGGACGATCAACTGCGCGCCAAGACCGCAGAGTTCAAGGACCGCATTGCCAAGGGGGAGACCCTCGACAAGCTGTTGCCGGAAGCCTTTGCGGTCGCCCGCGAAGCCGGCAAGCGCGTCATGGGCATGCGCCACTTCGACGTCCAGCTGATCGGCGGCATGACGCTGCATGAAGGCCGGATCGCCGAAATGCGTACCGGTGAAGGCAAGACCCTGGTGGGTACCCTGGGCGTTTACCTCAACGCACTGTCCGGCAAGGGCGTGCACGTTGTGACCGTGAACGATTACCTGGCCCGCCGTGACGCCAACTGGATGCGTCCGCTGTACGAATTCCTCGGCCTGACCGTCGGCATCGTGACGCCGTTCCAGCCGCCGGAAGAGAAGCGTGCCGCCTACGCCGCCGACATCACCTACGGCACCAACAACGAATTCGGTTTCGACTACCTGCGCGACAACATGGCGTTCAGCATGGAAGAGAAATTCCAGCGCGAACTCAACTTTGCCGTGATCGACGAAGTCGACTCCATCCTCATCGACGAAGCGCGTACTCCGCTGATCATTTCCGGTCAGGCCGAGGACAGCTCCAAGCTGTACATCGAGATCAACAAGCTGATCCCGAAACTCAAGCTGCACGTCGAAGAAGTCGAAGGCGAAGTCACCCAGGAAGGCCACTTCACCGTCGACGAGAAGACCCGTCAGGTCGAACTCAACGAAGCCGGTCACCAGTTCATCGAAGACCAGTTGACCAGCATCGGTCTGCTGGCCGAGGGCGAGAGCCTGTACTCGGCGCACAACCTGAGCCTGCTGACTCACGTCTACGCCGGCCTGCGTGCGCACAAGCTGTTCAACCGCAACGTCGAATACATCGTGCAGGACGGTCAGGTCGTACTGGTCGACGAACACACCGGTCGTACCATGCCGGGCCGTCGTCTGTCCGAAGGCCTGCACCAGGCCATCGAGGCCAAGGAAAACCTGAACATCCAGGCCGAAAGTCAGACCCTGGCTTCGACCACGTTCCAGAACTACTTCCGTCTGTACGAAAAACTGTCCGGCATGACCGGTACTGCAGACACCGAAGCGTTCGAATTCCACCAGATCTACAACCTGCCGGTCATCGTGATCCCGACCAACAAGCCGTTGGCCCGTAAGGACTACAACGACCTGGTGTTCCTGACCGCCGAAGAGAAATACGCGGCGATCGTCAACGACATCAAGGAAAGCATGGCGGCCGGCCGTCCGGTGCTGGTGGGTACTGCGACCATCGAAACTTCCGAGCACATGTCCGCATTGCTCGTGAAGGAAGGCATCGAACACAAGGTTCTGAACGCCAAGTTCCACGAAAAAGAAGCTGAAATCATTGCACAGGCCGGTCGTCCGGGCGCCCTGACCATCGCCACCAACATGGCCGGTCGTGGTACCGACATCCTGTTGGGCGGCAACTGGGAAGTTGAAGTCGCGTCGCTGGAAAACCCGACCCCTGAGCAGATCGCGCAGATCAAGGCCGACTGGCAGAAGCGTCACCAGCAAGTGCTGGAGTCCGGCGGTCTGCAGGTGATCGCGTCCGAGCGTCACGAATCCCGTCGTATCGACAACCAGCTGCGTGGCCGTGCCGGCCGTCAGGGCGACGCCGGTTCCAGCCGCTTCTACCTGTCGCTGGAAGACAGCCTGATGCGCATCTTCGCCTCCGACCGGGTGAAGAACTTCATGAAGGCCCTGGGCATGCAGCCTGGCGAAGCGATCGAGCACCGCATGGTGACCAACGCCATCGAGAAGGCCCAGCGCAAGGTTGAAGGTCGCAACTTCGACATCCGCAAACAACTGCTGGAATTCGACGACGTCAACAACGAGCAGCGTAAAGTGATCTATCACATGCGCAACACGTTGCTGGCCGCGGACAACATCGGCGAAACCATCGCTGATTTCCGTCAGGACGTCCTGAACGCCACCGTCAGCGCACACATTCCGCCACAATCGCTGCCTGAGCAGTGGGACGTGGCCGGTCTGGAAGCCGCGATTGCCAGCGACTTCGGCGTGAAGCTGCCGATCCAGCAATGGCTCGACGAAGACGATCACCTGTACGAAGAAACCCTGCGCGAGAAGCTGATGAACGAGCTGATCGCCGCGTACAACGAGAAAGAAGACCAGGCCGGTGCCGACGCACTGCGCTCCTTCGAGAAGCAAATCGTGCTGCGCGTGCTGGACGACCTGTGGAAAGACCACCTGTCGACCATGGATCACCTGCGTCACGGCATCCACCTGCGTGGTTATGCGCAGAAGAACCCGAAGCAGGAATACAAGCGCGAGTCCTTCACGCTGTTCTCCGAGCTGCTGGATTCGATCAAGCGCGACTCGATCCGTGTGCTGTCGCACGTTCAGGTGCGTCGCGAAGATCCGGCCGAGGAAGAGGCGCGTCTGCGTCAGGAAGCCGAGGCGCTGGCCGCTCGCATGCAGTTCGAACACGCCGAAGCCCCGGGTCTGGAGCAGCCGGAAGCACTGGTCGGTGAAGAGGTCGATGTGGCCCTGGCCACCGCACCGGTTCGCAACGAGCAGAAGCTGGGCCGCAACGAACTGTGCTACTGCGGTTCGGGCAAGAAATTCAAGCATTGCCACGGGCAGATCCAGTAAAACCCGTTTCAATCGCTGAAATACCCGCGCCGCGACCGGCACCAGCCGTCGCGGCGTTTTGCCATTTACACCACCGCCACTACGCTTGGCGGTGCTGACATCATTGAGTAAGGAGCGCATTCATGGCTGTTGGTCTTGGTCCTTTGCCAACGTTGCACCCGGTTGCCGGTTTTGAACTCGGTATCGCTTCGGCCGGCATCAAGCGCCCTGGGCGCAAGGATGTCGTCGTGATGCGCTGTGCCGAAGGTTCGACCGTGGCGGGCGTGTTCACGTTGAACGCTTTCTGTGCAGCGCCGGTGATCCTGGCCAAGAAACGCGTGCAGAACGCTGTGCGCTACCTGTTGACCAACACCGGCAATGCCAACGCCGGCACCGGCGAGCCGGGCCTGGCCGCCGCCGAGCGCACCACCGCCAGACTGGCTGAACTGACCGGCGTGGATGCCAGCCAGATCCTGCCGTACTCCACCGGCGTGATCGGCGAGCCGCTGCCGGTCGAGAAGATCGAAGGCGCCTTGCAGGCTGCGCTGGACGACCTGTCGGAAAACAACTGGGAAGCCGCCGCCACCGGCATCATGACCACTGACACCTTGCCAAAAGGTGCGAGCCGCCAGTTCCAGCATGACGGCGTGACCATCACCGTCACCGGCATCAGCAAGGGCGCGGGCATGATCCGTCCGAACATGGCGACCATGCTCGGCTACATCGCCACCGACGCCAAAGTCTCCCGCGACGTGTTGCACAACCTGATGCTGGACGGCGCCAACAAGTCGTTCAATCGCATCACCATCGACGGCGACACCTCGACCAACGACTGCTGCATGCTGATCGCCACCGGCAAGGCTGCGCTGCCGGAAATCACCCGCGCCGAAGGCGAGCTGTTCGCCAAGCTGAAACAGGCCGTGTTCGAAGTGTGCATGGACGTGGCCCAGGCCATCGTGCGTGACGGCGAAGGCGCGACCAAGTTCGTGACCGTTGAAGTCAACGGCGGCGGCAATCACCAGGAATGCCTGGACGTCGGCTACACCGTGGCCCACTCGCCGCTGATCAAGACGGCACTGTTCGCCTCCGACCCGAACTGGGGCCGCATCCTCGCCGCTGTCGGCCGTGCCGGCGTGCCGGATCTGGATGTGAGCAAGATCGACGTGTTCCTCGGCGAAGTGTGCATCGCCAGCCGTGGCGCCCGCGCTGCGACCTACACCGAAGCCCAGGGCTCGGCAGTGATGCAGCAGGAAGAAATCACCATCCGTATCGAGCTGGGTCGCGGCGATTGCAGCGAAACCATCTGGACCACCGACCTGTCCCACGAGTACGTGAAGATCAACGCCGAATACCGCACCTGATCCCTGCCGAAGAGGGAGGTCTGCGGACCTCCTTTTCTTCTGTCCCATGAAAGGACCCGAACATGAGCCTTCACCTGATCATCGGCGACAAACTGCTTTCCTCCTGGTCCCTGCGCGCAGCATTGGCGCTTGAGCTGACCGGCGCACCCTACACCGAAGAACTGATCAAGCTCGGCAAGCCCGACACCCGCGAGCGCCTGCTCAAGCATTCGCCCACCGGCAAGGTGCCGTTGCTGACCACCGCACGAGGTACCATCGCCGATTCCCTGGCGATTGCCGAATACCTGGCCGAACAGTTTCCATCCGAACAGCTCTGGCCGACCGATATTGCGGCTCGCGCCCAGGCCCGTTCTGCCTGCGCGCAGATGCACAGCGGCTTTTTCGCCATGCGCAATCACATGCCGTTCAACCTGAGCCACGACGCACCCCTCAACCCGGTGCCGCCGGAAGTGAAGGTCGATGTCGAGCGCATGCTGGCGCTGTGGGCTGAATGCCGTGCCGTTGCCACCGAGCCGGGACCGTTCCTGTTTGGTCGCGTGTCGCTGGCAGATGCGTTCTTCGCACCGATTGCCGTGCGTCTGCGTACCTATCAGGTGCAGCTGCCGGCCGAAGATGAAGCCTATGTTGAAACCGTCTACCAATGGCCGGCCTTCAAGGCCTGGCAAAAGGCCGGACTGGAGGAATTGCAGTCGTGAAACGTGTACACGTCGCCGCCGCCGTCATTCGTGACGACAGCGGCAAAATCCTCATCGCCCGCCGGGCTGACACTCAGCATCAGGGCGGCCTCTGGGAATTTCCCGGTGGCAAGGTCGAAGCCGACGAGTCGGTGCAGACCGCGCTGGCCCGTGAGCTGCACGAAGAACTGGGCATTGTCGTCGGCGCCGCCCGACCGCTGATCAAAGTGCGCCACGATTACCCGGACAAACAGGTGTTGCTGGATGTCTGGGAGGTCTCGAGCTTCACCGGCGAACCCCACGGCGCCGAAGGCCAACCGTTGGCCTGGGTATCGGCGAAGGAACTGACGAGCTATGAGTTCCCGGCGGCCAACCAGCCGATCGTCGCGGCGGCGCGTCTGCCCGCTGAGTACCTCATCACCCCGGAAGATCTGGAAGCTCCGGCCCTGCTGCGCGGCATCCAGAAGGCAATTGCCGGTGGCATCAAGCTGATCCAGCTGCGTGCGCCCAATGGTTATGACCCGAAGTACCGCGACCTCGCGGTGGACGCGGTCGGCCTGTGTGCCGGGAAGGCTCAGTTGATGATCAAGGGCCCGTTCGAGTGGCTGGGGGATTTCCCGTCCGCCGGTTGGCACATCACCTCGGCGCAACTGCGCAAGTATGCGGCAGCCGGGCGTCCGCTACCGGCGGAGCGCTGGCTGGCGGCGTCCTGCCACAATGCTGAAGAACTGGCGCTGGCCGAGCAGATGGGCGTGGATTTCGTCACCCTGTCGCCGGTGCAGCCGACCCTGACTCACCCGGATGCGCAGCCGTTGGGCTGGGAGCAGGCTTCGACACTGATCGAAGGCTTCAGCAAGCCGGTGTTCCTGCTGGGCGGAGTCGGCCCGGCCGAGCGCGAGAAAGCGTGGAATGCCGGGGGCCAGGGTGTGGCGGGGATTCGGGCGTTCTGGCCTGAGGCTTGATTTGGCATTGATGCATTTGGCCCCTTCGCGAGCAGGCTCGCTCCCACATTTGATTGAATTCCAACTGTAGGAATACATTTCCCTGTGGTAGCGAGCCTGCTCCGGGCGGCGTTCCGACGAAGGCGTCCTGATCGGCGCTACATCTCTGAAGGTTTTGCCGCCGGCTGCCAGAGGATTTCGGCAATCCCTTGTCGGCGGGCAATCAACCTCGCCGCCACAAACAACAGATCCGACAAGCGATTGATATAAGCCAGGCCAACCCCGGCCAACGGTTCGATCGCATTCAAATGCTGACAACGACGCTCGGCACTGCGCGCCAGGCTGCGGCAAACATGCGCCTGGGCAATCAGCATCGAACCGCCGGGCAGAATGAAGTTCTCCAGCGGCCCCAATTCCTCGTTCCACACATCGATGGCGGCTTCCAGCCGTTCGATTTCTGCGGTGTTCAGCGCCTGATATTCCGGCATCGCCAGTTCGCCACCGAGATCGAACAAGCGGTGCTGACAGGGCGCCAACACGTCGATCAACTCATTAAGCCCGGGGCAGTTTTCGCGTTCGGCAATCAACCCGGCCAGCAGCACGCCGACCTGACTGTTCAATGTGTCGACCTCGCCAATGGCCTCGATGCGCGGATGATCCTTGGGGACGCGGCGACCATCGCCGAGGCCGGTCTCGCCTTTGTCGCCGGTGCGGGTGTAGATCTTCGACAAGCGAAAGCCCATGGTTTACCTCGGTAGTTGATTGGTTTCGGCGGCGATGGGGGCCGGTTGCGCGAGCGGCAGGCGCAGGGTGAAGCAGGTGCCTTGCCCCGGTGCCGACTGCACTTCCATCTGCCCTTTGTGATTGTTGGTGATGATGAAGTACGACACCGAGAGCCCGAGCCCCGTGCCCTGGCCGATTTCCTTGGTAGTGAAGAACGGCTCGAAGGTGCGTTTGCGTACGTTCTCGCTCATGCCGATGCCGTTGTCTTCGACCTGAATCTCGGCCCATGGCGGATTGAGCTTCGTGCGCAGAATAATCCGACCCGGCTCGCTGTCGTCTTCGCGCAGATGGATCGCCTGCGCAGCGTTTTTCAGCAGGTTGAGCAGCACTTGCTCCAGCTCGTTGGCGGTGCCCGGAACCGGACCCAGCGCCGGGTCGAACTGACGGATGATCGCCTGACCCTTGAAGTCGAAGCCGATGGCCAGGTCGAAGTCGTTGCCGGCGATTTCCACGGCCTGATCGATCAGCGCCGGCAGTTCGCACGGCGCCATCTGCCGGGTGCTGCGGCGGCTGAAACTGAGCATGTGGGTGACGATTTTTGCCGCCCGGGCCCCGGCCTGCTGAATGCCGTCGAGCAGTTGCGGGACCTCCCGGCCTTGCAGGTAACGGTTCACGGTATCCAGTT
Source organism: Pseudomonas sp. R43(2017) (assembly GCF_002112345.1). Taxonomy (NCBI): domain Bacteria; kingdom Pseudomonadati; phylum Pseudomonadota; class Gammaproteobacteria; order Pseudomonadales; family Pseudomonadaceae; genus Pseudomonas; species Pseudomonas sp. R43(2017). The sequence continues at coordinate 488,353 of NZ_NEHJ01000004.1, forward strand.
CGATGCCCAGTTGTTCGGCCTGTTCGAGGTTTTTCGGCAGGTCGGGCGACAGACGCCGGCGAATGTTCTGCACGTTGTGCAGGATCGCGCCCAGCGGATTGTTGATTTCGTGGGCCATGCCGGCTGCGAGGCCGCCGACCGAGAGCATTTTTTCCGACTGCACCATCATGTCTTCCAGCGACAGGCGCTGGGTGATGTCGTCGATCCGGATCACCACGCCACGCCCGGCACCGCCCATCAGCGGGTAGAAGGTCAGGGCGTAATGCTTGGGTTCGTCGTCCTTGAACCAGGTCACCCGCTCGATTTTCGCCACGGTATGTTGTTCGACGGTCTGCTTGAGCTGCGGCAGGAACGGCTTGAGCGGTTCGAACGCGAGGAAGATCGGCTGATTCAGTGCTTCGTCCAGCCGGGTGCCGGAGAGGGCGCTGGCTTCCTGATTCCATTGTGTGACGTAGAGCTGCTCGTCGAGGGCGATCAGCGCCGAGGGCATGGAGTCGATGATGCTGTTGAGGTAGTTCTGGAAACCCGTGAGCTTCTTCTCGATTTTGCTGCGCACCTGGACTTCCAGCTCCAGCTTGCGGTTGGTGTGGCGGGTTTCTTCGGCCAGCCCCTGAGCCTGATCGTAGGCGGCTTGCGAGTCATCGCGGGCGCGCTTGAGCTGCTGCTCCCGGGCCTCGATGCGTGAAAGCATGGTGTTGAAGGCCTCGGCCAGACTGCCGATTTCGTCGTGGTTGCCGCGTGAGGCACGCAGGGCGTAGTTTTCCTCGCGGGTCACCTGGCGGGAGAGCTCTTCGAGTTCGTGGATTGGCCGGGTGATCAGGCGCTTGATCTGCCGCGCAATCACCAGCCACAGCAGGACGCTGAAAATCAGGATTCCCAGACTCGCCGTCAGGGTGCCGGTGTAAAACGCCATTGGCAGTTCGCTGCTGGCCACCAGCAATAGATGGCCGGGCGCCGTGCCGGGGCGGGGCAGGGTGATCAGTTGGTTGCTGCGAAACTCGGTGAGTTGCCAGGCTTCGATGTGCCGGTAGCGCTCCGGCAGATTGAGTTTGTCGCCGCGTTGTACCTGCGCAATACGGTCGCCCTTGCCGTCGTACAGCGCGGCGGCCCGCAGTGGCGAATAGCTGTCGAGCTCCTTGAGCAAGCGTTCGGCGCTCTGCGGTGATTGCAGCGCCTCGGCAATCAGGCTCGGGTTCGCCACCAGACGGCCAATGGTCTGCAGCGCCTGGGGCGCCATGCTTTCCTGGGAAATGTAATAGGCCGCGCTGATGAAGGTCAGGTTGGCGACCAGTAACACGGTGGTCAACAGCACCAGCAGGGCGGCCAGCAGTTTCTGGCCGACCGGCAGGTTTTCGAGGCGCTGGCGCAATGGCATCGGGCTTATCGCAACAAAGGAACAAGTGGGCAGCGTAGCCGCTGCTCAGTCCACGGGCAATCCGAGACTGTGCAGATGGGCTGTCAGCCGTTGCTGCAATTGTTGCAAATGCGGCAGGTTGAGTTGATGCCGCTGCGCAGCCTTGCAGGCATGTCCCAACAGATAGCTGATTTCGGTGCGGCGCTTGTTGGCCACGTCCTGATACATGGAGGAGAAATTGGCGGCGGTGGCCGAAATCACTCGTTCGACTTCCTGTTGCAGGTTGTCTGCCGCCGCGGGCTGGCCGCAACGCTCCAGCAGCTCGGTCAGTTCGGCGCACAGGGTGGCAACTTCGCAGTGATGGTCCTGCAATCCACCGTTACGGCAGTCGTGCAACACAGTCAGCGGATTGATCGCACAGTTGAGCGCCAGTTTTCGCCACAGTCGGGTGAGGATGTCCGCGCTCCATTCATGAGGAATCTTTGCCGCTTCAAGATCATCCAGCCAGAACGGTGCCACGGGATGACCGGCATCGCCGAGCCAGGTGTAACCGTGGCCGGCGAACACCACGCGCCAGTCGCCGTCGCGAAACGCGCCTTCGGTGCTGGAGGCGCTGATGCAGCGGGCCTGCGGGACTTGTGCGGCGACCGCTTCCTGGCTGCCGAGGCCGTTTTGCAGAAGAATCAGTTCTGCGTCCGGCGCCAGTCGATGCGCGACGCCGGCCACGGCACTTTCGGCGTCGTAGGCCTTGCACGCCACCAGCAGGCGCCGGATCGGTCCGGGACTGTCCGGGGTTTCTCCGGGGATGGCATAACTGCTGGCCACGCCTTGTTCCACCAGGGTCAGACCGCCCGCCGTCGCATAGTCATGCAAGCGGTCAATGTCGCGCAGGATCAGCCGGACCGGCAATCCGGCCCGGGCCAGACGTGTGGCCCAGAGGGTGCCGAGACTTCCGGCGCCGAGGATGTGCCAGGGGGTGGACATCAGTTTTTCACTCGGTAAGGTACAGGCATGCAAGGCTCGCCGTGTCGGTGGGAAAAGACCCGTTATAATGAGCCCGATTTTAACCGCAAGCCAAGCGCGCCGCGTCCTGAACGAGCGCGCCTTTTTATTGGAGAGATTACATGCCGTCGTTCGACGTGGTATCCGAACTGGACAAACACGAACTCACCAACGCGGTCGAGAACGCCGTGAAGGAACTCGATCGTCGTTATGACCTGAAAGGCAAGGGCAGCTTCGAATTCAAGGAAAAGGACCTGACCGTCCACCTGACCGCTGAAGCCGATTTCCAGCTGGAAGCGATGATCGAGATCCTCAAGCTGGCCTTGGTCAAGCGCAAGATCGACGTGCAGTGCCTCGAAGTCAAAGACTCCTTCGCCTCGGGCAAGCTGATGAAGCAGGACGCCGTTCTGAAGGAAGGCATCGACAAGGAGCTGGCGAAGAAAATCGTCGGCCACATCAAAGAAGCCAAGCTCAAGGTGCAGGCCGCCATTCAGGGCGAGCAGGTACGGGTGACCGGCAAGAAGCGTGACGATCTGCAGGAAGCCATCGCTGCCCTGCGTGCCAAGGAATTCGGCATGCCACTGCAATTCAACAACTTCCGCGACTGAGCCATCCGAGTCGGGAACCTCTCGGCGTTTTCAGCGTCCGAGGCCCAAGCAGCGGCAGAAACGATTGAGCCCCCACGGGCCCGGTCGTTCTGCCGCTGATTTTTTCAGCCCGGGAAGCCGGCAATCAGGAGATAAAAGATGGATTTGAATGCTGAGGTAGACAACCTGGTCAAGGCGTCCCAGGCGTGGATTCCGATGATCATGGAATACGGCAGCCGTGTGCTGCTGGCGGTGATTACCCTGGCGATCGGCTGGTGGCTGATCAACAAAGTCACGCAAAAGCTCGGTGGCTTGCTGGCTCTGCGCAATGCCGACCTGGCGCTGCAAGGTTTTATCAGCAGCCTGGCCAACATCATTCTCAAGGTGCTGTTGATCGTCAGCGTGGCATCGATGATCGGCGTCGAGACCACCTCGTTCGTGGCGGCGATCGGTGCGGCCGGCCTGGCCATCGGCCTGGCGTTGCAGGGCAGTCTGGCGAACTTCGCTGGTGGCGTGCTGATTCTGCTGTTCCGTCCGTTCCGTATCGGTGACTGGATCGAAGCGCAGGGCGTGGCAGGTACTGTCGACAGCATCCAGATTTTCCACACAGTGCTGCGTACCGGTGACAACAAGACCATCATCGTGCCGAACGGCAATCTGTCGAATGGCATCATTACCAACACTAACCGTCAGCCAACCCGCAAGGTCGTGTTCGATGTGGGGGTCGATTACGAAGCCGATCTGCAAAAGGCCCGTCAGGTGTTGCTGGACTTGGCTAAAGATGATCGCGTTCTGCAGGATCCGGCGCCACAGGCTGTCATTTCGACGCTGGGCGATAGTTCGATCACTGTTTCCCTTCGTGTGTGGGTTAAAACCGCAGACTATTGGGATGTGATGTTCATGTTTAACGAACAGTCCCGTGATCGTTTGAAGACTGCCGGTATTGATATTCCGTTTCCACAACGAGTGATTCGTGTGGTTCAGGAATCGGCGGTTTAATGATAGGTTGCTAATTAATTGCCTGACTTGTCGGTCAGGCATGTATTACAAGCAACAGGCAATAAAAAAGGCCCATCCGAAGATGGGCCTTTTTCATTCAACCAAACTAACCACTGACGATTACAAGATGTTCAGTGGGTACTCGGTGATCAGACGGAACTCTTTAACGTCGCCTTCGCCTTCATCAGCGTTAGCAACGTGCCACGCTTGACGAATACGGAAGGACAGGTCTTTTGCCGGGCCGCTTTGAACCACATATTTGGCTTCAAAGTTGGTTTCGTGGTGTTTGCCATCTTCACCGTAGAGACCGGCGTAAGCGCTACCCGCTGGAGTGTGGGTACCGTCGATATCCCAGCCTTTGACGTAGCGAACCATGAAGCTCAGACCAGGAACGCCGTACTCGGCCATTTTCAGGTCGTAACGGGCTTGCAGGGATTTCTCGCCTGCACCGTTAAAGTCGGAGTACTGGATGGAGTTGGCGAGGAAGATCGAGTCGCCGCCACGGTTGTTCTTGCCCACGCCGATGTAGTCGAATGGGGTGTCGCCGTTGACCTTCTGGAAGGCCAGGGTGAAGGTGTGTGCCTTCAGGAACGACAGGGCAGTCGCCAGGGAGAACGCGGTGTTGCTGATGTCACCGGCTTTGGCGCTACCGGTATCGGTGGTGCGGTAGATGTTGAAGTCAGTGTTCAGCGAAGTGTCACCACCGAATGGCGTGGTGAGGTTCACGTTCGCGTAGTACTGGTTCCAGATGTCTTCCAGTTTGGCGCCGTACAGCGAAGCTGTCAGGTTGTCAGTGATGGCGTATTTACCACCGAAGTAGTCGATGTTTTTGGCTTCGACACCTGCGTAGGTGGCGTAGAGGCCGCCTTCACGGGCGTTTTTGTCCTGGCTGGTAGCCGAGTAGAAGTGACCGGCTTCGAGATCGAGGTCTTTGACTTCGCTGCTCTGCAGCTGGAAGCCACTGGCAGTTTGCGGAAGGATTCGGGAACCGCCGACAGCGAACACTGGAGCAGTGCTTGGCTGCTGGTCGCCGATTTTCAGCTCGGTCTTGGAGATGCGGAATTTGATGGCAGCGCCGGCTTTGCCTTGGCTTTCATCAACGTCATGGGCATAACCGTTGGCTTTGACGGTATTGCTGCGGCTCATGTTACCGGTACCGGTGGTACCGTCACCGCCATCCAGTTTCACGGCCAGGTAACCGAATGCATCGATACCGACGCCTACGGTGCCTTGGGTGTAACCGGAAGTGAAGTTGCCGAGGAAACCCTGGGTCCAGTCTTTCTGGTCGTGGCCGCCGTTCTTGTTGTCGCGGTTGAAGTAGTAGTTCTTCAACGTCTCGGTCAGTTTGGCGTCGTCAACAAAGCCTTTGGCTTCAGACTGGTCACTAACAAACGGTGCGGCCGTAGCCAACTGAGTACTGGCTGCTGTAACGGCCAGTGCGATCATGCTCCACTTCATCACGCGCATCGTGATTTGCTCCTTTGGTTTTAGAAGAGTACTGCCGTCCCACCTGTTTTATTATCTGGGCGGCTCTTTCTTTTTGTGTCGGCGCAAACTTATATCACGCCGACAATGTTGGCGATACTTGCACATACAACCTTTCATGTTCTTTACGACGCTGTCGCAAATGGCTTGGTCGATGTCGCAAATTCACAGTACCCACGCAGTCGGGCTGACAACTTTATCGCTGTTTCTGGGCCTTTTTGCATCGGTAAAAAAGAGTCCCTGGCAAAACACTTGAATCTCCATCGGGCAACCCTGCCACTGTTTTTTTCGGGGTTTGAACCACCACTTCCCGTGGCGGGCTCATAGCCCATATGAGTACGAATGCAACAAGCGTGCACAAACCGCAAAATTGATGCGGTTATTTTTCCCGAGCCCCGCTTGTGGCTGTAAAAACCTTGTAAATGCGGGCTCGCGCGCGCCTTTTTGATCAGGGTTGACGCGCTTCCTCGCTTGGTGTTGCCTCGCTCGATTTTGCGCATGACAAGCAAAAACGTTACCGGTTCACCCTGTCAGTGAGTATTTGGCGGATGCCCGAGCCATTGAGCGTAGACCCGCTGTACGGTTTTGGTGCAAAAAATTTTTCCGGCTGTACTGAATTCAAACACTTGGGCCCTGTCATGACCCTGAACGCGGTAGTGAGTCATGGTCAATTCGGCGTGTTGCCTGGCACGGCGGGTCTCGTGCTGGTGCGTGATCGCCGGAAATGTTCCATGGCGGGGCGCCGCTTCATCGTGAAGGGCAGGGCATTCGAAGGTATGCTGCCGTCCTGTCGTTTAGTGCGCCGTCCACCGGGCAGGTCCACTAAGCTGAATATTGTCGATCAGCCGGGAGTACACCCAGTGTTTGCTTTAGATTCACGCCTTCAACAGGACACGCTGACCATCGGCGACTTCCCGCTCTGCCGGTTGCTGCTGTCCAACGACGCCAACTACCCGTGGTTCATCCTGGTGCCTCGTCGCGACGATATCAGCGAGTTGTTTCAATTGGATGTCGCCGACCAGCAGCGCCTGTGGCAGGAAACCACGGCCCTGGCGGAGGTGCTCAAGGACTCGTTCGATGCCGACAAGATGAACGTTGCCACCCTGGGTAACGTCGTCAGCCAGATGCACATGCATGTGATCGTGCGCAAACGTGATGACGCCGCGTGGCCGGCGCCGGTCTGGGGCAAGCACCCGGCCAAGCCTTACAGCGCCGAACAGGTGGCCGCGATCCGTGAGCGCCTGCGTCTGGTGCTGGACGAAGATTTCAAGTTTCTGGAGGGCTGATCATGAGCCTGGAACAACGCGTTACCGATCTGGAAAGCCGCCTGGCATTTCAGGACGACACCATTCAGGCATTGAACGATGTGCTGGTGGAGCAGCAGCGAGTCGTGGAGCGTCTGCAATTGCAGATGGCCGCGCTGCTCAAGCGCCAGGAAGAAATGGTCGGCCAGTTCGGGTCTTTTGAGGAAGACGCACCGCCGCCGCACTACTGAGTTTGCGTATTTCGCAAGGGCAATAAAAAACCGCGAGCAGCCAGGCTGTTCGCGGTTTTTTCTTTCTGGATCAGCGACGCGGCAGGGCGGCGATCACGTCTTCGGCTTGCAGGCCTTTGTCGCGGTTCATCACCGAGAACTCCACGCGCTGGCCTTCGACCAGGACGCGGTGGCCTTCGCCACGGATGGCGCGAAAGTGCACGAAAATATCATCGCCGGAATCCCGGGAGATAAAGCCGAAGCCCTTGGAGGTGTTGAACCACTTGACGGTGCCGGTATCGCGGTTGCTCATGTCGTAGCTTTGCGCGGCGGCGGCCGGTGAGGATTTGTAGAAGCTGACGGCCAGGTGCAGGATCACGGCGACCAGGGCGATCACCAGGCTGAACAGCACGGCTGGCTGGCCGGCGATGACAGGCATCGGCGCGATCAGGGTCAGGGTTTGCAGGACGACGGTCAGCACCAGCAGTGCGCTGACCAGATTTTGCAGATGCTGGCGCGGGCCTTTGTTCCAGTAAGGGATCACCGGGGCAATGACCAGGTTCAGCAGGCCGAAAAAGGCCAGGTAAAGTGCATCGGGTTGTTGCAGGTAAGGAACGGCTTCGGATTTCAAGCTAGGTATGAACGACAGCAGCAACGCCGCTGCGCCCATTAGCAGGTGGACGATTTTCAACATTTTTATTGACTCACGTTATGACGGCTCACAAGGAAGAGCTGAAGGCGCACGGTTCGCTTCGGAACAATAAGAGGCGTTGGACACGTGCCCGGCATCAGCCTATGCGCAACGCCCGGAAAACAGGGCGTAGCGACACACTGCCTATTTAACAGCAAAGCCCACAGCTACTCAAATCACGCCGGCCAGCGGCAACGCGTGGGGCGATTTGTCGCCTCTATCGGGTCGATACGGGGGCTGCCATGGGAGGGAGGCCTTGCTACAGTGAACCGACACCTGCTGGATGAATTCAATCGCCGTTAGGGGGTAAGCATGGCAATCGATATCGGTATCAGTGAAGAAGACCGCAAATCCATCGTCGAAGGGCTGTCGCGTCTGCTGTCGGACACCTACGTGCTCTATCTGAAGACCCACAACTTCCACTGGAACGTCACCGGACCGATGTTCCGGACCTTGCATCTGATGTTCGAGGAGCAATACAACGAACTGGCGCTGGCCGTGGATTCGATCGCCGAACGCATCCGCGCCCTGGGTTTTCCAGCGCCGGGTGCCTATGCGACTTACGCGCGTCTTTCCTCTATTAAAGAAGAGGTGGGCGTGCCGAGTGCCGAAGACATGATCAAACAGCTGGTCGAAGGCCAGGAGGCGGTCACTCGCACGGCGCGGGGGATTTTTCCGCTGCTGGACAAGGTCAGTGACGAGCCGACGGCTGATCTTCTGACTCAGCGCATGCAAGTCCACGAGAAAACCGCGTGGATGCTCAGGGCGCTGCTCGAAGCCTGATCGCCCGTGGCGCACGGACACGATTTGTCGGCCGTGCGCCCGTCCTGGCGAGGAAAAGGCACTCGCGTTTGTAGGATGCGAGCAAAGCACTTCGCTGGTCCATGATCCTCCCTTTTCTGTTGGCTTATCCTACGAGGACGGTCAAAAAGTCGTCTGGCCATGCCTTTGTCCCTGCGCTTTTAATGAGGTCACAGGATGTTGCCTTGGCAACAAGCAGAGATGGCAAAGGAGTGTCAACGATATGGAAGTTGGAGACAGGCGAAGTGGAATCGTCATCGGCTCGCGGCAGGACAGGGCCGTGGCGCCGTTTCTTGAAGAGTTCGACATGGCATTGATCCGGCCCTTGGCCCGGTCGGTGCGCTTGAACGGGTTTGCGACCTGCATGCGGCTGGAGCAGGTCTACTGGAATATTCTGGGCCGTATGGCCGAGGATAATTGCTGTTCGGTCGGCACCTTGCTGTCCCGTGTCGATCGCGAGGTGCACTTGCGTCACGGTGGCGTGAAGAACTTCAGCGGTCTGGTGCGGGTGGTGTGTGTCGTGCACGGCCTGCGGGATGCCCCGGTGACCATCGGGGGTTGCCAGTGACCGGGCGGCCCGTGCAGTCTTCCGGCTGCACAGGCCGCATTTAATGGATATAATCCCGCTCTTTCGCCACACCGCCCTGCGGCAGCTGGCAATCTGATCGCCGAGACAACTCCATGCCGATGTACGATTACCAATGTGCTTCCTGTGGTCATCAGTTGGAAGCCATTCAAAAGATCAGTGATGCACCGCTGGTCGATTGCCCTGCCTGTCAGGCACCAGAGCTAAAGAAACAGCTGTCCATGCCAGGCTTTCGCCTCAGCGGCAGCGGTTGGTACGAAACCGATTTCAAGACCGGCGCGAAGAAGAATCTGGCCGGTGGCGACAAATCTGACTAGGGTTCAGGCCCAGGTCTTACGACACGCGCGAGCATCCACCGGTCGCACAGAGCTTGAGTGCGGCGGATCTCCACCGAATTTCGAATTACGAGAAGCGAAACCACTACCATGATGCGCAGCCATTATTGCGGCCAACTGAACGAAAGCCTGGAAGGCCAGGAAATTACCCTTTGCGGATGGGTTCACCGTCGCCGCGACCACGGCGGGGTGATTTTCCTCGATATCCGTGATCGTGACGGTCTGGCCCAGGTGGTCTTCGATCCGGATCGCGCCGAGAGCTTCGCCGCCGCCGATCGCGTGCGCAGCGAATACGTCGTGAAGATCACCGGCAAGGTGCGTCTGCGTCCGGCCGGTGCCACCAACGCCAACATGGCGTCGGGCATGATCGAAGTCCTGGGCTACGAACTGGAAGTGCTGAACGAGTCGGAAACCCCGCCGTTCCCGCTGAACGAGTTCTCCGACGTCGGTGAAGAAACCCGTCTGCGCTATCGTTTCCTCGATCTGCGTCGTCCGGAAATGGCCGAGAAGCTGCGTCTGCGTTCGCGCATGACCACCAGCATCCGTCGCTACCTCGACGAGAACGGCTTCCTCGACGTGGAAACGCCGATCCTGACCCGCGCTACTCCAGAAGGCGCGCGCGATTACCTCGTGCCGAGCCGTACCCACGCCGGTTCGTTCTTCGCACTGCCGCAATCGCCTCAGCTGTTCAAGCAACTGCTGATGGTCGCCGGCTTCGACCGTTACTACCAGATCGCCAAGTGCTTCCGCGACGAAGACCTGCGTGCCGACCGTCAGCCTGAGTTCACTCAGATCGACATCGAGACCAGCTTCCTCGACGAAAAAGACATCATGGGCCTGACCGAAGGCATGATCCGCAACCTGTTCAAGGAAGTGCTGGATCTGGAATTCGGCGAATTCCCGCACATGACGTTCGAAGAAGCCATGCGCCGTTACGGTTCCGACAAACCGGACCTGCGTAACCCGCTGGAACTGGTCGACGTAGCCGATCAGCTGAAAGAAGTCGATTTCAAAGTCTTCAGCGGCCCGGCCAACGATCCGAAATGCCGTATCGCCGCACTGCGCGTTCCAGGCGGGGCGAGCATGCCGCGCAAGCAGATCGACGATTACACCAAGTTCGTCGGCATCTACGGTGCCAAGGGCCTGGCGTACATCAAGGTCAACGAGCGTGCTGCCGGTGTTGAAGGTCTGCAATCGCCGATCGTGAAAAACATCCCGGAAGCCAACCTGAACGTGATCCTCGATCGCGTCGGTGCAGTCGACGGTGATATCGTGTTCTTCGGCGCGGACAAGGCCAAGATCGTCAGCGAAGCCCTGGGCGCGCTGCGTATCAAGCTCGGCCACGACCTGAAGCTGCTGACCTGTGAATGGGCTCCGATGTGGGTCGTCGACTTCCCGATGTTCGAAGAGAACGATGACGGCAGCTTCTCCGCCCTGCACCACCCGTTCACCGCGCCGAAGTGCACCCCGGAAGAGCTCGAAGCCAACCCGGCTGGCGCGCTGTCCCGTGCCTATGACATGGTTCTGAACGGCACCGAGCTGGGTGGCGGTTCGATCCGTATTCACCGCAAAGAGATGCAGCAAGCGGTATTCCGTCTGCTGGGCATCAACGAAGCGGAACAGGAAGAGAAGTTCGGCTTCCTGCTCGACGCGCTGAAGTACGGTGCACCGCCGCACGGTGGTCTGGCTTTCGGTCTGGACCGTCTGGTGATGCTGATGACCGGCGCCCAGTCGATCCGTGAAGTGATCGCCTTCCCGAAAACCCAGAGTGCTGCCGACGTGATGACGCAGGCGCCGGGTGTCGTGGATGCCAAGGCACTGCGCGAACTGCACATTCGTTTGCGTGAAACACCAAAGGCTGAGTAAGACGGGCCTGAAGGCGCATCTTCGGATGCGCCTTTTTTCTTTCTATAGAGAGCAGGTCGAGATTTTTTTGTTTGCTGGCTGTGCGATGTGCGCGGCGGGCAACGTTTCAAAGAGAATTCGGAGCGAGATATGGCAGGTCATTCCAAGTGGGCGAACATCAAGCACCGCAAAGAACGTCAGGATGCCAAACGAGGCAAGATCTTCACCAAGTGGATCCGTGAACTGACCGTTGCGGCCCGTCAGGGCGGCGGCGACCCGGGTTCCAACCCGCGTCTGCGTCTGGCCCTGGACAAGGCGCTGGGCGCCAACATGAGCCGCGACATCATCGATCGTGCGGTGGCCCGTGGCGCCGGCGCGACCGAAGCGGACAACGTTGAAGAGCTGACCTACGAAGGTTACGGCCCGGGTGGCGTGGCGGTGATGGTCGAGTGCATGACCGACAACCGCAACCGTACCGCCGCGGCCGTGCGCCATGCGTTCAGCAAGTGTGGCGGCAACCTGGGTACTGACGGTTCGGTGGCCTACCTGTTCGAACGCAAGGGCCAGATCAGCTTCGCGCCGGGTGTCGACGAAGATGCGCTGACCGAAGCGGCACTGGAAGCCGATGCCGACGACGTGGTCACTCATGAAGACGGCTCGATCGACGTGTTCACCTCGTTCACCAGCTTCTACGCCGTGCGAAACGCGCTGGAAGCGGCCGGTTTCAAGGGTGATGACGCGGAAATCGTCATGCAGCCGACTACCAGCGCCGAACTGGATCTGGAAGGCGCGGAGAAGGTGCTCAAGCTGATCGACATGCTTGAGGATCTGGATGACGTGCAGAACGTCTATTCCAATGCCGACATTCCGGAAGACGTGGCGGCTCAGCTCGGCTGATAACGGCTAGGCTTCAATGTGGGAGATTTCATGTTTGAGGGTTCCTCTCGAACATGGAATCTCCCACATTTGTTTTTGTGTTTTTTCGAACCTGCAGGCTTATGACTTTAATTCTTGGTATCGACCCCGGTTCGCGCATCACCGGATATGGCGTGGTACGCGATACCGGGCGTGGTTGTGTCTACGTGGCTTCCGGCTGCATTCGTACCGGCGCCGGCGAGTTGCATGAGCGTCTGCAGATCGTCTATCGCGGCGTGCGGGAAATCATCCAGACCTACGGTCCGGTGACCATGGGCATCGAAAAGGTGTTCATGGCGAAAAACGCCGACTCGGCGCTGAAGCTCGGGCAGGCACGTGGGGCCGCTATCGTCGCGGGGGCCGAAGAGAGTCTGGAGATTGCCGAGTACACGGCAACCCAGGTCAAGCAGGCCGTGGTCGGCACCGGCGCCGCGAATAAGGAACAGGTGCAGATGATGGTCATGCACATGCTCAAACTGACCAGCAAGCCGCAAATCGATGCCTCGGACGCCCTGGCCATTGCCATTTGCCATGCGCATACACGCTCCAGCCTGTTGCCGCATGGTCTGGGAACCGCACGCAGTCGTGGCGGGCGCCTGCGTCTCTGATAGCATCAGCAATCAATTTTCCGGTATATGGATTTTGTGCCTGGGTCGTCGGCCCGAATCCGTATTCCGTTTTGTCGCCAGCCCACGGCTGGCCAACGCTCAAGGATCTGAAACGTGATTGGACGCTTGCGCGGCACCCTCGCTGAAAAACAGCCGCCGCACCTGATTCTGGATGTAAACGGCCTCGGGTATGAGCTGGAAGTGCCCATGACCACCCTGTATCGCCTGCCGTCGGTCGGTGAACCGCTGACCTTGCACACCCATTTGGTCGTACGCGAAGACGCGCAGTTACTCTATGGTTTCGCTGGCAAGCGTGAGCGAGACTTTTTTCGCGAGTTGATCCGTCTCAATGGTGTGGGGCCGAAACTGGCCCTGGCCTTGATGTCGAGTCTGGAAGTCGATGAGCTGATCCGTTGCGTGCAGTCCCAGGACACCTCGGCGCTGACCAAAGTACCGGGTGTGGGCAAGAAAACCGCCGAGCGTCTGCTGGTCGAACTCAAGGACCGCTTCAAGGCCTGGGAAACCTCGCCGGCCATGTTTGCGCTGGTGCCGAACCAGCCGGACGGCCCGGCACCGGTCAATACCGCCGAGAATGACGCGGTCAGCGCGCTGATTTCCCTGGGCTACAAGCCACAGGAAGCGAGCAAGGCGATTTCCGCGATCAAGGAGAAAGGCTTGAGCAGTGAAGACATGATCCGACGCGCCCTGAAGGGAATGATTTAAGTGATTGAAGCTGATCGTCTGATCGCCGCCACGCACAGTCCGCGTGAGCGCGAAGAAGTCCAGGATCGGGCGATACGTCCCGTCAGTCTGGCCGAATACATTGGCCAGCCGACCGTTCGCGAGCAGATGGAACTGTTTATCCAGGCCGCCCGTGGCCGTAGCGAATCCCTCGACCACACCCTGATCTTCGGTCCGCCGGGTTTGGGCAAGACCACTCTGGCCAACATCATTGCCCAGGAAATGGGCGTGTCGATCAAGAGCACGTCGGGCCCGGTGCTCGAACGGCCGGGGGATCTGGCCGCGCTTCTGACAAATCTTGAACCCCATGACGTGCTGTTCATCGATGAAATCCATCGTCTGTCGCCGATCGTCGAAGAAGTGCTGTACCCGGCGATGGAAGACTTCCAGCTCGACATCATGATTGGTGAAGGGCCGGCGGCGCGTTCGATCAAACTCGATCTGCCGCCGTTCACCCTCGTTGGCGCGACGACACGAGCGGGGATGCTGACCAATCCGTTGCGCGACCGTTTCGGTATTGTCCAGCGCCTCGAGTTCTATAGCACCGCCGACCTGGCGACGATTGTCAGCCGTTCGGCGAACATCCTCGGTCTGCCGCTGGACCCGGAAGGCTCTTTCGAGATTGCCCGGCGTGCCCGTGGCACGCCGCGGATCGCCAACCGGCTGCTGCGCCGGGTGCGGGATTTCGCCGAAGTCCGGGCCAAGGGGCATATCACCAAATCCGTTGCCGACCTGGCACTGAATCTGCTGGATGTCGATGAACACGGCTTCGATCATCAGGATCGGCGTTTGCTGCTGACCATGATCGAGAAGTTCGATGGCGGCCCTGTCGGCATCGACAGTCTGGCGGCTGCAATCAGTGAAGAGCGCCACACCATCGAAGATGTGCTGGAACCGTATCTGATTCAGCAGGGCTACATCATGCGTACGCCGCGGGGCAGAGTGGTGACCCGGCACGCGTATCTGCATTTTGGTTTAAACATTCCGTCACGAATGGGCGAAATGCCCGTGGCAGACGAGTTTCTCGATGCCGTGGACGATTGATACACATTTATTGGCGATTTATTCAGCGTTTGTACTGTCTCAGGACGGTACTTTTGCGGTAAAGCCTTCGAACTATGAAAAACAGTTGCCTGGCCGGATTGGCAACCCGAGGAGTAAGCACTAGAGTATGCGCGCGCAAAACGGGCTTGAGCCGTTCGCACATCGTTGTCGCGTTTATTACGAGGACACCGATGCGGGCGGCATCGTGTATTACGTTAATTACCTCAAGTTTATGGAACGGGCTCGAACCGAGCGGCTCCGGGAGCTGGGCTTTGCCCAGTCGGCGCTGGCAGGGGAGGACCTGTTGTTCGTCGTGCACTCCAGCGAAGCGCGTTATCACGCGCCGGCGCGACTGGACGACGAGCTGCTGGTAAGCGCTGATGTAATCGAATTGAACCGTGCCAGCCTGCGCTTTCGACAGCAGGTCAGGCGGGCAACGGATAATGTGCTGCTCTGTGAGGGGCAGTTTCTGGTGGCCTGTGTGCGCACTAACAGTTTGAAACCCCGGGCCCTTCCCGAAGACTTGCGTGCGGCTTTCGCCGACGCGGTCGGCACGGGTACACACTTGAAGCAGGAGATAAAGCGTGGAAGCTAACGTCGTCGACCATTCCTCCATGTGGAGCCTGGTCAGCAATGCCAGCATCGTGGTGCAGTTGGTAATGTTGACCCTGGTAGCCGCATCGGTGACCTCATGGATCATGATCTTTCAGCGCAGCAATCTGCTGCGCGCCGGTCGACGTGCCCTGGAGAGCTTCGAGGAGCGCTTCTGGTCGGGTATCGACCTGTCCAAACTGTACCGCCAGGCCGGCAGCAACCCGGATCCGGACTCGGGCGTCGAGCAGATCTTCCGTGCCGGTTTCAAGGAATTCTCGCGTCTGCGCCAGCAGCCGGGCGTCGACCCTGAAGCGGTCATGGAAGGAGTGGCCCGTGCCATGCGCGTAGCGATCTCCCGCGAGGAAGAGAAGCTCGAGCAAAGCCTGCCGTTCCTCGCCACCGTCGGTTCGGTCAGCCCGTACATCGGTCTGTTCGGTACCGTGTGGGGGATCATGAACTCCTTCCGTGGTCTGGCCAGTGCACAACAGGCCACCCTGGCCACTGTGGCCCCAGGTATCGCCGAAGCCCTGATCGCCACCGCGATCGGCCTGTTCGCCGCGATCCCGGCCGTTATCGCTTACAACCGTTTCTCTGCCCGCAGTGAAACCTTGCTGAGCCGCTACTACACCTTCGCCGATGAATTCCAGGCGATCCTGCACCGCAAAGTGCACACCAGCGAAGAATAAGCAGGTATTTACCGATGGCTTTAATCACTCGAGCCCGACACAAGCGCAAGCCGGTCGCCGAGATGAACGTAGTGCCTTACATCGACGTGATGCTGGTGCTGCTGGTCATCTTCATGGTGACTGCGCCGATGCTCAATCAGGGCGTGAAAGTGGATCTGCCCAAGGTTTCCAGCGAAGCCTTGCCGCAGGACAACAACACCCAGGTGCTGACCATTTCGATCAAGGCTGACAAGACCTACTACTGGAACCTTGGCAGCGAAGTCGACACCGAGAAGCAACAGGACCGGGCCATGACCCTGCCACAGATGACCGACGCGGTGACCAAGATCATCCGCGCCGGCACTGAAGGCGGCAAGCGCACCCAGGTCTTCATCCGTGGCGACAAGTCCGTCGATTATGGCTCCGTCATGGGCGCCATGGGCGGGTTGCAGAAAGCCGGGGTCGGTAATGTTGGCTTGATCACCGAGGCCCCCTGATGCAGCAACAGCGAGAGCCGTCCGCCTCGGAAAGCTACTTCTGGCCCAGTGTCTGGGCGATTGGCTTGCACGTGCTGGTGTTCGGCATGCTGTTCGTCAGTTTCGCCATGACACCGGAGCTGCCGCCGGCCAAGCCGATTGTCCAGGCGACCCTTTACCAGCTGAAATCGAAAAGTCAGGCAACCACCCAGACCAATCAGAAGATTGCGGGTGAGGCGAAGAAATCCGCCGCGCGCCAGACCGAAGTCGAGCAGATGGAGCAGAAAAAGGTCGAGCAGGAAGCGGTGAAGGCTGCGGAACAAAAGAAAGAAGAAGCGGCTCAAAAGGCCGAGGAAGCCAAGAAGGCCGATGAGGCGAAGAAAGCGGAACAGGCGAAAAAGGCTGACGAAGCCAAGAAAGCCGAAGACGCGAAGAAAGCCGCCGAAGCCAAGAAGGCAGAAGAGAAACAATTGGCTGATATAGCCAAGAAGAAAGCTGAAGAAGAAGCCAAGAAGGCTGCTGAAGAAGAGGCCAAGAAAGAGGCCGCTGAAGAAGCCAAGAAGAAAATCGTCGAAGACGCGAAGAAGAAAGCCGCCGAAGACGCCAAGAAGAAAGCCGAGGCTGAAGAGGCGAAGAAGAAAGTCGCCGATGAAGCCAAGAAGAAAGCTGCTGCCGATGCTGCGAAGAAGAAAGCGCAGGACGCGGCACGCAAATCGGTCGAGGACAAGAAGGCCCAGGCTCTGGCCGACCTGTTGTCCGACAAGACCGAGCGTCAGCAGGCTTTGGCGGACGAACGTGGTGACGAAACCGCAGGCAGCTTCGATGACTTGATTCGTGCGCGGGCAGCGGAAGGTTGGGCACGTCCTCCTTCGGCACGCAAAGGCATGACGGTTGTACTGCAGATCGGCATGTTGCCGGACGGTACGGTGACTACGGTCAGCGTGGCCAAGTCCAGTGGCGACGGTCCGTTCGATGCGTCGGCAGTGGCGGCGGTCAAGAATATTGGACGTTTGACGGAAATGCAGGGAATGAAGCCGAGCGATTTCGCTCCGTATCGTTCATTCAAGATGACATTCACACCTGAGGATCTAGCCTTGTGAGAAACCTTCTTCGAGGAATGCTGGTCGTGATCTGCTGCATGGCAGGGATCGCGATGGCGGATGAAAAGAACATTCTGGTCACCAGCGGCAGCGATCGGGCGACCCCGATCGCCGTCGTACCGTTCGGTTTCCAGGGCGGTGCCGTCCTGCCGGATGACATGGCTGAAATCATTGGCAACGACCTGCGGAACTCGGGTTATTACTCGCCGATTCCAAAACAGAACATGATCAGCCAGCCAAGCCAGCCGAGCGAAATCATCTTCCGTGACTGGAAGGCGGTAGGTGCCCAGTACATGATGGTCGGCAATATCACGCCGGCCGGTGGTCGCCTGCAGGTTCAGTGGGCGTTGTTCAACGTTGCCACCGAGCAGAAAGTGGCGGACGGCAGTGTTTCCGGTACCACCGAGCAAATACGGGACATGGCGCACTTCATCTCTGACCAGTCGTTCCAGAAGCTGACCGGCATCGAGGGTGCGTTCTCGACTCGCCTGCTGTACGTGACGGCTGAACGCTTCTCCGAGAAGAACACCCGTTACACCCTGCAGCGTTCGGACTATGACGGTGCCCGCGCCGTGACTCTGCTGCAATCGCGCGAGCCGATTCTGTCGCCGCGTTTCGCACCGGACGGCAAGCGTATTGCCTATGTATCGTTCGAGCAGAAGCGTCCGCGCATCTTCATGCAGAACATCGACACCGGTCGCCGTGAGCAGATCACCAACTTCGAAGGCCTGAACGGTGCCCCGGCCTGGTCGCCGGATGGCAATCGCCTGGCGTTCGTGCTGTCGAAGGACGGTAACCCGGACATCTACGTGATGAACCTCGGTTCGCGTCAGATCACTCGTGTGACCGCCGGTCCCGG
Source organism: Pseudomonas sp. R43(2017) (assembly GCF_002112345.1). Lineage (NCBI taxonomy): Bacteria > Pseudomonadati > Pseudomonadota > Gammaproteobacteria > Pseudomonadales > Pseudomonadaceae > Pseudomonas > Pseudomonas sp. R43(2017). The sequence continues at coordinate 506,514 of NZ_NEHJ01000004.1, forward strand.
CATCAACACCGAACCGTACTGGGGCAAGGATGGCTCGACCATCTATTTCACTTCGGACCGTGGCGGCAAGCCGCAGATCTACAAGACCAGCGCCAATGGCGGTGGTGCCGAGCGTGTGACGTTCGTGGGCAACTACAACGCCAACCCGAAGCTTTCGGCTGATGAAAAGACCCTGGTGATGATCCATCGTCAGGACGGTTTCACCAATTTCAAAGTGGCGGCTCAGGATTTGCAGCGCGGAAGTGTAAAAATCCTCACTGATAGCACTCTGGACGAGTCGCCTACTGTTGCGCCCAACGGCACCATGGTAATCTACGCCACCCGCCAACAGGGCCGGGGAGTCTTGATGCTCGTGTCCATTAATGGACGCGTTAGGCTCCCGCTTCCTACCGCTCAAGGCGAAGTCAGAGAACCGTCCTGGTCCCCTTACCTGAAGTGAGCGGGCGCTACACGTTTTACTTAACACACTGGGGTTCATTAGGAGTTTCACGATGGAAATGCTGAAGTTTGGTAAATTTGCTGCGCTGGCTCTGGCCATGGCTGTAGCTGTAGGTTGCTCGTCCAAAGGCGGCGACAACGCCGGTGAAGGCGCTGTTGATCCAAACGCTGGTTACGGCGCAAACACCGGTGCCGTTGACGGTTCCCTGAGCGAAGAAGCTGCTCTGCGCGCAATCACCACCTTCTACTTCGAATACGACAGCTCGGACCTGAAGCCAGAAGCCATGCGCGCTCTGGACGTTCACGCCAAAGACCTGAAAGCAAACGGCGCTCGCGTTGTTCTGGAAGGCAACACCGACGAACGTGGTACTCGTGAGTACAACATGGCACTGGGCGAGCGTCGTGCGAAAGCCGTTCAGCGCTACCTGGTACTGCAAGGTGTTTCCCCAGCTCAGCTGGAACTGGTTTCCTACGGCGAAGAGCGTCCAGTTGCTACCGGCAACGACGAGCAGTCCTGGGCTCAAAACCGTCGCGTCGAACTGCGTAAGTAATTCGATATGCGAACGTGCCGTCGTGCTGTAACTGTTCTGGCTCTCAGCCTCGCGTCGCTTGCGGCGTGGGCTGCGGTTCCTGTGGTCGATGACAACTCCGGTTATAACAATAGCGGGAGCAGTTATCCGCCTGCAGGTTACGGTACGAACGGCGCCTATGCCGGGGGAGCGGCTTCGGCCCCTGCCTCGGCACAAGGCATGCTGTTCAACCAACTGCAACAAATGCAGGATCAGATATCGCGCCAGCAGGGCGTGATCGAAGAACTGCAGAATCAGGTTGCGCGCATGAAGCAGGAATCCCTGGAGCGATACCAGGATCTTGATCGGCGCATAGGATCCGGTGCTGCACCTGCCGCGACTCCCGAGAATTCTTCTGCCGGTGGCGATGCAAGTGCTGCTGCCGGTGCCGCTGCTGGAGCCGGGGCTGCTGCCCAGGCACCTGCCGCGAGTGGTGAACCGGCTGATCCGGCCAAGGAAAAGCTGTATTACGATGCAGCCTTCGACCTGATCAAGGCCAAGGATTTCGACAAGGCCAGCCAGGCTTTCGCCGCGTTCCTGCGTAAATACCCGAACAGCCAGTACGCGGGCAATGCCCAGTACTGGTTGGGTGAAGTGAACTTGGCCAAAGGCGATCTGCAAGGTGCAGGTCAGGCTTTTGCCAAGGTTTCGCAGCTGTATCCCAAGCATGCCAAAGTGCCGGATTCGCTGTACAAGCTGGCTGACGTAGAGCGCCGCCTCGGTCACACCGACAAGGTCAAAGGCATTCTGCAACAAGTGGTGTCCCAGTATCCGGGTACCTCCGCTGCCCAGTTGGCCCAACGCGATCTGCAACGCATGTAAGTGTGTTTGACCCGTTTGGAAGAAACCCGCGCTTGTCGCGGGTTTTTTCGTTAGAATTCACGCCCTTTTATGAAACACGCTTCTGGTGATCTACGCGTTGGCGGGGTTGCCTGAAGTGCCTGACGGAGGCGGACAGCCTGTTTAGCTGTTACGCCCGTGGCGACTATGCAAGACACATTGAGAATCACCGAAGTTTTCTACTCGTTGCAGGGGGAAACGCGGACTGCCGGGCTGCCCACTGTTTTTGTGCGCCTGACTGGTTGCCCGTTGCGTTGCCAATACTGCGACAGTGCCTACGCGTTCAGCGGCGGCACCATTCGTACACTCGACGACATCCTCGATCAAGTGGCCGGGTTTCGCCCGCGCTACGTTTGTGTCACTGGCGGTGAGCCGCTGGCACAGCCCAATGCCATCCCTTTGCTCAAGCAATTGTGCGATGCCGGCTACGAAGTCTCGCTGGAAACCAGCGGCGCCCTCGACATTTCAGCGGTTGATCCGCGGGTCAGTCGGGTCGTCGATCTGAAGACGCCCGATTCGAAAGAAGCCCATCGTAACCGTTACGAGAACATCGAACTGCTGACGCCCAACGATCAGGTGAAGTTTGTCATCTGCTCGCGGGACGACTATGACTGGGCGGTTTCCAAGCTGATCCAGTACGGGCTTGACCGGCGTGCCGGCGAAGTCCTGTTTTCTCCAAGTCACCATGACCTGAACGCAAGGGATCTGGCGGACTGGGTGGTGGCGGATAACCTGCCAGTGCGGTTGCAACTGCAGCTGCACAAATATCTATGGAATGATGAGCCGGGGCGCTGAGATGACTGAACAACTGAACACCGACGAAAAACGTGCGGTCATCCTGCTGTCGGGTGGTCTGGACTCGGCAACGGTCGTGGCCATGGCCCGTGCAGAAGGCTACGCCTGCTACACCATGAGCTTCGATTACGGTCAACGCTCCCACGCTGAATTGCACGCCGCTGCTCGCGTTGCCCGCGACTTGGGTGTGGTCGAGCACAAGGTGATCGGCCTGAACCTGAATGGCATGGGCGGTTCGGCCCTGACCGATACCAGCATCGATATCCCTGAAGAACTGGGCGAGGGCATTCCGGTCACTTACGTGCCGGCACGTAACACGGTGTTCCTGTCGCTGGCATTGGGCTGGGCTGAAGTACTCGGCGCCCGTGACATCTTTATCGGCGTCAACGCCGTGGATTACTCCGGTTACCCGGATTGCCGTCCCGAGTTCATCGAGTCGTTCGAGCGTATGGCCAACCTGGCGACCAAGGCCGGTGTGGAGGGCAATGGTTTCCGCATCCAGGCGCCGCTGCAGAACCTGAGCAAGGCACAGATCGTTCAGACTGGCGTGAAGCTGGGTGTTGATTACGGGCTGACGGTTTCCTGCTATCAGGCGGACGATAATGGCCGTGCCTGCGGCAAATGCGACAGCTGCCGACTGCGTGCAGAAGGCTTTGCAGCGGCCGGAATCAGCGACCCGACACCTTATTTTTGATTTTTTTCAAATTAGGTGTTGAATAGTCCTTAAAAATCAGTATTATACGCGCCACCACACAGCGGGTCGTTAGCTCAGTTGGTAGAGCAGTTGGCTTTTAACCAATTGGTCGTAGGTTCGAATCCCACACGACCCACCATATTTGGCGGTTTAGAAAATCCGGAAGGCCCACGAAAGTGAGGATTTCCGGGTTTTTTTTTGCCTGCAATTCGGGCATTTTTCCGTTCGGCGCGTCCTGCGCTGACACAGGTCAGAATCATCTTTTGCATCAACCGGATATTCTGTAGCCTTGCGCAGCTTCAACGCTGTCCGTGCCTGATAAAACTCACTCTCCCGGCGGTACCCTCAAGCGGTCCGGAGCCGGGTGTATACTCGACTTTCGCGCGAATGCGCCTGCAGGTCTTGCGAACATGACGCAGATTTCCGAACGCCTTCTGGTACAAGCCCACCTTGACGCCAAGCAGCCCAAGCCGCTGACGGCCGAGGAAGAGGCTTATTACCGTTCCGCCATCGCCGCCGAGCTCAAGGCTCAGGACGCGGTGCTGGTTGCCCACTTTTATTGCGATCCGATCATTCAGGCCCTGGCCGAAGAAACCGGTGGTTGCGTTTCCGACTCTCTGGAAATGGCCCGCTTCGGCAACGCTCACCCGGCCAAGACCGTGGTGGTTGCCGGCGTGAAATTCATGGGTGAAACCGCGAAGATCCTCAACCCGGAAAAGCGCGTACTGATGCCGACCCTGGAGGCGACCTGTTCGCTGGACCTGGGTTGCCCGGTGGATGAGTTCTCGGCGTTCTGCGATCAGCATCCCGAGCGCACCGTGGTGGTGTACGCCAACACCTCGGCCGCGGTCAAAGCCCGGGCCGACTGGGTGGTGACATCGAGTTGCGCGCTGGAGATCGTCGAAAGCCTGATGGATAACGGCGAGACCATCATCTGGGGCCCGGACAAGCACCTGGGCACCTACATACAGCGTCAGACCGGCGCCGACATGCTGCTCTGGGACGGTGCCTGCATCGTTCACGAAGAGTTCAAGTCCAAGCAGTTGGAAGACATGAAGGCGCTGTACCCGGACGCGGCCATTCTGGTGCACCCGGAGTCGCCGACGTCGGTGATCGAGCTGGCGGACGCCGTCGGTTCCACCAGCCAGTTGATCGCTGCCGCGCAATCGCTGCCGAACAAGACCCTGATCGTGGCCACTGACCGTGGCATCTTCTACAAGATGCAGCAGTTGTGCCCGGACAAGGTCTTCATCGAGGCGCCAACGGCCGGTAACGGCGCGGCGTGCCGTAGTTGCGCACATTGCCCGTGGATGGCCATGAACACCCTTGAGCGCACGCTGAAGTGCCTGAAGGAGGGCTCGAACGAGATCTTCGTCGACCCGGCGCTGATTCCCCAGGCGATCCGCCCGCTCAAGCGCATGCTCGACTTCACTCAGGCTGCGCGGATGAAACTGGCAGGCAACGCCTGACCTTCAGCCGCAAACGAAAACGCCCCGATTCGATCGGGGCGTTTTTGCATCTGCAGGATTATTTGGCTTTTTTCGGGATCCGCACCAGTTGCGTGTCCGAGTAGATGTCATGCCAGGCGCGCTTGCGCTTGTCGAACAGCGACCAGAAGAACCCCACGCCGAGGCACAGCCACGACGCGATCGACACCATGAACCGCAGCAGCGCCTGCCACAGGCTGATCGCGGTGCCATCGGCGTTCTGTACGCGGATACCCCAGACCTGCATGCCCAGGGTCTGGCCGGCGTGAGTCCAGAATTTGGCGAAGAAACCGAACAGCACCAGCAGCAGCACGGTGGAGTACAGCGGATCGCCGTCCAGTTTGCCGGCGTCGGTCATCGCGCGCAGACGCTCTTCGCCGATGATCGCGGCCTGGATCAGCTTATAGACGAAGCCCGTGACGATCAGCAGGGCGGTGCACAGAAGAAAATCGTAGAACATCGCTGCCAGACGACGGCCGAGGCCGACGGCAGGAAAGTCGCCCTGGGGAAGGAGCAGGTGTTTCGACATGGCAGCCTCTGGACGGAAAGTGAAGCGCCATTTTACGGATTCGCGCGCACAAAAAAGCCCCTGATATCAATATCAGGGGCTTTTTCGTTACAGAAAATCAGGCTTCAGCGATGACTTCATCAGCCTGCATGCCTTTCTGGCCTTGTACGGCAACGAAAGTCACTTTCTGGCCTTCTTTCAGGCTCTTGAAGCCGTTGCCCTGAATAGCGCGGAAATGCACGAACAGATCCGGACCGCTTTCTGGAGTGATAAAACCAAAACCTTTCTCGTCGTTAAACCACTTGACGGTACCGCTCTGACGTGTGGACATTTCTTATTTCCTTTGACGCAAAAATTGATGACAGTCTCTTCCTCATGAAAGAGTACTGGAGCTGGTTGCAGGAGAGTAAGAAGACGTCGAACGGGATGTAGCTAACTTGTAGGCTACTGCCCAGGTCACGATTCCAAGCTGACCCATGCAAACACAGTGGACAAACTCTACGCCAACTACAGGAGGAAAAACAAGCCCTGTGAAGGCCCCGGTTTTCCTGTGCTTGCCGGCTGTTAGTCAGTCCACTAGTCGGGCTTATACGATTAGCTTGTTCAATTGTTTTCGAACGTTATAAGCCAAGTTCATATTCGAATCGAATGTAAGGGAAGTGCACTGTTTTATGGCGATTGCGTTACACATTAGTGCATGCATAACGCAATCGCGTTACTTATAGAAACAGTCAATCAACCACGATAGTAGCGTTGTGGAACGAATGGCATTTTGCTTACAAGCATTTGCACCTTTTTCCCACGAACGATGGCCCAGACTGGTGTGTCCAGTGCGACATAAGCACTGTCTAGGTAACCCATCGCCAATGGCCCGCCCAGGGTCGGGCCGAAACCGCCGCTGCACACGCTGCCAATGATGTCGCCGGCTTCGTTGACGATTTCTGCGCCTTCACGGACTGGCGTGCGCTCCTGCGGAAGCAGGCCGACGCGTTTGCGCGCGACACCGTTCTGCTGCTGGGCGAAAACCTGTTCTGCACCCGGGAAGCCGCCGGCCCGTGCGCCATCGGCACGGCGCGGCTTGGAGATTGCCCACAACAGGCTGGCTTCGATTGGCGTGGTGTCGGTGTTCATGTCGTGGCCGTACAGGCACAGGCCGGCTTCCAGACGCAGCGAATCCCGGGCACCAAGGCCGATGGCGGCGACTTCCGGTTCGGCCAGCAGGGCGCGGGCGAGTTTTTCCGCATCGGCTGCCGGTACCGAGACTTCGAAACCGTCCTCACCGGTGTAGCCCGAGCGGCTGACGAAGCAATCCACACCCAGCAGCGTCACGCGGGCGAACTGCATGAAGGTCATCTTCGCCACTTCCGGCGCCAGGCGTGCCAGTACGGTTACAGCCGCCGGACCTTGCAGGGCGAGCAGGGCGCGGGCTTCGAACAGCTCGGTAATGGTGCACTGATCGCCAATGTGTTTTTGCAGATGCGCCAGGTCCTGATCCTTGCACGCGGCGTTGACCACCAGGAACAGTTCGTCGTTGCCGAGATTGGCGACCATCAGGTCATCGAGGATGCCGCCGGTTTCGTTGGTGAACATCGCGTAGCGCTGCATGCCTACCGGCAGATCGATGATGTCCACCGGCACCAGGGTTTCCAGGGCTTTGGCGGCATTGGCGCCGGTCAGGCGGATCTGGCCCATGTGCGAGACATCGAACAGCCCGGCCTGCTCACGGGTGTGCTGGTGTTCTTTCATCACGCCCAGCGGGTATTGCACCGGCATGTCGTAGCCGGCGAACGGCACCATGCGGGCGCCGAGTTCGATGTGCAGAGCGTGCAGCGGGGTTTTCGACAGTTGTTCGGTGGACATGCGTGACTCCTTGATTCACACCAACCCTCTCCCGGCGGAAGAGGGGGCTAATTAACACTCGATAATGTTGACCGCCAGACCGCCGCGGGCGGTCTCCTTGTATTTGCTTTTCATGTCGGCGCCGGTCTGGCGCATGGTGCGGATGACCTTGTCTAGGGAGACGAAGTGCTGCCCGTCGCCGCGCATGGCCATGCGCACGGCGTTGATCGCCTTGACCGAGCCCATGGCGTTGCGCTCGATACACGGCACCTGCACCAGCCCGCCAATCGGATCGCAGGTCAGGCCGAGGTTGTGTTCCATGCCGATTTCAGCGGCGTTTTCCACTTGTTGCACGCTGCCGCCAAGGACCTCGCACAACGCACCGGCCGCCATCGAACAGGCCACGCCGACCTCGCCCTGACAGCCGACTTCGGCGCCGGAGATCGAGGCGTTTTCCTTGTACAGAATGCCGATGGCCGCCGCGGTCAGCAGGAAGCGCACCACGCCGTCATGGTTGGCGCCGGGAATGAAGCGCATGTAGTAATGCAACACCGCAGGGATGATCCCCGCCGCACCGTTGGTCGGTGCTGTCACTACACGCCCGCCGTTGGCGTTTTCTTCGTTGACGGCGAGGGCGTAGAGGTTGACCCAGTCCAGCACCGACAGCGGATCGCGCAGCGACGATTCCGGGTTCTTGCACAGTTGCCGGTGCAGTGCCGCCGCGCGCCGTTTGACCTTCAGGCCACCCGGCAGAATGCCTTCGTTGCGACAGCCGGCGGCCACGCAGTCCTGCATCACTTGCCAGATTTTCAGCAGGCCGGCGCGGGTTTCCGCTTCCGGGCGCCAAGCGCTTTCGTTGGTCAGCATCACCTGACTGATCGACAGACCATAGGTGGCGCAGTGACCGAGCAAGTCCTTGGCACTTTTGAACGGGAAGGTCAGCGGGGTGGCGTCTTCAACGATACGGTCGGCACCGGCCGCATCTTCGTCGACCACAAAACCGCCGCCGACCGAGTAGTACTCGCGGCTGCGGATCTGCAATCCCGCCGCATCGAAGGCACGGAAGATCATGCCGTTGGGGTGATAGGCCAACGGCTTGCGGATCATTGCCAGGTGTTCTTTCTCGTTGAACGCGATGTTGTGTTCACCGAGCAGGTTCAAACGCCCGCTGCCGCGAATCTGCGTGAGACGTGCGGCGACGGTTTCGGTATCCACGGTATCCGGGTGTTCACCTTCCAGGCCCAGCAGCACAGCCTTGTCGCTGCCGTGACCCTTGCCGGTGGCGCCGAGGGATCCGTACAACTCGACCCTGACGCTGGTGGTGGCCGACAACAGGTTTTCCCGGCGCAAGCCTTCGACGAAGCGCGCGGCTGCGCGCATCGGGCCGACGGTGTGGGAGCTGGAGGGGCCGATGCCAATCTTGAACAGGTCGAACACGCTTAACGACATGGTTGTTCTCCGGTTTCTTGTTATAGGAATTGGCGGAATGTCAGGATTGATGCATTTCCTTGTGGGAGCGAGCTTGCTCGCGAAAGCGGAGTGTCAGTCACCATCAATGTTGGCTGATCTACCGCTATCGTCGGAACGCCGCCCGGAGCAAGCTCGCTCCCACAGGGTTTTGTGGTGTTCTGGAAAAAGGGGCAGGTTTACCTGCCCCTCATTCGTTTAAGCGTAGCTTTCGATCGACGGGCAGGCGCAGACCAGGTTGCGGTCGCCGAACACGTTGTCGACGCGACCGACCGGCGGCCAGTATTTGCCTTCGATCAACGATGCCACCGGGTACACCGCTTGTTCGCGGCTGTACGGGTGAGTCCACTCGCCAACCAGCTCTGCGGCGGTGTGCGGAGCGTTCTTCAGCGGGTTGTCGTCCTTGTCCAGGGTGCCGTTTTCCACTGCGCGGATTTCTTCGCGGATGCGGATCATGGCGTCGCAGAAGCGGTCCAGTTCTTCCTTGGATTCACTTTCGGTCGGTTCGATCATCAGCGTGCCAGCCACCGGGAACGACATGGTCGGGGCGTGGAAACCGAAGTCGATCAGACGCTTGGCAACGTCGTCGACGCTGATGCCGCTGCTGTCTTTCAACGGACGCAGGTCCAGGATGCACTCGTGCGCCACCAGACCGTTGCTGCCGGTGTACAGCACTGGGTAGTGCTCTTCCAGGCGACGGGAAATGTAGTTGGCATTGAGGATCGCCAGTTGCGAAGCGCGCTTGAGACCCGCGCCACCCATCATGCGAATGTACATCCAGGTTATCGGCAGAATGCTCGCGCTGCCGAACGGTGCTGCGCAGACCGCGCCTTCCTTGCGCTCCATGTGGCCGTGGCCCGGCAGGAACGGGGTCAGGTGCGATTTCACGCCGATCGGGCCGACACCCGGGCCGCCACCGCCATGCGGAATGCAGAAGGTCTTGTGCAGATTCAGGTGCGAAACGTCGCCGCCGAACTTGCCCGGTGCGCAGAGGCCGACCATCGCGTTCATGTTGGCGCCGTCGATGTACACCTGGCCGCCGTTGTCGTGAATGATGCCGCAGATCTCGCGGATGCCTTCTTCGAACACGCCGTGGGTCGACGGGTAGGTGATCATCAGCGCGGCGAGGTGTTCGCGGTGCTCGATGGCCTTGGCGCGCAGGTCTTCGATGTCCACGTTGCCACGGGCGTCGCAGGCGGTCACGACCACGCGCATGCCGGCCATGTTGGCGGTGGCCGGGTTGGTGCCGTGGGCGGACGACGGGATCAGGCAGATGTCGCGACGGTCTTCGCCACGGCTCTGGTGGTAGGCACGAATCGCCAAGAGACCTGCGTATTCACCCTGGGAACCGGCGTTCGGTTGCAGCGAGATCGCGTCGTAACCGGTAGCGGCGCAGAGCATCGCTTCCAGTTCGTCGGTCAGTTGCTGGTAGCCGGCGCTTTGCTCGGCCGGGGCGAACGGGTGCAGGGCGCCGAATTCGGCCCAGGTCACCGGGATCATTTCGCTGGCGGCGTTGAGTTTCATGGTGCACGAGCCCAGCGGAATCATGGTGCGATCCAGTGCCAGGTCCTTGTCCGCCAGTTTGCGCAGGTAGCGCATCAGCTCGGTTTCCGAGTGATAGCGGTTGAACACCGGGTGGCTGAGGATCGGCGACTGACGCACCAGTGCAGCTGGAATGGTGCTTTGCGCGGCAGCGGCGAGAGCGGCGAGATCAGGCAAAGCCTTGCCGTCGGCGAACAGGCCCCACAGGGTTTCGATGTCGGCCTGGGTGGTGGTTTCGTCGACCGACAGGCCCAGACGCTGGGCATCGATCACTCGCAGGTTGATCTGTTGGGCGCGGGCCTTGTCATGCAGCGCGGCGGTTTGCGCGCCGGTGGCCAGGGTCAGGGTGTCGAAGAAACTGGTTTGCTCGACGGTCAGGCCCAGTGCGCTCAGGCCCTTGGCCAGGATCGCGGTCAGGTGATGCACGCGGTTGGCGATGCGGGTCAGGCCTTTCGGGCCGTGGTACACGGCGTACATGCTGGCGATGTTGGCCAGTAGCACTTGTGCGGTGCAGATGTTCGACGTGGCCTTCTCGCGGCGGATGTGTTGCTCGCGGGTCTGCATCGCCAGGCGCAGGGCAGGCTTGCCGAAACGGTCAACCGAAACACCGACCAGACGGCCCGGCATGTCGCGCTTGAACGCATCTTTGGTGGAGAAGTAAGCCGCGTGCGGGCCGCCGAAGCCCAGCGGTACGCCGAAACGTTGGGCGCTGCCGATGGCCACGTCCGCGCCGAATTCGCCCGGCGGAGTCAGCAGGGTCAGGGCCAGCAGGTCGGCAGCCACGGCCACCAGGGCGTTGGCGGCGTGGAAGCGTTCGGTCAGTTCGCGGTAGTCGAACACGTCACCGTTGCTCGCCGGGTATTGAAGCAGGGCGCCGAAGAACGGCGTCACGTCGGTCAGTTCACGCTCGTCGCCGACCACCACTTCAATGCCCAGTGGCTCGGCACGGGTGCGCAGCACGTCGAGGGTTTGCGGGTGGCTGTGGATCGAGGCGAAGAACTGGTGGCTGCCCTTGTTCTTGCTCAGGCGTTTGCAGAAGGTCATGGCTTCGGCAGCAGCGGTGGCTTCGTCGAGCAGGGAAGCGTTGGCGATCGGCAGGCCGCTGAGGTCGCTGATCAGGGTCTGGAAGTTCAGTAGCGCTTCGAGACGGCCCTGGGAAATTTCCGGCTGGTACGGGGTGTAAGCGGTGTACCAGGCCGGGTTTTCCAGCAGGTTGCGCAGGATCGGCGACGGCGTGTGGCAGTTGTAGTAGCCCTGGCCGATGTAGGTCTTGAACAGCTGGTTCTTGCCGGCGATGCCTTTGATCATCGCCAGGGCATCGGCTTCGCTCAGGCCGTCGTCGAGGCCGAGCACGCTGGTGCCCTTGATGCTTTCCGGGATGACGCTGGCGCTCAGGGCTTCGAGCGAGTCGAAGCCGAGGCTGTTGAGCATGGCCTGCTCGTCACCGGCGCGCGGGCCGATGTGACGGGCGATGAATTCGTTGGCGGTGCCGAGATTTACTTGGGTCATGTCAGGTTCCTCAGGCTTCGGCTTGGGCTTTGATCAGGCGGTCGTAGGCGTCCTGATCCAGCAGCTTGGCGACGGCGGAAGCATCCGACGGCTTGAAGCGGAAGAACCAGCCTTCGCCCAGCGGATCTTCGTTGACCAGTTCAGGGGCATCTTCCAGCGCCGGGTTCACTGCCAGCACTTCACCGTCCAGCGGCATGTACACGCCGCTGGCGGCTTTTACCGATTCCACGGTGGCGGCTTCGGCGCCTTTCTCGTAAGCCTGCAGTTCAGGCAGTTGCACGAAGACCACATCGCCCAAAGCGTTCTGCGCGAAAGCGGTGATGCCAACAGTGACAGAACCATCGGCTTCGGCGCGCAGCCATTCGTGATCTTCAGTAAAACGCAACTCGCTCATGGAATCTCCTAAGGGCCAGACTCGTCTGGTGGACGCGGTGGATTACTTGGGCGGTAATGCCCTGATTTTATGAACGGTTACTTAGCAAGAACGCGGCCAACGTAAAAATATCGTTATAAATCAATGAGTTGATATTTTATCGAAGGACTTTGAGGATGAGGCTTGTAGCGAAATCGCTACAGCTCGGTGCAAAGAAAAAAGCTGAAGTGGATCAAAGCCTTGCGCAGCGGTGATCGGAGGAAGGTGTATCGATATCATTCCGCTGTAGCGCTTTCAGTACAGATGGAGGTCGCTTTCGGGCTAGGACTCTCAACTGGATCGAGAGCCGGCTGGATGGAAAACCCTGTGGGAGCGAGCTTGCTCGCGATGAGGGCCTGTCAGTCGACAGCTTTTTGGATGTCGCACCGCCATCGCGAGCAAGCTCGCTCCCACAGGGAATTTGCGGTGAGATCAGGGTTTGTTGGGGATGCCGTATTTGCGCAATCGGTGCGCAATCGCGGTGTGCGAAGTCTGCAGGCGGCCGGCCAGTTGGCGGGTCGAGGGGTAGCTGACGTAGAGTTTTTCCAGCAGCGATTTCTCGAAGGCTTCCACCGCTTCTTCCAGACTGTCGACGTCGGTGTCGGTCTGCCGCGCCACGGAGGTGCCGGCGATGTCGAGGTCGCCGATGTCCACCAGGCTGCTTTCGCAGATGGCGGCGGCGCGGAAAATCACGTTCTGCAATTGCCGCACGTTGCCCGGCCAGCGGTTGCCGAGCAGCGCCGGATAGGTGCCCGGCGCGAGGCGGCAGACCGGACGCTGGATCTGTGCGCAGGCCTGCTGCATGAAATAGCGCGCCAGCAACAGAATGTCCTGACCGCGTTCGCGCAACGGCGGCACTTCGACGTTGAGTACGTTGAGGCGGTAGAACAGGTCTTCGCGGAACAGGCCTTCGCTGACCATTTTTTCCAGGTCGCGGTGGGTCGCGCTGAGTATCCGCACATCGACTTTGACTTCGCGATCGCCACCCACCCGACGGAAGCTGCCGTCGTTGAGGAATCGCAGCAGCTTGGCCTGCAAGTACGGCGACATCTCGCCGATCTCGTCGAGGAACACCGTGCCCTGGTTGGCCAGTTCCATCAGCCCCGGTTTGCCGCCCCGTTGTGCGCCGGTGAAGGCGCCGGGGGCGTAGCCGAACAGTTCGCTCTCGGCGAGGTTCTCCGGCAGGGCCGCGCAGTTCAGCGCCAGAAACGGTGCGTTGTGCCGGGCGCTGATGGCGTGACAGGCGCGGGCCACCAGTTCCTTGCCGGTGCCGGTTTCGCCCTGAATCAGCAGCGGTGCATCGAGGGCCGCCACGCGCTGCGCCCGGGCCTTCAGCGTGCGGATCGGCGGCGACTCGCCGAGCAGTGCATCGAAACCTTCGGCATGGTCGTGGTGCAGCGCCGAGAGCTGTTCGCCGATGCGGTTCGGTTGATACAGGGTCAGCAGTGCACCGGCGTCAGTGATCGGCGTGGCATCCAGCAACAGGGTCTGGCCGTTGACGGTGATCTCCCGCAGCGGCAAGCGGAAGCCCTGTTCGAGCAAGGTTTCTAGCAGGCCCGGATCGTTGAACAGCTCCGAGACACTTTCGCCCGCCGGCTCGCGACCGTACAGGGCGATCAGCGCCGGGTTGGCCAGCAGCACCTTGCCGGCGCTGTCCAGCGCCAGCACCGGGTCGGTCATCGCCGCGAGCAACGCGTCGAGCTGCAAGTGCCGACGCTGGCCGGGGAGGATGTCGACCACCACCACGGCTTCCACGCCGCGCACCCGGAACAGCGCGTCTTTCAATTCTTCGAGCACTTGCGGGCTGAGGGTCGGGGCGTCGATGTAGACGTTCGGCGGGACCATTTCCACCGCATCCAGATTGAGATTGCGTCCACCGAGAATCGCCAGGACTTCCTGGGTGATGCCGACGCGGTCGATGAAACTGACGTGGATGCGCATGGGGTGGTTCTGGGTTCTGGAGTGCGGAGGGGGGCAAGTATGCCTTGGGGCGGGGAAATGGTGAAACCGGGCGCGCTCTTCCGCTGGCTACATACCCTTGTGGGAGCGAGCTTGCTCGCGAATGCGGTGTATCAGCAATGAAGATATGGACTGACAGAGCGCTTTCGCGAGCAAGCTCGCTCCCACAGGGGGTATGGGGTGAGTTCGGGTTACTCGAAATGCTCGGGATTGACCGGATCCCCGGATTTCATATTCAGCTGCGTACGAATGTCTTCAAACATCAGGTCGTAATGCTTGTGCACCGAGCCGATCTGGCTGTGGCTCTTGGGGATGCCGTACTTTTCGGCAATCTGCGTCACGTTGCGCGCGAAGTTGTAGGCCTCTTCCTTGGGCAGGAAGAACGGTTCGTTGACCTCTTTGCCCTGGATGCTTCCAACCAGCCGGAACTGTATCCCTTTGCCTTTTTGCGGATCCTGCGACACCTCGTATTCGAGGCGGATGTTGTAGTTGACGTCGTCTTTGGTCAACGCGTGCCGCTCGATGTGCAAATGACCGGGTTCGAACTGGGCCATGGTGTTCTCTCCTTTCAAGGCATGGGAGAAGGGCAGACCTGGAGTCTGCCCCAGTATTTCTTTTTTATCGGTAGGTGATGCCGGGTTTCGAGGTGCTCACCCGCGTACCGGCGGTGCCCTGGACGATGGCTTCGATGTCCGCCAGCGAACCGATTACCGCGACCTTGCCAGTATGGCGCGCAAATTCGCAAGCTGCCTGCACCTTCGGCCCCATGGAACCGGCGGCGAAGCCCAGGCGTTCGAGTTCGTCCGGGTGGGCCTGGGCAATGGCTTTCTCGGTGGGTTTTTTGAAGTCGATGTACGCCGCGTTGACGTCGGTGGCGATCACCAGCAAGTCCGCTTCCAGCTGTTCGGCGAGCAGCGACGAGCACAGGTCTTTGTCGATGACCGCCTCAATGCCTTTGAGGTTGCGGTTTTCGTCGTACATGGTCGGGATGCCGCCACCGCCGGCGCAGATCACGATGCTGCCCTTGTCCAGCAGCCACTTGATCGGGCGGATTTCGAAGATGCGCTTGGGTTTCGGGCTGGCAACCACGCGACGGTATTTGTCACCGTCGGCCTTGACCACCCAGCCTTTCTCTTTGGCCAGGCGCTCGGCTTCTTCTTTGGCATAGACCGGGCCGATGAATTTGGTCGGGTCCTTGAAAGCCGGATCCTTGGGATCGACTTCGACCTGGGTGAGCAGGGTGGCGAACGGGACTTCGAAGTCCAGCAGGTTGCCCAGTTCCTGTTCGATGATGTAACCGATCATGCCTTCGGTTTCGGCACCGAGCACGTCCAGAGGATAGGCTTCATCGGGCTTATAGGAGAGGCCCTGCAACGACAGCAGGCCGACTTGCGGGCCGTTGCCGTGGGCGATGACCAGTTGATTGCCAGGGTGGATCTTGGCGATTTGCTCGGTGGCGATGCGGATGTTGGCGCGCTGGTTGTCAGCGGTCATCGGCTCGCCACGGCGGAGCAGGGCGTTACCGCCCAGAGCTACGACGATACGCATAATGCAGTCCTTTCAGAATTCAGTGAGCCTGCGGGGGCAGCCTTTGGCGGCGCCCGCAGGTCAGGGGGGCAACGCTTACAGATCAGCCAAAGTCGAAACCAGAATCGCCTTGATGGTGTGCATGCGGTTTTCCGCTTGCTCGAAGGCGATGCAGGCCGGCGACTCGAACACGTCGTCGGTCACTTCGATGCCGTTGGCCAGGTGCGGATACTGTTCGGCGATCTGTTTGCCGACCTTGGTATCGCTGTTGTGGAACGCCGGCAGGCAGTGCATGAACTTGGTGCGCGGGTTGCCGGTGGCTTTCATCAGTTGTGCGTTGACCTGATACGGCAGCAGTTGCTCGATGCGCTCGGCCCAGGCTTCAACCGGTTCACCCATCGATACCCAGACGTCGGTGTGGATGAAGTCCACGCCTTTGACGGCGGCTTTCGGGTCTTCGGTCAGGGTGATGCGGGCGCCGCTTTCTTCCGCGTATTTTTTGCAGCGCTGTACCAGATCATCGTGGGGCCACAGGGCTTTCGGCGCGCAGATGCGCACGTCCATGCCGAGTTTGGCGCCGACCAGCAACAGCGAGTTGCCCATGTTGTTGCGGGCGTCGCCCAGGTAGGCGTAGCTGATTTCGTGGATCGGCTTGTCGGCGTGCTCACGCATGGTCAGCACGTCGGCGATCATCTGGGTCGGGTGATATTCATCGGTCAGGCCGTTGAATACCGGTACCCCGGCGAACTTGGCCAGCTCTTCGACGATTTCCTGCTTGAAGCCACGGTACTCGATGGCGTCGTACATGCGACCCAGCACGCGGGCCGTGTCCTTCATGCTTTCCTTGTGGCCGATCTGCGAGGAATTCGGGTCGATGTAGGTGACGTTGGCGCCCTGGTCATAGGCGGCAACTTCGAACGCGCAACGGGTGCGGGTCGAGGTTTTTTCGAAGATCAGGGCGATGTTGTTGCCCTTCAGGTGTTGTTGCTCGGTGCCGGTGTACTTGGCGCGTTTCAGGTCGCGGGACAGGTCGAGCAGGTAACGCAGCTCACGTGGGGTGTGGTGTTCCAGGCTGAGCAGGTTACGGTTGTGGATATTGAAAGCCATGATGGATCTCCTTCGGTGTCGGTTATCCCCCTGGCCGCTCTTTGTGAGTCGCGGCCAGGGCTCAGAGTTTTAGTAGTCGATCGGGTCGCGGATGATCGGGCAGGTCATGCAGTGGCCGCCGCCACGGCCACGGCCCAGTTCGCCGGCGCTGATGGTGATGACCTCCACGCCTGCCTTGCGCAGCAGGGTGTTGGTGTAGGTGTTGCGGTCGTAGCCGATGACCACACCCGGCTCCACGGCCACCACGTTGTTGCCGTCATCCCATTGCTCGCGTTCGGCGGCGAAGCTGTTGCCTCCGGTTTCCACCACGCGCAGGTTCGGCAGGTTCAGCGAGTTGGCCAC
Source organism: Pseudomonas sp. R43(2017) (assembly GCF_002112345.1). NCBI lineage: Bacteria > Pseudomonadati > Pseudomonadota > Gammaproteobacteria > Pseudomonadales > Pseudomonadaceae > Pseudomonas > Pseudomonas sp. R43(2017). Next base: position 523,549 of record NZ_NEHJ01000004.1, read on the forward strand.
GACTTCGAGGAACGTTTTGTTCTCCCGTCGTACGTCCAGACCGTAAGGTTTGCTTTCGTCAGGACGGATGATGAACGGCACGATTTCCTTGACCACTTCCGGGAAGATCGTGACCAGGTCGCGGTCGCAGAAGCTGAAAACGGTGTCCAGGTGCATCGCCGCGCGGGATTTCGGCAGGCCGGCGACCACGACTTTTTCCACCGCACCCTTGGCGAACAGCGATTGTGCGAGTTGGCCGATGGCCTGGCGCGAGGTGCGCTCGCCCATGCCGATCAACACCACGCCATTGCCGATCGGCATGACGTCGCCGCCCTCGAGGGTGGCCTTGCCGTGGTCCTTGTCCGGGTCGCCGTACCAGACTTCGAAGTCGGCGCCGGTGAAGTCAGGGTGAAATTTGTAGATGGCGGTGGTCAGCAAGGTTTCCTGACGACGGGCCGGCCAGTACATCGGGTTGAGGGTCACGCCGCCGTAGATCCAGCAAGTGGTGTCGCGGGTGAACTGGGTGTTGGGCAGCGGGTCGAGCAGGAAGCTGGAGTGGCCCAGGTAATCGCGGTACATCTTGATCACGCTGGCGCCTTCGCTGTCCGGCAGATCCTCGCCGGCCACGCCGCCGATCAGGAACTCGGCGAGCTTGCGTGGCTCCAGGCCTTCGAGCCAGCTGCGCACTTCGTTGGTCAGGCCGACACCGACGGTGTCCGGGGTGATCTTGCGATCCAGAATCCATTTCAGCGCTTCGGGGTTGCCGACGATGTCGGTCAGCAGGTTGTGCATTTCCAGCACTTCGATCCCGCGCTCGCGCATCTTGGTGACGAAGTCGAAGTGGTCGCGCTTGGCCTGATTGACCCAGATCACATCGTCGAACAGCAGTTCGTCGCAGTTGCTCGGGGTCAGCCGCTGATGGGCCAGACCTGGGGAACAAACCATGACTTTGCGCAGTTTGCCGGCTTCGGAATGGACGCCGTACTTAACTTTTTCCGTGGTCATTTCAGTGATCCTCCAGAGATAAAACGTTTGGCAATTACAGAGTCAGGAAGCCTTCGTAGAGACCGTAGGCCGCCACCAGGGCACCCACGACCACCGCGGCGAAAATCAGCTTCTCGACGTTGGTGAAAACCGGTTGTTTGAGTTCGAGCTTGGCCTTGGCGAACAGGATCGCGCCGGGCGCATAGAGCAGGGCCGAGAGCAGCAGGTACTTCACGCCACCGGCGTAGAGCAGCCAGACCGCGTAGATCAGGGCGATGCCGCCGATGATCAGATCCTTGCGGCGCTCGGCCGCGAAGCCCTCGTAACTTTCGCCACGTACCGCCAGCAACAGGGCGTAGGCCGCCGACCACAGGTACGGCACCAGAATCATCGAAGTGGCGAGGTAGATCAGCGACAGGTAAGTGCTGGCCGAGAACAGGGTGATGACCAGGAACAGCTGGACCATCGCGTTGGTCAGCCACAGGGCGTTGACCGGCACGTGGTTGGCGTTCTCCTTGCGCAGGAACTCCGGCATGGTGTGGTCCTTGGCGGCGGCGAACATGATCTCCGCGCACAGCAGCACCCACGACAGCAACGCCCCCAGCAGCGAGATGATCAGGCCGACGCTGATCAGCACCGCGCCCCAGTGACCGACCACATGCTCAAGCACGGCGGCCATCGACGGGTTCTGCAGTTTGGCCAGTTCCGGTTGGGTCATGATCCCCAGCGACAACACGTTCACCAGCACCAGGAACAGCAGCACGGTGATGAAACCGATTACGGTGGCTTTACCCACGTCCGAACGTTTTTCCGCCCGGGCCGAGAAGATGCTCGCGCCTTCGATGCCGATGAACACCCACACGGTGACCAGCATCATGTTGCGCACCTGATTCATCACGCTGCCCAGGTCCGGGTTTTTCACGCCCCAGATGTCGGCGGTGAAGATGTCCAGTTTGAAGGCGAAAATCGCGATCAGGACGAACAGCAGCAGCGGCACGACCTTGGCGACGGTGGTCACGAGGTTGATGAACGCCGCTTCCTTGATCCCGCGCAGCACCAGAAAGTGCACGGCCCACAGCAGCACCGAGGCACCAATCACGGCGGCAACGGTGTTGCCTTCACCGAAAATCGGAAAGAAATAACCGAGGGTACTGAAGAGCAGAACGAAGTAACCGACGTTGCCCAGCCAGGCACTGATCCAGTAGCCCCAGGCGGACGAGAAACCCATGTAGTCGCCGAAACCGGCCTTGGCGTAGGCGTACACGCCGCCATCCAGGTCAGGTTTGCGATTGGCGAGGGTTTGAAAGACGAAAGCGAGGGTGAGCATGCCGACGGCGGTGATGGCCCACCCGATCAGTACCGCACCGACGTCGGCGCTGGCGGCCATGTTTTGTGGCAAAGAGAATATCCCGCCACCGATCATTGATCCGACTACCAGGGCAACCAGTGCACCTAGTCGTAGTTTTCCGGGAGCTTCAGACATTGCATGACTCCATTGCAGGAGAGAAGAGTTCACAGCGTAGTTCTGTTGACTGTTCAAACAGCTGACATAGATCAGTGCATGGCCACATTCCATTGTTAATGAATGACTTATGAATCCACTGCAGGCATAAGGCTACTGTCTGGAAGGCCCGTCCCAGAGGCCTTTGGTCGATTTGATTGGGAATGGATCCTATTACTTTCGAGTTATCACGCTAGTTGCTTTTCAGGTTTTGGCAAATTTTTCACATCTGTTTTCAGTACAGAATTGATTTATTAGGATCGGCGCACAAAACTGACTTAACGTGCTAGGTGTTAGCGTCATCCGCTATATATAAGTGGGCGTTTGTTGGCATTACCTGATAAACGTCTTCGGCTATTAGCCGTTTAGTTAATAGTTGTTACAAATAAAACCTCACCACATATTTCAAGGAGATTTGTATGTCGCAACCGACGCAAAAGCTGCGCCTTGGCGCACTGATCGCCCTGGTGGTGGGTTCGATGATTGGCGGGGGGATTTTCTCCTTGCCGCAGAACATGGCGGCTCGTGCCGACGCCGGCGCCATCCTGATCGGCTGGGGAATCACCGCCATCGGCATGCTGACTCTGGCATTCGTGTTCCAGACCCTGGCCAACCGCAAGCCGGAGCTGGATTCTGGCGTCTATGCCTACGCCAAAGCCGGCTTCGGTGACTACATGGGATTCTCTTCCGCGTGGGGCTACTGGATCAGTGCCTGGCTGGGCAACGTCGGGTATTTCGTGTTGCTGTTCAGCACCCTCGGCTACTTCTTTCCGGTGTTCGGCCAGGGCAACACGCCGATCGCCATCGGTTGCGCCTCGGTGCTGCTGTGGGCCGTGCATTTTCTGGTGATGCGCGGGATCAAGGAGGCGGCGTTCATCAATCAGCTGACCACCGTGGCCAAGATCGTGCCGCTGGTCATGTTCATCGTCATCGCTGCCGTGGCGTTCAAGGCCGATATCTTTACCCGCGACATCTGGGGCCGCAGCAACCCGAATTTCGGCGGGGTGATGGATCAGGTGCGCAACATGATGCTGGTCACCGTGTTCGTGTTCATCGGTATCGAAGGCGCCAGCGTGTATTCGGCGCGGGCCGAAAAGCGCGCGGATGTCGGCCGGGCCACGGTGATCGGTTTCATCGGCGTGCTGGCGCTGCTGGTGCTGGTCAACGTGCTGTCGCTGGGGATCATGAGTCAGCCGGAACTGGCGACCCTGCAGAACCCTTCGCTGGCGGCGGTGCTGGAACACATCGTCGGGCCGTGGGGCGCGCTGGCGATCAGCATCGGCCTGGCGATTTCGTTGCTCGGCGCGTTGCTGTCATGGGCGCTGCTGTGCGCCGAAATTCTCTTCGCCACCGCCAAGGACAAGACCATGCCGGCGTTCCTGAAAAAGGAAAATGCCAACCATGTGCCGGTCAATGCGCTGTGGCTGACCAACGTGATGATCCAGATTTTCCTGCTGATCACGCTGTTTTCCGCCGGCACTTACACCAGCCTGATCTACCTCGCGTCGTCGATGATTCTGGTGCCGTACCTGTGGTCGGCGGCCTATGCGGTGCTGTTGAGCGGGCGAGGCGAAACCTACGAACATGCCTCGGCCGAACGCACCAAGGACCTGCTGATCGGCGGCATCGCCCTGTGCTACGCGGTGTGGTTGCTGTATGCCGGCGGGGTGAAATACCTGCTGTTGTCGGCGCTGCTGTATGCCCCGGGGGTGATCCTGTTCGCCAAGGCCAAGCATGAGCAGGGTGAGCCGCTGTTCACCACCATCGAGAAGGGCATCTTCACCTGCGTGATCGCCGGAGCCGGGCTGGCGGCCTACGGGTTGTACAGCGGCTTGCTGTCACTGTGAGGCTGGGGCTCGAATATCAGTCGCCCTACGACTGGCCGGCGATGCTCGGGTTTCTCGCGGCGCGGGCGGTGGTCGGGATGGAGGCGGTGATCGATGGCGTGTATTCGCGCAGCATCGGTTTGGACGGCGTTCACGGCACGGTTTCGGTCTGGCCCGGTGACGGCGATGCGCTGGAGGTGGAGCTGGATTTCCCGGATCCGTCAGCGGTTCCCGAGATCATCATGCGCTTGCGTCGGCTGTTCGATCTGGACGCGGATCTGCCGACGATGCAGCGGCATTTGAAGGCAGATCCGCTGCTGGCGCGGTTGATTGCCGAGCGCCCGGGGTTGCGGGTGCCGGGGGCGTGGGACGGACTGGAGCTGGCGTTTCGGGCCGTGCTGGGGCAGCAGATTACCGTGGTCGGGGCGATCCGGCTGGCGGGGAAACTGCTGGCGCAGTATGGCGAACCGTTGCATTCATCGGTGCCTGGACTGACTCACGTCTTTCCTCGGGCAGCCGTTTTAGCGAACGCCGATCTGGCAACGCTGGGCATGCCGAAAAGTCGCGGGCGCACCTTGTCCGGGGTGGCGCAGGCGTTGCTGGATGATCCGTTGCTGTTTGAATCAGGAACGGCGCGGTTGCTGGCGCTGCACGGGATTGGCGACTGGACGGCGCAGTACATCGCGCTGCGGCAGTTGCGGGACATGGACGGGTTCCCGACCGGGGATGTGGGGTTGTTGCGGGCACTGGAAGTGCTGGAAGGAGAGCGGATGACGGCGCGGGAATTGTCTGCCCGCGCGGAGACTTGGCGACCGTTTCGCGGTTATGCGGCGCAGGTTTTGTGGACATCGTCGAGTCGTGCGGATTGAAACTCGCACGCAGTCAAAACCATCGCGCTTGATGTGAACCCAACTCGGTGGCCGGCAATGTCCACTGCAATGGCGTCCCGCTGATCTTCAAAGGCGCTTGCAGCCGATGCGCCGGCCCCCAGGGCGTCTGCTCCAGCCGCAAGCTCTGATCCTGTGCATCTTCCAGACGCAGCACTTCGTTCGTGCCCGGTTCCTGCTCGATCAACAGCTTCGCCGTCCGCGCCAGCGACAGTCGAGCGGACCCACCTCGACCACTGCGTAACCTTTCAGCCAGCAACCGGATCACACTCGCCGCCATCAGATACCCCGTCGCATGATCCAGTGCCTGCACCGGTAGCGGCGTCGGTTTGTCCGCCTGCTTCCAGCGCTGTCCGGCCTCGGCAATCCCGCTGCTCATCTGCACCAGACTGTCGAAGCCCCGGCGGCTCTGCCACGGACCGCTCCAGCCGTAGGCATTCAGGCAGACGTCGATCAGCCCTGGAGCCAGTTGTCGGCGACGTTCGGCACCGAAACCGAGGTGTTCAAGCGCATCGGCGCGGTAGCCGTGCAGCAGAATGTCAGCGTCCTTGAGCAAACCTTCAAACACCGCCCGATCTGCCGGTTGATGCAGATCCAGCCGCGCACAGCGTTTACCGAGGGTGACTTCCGGCACCACGCCGGGTTCGTTCCAGGTCGGCGGGTCGATGCGCAGGACATTGGCGCCGAGCCCCGCGAGAAAGCGGCTGGCGGTCGGGCCGGCGAGGACGCGGGTCAGATCGAGCACCTTGAGCCCGGCCAATGGCTGCGCCACCGAGCCTTGCCAGAGTTGACGACTTTCATCTTTCCCATCACTGAAACGCACCAAGGGTTCGGCGTTCACCGCCAATCCTTGCGGGTGTTTCTGCCACTGTTCCCAACTGCGCATTTCGGCAGCACAACCCTTGGCATCGACCACCGCTTGCTCCAGATCGGCACTGGCCCATTGCGCGACTTTCGTCGCCATGGCCGCGCGATCGGCACAGGCACCGAGCACGCTTTCAGCGGCGGCGCGGTGATGCGGGGCGTTGGTGTGCAGGCGAATCCAGCCATCTTTTGTTGCGTAGTCGCCGGCCACCGGATCCCACAGCGGCGGCACTTCCCAACCTATCGGTCGCAGTGAGGTGGCGAACCAGAACGAGGCGAGGCGGCGGTCGACGGCCATATCGGGCAATTGGCCGGTCTGCTGCCGGAGCAATTCGCCGACCGCTTGCCCGGCCGCGGCAATGCTCGCGCAGGCAAGGTCGGTGACGGCAAACGCCGAGGGCAGGGCGCCCTCGCCGGTGAATGGAATCGGTGTGCTGGGCAAACCGAGTGCGGCTTGAATGGACGTGAGCAGATCAGTCATCGAAGGCCCTCCGGAAGAGGGCCTGATCATAGAACAGATGACGATCGGGGGAGGTCAGACGCGGAACTGATCCATCAATTTCATCTGCTGACTGGCCAGGGCGTTGAGCTGGCTGCTGATCGCCGCCGATTCGGTGGCCTGTTCGGTCAGGGTTTCGGTGACGGTGCGGATCGCCGAGACGTTGCGGTTGACCTCTTCGGCCACGGCGCTCTGCTGTTCGGCGGCGCTGGCGATCTGCAGGTTCATGTCGCTGATGACGGTGACCGCGTCGCTGATCTTGCCGAGGGCGTCCACGGCCTGGCGGATCTGCCCGGCGTTGTTGTGGGCCTGGGTCTGGCTCGAATGCATGGTCGCTACCACGCCACGGGTGCCGGTCTGGATGCGTTCGATGACCACGCGGATTTCCTCGACCGAATCCTGAGTGCGCTTGGCCAGGTTACGGACTTCGTCGGCGACGACCGCGAAACCACGACCGCTTTCACCAGCGCGGGCTGCTTCGATCGCGGCGTTCAGCGCCAGCAGGTTGGTCTGTTCGGCGATGCTGCGGATCACTTCCAGCACGGAACCGATCTGTTCGCTGTTGACCGCCAGTTCCTCGACTTCGGTCACCGCCTTGCTGACTTCATCAGCCAATTGATTGATGTCGCGGGTGCTGCGTTCGATGATCGACATCCCGTCCTTGGCCGACTGATCGGCGCCCTTGGCCGCATTGGCGGCGTTCGAGGCGCTGTTGGCCACGTCGTGGGCGGTGGCGCTCATTTCGTTGGAGGCGGTGGCCACCTGATCGATCTCGCGGAACTGCACCTGCATGCCTTCGCTGGTCTGGCGGGCGATCTCCGACGACTGATCGGCGGTGCCTCGGGCTTCGGTGATGCTTTGTTTGATCTGGGCGATGGTCGGTTGCAGCTTGTCGAGGAAGCGGTTGAACCAGTTCACCAGTTCGCCCAGTTCATCCTTTTTGGTGTAGTTCAGGCGCTGGGTCAGATCGCCTTCGCCGCTGGCGATGTTCTTCAGCATTTCGGCGACGCTGTTGATCGGCCGGGTCACGCCCGAAGCAGTGAGCCAGATCAGCACCAGGCCGATCAGGCCGGCGATCACGGCCACCGCCAACGCGGTCATCACGCCGGTTTGCTGAGCGTCATCGAGCACCGCTTGCAGCTTGACCGAGTCGGCCAGCAGCACTTGTTTCGGCAAATCGATGACCACGCCCCAGGCCCGGGAGTTGCCGATCGGGTCGACCGGGTACACGGCGCGGATCAGATCGCCCTGTTCGAGAATCTTCGGTGTGCCGGCGCTCAGCAGTTGCAGGATGTCCTTGCCTTCGGCGCCCAGGGTCTCGGCGATGCCTTTGCCGACCTTGGTCGCGTCGGTGCTGTAGGCGCCGAGCACGCCGCTGCCGGAAACGATCAGCATGTGCCCGGCACCGTTGAACAGTTCGCGCTGGGAACCCACGGCCGCCGCTTGCAGGGCGTCGAGGGCGATGTCGATGCCGACCACGCCGATGGCCTTGCCGTCCACCAGCAGCGGCACGGAAATGGTGGTCATGAGCATTTCCTTGGTGCCCACGGTGTCGGCGTACGGGTCGAGCAGGCAGGTGCGCTTGTTGTCGCGAGGACAGGTGTACCAACTGTTGTAGGGCGTGCCGCTGACACTGAGGGTGGTCTTGGTCATGTCTTCTTCGACCATGATCGTGTTCAGCGCAGAACCGCCGGCGCGGCTCCAGTAAGTGGCGAAGCGCCCGGCTTCGTTGGACTGGCGCGCGGCGTCGTTGACGAACTCGCTGTCCTTGCCGTCCAGGCCGTTGGGTTCGAAGGCCAGCCAGATACCCAGCACCTTGCTGTTGCGCTCGAACGCGGTTTTCAGGCTCAGGTTCAATTCTTCACGCAAGGCCCCGGCGTCCAGCGAACGCTTGGCGGCCATGACGCGCATGTCCTTGATCTGGTCGGCCAGTGCGGTGATCACCAGCAGGCTCTCGCCAAAGGTTTTCTGCACCTGCACCGCCTGTTCGGCCGCCTTGGCCTGCAGCAGGTTCTGCACGCTGGCGGTGAGCATCTTGCTGCTCGAATCGCTGACCAGTTCGTCGTTCTGGTTGGTCTGGTAGATGTTGATGCCGACGATCAGCGCAACCACGCCGAGCAGGCACAGCCCGGACAGCAGGACGATTTTCAGGCGAATGGACAGGGAGTCGAACATGGGGTGTTCTCGCGAATGAATGAACTGTTGGCTACGGGGCACGGAGTTGCCCGGTTCGCCAAATCCATTCAGCGCCATTCAATGCTCATCGGCGCGGGGCGAGGGTGCATGAGGCGCATGCCGACGAACGGTCGCGGCAAAACGTTTGCGCGGGCAAAAGCCCTGAAAAGAAGGGAAAAATCAGGAAATCTTCGGCAGCGATTCCGGGCGTGACCAGATCCACAGGTTACCCAGGGTCATGCCGGCAATTGCCAGATAGACCGGCCAGCCGTGATCGAGCACCACCAGCATCAGGGTGGCGCACAGCAGCATGCTGACGGTGGCGCTGACCTTGGCCTTGCGGGCGATGATCTTGCCGTTACGCCAGTTGCTCAGGATCGGCCCGAACAGCCGATGGTTTTCCAGCCAGGCACTCAGGCGCGGCGAGCTGCGGGTCGCGGCCCAGGCGGCGAGCAGGATGAACTCGGTGGTCGGCAGGCCGGGCACGACGATGGCGATCAGGCCGATGCCGAGGCTGACGTAGGCGAGCAGGCCGAACAGCAGGCGGGCGAGTCGGGAGGAGGCGGGTTGGGGCATGGGCTCGAAGTGTGTGAGGCGAAACGGGGATTCTACAGATTTGCCAAGACTCCTGTGGGAGCGAGCTTGCTCGCGAAAGCGGTGTGTCATGCACATTTATGTTGAATGTGCCGTCGCCTTCGTCGGAACGCCGCCCGGAGCAAGCTCGCTCCCACAGGGATCAGGCCGGTTCGGCTTCCGTGGCGTAAGCCTGTTCCAGCAGCACGGTGAAGCGGTTGAATGCGTCGATCGCGCCTTGCTCCACTTCGGCTTCTTCTTCGGCGCTGAATTGCAGCGAATCGAGGGTGCGCACGAAGCTCTTCCAGCCTTCGGCGCGACCGCCTTCAGGCTCGCCCAGGTGACGGGCGCCGAAGGTTTCGCTCAGTTCCAGGGCAACGGCGCGTTTGATCAGGAACGCCGCGCCGAGCTTGGAACCCTCGGACACGAAGATCCAGCCCAGGGCGCGGGCCTTGCTCGGGTTTTTCACCGCGCCGGCGACGGGCGCAGGCACTTCGGTGTCCAGGTCCGCAAGGTCGGCCTTGGCCGCTTCAGCGCGGCAGCGGGCCGGCAGGTCAGGGACGATGGCAGTCAGTTCGGCATCGTTGTACAGCGAGACCAGTTCCGACTGGAACAAGTACTGCGCGACCACGAAGCGGGCAAAATTGGCGCGAGTCTCGAACGGCGCATGGGCTTTCACCAGCGCATCGAGCTTGCTGTGCGGCTCGTGAGTGATCTGGTTCAGGCGTTGCGAACGCAGGGCTTTTTCCGGGGTGCTCATGAGATGTCCTTGATAAAAGAGGCGCTTGATAACGAGACGAACGGGCAAGCGCGGGACAGTAAAAAAACCTCACGGCGCGGCAATGCACGCGCCGTGAGGTCATCCGGATCAGATATCCCAGACCAGGTTGATCGCGAAGTTGCGACCCGGCTGGGTCAGGCGATCGAGGTTGGCCGGTTGTGTCACCGACGCTTCGCCGACGCTGTCGTAACCGCGCACGTCATCCCACAACCAGTACTTCTTGTCGGTCAGGTTGTAGATGCCGCCGCTGACGGTGACGTCGTCGGTCACCTTGTAGTAGCCGGCCAGATCGAGAATGCCGAAGCCCGGGGATTTGAATTGACTGCTGACACCGTCCGGCGACTTGAAGTTGGTGTCGTCGACGCGATCCTTTTTCTTCACCACGGTCCAGCTCAGCAGGCCGCCGTAGTTGTCCTGGTCATAACCCAGACCGAATACGCCGGTCAGCGGATTGACGCTGTTCAACGGCTCGCCGTTGTCGTTGTTGCGTCCGTAGGCGTAGGAGATCGAACCCTGGGTGTACAGACCTTGCGGCGCACCGAACGAATCCAGGTTCAGGCGACCTTTGACTTCGGCACCCTTGATGGTGGCGTGCTTGATGTTGCTGGACTGGAAGGTCAGCTCGCTGTAGCCCGGGGTGACGGCGTCTTCGTTGATGAAATCGCGGTACTTGTTATAGAACACCGCCACGTCGAACGAGCCTTGCTCGAAGTTGCCGCGCAGACCGGTTTCATAGCTTTTGCTCTTTTCCGGTTCCAGGTTCGGGTTCGGCGCCACGTTGTAGCCGGTGGTGCTGTTCTCGAAGCGGCCGTACAACGCTTTCGCGGTCGGAGTGCGGAAGCCTTCGGCGTATTGACCGTACCAGGTGTAGTTGTCGGTCAGGGCGTAGGTCAGGCCGAATTTCGGCGAGACTTTATGCCAGGTCTTGTTTTCGTCGCTCACCGTGCCTTTGCCATCGGCAGCCACGGTGTTTAGGAATTCCTGAGTGATGTGTGGCTTGAGCTGGGTGTAGTCGTAGCGCAGGCCTGGCAGGAAGGTCCATTTGTTCCAGCTGATCTGGTCCTGGGCGAACAGGCTGTAGGTGTTGATGGTCGGGTCCGGGAAGTCGCTGGACTTCTTCAGCACGTCCGCCGCACTGGTGGCGCCGATGGCGGTGCAGCCGCGACCGACTGCCAGGCACTTGCCGTCGCCGCTGCGCGAACCAGTGACTTTCTGTTGCTTGATCGTGGTGCCGTAGGTCAGCACGTGATCGGTGTCACCGATGGCGAATGCCTTGTCCAGTTGCGCATCGAACACCCATTGTTTTTCCTCGTAGATCGTGTCGCGGGTACGCAGCACTTTACGGGTCATCGGGTAGTAGAACTCTTCGGTGCTCTGGTCGGTCTTGGCGACCTGGTGGTTGAGGCTCCACTTCACGTTGTCGGCCAACAGGCTGTCGAGGGCGAAGCTGTGCTCCAGGCCGAAACGCTCACGGGTGACGGTGTCGTTGCCGGTACGCCACTGGTACATGCCGCCAGGCAGCACGCTGTTCGGAATGGTCGGAGCGCCATTGAAGAACGGGCCGCCGTAAGCACTTTTTTGATCGGTGTCGCGATCATCCTTGTACTTTTCGTAGGTCAGGCCCAGACGCGAACCTTCGTTGTAGTTCCAGCCGATCTTGGCCAGCACGTTGGAGGCTTTCACGTCTTCCGGGTTGGCGGCGGTGCGCTCAAGACCGGTGCCGTTGTTGCTGCCGTAGGAATCGGTTTCATGACCGTCGCGCTGGCTGTAGTGCAGCAAACCGTCGAACTGCTCGGCGCGACCGGCGACGGTGGCGGATTTCAACCAGCTGTCGTCGGCGGAGCTGTAGCCGGTTTTCAGGCGGGCGCCGACGTCTTTGCCGGGCTTGATGATGTCATCCGGGTCGAGGGTGTAGTAGCTGACCGCGCCGCCGATGGCGTTGCTGCCGTACAGCACCGAGGCCGGGCCGCGAAGGATTTCCACGCGTTTGACGATTTCCGGGTCGACGTAGTTGCGTTGAGTCTTGGCGTACGGGCCGTTGAAGAAGCCGTCCGGTACTTCGACACCATCCACTTGAGTCAGGATGCGGTCACCGTCGATGCCGCGAATGTTGTAGCCGCTGATACCGCCGCGCTGACCGGCGCCGCCGACGGACACGCCCGGCTCGTAGCGCACCAGATCCTTGATGGTGTTGACGTTGTTGCGGTCCAGGTCCTGACGGGTCTGCACGGTGACGGTGGCCGGTACGCTGTTGACCGACTGTTCCTGACGGGTGGCGCTGATGGTCACCTGGTCGAGGTTGAGTGCGCCGCTGTTGTTGCGTTTTTCCAGCACGACGTTGTTGTTGCTCAGCTTGCGGAAGCTCAGGTTGGTCCCCACCAACAGGCGCTCCAGGGCTTTTTCCGGTGGCAGCGAACCGCGCACGCCCGGGGACGACACGCCTTTACCCAGTTCGGCCGGCAAACCGACCTGCCAGCCGGTGACGGCGGTGAACGCGTTGAGCGCCGACACCAGCGGTTGCTGGCCGATGGCGAACGAGTAATCGCCCATGTTGCGTGCCGGTTGCTCGGTAGCGGCCATCAGTGGCGCGGTGCCGGCCATCAGGATGGCGGCAGTCAGCAGCGACAGCACGCGGGAAGGGGAAGAAGTCTGGCGGGTAAGGCGTGAGGACATCGATAGCGCTCCGTGTCGCACGAATCTTTATAGGTGCTGATTCACGTCCGAAGATGCGAATCAATTGCATTGGCTATAACGAGACGAACGAGCTTCGGCTATCGAGTAAAAATAATTCTCATTTAGTTCAGAATCACCAGCGCCGGGAATTCCTGAAGCTTGGCCGAGGTGATGTGAGCGAGCGAACGCACCACGTCCAGCGGCTGGTCGAGGCGGTAATTGCCGGTGACGGCTACGTCGGCCAGATGTTCGTTGGTGTTGATGATGAAACCCGGATAGTAGCGGCGCAGTTCCGCCAGCACCTGGTTCAACGGGCAGTTTTCGAAGATCAACCGACCCTGCACCCACGCCAGATCGGTAGCGGCGTCGACCTTGGCCGTCCGGTCGAAACCATTCGGACCGATGCGGATGCTTTCCCCGGCGGACAGACGCACCCGGGCATCGTCACGGGTGGCACGCAGATCGACATCGCCACGCTGCACCCGCACCTGCGCCACGCCATCCAGATAACGCACGGCGAACGCGGTGTCGCGCACGCTGGCCTTCACCGGCCCGGCGTCGATTTCCAGCGGCTGGCTGCGGCTGGCCGGAATCTCGAAAAACGCTTCGCCCTGATACAGCCGCGCAACTCGTTGGCGATCGTTGATCGTGCTGGAGAAGGCGGAATTGGTGTTGAGCAGGACTTTCGAACCGTCCTCAAGCTGCAAACGTTGCCGCTCGCCGACCACGGTCAGGTGATCGGCCTGCAGACGCATCGGCAGGTTGCTGAAACTGAACAGACCGAGAATCAGCACCGCAGCGGTGGCCAGCGGTTTCCAGTGCGGGCGCAGACGGGTGAGGACGGTGACTTTCTTCGGTCTGGCTGCGAGGTCTTGCGCGCACTGGGCGATCTGCGGGCCGTCCCAGATCGACTGGGCCTTGGCGAATGCCTGGGCGTTCAACGGATCGGCCGCCAGCCAGGCATGAAACTGCCGGGTCTGTTCCTCGTCCGGGCTGCCGAGCACGATGAGCCAGTTCAGTGCCTGGTCCATTGCGTTGGCGGCGTCCTGCGCCGTGTCGGGCGAAGGAGGGCGGTGGGTGTCCGTCACGGTGTTTCCTCGGCAGTGTCTGTGCACGGCTGTTTTTTTAGTGAAGCGTAAAAGTCGGGCAAGGGTAACAAAGGCCGATGATCAGTGCAGTCGATCCTGTCGTTTACCGAAAAAGCCTACGGCATCAGTCGCCATTCAAGCGCTCGGCGACACCGATGCAAATGGTCATGATCAATTTGAGTTCTTTCTGCACCGTGCTGAGGGACACGCTGAGTTCTTCGGCGATTTCCTGATAGCTGTGCCCGTGCAGGCGGCTGAGGATGAAGATTTGCTGCTGACGGGGGCTGAGTTCACCGAGGCTCACGTTCAAGCGCTCCAGCAATTGTTCGGCGTGGGCGGCGTCTTCGGCGCTGCTGGCAGGGGCGGCGACGCTGTGCACCACGTCCTGCGGCACGTCGTCGACCATGGTCCGCGAATGGATCTTGCGCGCACGCAAATGGTCCAGCGCCAGGTTGCGCGCGGTCTGGAAGACAAAGGGTTCAAGGTGATCGATGGCCCGTTCGCTCAGCGCCCGTGTGACGCGCAGGTAGGTTTCCTGCAACAGGTCTTCGGCGGTGCTGTGGTTGTTGACCATGCGTTCCAGCGTTCGCAGCAATGAAGTGCGCTGGGCGAGGAAAACGTGATTGAACTGCGACTGACTCACGGGAGGACCTGATCCATTTCGAGCGAATGATAATGCTTATCATCCGCCCGAGTGGTCAAGTGTTGATTTCAGATTGAAATCAAAAAACTGTGGGAGCGGGCTTGCTCGCGAAAGCGTCGTGTCAGGCAATAAATATGTCGACTGACCCACCGCATTCGCGAGCAAGCCCGCTCCCACAGGGGGTAGGCGTTTTATTCCGCGTTGCACAGCGCCAGGCAGTTATCGAGCATGCGGTTGGAGAAGCCCCACTCGTTGTCGTACCAGGCCAGCACCTTCAGCAGTTTGCCGCTGGATTTTGTGTGGTTGGCGTCGAAGATCGACGACAGCGGGTTGTGGTTGAAGTCGCTCGATACCAGCGGCAGGGTGTTGTAGCCGAGGATTTTCGAGTGCTGGCTCGCCGCTTTCATCAGTGCGTTAACTTCATCGGCCGAGGCTTCGCGTTTCAACTGCACAGTCAGGTCAACCAGCGACACATTGATCACCGGCACACGCACGGCCATGCCGGTCAGCTTACCCGCCAGTTCCGGCAGCACCAGGCCCACGGCTTCGGCGGCGCCGGTCTTGCTCGGGATCATGTTTTGGGTGGCGGAGCGGGCGCGGTACGGGTCGGTGTGGTAGACGTCGGTCAGGTTCTGGTCGTTGGTGTAGGCGTGAATCGTGGTCATCAGACCGCTTTCGATGCCCAGTTCGCGGTGCAGCACCTGGGCCACCGGGGCCAGGCAGTTGGTGGTGCACGAGGCGTTGGAAATGATCTGGTGCGACTGGCGCAGAATGTCGTGGTTCACACCATAAACGACGGTGGCATCGGCGCCTTTGGCCGGGGCCGAGATAATCACTTTGCGTGCGCCGGCGGTAATATGCGCAGCGGCTTTGGCCCGGTCGGTGAACAGACCGGTGCATTCGAAAACCACATCAATCTTTTCCGCAGCCCACGGCAGTTCGGCAGGGTTGCGGATGGCGCTGACCGAAATACGGTCACCGTTGACGGTCAGACTCTCGTTGTCATGCGCAACTTCAGCATCGAACGTGCCGTGAACGGTATCGTATTTGAGCAAGTGCGCATTGATCGCGCTGTCGCCCAGATCGTTGATGGCGACGATCTGCAAATCCTGTCGATAGCCTTGGGTATACAGTGCGCGCAGGACATTACGGCCGATGCGGCCAAAACCATTGATTGCGATTCGAAGAGTCATTGAACAGCGCCGCCGTCGTTTTGTTGTTGGAATTACAAGATTATTCGCATAAAAATAGAAAACAAGCCTTTTTAGTGGCAATATTTTGTTTTATCTACAACGAGTGACCTGAATCAACTGGTCCGAATGGTCAAGGAAACCGCCCGTCATCCCACGCGTGCGGGCGCTTTGGTCAGCATAGACAATCAGGTCGCCACATCCGTTAGCCTGGAGTTCTACACATGCATCCCCGCGTTCTTGAGGTCACCGAACGGCTTATCGCCCGCAGCCGCGCCACGCGTCAGGCTTACCTTGCGCTCATTCGCGGCGCCGCAACCGACGGGCCGATGCGCGGCAAGCTGCAATGCGCCAACTTCGCCCATGGCGTGGCCGGGTGTGGCAGCGAAGACAAGCACAGCCTGCGGATGATGAACTCGGCGAACATCGCCATTGTTTCGTCGTATAACGACATGCTTTCGGCGCACCAGCCGTACGAAGTCTTCCCGGAACAGATCAAGAACGCCCTGCGCGAAATCGGCTCGGTCGGCCAGTTCGCCGGCGGCACGCCTGCCATGTGCGACGGCGTGACCCAGGGCGAGCCGGGCATGGAGCTGAGCCTGCCGAGCCGCGAAGTGATCGCGATGTCGACGGCGGTGGCGCTCTCCCACAACATGTTCGACGGCGCGCTGATGCTCGGCATCTGCGACAAGATCGTGCCGGGCCTGATGATGGGCTCCCTGCGTTTCGGTCACCTGCCGACGATCTTCGTGCCGGGCGGGCCGATGGTCTCGGGGATTTCCAACAAGGAAAAAGCCGACGTGCGGCAGAAGTACGCCGAAGGCAAGGCGACCCGCGAAGAGCTGCTGGAATCGGAAATGAAGTCCTACCACAGCCCGGGCACCTGCACGTTCTACGGCACCGCCAACACCAACCAGTTGCTGATGGAAGTCATGGGCCTGCACTTGCCGGGTGCTTCTTTCGTCAACCCGAACACGCCGCTGCGCGAGGCCCTGACCCGCGAAGCCGCGCACCAGGTCACACGCCTGACCAAACAGAACGGCAACTTCCTGCCGATCGGCGAAATCGTCGACGAGAAGGCGCTGGTCAACTCGATCGTCGCGCTGCACGCCACCGGCGGCTCGACCAACCACACCCTGCACATGCCGGCCATCGCCATGGCGGCGGGCATTCAACTGACCTGGCAGGACATGGCCGACCTCTCCGAAGTCGTGCCGACCCTGAGCCACGTCTATCCGAACGGCAAGGCTGACATCAACCACTTCCAGGCGGCGGGCGGCATGTCGTTCCTGATCCGCGAACTGCTGGAAGCCGGCCTGCTGCACGAAGACGTCAACACCGTGCTCGGCCACGGCTTGAGCCAGTACACCAAGGAGCCGTTCCTCGATAACGGCAAACTGGTGTGGCGCGAAGGCCCGACCGAAAGCCTCGACGAAAACATCCTGCGTCCGGTGGCCCGTGCGTTCTCGGCAGAGGGAGGCTTGCGGGTGATGGAAGGCAACCTCGGTCGCGGCGTGATGAAGGTGTCCGCCGTGGCGCTGGAAAACCAGATCGTCGAAGCACCGGCCATGGTGTTCCAGGATCAACAGGATCTGGCCGACGCCTTCAAGGCCGGTTTGCTGGAGAAGGATTTCGTCGCGGTGATGCGCTTCCAGGGCCCGCGTTCCAACGGCATGCCGGAACTGCACAAGATGACGCCGTTCCTCGGCGTGCTGCAGGATCGCGGCTTCAAGGTCGCGCTGGTGACTGACGGGCGCATGTCCGGCGCCTCGGGGAAAATCCCGGCGGCCATTCACGTGAGCCCCGAAGCTTATGTCGGCGGCGCTTTGGCTCGCGTGCAAGAGGGCGATATCATCCGCGTCGATGGCGTCAAAGGCACCCTGGAACTCAAGGTGGACGCCGCCGAATTCGCAGCGCGCGAACCCGCCAAAGGCCTGTTGGGCAACAACATCGGTAGCGGTCGCGAACTGTTTGGCTTCATGCGTTTGGCCTTCAGCTCGGCAGAGCAGGGCGCCAGCGCCTTCACTTCTGCCCTGGAGACGCTTAATTGAAACTGGCTTTGGTCGGTGACATCGGAGGCACCAACGCGCGGTTTGCGTTGTGGAAAGATCAGCAGCTCGAGTCGGTGCAGGTGCTGGCCACGGCCGACCATGCCAGCCCGGAAGAGGCGATCAGCCTCTACCTGAGCGGGCTCGGCCTGGCGCCGGGCGCCATCGGCTCGGTGTGCCTGTCGGTGGCAGGTCCCGTGAGTGGCGATGAGTTCAAGTTCACCAACAACCACTGGCGCCTGAGCCGCAAGGCGTTCTGCCAGGCGTTGCAGGTCGAGCAGTTGCTGCTGGTCAACGACTTCTCCGCCATGGCACTGGGCATGACCCGTTTGCAGCCCGGCGAATTCCGCGTGGTCTGCGAAGGCGAGCCGGAACCGTTGCGTCCGGCGGTGGTGATCGGTCCGGGCACCGGCCTGGGCGTCGGCACTTTGCTCGATCTGGGCGAAGGCCGGTTTGCCGCGTTGCCGGGAGAGGGTGGTCACGTCGATCTGCCGCTGAGCAGCCCGCGTGAAACCCAGCTCTGGCAGCACATCCACAACGAGATCGGCCACGTCAGCGCGGAAACCGCGTTGAGCGGCGGCGGTTTGCCTCGGGTATACCGGGCGATCTGCGCGGTGGATGGCCACGAGCCAAAACTCGACACGCCGGAAGCGATCACCGCAGCCGGCCTCGCCGGTGACCCGATTGCCCTGGAGGTGCTGGAGCAATTCTGCTGCTGGCTCGGTCGCGTAGCCGGCAACAACGTGCTGACCACTGGCGGTCGCGGCGGGGTGTACATCGTTGGCGGCGTGATTCCGCGCTTTGCCGACTTCTTCCTGGAAAGCGGTTTCGCCCGCAGCTTCGCCGACAAGGGCTGCATGAGCGATTACTTCAAGGGGATTCCGGTGTGGCTGGTGACGGCACCGTACTCGGGTCTGGTCGGTGCAGGAGTGGCGCTCGAACAATCCGGTAAATGAACATTCCCACGCCGAGCGTGGGAACCCTCGGCACATCAGGCATAATCCGCCCAATTCCAACAACAAGGATGCCTTCGAAGTGAGTTCAGTCAACAAGTCGATTTTGTTGGTCGATGACGACCAGGAGATACGCGAGTTGCTGGAAACCTACCTGACCCGCGCGGGTTTTCAGGTACGGGCCACGGCCGACGGCGCCAGTTTCCGCCAGGCGCTGAACGAGGCGCCGAGCGATCTGGTGATCCTTGATGTGATGCTGCCCGATGAAGACGGCTTCAGCCTGTGCCGCTGGGTGCGCCAGCATCCGCGTCAGGCCCAGGTGCCGATCATCATGCTCACCGCCAGTTCCGACGAGGCCGATCGGGTGATCGGTCTGGAACTGGGCGCCGACGACTACCTCGGCAAACCTTTCAGCCCCCGCGAATTACAAGCGCGAATCAAGGCCCTGCTGCGCCGTGCCCAGTTCGGTCAGGAACGCAGCGGCAGCGAGGTGCTGGCGTTCGATGAGTGGCGACTGGATATGGTCAGCCATCGGCTGTTTCACACCGACGGCGAGGAAGTGATTCTGTCCGGCGCCGACTTCGCCTTGCTGAAACTGTTCCTTGATCACCCCCAGGAAATCCTCGACCGCGACACCATCGGCAACGCCACCCGTGGCCGCGACCTGATGCCTCTCGATCGTATCGTCGACATGGCGGTCAGCCGCTTGCGTCAGCGTCTGCGCGACACCGAAAAACCGCCACGACTGATCCGCACCGTGCGCGGCAGCGGCTACCAACTGGCAGCCAACGTGGTTGCCGGCAATGGTCACTGAGTTCCTGCGCAACACTGCACGCAAAGTGCCGATGCCGCGTTCGCTGCTTGGGCGGATGTTGCTGCTGACGTTGCTCGCGGTGTTGTTCGCCCAGACGCTGTCCAGCGTGATCTGGGTGTCCCAGTTGCGCGCGACCCAGCTCGAAGGCCTGGTCACCAGCGCCCGCAGCCTCGCCCATTCGATGACCGCCAGCGTCAGTTATTTCCGCTCGTTGCCGGTGGCTTATCGGCCGTTGGTGCTCGATCAGTTGCGCAGCATGGGCGGCACCCGTTTTGTGGTGACGCTGAATGACAAACCGCTGGGCATGGAGGTGTTGCCGGTTACACCGCGCAAGGCAGCGGTGCTTCAAGCCGTGGATGAAGTGCTGCGTCAGTCCCTGGGCCAGGACACCGACATTCTGGTGACCTTCGTCAGCCCCGATGATCTGCGGATCTTCAACGCCGGGTTGAAACTCGACGAGTTGCCACGCTCCTGGGCGCATTACGCGCTGACCCTGGAACCGGTGAATCCGCCGGTGCTGGTGACCCAGATCCAGTTGGCGCCGGGGGAATGGCTGTACATCGCCTCGCTGTTGCCCGAGCCCTACACCAGTCTCGAAGAGCAGGGCCTGCCGACCCAGCAGGTGTGGTTCATCGTCTTCACCAGCGGATTTCTGCTGCTGTTCATCGGACTGCTGGTGCACTGGCAGAGCCGGCCGCTCAAGCGTCTGGCGCGGGCGGCGCGGGACTTGTCGCTGGGCGCCGACGTCGAGCCGGTGGCCGAGGGCGGCGGCAGCGAAGTGGTGGAAGTGGGCCGCGCCTTCAACACCATGCGCGAGCGCATCAGCCGTTACCTCACCGAGCGCAGTCAGTTGTTCAGCGCGATTTCCCATGACCTGCGCACGCCGATCACCCGTCTGCGTCTGCGGGTCGAACTGCTGGAAGACGAACAGCTGCAAACCAAGTTCGGCCGTGACCTGGATGAGCTGGAGCTGCTGGTCAAAGGTGCGCTGCAATGCGTCAAAGACACCGACATCCACGAAAACATCGAGCCGGTGGATCTGAACCATGTGCTCGACTGTCTGGTGGAGCCGTATCTGGCGCCCAACGGCAATGGCCGCGTGACCCAGCAGGGACGGGCGCTGGCGGCGTATCCGGGCAAACCCTTGGCGCTCAAGCGCTGCATCGGCAACCTGATCGACAATGCGCTGAAGTACGGGCAGAACGCTCATTTGCATATCGATGACGACGAGAGTGCGTTCGTGCTGCATGTCGACGATGAAGGGCCAGGCGTGCCGGAGCAGCGGCTGGAGCAGGTGTTCGAGCCGCACTTCCGGCTGGCGGGGCAGCAGCAGGGGTATGGGCTCGGGTTGGGGATTGCCCGCAACATTGCCCATAGCCATGGCGGTGAAGTGACGTTGCAGAATCTGCGTGAAGGCGGATTACGTGTGACCCTGCAATTGCCGCGTTCGGCGGATTGATCTGAATGTCACCGACTGGTGACAAAACCTGCCCCCTTCGTTACAAGCCAACCCCGGCCCGTTGTTTAGACTGCCCGCAGTCATAACAACAAAAAAGGCCTTCCATGGATCACTTCAATCCGGGCTTCAGCAGTTGGCTGAATGCCCCTGCCCACCAGCAATGGCTCGCCGACGAAGGCCTGCGCCTGCTGGCATTTGCCAAGGCTTCACGGTTGCCCGAAGGCTTCGGCAATCTTGATGAGCGCGGCCAGCTCCAGGCCGGCGCGCAAGCCGAAACCATGAACACCGCACGCATGACTCACAGCTTCGCCATGGCCCACATTCAGGGGCTGCCGGGATTTGCCGAGCTGGTCGATCACGGCATCGCGGCCCTGCGCGGCCCGTTGCGCGATGCGCTGCACGGCGGCTGGTTTGCCGTCGCTGAACACCGTGATGGCAACACCGGCAAGAACGCTTATCTGCATGCGTTCGTCGCCCTCGCGGCGAGTTCGGCAGTGGTCGCGCAACGTCCCGGCGCGCAGGCGTTGCTGGACGACGCCATCGACATCATCGACACGTATTTCTGGAGCGAAGAAGAGGGCGCCCTACGCGAATTCTTCAACCGTGACTGGAGTGAAGAAGAAGCCTATCGCGGCGCCAACAGCAACATGCACGCCACCGAAGCGTTCCTTGCGCTGGCCGATGTCACCGAAGACCCGCGCTGGCTAGTGCGTGCGCAACGCATCGTCGAGCGGGTGATTCACGGTCACGCCGCTGCCAACGATTATCTGGTGATCGAGCATTTCGACCGAAACTGGCAGCCGCTGCGCGAATACAACCAAGACAATCCTGCCGACGGTTTCCGTCCGTACGGCACCACGCCGGGCCACGGTTTCGAGTGGGCGCGGCTGTTGCTGCACCTCGAAGCGGCGCGGGTCCAGGCCGGCATGCTCACGCCGGGCTGGCTGGCCACCGATGCGCAAAAGCTGTTCGAGAACAACTGCCGGCATGGCTGGGACGTCGATAGCGCCCCGGGCATCGTCTACACCCTCGACTGGGACAACAAGGCCGTGGTGCGCCATCGCCTGCACTGGACCCACGCCGAAGCCAGCGCTGCCGCGAGTGCCTTGCTCAAACGCACCGGCGATGCGCAGTACGAATCCTGGTACCGGCTATTCTGGGAATTCTGCGAAGCGAATTTCATCGACCGCTGCGACGGCAGCTGGCATCACGAACTCGATCCGCAGAACCGTCCAAGTGCCGATATCTGGGCGGGTAAACCGGATCTGTATCACGCCTGGCAGGCGGTGCTGATCCCGCGTCTGCCGCTGGCGCCGAGCATGGCGACTGCGCTGGCACAGTTGTCCCGGCCTGTTCCTGTGTAACCATGCGGTGACATTTGCGCGTCCCTTCGTTACCTGCGAGGGGAAACGTCCTGTTTAAACTCGTGTGCAGCGCAAGCACCAGACTTGCATGCATAACAACAAGAAAGGTACATCTCAGATGAATGCGATTTCTCGCCTCGCTACTGTCATTTCTGTCGCCTCCCTGTTCCCGCTCGCTGTGCTGCCCCTGAGTGTTTCCGCTGCCGAATCCAAAGGTTCGGTGGAAGTCGTGCATTGGTGGACGTCCGGTGGCGAAAAAGCTGCCGTCGATGTGCTCAAGGCACAAGTGGAAAAAGACGGTTTCACCTGGAAAGACGGCGCTGTCGCCGGTGGTGGCGGTGCGACCGCCATGACCGTGCTGAAAAGCCGTGCGGTCGCCGGCAACCCGCCGGGCGTGGCCCAGATCAAAGGCCCGGACATCCAGGAATGGGCGTCCACCGGTCTGCTCGACACTGACGTGCTGAAGGACGTTTCCAAGTCCGAGAAGTGGGACAGCCTGCTCGACAAGAAAGTCTCCGATACCGTGAAGTACGACGGTGATTACGTGGCCGTGCCGGTGAACATTCACCGGGTGAACTGGCTGTGGATCAACCCGGAAGTCTTCAAGAAAGCCGGTATCGCCAAAGCCCCGACCACCCTCGAAGAATTCTACGCCGCCGGCGACAAGCTGAAGGCTGCGGGCTTCATCCCGCTGGCCCACGGCGGTCAGCCTTGGCAGGACAGCACCGTGTTCGAAGCGGTCGTGCTGTCGGTGATGGGCGTTGATGGTTACAAGAAAGCCCTGGTCGACCTGGACAACGCTGCCCTGACCGGCCCGGAAATGGTCAAGGCGCTGACCGAGCTGAAGAAAGTCGCGACCTACATGGACGTCGACGGCAAAGGCCAGGACTGGAACCTGGAAGCGGCCAAGGTCATCAACGGCAAGGCCGGCATGCAGATCATGGGTGACTGGGCCAAGTCCGAATGGACCGCCGCCAAGAAAGTCGCCGGCAAGGATTACGAGTGCGTAGCCTTCCCGGGCACCGACAAGGCGTTCACCTACAACATCGACTCGCTGGCCGTGTTCAAGCAGAAGGACGCGGGTACCGCGGCCGGTCAGCAGGACATCGCCAAAGTCGTGCTGGGTGAAAACTTCCAGAAAGTCTTCAGCATCAACAAGGGCTCGATCCCGGTGCGCAACGACATGCTCGCCGACATGGGCAAGTACGGTTTCGACTCCTGTGCCCAGACCGCTGCCAAGGACTTCCTGGCAGACGCCAAGACCGGCGGCCTGCAGCCGAGCATGGCGCACAACATGGCGACCACGCTGGCCGTACAGGGCGCGTTCTTCGATGTCGTGACCAACTTCATCAACGACCCGAAAGCCGACCCGGCCGACGCTGCGAAGAAACTCGGCACCGCCGTCAAGGCTGCCAAGTAACACCGGCGTAGAGCAGCTGCCAGCTTCAAGTCGCGCATCGGCTTGAGGCTGGGAGCTTGCAGCGGTCCTTCATCTTTTTTACTGGATCTTCCCATGAGTTCTGTTGCTGTGTTCAGCAAGGCCTCGCCGTTCGACGCATTGCAGCGCTGGCTACCGAAACTGGTGCTGGCGCCGAGCATGTTCATCGTTCTGGTGGGCTTCTATGGCTATATCCTCTGGACGTTTGTCCTGTCGTTCACCACATCGACCTTCCTGCCGAACTACAAGTGGGCAGGCCTGGCGCAATACGCGCGGCTGTTCGACAACGACCGCTGGTGGGTGGCGAGCAAGAACCTGGCCGTGTTCGGCGGCATGTTCATCGCTATCACTCTGGTGATCGGCGTGACCCTGGCGATTTTCCTCGACCAGAAAATCCGTCGCGAAGGCTTTATCCGCACCATTTACCTGTACCCGATGGCGCTCTCGATGATCGTCACCGGTACCGCGTGGAAATGGCTGCTCAACCCGGGCATGGGCCTGGACAAATTGCTGCGGGACTGGGGCTGGGAAG
This sequence comes from Pseudomonas sp. R43(2017), assembly GCF_002112345.1. NCBI lineage: Bacteria > Pseudomonadati > Pseudomonadota > Gammaproteobacteria > Pseudomonadales > Pseudomonadaceae > Pseudomonas > Pseudomonas sp. R43(2017). The sequence goes on from NZ_NEHJ01000004.1 coordinate 547,820, forward strand.
GCTTCCGTCTCGACTGGCTGATCGACCCGGATCGCGTGGTGTATTGCCTAGTGATCGCGGCTGTCTGGCAGGCTTCGGGCTTCATCATGGCGATGTTTCTCGCCGGTCTGCGTGGCGTTGATCAATCGATCATCCGCGCCGCCCAGATCGACGGCGCGAGCATGCCGCGCATCTACTGGAAAGTGGTGCTGCCAAGCCTGCGTCCGGTGTTCTTCAGTGCGGTGATGATCCTGGCGCACATCGCGATCAAGAGCTTCGACCTGGTGGCGGCCATGACGGCTGGCGGCCCGGGTTATTCCTCCGATTTGCCGGCGATGTTCATGTACTCGTTCACGTTCAGCCGTGGGCAGATGGGCATGGGCTCGGCCAGTGCGATTCTTATGCTCGGTGCGATCCTCGCGATCATCGTGCCTTACCTGTACTCCGAGCTGAGGACCAAGCGTCATGACTAGTCTCGCCTCCAAACCGGCCATCAGCCTGAGCCGCATCGCGATCTACGCGGTGCTGATTCTCGCGGTCCTGCTGTATCTGGTGCCGCTGGTGGTAATGCTGTTGACCAGCTTCAAGACCCCGGAAGACATCTCCACCGGCAACCTGCTGAGCTGGCCGACCGTGGTCAGTGGCATCGGCTGGGTGAAAGCCTGGGCCACCGTTGACGGCTACTTCTGGAACTCGATCAAGATCACCGTTCCGGCCGTGATCATCTCCACCGCCATCGGTGCGCTGAACGGCTATGTGCTGTCGTTCTGGCGCTTCAAGGGTTCGCAGCTGTTCTTCGGCCTGTTGCTGTTCGGCTGCTTCCTGCCGTTCCAGACCGTGCTGCTGCCGGCGTCGTTCACCCTCGGCAAGATGGGCCTGGCGAGCACCACCACCGGCCTCGTGTTCGTACACGTGGTCTACGGCCTGGCGTTCACCACGCTGTTTTTCCGTAACTACTACGTGAGCATTCCGGATGCGCTGATCAAGGCTGCACGCCTGGATGGTGCAGGGTTCTTCACGATCTTCCGGCGGATCATCCTGCCGATGTCCACCCCGATCATCATGGTCTGCCTGATCTGGCAGTTCACCCAGATCTGGAACGACTTCCTGTTCGGCGTGGTGTTCTCCAGCGGTGATTCGCAACCGATCACGGTGGCGCTGAACAACCTGGTCAACACCAGCACCGGGGCCAAGGAATACAACGTGGACATGGCGGCGGCGATGATCGCCGGGCTGCCGACCCTGCTGGTCTATGTGGTCGCAGGCAAGTATTTCGTGCGCGGGCTGACGGCCGGCGCAGTCAAGGGGTAATCATGGCTACGCTCGAACTTCGCAATGTAAACAAGACCTACGGTGCCGGCCTGCCGGACACCCTGAAGAACATCGAACTGTCGATCAAGGACGGTGAGTTCCTGATCCTTGTCGGGCCATCGGGCTGCGGCAAGTCGACCCTGATGAACTGCATCGCTGGCCTGGAAACCATCACCGGCGGCGCGATCATGATCGGTGACCAGGACGTCAGCGGCATGAGCCCGAAAGACCGCGACATCGCCATGGTGTTCCAGTCCTACGCGCTGTACCCGACCATGAGCGTGCGCGAGAACATCGAGTTCGGTCTGAAGATCCGCAAGATGAGCCAGTCGGCCATCGACGAGGAAGTCGCTCGCGTGGCCAAGCTGCTGCAGATCGAGCACCTGCTCAATCGCAAGCCGGGCCAGCTCTCCGGTGGTCAGCAACAGCGCGTCGCCATGGGCCGTGCGCTGGCGCGTCGGCCGAAGATCTATCTGTTCGACGAACCGCTGTCCAACCTCGACGCCAAGCTGCGCGTCGAGATGCGCACCGAAATGAAACTGATGCACCAGCGCCTGAAAACCACCACGGTCTACGTGACCCACGACCAGATCGAAGCGATGACCCTGGGCGACAAAGTGGCGGTGATGAAGGACGGCATCATCCAGCAGTTCGGTACGCCGAAAGAGATCTACAACGACCCGGCCAACCTGTTCGTGGCGAGCTTCATCGGTTCGCCGCCGATGAACTTCATCCCGCTGCGCCTGCAACGCAAGGACGGTCGTCTGGTGGCGCTGCTCGACAGCGGCCAGGCCCGTTGCGAGCTGCCGATGGCGATGCAGGACGCCGGTCTTGAAGATCGCGAAGTGATCCTCGGCCTGCGCCCGGAGCAGATCGCGCTGGCGAACGGCGAGGGCAACGGCCTGCCGAGCATCAAGGCTGAAGTGCAGGTCACCGAGCCGACCGGTCCGGACACCCTGGTGTTCGTCAACCTCAACGACACCAAGGTCTGCTGCCGTCTGGCCCCGGACGTGGCGCCGCAGGTGGGCGAGACCCTGACCCTGCAATTCGATCCGTCGAAAGTGCTGCTGTTCGACGCCAAGAGCGGCGAGCGCCTGGGTGTGGCGGGGCTGCCGAAGACCGAAGCGCACAGCGCCAATGTCGCTCAGTTCAAGGGTCGGTAAGAAATCAATGCGGGAGTGGGCACACCCATTTCCGCAGGGGATGTAAACCGCGTTGGAAAAAAACAGTTAATAACAATAAAGACGAGGATGTAGGGATGAAAAAGAAACACGTCAATGCCCGGTTGATCTGCCAAGTGTCAGCCGCGGCCGCATTGGTCATGGCCGGCAATGCCATGGCCGCCGATGCATTCAGCTCCGATTCCAAGTGGATGACGGGCGACTGGGGTGGCGAGCGGACCAAGCTGATCGAGCAAGGCATCGACATCAAGGCTGACTACGTCGGGGAAATGGGCGCCAACCTGCATGGCGGCTACAACGACGACAAGACCGGCCGCTACAGCGACCAGTTCGGTCTGGGCGTGGCGCTGGACCTGCAAAAACTCTGGGGCTGGGACAACACGCAGGCCAAGATCCAGCTGACCAACCGTAACGGTCAGAACATTTCCAACGACCGCGTTGGCGACCCGCGTGCCGGCACCCTGTCTTCCTCGCAGGAAGTCTACGGTCGTGGCCACATGGTGCGTCTGACCCAACTGTGGATTCAGCACCAGTTCTTCGACAACAAGCTCGACGTCAAGGCCGGTTACTTCGGTGAAGGCGAAGACTTCAACACCTTCCCGTGCGAATTCCAGAACCTGGCGTTCTGCGGCTCGCAGGTCGGTAACTGGGCGACCAACATCTGGTACAACTGGCCCGTCAGCCAGGCCGCGATTCGCGTGAAGTACAACATCAACGACGAGCTCTACGCGCAGATCGGCGCGTACAACCAGAACCCGTCGCAGCTGGAACACGGCAACGGCTTCAAGCTCAGCGGCAGCGGCACCGCCGGTACCGTACTGCCGGTCGAGCTGGTCTGGTCGCCGAAGGTCAACAGCCTGCCGGGCGAATACCGCGTCGGTTACTACAAGAGCACGGCTGATGCCGCCGATGTCCGTGAAGACATCAACGGCAACGACGCAGCAACCACCGGCAACGCCTACCGCACCCACAGCAGCAAGCACGGCTACTGGTTCGTTGCGCAACAGCAACTCACCAGCCACAACGGCGACGCCTCCCGTGGTCTGAACATCGCGGCCAACGCCACGTTCCATGACAAGGACACCAACTTCATCGACAACTACCAGTCGGTGATGTTTGTCTACAAAGGCCCGTTCGACGCCCGTCCGAAGGATGACGTCGGTATCGGTGCGGCGCGTATCCACGTCAACGACGACGTGAAGAAAAACGCCGAACTGCTGAACGCCTCCAACGGTGTTTCGGACTACGACAATCCGGTGTTCTCGCCGATTCGCGAGACCGAATACAACTACGAGATCAACTACGGCTTCCACGTTACCAACTGGCTGACTGTGCGTCCTAACCTGCAATACATCACTCACCCGGGTGGCGTGGATCAAGTGGACAACGCTTTGGTCGCTGGCCTGAAAATTCAGTCTACGTTCTGACGCGTCTGCGATAAGCTCCTCTCTATGTGCGCATATTTGCGGACAGCCCAGGCTGTCCGCTTTTTTTTGGAAAGGGGTGTCGCAGCCCATGAAAGTTGAATCTGGAACCGTGGCCCATGCATGAGCATCCGCTGCAACGCTTCTTCAAATCCCTGCGCGAACGACCGGTGTTCGCCTGGGAGCGCTATCAGATGCGCGATGTGCTGGTGATCGACCATCCGCTGTGTCAGGCGGTGTTCAGTCGTCAGGGTGCGCAATTGCTGCACTTTCAGCCGCGCGGGCAAAAACCGTGGTTGTGGTGCGCGGCGAAGTGGCCGCATGTCGGCGCGATCCGTGGTGGCGTGCCGGTTTGCTGGCCGTGGTATGGCCGCCATCCGAGCGAAAACGCATGGCCGTCCCATGGCTGGGCGCGATTGCTGGACTGGAAACTGCTCGACAGCAGCACCGCCGATGACGGCGTGCGCCTGCATTGGCAATTGCAGCTGTGCGACTGGCAGGTGGACTTGCACGCGCACCTGGGCGAACGCATGGAATTACGCCTGAGCACCGAGCATCAGGACGACATGCCGTGCCAGTTGAGCCAGGCTTTGCACGCTTACTGGCGTATTGGCGATGTGAGTGAGATAGCGCTGTCTGGGCTCGAAGGAGCGCAGGGTTACGACCAGTTGAACCGTGAAGTCTGTCAGCAGGAAGGCGAGTTGCGGGTCGACGGCGGCTGTCAGCGCGTGTTCCAGCACGACGGCGAATTACAGCTCAAGGATCACGCCTGGCAGCGCGAGCTGTGCATCGATACCGGCGAGAGTGCGGACACGGTGGTCTGGCATCCGGGTGCGCGGCCGTTGCTGGGCGTGACCTGGGATGAGATCTCGGAATTTGTCTGTGTTGAAGCGGCGGCGGGGGGCACCGACAGCCTGCATCTGGCGCCGGGGGAGAAGGCGCATTTGAGTTTGCAGGCTTGGGCTGCTGCTTAGTCATTACTCCCACGCGCAAGCGTGGGAGTAATCAGCGCGAACTAGTTGAACTCGTCACCCACCGGATACCGGCTCGCATTCAAACTCTCTTTGATCTTGCGCAGATGCGGCTGGAAATCCACCCCACGACGCAAGGTCATCCCCGTCGCCAGCACATCCAGTACCGTCAACTGAATGATCCTCGAAGTCATCGGCATATAGATGTCGGTGTCTTCCGGCAGCGGAATGTTCAGGCTCAGGGTACTGGCCTTGGCCAGTGGCGAGTTCTCGGCGGTCAGGCCCAGTACCGAAGCGCCGTTCTCCCGGGCGATGCGCGCCACTTCCACCAGCTCGCGGGTGCGGCCGGTGTAGGAAATGATCACGAACAGCTCGCCGGTGTGCGCCACTGAAGCAATCATGCGTTGCATCAGCACGTCGGCGTGGGCGGTCACCGCCAGGTTGAAGCGGAAGAACTTGTGCTGCGCATCCAGCGCCACCGGGGCCGAGGCGCCGAGGCCGAAGAAGTGGATCTGCCGGGCCTGGATCAACAGGTCGACGGCGCGGCTGATCAGGTTCGGGTCCAGCGCCTGGCAGGCGCTGTCCAGCGAGGCGATGGCGCTGCCGAAAATTTTCTGGGTGTAGGCTTCGGGATTATCGTCCGCCTCCACCGCGCGGCTGACGTAAGCTGCGCCGCTGGCCAGGCTCTGGGCCAGTTGCAGCTTGAGTTCGGGGTAGCCGCTGACGCCGAACGAACGGCAGAAACGGTTGACCGTCGGTTCACTGACCGAGGCGGCCTGGGCGAGGGCGGCGATGCTGAAGCGGGTGGCCTGCTGCGGGTTGAGCAGGATCACTTCGGCGACTTTGCGTTCGGCCTTGTTCAGCTCTTCAAGGCGACTCTGGATCTGTTCCAGTAAATTTCGCACGCGGTCCATAAGAATTCCTAGATTCACCGGCGCCGATAAGCGCGCGGCTATGCAAATTGGGCCTTTGATGTGGCCCGTGACGGTGGCCTATCCTACTGATGGCTCCGACCGACCACCACTCGGAATCTGTATTTTGCGAAAATGTTGTGGTTATTACTACATTTTCCCTTGAGTGATGCCTTGAAAAAAGGTATTTGTAGCTTAACTTGATAAAAGAACAAACATCATGCCTTCGATTACGGTAGAACCGTGCACCTTCGCCTTGTTCGGCGCCCTGGGCGATCTGGCCCTGCGCAAGCTGTTTCCTGCCCTTTATCACCTGGATGGCGCCGGCCTGCTGCACGAGGACACGCGTATTATCGCGCTGGCCCGTGAAGAAGGCACCGAGCAGCAGCACATGGCATTCATTGCCGCCGAACTGCGCCGCTACGTGGGCAAGGAACTGGACGAGGCAGTGGCCGAGCGCTTTCTGGCGCGCCTGACCTACCTGCACGTCGACTTCCTCAAGGCTGAAGATTACGCGGCGCTGGCCGAGCTGGCCGGCACCAAACAACGCATGATTGCCTACTTCGCCACCCCGGCGGCGGTGTACGGCGCGATCTGCGAGAACCTGGCGAAGGTCGGTCTGGCGGAAAACACCCGTGTGGTGCTGGAAAAACCGATCGGCTCGGACCTCGAATCCTCGCGCAAGGTCAACGACGCCGTGGCGCAGTTTTTCCCGGAGAACCGCACCTACCGCATCGACCACTACCTGGGCAAAGAGACGGTGCAAAACCTGATCGCCCTGCGTTTTGCCAACAGCCTGTTCGAAACCCAGTGGAACCAGCATTACATCTCCCACGTGGAAATCACCGTGGCCGAGAAGGTCGGCATCGAAGGCCGCTGGGGCTATTTCGACAAGGCCGGCCAGCTGCGCGACATGATCCAGAACCACCTGCTGCAACTGCTTTGCCTGATCGCCATGGACCCGCCGGCCGACCTGTCCGCCGACAGCATCCGTGACGAAAAAGTGAAAGTGCTCAAGGCCCTGGCGCCGATCAGCCCGGAAGGCTTGACCACTCAGGTAGTGCGCGGTCAGTACATTGCCGGCCACAGCGAAGGAAAATCCGTACCGGGTTACCTCGAAGAACCGAATTCCAACACCCAGAGCGACACCGAAACCTTCGTCGCCCTGCGTGCCGACATCCGCAACTGGCGCTGGGCGGGCGTGCCGTTCTACCTGCGTACCGGCAAGCGCATGCCGCAGAAGCTGTCGCAGATCGTCATCCACTTCAAGGAACCGTCGCACTACATCTTCGCCCCGGAGCAGCGCCTGCAGATCAGCAACAAACTGATCATCCGGCTGCAACCGGACGAAGGCATTTCCCTGCGTGTGATGACCAAGGATCAAGGCCTGGACAAGGGCATGCAGCTGCGCAGCGGCCCGTTGCAACTGAATTTCTCCGACACCTGGCGCAGCGCGCGGATCCCCGACGCCTACGAGCGGTTGTTGCTGGAAGTGATGAACGGCAATCAGAACCTGTTTGTCCGTAAAGATGAAATCGAAGCCGCGTGGAAGTGGTGTGACCAGCTGATCGCCGGGTGGAAAAAATCCGGTGACGCGCCCAAGCCGTATGCGGCCGGGTCGTGGGGGCCGATGAGCTCCATTGCATTGATCACGCGGGACGGGAGGTCGTGGTATGGCGATATCTGATGTGAAACTGCCGTCGGGCGTGAATGCCCACGAATTCAAGAGCCCGGTGCTGCTCGCCGAAGGCCTGGCGTTGAATGTCGCCAAGCAGTTGAGCGAAGCACTGGCGGCGCGCGGCAACGCGGTGCTGGTGGTGTCCGGCGGTCGCAGCCCGGTGGCATTTTTCCAGCACCTGGCCAAGCAGGAGCTGGACTGGTCGAAGGTCGTCGTGACCCTGGCCGACGAGCGCTGGGTGCCGGTCGAGCACGCCGACAGCAACGCTGGTTTGCTCAAGCAGTATCTGCTCAAGGGCCCGGCGGCCAAGGCGCAGTTTCTCAGCCTTTACAGCGCGGCGGCCAACGTCGAGCAGGCGGCGGAGCAGGCCGACCGGTTGCTCGCCGAGTTGCCGCCGATCGACGTGCTGGTGCTGGGCATGGGCGATGACGGCCATACCGCGTCGCTGTTCCCGGACAGCCCGAACCTGGCTGAAGCCCTGCAAGCCGATGGCACCCGTCGTTGCTGGCCGATGCTGGCGCCGAGCGTGCCGCGTCAACGCCTGACCATGAGCCGGGCGCTGCTGGCTTCGGCGAAACACAAGATTCTGTCGATTTCCGGTCAGTCGAAACTGACCACCCTGAATGCCGCACTGGCATCCAACGACGTCGCCGCCATGCCGGTTCGCGCGTTTCTGCAACCTACGTTAGAGATTTACTGGTGCCCATGAGCCAAGGAACAGCCGCTATGACAACCCCATCCCCGACCGTTTCCATGGCGGACAAAGTTGCCCTGATCGACAGCCTCTGCGCCAAGGCGCGGATCCTGCCGGTGATCACCATCGCCCGTGAACAGGACGTGCTGCCGCTGGCCGACGCCCTGGCCGCCGGTGGTCTGACCGCGCTGGAAGTGACCCTGCGTTCGCAGTTTGGCTTGAAAGCAATCCAGATCCTGCGCGAACAGCGCCCGGAGCTGGTGACCGGTGCCGGCACCGTACTCGACCGCAACATGTTGGCCGCAGCCGAGGCGGCCGGTTCGCAATTTATCGTCACCCCGGGCATCACCCGTGACCTGCTGGAAGCCAGCGTCGAAAGCCCGATCCCGCTGCTGCCGGGCATCAGCAACGCCTCCGGCATCATGGAAGGTTATGGTCTGGGTTATCGCCGCTTCAAGCTGTTCCCGGCTGAAGTTAGCGGCGGCGTCGCGGCGATCAAGGCCCTCGGCGGCCCGTTCGGCGAAGTGAAATTCTGCCCGACCGGCGGCGTGGGTCCTGCCAACATCAAGAGCTACATGGCGTTGAAAAACGTCATGTGCGTGGGCGGTAGCTGGATGCTCGATCCGGAGTGGATCAAGAACGGCGACTGGGCCCGCATTCAGGAATGCACCGCCGAGGCTTTGGCGCTGCTGGACTGATCGCTTCACCCGACACTTCGTTGTGTGTTCTACGGCTTTAACGGTGCGCTTGGTCGGTGCACCGTTTTTTTTTGCCTGAAAAAGCCTTCGTTATCTCGCGATACGTTATCTGGAGATACATAGTTACCGCACCTGGCTTGGCGTGTGGCGTTAACCTGCGTTCATCTTATGGAAGAGAGAACGCCTCATGGACAACCAGCCTTCAGCTCCACCGGTTTATCAACTGGCTCCCGAGCAAGTCGCCGGGCCATATTTTCGCAATCCCAAACTGTTGCGCCGCAACATCAGCGAAGGCGCCGAGGGCTTGCCTTTGCTGCTGCGCCTGACCATCGTCGACGCCATGACCGCCGAACCGGTCAGCGGCGCACTGGTGGATATCTGGCACTGCAACGCACGTGGTGCTTATTCCGGGTGGAGCCGGGTTAACCCGGATCAGGAAGTCGACGTTGAAGACATCGGTTCAATTCCGCGAACCGACGACGACACCTACCTGCGCGGTGGTCAGTTCAGCGATCACATGGGCAGGGTGCGTTTCACCACGATCTATCCGGGGTTTTATGCCGGACGTGCCCTGCACATTCACGTGGCGGTGCGCATCGTTGCCGGCAACGAATACCTCGATGAGCGCAATGTGGCCTGGGTCGGACAGTTGTATTTTCCCGAGGTGGTTTCTCGCGGGGTGCTCAACGCCAAGGCTTATCGGGGGCGCAGCTCGGAGCCGGTGTGCAATGCCAACGATGTCTATTACGCCAACATGGGCGGGGAAGCCTCGACCCTGACCGTGTGGCCGATCGGCCGCGACTCCCACGAGGACGGTTACTTCGGTCACCTCACGATCGGCATCGACACCTTTGCGGTGTCGTCGCAGATCAAGCCCGAGGACTTCGACAAGTACACGGTTTAACGCAGTTCATTCAGCGCCAGAATCAGCGACTGAATCTCCGCCGCCGTCGTGGTCAACGACGGCGTGATGCGGATGCACGGCCCGCAGGCTGCGCCGTTGCGCACCACGGTGAACAGGTTGTAGTCGTTGAGCAGGCGTTCGACCATCGCCTGCTGGTCGGCATGCCGGGTAAAGCGCATCGAGGTGATGCCGCAATACAGACGCGGATCGTCCGGGGTGGTGACCTCGATGCCCGGCAGGTTGCGCACGGCGCTGACCCACAGGTTGCGCAGGTAATTGACCCGTGCGCCCTTGGCCGCTGCACCACCGAGTGCACGGTGTTCCTCGAACACCAGCGGCAGGGTCATCAGCGCCGGAATGTTCGGCGTGCTGTAGGGCGTGCGTGAGCGAATGTCGTTGAGCGGGAAATGCATCTCGCCCATGTCCGGATCGATGTCGGCCAGACGCTGCGGAGCGATATACAGAAAGCCCAGGGTCAGCGGCGAGCCGATCCATTTGTGCAGGTTGTACCCGGCGAAGGCGATGCCCAGCGCTTCCAGATCGAACTCCATCTGGCCGAGGGCGTGGGCGCCGTCGAGGATGATATCGACGCCATGTTCCTTGGCCAGCGAGGCGATCGCCTGCACCGGCATCACCAGTCCGGTGCGGTGGGTGACGTGGGTCAGCGCCATCAGCTTGAGCTTTGGATGGCGAATGAAAGTTTCGCGGTAAGTCGCCAGCAGGCTGTCGAAGCTGGCCGGGTGCGTGTGCTCGATCTCGATCACCTCGACCCCGCGATGGCGGGCCAGCCAGCGTATCGCGCCCTTGACCGTGTCGTATTCCAGATCGCAGATGAGCACCTGATCGCCAGGCTCCAGCCGGTTGTAGTTGCGGATCAGCGACTGCAGGCCGGCGGTGGCGTTCTGGGTGAAAGCGACGCTTTGCGCACGCACGCCGATCAGCTCGGCCAGTTGCGCGCGGATGTCGAGGCTGTCGTGCTGTTCGAAGCGTTGGCGCACATAGATCGAGTTGCTGTTGTTGATCTGTTCGATATGGCGCTGATAGTCCTCGACCACGGTGCGCGACATGCGTCCGAAGTAGCCGTTTTCCAGGTTCACGGGGCCGGGATGGCGGTCGTAACGGTTGGCGAAGGTTTGCCAGAAGGCTTCGTCTCGGGCGCGGCGGGTGTTATCGGGCATGGTCGACTCGGATCAGGATGCGCCTCAGTGGCGCGGGGCGGGTTTGCCATGTTTGGCGCGCAGCGGTTCCAGCAGCTCCGACAGGCCGTTGTGATCGATTTCCTGCATCAGCGCCAGCAGGCCGCCGAGTTCGCCGTGGGGGAAACCTTCCCGGGCGAACCAGTTCAGGTACGGGCCGGGGAGGTCGGCGATGATCCGTCCCTTGTACTTGCCGAAGGGCATTTCGCGGGTGATCAGCAGTTCGAGTTTTTCGGGGTTCATCGTTGAAATCGTCTGGCTTTGAAAACACTTTGGAAAATACAGGCATTCTGCATGCAGGCCAAATGACAGATCATGCAAATAACAGGCATACAGATTTCTGCTTTGTTTGTAACTCATTGAAAATTAACGACTAAATAATTTTTAAGAAGCTGGCACGACCACTGCAACACTCCTTGCATCTTTCACCCACGCAAGGAATTGAAAAATGACTGACATGAATAAAGAAGCCATCTCCGTCCTCAACGACCTGATCGAAACCAGCAAGGACGGTCAGGAAGGGTTCAAGACCTGCGCTGAAGACATCAAGCACCCTGAACTGAAAACCCTGTTCGTGAAACGCTCCGCCGACTGCGCTACGGCTGCTGCCGAATTGCAGGCGACCGTGCGCTCGATGGGTGGCGATCCGGAAACCTCCACCAGCGTCAGCGGTGACCTGCATCGTCGCTGGGTCGACGTCAAAGCCATGTTCACCGGCAAGGACGAAGAGGCAGTGCTCAACGAAGCCGAGCGCGGTGAAGACCACGCCTTGAAGGCTTATCGTGAAGCGATCGAGAAGATCAACAAGCACAACCTGGTCGGCATTCGTGATCTGGTCGAGCGCCAGTACCACGGCGTGCAACGCAATCATGATCAGGTGAAAGCGCTGCGTAACCAGGCGCGTGCCCGCTCGTAAGCATCCCTGAAAACTGTGGGAGCGAGCTTGCTCGCGATGATGGACTGACATTCAACGCTGATGTTGACTGGTCTGGCCCTATCGCGAGCAAGCTCGCTCCCACTTTGTTTTTTTGCAGAAGAAATCAGCCGATGCTGATCGCCGGCAAGGTCGGCAGAGTAACGGTCTGTTGTTTACGCGGAGCCAGGATCTCGGCTTCACCATCCACCACCAATTCATCGCGCTGGTTGAATACGCGAGTGGCGATACGTACGCGGAATTTCGGCAGTTTCTCGAGGATTTCCAGGCGCACGGTCAGGGTGTCGCCGATCTTCACCGGCTTCTGGAAACTCATCTGCTGACCGATATAAATGGTGCCCGGCCCAGGCAGCTCGCACGCCACTGCCGCGCTGATCAGCGCGCCGCTGAACATGCCGTGGGCGATGCGTTCCTTGAACATGCTGGCGGCGGCGAACTCGGCGTCCAGGTGTACCGGGTTGTGATCGCCGGACATCGCGGCGAACAGCTGAATGTCGCGCTCTTCGACAGTCTTGCTGTAGCTGGCGGTCTGGCCGACTTCGAGGGCTTCGTAAGGGATGTTGGTAACCTGGGTCATCGGTATCGGTTCCTGTGACGGATTAAATGAATCCACAAAAAATTATTCGCTGCGGTGCGGACGGGGATGGCTCAGCGCCTGGTCGATCCAGGCCAGCACATCGGCGGTCACTTCGTCGCGGTTGGTCTCGTTGAACAATTCGTGCCGGGCCTGCGGGTAGATCTTCAGTTGCAGGTTCTGGCTGCCGGCCGAGCGCAAGGCATTGGCCAGATCAGTCAGACGCTTGCCTTCACTCACCGGATCACATTCGCCGCCAATCACCAGCAGCGGCAGGCCCGGGTCGATCTGGGCGAGATTGGACGCTTTGCTGATTTGCTGCAAGCCGCCGAGCAGGTCGATCCATAGCTGGTTGGTGCAGCGAAAGCCGCACAGCGGATCGCTGGCGTACTTGTCGACTTCGGCCGGATCGCGACTCAGCCAGTCAAACGCGGTGCGTGCCGGTTTGAATTTGTTGTTGAACGAGCCGAACGACAACCATTCGATCAGCGCACTGCGTCCCTTGGCGCCCTGGCGCAGTTTTTCGAACCGGGCGATCTGCCGGGCCGCGCGATACAGCGCAACCGGCTGGAAATTCGAGCCGCTGAGAATCGCGCCGTGCAGGCTGGCGCTGTGATGCAGTAAATAAGCCTGCGCAATGTAGCTGCCCATGCTGTGCCCGAGCAGCACGATCGGCACGCCCGGATGACGCTGGCCCAGGAGCTGGTTGAGGCTCGCGAGATCACCGACCACCTTGCACCAGCCATCGTCGTCGGCGAAGTGCCCGAGCGTCCCATGATCGGCGGTTTTGCCATGGCCGCGTTGATCGGGCGCATACACACCGTAGCCTTCGGCGCAGAACGATTCGGCCAGTCGTGCGTACCGGGCGCTGTGCTCGGCCATGCCGTGGGCCAGCAGAATCACCGCCTTCAGTGGCGCGTTCGGCAGCCACTGGTTGACGAAGAGGCGGCTGCGGTCACTCGCGTCCAGCCAGAAAGTGTCGTGGATCATGGCGATTCCTTTTGCGGCATGCTTTTGTTGCAGGGGATTGCAGAGATTGCATTGTATAGCGCGTCCGATCAGCTCACGCCACGGCAGGAAGATTCACACGATCAATGAGGACGCTGCCCATATTTGCCTGAATGACCATAGCTGCTAGTGTCCGTGAAGCCCCGCTTTTTGCTTTCGGCTTTTTCAAGGACAAGAGAAAAATGACAGCGAAGCGGCCCCGGATCGGCTCAGGTAAAGAGGACAAGAACAATGCAACCTGATTTCTGGAATGACAAACGCCCGGCGGGCGTACCCCTGGACATCGACGTGGGTGAATTCAAGTCGGTGATCGAGGTGTTCGAGCGTTCCTGCAAGAAATTCGCTGACCGCCCGGCGTTCAGCAACATGGGCGTGACCCTGACCTACGCCGAACTCGAGCGCCAGAGCGCCGCGTTCGCCGGTTACCTGCAAGCCCACACTGATCTGGCGCCGGGGGATCGCATCGCGGTGCAGATGCCCAACGTCCTGCATTATCCGATTGCCGTGTTCGGTGCCTTGCGCGCCGGGCTGATCGTGGTCAACACCAACCCGCTATACACCGCGCGGGAGATGCGTCACCAGTTCAAGGACTCCGGTGCCCGGGCGCTGGTGTACCTGAACATGTTCGGCCAGAAAGTCCAGGAAGTGCTGCCTGACACCGACATCCAGTACCTGATCGAAGCGAAGATGGGCGACCTGATGCCCACCGCCAAGGGCTGGCTGGTCAACACCGTGGTCAGCAAAGTGAAAAAAATGGTCCCGGCGTATTCGCTGCCCCAGGCGATTTCCTTCAAGAGCGCCTTGCGCATGGGCCGGGGCCTGGGCATCAAGCCGTTGAAGGTCGGCCTGGATGACATCGCCGTGCTGCAATACACCGGCGGCACCACCGGCCTGGCCAAGGGCGCGATGCTCACCCACGGCAATCTGGTGGCCAACATGCAGCAGGTTCGCGCCTGTCTTGGTCAGTTCGGCAGCGACGGTCAGCCGTTGTTGCGCGAAGGCCAGGAAGTGATGATCGCGCCGCTGCCGCTGTACCACATCTATGCCTTCACCGCGAATTGCATGTGCATGATGGTGTCCGGCAATCACAACGTGCTGATTACCAATCCGCGGGACATCGGTGGCTTCATCAAGGAGCTGAAGAACTGGAAATTCTCGGCACTGCTGGGGCTCAACACCCTGTTCGTCGCGCTGATGGATCATCCGGACTTCAAGACCCTGGATTTCTCCACGCTCAAACTCACCAACTCCGGCGGCACGGCGCTGGTCAAGGCCACCGCCGAGCGCTGGGAGCAACTTACCGGTTGCCGCATCACCGAAGGCTACGGCCTGACCGAAACCTCGCCGGTGGCCTGCACCAACCCGTACGGCGAGTTGTCGCGGATCGGCACGGTCGGCCTGCCGGTGCCGGGCACCCGATTGAAAGTCATCAACGACGACGGCGTCGAGCAGCCTTTGGGCGAGCGCGGCGAACTGTGCATCAAGGGCCCGCAGATCATGAAGGGCTACTGGCAGAAACCCGAGGCCACCGCCGAAGTGCTGGATGCCGAGGGCTGGTTCAAGTCCGGCGACATTGCGGTGATCGACCCGGACGGCTTTGTGCGCATCGTCGACCGCAAGAAAGACATGATCATCGTCTCCGGTTTCAACGTGTACCCGAACGAAATCGAAGACGTGGTGATGGCCCATCCGAAAGTCGCCAACTGTGCGGTGATCGGTGTGCCGGATGAGCGTTCCGGGGAAGCGGTGAAGCTGTTTGTGGTGGCGCGGGAAACCGGGGTTAGCCTGGAAGAGCTGAAGGCCTACTGCAAAGAGAATTTCACCGCGTACAAGGTGCCGAAACACATCGTGCTGCGAGAGTCGCTGCCGATGACGCCTGTCGGGAAGATCCTGCGGCGGGAGCTGCGCGATATCGCATAGGTCAGCTTGAAGTAAAAAGATCGCAGCCTGCGGTAACGCTTCCAGGAAACACGTTTTCGGTTCCGGAGCTGCCGCAGGCTGCGATCTTTTGCTTTGAAGGCCCGGTAAACCGGGACTTTCAGGGTGTTATAGGATTTTTGCTCTAAAATGACTGCCAATAGTTCTTGAGTCATTAAAGTGACCATGCGGGCCACTTTTGGCTCTGGTCGACCCTTGGCAAAGCTGCTACTCTCGGCGCGCTTTGTGACTTCTCGGCCTGATAAAAAGCCAGATTCACCAATACAAAACAAACACCAATAATAATCGCATCAAATGCGGTGCTGAATTCGCGTTGCTGAGGAGTGGGCTTCCATGATCGAAGACTTTTGGAAGGATAAGTACCCCGCTGGAATTGCTGCCGACATCAATCCAGACGAGTACCCGAATATTCAGGCAGTGTTGAAGCAATCCTGCCAACGCTTCGCCGACAAACCGGCGTTCAGCAACCTGGGCAAGACCATCACCTACGGTGAACTGTACGAATTGTCCGGTGCGTTTGCCGCTTATCTGCAACAGCATACCGATTTGCAGCCCGGTGATCGAATCGCCGTGCAACTGCCCAACGTGTTGCAGTACCCGGTCGCCGTCTTCGGTGCCATCCGTGCCGGGCTGATCGTGGTCAATACCAACCCGCTGTACACCGCGCGGGAAATGGAACACCAGTTCAATGACTCCGGTGCCAAGGCGCTGGTGTGCCTGGCGAACATGGCGCACCTGGCCGAAGCCGTGGTGCCTAAAACCGGTGTCAAACACGTCATCGTCACCGAAGTCGCCGACCTGTTGCCGCCGCTCAAGCGTCTGCTGATCAACAGCGTCATCAAGTACGTGAAGAAAATGGTTCCGGCCTATCACCTGCCAAAAGCCGTCAAGTTCAACGACGTGCTGAGCAAGGGCCAGGGCCAGCCGGTCGCCGAAGCCAACCCGAACAGCGGCGACGTCGCTGTGCTGCAATACACCGGCGGCACCACCGGCGTGGCCAAGGGCGCGATGCTCACCCATCGCAACCTCGTCGCCAACATGCTGCAGTGCAAGGCGCTGATGGGCTCCAACCTCAATGAAGGTTGCGAGATCCTGATCACTCCGCTGCCGCTGTACCACATCTATGCGTTCACCTTTCATTGCATGGCGATGATGCTGATCGGCAACCACAACATCCTGATCAGCAACCCGCGCGACCTGCCGGCGATGGTCAAGGAACTGTCGAAGTGGAAGTTCAGCGGTTTCGTCGGTCTCAACACGCTGTTCGTGGCCCTGTGCAACAACGAAGGTTTCCGCAAGCTGGATTTCTCGGCGCTGAAAGTCACCCTGTCCGGCGGCATGGCCCTGCAACTGGCGGCAGCCGAGCGCTGGAAAGCAGTCACCGGTTGCCCGATCTGCGAAGGCTACGGCATGACCGAAACCAGCCCGGTGGCCACGGTCAACCCGATCCAGAACATCCAGATCGGCACCATCGGCATTCCGGTGCCGTCGACCCTGTGCAAAGTCGTCGACGACGCCGGTGTCGAGCAGCCACTGGGCGAAATCGGCGAGCTGTGCGTCAAGGGCCCGCAAGTGATGAAAGGCTACTGGCAGCGTCAGGAAGCCACCGACGAGATGCTCGACAGCGAAGGCTGGCTGAAGACCGGCGACATCGCGGTGATCCAGCCGGACGGTTACATGCGCATTGTCGATCGCAAAAAAGACATGATCCTGGTCTCCGGTTTCAACGTGTACCCGAACGAGCTGGAAGACGTGCTGGCGACCCTGCCAGGCGTGTTGCAGTGCGCAGCCATCGGCATTCCGGACGAGAAGTCGGGCGAGGCGATCAAGATCTTCATCGTCGCCAAGCCAGGCGTCACGCTGACCAAGGAAACGGTGATGGAGCACATGCGCGCCAACGTCACCGGCTACAAGGTGCCGCGTTCGGTGGAATTCCGCGATGCATTGCCGACCACCAACGTCGGCAAGATCCTGCGCCGCGAACTGCGTGACGAAGAGCTGAAGAAGATCAAGGCGAAGAGCGCCGCGTAAAACAAAAAGCCCCGCAGATGCGGGGCTTTTTGTTGAAGCAGGAATCGCTTACTGGCGGAACGGCGCAAAGTTCACATTGGTCCCCGCCGGGCGCATGTCCTGCAGGTACGAGTCCTTGTCGGCGCTCAGTTCCAGGCTCAGGGCTGCCTTGCGCTTGCCTTCGTTGCGGATCACCAGGCCTTCGAGTTTCTCGCGCAGAAACACGGTCGGCACTTTCAGGTGCAGCAGTTCGTCGGTGGCCGGGGTGTGCATCAACAGGTGAATCCACTCGTACTGACCGATGGCCAGACGCGACACCGGCAAGTCGAACCACCAGATGTTGCGGTTGCGGTTCAGTTCGGCGAAGTGGCAGTTGTTGGTGCCGAGCACGGCACCGCCCAGTTCCTGGTTGCGACGGGCGATGGCCTGCTTTTTATCGAGTTTCATAACATTCCTGCGGGGTCGGTTCTGTGGCGCCTGGCGCCCTTATGGTGGGCATTCTCGGGGCTACGCTCGCAAACATAAAGCGCAACCTGCACGCCGCGACGAAATGAAGCCCTGAAAATAAATGAAACTTGGCGCAAACCGGGCCAGTCAATCATTACGTACTGACTTTTCCCCGTTAATGCACCAAGGAGAAACACCATGAGTAGCACAGGCGATAAAGTAAAAGGCATGGCCAACGAAGCAGTCGGCAACGTCAAGCAAGGCGTCGGTAAAGCCACCGACAACACCAAGCTGCAAGCCGAAGGCAAACTGCAAGAGAAGAAAGGCGAGGCCCAGCAAGCGGTGGGCAAAGCCAAGGACGCGATCAAGAAAGGCGTCGACAAGGCTTGATCCAGCCTTGAACGAAACACCGAAGCGGCCATCCAAGGATGGCCGTTTTTGTGTGTCGTTCACATGCAGTCACGGATCACAGTGTTTCAGAGTCGCCAAGTAGGCTACTTTGATGAGAGAAAACGGCCCCTGAGTCGCCACGACTTCAACCTGTTTTGCGGCGAAAGGAGACGCGAATGATTTTCCCCGACATGAAAGGCCTGCCCCTGCACCGGGTCATCGTGCGTACCGTCACCGAGTTCATGGAAGACGAGATGTCGACCTATGCCTCGGCACTGGCCTACCAGATGCTGTTCTCGTTGTTCCCGTTCATTCTGTTCCTGATTGCCCTGATCGGTTTCCTGCACCTGCCGGACTTCTTTTCCTGGCTGCGCCTGCAATCGGAGCTGGTGCTGCCGCCCCAGGCGCTGGAGCAGGTCAACCCGGTGATCGACCAGTTGCAACAGTCCAAGGGCGGCCTGCTTTCCGTGGGTATCGTCATCGCCCTGTACACCGCGTCCGCCGGCGTGCGCCTGATGATGAGCGCGATGAACGCCGCTTACGACGTGGTCGAGGGCCGGCCGATCTGGAAGCGTTTCCCGCTGTCGATTTTCTACACCGTCGGCATCGCCGGCATGCTGCTGGCCGCTGCCGCACTCATGGTGCTGGGGCCGCAGGTGATGGGCTGGATCGCCGGTCAGTTCGGCCTGGAAGATTTCATCGTCACCGTGTGGACCATCGCTCGCTGGCCGGTAATCGTGATCCTGATGATGGTGGCCGTCGCGTTGATCTACTACGTGATGCCCGACGTCAAACAGGAATTCCGATTCATCACCCCGGGCTCGGTGCTGGCGGTGGTGGTGTGGATCGTCGCGTCCCTGGGGTTCGCGTTCTACGTCAAGACGTTCGCCAACTACAACGCCATGTATGGCAGCATCGGTGCGATCATCGTGCTGTTGCTGTATTTCTACATTTCCGCCGCCGTGCTGTTGCTGGGGGCGGAGATGAATGCGGTGATCGAACACATGTCCAGCGAGGGCAAGGATCCGGGCGAGAAAGTCCCCGGCGAACTCGATGAACATCCCAAACAACACGTTTCCGGCCTGGGGCGCGATCAGTCGCTCAAGCCGAACACAGACGAAGCCTGACCATGATCCGTGAAATCCTGAAGATGGGCGACGAGCGCCTGCTGCGCATAGCCCCGCCGGTGCCCGCCGAGATGCTCGACAGCCCGGAGCTGTGGCAACTGATCGACGACATGTTCCAGACCATGGAAAGCGTCGGCGGTGTTGGCCTGGCCGCGCCGCAGATCGGCGTCGACCTGCAACTGGTGATCTTCGGCTTCGAGCACAGCGAGCGTTACCCGGACGCCGAAGCCGTGCCGCAGACGATCCTGATCAATCCGCTGATCACGCCGCTCAGTCCGCTGATGGAAGAGGGCTTTGAAGGCTGCCTGTCGGTACCCGGCCTGCGCGGCGCGGTGGATCGTTATCAGCAGATCCGCTACGAAGGTATCGACCCGAAAGGGCAGCCGATCGTGCGCGTGGCCTCGGGATTCCATGCGCGGGTGGTGCAGCACGAGTGCGATCACCTGATCGGGCGGCTGTACCCGTCGCGCATCACCGATTTCAGCAAGTTCGGTTTTACCGAAGTGATGTTCCCGGATCTCGATCCCAACGCTGACGATTGATCAGCCAGTGCGCGGAGCCAGTTCCATGGCAATCATCGGCTTGCTCCGCGCATAACGGCTCAGGCGCTCGGCCATCGCCTGGGGCAGGGCGGGGTCGAAGGTGAAGCCGCGCCGCTCGTAGAAACTACGCAGGTCCGGATGGCAGAACAGCCACACCGGCGTCTCCACATCTTTCACCGCCGCCGCGATCAACTGCGCGGCAATGCCTTGTTCGCGGCAGGCCGGATCAACGAACAACCCGGTCAGCCAATGCCCGCCGAACACCGGCCGCAGGCACAGCGCAGCCACGATCTCCTCGCGCCGCGCCACCCACAATTGCGCCTCGCGTACCGCTTTCATCGACGATTGATGCTGGCGGTAGAACTTGTTCATCAAAGGCCAGGACAGGTCGTCGAGCTGGCTGTAACGGGTGTCGGTCATGAATCGGACTGCCGGTGCAAAAGTCGCGGATTATAAAACAACGTACTCGCCGGGATAGGTGTATACCTGATCTCACATCCCCTTCAGAGGAGTACGCGTCATGTCCAAAGGTATGGATGCGAAGAAAGCTGCGAAGAAGAAACCGGCCAAGACCGCCATCGAGAAACGCCACGAGAAAAGGGCGAAAAAAGTCGATATTTTTGGCCATTGATACCGTTCCACGGGAGCCCGCTTTTCGGGCTCCTTTCTTCTCTGCAAAAAATAATCTGCAAGATTTCCCGCTGGTGTTGCACAGAACGATCAGACCTTCGTTCCGAGCCACGCCATGCCCCACTATTTCGACGATGCCCATCGCCAACAGATCGAAACCCTGCGTCAACGCTTCACCGCCCGTACCGACTGGCCGACCTGGCTGCTGCTGATCGGCGTATACGGCGGCTGGTTCGCGATTGTGCTGGGCAGCGAACGGCTGGGCCTCTGGTGGAGCACGTTGCTGCTGATTCCGTTGCTGGTGTTGTGGCTGTCGGTGCAGCACGAGTTGCTCCATGGGCATCCGACACGCTGGATCTGGGTTAACAAAATCCTCGGCTATGCGCCGTTCGCCGTGTGGTATCCGTACACCCTCTATCGCGACAGCCATCTGCAGCACCATCGCGACGAAGACCTGACGATCCCTGGCCTCGACCCCGAAAGCCGCTACCTGAGCGCCGACGGCTGGCAAGGCAGCTCGCTGTTCGAACGCAGCCTGCACTGGCTGAACAAGACCGTGCTCGGCCGATTCATCCTCGGCGCACCGCTGGCCTTGCTGGCGCTGGCCGATGAAGAACTGCAACGCCTGAAAAACGCTGAACACCAGGCTCGGCTGATGTGGCTGACCCACGGTGCCCTGACTGTGCTGATGCTGGTGTTCATCGCCCGCTACAGCGTATTGCCGGTCTGGCATTACCTGCTGCTGATCAGCATCCCGGCGCTGTCGATTGCGATGGTCCGCTCTTACTATGAACACCGGCCGCACACACAACCGGAGCAACGCACCGTGCTCAACGAAGCCGGGTGGCCATGGCGTTGGCTGTTCCTGAACCTGAATTTCCATCTGGTGCACCACGATCTGCCGAAGCTGGCGTGGTATGACTTGCCCAAGGCCTACCGCATGCGTCGCGAGCAATGGATCGAACGCAGCGGCGGATTTCTGGTGCAGGGTTATGGGCAATTGTGGCGCCGGCACGGCATCAAGCCGATCGACAGTCCGCAGCATCCATTCATTTGAGGTCAGCATGTCGTCAGGTTACGCAGAGCTGTTGATGTACATCGCCCCCGAGCCGATCCGCGCGGCGAACGAACAGTGGCTGGCGCGGATTCTCGATCACCTGGGCCATTCGCGGCTCAGTGCCGAAGGCTTGTCGCTGCCGGAGCTCTGGCTGTCGCCGCAGTTGCTGCTGGCCCAGACCTGCGGCTATCCGCTGATGACCGCGTTGCGTGGGCAGGTCAGGCTTGTCGGCCGTCCGCGCTACGAATTGCCGGACGCCACGGCCGGCAATCATTGCAGCCTGATCCTTGCCCGCGCCGATGATCCGCGCCGCAGTCTGGCGGAGTTCTTTGACAGTCGCGGGGTGATCAACAGCGAAGACTCCAACAGCGGCATGAACCTGTTGCGCCAGCGCCTGGCACCGTTGCAGCGGGACGGGCGGTTTTTCGCTTCGGTCGGTCTCAGTGGCGGTCATCGCGAGAGCCTGCGCTGGTTGCGCGAAGACCGCGCCGATCTGGCGGCCATCGACAGCGTGACCTTTGCGTACCTGGCGCAGCACGCTGCTGAAGAGGTCAGTGGGTTGCGGGTGGTGGGGCGCAGTGCGTTCAGCCCGACCTTGCCCTTCATCACCGCTGCCCGCACGACGGACCAGCAGATCGAGCAACTGCGCCGGGCCATGAACCGCAGCCTGCAAGACTTGCCGGATGTGGCCCGTGTCCTCGGTTTGCCCGAAGTCCTGCCGGCCAGCGAAAGCGATTACCAGGTCCTGCTGGATTACCAGCGCGAGGCCGAAGAACTGGGTTATGGCCGCTTGCGCTAGCGGCCACGGTTAATTCACAAATGGAATATAAAAATTCTTTTTAAGTATTTATAACGCATAAGGCACCTTGCTAGGATCGCGCCACCGGACGACCGGACATTCAGCGACCCTTGACCAAGGAGCCCCCATGTCCGGCGCCGACTCATCCCATCGCAATCATGTGAACACGTTGTTTCGCGACCATTACCAATGGTTGTGCACACGCCTGCGTCGGCAATCGAACGATGCAGCCAGCGCCGAAGACATCGCCGCCGAGACATTCGCGCAACTGCTCGAAGCGCCAGGCCTGACCGCCATCCGCGAACCCCGCGCCTTGCTTACCACCATCGCCCAACGCTTGCTGTACGAGCGTTGGAGGCGGGGTGATCTGGAGCGTCGGCATCTGCAACAACTGCAACAGAGTGACCTCGATCACGGGCCGTCCCCCGAAGAACTGGCCGACTTGTCGCAAAGCCTCAAGCATCTGGACCGGACGCTCCAGCGCCTGCCGGGCAAAGTGCGCTCGACCTTTCTGCTGGCCCGCATCGACGGCCTGACCTACCCGCAAATCGCCGCCGAACTGGGTATCTCCCAGCGTTCGGTGAGCCTGTACATGACCCGTTCCCAGGCCCTGTGCAACCGCCACAGCGCCAACCAAACCCTGATTTCCTCCCAGAACAAGAGGTCCGCATGAGATCGATCAAAACCCTGCTCGGCAGTTCGCTGCTGGCCCTGACCCTGACGGCCGGCCACGTTGTCGCTGCGGAAACAAAAGCGCCGATCCACTTCGGTGACATCACCTGGGAAAGCGGCAGTTTCATCACCGAGGTGTTGCGCCTGATTGTCGAAAAAGGCTACGGCTACCCGACCGATACGCTGCCGGGCAGCACCGTCAGCCTCGAAGCGGCGCTGGCGAAAAACGACATTCAAGTGATCGGCGAAGAGTGGGCCGGGCGTAGTCCGGCGTGGGTAAAGGCCGCTGCCGAAGGCAAGGTATTCGGCCTCGGCGATACGGTGAAGGGCGCCACCGAAGGCTGGTGGGTGCCGGAGTACGTGATCAAGGGCGACCCCGAGCGCGGGATCAAACCGCTGGCGCCGGAGCTGAAATCCGTGGCCGACCTGCCGCGCTACAAGGATGTATTCAAAGACCCGGAAGACCCGAGCCGTGGGCGTTTCCTCAACAGCCCGACCGGCTGGACCTCGGAAATCGTCAACAGCCAGAAGCTCAAGGCCTATGCGCTCAACGACAGCTTCGTCAACTTCCGCACCGGCTCCGGTGCGGCGCTGGATGCCGAGGTGGCGTCGTCGATCAAGCGCGGCAAACCGGTGCTGTTCTACTACTGGTCGCCGACGCCGTTGCTCGGTCGCTTCAAACTGGTGAAGCTGGAAGAGCCGCCGTTCGACGCCGAAGCCTGGAAAACCCTGGCCGACGCCAACAACCCTAACCCGAAAGGCACCCGCTCGATGCCGGCGAGCCTGGCGATTGGCGTGTCGGCACCGTTCAAGGCGCAGTACCCGGAACTGGTGACGTTCTTTGAGAAAGTCGATTTGCCGATCGATCTGCTGAACCAGACCCTGGCCGGGATGAGCGAGAAACGTCAGCAGCCACGTCAGGTCGCCGAAGCATTTCTGCGCGATCAACCACAAGTCTGGAAACCATGGGTACCGGGTGAGGTGGCGAATAAAGTCAGCGGCAGTCTGTAGTTCTTTTCCGATTATCGTGTCGTTTCAAAAGTTGCCATTGCGAGTCGGTCGCAATGGCAACAAACAACCCGCCCGCTGAACCGATTCTTGTCCGTTTTTTGTCCTTAATCCCCGAGGTACTGGCCGACTAGTGGCCTTGCGCAAGGCTTTGCGCTGTCTATGCTCACACGTAACTAACTATGTCGACCGCCATCCAAAGCGCCTCGACGGCAATCGGTTAGCCGAGAACAAAGCTGCCAGAGTGCGCAATCCAAGGCACCGACACTTAACCGGCAAGGAGCATGTTTTTTAAATGGAAGTTCTTCTACACGTTAGGAATGGCCCGTTCGCGGGCTATCAAGAGAAGGATGTCTTGATTAGAGCGTCGCTGCATGGACTCTTTGATTAATCATCGTTTATCACCTGACAACTTCCTCCCGTGGAGGAATGCGTGTGCCTGTTCTGTGGAACGTAGTGGTGGATTCTGAAAGACCTGAACTTTCATCAAATCAAAAGACCGCGCTCAAGGTGATAGAGACATGTTCAACCTACATCACAAGGCTGACCTGCAGGAAATCGAACGCTTCAGCTGTGCCCTGACCGAAGCCAACGCCAAGCTGGAGGCGATCAGCCGTTCGATGGCGATGATCGAATTCACCCCCGACGGCATCGTGCTGGATGCCAATGACAACTTCTGCAAGACCATGGGCTACAGCGCCGAGGAAGTACGGGGCAAACATCACCGGATCTTTTGTGAGGAAGAGTTTTACCGCAGCGAGGAGTACGCCAAGTTGTGGCGTGACCTGGCCCGTGGCGAACCGCTCAGCGGGACATTTCTGCGCCTGAACAAGCGTGGCCAGGAGATCTGGCTGGAAGCGAGTTACATGCCGGTGTACGGCCCGGACAAACAGGTTCGAAGTGTGATCAAAGTGGCGTCGGACATTACCGCGCGAGTGAACAAGGAAAAAGAAGAGGAAAGCATGCTCGCCGCCATCAGCCGTTCGATGGCGGTGATCGAGTTCACCCCGGAAGGTAATGTGATCTCGGCCAACGATAACTTCCTCAAGACCATGCAGTACTCGCTCAACGAAATTGTCGGCCATCACCACAGTCTGTTCTGTCACCGTGCCGAAGCCGAGTCGGCGCAATACAAAGCGTTCTGGGCCTCGCTCAATCGCGGCGAATATCACTCGCACCGTTTCGAACGCAAGAACAAGTCCGGGCAGACCGTTTACCTTGAAGCCTCGTATAACCCGTTGTTCGATGCCAAGGGCCGGTTGTACAAAGTGGTGAAGTTCGCCAGCGACATCACCCACCAGATGACCACCTTGCAGACCGCTGCGGAATCGGCCCACAGCACCTCGGTACAAAATGACGCCTGCGCGCAAAAAGGCTCACAGGTCGTGCAGCAAACGGTGCAGATCATTCAGGACATTTCCCGCGACCTCAACGAAGCGGCCCTGAGCATCGATGCGGTCAGCAAGCAGTCGGACATCATCGGCACCATCGTCCAGACCATTCGCGGGATTGCCGACCAGACCAACCTGCTGGCACTCAACGCGGCCATCGAAGCGGCGCGGGCGGGTGAGCACGGACGTGGTTTTGCGGTGGTGGCGGATGAAGTGCGCAGCCTCGCGGCGCGGACCAGTCAGGCGACGCTGGAGATTGTCGATGTGGTGCGCAAGAACCACGAGTTGTCACTGAGTGCGGTGTCGAGCATGCAGTCGAGCCTGAGCCGCACCGGGCTCGGGGTGGAACTGGCGAACGAGGCTGGGGACGCGATCCGCGAGATTCAGCAGGGCTCGCGGCACGTGGTGGATGCGATCAGCCAGTTCAACGAGACGTTGCAGTTGAACTGACGGTTTCACGGCTGAAAAAAAGGATCCCTCGGGATCCTTTTTTCATTGCGCTGCGGGTCAGAGCGAAGCGAGGAACTTGTCAGCCGACTGGTCGCTGAGCTTGACCGAGTTGGCGTCCTGCTTGTTCTGCTTCTCGGCTTCGGCCAGCTTCATCTTGTCCTGCAGGCGATCGGCGATCTCTTTGCCGATGGCCAGTTGTTTCTCCGGTGGCATGGCTTTGATGTCGTCCTCGGTCAGACCCATTTCCTTCAGGATGCTGTCGCGCAGGCGCTGTTCCGGCGACTTGCTCATGTAGTCCTTGAATTCGTCCGTGGCGGAAGTGCCGGCGGTCTTGGTCTGTGAAGCGTCAGAGGTCTGCAGGCCGACGCGGGTCTTGGCGAACGCCTCATCGACGTTGTCGCTGATGCGCGTGGCTTCGCTGACTTGCTGGGTGGCGAGTTGCGTGGCCGAGGTTTGCACCTGATTGGTGGCGTCGGTGGTTTGCGCCTGCGCCTGGTTTTGCAGGGTTTGCAGCATGGCGCCGTGAAGCCCGCCTTGCAGACCGGCCGCCGCCGTGGCGGTTGCGTCATCGGTGATGCGCTTGGGCAGATGAATCAGATCCGCTTGTTTCGAGCTGACCAACATGATGGAGGACCTTGTGGTAATTGCTGTCGGCGGTAAAGCAGCAATTACCGTGCCGTCAGAATAAGTCCCGTGAATTCAGCAGGTTAATGAATTTCCAGTTTTCAGAAGCGGTCATCCTTTGCCGTCCGGCGGCAGAAGATGACCGTTGCCCGTCAGCGATGGGCGATGTTTTCCAGCGCCAGGTTGCGGGTTCGAGGACCGAAGTAGCCGATGGTCAACATCACGATCAGCATGCTGGCAACGATGAATGCCAACACGCCCGGCGTGCCGAAGTGGTCGAGGAACAGACCGATCAACAGGCTGCTGAACACCGTCGACAAGCGACTGAACGAATAACAGAACCCCACCGCCCGGGCGCGGATGTTGGTGGGGAACAGTTCGCTCTGATAGGAGTGATAACTGAAGCTCAGCCAGGCATTGCAGAAGGTGATCATCACCCCGCAGAAGATCAGGCCGAAGGCGCTGGTCTGCAACGCGAACAAGGTGCCGAAAGTCATGGCGCCGAGGGCCGAGCCGACGATCTGCCATTTGTTCTCGAAGCGGTTGGCGAATTTGACGAACAGCAGCGGCCCGAGCGGGTAGGCGAGGGTGATGATGAACGCATACATCAGGCTGTGAGTGACACCCACGCCCTGACCGGACAGCAGCGCCGGCAGCCAGTTGCCGAACCCGAAGAAGCCGATGGCCTGGAAGATGTGGAAGACGATCAGCATCAAGGCCCGACGACGGTAGGGCGGTTGCCAGATATCGGCAAAACGGCCCTTGCCTTCGACGTCCACGGCTACCGCTTCCGGTGCGTCCAGTGGCTGACGATGATCCTTCTCGCAGCGTGCCTCGATACCGTCGAGAATCCGGTTCGCCTCATCGAACCGACCGTGCTGGGCCAGCCAGCGCGGCGACTCCGGCAAACGCTTGCGCAGCCACCAGATGAACAATGCAAACACCGCACTCGCCAACACCACCCAGCGCCAGCCGGAAATTCCGAACGGCACCTGCGGCACCAGCCACCACGACATCAGCGCCACCGCCGGCACCGACAGAAACTGCACGAAAAACGCGAAGGCGAACGCTGAACTGCGCATGCGCTTGGGCACCAGTTCCGAGAGGTAGGCGTCGATGGTCACCAGTTCGATGCCGAGGCCGATGCCCACCAGAAAACGCATGCAGATGATCCCCAACGCCGAACTCTGTACGCCCATCAGCACCGTGGCCACGGTGTACCAGACCAGCGCGAAGGTGAAGATTGCCCGCCGCCCGAAGCGATCCGCCAACGGACTGAGCAGACTGGCGCCGAGAAACAGGCCGAGGAAGGTTGCCGAGGCAAATGCGGCCTGATCGGAGAAACCGAACACGCCCTGATTGCCGGTGGCGAAGATGCCGTCACGGATCAGACCGGGGCTGATGTAGGCGGTCTGGAACAGGTCGTAGAGTTCGAAGAAACCACCGATCGACAGCAGCGCCACCAGCCGCCAGATCGTGGCGACTGCCGGCAGGCGGTCGATGCGGGCGGAAATCTGTGCGGCGCGTATCGGGTCGATGCCGTCGCGTTGCGCGGCGGCGGGGGCGTGTGCAGTCATGGGCCGATCCATTTTTTTATGATGGAAAATCTTAGCCTGCTATCGGAAATCAAGGATTGCTTATATCGGCGGCTTACGCAGGAAAACCGCCGATTTCTTGCAATATCCGCTCACCCATCAGCGATTCATGCTGCGGGTGCCGGATCCGGCAGCGCCGAGGCCGGCAAACCGAACACCTTATCGAACAGCCAGTTGAAGGCGAAGGTGTAGCAGGGGATGAACACGATCAGCGCCAGATCCAGCAGGAAGGCCTGCACCAGACTGATATTCATCCACCAGGCGATCAGCGGAATCAGGAACACGATCAGCGTCAGCTGGAAACCGACGGCGTGGGCGATGCGCCGTTTGACCGTGCGGGTGCGCGAGACCTGACGGCTTTCCCAGCGCTCGAACAGCGAGGTGTAGATGAAGTTCCAGGTCACGGCGATGGTGGTGATGATCACCGCCAGTGGGCCGGTGCTGCCGGGCGAGGTGCCGGACAACAACGCCAGGCCGAGGGCCGAGAAGGTCATGCCGATCACTTCATAGAGCGACACGTAGACCAGTTTGCGTTTGACGCCTTGCATGGGGAATTGCCTCTTTCTTGCGACTTGTGGCCAACGGGGCTGGCGAAGGCGACGAAAGATAGCTTCAATAGCGATGACAGAAAAAGTCAGATGCTTTCAGTTTTATTGACAGGTGTGTGAAGTGAATTTCAACAGCGAAAGCATCGAACTGTTTCTCGCCGTAATTGAGCGCGGCTCGTTTTCCGCCGCTGCCAGGGCGTTGGGCAAAGTCCCGTCAGCGGTGAGCATGGCCATCGGCAATCTGGAGGCCGAACTCGGCTATCCCTTGTTCGATCGCAGCCACCGCGAACCGCAACCCACGGCAATGGCGCTGTCGCTGGTGCCCCATGCGCGACTGATCGCCGATCAGCTCAAGCAATTGCAGGTGCACGCGGTGCAGTTGTCGCTGGGGCTGGAGAGCAAGTTGTCGATTGGCGTGGCGACGGATATCGATCGCCGACGGTTGTTGGCGGCCATCAAGGAAATCAGTGAGCGCCATCCGCTACTCGACATCGAAGTACTCACCGCGCCGCAGGACGACGTGCTGGCGATGCTCCACAGCGGCCGGATCAGCGTGTGCCTGGCGTTCGCCGGGTTGAGCGTGAACGTGCTGGAGCGCTTTCAGTTTGTCGGCAGCGAGCGGATGATCGCCACGCTGGCGGCGGACAGTCCGCTGTTGCAGGGGCAGGATCTGTTTCTCGAAGATCTGGTGCATGTGCGGCAGATCGTGGTCGGCAGTCGCGACTTGCCGATCAGCGAAACCCGGCCGCTGGTGGCTGAATCCCACTGGCGCACCGACAGTCTGGAGACGGCGCTGGAGATGGTCGAGGCAGGGTTGGGCTGGGGCAATTTCCCGTTGTCGGTGGTGCAGCCGTGGCTCGATAGCGGACGATTGAAACGGCTGAATTTCCGCAACATCGAAAACGGCCTGGTACTGCCGGTGCACGCGGTGTGGCTCAAGAGCCAGCCGTTGCAGAAGGGCGCGCTGGCTCTTGTGGAGTTGCTGGGCGGCTGATTCAGGTGCTTTCGCGGATTTTCAGTTCGAAGCCCATGTCCTCCACCGGCCGCGCCACGCTGTTGCCGGCCATCAGCGTCAGCATCTGCTCCGCCGCACGCCGGCCGATGGCCTCGCGCGGGGTGTTGATGCTGCTCAGGCGCGGCACCATGTGCTCCGACATCGGCAGGTCATTGAAGCCGAGGATCGCCACTTGCTCGGGGATCCTGATCCCGTTGCGCAGGGCTTCGAGCAGGGCGCCCTGGGCCAGGTCGTCGTTGCCGAAGAAGATCGCATCGACGTCCGGATGCGCCGCCAGCAGTTGCAGGAACAACTCGCCACCCAGGCCTACGGACGATGAACGCGGGGTCAGCACCTCCAGATCCGGGTCGTAGCGACCGGCCTTCTGCAACGCCTTGCGAAAGCCTTCACCGCGCAGCAGGGTGCGCTGATCTAGCTGCGCGCCGATGTACGCCAGACGCTTGCGGCCACGGGACAGCAAGTGCTCGGCGGCGGTTTCCCCGGCGCTGAGCTGGGAGAAGCCGACGCAGTTCACCCCGGCGGCGCTGTCCAGTTCCATCATGTACACGCAGGGAATGTTGCTGGCCTCGATCATCCGCCGCGAGGTTTCGGTGCGGTCGAAGCCCGTCAACAGCAAACCCCGTGGCTGATAGGCCATGTAGTTGCGCAGCAGGTTTTCTTCTTCATCGCGAGAGTAGTGGAAGTTGCCGATCAGCACTTCGAAGCCCTTGGGCGTGAGCACCCGATGAATGGCCTCCAAGGTGTCGATGAACAACAGGTTGGCCAGCGAAGGCACCAGCACAACCACCGAATGGCTCTGGGCCGAGGCCAGGGCACGGGCGGCGGGGTTGACCACATAGTTGAGTTCCAGCGCGGCTTTCTGGACTTTTTCCACCAGTTCGGTGGCAACGGTGCTGACCCCGCGCAAGGCGCGAGAAGCGGTAATCGGGCTGACGCCGGCCAGCCGGGCGACTTCATTGAGGGTGGGACGGCCGGTGGTGCGGGTGTTTTTATCGTTTTTAGGGGTGGTCATCGGGCGGCTTGCCAAACAAAAATCAAGGCACTAAGGTAGCGCTGTCCTTATGCAGCTGCAAATGCGTGAGCGAGGTCCTGCCTGATCCTCGCTTTTTGGCGTTGGGACAAAACCTGCTGCAACCCAAAAAAACGACAAGAAGGCGTCGGCAACTTCTGCCTGTGCACTAGAGTCATAGCTAGCAAAGGTAGCGCTGTCTGCGCGCTGAGGTGTTACATGAATCATCCCATCACCGCCCTGGTCATCATGGGCGTTGCCGGTTGCGGCAAGACGTGCGTCAGCGAGGCCCTGTGCCAATTGAGCGGCGCCACTGCCATTGAAGGCGATACTTTCCATCCGGCCGCGAACATCGAAAAGATGAGCGCGGGGATCCCCCTGAACGACGAAGACCGCGCCGGCTGGCTCGACAGCCTGTGCGATGAGCTGCGTCGTGTTGACGCTCTGGGCGAACGCCCGGTGCTGACCTGCTCGGCCCTCAAGCACAGTTACCGCGAAGTGTTGCGCAGTGCCTTGCCAGGCCTGGGCTTCGTGTTCCTCGAATTGACGCCTGAAGTCGCCGCCGAACGTGTGTCCCACCGTCCGGGCCACTTCATGCCGGCCACCTTGATCGAAAGCCAGTTCGCCACCCTCGAATCGCCCAAGGGCGAACCGTTGACCCTGGCCCTGAATGCTTCGATCCACAGCGTTGAAGAACTGGCGTCGCAAGCCCACGTCTGGTGGCAGGCCCATGGCCTGAAACAGGCGGTATGAGTGTGATTGTGAAGATAGCGCTGTCCTTTCGACTTCTGATTAACCCGCTTTAATAACAACAACAAACCAGGAGACACCCCCAATGTTTGGCATGTCCCATGACGCCTACCTACTGCTTGATGCAGTGGTCACGGTGATCGGGCTTATCGTCCTGATCACCAAGTTCAAGATTCACCCCTTCATTGCCCTGACCATCGCCGCCGCGTTCCTCGGCCTGACGTCCGGCATGCCGATCGGCACCATCATCAAGGCGTTCCAGGACGGCTTCGGTGGCGTGCTCGGTTTCGTCGGCATCATCCTCGCGCTGGGCACCATGCTCGGCAAGATGATGGCCGAATCCGGCGGTGCCGATCAGATCGCCCAG
The DNA here is from genome assembly GCF_002112345.1 of Pseudomonas sp. R43(2017). Taxonomy (NCBI): domain Bacteria; kingdom Pseudomonadati; phylum Pseudomonadota; class Gammaproteobacteria; order Pseudomonadales; family Pseudomonadaceae; genus Pseudomonas; species Pseudomonas sp. R43(2017). The sequence goes on from NZ_NEHJ01000004.1 coordinate 579,652, forward strand.
ACCCTGATCCGCGCGTTCGGCAAAGAGCGCGTGCAGTGGGCCATGATGTTCGCCGCGTTCCTGGTGGGCATTCCGCTGTTCTTCGAAATCGGCTTTGTATTGTTGATTCCGCTGGTGTTCATCGTGGCTCGCCGCACCGGCGTGTCGATCATCAAGATCGGTATTCCGCTGCTCGCCGGCCTGTCCGCCGTGCACGGTCTGGTTCCACCGCATCCGGGCCCGCTGCTGGCCATCGGCGTGTTCGGTGCCGACATCGGCAAGACCATTCTCTACGGTCTGATCGTCGCGCTGCCGACCGCCATCATTGCCGGTCCGATCTTCGGTACGTTCATCGCCAAGCACATTCCGGGCACGCCGAATCAGGAACTGGTCGATCAACTGGCCCGTGAAACCGATTCGACCAAGCTGCCAAGCTTCGGCATCACCCTGGTCACCGTGCTGCTGCCGGTGTTCCTGATGCTGCTGAAAACCTTCGCCGACGTGGCGCTGCCGGACGGTCATTTCTTCCGCACCTGGATGGACATGATCGGTCACCCGATTTCGGCGCTGCTGCTGGCACTGCTGCTGTCGCTGTACACCTTCGGCCACAAGCAGGGCATCGGTTCCCAACAGATGCTCAAGTGGCTGGATGCGAGCCTGGCGCCTACCGCCGCGATCATCCTGATCATCGGTGCCGGCGGCGGCTTCAAGCAGATGCTGGTGACCAGCGGCGTGGGTGACGTGATCGGCCACATGGCGGTCAGCGCGCAGATCTCGCCGATCCTGTTGGCGTGGCTGGTAGCGGCGGTGATCCGCATCGCGACCGGTTCGGCCACCGTGGCGACCATCACTGGCGCGGGCATCGTGGTGCCCGTGGTCGGGATGATCCCGGGCGTAAACCGTGAGCTGCTGGTGCTGGCCACCGGTGCCGGTTCCCTGATCCTGTCCCACGTCAACGACGCCGGTTTCTGGCTGGTGAAGCAGTACTTCAACATGACCGTGGCCGAGACCTTCAAGACCTGGACCGCGATGGAAACCATCCTGTCGGTGGTTGGCCTGGGCTTCATTCTGTTGCTGTCGCTGTTCGTCTAAGGGCGAATCGCAGGCACAAAAAAACCGCAGCGATGCGGTTTTTTTGTGGGTGATGACTTTTCACGGAATCCACAAATCTTTGTGGGAGCGAGCTTGCTCGCGATAGCGGTGGTCCAGTCGACATCTTTGTTGCAGTGACGGCCTCATCGCGAGCAAGCTCGCTCCCACAGGTTTTGCGTCAACCGCTTGTTTTCGGTGCCAGGCCATCCGCCCGGAACATCCCGCGAATCCCGCGGACCGCCTGACGAATCCGGTCCTGGTTTTCGATCAGCGCGAAGCGCACGTGATCGTCGCCATACTCACCGAAACCGACACCCGGCGAGACGCAGACCTTGGCCTCGGCCAGCAGCTTCTTGGCGAACTCCAGCGAACCGAGGTGCGCGTAGGCTTCGGGAATCTTCGCCCAGACGTACATCGAGGCTTTCGGGTTCTCGACCATCCAGCCCAGTTCATGCAGCCCTTTGACCAGCACGTTGCGGCGCTGGCGATACTGCTCGGCGATGTCGCGCACACATTGCTGATCGCCTTCCAGCGCAGCAATCGCGGCCACCTGCAGCGGGGTGAAGGTGCCGTAGTCGTGGTAGCTCTTGATCCGCGCCAGGGCGCTGACCAGCTCCGGGTTGCCGACCATGAAACCGATGCGCCAGCCCGCCATGTTGTAGCTCTTGGACAGGGTGAAGAACTCCACCGCGATGTCCTTGGCGCCCGGCACCTGCATGATCGACGGGGCTTTCCAGCCGTCGTAGACGATGTCGGCATAGGCCAGGTCGTGCACCACCAGCACGTCGTACTGTTTGGCGAGGGCGATCACCCGCTCGAAGAAGTCCAGCTCCACGCACTGTGCGGTCGGGTTGGACGGGAAGCCGAGGATCATCATCTTCGGTTTCGGGATCGAGCCGCGAATCGCCCGTTCCAGCTCATCGAAGAAGTCCACGCCCGGCACCAGCGGTACCGACCGCACCTGGGCGCCGGCAATCACGGCACCGTAGATGTGAATCGGGTAGCTCGGGTTCGGCACCAGCACGGTATCGCCCTGATCCAGGGTCGCCAGCATCAGGTGCGCCAGGCCTTCCTTGGAACCGATGGTGACGATGGCTTCGCTTTCCGGGTCGATATCGACCTCGTAGCGGTCCTTGTACCAGTTGGAAATCGCCCGGCGCAGGCGCGGAATGCCTTTGGACGTGGAGTAACCGTGGGTGTCTTCGCGTTGTGCAACCTGCACCAGTTTTTCAACGATGTGCGGCGGCGTGGCGCCGTCGGGGTTGCCCATGCTCAAGTCGATGATGTCTTCGCCACGACGTCGGGCGGCCATCTTCAGCTCGGCAGTGATGTTGAAAACGTAAGGGGGGAGTCGATCTATGCGCGCAAAGCGGCGCGGCGAACCTTGTTCAGCCATTGTTGCCTCGGATAACGTAAGCGCCCGGAACCGTCCGAGCGACGCTGGTCACTGCGGTGACCTGTGGCGGAAGATAAGGGCAGCGATGGCAGACTGTCCAGCGTGCACGACAACAATTTTTCCCAAGGAAAACGGTTAATGGAATTCACCAGCGGCTTCTTGCTGAGCCTTTCGCTGTGCCTGGATATCGGCGTGGCCAACATCGCGATGATCACCCTGGCCATGCAACGCGGCTATTTTCAGGGCTTCGCTCTGGGCCTCGGCACCTGCGTCGGTGACCTGATCTACGCCGTTCTGGCCCTGGCCGGAATGACCGTTCTGCTGCAATACGAAACCGTGCGCTGGGTGCTGTGGATCGGCGGTTCGGCGCTGCTGATCTATTTCGCGGCGAAGATGATCTATTCGGCAATCCATCACGAGGCGCAGCTGGCGGCGACGGCCGAAGTCGGCCAGAACTCCCATCGCAAGGAATTCTTCCGCGGGATTTTTCTCGCCATGTCGTCGCCGAGCGCCATCCTCTGGTTCGCGGCCGTGGGCGGCACATTGATCGCCCGCTCCGGTGGCGGTGGACCTCTGAGTTCGGCGCTGTTCCTTGGCGGTTTCCTGTGTGCCGGGCTGCTGTGGTCGACGGGTTTGTGCTTCGCGGCGAGCCACGGCGGCAAACTGCTGGGCGACAAGCTGTTGCGCTATTCCTACATGGCATCTGCAGCGATCTTCTGCTATTTCGCAGTCTACGTGATCGTATCCGGCTATAACGAATTCGTCGGCTCCGGCGCCGCCGAGGCCATGCATACGCTGTAAATGTGCGAATCGGGTTTGGCTTCTATACTCCCAGCCGAACCCACTTTTTTCGTTCCAAGGAGTCGAGTCATGGATGAGCAAAAACGCGTCGAAGTGGCTGAACCTCGCTTCGAACATGGACACTTCCTGCTGATTGCAGGTTTTCGCGATCGCTTTACCAAAGAGACCGTCCAGGACATCCCTGCGCTGTGGGAAAAACTCATCCCGCACATCGGAAATATCCCGGGGCAGAAGGGCGAAGTGACCTACGGCGTGTGCAGCAATTTCGACGGCAACGGCGGTTTCGATTACATGGCCGGGGTCGAAATCCGCAAGCTGGACGACTTCCCGCAGGAAAAGTATCCGTGGATCGAAATCCTCCCGCGCCAGTACGCGGTGTTCGAGCACAAGGGTTCGCTCGACCTGCTGCCGCAGACCCTTGAGTACATCTACAAGACCTGGCTGCCGGCCTCCGAATACAAAGGGCTGAATGCCCCGGAGCTGGAACGCTACAGCGCCGATTTCAACCCGAAGCTCAAAACCGGCAAGCTGGAAATCTGCGTCCCGGTCGAAAAGAAAACCTGATGGGCAACCGGCAGCGCGAACCCGCTTCGCGCTGCCGTTCGAACCCTATTTGCCCTTGATCCGTCGTGCCCGCAACAGGTCGATGCCCAGGGTAATGAAGCCGAAGAAGCTGATGCCCAACACCATCAACAAACCGATTTCCACGCTGCTCATAAGCTGTTTCCCCTTCGGGTGATCAGAGACAGTGTTCAGGAATAGACCGTCCCGAATCCGAAGAAAAGCGCTTATACGCAGGCTTTACGCTGCCCGCGCGGATCGATATGAACACCTTATTCCTTTATCCTTGGCGTCCTTGTTTTCACTGATTTCGAGCCGCCATGAACACCGTCATCCGCCACGTCACCGCCGCCGACCTGGATCGCTGCTACGCCATCGAAACCCTCGCCTATGAAGGCGACGAAGCCGCGACCCGCGAGAAGATCGCCACGCGCATCGCCACCTGGCCGGACGGTTTCATCGTCGCGGAAGTGGACGGGCAGGTAGCCGGGTTCATCAACTCCGGTGCGGCGTTTGACGTGCAGATGTCCGACGAGGCGTTCAAGGAACTGATCGGCCACGACCCGGCCGGGCCGAACGTGGTGATCATGTCGGTGGTGGTGCACCCGGATTATCAGGGCCTGGGCCTGGCCAAGCGTCTGTTGGGCGAGTTCATCGAGCGCATGCGCGCCCAGGGCAAGGCGACGATTCACCTGATGTGCAAGGAACGACACATCCCGCTGTACGCCGGATTCGGTTTCGCCTACATCAAACCGTCCGAGTCCGACCACGGCGGGATGGCGTGGCACGAGATGATTCTGACGCTGTAAAAACCTCAGTAGAGCGTTTCACGTACCCGCGCCGGGGCCTCGCGATCATAGGCCTCAGCATCAAACTGCCCGTCGTTCAGCCGCTTGTGAAACGCACCCGCCGTCGGCAGTGCCGAGCGCGGCAGATGAGTTTGCGGATTCCACGCATCCGAACGCAAAAACGCTTTAGAGCAATGGAAAAACGCCGCGTCCACCGTCACCAGCAACACCGTACGCGCCGGTTTGCCGTTGACCGCGAAACTTTCCAGCAACTCCGGATCAGCGCTGATAGTTGCGGTGCCGTTGACCCGCAACGTCTCGCCAATCCCCGGAATGATGAACAGCAGCGACACCCGTGGATCGTGCAGCACGTTGCGCAAGGTATCGATGCGGTTGTTGCCCGGGCGATCCGGCAGGGCCAGGGTGCGTTCGTTGATGATTCGTACAAATCCCGGTGCGTCACCGCGCGGTGAGCCGTCAATGCCATCGGCGCCCACCGAGCTGACAATCACCAGCGGCGAGACCCGGACCATCGCCTGATAGTCCTCGTTGAGAAAGCCGATCTGCTTGCGCACTGCCCGCTCGTGGGGCAGTCCGTAAATGGCTTCCAGCGCTTCGATTGAATCGATCATCGTTGCTCCTTCGACGATTAGAAGAACAGGCCCATGCGGCGCTCGTAACCGATGCGCCCCTTGTACGCTTCGCCGCTGTCGACGAAGCCATATTTGGCGTACAGCGCAATCGCGGCGTCGTTGTCGGCGTCCACTGACAGTTCCAGCCCTTTGATTTCCGGCCAGGCCTGGCGCGCAACCTCCGGCAGCGCCAGCAGGCAAGCCTTGCCATAACCCTTGCCCTGAGCGCGGTGATCGACCTGCAATGCATGCAGGGTTGCGCTGTGCTCATCAGCCCAATCCGGCAACACCGGCGGGCGCTTGAGCAGCAGGAATGCCACCGGCACTTCCTCGGCGAGCAGCGCAAAACCTTTCACGCCGGGGCCGGGTTTCGACAGCAGGGTGTGCAGGGCGCCGTGGATGTCGCCGGAGAACTTGATCTGCTCGGCGTGGATTTCAATGGCCTCGACCTGTTGGCGTTGGGTGGCGTTCAGGCTTTCGTAAGGCACGAGTCGGGCTGACACGGGAATTTCCTTTTTCCTACAAAGATGAGTCCCGGATTCTAGCGATTTTGTCTTCTTCGGAATTTTTTTGTTTCAGCTGTCGATCCGCCCAGTCGCCGAACGACAAAGGGTGTCTTCACAACAAAAAACAGGGAGAAAACCCATGAGTACGCAAGCGCAGATTCAAGCCATCATCGACACCTACCGTCAGGCCGTCATGACCAAGGACGTGGAAAAGGTCATGACCCTGTACGCCGACGACATCCTCTCGTTCGATGCGATCAAGGCCCTGCAATTCAAGGGCAAGGAGGCCTACCGCGCCCATTGGATCGCCTGCATGGAAATGTGCCCCGGCCCGCACATCTTCGAGTTCCACGAAATCGCCATCGAGACAGGCGACAACATCGCCTTCGCCCACTGGGTCGCCAACTGCGGCGGCACCAATGACAAGGGCGAAACCCAGAGCTGCTGGATGCGCGCCACCGCCTGCTATCGGCTAATCGGTGGTACCTGGAAAATCGCCCACGAACACTGGTCGGCACCGTTCGATCCGATGACCGGCTCGACCCTGTTCGATGCGAAACCCTGATCTTCAGCCATAGTTGATCCGTCCGATTCAGGAGAACGCCATGAAGTATTTATGCCTGGTCTACAGCGATGAGCGCCTGCTGCATTCGTCGCCCGACAGCCCGGAAGACGCCGAGTGCTGGGCCTACGCCGAGTCGATCCAGGGCAGCGGCCGGATGGTCGCCGCCGAAGCGCTGGAGTCGGTGCAGACCGCCACCACGGTGCGCATGCGCAACGGCAAGTTGTCGATCACCGACGGCCCGTTCGCCGAGACCAAGGAGCAGTTGGCCGGTTTCTACCTGATCGACGCACGGGACCTCAACGAAGCGATTCAGGTCGCCGGCAACATTCCGGCGGCCCGGGTCGGCAGTGTCGAAGTGCGTCCCGTGCGGCAGTTGAATGTCTGAGGTCGCGGCCCGGGTCGCGCAGGTCTACCGCGAAGACTCGCGGCGGATCCTCGCGACCCTGATCCGTCTGCTTGGCGATTTCGACCTCGCCGAAGAAGCCTTGCACGAGGCGTTCTTCGTCGCGGTCGAGCGCTGGCAGCAGGATGGTGTGCCGGACAATCCACGGGCGTGGCTGGTGTCAACGGGGCGCTTCAAGGCCATCGACGTGTTGCGCCGCCGCGCACGGTTCAAGGCCTCGCAGCCGTTGCTGCTGGCGCAACTGGAAGAGCTGGAACAGTCCGAATGGGACGTTGAAGACGTGGAAGACGATCGCCTGCGCCTGATCTTCACCTGCTGCCACCCGGCGCTGGCGGCGGATGCGCAAGTGCCGCTGACCCTGCGCGAAGTCTGCGACCTCACCACCGAAGAAATCGCCCGTGCATTTCTCTCGGCCCCGGCGGCGATTGCCCAGCGCATCGTGCGCGCCAAGGCGAAGATCCGCGACGCGAAAATCCCCTATCAAGTCCCGAGCCTGAGCGAATTGCCCGAACGCCTCGACAGTGTGTTGCGGGTGATTTATCTGGTGTTCAACGAAGGCTACTCGGCGTCGGGCGGTGCCCAGGTGACCCGCGAGGATTTGACCCGAGAGGCGATTCGTCTCGGGCGTCTGCTGCTGGAGTTGTTGCCGGATCCGGAAGTCATGGGATTGTTGGCGTTGATGCTGTTGCATGAGTCGCGGCGTTCGGCGCGCTCATCGGCGGATGGGGAATTGATTCTGCTGGATGATCAGGATCGCGGATTGTGGAATGCCGAGCTGATTGCCGAAGGCTGCAATCTGGTGGAGCGGGCGCTGACCACCGGACGCTTCGGGCCCTACTGCCTGCAAGCGGCGATTGCGGCAGTGCACGCCGAAGCGCCGACAGCGGGGGAGACGGACTGGGAACAGATCGTCGGGCTGTATGACGTGTTGTTGCGGGCGGTGCCGTCGCCGGTGATCGAGTTGAACCGGGCGGTGGCGGTGGCCAAGCGTGATGGGGCGTTGGCGGGGTTGACCTTGATCGAAGGGATTCTGGAGCGCGGGGAATTGCAGGATTACCACCTGGCGCATTCGGCTCGGGCAGAGTTTTGTCGGCAGTTGGGGCGGGTTGAGGAGGCTCGGGCGGCTTATTCTCGAGCGCTGGAGTTGACGCGGCAGGAGCCGGAGCGGCGGTTTATTGAAGGGCGGCTTAAAGCACTGGAATGATCCGAAAGGATCGTTGGCAATATTGGCCTCTTCGCGGGCAAGCCCGCTCCCACAATTGGAATGCGATCAAATGTGGGAGCGGGCTTGCCCGCGAAGGGGCCATTTAGGTCTGTAACAATGGATCAGGCTTGCTGCCGCGTAGCAGCCATCACAATCTCCCGAATACAAACCCCCTGCGGCTGCCCATACGCATAGGCAATCGCCGTCGCCACATCCTCGGCACTCAGCACCGTTCCACCCATGTCCTGCTTCCACGCCTGATACCCGGTCTTGATCGCCTCATCCGTGGTGTGGCTCAACAACTCGGTCTCGACCGCCCCCGGCGCAATCGTGGTCACCCGCACGTTATGCGGCGACAGCTCTTCACGCAGGTTCTCCGACAACCCGTGCACCGCAAACTTGGTCCCGACGTACGCCACATGGTTCGGGAACGTCTTGCGCCCGGCCACCGAGCTGACGTTGATGATCGTGCCGTGCTTGCGCTCGATCATCCCGGTGACCACCGCGTGCACGCCATTGAGCAGGCCCTTCACGTTGACGTCGAGCATCTGGTCCCACTGCGCCGGGTCCTGTTTGCTCATTTCGCCCAACAGCATCACCCCGGCGTTGTTGATCAGCGCATCGGCCGGGCCGAACTGCGCTTCAGCCTCGGCCACAGCGGCCAGCAACGCGGCGCGGTCGGTGATGTCGACGCGGCGGCTGAGGGTGTTTGGCAGGGCCAGTGCTTCGAGGCGTTCGATACGGCGTGCCAGCAACAACAGCGGATGGCCGGCAGCGCTCAAGCGGCGGGCGGTGGCTTCGCCGATGCCCGAGCTGGCACCGGTGATGATGATCAATGGCTTGCTCATAGATGAACTCCTGAGATAAGAAAAACAAATAACCAGATTCGTGACGCAGTATATTTAGCCCGCTGTAGGCTGAAAAATGCCTTATTCCTCTGTCTGCCATCGGAATCTCCTATGGATATCCGTCATCTCAAAGCCTTCCTCGCCGTATTCGAGGAACGCAACATCACCGCCGCCGCGCAACGGCTGTTCATCAGTCAGCCCACGTTGTCGGTGACCATCAAGCAGCTGGAAGAAGAACTCGGCGCGACGTTGTTCGTGCGTCAGCCCCGTGGTGTGGAAGTCAGCGACGAAGCGCGGTTGCTGTACCCACAGGCACGGCGGATGGTGGCCGAGTCCGAGGCGTTGAGCCGGATGTTTCGCGGCCGCGAAAACCGCGCGCCGCTGACCCTCGGCATCGAGGGCGACATTGCCGCCAGTCACATCGAAGCCTTTGTGCGTATGGCCCATCAGGCGTTGCCCAATCTGCTGCTGACCCTGGAGGAAGGCTGTCACGGCGATGGTCGATTGGCGGTCGAGGAAATGTGCTGCGAGGACGAACTGTTCCTGCCGTTGTGGGAAGAGTCTTACGTGATGGCGCTGCCCCTCGATCACCCGATGGCCAACGCGCAGGCCGGCTGGGCGCCGATCGAGGACTGGATCACTTGTCCGCAGCATCCTTCGCATCAGCGGTTGATGGCGCTTTACGGACGTTCGCCGGAAGCGGTGGCGGGGCATGCCGGCTCACTGCAACAGGCGTTGCACATGGTGGCAGCGGGTGTCGGCGTGGCGATGTTGCCGCAGTCACTGGTCAGCGGGCATGCGCGCATCGTCGTGCGATCGCTGCACCTGCCGGCGCCGACCCGGCGGGTGGGGTTGTGCTATGCGGCGCAAGCGCTGGAATTGCCGACGATGCGCGGGTTGTATGAATACTTCCAGCACAACCGGCCTCCAGCCATTGCCGCTGCCTGAGTCTTCACTCAAGCATCTTGCTGAGCAACCAGCTCCCCGCCGGCCCCGGCGGGTACAGCCGCGACCACAGGGCATCGACGAATACCGGTTTAGGCCAGCCGCGCACGTTCAGTTCCACCAGCAAACCGTTGCCGAAACGCTCCACCAGCCAGCGCGGCAGCGGCGCCCAGCCGAAGCCTTTTTCGGCCATTTCCAGCAGCATCAGATAACTCGGCGCCGACCACACCCGGCCTTTGCCGCGACTGTCATAGGGATTGACGATGGTGGCCAGACGCAGCTCGCGGTGCTGTTCAAGGACTGTTTGATCGATGGATTCCTGCGTCGCCAATGGATGGTTTCGACCAACGAACAAGGCGATTTCAGTTCGTTCGGCGACGGTCGCGGTCGCCAGATCTGGCGGATAGTTGTCCTGCATCTCGGCGAATGCCAAATGCGCTCGCCCGCGTTGCACCAGTTCGATCAGGTCATCGCACTCGGCGATCAGGCATTCCAGCTCCAGATCCGGATAGCGCTGCTCGAAACCCACCAATGCGGCTTCGAAACGGTCGGACTGATAAGTGTCGGAAATCGCCACCGTAAGTTTCGGCTCGACACCCTGGGCCAATTGCCGGGCGGTCATTTCCAGGCGGCTGGTGGCCGCCAGAATCGCCTCGGCCCGTTGCAGCATCACGTGCCCGGCCGGGGTCAGGGTTGGTTTGCGGCTGCTGCGGTCGAACAGCACCAGGTCCAGGTCGATCTCCAGACTGGCGACGGCCGCACTGACGGTGGACTGACTGCGCCCGAGTTTGCGCGCCGCTGCCGAAAAAGAACCTTGAGTAGCCGCTTGGACAAACGCCAGCAACACTTCCTGAGAAGCCATGAACTATCGCCTTGATCGATGGTTATTGGTTATGAAGTATCGGTTCGGTGCTGGATCATGGCAACCATCTTCACAGAGGACTTCGGTCATGACTGCCAACAAATCCATCACTGAACGTATCTTCCAGGCCATCGGTTTCGAACTGCTGGCGATCCTGATCTGTACGCCGTTGCTGGCGTGGATCATGGGTAAACCGCTGGTCGAAATGGGCGCCGTCACCATGGCCATCGCGTTGCTGGCCCTGGGCTGGAACGTGGTGTTCAACGGCTTCTTCGACCGTCTGCTCAAACGCTGGAACATCGCCCACAACGCCTGGGTGCGGGTGGCGCATGCGCTGCTGTTCGAGGGCGGGCTGATCGTGATGGGCGTGCCGCTGATTGCCTGGTGGCTGTCGGTCAGCCTGTGGCAGGCGTTCCTGCTCGACATCGGTGTGCTGCTGTTCTTCCTGCCGTACACCTACATCTACCACTGGGGTTATGACGTGGTGCGCGAGCGGCTGGTGATGCGCAACGCTTGCCAGAGCTGAAAACAAAAAATCGCCGCCTGTGAGGGCTGCGATTTTTTTTGTCCGGACTTTGTTCGGGCTTACAGGAACATCCCGCCCGACGCTTCAATCCGCTGACCGTTGATCCACTGCGCCCCCGGCGATAGCAGCAGCGCCAGTGCACCGCCAATGTCATCCGGCTGCCCGGCACGGCCCAGCGCGGTGTTGCTGGCGACCATCGCATTCAGCGCCGAATTGTCGCGCACCGCGCCGCCGCCGAAGTCGGTTTCGATGGCGCCGGGTGCCAGGATATTCACGGCGATCTGCCGCGCACCCAGTTCCTTGGCCTGATAACGGGTCAGCACTTCCATCGCGCCTTTCATCGCCGCGTAGGCGGCGTAACCCGGCAGGGTGAAGCGGGCCAGACCGCTGGAGATGTTGATGATCCGCCCGCCATCGTTGATCAGCGGCAGCAGCTGTTGGGTCAGGAAAAACGGCCCTTTCAACTGCACATTCATCAGCAGGTCGAACTGCTCCGGCGTGGTGTCGGCGAAGGAGGCATGTACACCAATCCCGGCGTTGTTGATCAGAAAATCGAAGCGCGGCTGTCCGAGCTGTTGCAGCGCTTGTTCGACCCGCACGGCGAAATCGGCAAAACCTTCGCTGCGACCGACGTCCAGTTGCAGCATCACGGCGTTGGCGCCGAGTGTTTTCAGTTCCTCGACCAGCGATTGTGCTTCATCGGCGCGGCTGTTGTAGGTGCCGATGATGTCCACGCCTTGGGCGGCGAGGTGCAGGGCGGCGTTCTTGCCGAGGCCACGGCTGGCACCGGTGATCAATGCGATTTTGCGGTTCATGGGATTTCCTCGAGAGCAGTGACGGTTGATGCAGCAAAGTTTATTTATCCGCCATGGGGTGATAAACAGACTGAAACCGGAATCACTGGTCGGTCATACCGAACAATCAACAGGTGGCCCATGAACAAACTGGAATTGCTGCGCACCTTCGTTCGGGTCAGCGAACTGTCGAGTTTCACGATGGCGGGGGAGAGTCTCGGGCTGCCGCGCTCGACGGTGTCCGAGCAGGTGCAAGCACTGGAAACCCTGCTCGGCACGCGTCTGCTGCAACGCACCACGCGCCGGGTGCAGGCGACTCAGGACGGCCTCGCGCTGTATGAGCGCAGCAAGGATCTGCTGTCGCACATGGACGAAATCGAGAACCTGTTCCGTCAGGACGAAGCGTCGCTGACCGGGCGGATTCGGGTCGACATGCCGAACATTCTGTCGCGGCGGCTGATCATGCCGAAGCTGCCGGAGTTCATGGCCCGGCATCCGAACCTGGAGCTGGAAATCAGCAGCACCGATCGCCGGGTCGACCTGCTCGCCGAAGGCTTCGATTGCGTGGTGCGCATCGGTGCGCAGCCCGACCAATCGGTGGTCGCACGGCATCTGGGGGATTTCAGCATGATCAACTGCGCCAGCCCTGCGTATCTTGAGCGCTACGGCGTGCCGCAGACACTGGAAGATCTGGCGCAGCATCGGCTGGTGCATTACGTCGGAGTGCTGGGTTCGCGATCGGAAGGGTTTGTCTACGAGCAGGACGGGCAGGTCCATCGCGTGCCGATGGCCGGCAGCGTGACGGTCAACAGCACCGATGCCTACGAGTCGGCGTGTCTTGGGGGATTCGGTCTGATCCAGGTGCCGCGTACCGGGATGAATACCTACCTGGACACCGGAGAGGTGGTGACGGTGCTGCCGCAATACACCGCGCCGGCGATGGGCATTTCACTGCTGTACGCGAGGCAGCGGCATCTGCCGTTGCGGGTGCGGGTGTTCATGGACTGGCTGGGGGAGTTGATTCGTTCGACGCTCTGATTCCTGCCGAAAATCCCTGTGGGAGCAAAGGCTCTCACAGGGATTCGGGTCGATCAGAAGATCTGGGTAAACAGCCAATACAGGCTGCCCGACAGCAGAATCGCCGCCGGCAACGTCAGCACCCACGCCATCAGCAGATTGCGGATGGTCTTCATCTGCAGGCCGCCACCGTTGGCGACCATGGTCCCGGCCACGCCCGAAGACAACACATGAGTGGTCGACACCGGCAGGCCGAACATGTCGGCGGCGCCGATGGTCAGCATCGCCACGGTTTCCGCCGATGCGCCCTGGGCGTAGGTCAGGTGGGTCTTGCCGATCTTCTCGCCGACCGTGACCACGATCCGCTTCCAGCCGACCATGGTGCCCAGCCCCAACGCAATCGCCACGGCGATCTTCACCCACAGCGGAATGAACCGCGTGGCGTTGTCGATCTGTTGCTTGAACAATTGCAGTTTGCCGGTGGTGTCGGCGTCGAAGGTGCCGACCTTGTTCTTGTCCATCAGGCGAATGGTTTCGCTGGCCAGGTACATGTCGTTACGCACGTTGCCCATGGCTTCGGCCGGGACTTTTGACAGCGAACCGTAGCCTTTCACCTCTTCACCGATGTGCCCGGTCAGCGCGGCGAGGGCCGGGATCAGTTGTGGCGTGGCTTCCTTGCTGCGTACGTAATCCGAAAGCACCGGACGCGGATCGGCCGGGGCCGGCAGCGGGGCGCTTTTCACCAGCGCCTGCTGGGTGACTTCGGCCACCGCCGCGAACTGCAACGTTTGATCGGCAGGCATGGTGCGGTTCAGGGCGTAAGCCATCGGCAAGGTGCCGACCAGAATCAGCATGATCAGACCCATGCCTTTCTGGCCGTCGTTGGAACCGTGGGCGAAGGACACGCCGGTGCAGGTGGCGATCAGCAGACCACGAATCCACCATGGCGGCGGGGTGTTGCCTTCCGGTGCCTTGTACAGCGAACGGTTCTTCACGAACGCACGCAACGCCAGCAGCAACAGCGCCGCGCAACCGAAACCCACCAGCGGCGACAACAGCAGCGCGTAACCGATCTTGGTGGCCTGGGCCCAGTCCACACCGCTGGTGCCGTCACGGCCGTGCATCAGGGCATTGGCCACGCCGACGCCGATGATCGAACCGATCAGCGTGTGCGACGACGAGGCCGGCAAGCCCAGCCACCAGGTGCCGAGGTTCCACAGGATCGCGGCGATCAGCAGGGCGAAGATCATCGCGAAACCGGCGGACGAGCCGACCTGCAGAATCAGCTCCACTGGTAGCAGCGCGATGATGCCGAACGCCACCGCGCCGCTCGAAAGCAACACGCCGAGGAAGTTGAAGAAACCCGACCAGACCACGGCGACATTCGGCGGCAGCGAGTGGGTGTAGATCACCGTGGCCACGGCGTTGGCGGTGTCGTGGAAACCGTTGACGAACTCGAAGCCCAGCGCAATCAGCAGCGCCACGCCGAGCAGCAGGAACGGCGTCCAGGTGGTGACCACCGTGCCGAGTTCGTGCATGTCGTGCATCAGGCTGTAGGCGGTGAACAGCATCCCCATGGCCAGCACGGCGAAGAACACCACGTAAGTGAAGAGGCCGGTTTTTTTGTCGAGCGCCGGCCTGCCGCTGGAAGCGGGGGCCGGGCTGGCGGTCAGGGAGGGAGTAGCCATGGGAGGACAATCCTGAGCGAGGGAAGGAGTGTCGCCCATGATCGTTGCTAAATATTACAGAGAGACTGCGGCAGATCAGTGTTCGGTGGATTAGCTGCGCCGCCGGTCCTAATAATCCCCGCGCTTGCGAAACGCCCAGCGCCCGGCAATCACGGTGAACGTGGCCACCAGCGCCACCAGAATCCAGAACCCTTCCGGATCGGTGGCCAGCGGCACGCCGCCGACGTTCATGCCAAAGAAACCGGCAATGATGTTGATCGGCAGCGCCAGCACCGTGACCACGGTCAGGGTGAACAGCGTGCGGTTGCTCTGCTCGTTGAGGTTGGCGGCGATCTCTTCCTGCAACAGCTTGATCCGCTCGCCGAGGGCCGTGAGGTCGTTGATGATTAGCGCGAACTCCTCGGTGGACTTGCGCAGCTCCTTGACGTCTTCCTTTTGCAGCCACGATGGCGGTCGGTTGAGCAGGCGCAGCAGCGAACCCGGCTCCAACGCCAGCAGCCGTTGCAGACGCACCAGCACCCGACGGTTGGCGCCGAGTTCGGCGCGGTTGGTCGAGAGCCGCGAGGAGAGCAGTTCGTCCTCGACCTGATCGACGCTCATGCTGGTCTTGCGCACGATCTGCGTCAGCACTTCGCCCTGGTCGCGCAGCAAGTGCACGAGCAGTTCCGACGGCGAGCGAAAGCACTCGCCGGCCTTCACCGATGAACGCAACTTGTCCACCGAGTGCAACGGTTGCAGACGCGCACTGACGATCAGTTTGCTGCGCACGCAGACCCACAGCGTCGACACGTCCGACGACACCATGCTGCTGAGGTTGAACACCACGTCGTTGACCACCGCCAGCAACGCCGAATCGACATGCTCGATGCGGGTCGAACGCGAACCTTCATGCAGCGCCTCGAAAAACTCCTGGGGCAATTGCAGATGACTTTTCATCCAGCGCTCGCACGCGGCGTGGGCCAGGTTCAGGTGCAGCCAGAGGAATTCGTCGCTGTCGCTGTCGTCCTGCAGACAGCGCAGGGCGGTCGCCGAATCCACTTCGCGCCCGCGCTCGCCCGGGCGAAAACGGAAGCCGTAAAGCAGGCCAAACAGATCAGGATCGCGATGGCTGATATCGAGGCTGTGGTTCATGAAGTCTCGCTGCAAGAAAGGCGTCTGTTGCGGGATTTGCAGATTCACCTGAGCCGCATCATTGCAATGCAATGTGACGTTTTGGTGACGGTGAAATGACGTCAAAATCAATGCCTTACCGGCGGTCGGAATTTTCTCAAGAAGTGCTCTGGCACGCCGATCACGCATGAGTTAGGTTGCGCGCCTTCGGCCAAGAGCCAAGGTTCGCCGACACGGATGTCCGGCCACAATTCACGTCTTACCGGACGTGCCTCATCCCTGTCATGAGTACCTGCGATGCTGCAAAAATCCCTGAGAGCGCAAATTCTCGCCCTGCTGAGCGGCAGCCTGTTGGCGATGCTGTTGATCGCGCTGGCCTGCTTTCATTTCCTGTCCAACGGCGTGCAAAGCTACAGCCAGTTGATCGCCGGTCCCTTGCACACCTCGCAACTGATCGACGAAGCCAACCTGCAATTCAAGGTGCAGGTGCAGGAGTGGAAAAACGTTCTGCTGCGCGGCAAGCAACCGGCGGACCTGGCCAAATACTGGGGCCAGTTCGAAGACCGTCAGCGCGATGTGCAGAACATCCTCGGTGAACTGGCCAACCAGAAAGGCCTCGAGCCTTCGCTGAAAACCCGCATCGAACGTCTGCGTGAAGAACATCGCCTGCTTGGCGCCGCGTACCAGAAAGGTCGCGATGCCTACGTAGCCGCCGGTGCCGATCCGACCGCTGGCGACGTGGCGGTCAAAGGCGTTGACCGCGCCGCCAGCGACCAGATGAGCGAGCTGGTGGCCGAGCTGCGCAAGCAGGGCACCGAACAGTCGGCACTGATCAGCGCCAGCGCTGATCGCACCGTGATGCTGGGGATTCTGGTGATGCTCGCGTCCGGTCTGTTGATTGGTCTGCTGAGCCTGTGGCTGGTCAACCGCAACCTGGTCGAGCCGATCCGCAAACTCATCGACTACGTCACCCAGTTGAGCAAGGGGCGGCTGGTCGAGCGTGTGGCCAGCGACCGTCAGGACGAACTGGGCAATCTGGCTGCTGCGGCCAACACCCTGCGCGATTTCCTCGCCGAAACCTTCAACCATCTGCAGCGCAGCGCCAAGGATCTGGACAGCGCGAGCGGCGAGTTGAACGCCATCGCCACCGTGATGGCCGGCGGCACCAACGAGCAGTTCAACCGCACCGATCAGGTGGCCACGGCGATGAACGAAATGTCCGCCACTGCCCAGGAAGTCGCCCGTCATGCGGCCGATGCGGCGCGTGCTGCCGACGATGCCGACCAGTCCGCCCAGCAGGGTGAGAAGGTCATGCAGAGCACCATCCACAGCATCACCCAGATGCGCGGTGAAATTGCCAACACCGCCACGGTGATCCGTCGTCTGGAAGCCGATAGCGGGCGCATCGGCAAGGTGCTGGAAGTGATTCGCGGCATCGCCGAGCAGACCAACCTGCTGGCGCTCAACGCCGCCATCGAAGCGGCTCGTGCCGGTGAAGCGGGGCGTGGTTTTGCGGTGGTGGCCGACGAAGTGCGCAACCTCGCGCAGCGCACGGCGGAGTCGATCATCGAGATCAACCAGATCATCCAGAGCGTGCAGACCGGCGCGGTGGATGCGGCCCACGCCATCGACAGCGGCCAGACCCGCAGCGACGAAAGCGTCGAGCAAGTGACCCAGGCCGGCGCCATGCTCGAGCGCATCACCCATGCGGTGGAAGCGATCCGCGACATGAACCGTCAGATCGCCACGGCGGCCGAAGAGCAGACTTCGGTGGCCGAAGACATCTCGCGCAACCTGACCGAGATCACTTCGATCGCCAGCACCAACCTCGACAACGTGCAGCGCACTGAAAGCGCCAGCCAGAACCTGCACGGCCTGTCCGGGCAACTCAACGACGTCACCGCTCGCCTGAGCGTCTGACCCGCCAGCGACTGTGTACCGGCCCGGTTACCGAGTCGGTACACAGTCGATCTCAAATTCATGTGTGCATCGCCGATGGCCGGTTATCTATAACCGTCATTGGAGATTTTCCATGGTCAGCATCACGTCTGTTTCGATCAATCAAACCGTCACCACACCTACCAGCAAAACATCGATTGCCGACACGGGCGACGACACCTCGACCACAGCGGCGGCCAGCACCGGGGTGAAAGCTGACACCAGCAAAGTTGCGGCGGGCGGTGGTGCGACGCCGTCGGGTGACAGCAGCTCCAGCAATGATGAATCGGATACCGTGAAAGAACTGCGCAAGCAGATCGCCGAACTGCAAAAGCAATTGCAGGAACAGCAACAGGCGCTGCAAGCGGCTCAGGCCAAGCAGGAAAGTCAGGATGCCAAGGCTGCGGATGTTGCGGCTGCGCAATCGCAGATCGCGACGACGTCGGCTTCGTTGCAGACGGCTACGGCGGCGTTGTTGGCGGCGTTGCAGGAGTCTGACAGCGGTACTTCCGGTTCGCTGGTCAGCACCACCGCTTAAGCTCACCGTAAAGCAATGTGGGAGCGAGCTTGCTCGCGATGGCGTTCGTCAGACAACTCAATGTTGACTGGTGCACCGCTATCGCGAGCAAGCTCGCTCCCACAGGGTAGTGCCGGGGTTATCAGTGATCCTGCTTGTTGCTCAGAACCTTGCCGGTGGCCGCGTCCAGATCAACGTCCCATTCCTTGCCATCGGCAGTACGCAACTCGACTTCGTACTCATAGCCGTTGAAATGGTTGTCCAGGTCGGTGTCGACGATGGTCGCGCCCGGGTGCAGGGCCAGGGCAATCTTGTTCAGCTCTTCCAGTGGCTTGATCTTGCCGGATTTGACCAGCTCAGGGATCTGATCGACACGAACGTCAGCCTGGGCCAGGCCAGCGGTGAGGGTCAGGGCAGCAGCGGTAAACAAGGCAGTCAGGGTTTTCATCGGTTATTCCTTTGGGTGATTCGTTCAAGTGAGTTCAGGTTAGTCACCACAACTTAATTCACCCTTAAAAAGCGCCGCAGGTGTTTGCGTCGTTTGTTCAATCGCCGTTCGCGGGCAACTTTCATGCTCGGCCTTCGATTGAGGGAGGTGGACATGAAACGCATTTTTTCGTGGTGGTACGCGCCGTTGTTCTGGCTTGGATTCATTGGAGGCGGAATAGGGTTGGCGGGGCATTCGCTGCTGTGGTTGATGCCGCTGTTTGTTGTGGCATTGGCGGTGTCGTTCGCCGCCGAATGGGTGCTGCCGTATGAAGTGAACTGGAATCGCCCGGCCGGTGATCGTCGCCGCGACATGCTGCACGCGCTGGTCAACGAAGCGCTGAACGCCATCGGCCTGTTGGCATTGCCGGGGCTGGTGACGCTGCTGGCGATTGACGGTGCTTGGCCGTCGAACTGGCCACTGTGGCTGCAAGTCGGTCTGGCGATTTTCATTGCTGATGCGGGCGTGAGCCTGATGCATTACGCCAGCCACCGGGTGCCGTGGATGTGGCGGTTGCACGCGATTCATCACAGCGTCGAGCGGCTCTACGGGTTCAACGGTTTGATGAAACATCCACTGCATCAATTGCTGGAAGCGACGGCGGGGTTGTTGCCGTTGCTGGTGTTGGGCATTCCGTCCGAAGTGGCGGTGTTGCTGGCGTTCGCCATTGCTATCCAGCTGTTGCTGCAGCATTCGAATGTGGACATGCGTGTCGGCCCGTTGCGCTGGATCTTTGCCTGGGCGCCGCTGCATCGCTTTCATCACATGAAGTACGGGCGCGCCGGTGACGTCAATTTCGGACTGTTCTTTACTTTGTGGGACTGGCTGCTGGGGACCGGTTTTTACACGGCGCAATACCGGATCGGCGAGGGCGACCTGGGTATCGGCAGTCGTCCGGATTTTCCGCGTGACTACATGGCGCAATTGCTCGATCCGTTCGAACCGGCAACGCTAGGCAAGGAACCGAAAGTGCCGGACGGCTTGCGACGTTGAGTCAGTCCAGCAGGCGCAATTCGATGTGCTGCAACGCCTGGCGGGCGGTGACGCCGAAGAGTTTTTTCAGGCTGCGGGAGAAGTGAGCGGAGTCGGCAAACCCGGCGGCGTGGGCGGCGTCGGTCACCGGGCTGCCGGCGATTATTGAAGCCATCGCCAGTCGCAATCGTCGCCACAAGACGAGTCGCCGCACCGGCAAACCGACCTGACTGACGAACAACCGCTGCAACTGACTCATGGACACGTGCGCAGCATCGGCCACGGCACTGGCGGCGACTTTGCTCGAGAGTGAGGCATCGACAGTGGCGAGAGCCCGTTCGATTCGCGGGTCATTCAGCGGGCGTCGCGGGCATTGGTTGATGGCATGATCCAGTGCCGATAACGACAGCTCATTGTCGAACAGCGCATCGCGCAACACTTGGGCGTCAAACCGCAACGGTTCGGCATACACGGTGAACACGGGATCCGTCGCCTCGACAATCGCATGGCGAGTCTGTGAGGCAATCAGCAGGCGGGAAGCGGTGACGGTTTCGCCCTCGACCAGCACTGTCACTGGCCGGTCAGGCGCAAGAATCAGTTGATGCGCATAGTGGGAGTGGGGCGCAGTGCGCCCCGACATCCCGTGGATCAGGCCATGGTCGTGCCCCAGCCAGAGGCGGCCTGTCCACGGGGTGTCCGGTTGCATCAGAAACCGTTGTTCTTCAACACCTGATCCACACTGGCGGCGGCCGGGCGTTTGTAGAACTTCAGCAGTTCGCTGGCGCGGTTGGTGAAGATACCGTCGACGCCGGCAGCCATGACTTTCTCGTAGTCCACCGGCTCATCGACGGTGTAGACGTGCACCAGCATGCCCTTGTCATGGGTGTACTTGTTCATCCAAGGCTGCACGAGGTCCGAATAGCTTTGATCGCCGCCGTGGGTCAGCTTGGCCGAAGGACCGGTGCCGATGGCGCCCTGAGCCTTGGCGTAGTCGATCCATTGCTTGAATTCAGCTTCGGATTTCGGCTCTTGCTTGCCATAGAAAACGTTCTTGTCCTTCTCGCCGGACTCGGCAAAGGTCACTTTGGATTTCGGCTCGATGCTGCCTTCGCCGACCCACAGCAACAGGATCTTCGGCACCTGCGGCATTTCCTTTTGCAGCAGTTCGAGGCTGTTTTTCTCGAAGGTCTGCAGGATCACCTTGCCGTTGCTTTCGCCGACGCTGGCGACTTTTTTCGCCGGTTTGGCGCCGGCCGGGATCAGCAGGCCGCGAGCCTGGAGTTTTTCCTTCAGGTCATGCTCGATGCCGGGGAACAGTTGTGGTTCCTTGGTCTCGATGTACAGGCCCGGCTTGTGCTGCGGGTTGGCCTGGGCGATGTCGATGATTTCGTCCAGGGTCAGAATCTGCAGGCCGACGTAGGAAGGACGCGCGCGATCCGGGTAGGCTTTGTTGTACCAGCTGCCGGCATCGAGGGTTTTCAGTTCGGCCATGGTGAAGGCGTTGGCCGGGCTGTCCTTGCGATCCGGGAACTTGGTGGCGACGTCGGTGGTGCGTTGCAGATTGTTGTCGTGCAGGGCGAACAGCACGCCGTCCTTGCTGCGCTGCAGGTCCATTTCCAGATAGTCGGCGCCGAGGTCCCGGGCCAGTTTGTAGGAGGCTGCGGTGGATTCCGGTGCGTCGAAGGAGGCGCCACGGTGGGCGATCACCGCCGGGTGCGGAATGCCCTCGGAGGCAGCGAGTGCAACAGGGCTTGGCTGGGCGGCGGCATGGGCCTGGCCGAGGCCGAGCATCAGGCTCAGCAGCAGAGCGCTTTTGGTAAACGTGGCGGGCATGTCGAGGTCCTTTCGCAGGTATTTTCGAAGATGTCCCTTTTAGCAACTCAAACGAAAACGTGCTATCGCAAGACCGACATAAACGTACTGAAAGCGAAAATTTCCGCACTTTTGTGCGTTTGTTTGCAGTACGCTTGGCCACGGCAACCACCCCGGCAGAGGGTGTGCCTCAATGCCCTGCGTGTGAACCTTCGATCACTCTTGTGAGGTTTACCATGCGCATCACATCCCAACTCATCTGCCAGGCGGCCGACGACCTCAAGGGCTTTGTCGGCCTCAACCGCAAAACCGGCCAGTACATCGTGCGTTTCAGCGAAGATTCGTTCGGCATGGACGTGGCCGATGACGGCATCATTCCCGCCAGCGAATTCGTCTGGGCCCCCGCGACGGAACAGACCATGACGTTGAAGCGCGAGTTGATCCAGTTGCTGCTCGATCAGCACATCGACGACCGGATCAACATCACCGAGCCGTTGCGCGTTTACATGAGCAAGCGCGAAGTGCCGGAGATTGAGGCGGTGCGCAGTCTGGTGAAGGACTGAGGTTCTTCGGTGATCCATTTGCCGCCATCGCGAGCAAGCTCGCTCCCACAAGTACGGCGTGATCTTGATAACAGCGCACTACCTTGTGGGAGCGGGCTTGGTCCGGGCGGCGATCCGACGAAGGGGCCAGTGATGACACCGCATTACTCACTTGCCGAACCGATACTCCCGCTCCACCCGACACACCCGCGTATGAAACGCCGAATACCACTCGGCCCGCCCACGCGCCTGAATCACCCGGTGCTCCGGATGCTCGCGCCAGGCCAGAATCGCCGCCTCGCTCTCCCAGTACGAAATCGTGATCCCCACCCCGTCCGCGCCCCGGATCGAATCGATGCCGAGAAACCCCGGTTGCCCGGCCACCAATTGCATCATGCGCTCGGACGCCTCGGCGTAGCCGTTGTCGCCTTCGGTGCGGGTCGAAGTGAATATCACCGCGAAACACTCAGTGTCCGGTTTCATCGAGGTTGCTCCGCGCATGCTTCGACAAACGCCCGCACCAGCGGTGGCAGTTGCCCTTTGAGCGCTGCACGTTCCGGCTGGAACAATGTCGCGACAAAGAACACATGGTTTTTCAGTTCGATGGCGCGCAGATCGCCTGCCGAATCGTGGCCCACGGCGTGCAGGTCATGGGTCAGCAACTCCCGTTCGAACTGCGGATTCACACCAAAACGGCAGCGATAACCTTCACGAATCTCGGAGGTTTCGTACGCCTTGGCGATCAACGAACCGGGCACCAGATGGATGCTGTCTACCGCTTCCACCAGCGAGCAGGTCAGTGGCGAGAGCACGGCGCGGGTGGAGTCGGGCGATGTTTCACCATGCTCGGCATCGGCCCAGCCCAATACGTTGCGGGAAAACTCCAGCACTGCATGTTGAAAACCGCCGCAGGTGCCGAGGAACGGTCGCTGCTGTTCGCGGGCAAAACGGATGGCCCGCAGCGCGCCTGCTTCACTTTTGTAAGGACTGGCCGGGACGCACCAGAAACCGTCGAAACCTTCGAGCGGTGTATCGAGGTGAATCCGGTTGGTGGCCAGCCATTCGAAATCGACGGGTCGGCGAATGTGTTCCGCCGCCAGGCCGAGGGCGACGGGGATGGCTTGGTGGGCGGTAACTTGTGGATCGTAGTCACCGATCAGGGCGATGCGCAGGGCTCTGGATTCCATGAGTGCTCGCAGTGCTTGTTGAGGGATGACGCTCACTATAGATTGGCGTTCACGCACTCAATATGGGCGTTTCCCCAAGTGATTAATGCAGTGACGCATTATCGACTCGACTTCCCGGATCTGGCGCTGATTCTTGCCCTGGTGCGTGGCGGCTCTCTGGCCCGGGCCTCACAGTTGTTGAAGGTCGATGTGTCGACGGTGTTTCGCGCCGTGCGCCGACTGGAAGCCGCACTCGGTCAGCAACTGTTCGAAAAAAGCCGCGCCGGTTACCTGCCCACCAGCCTTGCGCAGACCTTGGCCGAGCAGGCCGAACGCGCCGAGCAGGCACTGGAAGCGGCGCGCATCGGCGTGGAGCAGGGCGGCGCAGTGGTCAGCGGCACGGTGCGTCTGACCTGTACCGATTCGGTGCTGCAAGGTCTGCTGCTGCCGGCGCTGGCGCAGTTCATGCCGAACTATCCGGCGCTGACCATCGAGCTGAGCACCTCCAACGATTTCGCCAACCTCAGCCGCCGCGATGCCGACATTGCCCTGCGCCTGACTCGCACACCACCGGAGCATCTGGTCGGACGAGAACTGGCGAAGATTTCCTACCGGGTCTGTGCCAGTGAGCGTTATCTGCAAAGCATCGATGCATCCGATCTGACTGCCATGACCTGGATCGCTCCGGACGATTTCCTGCCCGATCATCCGACCGTGGTCTGGCGCCGCCAACACTTGCCCGGCGTGACATCGGGCTATCGCTGCAACAGCATGCTGTCGGTGACGGAACTGGTGCGTGCCGGGTTAGGCGTCGCGGCGTTGCCGGACTTTCTGATCACCGAAGGTCTGCAAGCCTTGAGCGAACCGCTGCACAGTTACGACACCGCGCTCTGGCTGCTGACCCGCCCGGACTGCCGCGCGTTGCGCTCGGTAGTCACGTTGTTCGATGAACTCGGGCGGGCGCTGCGTTTGCCGTGATCAGGCCTGCGGGTTCTGGCGCATGTGATCGTGCAACTCGCGGGTCAGGCCTTCGATGCGTTCGGTGAGGTTCTTGGTCATTTCGGTGAGCCGGGTGTTCTGCTCCAGCAGCTCCAGCAATTGCGCGGTGTTCTTCGCGGCCTGGACCTGACGCTCGGAATTGGCGACGGCCAGGGCTTCCCGGTGCTGGGCGTCGGCGTCAGATTGCGCCTTGTCCCGCGCGGCCTGACGGGTCTGGGCCAGCAAGATCAGCGGTGCGGCATAGGCCGATTGCAGGCTGAACGCCAGGTTCAACAGGATGAACGGATAGACGTCGAAGGTCGTGACGCCAAACATGTTCAGGCACACCCACAGCACCACAATCAGGGTTTGCGCGCCAAGAAAGGTCGGCGTACCGAAGAACCGCGCAAACGCCTCGGCCCGCAGGGCGAACTTGTCGTTGCCGAAGGTTGTGTTGAGGTGGGCGTGGGGGCGGTGGAAGCGCAGGTGATCGACAGGTGCGGCGGGGGATTCGTTTTTTTCGGTGGTCATGACGGACTCGGCAGGGCTTGGGACGTTGAATCACTATAGCCCTGCGTTGCCCGTGTCGGCCTATCCCGGCGCTCGCTCGTTGGCAAACATGCTCACCGCGTCCACCGCTTCGCTGGCGCCATCGCGAATCTGCAGAATCACCGTCCCCGCCTGATCCGCCAGCTCGACGCCTTGGGCCGCACGGCCACGGGTGCCGTCCATGCTCTTGATCGCCTGACGGGTTTCGCTCTGGATCAGGCCGATCATGTTGGAAATCTCTGCCGTCGAACCGCTGGTGCGTGCCGCCAGTTGCCGTACTTCGTCGGCCACCACCGCAAAACCGCGACCTTGCTCACCGGCCCGCGCCGCCTCGATTGCCGCGTTGAGCGCCAGCAGGTTGGTCTGGTCGGCAATCGCACGGATGGTGTTGACGATGGCGGTGATCTGCTCGGAGCGCTCGCCGAGCTGGGCGATCAGGGTCGACGACTCGGCAATGTCATCGGCGATTTCGCGCATCTCGCTGGCCGCTTGCTGGATGACTTGCGTGCCTTGCTCGGCGACTTTTCGGGTGGCGACCGAGATGTGATAAGCGGCGCTGGCACTGCGGGCATCCTGCTCGTGCTGCTCGACCCGGGCGGTGACGTCCGAGGCGAATTTCACCACTTTGCACAGACGCCCGGCGGCGTCGTACACCGGGTTGTAATTGGCTTCCAGCCAGACAGTTCGCCCGTGTTTATCGATGCGCTCGAACTGCCCGTGGAAAAACTCGCCCTGATTGAGCCGGCGCCAGAAGTCCTGGTAGGCGCTGCTGTTGACCAGATGTGCGGGGCAGAACAAGCGGTGATGTTTGCCCTTGAGTTCGGCCTGGGTGTAGCCCATGCGCGTCAGAAAATTCTGATTGGCCGTAAGAATGTTGCCGTCGAGGTCGAACTCGATCACCGCCATGGCCCGGTCGATGGCCTGCAATTTGGCGTTGGCTTCGCTTTCCTGCTGTACCTTGGCGGTGACGTCCATGGCGTACTTGACCACTTTCACCACCCGGCCCGACGCATCCTTGATCGGGTTGTAACTGGCTTCAAGCCAGATCGGCCGGCCCTGGCTGTCGATGCGCTCGAAAGTACCGGACTGGAACTGACCGTTTTTCAACTTCGACCAAAGCTCGGTGTACTGGCTGCTGCGAGCAAATTCGGGTGGGCAGAACTGGCGGTGGGACTGACCAATCACCTGTTCGGCCTTGTAGCCCGTGGTCTTCAGGAAGTTGTCGTTGGCGCGCAGGACCACGGCGTCGAGATTGAACTCGATCACCGCCATGGAGCGGTCAATGGCTTCGAGCAAACCGGATTGCTCGGTGATGGTGTGTTGCAGGTCAGCGATGACGGATTGATGGCGATTGAAGAACATACGGGGTGCGCTCCGGAAATAGGGCTGAGGTGTTGTCCCTGTTCCTGCGCTGGCCGGCCGAACGAGCTGACGACATTGGGCAATGACCACTAAAGTGCCAGCATCCAGGCTGGCGACTCGATCTTATACAAACTTATTAAACTTGTACAAGAAAGTGCGGTGTCACTTTGTTGTACAAATCCTGTCAGGCATTGGAGCGGCTCAGCGCGACGCTGATTGTGTTGCGGCCCGTATGTTTGGCGGTGTACAGCGCCTTGTCGGCATCATCCAGCCAATGCAGCGCATCCGGGTAGGTCGGGTGAAAACGTGCCAGCCCGATACTCAGGCTGACCCGTAATTCTGCTACATCCGGATGACGATATTGGTGCAGGGACTGGCGCAGTTGCTCCATCAGCGCTTCGGCCCTGCTCAGTGGCAGGTTGGGCAGGATCACGCAGAATTCGTCGCCGCCGTAACGGCCTGCCAGCTCGCTTTCAGTCAGCAAGGATTTGAGTTCGCGACTGAGTTGCTGGAGCACCGCATCGCCGACGATATGTCCGTAGCTGTCGTTGATTACCTTGAAGTGATCGACGTCGATCAGCGCGAGGGTGGCCTGGCTGTTGTGATCGCGGCACTGCTGGAACTTGAGGTGCAGCAGGTCTTTCCAGGCACCGTGGTTGAGCAGACCGGTCAGGCTGTCGGTGCGGCTCAGGGCACTCAAGGTGCGTTTGTGTTCGGCGAGTTTGATCGCCAGCCGATAGCAGACCATGCCCAGCGCCAGCGGATAAAGAGTGAGCATCGGCAGGCACGCCCAGACCTGGGTCTGCGTCGCCATCAGGGTGAACTTGACCCCGAACAGCGACCAGCCCAGCAGCACGCCGATCACCTGGGCGAGGGCGCCGAGCAGGAACAGACGTCGGCCGCCGGCGGCGACGTTGTTCATGGTCATCATCGACAGAATGGTCACGGTGACCAGTGGATTGAACTGGAAACACGCGGTCCAGAAGCCGCCGAACACCGAGTCATAGAGCAGATTGCGGCGCTCGGCGCGGTAGGGGAAAGCCGAGCGGGTCGACCATTGATAGGCGACATGGGGCCAGAGAAACCCGTTGAACAGCAGCAGCGCCCAGAGCCACGCCGGCACATTCAATGGATACAGCGCGGCGCCGACGCTGAAGAAACCGATCCCCAATCCAATGGCACGAGGCAAATAGATACGTCTGGCGAATGACAAGCCTTTGCCGCGTTGGTTTTCCATGATGTTCTTCGCCAGATTCATTCTGAAACACTTTGCAGTGTAATTCTTCAGAGCGACCGTTCATCGGTCAATGACAGACATTGTCATTTATTCCAGCGGGAAAATTCAGTGTCCTTGTGAGCCATTTACGCGGCGCAGACGTGATCTAGAGCTGGTAGCAGGCCAGGAACATGTCCAGTGCCGAATCGACCACGGCATTTTGCGTGGCGCTGTCGAGCGAGGGCTGGCCCATGGAAATCTGTGGCCAGAAGGCGAAGGATTTGAGCAGCCCTTGCACCTGATGCGCGGCGAACTCCGGATCGACCGCTTTCAACCGGCCATCTGCCTGGGCGGCGCGGATCCAAACGGTGACGCTTTCCTCACGTTCGCCCATGCGCGCCACCATGTTCTGCGCACGCTCGGGCGAGTGGATCGCGGCGGCGATGGCGACTCGGGCCAGATCCATGAAATTGTCGTCCGCCATCATCTGCAGTTTGGCCAGCAGCATCGTTCGCAGTTGATCACGCAAGGGCTGGTCGGGCTGGTACGACACGGCTTGCTCGGTGCTGATCCGTGCCCACAACTGGTTGAGAATTTCGGCGAACAGCTCTTCCTTGCTGGGAAAATGGTTGTACACCGTGCGCTTCGACACCCCGGCGGTGGCCGCGATCTTGTCCATGCTGGTGACTTCGAAACCGTTGGCACGGAATTCGGAAATGGCCGCCAGGATGATGGCTTCGCGTTTGCGGTCGGTGAGGCGTGTTGGAGCTGTCATAAATTCGATTCGGCAGGAAAAAGGAGGAAATTACACTCGGCAGTTTACTTGTCATCCGGATTCATGCAACCTAGAAAGTACACCGATCAGTGTAATGTTGCGTTAATCGGTGCAACCTAAAACCAGATGTCCGGCTGATGCGTGCGTGCCTTGGCCATTTATCGTCCCACCGTGGAAAACCGTGAATTGCGCGGTTTTTCTGGAGTCATTCAGTCATGGCCAAATCAATTTCTTCCGCGGTCAGTCCTGTACCTGAAGCTTCGCGCCAGGCCGAAGGGACGTTCCGCAACCACGCGCCGGTGCAGCGTGAAGGTGTGCGCAAGATGCTGCGCATCATGTGGAACATGATCTTCCACAAACCGCGCAACACACGTCCTGCGTCGGCCATTCCTGTGCAGGCACTGACCCGTGCCGACCTGATTGCTGCGCCGAACCACAGCGTCTATCGCCTCGGTCACTCGACCCTGCTGCTGAAACTGCAGGACAAGTTCTGGATCACCGACCCGGTATTCGCCGAGCGCGCCTCACCGGTGCAATGGGCCGGCCCGAAACGCTTCCACCAGCCACCGATCAGCATCGACGAGTTGCCACCGATCGAAGCGGTGATCCTGTCGCACAACCACTACGACCACCTCGACTACGAAGCGGTGCTGAAACTCGCGGACAAGGTCAACCTGTTCCTAACCCCGTTGGGCGTCGGCGACACCCTGATCAAATGGGGCATCGATGCCAGCAAGATCCGCCAGTTCGACTGGTGGCAGGGCACCGAAGTCGCCGGCATCCGCTTCATCGCCACCCCGTCGCAGCACTTCTCCGGCCGTGGCCTGTTTGATGGCAACCAGACCCTGTGGGCTTCGTGGGTGATCATCGACGGCGACACGCGGATTTTCTTCAGCGGCGACAGCGGCTACTTCGACGGCTTCAAACGCATCGGCGAACAGTTCGGCCCGTTCGACCTGACCCTGATGGAAACCGGCGCCTACAACGTCGAATGGCCTCACGTGCACATGCAACCGGAAGAAACCCTGCAAGCCCACATCGACCTCAAGGGCCGCTGGCTGTTTCCAATCCACAACGGCACGTTCGATCTGGCAATGCATGCCTGGCACGAACCCTTTGATCGCATTCTTGCCTTGGCCTGGGAACGCAGTGTTTCCATCACGACGCCGAAAATGGGTGAGGCGTTTAACTTGATGCAACCCCAGCGTGGGGACGCATGGTGGCTAGAAGTGGAACAGGAGATGTCAGAAAAAGGGCGCGTTGCTTGTAGCGGCTACAAGGCTGGGTGAGTTTTCCTACCAGTACTGGTTCTTGTTGCTGACAGCCGTTTCCTGCGGCTTCGGTAGGCTTGGTCGCGAGTGAAATGACTCACTCGTGATTGGCTTAAACAAGGATTAGAAAATGAAATGCCGCTTTAAACGCAACATGAATACGCTGGCGCAGGCCATCCTGCTCTCGCTGGCCAGCAGCGCTGCCCTCGCGGCGCCTTCCGGTGCTGAACTTGAATACGCAAGCGCCAGCGAGCTCAGTGCAATGATGGTCAGCAACGAACTGACTTCGGTTGCGCTGGTTCAACACCTCATTGCGCGTATTGCGGATCTGGACAAGCAAGGTCCAACCCTCAACGCCATTATCGAAATGAATCCCGAGGCTCTCGACATCGCGACGGCGATGGATGAAGAGCGTGCGCAAGGCAAGATCCGTGGCCCGCTGCACGGAATTCCGGTCCTGTTGAAGGACAACTTCGATACCGCTGACGGCATGCAAACCAGTGCCGGCTCAATGGCCATGGTCGGACAGCCGACGACTCAGGATGCTTTTACGGTTCAACAGCTTCGCGAGGCCGGCGCCATCCTGCTGGGCAAAGCCAACATGAGTGAATGGTCGGGCATGCGTGATATGTCTCTGCCTTTGGGGTGGAGCGGGCGCGGCGGCCAGGGGAAAAATCCTCACCTGTTGAGCGCAGGTACCTGTGGTTCCAGTTCCGGCCCGGCAACCGCAGTGGCCGCCGGTTTCGCACCGCTGGCAGTGGGCACAGAAACCAATGGCTCGATCAGTTGCCCGGCCTCGGCCATTGGCGTGGTCGGCGTCAAACCGACGCTCGGGTTGTTCAGCCGTTCCGGTATCGTGCCGATCACTCGCCTGCAAGACACTCCGGGCACACTGACCCGTACGGTGCGGGACGCTGCATTGATGTTCAACGTCATGCAAGGCACAGATGCTGCGGACAGCGCCACTGCCAACGCCCCCACAGGAATCGACTACACGGCATTGCTTTCCGATGCCGCTCTGCAAGGCAAGCGGATTGGCTATCCAGTCGCGTATACAGGATCCCACGACACGTTACTGACCCCGAATCCGGAGATGCTCGCCGCGATGGCTGTCTTGCGGGAGCAGGGCGCTACGCTGGTCCCATTGACCGTGCGTCTTCCAGACATCGAGGGCTACCTCAGTGGTCTGATGGGCGCGATGAAGCATGAGTTGCCCGAGTACCTGGCCAGCCGTCAGGGCTTGCCGATTGATTCATTGCAGACGCTGATCGACTTCAACCAGGCTAACCCCGGTGATGAGCATTACGGCCAGCAGATGCTGGAGGCAATCAACGCCGTTGAACTCACCCATGAGGAGGCGAGTGCACAGATTGCAATCATCAGCCAGAACTTCAAAGACGCTATCGATGAGCAACTGCGCGAACACAACCTGGACGCACTGTTTGCTGAAAACGATGGTTATTCCCAGTTTTCTGCGGCTACCGCAGGCTATCCGGCAATCACCTTGCCCTCGGGCATGAGCGATGACGGTACGCCGACTTCAGTGTTCTTATACGGCCAGCAATGGAGCGAGCCGCAGTTGTTGGCGATGGCGTACAGCTACGAACAGGCTTCGATGGCATTGCGGCAGCCGGGGTTCAAGGAGTAATCAGGCTCACGAGGGTTTCATTGCAAACGGCAGTGAAACCTTCCTTTTGAGTGAGTGGCCGCAATCGCTTTTTTGCGCACGGTTATTCGGCCATGGCCAACTCACCGTGTATTTCTGCAGGGCTGCATCCCCTCACATTCCCCCCACGCCCCGGCGCAAACCCCGGAAAGAACACCAACCCCTGCGCCTCAAACCGATACGTCAACGCCAGCCGAGCCGAATCCGCCACTTCCTGTTGCGCTTCGAACCGCTGGATGTCGTCTACCGAAACCCCTGCCTCCCGCGACAGTTGTTCCACACTCCAGCCCAACATCCCTCGGGCCTGGGCGCAGTGGGTCGGGGTGAACTGGAAAAGGGCGATACGTTCGAGGATGAGGTTCATCGCTGAAGAGGCCATGGTGTGCTCCGGGCTCGAGAGTGCTGATGGAAAATGTACTGTGTTTTTGTACAGTTGTTTTCGGCCGGGATCAAACGCATTTTTTGATTTGCCCTAGTTCGCCGCCTCCAACCAGACGGACGGTGCCTGACCGAGGATCCGGCGGAACATCGTCGAGAACGCCGCCGGGCTGTCATAGCCGAAATCCAGGGCAATCCGCGTCACCGCTTCACCCGCCGCCAGGCGTGCCAGCGCCAATACCACGCAGGCGCGTTGGCGCCATTGACTGAAACTCAGGCCGGTCTGCTGGCGGAACAACCTGTTGAAAGTGCGCAAGCTTACGTGCAACTGATCGGCCCAATGCTGGGGGGATTGGTGGGCATTCGGCTGTTGCAGAAAGGTCTGACAAAGTTCGAGCAGTCTTCCGTCAGACGGCAGCGGGATATGCAAGGGAAGTGGCGTACTCCGCTGCAATTCATGCAGCAACAAGTCGATGAGCACGCCGTCACGCCCGGTCAGGTCATAGGTCAGCGGCAGCTCCACCGCTTCCATCAGCAATTGCCGCATCAACGGCGACACACTGATCACCTGACAACGCTCAGCCAGATCCACCGCCCCCGGCTCGATATACAAACTGCGAGTGCTGACCCCCAGCATCAACACCTCATGCGCTACCCCCGGCGGAATCCACACCGCTCGCTGCGGCGGCACCACCCAGTTGCCGTCATGCGTGCTGACCTGCATCACCCCGGTCGCGCCGTACAACAATTGCGCCCGCCGATGCGTATGACGTGGCAACAGATAGCCGTGGGAATAATCCGTACCGATCGCCACCACCGGGCGCGGCGTGTCATCCAGCAGATTGATCGAAACATTGCGCATCGAGCGGCACCCGGCAGTTGGCGTAAACGCAAACATTATTGGCTGACTTGCTGAAGCAGGCCAAGCGCCGCCGCTCTACAGTCGACCGCTCCCACACAACGGACGACGCGCTATGTTCTACCTCCTGCTGACACTCTTCGGCTGCCTGACCGGTATCACCGCCGTGCTCTTTGGTTTCGGCGGCGGCTTTGTCGTCGTGCCACTGCTGTACCGCATGCTCACCGCTAGCCACGGTGTCGACGACCCGATCAGCCAATCCGCCATGCACATCGCCGTCGCCACCTCGACCTGCGTGATGATCGTCAACGCCCTGGTCGCTACCGGCAAGCATCGCCGCGCAGGCAACCTCATCCGTGACTACCTGTGGCCCTTGGGCGGTTTCATCGGTTTGGGCGCTATCGTCGGCGCAATCGCCGCGGTCTGGGCCAGCGGCGAAATCATCCGCTATGCCTTCATCGCCTACCTCGGCGTCACGATTGTCGACTGCCTGCTGCGACGCGGGTTTCTCACACAGTCCGAAGGCGTCATCCCACGGCGATTGGGAACGGTGGAAACGTCCGGCGGTGGGGTAGGCATTGGCGCCATCGCGACCTTTCTCGGCGTGGGAGGAAGCGTCATGACCGTGCCGCTGTTGCGGCGTTGCGGGTTGAGCATGTCGCAGGCGACTTCGATGGCCAATCCGCTGAGCGTGCCGGTGGCATTGGCGGGGACGCTGACGTACATGGTGATGGCGGGGTTCAGCGAGACAGACCTCGGGCCATGGTTTATCGGGTATGTGGATCTGCTGGCGTTTGCGGTGCTGACGCTGGGCTCAATGGTAGGGATTCGATTGGCGACGCCGTGGATCGGGCGAATACCGGATCGGGTGCATGCTTGGGTGTATATCGGTCTGTTGGTCATCGTGCTGTTGGCCATGGCACTGAAGTAGAACCTCGATTCCTGCACGCAACCCCGCCATAATCCGCCGCGAATTTTCCAGCGCCGGCACCCACGTCCCGGCGCAACCTCCGACTCATTCAGGGATCGATCCATGCTCAAGGGACTGTTGCGCCTGGCGCCATACGCCGTGGCGCTGTTCACACTGATATCCAACGCCCATGCCGAAGGTGGCCCACATGTGTTCACTGGCACACTGGGTAAGACGCCGATTGTGGTCGAGCTCAATACCCAGAATCCGGAAGAAGTGACCGGTCGTTACTTCTACGAGAAGTATCACCGCGATTTGGCCCTCAGCGGTTCATTGCAGGACATCACGTTGACGCTGGTCGAGGGCAACAATCGCTACGGTGATGACAAGCCTTTGCCGACCCTCAAGCTGAAAGCCACCGCCAACGGCTGGCAGGGCGAATGGCAAAACCCGAGAGGCAAGAAACTGCCGGTAGAACTGGTCGAGGCCAAACTTCCCGCGCCGACTGCAACGACGTTGCCCTTTATTGCCACCTTGCCGAAAGACGATCCCTACGAGTATTTGCGCCTGCAGGGGCTCAAGCTCAAACCGGGGAAAAAAGAGAACTTCATGGGCTACGACTTGCAATGGTGGGCGGAGCCTGAGTCGAAGATTTCGCTGTTCAGTGTTGATTCCGGCTACACAAAAGAAGAGCTGCAACGCATCAACAACCACCTGCTCGGGCGGCTCTGGACTGAAGTCATCGACTATCACCGCTGCATGATGGATGGCGCGGAGTACGCCGAGTTCGATCAAGGCGCGGCCCCCGAGTTTCTCTCGCCCGACGTGGTCAGCCTGGACATCTCAACCGGCTACAGTTGCGGCGGCGCGCACCCGGACTTCGGCAGTTCGCCGATCAACTTGAACGTCCACACGGGCGAACTGTTGAAGCTCAAAGACGTACTGTGGATCGGCGAGCCCAATAGCGCAGCCAGCGAATACGACCAGATGAAAGTCATGGCCCCGTGGCTGGTCAAACAGTTCACCACGTTGTACCCGGATGAAATGAAGAAGCCGGCCGAAGATGACGGCAGTTGCGATTACACCGATGAAAGCGTCTGGGGCTATTCCAACTGGCACTTCACGCCGAAGGGTATTTACCTGGGCGCCTACTTCGCCCGTTACCAGCGCAATTGCGATAACCCCGACTGGTCGATCCTGCCGTACTCAGTCGTCAAGCAACACCCCGGCGCCGTCAAACTGCAACTGCCCCAGGGCTAACCCTCACGCCAGACCCGGCGCTTCACGAATGATGAAGTGATCCAGGTTCTCGATATTGGCATTGAAGACCTCGAAAGGCTTTTCGGGGTTCTTCTTGCCCGGCACCTGCTTCAACTCCGGCGTCACACCATAGAAGAAGCAGAACAACTCCTTGTCGCTGTCGATGGCGTGCTTGATCTCTTCCAGAAACGCCTTGCGCTTGCGGTAGTTGTCGATCAGCTTCTTGTTGAGATAGACACTCACCGGATATGGCTTCTTCTTGCTGTCATCCGGCTTCTTGAACCAGACCTTGTCCTCGAAATCGATCCGGAAACTGGCGCTGTGAAAGTCCTCGATCTTCTTGATCCGGCCCCAGTAAATCAGCCCCTTGTTGTCCATCAAGTACTCGATCTTCTTGAAGAACGAACTGTACGGCGCCGTATGCTCGCCAATCTTCAACGGCATGCGCTTGAGCAAATCCTTGTCCGCGAAGTTCGACACAAAACACTCCACGGGGTGAGCGAAGACACTGGTCTTGTCCGGTGCCGTCTCCCGACTCGGCGAGTCTTTTGAGGGAGAAGCCGCCACCCGCACCGGATCATCCCGCAACACATCCGCCGCCCCCGCTGGTGCAGCAGGCTTGCGCACATACTCACGACGTGTCAGCAACAACTCCGACGGGAAATGCTCCTCCCGCCCGTCATCCGCTTCCCCATCCGCCGCCTCAACCCCCGACGCCGACGTCTTCAAACTCACATACGGACAACCCGCCACATGCTGCGTACCGGGCAGATTCTTGAAGTGCGGCGTGCGCACGTAATTCACGTTCTTGGCGTTGAACGTACCCAACTCGTTGGACGCATCGAACGCCGAACGACAGGCGTCGTTGGGGCACTGGAAGTGTTCCTTCGCAGAATCGAACGCCACCGTCTCATCAAAATTGAGATCGCGAACGTCATAGATCGACAACTTGTCGTCGAGGCTGAGGCAGTAGGCGAGGTCGAATTTCATGGTGGGGCTCGGGTCCTTGAGTGGGGGGAGGGGTATTAATAGCGGGTGGTGGGGTGGGTTGCACTGATTGTTTTCAGAATGATGCGGAATCAGTGGGAGCCGGCTTGTTGGCGATCCCAGGCTCCATCCTCGCACCGCCACTGCCGGCCACTCCTCACCTTTGGCGAGGGAGCAAGCTCACTCATTACATAGTTTTGCGGTTCGGGTGTTCACGCTTCAACCGTTTAACCCTGTCATAAAGCGACTCGGTGAACTCTTTGCTGTCATTCGAGTGATGGCAGCGCCGATGGCAGTTCGGACAAAGTGCTACAGCGTTGCTGATTCGATCAGAACCCTTATTCGCCAAATGCCTTACGTGATGAACTTCAAGGTAGGGCGAGTCATTTTTAGTGAACGGGGCCGGTTCACCGCACCCTTCACATATCCCTTTGGCTTTTTGACGGACCCAGGCTCTAACTTTCGGATCACGTATAAATGCAGTGCTTTGGGCGGGAGCGCGCTTCGGTTTCACAATCCCCTCCGGTTCGTCTTCAAGAGGCAGTTTTTCTAGCGCCAGAGCTCTCTGTTCTAGTGCTTCTTCATCCGCAGTCGCAATCGTTGGATCCCCAAACGTGACCCCTTTTGCAATCAATACTGCCCGTATGGCTGGCTCAACGTTGGCCCCAACGTTTCTAGCTGGCTTGTACCCTTTGATGTATTCCCTATGCATTCTCAATAAAACGGCAGAGATGTTCTGCATGCGGAATTCAACTGAGCCTTCAGTGCGGTTGTGCAACGCAGATGCACGCAACACGCGATTCTCATGTGCTTTGTTAAACTTTTGGCCGATTCGCTCTAGCTCAAACATCTTCAGATAGGCGTCAACCGCTGCCTCAATCTCAGCAACAGTCCAGTCAGTGTCTTTTTTCTTGTCGCTCATAAAATCGCCGAGGATTGAAAACCCTCGGACGATACTGAGTGGCCATCACTGATGTCTACGAAAATTCCTACAGAAAATAAAGACGGATCTCGTTAAGTCCTACAACCACCATTACTACCCCATGGAGTGTCCCGAAGACTGAAAAACCTGCGCAACCTTTCGCCACCAAGGCTTCCCCGGTGTCCGCCGTTGCGTCTGATCGTTCAGCAGATAAGGCATATCCCGCAGTCGAATCCAGCCTTCATCCTGCCAATGCAGCAAGCTCAACGACATCTCCGGCCAATCCAACAAACTCAACATCGGTCGTTCTGTATGTCCCAAGTGTTCTGCGTCGCGTAGGGCCGGCACCACCTGCAGAGTCAACCACTCCCGCAACAAGCGGTTCCCCGGAACGTAGTGGTACACCAGCAGCGCATACACACCTGATTCGCTGAGCATCAATTGCTTTTCGGGTTGCCGAAAATACTCAATCCACAAAACGCGACGTTGGTCCTTATCTAGTTTGTTGACCATGCGTTCGCAAAGATGGACACCCATCAAACGACCTACATCGCGGGCGCAGAACCACGCTTGGTTTTCGAGCAGAAGGGTGTGTAGCGCGAGGTTGTGACGCGAGAAGACTGTTACAGAAAAAGGACTGGGCATATCCATTACCTCTACGTTTAGATTTTTGGAGGGGCTGACCCCAACGTAGAGTGGACTGAAGAAATCCCAACGAGCGAAACAGCTCCACTGACGGCATATGCGTCTGTTTGACTGATCAAGCTTTCTACGTTGGGTGTTTCTTAGGCACCTGCAATTGAGCTTAGAGGTGCTTGCAGTTTGCTTCAATGCGAAGCGGCTGTAAGTGCTGTGGGAGATTGAGCGCTGCAACGTAGGAATGGAAAAGGACAACCAGTCGCCCATAAAAAAGCCCCGATAAAATCGGGGCTTTTTGCTTTCTCAATTCGACGACTCAAGCATCAGTCGCCAAATCCTGCCGAGCGAGACGATTAGTCCCAGCTCAGAGCACCACCAGTCTGGTATTCGATCACACGAGTCTCAAAGAAATTCTTCTCTTTCTTCAAGTCCATGATCTCGCTCATCCAAGGGAACGGGTTAGTCGTCCCTGGGTACTCTTCCTTCAAACCGATCTGCGACAGACGACGGTTGGCGATGAACTTCAGGTAGTCCTCCATCATCGCAGCGTTCATACCCAACACACCGCGAGGCATGGTGTCGCGGGCGTATTCGATTTCCAGTTGGGTGCCCTGCAGGATCATTTGCGAGGCTTCTTCCTTCATTTCGGCGTCCCACAGGTGTGGGTTTTCGATTTTGATCTGGTTGATCACGTCGATGCCGAAGTTCAGGTGCATGGATTCGTCGCGCAGGATGTACTGGAACTGCTCGGCGACGCCGGTCATTTTGTTGCGGCGGCCCATGGAGAGGATCTGGGTGAAGCCGCAGTAGAAGAAGATGCCTTCCAGAACGCAGTAGTAGGCGATCAGGTTGCGCAGCAGTTCTTTGTCGGTCTCTACGGTGCCGGTGTTGAATTCCGGGTCGGAGATGGCGCGGGTGTATTTCAGGCCCCAGGCGGCTTTTTTCGCGACCGACGGGATCTCGTGGTACATGTTGAAGATCTCGCCTTCATCCATGCCCAGCGATTCGATGCAGTACTGGTAGGCGTGGGTGTGGATCGCCTCTTCGAATGCCTGGCGCAGGATGTACTGGCGGCATTCCGGGTTGGTGATCAGGCGGTACACGGCCAGGGCCAGGTTGTTGGCAACCAGGGAGTCGGCGGTGGAGAAGAAGCCGAGGTTGCGCATCACGATGCGGCGCTCGTCGTCGGTCAGGCCTTCCGGGTTTTTCCAGAGGGCGATGTCGGCGGTCATGTTGACTTCTTGCGGCATCCAGTGGTTTGCGCAGCCGTCCAGGTATTTCTGCCAGGCCCAGTCGTACTTGAATGGCACGAGCTGGTTGAGGTCGGCGCGGCAGTTGATCATGCGCTTTTCGTCAACGGCGACACGGGCGGCGGAGCCTTCGAGTTCGGCGAGGCCTTCGGCGACGTCGAGGGAATCCAGTGCAGCCTTGGCGCGGGCCACGGCGGCCGAGTCTTCGGCGGTCACGGCGCGGGCTTCGAGGGCGGCGGCACCGCCGGCGCTGTCGAGGCGGTCCATGTTGGCTTCGGTAGCGTGGCCGGCGTTGGCGCCTTTTACTGCTACTTCACTGTCTTCTTTGTCGAATTCGTCCCAGCTCAGCATGACGTGTCGTCTCCTGCGTGAGGGCCTGTGCCCGTGTGAAAACTGATTGGTTGGTTTTTCACACGGCCGTACAGGCCGCGTTGGATGTCGTTTTTTGCAGCGGTGCAACGCAGGCAATAAACAGAAAATTTTTACGGGTTTCCGAGAGCCTCTGACGGGCGCGAGTCAGCGTGGACGCTGCTGCGGGGCTTCAGAATGGCTTTGATCCCTGTAAGGGAATATTGCTGACCCGATTGGGCGGCATTATAGGGAAAAAAACACCGGCGTGGGGGAGGGCGAAACAGCGCAGGGCGGTCGAGCGGGAGGGTGATTTCGTTTGGAGCGAGGGTTTACAGGGCTTTCGCCGGGATTGGCCCCGGAGAAATTTTTTTCATTAATTTTTCTGCGTGTGATTGGTTGCTCAAAAAACGAGCAAAAAACCGCGTTTTTCACTATATCTTGTGTTTTGCAACCCTTTTACGTCCCTTCAAACACAACTGAGCCCGACCGGAGCCGGGCTGGAATCGACCCTCGATGTTGCGCTGAGCGATCCGATTCGGTGCAGTCTCAAACCATCAATTGGTGCAGCCGTTACCCATCACGCTGTAACGCAGGATGTGGCGCTGGCCAGTGGAGTCGTCGTACTCCATTTTCATCGGTACCACTTCGCAGACATTTGGTACTTCGCTCATCGATACAACTTTGGCGATGTCCAGGTGAGTGGAGTAAGTGTATTCCTCGATGGCCGGTTGTTGCTGTGCGACATCAGTCGGGACCTCGTCTGCCATGGCGGTTGCGCACAGACTGCTGAGGGCCAGAACCAATAAAGCTTTCATTTGAAATTTACCTTCTTGAGGTCGAGTGGGGTCACGCAACCTTTTTGGGGTTGCGTGTGGAACTTCATCGTTTGGTTTGTTACTTCAGAGCTGGATTAACGGCCTTCGTGGGGGCTGTAACGTTGTTAATCACTTTGCCTTGTCGGCGAGGCAGATTTTAGGGAGGCGGGGTGGGTGTAAACAGATGGGGTTTTGATAAACACCTTTGGCAGATTTGGTAACAATCGCTGCCAGGCCAGTAGATTCAAGGCCTGCGAGGTCATCGGCGGCGAGCATCGGGATTATCGCCACGACCTGTAGGGGCTTGTTACTACCATCGTCGAATGGTTCTATACGGTCGCCCCGGCTACAACAGGGTCATACAAAAACAACTATTACACCGAGGTAGGAAAGATGAGTGCGGCTTCTCTGTATCCCGTTCGTCCCGAGGTTCTGGCCAATACGCTGACCGACGAGGCGACCTACAAAGCCATGTACCAGCAGTCGGTCGTCAACCCTGACGGCTTCTGGCGCGAACAAGCCAAGCGCCTCGACTGGATCAAGCCTTTCACCACGGTGAAGCAGACTTCGTTCGACGACCACCATGTCGACATCAAGTGGTTCGCCGACGGCACCCTGAACGTTTCCTACAACTGCCTCGACCGTCATCTGGCCGAGCGCGGCGATCAGGTCGCCATCATCTGGGAAGGCGACGATCCTTCCGAAAGCCGCAACATCACCTACCGCGAACTGCACGAACAAGTCTGCAAGTTCGCCAACGCCCTGCGTGGTCAGGACGTGCACCGCGGCGACGTGGTGACCATTTATATGCCGATGATCCCCGAAGCCGTGGTCGCCATGCTGGCCTGCACCCGGATCGGCGCGATTCACTCGGTAGTGTTCGGTGGCTTCTCGCCGGAAGCCCTGGCCGGCCGCATCATCGACTGCCGCTCTAAAGTGGTGATCACCGCTGACGAAGGCATCCGTGCCGGCAAGAAGATTTCCCTCAAGGCCAACGTCGACGACGCGCTGACCAACCCTGAGACCAACAGCATCCAGAAAGTTATCGTGTGCAAGCGCACCGGTGGCGACATCAAGTGGAACCAGCATCGCGACATCTGGTACGAAGACCTGATGAAAGTGGCGGGCACTGTCTGCGCGCCGAAAGAGATGGGCGCCGAAGAAGCGCTGTTCATCCTTTATACCTCCGGCTCCACCGGCAAGCCGAAGGGCGTGCAGCACACCACTGGCGGTTACCTGTTGTACGCCGCGATGACCCACGAGCGCGTGTTCGACTACCGTCCGGGCGAAATCTACTGGTGCACCGCCGACGTCGGCTGGGTCACCGGTCACTCCTACATTGTCTACGGCCCGCTGGCCAACGGCGCGACCACTCTGCTGTTCGAAGGCGTGCCGAACTACCCGGACATCACCCGGGTGGCGAAGATCGTCGACAAGCACAAGGTCAACATCCTCTACACCGCGCCGACCGCGATCCGCGCGATGATGGCCTCCGGCACCGCCGCTGTCGAAGGCGCGGACGGCAGCAGCCTGCGTCTGCTCGGTTCGGTGGGCGAGCCGATCAACCCGGAAGCCTGGGACTGGTACTACAAGAATGTCGGCAAGTCCCGTTGCCCGATCGTCGATACCTGGTGGCAGACCGAAACTGGCGGCAACATGATGAGCCCGCTGCCGGGCGCTCATACCCTCAAGCCAGGTTCGGCCGCACGTCCGTTCTTCGGCGTGGTGCCGGCGTTGGTGGACAACCTCGGCAACATCATTGAGGGCGAGGCCGAAGGCAATCTGGTGATTCTCGATTCGTGGCCGGGTCAGGCGCGCACCCTGTACGGCGACCACGACCGTTTCGTCGACACCTACTTCAAGACCTTCCGTGGCATGTACTTCACCGGTGATGGCGCCCGTCGCGATGCCGACGGTTACTACTGGATCACCGGTCGCGTGGACGACGTGCTCAACGTGTCCGGCCACCGCATGGGTACTGCCGAGATCGAAAGCGCGATGGTCGCTCACCCGAAAGTCGCCGAAGCGGCGGTGGTCGGTGTGCCGCACGACATCAAGGGGCAGGGCATCTATGTCTACGTCACCCTGAAAAATGGCGAAGAGCCGAGCGAGCAACTGCGCCTGGAACTGAAGAACTGGGTGCGCAGGGAGATCGGCCCGATCGCTTCGCCGGACGTGATCCAGTGGGCGCCGGGGCTGCCGAAGACCCGTTCGGGGAAGATCATGCGCCGCATCCTGCGCAAGATCGCTACCGCCGAGTACGAAGGCCTGGGCGACATCTCCACCCTGGCTGATCCGGGTGTGGTGCAGCATCTGATCGATACCCACAAGACCATGAACGTCGCGTAAGCGGCGGATCTGAAGGCTGAAAAGCCCCGTCCGGCATCACGCCGGGCGGGGCTTTTTGTTATCGATCGTTCCCACGCTCCGCGTGGTAACGATCAGTGACGGGGGATCTTCGGCCAATAATTATCGAATTGCTCCGTCAGCCCATTCCCACTGTTACCCGTCCGACTTCAAGTAACCGAATGTGTAACCGCCCGCCCCGCAACGGGGCAATGAGAAACGCATCGCCCCGTTTTAGAGCCTCAAAACGACCGGTGAAAAATAAGACATCACCCCGCGCTTGCCGGATTAGAAGGGTTTGCGAATAATAGGCCCGCAATTTGCAGCATAGATCGGTTCACTGTCTTTCGCTCTTGCATGAAATTGCGGAGCTGTCAATGTGCTCAAGCGGGTTTCTCGGTGCTTCTGTAATTAGTTGTCGCATTGAAGAAATATCGGCTTCGGGCCTGTCGTTAGAATGCCGATCACTCGCTCGTCGTGGCTCGCGTTGAAGCCTTCAGGGTTTGTTCGGAAATATCCCACGCACGCAGCAACCGCTTTCGTTCCACCCATTCGCATATTGGGCTGTCGCTCACTCTGCCGTTTTTGCCCTTTACCGATGGAGTCCCAAGATGAAGAAACTTGTGCTGCTTGGCGCCCTGGCACTGTCCGTGCTGTCCCTGCCGACATTCGCCGATGAAAAGCCTCTGAAGATCGGTATCGAAGCGGCTTACCCTCCATTCGCATCCAAAGCCCCGGACGGCAGCATCGTCGGTTTCGACTACGACATCGGCAACGCACTGTGCGAAGAAATGAAGGTCAAGTGCCAGTGGGTCGAGCAAGAGTTCGACGGTCTGATCCCGGCACTGAAAGTGCGCAAGATCGACGCGATCCTCTCGTCCATGTCGATCACTGAAGACCGCAAGAAGTCCGTGGACTTCACCAACAAGTACTACAACACCCCGGCCCGCCTGGTCATGAAGGAAGGCACCGTGGTCAGCGACAAGCTGACCGAGCTCAAGGGCAAGAACATCGGCGTGCAGCGTGGTTCGATCCACGAGCGCTTCGCCCGTGAAGTCCTGGCGCCGCTGGGTGCCGAGATCAAGCCATACGGCTCGCAGAACGAAATCTACCTCGACGTGGCCGCCGGTCGCCTCGACGGCACCGTGGCGGACGCCACCCTGCTGAACGACGGCTTCCTGAAAACCGACGCCGGCAA
This sequence comes from Pseudomonas sp. R43(2017), assembly GCF_002112345.1. Taxonomy (NCBI): domain Bacteria; kingdom Pseudomonadati; phylum Pseudomonadota; class Gammaproteobacteria; order Pseudomonadales; family Pseudomonadaceae; genus Pseudomonas; species Pseudomonas sp. R43(2017). The sequence continues at coordinate 622,535 of NZ_NEHJ01000004.1, forward strand.
AGGCTTTGCGTTCGTCGGCCCGCAGTTCACCGATGAAAAATACTTCGGCGACGGCGTAGGTATCGCGGTACGCAAGGGCGACGCCCTGAAAGACAAGATCAATACTGCCATCGCGGCCATCCGCGAAAACGGCAAGTACAAGCAAATCCAGGACAAGTACTTCGACTTCGACATTTACGGCAAGTAATTACGTCGCTCGACCCGTCCGAAATGGCGCAAGCAACAGGATCTCTGCGGTTTGCGCCATTTTTTCATCCCAACTTTCGAGGACCTGAATCATGTTGAAAGGCTACGGGGCTGTCATCCTCGATGGCGCTTGGCTGACGCTTCAGCTCGCCTTGTCGTCCATGGCCCTGGCCATCGTTCTCGGGCTGATCGGTGTCGCCTTGCGCCTGTCGCCAGTGCGCTGGCTGGCCTGGCTGGGCGATCTGTATTCCACGGTGATCCGCGGGATTCCCGACCTGGTGCTGATCCTGCTGATCTTCTACGGCGGTCAGGACCTGCTCAATCGCGTCGCCCCGATGCTCGGTTATGACGAGTACATCGACCTGAACCCGCTGGCCGCCGGCATCGGCACCCTCGGTTTCATCTTCGGTGCGTACCTGTCGGAAACCTTCCGTGGCGCGTTCATGGCGATCCCCAAGGGGCAGGCCGAAGCCGGCATGGCGTACGGCATGAGCAGCTTCCAGGTGTTCTTCCGGGTGCTGGTGCCGCAGATGATCCGTCTGGCGATTCCGGGCTTCACCAACAACTGGCTGGTACTGACCAAGGCCACCGCGCTGATTTCCGTGGTCGGTCTGCAAGACATGATGTTCAAGGCCAAGCAGGCGGCCGACGCCACCCGCGAGCCTTTCACCTTCTTCCTCGCAGTGGCGGCGATGTACCTGGTGATCACCAGTGTCTCGTTGCTGGCGCTGCGTCACCTTGAGAAGCGCTACTCGGTAGGCGTAAGGGCGGCTGATCTATGATCTTCGACTACAACGTCATTTGGGAGTCGCTGCCGCTGTACCTCGGCGGCCTGGTGACCACCCTCAAGTTGCTCGCGCTGTCACTGTTCTTCGGTCTGCTGGCGGCGTTGCCGCTGGGTCTGATGCGCGTCTCCAAGAACGCCGTGGTCAATGGTGCGGCGTGGCTCTACACCTACGTGATTCGCGGCACACCGATGCTGGTTCAGCTGTTCCTGATCTACTACGGTCTGGCCCAGTTCGAAGCCGTGCGTGAAAGTTTCCTCTGGCCGTGGCTGTCCAGCGCAACGTTCTGTGCCTGCCTGGCGTTCGCGATCAACACCAGCGCTTACACCGCCGAGATCATCGCCGGCAGCCTGAAGGCCACGCCGAACGGTGAGATCGAAGCGGCCAAGGCCATGGGCATGTCGCGGGTCAAGATGTACAAGCGCATCCTGCTGCCATCGGCCCTGCGTCGTGCACTGCCGCAGTACAGCAACGAAGTGATCATGATGCTGCAGACCACCAGTCTGGCGTCCATCGTGACCCTGATCGACATCACCGGCGCGGCCCGTACCGTCAACGCGCAGTTCTACCTGCCGTTCGAGGCGTACATCACCGCCGGCGTGTTCTACCTGTGCCTGACCTTCATTCTGGTGCGCCTGTTCAAGCTGGCCGAGCGTCGCTGGCTGAGCTACCTGGCCCCGAGGAAGCACTGATATGGAACGCATCGACCACGTTCTGCCGTGGAGCCACCTGGGCAGCGAACGCCGGATTTCGGTGTTTCGCTTCGGCAACGGTGGGCGCAAGGCCTACATCCAGGCCAGCCTCCACGCCGACGAACTGCCCGGCATGCGCACCGCCTGGGAACTGAAAAAACGTCTCGGCGAACTCGAAGCCAAAGGCCTGCTCAATGGCGTCATCGAGCTGGTGCCGGTGGCCAACCCGCTGGGTCTTGGCCAATTGCTGCAAGGCAATCACCAGGGGCGTTTCGAGGCCGGCAGCGGCAAGAACTTCAACCGTGATTTCGTCGAGCTCAGCGCCCCCGTGGCTGCCAGGCTTGAAGGGCAACTCGGTGATGATCCGCACGCCAACATCCGTCTGATCCGTCAGGCAATGGCCGAGCATCTGGCCGGATTGCCCGAGGCCAGCAGCCAGTTGCAAGGCATGCAGCGCATCCTGCTGCAACACGCCGCGACTGCCGATGTGGTGCTGGATCTGCATTGCGACTGCGAAGCCGCGCTGCACATGTACGCCTTGCCGCAGCACTGGCCGCAGTGGCGTTCGCTCGCCGCGCACCTGGATGTGAAGGTCGGCCTGCTGGCGGAAGATTCCGGCGGCAGCTCGTTCGATGAAGCCTGTTCGCTGCCGTGGCTGCGTCTGTCGCGTCTGTTCCCGGACGCGCAGATTCCACTGGCGTGCCTGGCGACCACCGTCGAACTGGGTGGTCAGGCCGACACCACACCTGCACAAGCCGAGGCTTGGGCAGAGGGGATTCTGTCGTTCCTCGCAGAACAAGGCCTGATCCGTGGCGAGTGGCCGAGCGCCGTGCGCGAACCGTGCGAAGGCATGCCGTTCGAAGGCACGGAACTGCTCCTGCCGCCGCATCCCGGTGTGGTGAGTTTTCTGCGCAAGCCCGGCGAGTGGGTTGAAGCCGGTGACAAGATTTTCGAAGTGATCGATCCGCTGTCGGATCGGGTCAGCACGGTGTGTGCTGGTACGTCCGGGGTGCTGTTTGCCATTGAGCGGCTGCGTTACGCCCAACCCGGTTTCTGGCTGGCCAAAGTGGCGGGGCGCGATGCGCTGCGCGACGGCCCTTTGCTCAACGACTGACTGTTTTTGTGAGAACCGACCGCATGTACAAACTTGAAGTCCAAGACCTGCATAAACGCTATGGCAGTCACGAAGTGCTCAAGGGCGTTTCCCTGAAAGCGGCCGCCGGCGATGTGATCAGCATCATCGGCTCCAGTGGCTCCGGCAAAAGTACTTTCCTGCGTTGCATCAACCTGCTCGAGCAGCCGCACGCGGGCAAGATCCTGCTCAACAACGAAGAGTTGAAGCTGGTAGCGAACAAGGACGGCGCGCTGAAAGCCGCTGATCCGAAACAGCTGCAACGCATGCGTTCGCGCCTGTCGATGGTGTTCCAGCACTTCAACCTGTGGTCGCACATGACCGCGCTGGAAAACATCATGGAAGCGCCGGTTCACGTGCTGGGCGTGTCCAAGGCCGAAGCCCGCGAGAAAGCCGAGCACTACCTGAACAAGGTCGGCGTGGCCCATCGTAAGGACGCGTTCCCGGGGCATATGTCCGGTGGCGAGCAACAGCGTGTAGCAATCGCCCGTGCGCTGGCGATGGAACCGGAAGTGATGCTGTTCGACGAACCGACTTCGGCCCTCGACCCGGAACTGGTCGGCGACGTGCTGAAAGTCATGCAGGCCCTCGCTCAGGAAGGCCGGACCATGGTGGTGGTGACTCACGAAATGGGCTTTGCCCGTGAAGTGTCGAACCAGTTGGTGTTCCTGCACAAAGGCGTCGTGGAAGAGAGCGGCAACCCGCGTGAAGTGCTGGTCAATCCGCAGTCGGAACGTTTGCAACAATTCCTCTCGGGCAGCCTCAAGTAATCGCTCCCGTTATGCACCAAATTAGGTCATGCTGCGCAGCGCGCCAGATGGTCTAATTTGGTTGCAGCCGATTTCGGTTTTTCCCTCTGTTTACGTTTCGGATCGCCCGCCATGACTGCCCATCGAATTGGTTTCCTGATTTGGCCCAGCACTAAAGCTCTGACTTTGGCGCTGGCAGAGGAGGCCTTGCGTGTTGCCCAGCGTGTGCATCCGGATGTGGTTTACGAGTTGTCGTTCCTGCAGGCCGAAGCACCGACCGAAGGTGAGTGGCAACTGCCCGGCGAACCCTGGGCCGGCAAGCTCGAAAACTTCCAGAAACTGTTCCTGCTCGCCGATGAGCCACCGACCACGTTGGCGCCGGCACTCAGTAGTGCGCTCAAACAACTGGTGCGCGCCGGTTGCGTGATCGGTGGTCTGTCGGCCGGTGTGTATCCGCTGGCGCAACTCGGTCTGCTCGACGGTTATCGCGCGGCGGTGCACTGGCGCTGGCAGGACGATTTCGCCGAGCGCTTCCCGAAAGTCATCGCCACCAGCCATCTGTTCGACTGGGATCGCGATCGCCTGACGGCGTGCGGCGGCATGTCGGTGCTCGATTTGCTGTTGGCGGTACTGGCCCGTGACCACGGTGCGGAACTGGCCGGTGCGGTCTCCGAAGAACTGGTGGTCGAGCGCATCCGCGAAGGCGGTGAGCGTCAGCGGATTCCGTTGCAGAACCGCCTCGGCTCCAGCCATCCGAAGCTCACCCAGGCGGTGCTGCTGATGGAAGCCAACATCGAAGAGCCGCTGACCACCGACGAAATCGCCCAGCATGTGTGCGTGTCCCGTCGTCAGCTGGAGCGGATCTTCAAGCAATACCTCAACCGCGTGCCGAGCCAGTACTACCTGGAACTGCGCCTGAACAAGGCCCGGCAGATGTTGATGCAGACCAGCAAGTCGATCATCCAGATCGGCCTGTCCTGCGGTTTCTCCTCGGGGCCGCATTTCTCCAGCGCCTATCGCAACTTCTTCGGCGCCACGCCGCGGGAAGACCGCAACCAGCGGCGCAGCAGTAGTCCGTTCGAGCTGTCGTCGGTGCCGCCCGAGCGCGGTTGATCCTTCAAGCACAGCGCCATGCTTCATGGCGCTGTTGATTCAAACGTTGTTAATCCTCGATCTCGACACTGGGGCGACTGCGCACCGGTGGGTGTTCGAGCACGCCGTCAACGTTCAGCGTCAGGCCTGTTTCCTGGTAGTAAGCCCGGATTCGCTGCATGGCCTGAGCGGAGAAGGGATTGCCGCGCAGGTCGTAACGATCCGCAACATAGGCAGGCACCTCCATCAGTTCGTCCGGCATTTCACGGATTTCATTGCCTGACAGATCCAGCTCCAACCAGTTGTAGTTACCGAGTACGCCCTTCGGGATTTCGCGAATGCCGGTGGTGCTCAGATCCAGATCGGTAAGCCCTTGCAGGTTGCTGAGGTCGGGTGTCAGCCCGAGTGGATTGTCATGCAGGTGCAGCAGGTCGAGGCTGTCCAGGCTCGCCAGTCCTGCAACGTCCCGAGGGGACAGGGTGAGGTCACACGCTGGCAGGCTCAGGGTGTTGAGCCGCTTCATCCGGAAGATGGCCTCGGGGATACCGGTCAGTTCATAGCCTTGAATGTCGACGCTGACGAGCTGAGGGAATGCCTCGAGAAATCGCCCGATCCGTGGCGAGTCATCGCGGGTGTTGACCAGATGCAGGTCCGAAACATGGTCGAAGCTGACGCTCAGTGTCGGCAGTTCGCCCAGGATCGGTAGCCGGAAAGTGAAATCGTGATCGCCAGTGTCCGAGCCTTCCACGGGTATTCTGCGCCAGCAGGACAGCAGCGCTTCGCTGAATGCCGTTCTGTTTTGTTCCTCCGTCAGGCGTTCGTCAGGTGTGATTGGCTGACCGGGCAAGCGTTGGTCCGGTATATCGCTTTCCCAGGTGGCCAGCTCGCCCAGTAACCGGCCGAGTTCCGCTTCCCGGCGGGCCAGTTCTCTGCGGCCATCGGTCAGAGAACCTTCAAGTTGATAGATGAGCGTGCTGGCCTGTTCATCGTCCAGCGCCGGATAGAGTGTCCGGGTGCGTGCGATGTCTGTCGGTTCGGCCAGTACACCGAGGTTTTCCCCGGTCTCGCGATAGTAGGTCTTGATGCGCTCCCGGGTGGGCGCGTTCAGCGGATTGCTGCCGAAGTCAAAGCCGTTGGTGACAGAGGCGGGCAGCTCGAAGAGTTCCGGGGGGAGCTCGGTGAGATGGTTGCCACTGAGGATCACCGTTTCCAGTCCTGGTGCCTCCAGCAAACCTGGAGGAAGACTGGAAATTCCGGTGTTCGAAAGGTCGAGAAACTCCAGAGACGGCAGCCTGCGGACGTCGGGCGAACGGCCCAGGGGATTGCTGTAGAGGTCGAGCCGGACCAGTTGCTTCAGCGAATGCAGCGCGGCGCTGCCTTCGTCATCCAGCACGATTTTGCAGTGACTCAGAGCCAGTTGTCGCAGGTCCGGCATTCCGGTCAGCGCCTGCGGAATCTCTGACAGTGCCAGGTTACCCAGCTCAAGCGAATCGAGACCGGTGAAGCCGTGCAGGAACTCCGTGCCCACCCGTAACTGGTGATCGCCGATGATCGACAGTGCCGTGACGTGCGCGAAGTCTGCGCTCAATGCCGGCAGCTCGCCGATGAATCCCGGGTCCAGGTTGAGGATTGCAGCTCTTGATTCCGGGTTTTCCGCAGACCTCTGGCTCCAGAACGACTCCAGTTCCAGGCGAAATGTCGTACGGCTGGCGAACTCTGCGGCGCGGTCGCTTTCGGTCAGTACAAGGCCACTGGCCGGATAGCGTTCCGGAATATCGGTTACCCATTGTTCCAAGTCTTGCTCCAGCTGCTGCAATTCGGCCTCCCAGCGCTCGATCTGCAACCGGCCGTTATCGATGTTTCCCTCCAGCAGAAACAGCACTCGATTGGCGTCATTATCGTCCAGGGACGGGAACAGCTCGCGGACTCGCTCGATGTCTTCCCGAGGCATCGCAACGCCAAAGCTCAACCTGAACTGCCGGTAACAACGCTTGATTCGCTCAAGCATGGCGGGTGAGAGCGGGTTGTCGGCAAGGCTGAGCTGTCTGGGCGGACGGGTGTCGACTTCGAAGAGGATGTCGGGCAGTTCACGGATCTGGTTGCGATCGAAAAAGGCTGCGAGCAGGCGGGGGTGGTCGAACAGGCCGTCGGGCAGGCTCGAAATACTGCTGTCGACCATATGCAGTTGAAGCAGTGCCGGTAGCGTTTTGAGGTTGGGCGATTGCCCCAGTGGATTTCGGTTCAGATTCAGGTACTGAAGGGCGTCAAGTGATGACAGGGTCGCGTGGCTTTGTGGGGTAAACGTCAAGCCGCAGTTTTCCAGAATCAGTCTTTCCAGAGAGGGAATGTGCAGGGCTGAAAGCGGGTTTTGCCCAAGACTGAAATCTCGCAGTTCCAGATGATGCAGAGTGGAGAAAGGCTGAAGAAACCCGTCAAGATCGCTCAGTGCCGGATTGCCCGTGAGTGAAATGCTGCGGATGTGGCCGAAGTCGGTTGTCAGCCTTGGCAGTTGCCCGCTGAACGCCAGGTTGGCGACCAATGAGTCGCCCCGTTGCCTGGGGTTTTCCGGTAATCGGGCACGCCATAGAGCCTGCAGTCGTTCGGCAAAGGTTGTTCTGGCTGAATGTTCTGCGAGGAACTCCGAAGAAGTGAATGGGCGTTGGGTGGCAGGATGCGTCTGGGGGATCGCCATTTTCCATTGCGCCAGATCGGCGGTGAGTTGCTCGAATTCCGCTTTCCAGTGCCTGAGTTGACCGCGTCCATGCTCCAGGTCGCCGGGTAAGCCATAAAACACATCGCTGGCCTCTTCGATATCCAGAGCGGGAAACAGGGCTTGGGTGGCTTCGATGTCTGGCTGCTCGGCGAGTACCGCGAAATCCACACCGGTTTCCCTGGAGTGACGTTTGATCCTTTCACGAGTATCGGCGGTCAATGGATTGCCGGAGAAATCGAACCCTTCGCTGGCCGGCGCGGGCATTTCAAACAAGGCCTCGGGTAGCTCGCTGATCCGGTTGTCGCTGACGATGGCCGTTCGCAGTTTCGGGTGCCCGGACAGGCCGGCCGGCGCATGCCTGATGCCGGTGTGGGAGATATCGAGGTAGGTCAGTTCGGTCAGGCTGCCGACATCGGGTGTGTTGTCCAGCGGGTTATCCGGCAATTCGAGCGATTCAAGTTCGCGCATGGACGCCAGTGCGATCTGTAGCTCGCCAGTGAGCCGCACACCGCAATTTTTGAGCAGCAACGTCTCAAGCATGGGCAAGGCGCTGAGTGTCTGTGGCAGTTGATCCAGTGCAAAGTCATGCAGGATCAGGTGCTTCAATCGGGGGAAACTTCGGAGGAAGGCAGAGGTGGCATTTATCTGTTTGTTTCCGTTCAGGGATAGCGTTGTGATGTGGTTGAAATCTGCCGTCAGCACGGGCATGTCGCCGATGAACGTGGCTTGCGCCGAGAGTACGTCCGCTCTTGTCAGCGGGTGTGAGGTCGAGCGGTGGCGCCATAGTCGTTCAATCCTTCCGGCAAATATTTCCCGCTCGTAAAACTGACTGGAATGTTCCTGGGGTGTCAGCATCTCCCCTGTGGATGGATTGCGATTCGGCGTGTTCCGCGCCCATGTCGCCAGGTCGGCGGTCAGCCGGGTGATTTCACTTTCCCATCGCTCCAGTTGAAGTCGGCCTTGCACCAGCGAGCCTGGCAGGCTGTAGATCAGTTCGCTGGCTTGGCGGTCATTGAGATCGGTAAACAGTGCCTTTGTCCGGCTTATTTCCGTTTGCTCGGGGCGAACTCCCAGATCGCTGCCGGTCCGGTTGTAATAGATCTTCACTTTTTCCCGGGTCGCACTGGAAAGTGGATTGCCGAAAAAATCGTATCCGGCGGTAGAAGCGGCAGGTCGCTGGAAAAAAGGATCGGGGAGCGTGCTGATCTGATTGTCGCTAAGCCACACGCTGATGAGGCGAGGATGGTTCAGAAGTCCCGGCGGGACTTCGGAGATTCCAGTGCTGGAAAGATTCAAGTGAGTCAGGTTTGGCAAAACGCTGAAATCGAACGTCGTGCTCAGCGGATTGTGTTCCAGATTCAGTGCGGTCAACCCGTTGAGTGACGACAGCAGCGACTGGTTTCCCGGTGTCAGGACGACACCGCAATTGTGCAGCGTCAGCTGTTGCAGTTGCGGGAGGTTCGTCATGCGCTGCGGCAGATTGTGCAGGTCGAAATCGAGCAGATCCAGGCGTATCAGCCCCGGAAAGCACTCGAGAAAGGTATTCACGGCGCCAGGCTCGTTGTCGCCAATCAGCTCCAGCTCGACGATGTGGCCGAAGTCAGCAGTCAGGGTGGGCAGATCGCCCACGATCGACTGCGAAAAGCGCATTTCGTAACCATTGAGCCCGCGCATCTCTCTGCGCCAACAATTGCGCAGCGCGTGGGCGAACATCTGGCGATCGCGGATGGCCGACATCCGCTGGTCGTCCGATATCAGGGTGCCGTTTGCCGGGTTGATATCCGGGAGGTCGAACATCCAATGATTGAGGTCGCTATCGAGTTGTGCATATTCAAGCTGAAGCCGGGACAGCTCGGCGATTGCTCCGCCCGGGTGGTTTTCAAGACGCCGGGCCATGGCGAGCCGATCGGTCTCGGACATTCTCGGGTAGATCTGTCTGATCCGGTTATCCAGCGTGCGAGGTGCTTGCAGGGCTGGTGGTGTATTGCGTGAGTAACCATCGGCACCCAGCAATCGCAAGGCATCCACGGCAGGTGCCGGGGCAGGATCGGGCAAGATTGCCAGCCGCAGTTCGGTGCGGGGGAGCGGATTGTCGCGGATGGCTTGCCTGAGCTTTGCGCCTTCGCCGATCTGCAGGTTCAAGGCTTGCCGTTGCGCGTCCGGCAACGCTTGCAGGACAGCCGTGTAGAAGTCGGTGGTCCCCAGCAGTTCCAGTCCCTGTTCGTCATGTGGCTGCCAGAGCCCATCGGATTTGCGGACCAGCACTTTACGTACGGGCGCTTCGACAGGGCCGGTGCTGTCGAGTAGCTGGCCTTCACGGGATTGGGCGCGGACTTCAAGATGTATGTCTGCTGGCCAACCGGGCAACTGTTGAAGACTGTGCAGGGCGAGGGTGTCGGAATCGGGATTGTGCACCGAGTCCAGTTCAAGCCCCTCGTAGGCACGGGTAATGCGCAGCTCGTGCCTGGCCTGATCTGTCAGGGCTTGCTGCCGTTCGGGCCAGCGTCCCCAGCGGATCTCCCTCAGCTCTGAACCGGTCGCCGTACTCAGCAGTTCTTCGGTGATTCTGATGGGCAGTTGCGGTGCATGCACAGCCACATGCCTGGCCAAGGGATCAACGCTCTGTTGCAGCGCCTGATAGCGTGCCGCGAAAAGCGAAGGGCGCTGTTGTCGGGCGAGCTGCGCAAGCATGGCTCTGAGCGTGCGGGTGCGCGCACCGAGGGCGTACCGCTCGCCGAACGCCTCGCCCAGCAATGTGTTGATTTCCGGTTCGTCGAGGGTCTGGATCAATGTCTTGAGCAGGTCACCCTCGGCAAGGCTGTCCTGGCGGAGCTCTGTCAGAGGAAGCGATTGATCGGTCGTGGATTGCCATGCGATTTCACCTTGCTCGTTGATGAATCGCAGCCTTTTGTTGGCCGGCCACAGATTCTGTCCCTTGAGAAGCTCGAGCTGGATCAGTGGATCGACATTCAGATATTTCTCGGGTCTGTCGCTGGCGATCTGGTCAATGAAGTCCTGCAGGTCCTGATCGATCCGAAAGCGCTGGATGCTGTCGGCCAGCAACGGCGGCAGGCGTTCCTGGTTGACGTGCATTTTGCGCAGTGCATCTTCCGGATAACCGCTGACCTTGAGGATCCGCTCGCGTTTGGCGGGTGAAAACGCTTCAACGCTATGGCCGATGCGTTGCAATGCCGTCGCGGTGTCCCACTCGAGTGGTCGTTCAAGCTCGGTGTAAAAGGCGCCATCGCCGTTATGGCGCACGATGGGGCGGTAGGCGTCCGTACGGGTCGGATGCTCGATGTACAGTTTTCCGGGATGCTCATGAGCGCTGACTTCGTAATGACTTTGGTCGATGGGGAGCAGCCTTTTCCCTTGGTACAAATGCAGTCCTTGTGGGTCGGGGCCGAACCCCTTGGGTGGTTGAATCTGGCGTGCGTACGGCTGCAGATCCGGTTTCCAGTACAGCGTCTTGCCATTGCGCAGTTTCACGGGCTGGAAGCGGTCGATCAGTGCAATGAACTCCGCAGGCAGGATTTTCGGCAGCTCCTCGACGGCGATGGCACCACCGATGCCGAAGGCCCCGAGCTGGATCAGCGACTCCAGTGCGCCGAACATGTGCTCGGCAACTTCTGTGCTCAGCCCCTCGGCCCAGTCGACGACCCCTTCGAACACTTCGTCGAGAAACTGATAGGCCATGTACGCCATCATCATTTCGCCCAGAAAGGGGACGAAGGGCATCAGCACGAACGAGGCGATTTCAAGAATCGAAGAGGCAATCCGGGTGAAGGCGTCCCATGTCGCCCAGCGGGCGTTGCGGTCGACCGTGGCGGTCGGGACAGCGATCGTCGCCGCGTCATTGAGGATCTTGTTCAACTTTCGTTGATAAAGCTGATCCAGCAGCGGACCCTCGATGGGCGTGGTGGAAAATTGCAGATTGGGGTTGTCGACGGGCGTGTCGCGCCAGGCGGGCAATGAGTTGCCGGGTGCCGAAGGGTGCCATTTCACCCGACTCAGGCGTTGCCCGAGGTCGGCGAAAAAGTACCCGCGCTGGTCATGGGCCACGAAGCGGCTGAAGAATTTCTGATACTCCGGGTTGCGCAGTTGACGTGTCAGCTCGCGCATCATGTCTACAGTCGAGGCGTACTCCTTGAGCGGATGTTCGGGGTCGTCCGGCACATAGGCCACCACCCTGACCGGGGTGCGTGCCTGCTGCAGATCCGGCGCGAAAAGAACGATACCGGTCAGCTTCGACGACATCATGCTCAGGTCATGGCAAAGCAGCGCCTGGCCATTGACTCGCATGCCTTGCAAGTCGTCGAGCAAACCGCCAATCAGGCGTGCGTATAACTCGCTGACATCGCCATTCATTTGCGCCATCTGCAAGGCGGTCTGGATGGCGATCTTTTCACTGGCGCTGATGCGTTGACGCAGCGCAGCGCTGGTGACGGGCTCGCCGATACCCAGGTTTTCTTCAAGATACGTTTTGTAGCGGCCGCCGATGTCCAGTTCCCGGCACAGGCGGGTAAACGCCGCGATGCTCAGGCGTGTCTTTATCTGCGGCAGGGTTTCGAACTGACCTGACGGTGATGGCCTGGTAGTGAAGGTCGACTCGGTGGAGTAAGCGTCAGCTTTGGTTTCGTCTTCTTCGAAGTTGTGCAGCGCTGCATCGAGCAGTGACACCGTCCAGGTACGACTACCGGTGGTGATCGAAAATCCGGGCGTTGTCACCGGGATGTAAAGGTGCAGGAATGTGTTCCTGACATCCGCGTCCAGACTGAATCTGCTCTTCAGCGCCTGGGTCAGGATCGGCTCGGCATAGGCGCCGGCGTCCTGCAGATGCTCAAGCGTCCGGTCGACGGTGTTTTGCATGCTCATGCGTTGAGCGATGAGGGCTCTCAATTCCGCATGCTGCGTTTTTGGTGCTTTCTTGAGGTTGTCGGTGAGCCTGCGGCGATTGTGTTTCAGGGCCTGGCGGCGCACGCCCGAGGCTTTGCCGAGCCATTCCGGGAAAGCGTTTCTGAGAGGTTCGTAGTGCTCGGGGGGATTGAGCGCTGTGTGAGCTGCAATCTGTCCGGTGGATGCCTGCATCGAGTCTGTCCATGTACGTCGGGAAACCGTCAGCAAACCAGAGATCTCGGCAGTGGATGCGGTACATATGTATGACAGACCGGCACATGCCTATTGATATGCTCGTGGGCCTGCTGCAATTGTCGGCGACGGTTTAAACTGCGCCTTTGCGACGCTATATGTCGCATTGCCGTAAACCCGGGAAAATCCGGGGTTTGCGCTATAAGAAGTTGTCGCTTGGCGACAAGGCCGGGCACAAAACTGTCCTTACAATCCCCCCATCGCTCGCCAGTTTCAGGCGGGTGGCCCTCATCAGGAGACTCCGATGTCCGTTGAGCACGCTGCGGTACAACGCGCCGATTTCGACCAGGTTATGGTTCCCAACTACGCGCCTGCCGCTTTCATTCCGGTGCGTGGCGCCGGTTCCCGCGTCTGGGATCAGGCCGGCCGCGAGCTGATCGACTTTGCCGGCGGCATCGCCGTCAACGTATTGGGCCACGCGCATCCGGCGCTGGTCGGTGCCTTGACCGAGCAGGCGAACAAACTGTGGCACGTGTCCAACGTGTTCACCAACGAGCCGGCCCTGCGTCTGGCGCACAAGCTGATCGACGCCACCTTTGCCGAGCGCGTGTTCTTCTGCAACTCCGGCGCCGAAGCCAACGAGGCTGCCTTCAAGCTGGCCCGTCGCGTCGCGTTCGACCGTTTCGGCACCGAGAAATACGAAATCATCGCCGCGCTCAACAGCTTCCACGGCCGTACCCTGTTCACCGTGAACGTCGGTGGCCAGTCGAAGTACTCCGACGGTTTCGGCCCGAAAATCACCGGCATCACCCACGTGCCGTACAACGATCTGGCGGCCCTGAAAGCCGCTGTTTCGGACAAGACCTGCGCGGTCGTTCTGGAACCGATCCAGGGCGAGGGCGGCGTGCTGCCGGCCGAGCTGGCTTACCTGCAAGGCGCCCGTGAACTGTGCGACGCGAACAACGCGCTGCTGGTGTTCGACGAAGTGCAGACCGGCATGGGCCGTACCGGCAACCTGTTCGCCTACCAGCATTTCGGCGTGGTTCCGGACATCCTGACCAGCGCCAAGAGCCTGGGCGGCGGTTTCCCGATCGCCGCGATGCTGACCACCGAAGCGCTGGCCAAGCACCTGGTCGTCGGCACTCACGGCACCACGTACGGCGGCAACCCGCTGGCGTGCGCCGTGGCTGAAGCGGTGATCGACGTGATCAACACCCCTGAGGTGCTGAACGGCGTCAACGCCAAGCACGACAAGTTCAAGACCCGTCTGCAACAGATCGGCGAGAAGTACGGCCTGTTCACCCAGGTGCGCGGTCTGGGTCTGCTGATCGGTTGTGTGCTCAGCGATGCCTGGAAAGGCAAGGCCAAGGACATCTTCAACGCCGCTGAAAAAGAAGGCCTGATGATTCTGCAGGCCGGCCCGGACGTGATCCGTTTCGCCCCGAGCCTGGTGGTTGAAGACGCGGATATCGACGCCGGTCTGGATCGCTTCGAACGTGCTGCAGCGAAACTGACCCAAGCCTGATTCATGCAAGACCGCCCGGCGCCTGTCTTCATCGACAGGCGCCGGGACAAATTTCCTGTGCCGGGCCTGCCCGGCATTTTTTTCCCGAGTCGGCGCTTTCGCCGACCTGAAGTAGAGAAAGGAGTGACACCATGCTGGTGATGCGCCCCGCGCAAATGGCTGATCTGGGCGAGGTACAGCGTCTGGCTGCGGACAGCCCGATTGGTGTCACTTCCTTGCCGGATGACGTTGAACGCCTGAGCGACAAGATTGCCGCGAGCGAAGCCTCGTTTGCCGCCGAAGTGAGCTTCAACGGTGAAGAGAGCTACTTCTTCGTCCTCGAAGACACCGCCACCGGCAAACTGGTGGGCTGCTCGGCGATCGTCGCTTCGGCCGGTTATTCCGAGCCGTTCTACAGCTTTCGCAACGAGACCTTCGTGCACGCTTCCCGCGAGCTGAAGATCCACAACAAGATTCACGTACTCTCGCAATGCCACGACCTGACCGGCAACAGCTTGCTGACCAGTTTCTACGTGCAGCGTGAGCTGGTGGGTTCGCCATGGGCCGAACTCAACTCCCGTGGCCGTCTGCTGTTCGTCGCCAGCCATCCGGAGCGTTTTGCCGATTCGGTGGTGACCGAGATCGTCGGTTACAGCGACGAGAACGGCGACTCGCCGTTCTGGGACGCCATCGGTCGCAATTTCTTCGACCTGAACTACGCCGAGGCCGAGCGTCTGTGTGGCCTGAAAAGCCGCACGTTCCTCGCCGAACTGATGCCGCATTACCCGATCTACGTGCCGCTGCTGCCGGACTCCGCTCAGGAAGCAATGGGCCAGGTGCACCCGCGTGCGCAGATCACCTTCGATATCCTGATGCGAGAAGGCTTCGAGACCGATCACTACATCGACATTTTCGACGGCGGCCCGACCCTGCATGCGCGTGTCTCGGGGATCCGTTCGATCGCCCAGAGCCGCGTGGTGCCGGTAAAGATCGGTGAGCCGGTCAAAGGTGCCGGGCGCCAGTATCTGGTGGCCAATGCCCAGTTGCAGGATTACCGCGCTGTACTGCTGGAGCTGGATTACGCACCGGGCAAACCGGTGACCCTGGATCTGGAAGCGGCCGAAGCCCTGGGCGTCGGTGAAGGTGCCAGCGTGCGCCTGGTGGCGGTTTAACGCCTTAGCGAGTTTCACGGGTGGCCACGGCGGCCCGTTTGAGGAGATAGCATGATTGTTCGTCCCGTACGCAGCAGCGATTTGTCCGCTCTGATCGACCTGGCCCGCAGCACCGGCACCGGCCTGACCACCTTGCCGGCCAACGAAGAGCGCCTGACTCACCGGGTCGGCTGGGCCGAGAAGACCTTTCGCGGTGAAGCCGGCCGTGGCGACGCGGACTACCTGTTCGTGCTCGAAGACGACAACGGTCGCGTGGTGGGGATTTCCGCCATCGCCGGCGCCGTTGGTCTGCGCGAACCGTGGTACAACTTCCGCGTTGGCCTGACCGTCAGCGCCTCGCAGGAGTTGAACATCTATCGCGAGATTCCGACGCTGTTCCTGGCCAACGACCTGACCGGCAACTCCGAGCTGTGCTCGCTGTTCCTGCACGCTGATTACCGCACGGGCCTCAACGGTCGCATGCTGTCCAAGGCGCGGATGCTGTTCATCGCCGAATTCCCGGAACTGTTCGGCAACAAGATCATTGCCGAAATGCGCGGTGTATCCGATGAAGCTGGCCGTTCGCCGTTCTGGGAAAGCCTGGGGCGTCATTTCTTCAAGATGGAATTCAGCCAGGCCGATTACCTGACCGGCGTCGGCAACAAGGCATTCATCGCCGAGCTGATGCCGAAATTCCCGCTGTACACCTGCTTCCTGTCGCCGGACGCGCGCAATGTCATCGGCCAGGTGCACCCGGACACCGAACCGGCGCTGGCGATGCTCAAGAGCGAAGGCTTCAGCTACCAGGGTTACGTCGACATCTTCGATGCCGGTCCAGCCATCGAGTGCGAGACCAGCAAGATCCGCGCGGTGCGTGACAGCGAGGCGCTGGTGCTGGCCATCGGCACGCCGGGCGACGACGCCACGCCGTTCATCATCCATAACCGCAAACGCGAAGACTGCCGCATCACGGCTGCGCCGGCCCGTCTGGCCGCCGGCACCCTGGTGGTCGATCCGCTGACCGCCAAACGTCTTCAACTCAACGCTGGCGATCAGGTTCGCGCCGTGGCGTTGTCTGCTGCCCGGGAGTCGAAATAATGAATTCGCTATACATCGCAGGTGAGTGGCTGGCCGGTCAGGGCGAGGTCTTTCAATCGCTGAACCCGGTGACCCAGCAAGTGCTGTGGTCGGGGGAGGGCGCCACTGCCGCTCAGGTCGAGTCGGCCGTGCAGGCTGCGCGTCAGGCGTTCCCGGGCTGGGCCCGTCGCACGCTCGAAGAGCGCATCAGCGTGCTCGAAGCGTTCGCCGCCGCGCTGAAAAAACACGCCGACGAACTGGCCCGCACCATTGGTGAGGAAACCGGCAAACCGCTGTGGGAAGCCGCGACCGAAGTCACCAGCATGGTCAACAAGATCGCGATTTCGGTGCAGAGCTACCGCGAACGTACCGGCGAGAAGAGCGGCCCGCTGGGCGACGCCACCGCCGTGTTGCGCCACAAGCCTCACGGTGTGGTGGCAGTGTTCGGTCCTTACAACTTCCCTGGTCACTTGCCGAACGGCCACATCGTGCCGGCGCTGCTGGCCGGTAACAGTGTGCTGTTCAAGCCAAGCGAGCTGACCCCGAAAGTCGCCGAGCTGACGGTCAAGTGCTGGATCGAAGCTGGTCTTCCGGCTGGTGTCTTGAACCTGCTGCAAGGCGCCCGGGAGACCGGGATTGCCCTGGCGGCGAATCCGGGCATCGACGGTCTGTTCTTCACCGGTTCCAGCCGTACCGGCAATCACCTGCACCAGCAGTTCGCCGGGCGCCCGGACAAGATCCTCGCGCTGGAAATGGGTGGCAACAACCCGCTGGTGGTCGATCAGGTCGCCGACCTCGACGCTGCGGTGTACACGATCATTCAGTCGGCATTCATTTCCGCCGGTCAGCGTTGCACCTGCGCACGTCGTCTGCTGGTGCCGCAAGGCGCGTGGGGCGACAGCCTGCTCAAGCGTCTGGTGGAAGTCAGTTCGACCATCGAGGTCGGCGCATTCGATCAGCAGCCGGCGCCGTTCATGGGTTCAGTGGTTTCCCTCGGCGCGGCGAAAGCGTTGATGGATGCCCAGGCGCATCTGTTGGCCAACGGCGCTGTGTCGCTGCTGGCAATGACTCAACCACAGGCCCGGTCGGCGTTGCTGACCCCGGGCATCGTTGATGTGACGGCGGTTGCCGATCGCTCCGACGAAGAATTGTTCGGCCCGTTGCTGCAAGTGATCCGCTACGCCGATTTCGCGGCGGCGATTGCCGAAGCCAACGACACCGCGTTTGGTCTGGCCGCCGGTCTGCTGTCGGATTCCGAAGAACGCTACCAGCAGTTCTGGCTGGAAAGCCGCGCCGGTATCGTCAACTGGAACAAGCAACTGACGGGTGCTGCGAGCAGCGCGCCGTTCGGCGGTGTCGGCGCTTCGGGTAACCATCGCGCCAGCGCCTACTACGCGGCGGATTACTGCGCGTACCCGGTGGCCTCGCTGGAAACCCCGAGCCTGGTATTGCCGGCGGCCCTGACACCTGGCGTGAAGATGGCGTGATGCCCATTCGCGAGCAAGCTCGCTCCCACAAGGGCGATGAGATCCCTGTGGGAGCGAGCTTGCTCGCGAAGGCCGCGACTCGGTCTTATTGAATTGTTACTCGATGCCTATAACAACAGATTCTCGTGGAGCCTCGCTGATGAAATCCTTTGAAGTCAATTTTGACGGTCTAGTGGGGCCGACCCATAACTACGGTGGTCTGTCCTACGGCAACGTTGCGTCCCAGAGCAACAGCCAGCAGTCCTCGAACCCGAAGGAAGCGGCGCTGCAAGGCCTGGCAAAAATGAAAGCGCTGATGGAAATGGGCTTTCAGCAAGGCGTTCTCGCACCACAGGAGCGTCCGGACGTGGCTGCTCTGCGCCGTCTGGGTTTCAGCGGCACCGACGCTCAGGTAATCGAGCGAGCCGCAAAAGACGCGATGCCGCTGTTGGTCGCCAGTTGCTCGGCGTCGAGCATGTGGGTGGCCAACGCCGCCACGGTCAGCCCGAGTGCCGACACCGCTGACGGTCGCGTGCACTTCACCGCCGCCAACCTGAACTGCAAATACCACCGCAGCATCGAGCACCCGACCACCAGCCGCGTGCTGGGTGCAATGTTCGCCGACCAGCAGCACTTCGCTCACCACGCCGCATTGCCGGCAGTCGCGCAGTTCGGCGACGAAGGCGCAGCGAACCACACACGTTTCTGCCGTGAGTACGGCGAGGCCGGCGTCGAGTTCTTCGTGTTCGGTCGCAGTGCGTTCGACACCCGTTACCCGGCGCCGCAGAAATACCCGGCGCGTCAGACCCTTGAAGCCTCGCAAGCGGTCGCCCGTCTGCACGGTCTGCGTGATGACGGCGTGGTCTACGCGCAACAGAATCCGGCGGTGATCGACCAGGGCGTTTTCCACAACGACGTGATCGCAGTGGGCAACGGCGAGGTGCTGTTCTATCACGAGGACGCGTTCCTCGACACCGAGAACATGCTGGCCGAACTGCAAGCCAAACTGGCCAAGGTCGGCGGCAAGTTCCAGTCGGTCTGCGTGCCGCGTTCGGCGGTTACCGTGGACGACGCGGTGCGTTCCTACCTGTTCAACAGCCAGTTGCTGTCGCGTCCTGATGGTTCGATGTTGCTGATCGTGCCGGAAGAGTGCCGTGGCAACGAGCGCGTGTGGAACTACCTGCAAGGCCTGACCAGTTCCGGCGGCCTGATCCGAGAGGTGAAAGTCTTCGATCTCAAGCAAAGCATGCAGAACGGCGGTGGCCCGGCTTGCCTGCGTCTGCGCGTCGCGCTCAACGAAACCGAACTGGCGGCCGTCAACCCAGGGGTTATCATGACCGCCCCGTTGTACGGTTCGTTGACCGCATGGGTTGAAAAGCACTATCGCGACCGTCTGAGCGAAAGCGATCTGGCGGATCCGCAATTGCTGCTTGAATGCCGGACGGCACTGGATGAACTGACGCAAATCCTTAAACTGGGCGCGGTTTATCCATTCCAGATCAATTGATGACCGGTGCGCCGCTTCGTCGCGGCGCACGGTTCCATCTCCCCAAGAGAGCGTAAAACATGAGCGATTCCCTGCAGCTGATCCTTGAAGACACCGACGGCACGCAACTGCAAACGTCCTGCACCCGCGTCGCGGTCATGTGGCAAGGCAAAGAGCTGTGGATCCAGCAGGACGGCCGCGGCCAGCTGCTGATCGGCGTGGACGTCGAGGAGGGTGACGAAGAGTACGCCAACCTGCTGCTGCGCCCATTGGCGACTAATCTGGTAAGTCTGCAACTGGAGATGGAACCGGCTGACCTCGGCGACGATGACGGCCACGTGCACGGCCCGGATTGCAACCACGACCACTAAGGAAACCGCTCTATGCTCGCCCTCGGCAAACTGCTTGAACTGACCCTCGCCGGCCGCGAACCGGCGGAGAAGACTCAACTGACTGTCGAAGGCGTGCGCATGCGCTGGCTGAGCGAGGGTGCGCTGGAAGTCCGGCCACCCGAGGCGCGCGACAATGGCCTGGACCTGCTGCTGTCGGCAGGCATCCACGGCAACGAAACGGCACCGATCGAATTGCTCGACCGGCTGCTGCATGACATCGCCCGCGGCGACCTGAAGCCGCGCGCACGCATTCTGTTCCTGTTCGGCAACCCGGAAGCGATTCGCAAGGGCGAGCGTTTCATCGAGCAGGACGTCAATCGGCTGTTCAACGGCCGTCACGAACAAAGCAGCGGCTCCGAAGCCCTGCGCGCCTGCGAGCTGGAACGTCTGGCCGCGAGCTTCTTCAGCGTGCCGGATCGTCAGCGACTGCACTATGACCTGCACACGGCGATTCGCGGTTCGAAGATCGAACAGTTTGCGTTGTATCCGTGGAAGGAAGGTCGTCAGCATTCCCGCCTTGAACTGGCCCGCCTGCGCGCTGCCGGCATGGAAGCGGTGCTGTTGCAGAATAAACCGTCGATCGTCTTCAGTTCCTACACCTACGACAAGCTCGGTGCCGAGTCCTTCACGCTGGAACTGGGCAAGGCGCGGCCGTTCGGGCAGAACGCCGGGGTCAATGTGTCGCTGCTGGAAACCCGTCTGAAGCAGATCATCGAAGGTACCGAGCCGGAGATGGCCGAGCAGGGCCTGGACGGTCTGCAACTGTTCAGCGTGGCGCGGGAAATCATCAAACACAGCGACTCGTTCCGCCTGAACCTGCCGGCGGACATCGAAAACTTTTCGGAGCTGGATGTGGGTTATGTGCTGGCCGAAGACCTGGCCAATACCCGCTGGATCATCGAAGAGCAGGGCGCGCGGATCATCTTCCCCAACCCCAAGGTCAAGAACGGCCTGCGGGCAGGCATTCTGATCGTGCCGACCACTGACGAAAATCTCGCCTGAAACTGAATCTCCCCCACGCAGCGCGCGGGGGAGATCGTTATTGCATCAGACCGCTACAGCACGCGGCTCGGTGCGGCGCAACGCACGCACTTTCTGCAGCGTATCCGCGCAAGTCTTCGCCGCTTCCTGACCCTTGTGCACGAAATGCTCGAAGAAGAACTTCTGGTGTTCTTCGCCGGCATGGAAGTGGTGCGGGGTCAGCGACACCGAGAACACCGGCACTTCGGTTTCCAGTTGAACCTGCATCAGGCCGCTGACCACCGACTGGGCAACGAATTCGTGACGGTAGATCCCGCCGTCCACCACCAGTGCGGCGGCGACGATGCCGGCATAGCGACCGGTCTTGGCCAGCAGCTTGGCGTGCAGGGGCATTTCAAAGGCGCCGCCGACTTCGAAGAAATCGATGTCCGATTCCTGATAACCCTGGGCGATCATTTCGGCGAGGAAGCCCTTACGGCTCTGGTCGACGATTTCCTTGTGCCAGCAGGCCTGGATGAACGCGACGCGCTCGCCGTGAGGGTGTTTGCTTTTGCTGTCGATAGCGGTAGGTTGCATGTTCTGACTCCTGTTTGTGTGAAAAACAGGGCGTTATGAATCGAAAGGGATTCAAGGGTACGCACGCTCGCGCGAACACGGCGGACGGCCCTTTGGCGTTAATCCCGTTCTCTCTTCATCCGGACTGTGACCGTCGGCCCCGGAATCACACCGGGTCTGCTGACCTTGCCGTCGTTCACGGTGTTTTGCCGTGTCCGTCACCAAGCGCTCGCGGGCTATGCGCATTGCGCGCAATTACCGCCGGTGGGGAATTGCACCCCGCCCTGAGAACGTTTCGCCGCCCTTTATCGGGCGGCGCAGCGTTTTTAACACAGATCGGCGGGCTGTGCATTGCGCCTTTGTGATGATTGCCATCGGATTTTTCGAAGCGTGGAAACGACTTTTCCTTGCGCGAGGGTTGATTAATCCGCGCCATGCCCGCAGTAATTCCTCTACGAAAAGGGATTTCCCCTGCTGACCAGAGGCCAGGTTCATGAGCGTTATCGATCTTCGCAGCGACACCGTCACCCAACCGACTCCCGCCATGCTCGACGCGATGACCGCGGCGGCCACCGGTGATGATGTGTATGGCGAAGATCCGACGGTCAATCGTCTGGAAACAGAACTGGCAAAACGGCTGGGTTTTGCCGCCGCGCTGTTCGTCCCGACCGGCACCATGAGCAACCTGCTGGGCTTGATGGCCCATTGCGAGCGCGGTGACGAGTACATCGTCGGCCAACAGGCGCACACCTATAAGTACGAGGGCGGCGGCGCAGCAGTGCTCGGCTCGATCCAGCCGCAGCCGCTGGAAGTGCAGACCGATGGTTCGCTGGACCTGGATCAGGTGGCAGCGGCGATCAAACCTGACGACTTCCACTTCGCCCGCACCCGCCTGCTGGCACTGGAAAACACCATGCAGGGCAAGGTGTTGCCGATGGAGTATCTGGTCCTGGCGCGTCAGTTCACTCGAGACAATGGCCTGCAGCTGCACCTGGACGGTGCGCGTCTGTACAACGCCGCCGTCAAGCTCGGGGTTGATGCCCGGGAAATCACGCAGCACTTCGATTCGGTATCGGTGTGCCTGTCCAAAGGCCTCGGCGCGCCTGTCGGTTCGGTGCTTTGCGGTTCGGCCGAGTTGATCGGCAAGGCGCGGCGCCTGCGCAAAATGGTCGGCGGTGGCATGCGTCAGGCCGGATTGCTGGCGGCGGCGGGGTTGTATGCGCTGGATCACAACGTCGAGCGTCTGGCGGATGACCATGCCAACGCGCAAATCCTGGCCGAAGGCCTGCGCAAGGCCGGTTTCACCGTCGAACCGGTGCAGACCAACATGGTTTACGTGCAGATGGGTGACCGTGCCGAAGCGATCAAGGCGTTTGCCGCCGAGCGCGGGATCAAACTGAGCGCTGCCGCCCGTCTGCGGATGGTCACGCACATGGACGTCAATCGCTCGCAAATCGAGCAAGTGATCGCGACATTCGTCGAGTTTTCGCGCAAGTGACAGCGTTAGCCCCTCAATTGACCGTTTCTATCGTATAAACACGCTGTACCCCGCGCGCAGGGCCGATATAATGCGGCCCTTTGCCGTCGTTTCGTCTGTTGACGTTTCGTACAGGCCTTTGGCCGCAGCCTCCGTGGAAGAACCTAATGAAAAGCGCAGAAATCCGTGAAGCCTTCCTTCGCTTCTTCGAAGAGCAAGGCCACACCCGTGTAGCCTCCAGCTCTTTGATTCCGGGCAACGACCCAACCCTGCTGTTCACCAACGCGGGGATGAACCAGTTCAAGGACTGCTTCCTGGGCCAGGAAAAGCGCGCGTACACCCGCGCCGTCTCCAGCCAGAAATGCGTGCGCGCCGGCGGCAAGCACAACGACCTGGAAAACGTCGGTTACACCGCCCGTCACCACACCTTCTTCGAAATGCTGGGTAACTTCAGCTTCGGCGATTACTTCAAGCGTGATGCCATCACCTACGCCTGGAACTTCCTGACCTCCGAGAAGTGGCTGAACCTGCCGAAGGAAAAGCTGTGGGTCACTGTCTACGCCAGCGATGACGAGGCCTACGACATCTGGACCAAGGAAGTCGGTGTGCCGGCCGAGCGCATGGTGCGCATCGGCGACAACAAGGGCGCGCCTTACGCCTCCGACAACTTCTGGACCATGGGCGATACCGGCCCGTGCGGTCCTTGCACCGAGATTTTCTACGATCACGGCGCCGACATCTGGGGTGGCCCACCGGGCTCGCCGGAAGAGGACGGTGACCGTTACATCGAAATCTGGAACAACGTGTTCATGCAGTTCAACCGCACCGCCGATGGCGTGTTGCACCCGCTGCCAGCGCCGTCGGTGGACACCGGCATGGGCCTGGAGCGGATCAGTGCCGTGCTGCAGCACGTTCACTCGAACTATGAAATCGACCTTTTCCAGAGCCTGCTGGCCGCTTCGGCCAAGGCCATCGGTTGCAGCAACGATAACCAGGCGTCCCTGAAAGTCGTGGCTGACCACATCCGTTCCTGCGGCTTCCTGATTGCTGACGGCGTGCTGCCGTCCAACGAAGGTCGTGGCTACGTACTGCGCCGGATCATTCGTCGCGCCTGCCGTCACGGCAACAAGCTGGGCGCCAAGGGCAGCTTCTTCTACCAGATCGTTGCCGCTCTCGTGGCAGAGATGGGTGAAGCCTTCCCAGAGCTGAAATCCCAGCAGGCGCACATCGAACGCGTACTGAAAGCCGAAGAAGAGCAATTCGCCAAGACCCTGGAGCAGGGCCTGAAGATCCTCGAGCAGGATCTGGCCGAGCTCAAGGGCGACGTGGTTCCGGGCGACGTAGTGTTCAAGCTCTACGATACCTACGGTTTCCCGATGGATCTGACCGCGGACATCGCCCGCGAGCGCAGCCTGACCATCGACGAAGCCGGTTTCGAGCGTGAAATGGAAGCCCAGCGCGTCCGTGCACGTTCCGCCAGCTCCTTCGGCCTGGACTACAACAGCCTGGTCAAGGTTGATGTCGATACCGAATTCACCGGTTACCACGCCACCAGCGGTTCGGCGAAAGTCGTTGCTCTCTATAAAGATGGCCAGTCCGTGGACGTCTTGAGTGAAGGGCAGGAAGGCGTTGTGGTCTTGAACCAGACGCCGTTCTACGCCGAGTCCGGTGGTCAGGTTGGCGATTGCGGTTATCTGCAGGCCGGCAACAGCCGTTTCGACGTGCGCGACACCACCAAGACCGGCGGCGCATTCCTGCACCACGGCGTGCTGGCGTCGGGCAGCCTGATTGTTGGCGCACCGGTGGAAACCCACGTCGAAGCCGACGTGCGTCACGCCACCTCGCTGAACCACTCGGCCACGCACTTGCTGCACGCTGCGTTGCGCAAGGTGCTGGGCGATCACGTTCAACAGAAAGGCTCGCTGGTCGACAGTCAGCGCCTGCGTTTCGACTTCAGTCACTTTGAAGCGATCAAGCCGGAGCAACTGAAAGCCCTGGAAGACATCGTCAACGCCGAGATTCGCAAGAACTCCGCCGTTGAAACCGAAGAAACCGACATCGAAACCGCCAAGCAGAAAGGCGCCATGGCGCTGTTCGGCGAGAAGTACGGCGACAACGTGCGCGTGCTGAGTATGGGCGGCGATTTCTCCGTCGAGCTGTGTGGCGGTATCCACGCCAACCGTACCGGCGACATCGGCCTGCTGAAAATCATCAGCGAAGGCGGTGTGGCATCGGGTGTGCGTCGTATCGAAGCGGTCACCGGCGCTGCGGCGCTGGCTTACTTGAACGCTGCTGAAGAACAACTCAAGGAAGCGGCCAGCCTGGTCAAGGGCAGCCGCGAAAACCTGATCGACAAGCTGTCGGCTGTACTGGAGCGCAACCGCGCGCTGGAGAAGCAGCTCGAGCAGTTGCAGGCCAAGGCCGCTGCTGCCGCCGGCGACGATCTGTCGGCTTCGGCTGTGGACGTCAAAGGCGTGAAGGTTCTGGCCGTGCGTCTGGATGGTCAGGACGGCAAGGCGCTGCTGGCGCTGGTCGATCAGCTGAAAAACAAACTCGGCCGCGCAGTGATCCTGCTCGGCAGTGTCCATGAGGAAAAGGTCGTACTGGTTGCAGGCGTGACCAAGGACCTGACTGGCCAACTCAAAGCCGGTGATTTGATGAAACAGGCTGCTGCGGCAGTGGGCGGGAAGGGCGGTGGTCGTCCGGACATGGCGCAGGGCGGCGGTGTCGACGCCGGCGCACTGGATAGCGCACTGGCGCTGACCGTTCCATTCGTCGAGCAGGGTTTATAAGACGGTCTGTCGGGCCCGCAGTCTAGTGGCGGGCCCGGCGGCTGTTCGAGTGATTATTGGGCGCCCTTCATGGGCAGAGGCGGCTTTGAAATGGCTTTGATCGTACAGAAATTTGGAGGCACCTCGGTCGGCACTGTCGAGAGAATCGAGCAGGTCGCCGACAAGGTTAAGAAATTCCGCGATGCCGGCGATGACCTGGTGGTTGTGCTGTCTGCAATGAGCGGCGAAACCAACCGTCTGATCGATCTGGCCAAGCAAATCAGTGGCGAAGATCAACCGGTTCCGCGTGAACTGGACGTGATTGTCTCCACCGGTGAGCAGGTGACGATCGCCCTGTTGGCCATGGCGCTGATCAAGCGCGGTGTGCCGGCGGTGTCGTACACCGGCAACCAGGTGCGGATCCTGACGGACAGTGCGCACAATAAAGCGCGTATCTTGCAGATTGATGACCAGAAGATTCGTGGTGACCTGAAGGCTGGCCGTGTGGTTGTGGTCGCCGGTTTCCAGGGCGTCGACGAGCACGGCAACATCACGACCCTGGGTCGTGGTGGTTCCGACACCACCGGCGTGGCGCTGGCCGCTGCGTTGAAGGCTGACGAGTGCCAGATCTACACCGACGTCGACGGTGTCTACACCACTGACCCGCGTGTGGTATCGGTTGCTCAGCGTCTGGAC
Organism: Pseudomonas sp. R43(2017); assembly: GCF_002112345.1. Lineage (NCBI taxonomy): Bacteria > Pseudomonadati > Pseudomonadota > Gammaproteobacteria > Pseudomonadales > Pseudomonadaceae > Pseudomonas > Pseudomonas sp. R43(2017). The sequence continues at coordinate 648,528 of NZ_NEHJ01000004.1, forward strand.
AAGATCACCTTCGAAGAGATGCTGGAAATGGCCAGCCTCGGTTCCAAGGTGCTGCAGATCCGTGCCGTGGAGTTCGCCGGCAAGTACAACGTTCCGCTGCGCGTACTGCACAGCTTCAAGGAGGGTCCGGGCACCCTCATTACTATTGATGAAGAGGAAACCATGGAACAGCCGATCATTTCCGGCATCGCTTTCAACCGCGATGAAGCCAAGCTGACCATCCGTGGCGTGCCAGACACCCCGGGCGTGGCGTTCAAGATTCTCGGCCCGATCAGTGCCGCGAACATCGAAGTCGACATGATCGTGCAGAACGTCGCGCACGATAACACCACCGACTTCACCTTCACCGTGCACCGCAACGACTACCAGTCCGCGCAGACCGTGCTGGAAAACACCGCTCGCGAGATCGGTGCCCGTGAAGTCGTCGGCGACACCAAGATTGCCAAGGTCTCGATCGTCGGCGTCGGCATGCGTTCCCACGCAGGCGTGGCCAGCCGCATGTTCGAATCCCTGGCGAAGGAAAGCATCAACATCCAGATGATCTCGACTTCGGAAATCAAGGTTTCCGTCGTGATCGAAGAGAAATACCTGGAACTGGCCGTGCGCGCCCTGCACACGGCTTTCGAACTGGATGCTCCAGCCCGTCAGGGCGAGTAATCCTGGTCAATGAAGGGCGCGGTCTGACCGCGCCCTTTATTTTTTGAATGGCGCGAGCCCTGAACTGTTCTTTTGCTCGCGCTGGTCAATACTCAGGCATGTAGGGCTACGATCGCTCCGGTTGTAGGTCGGGTGCCTTTTTTTTGCAGACTGTTGTCCCTGAAATGATTCGCGTGAGGAGAAAGGTATGCTGATTCTGACTCGTCGGTGCGCAGAAAGCCTGATTATCGGTGATGGCGAAATCACCGTGACCGTGCTCGGCGTCAAAGGAAATCAAGTGCGTATCGGCGTCAATGCCCCGAAAGAGGTCGCCGTGCACCGTGAGGAAATCTACCTGCGTATAAAGAAAGAGAAGGACGAAGAACCAAGTCATTAATTTTTATTGATTTTTATGTTTGCAAACGGGGAAAAGGTTGGTTAAGATACGCCCCGTGTTGCGGAGAGCTGGCCGAGTGGCCGAAGGCGCTCCCCTGCTAAGGGAGTACACCTCACAAGGGTGTCGGGGGTTCGAATCCCCCGTTCTCCGCCATTATTTGCTTAGTACGTTGTAATCTGGCTTTTTCTGTAAGTTGTTGAAATTAATAGAAAAAGTGGTTGGAATAGAGATTAGACGGGCTATAATGCGGCGCAACAAATGCACTCGTAGCTCAGCTGGATAGAGTACTCGGCTACGAACCGAGCGGTCACAGGTTCGAATCCTGTCGAGTGCACCATTTAAGAGTCAGTTGCAGCAATGTAAATGACTCGGCTTCAACCAGGTGTGATCTGGTCTAACAAACACAAATGCACTCGTAGCTCAGCTGGATAGAGTACTCGGCTACGAACCGAGCGGTCACAGGTTCGAATCCTGTCGAGTGCACCATTTAAGAGTTAGTTGCAGCAATGTAAATAACTTGGCTTCAACCAGTTGTGGTCTGGTCTAAAAACACAAATTGCACTCGTAGCTCAGCTGGATAGAGTACTCGGCTACGAACCGAGCGGTCACAGGTTCGAATCCTGTCGAGTGCACCATATACCAAAAAGCCCGCGTTTAACGCGGGCTTTTTGCTGTCCGGGATTTGAGTTTTCCTGTCACGCATCCTTTCTCATCAAAATCGACCTGAGCACTGCGGCCTCGCTTGAGGTCGTAACGATAAGTCGTTGCCGAATTGCGGATGCTGATCTTGTCAGGCTTGCCCAGGGCGCTCTCAACATCCTGTTGGCTCATGCCGGCGATGATTCGTTGATTGATGATTGCTTCGCGCTTCTGTCGTGCGTCGATCAGATCTCCACATTTGTCTTTTGTCCGGCCTACGACGGCCATTTCTCGCTTTCTGATATTCATACCGGATATTTCTTCGTGTCGGGCTTCGGGTATCAGTGCCACTGTCGAGCCGGGCGAGTAGGGGCGTACCTCCTGGAGTAAAAGGCGCTCATTGTTCGCGCAACTCAGCGTTGTGAATGTGAGGCTGCCGTCAGCAGCTTCGCAGCGGTGAAGTGTCGTTGTGTTCCCTGTGGGCGGGAGGCAGAGCAGGGTGGTCAGCATGAGTCGGGATGTTTTCGATGGCATTCGGCGTCCTCCATGACGATCCCTTTCAAGCGTAGTCGGCAGTTTTTTCGCTGCCGGTGTGTTTTCTTTTCAGGATGAGTCGTCGGAGTCTGAAGAGTCAGGACAGCGCTCAGCTTTGTCTCGCAAGCGCTTGTTTCAGCCTAGATTTTTAACGTTTAAAACCGTCAGGCGGTGTATCATTGCGCCCGTCAGCCCCGCCGGGGCTTATGGAAAACTTCCATGGACTTACCCAGTAGTTACTCAGTACCCCGTTTTACCAATCATGAATTGACTGATTGATCCTTCCGGCGTGCCCCGCTGCTGGGAGTGGAGTTCGCCTATGTCCGAAATCGAAGTAAAGAAAACACAGGAAAGCCTGCAGGATCGCCTGGCTCAGGTCGTTGAGCTGCTGCAGCGCCAGCGGGTCGTCGAAGACCTGACTCACCGCCAGGAAGGCGCACATCACGATCGGGTCGAGAACCTGGTCCACCGGCAAAATCTCGTCGAGTTGCAACGCAAGCTCGATGATCTGCACTCTGCCGACGTTGCCTACATTCTTGAAGCCCTGCCGCTGGACGATCGTCTGACGCTCTGGCAGTTGGTCAAGGCTGATCGCGACGGCGACATTCTTCTCGAAGTATCCGACTCCGTCCGTGAAACGCTGATCGCCGACATGGACGATCACGAGCTCCTGGCTGCTGCCAAGGACATGGATGCCGACGAACTTGCTGACCTGGCCTCCGAGCTGCCGCGAGACGTCGTCCATGAGCTGATGGAGACTCTGGATCAGCAGCAACGCGAGCGCGTGCGTTCGGCCCTCTCCTACGACGAGGAGCAGGTCGGTGCGCTGATGGACTTCGAGATGGTGACCATCCGTGAGGACGTCAGTCTTGAAGTGGTCCTGCGTTACCTGCGCCGCCTGAAAGAGCTGCCGGGTCATACCGACAAGCTGTTCGTGGTCGACTACGACGGCGTACTCAAGGGCGTGCTTCCGATCAAGCGTTTGCTGGTCAATGATCCGGAGAAACAGGTTTCCGAAGTCATGGCCAGCGATCCGGTGAGTTTCCACCCGGACGAAGATGCCTACGACGCCGCTCAGGCGTTCGAGCGTTACGATTTGATCTCGGCACCGGTGGTCGACAAGAACGGCAAGCTGATCGGCCGTCTGACCATCGATGAAATGGTCGACCTGATTCGTGAGGAGAGCGAAAGCGAAGTCCTCAACATGGCGGGTCTGCGGGAAGAGGAAGATATTTTCGCTTCCGTCTGGAAATCCCTGCGCAACCGTTGGGCGTGGCTGGCGATCAACCTGATCACGGCGTTCGTCGCGTCGCGGGTGATCGGCCTGTTCGAAGGGTCGATCGAGAAGCTGGTGGCGCTGGCCGCTCTGATGCCGATTGTGGCGGGTATCGGTGGTAACTCCGGCAACCAGACGATCACCATGATCGTTCGCGCCATGGCGCTCGATCAGGTCAGCACGGGTAATACTTCGCGTCTGATGCGCAAGGAGCTCGCCGTTGCGTTGATCAACGGCCTGGTCTGGGGTGGAGTGATCGGTGTAGTGGCTTACATGCTCTACGGCAGTTGGTCGCTTGGCGTGGTGATGACGGCTGCGATGACGCTCAACCTGTTGCTGGCGGCTTTAATGGGGGTGTTGATCCCGATGACGTTGGCCAAGATGGGGCGAGACCCGGCAATGGGGGCCAGTGTGATGATTACGGCCATGACCGATAGTGGCGGCTTCTTCATCTTCCTGGGGTTGGCGACGATTTTCCTGCTCTGATTTCCTGTGTCGAACAGCCCGCCAATTGGCGGGCTTTTTTTCGTCCTTGAAATCCCGGATTGCGGGCAAAAAAAAGCCAGCATTCATGCTGGCTTGAGATATTCGATTTGACTCAGGATGCGTCTGCGGCCATTTCGGCGTCGTGGGCGATCAGAGAAACCAGTGCGTTCTGCTGGCGATGGGAGAGTTGGCGGAAGCGTTGCAGTAACTCGCGTTCGTGCAGCGAAAGCTCCGGGCTGTCGAGGCGCATGCTCAGCTCTTCGCCCAGTGCGCCTTCCTGAATAAGACTCTGCTCAAGGCGCGCAATGATCTCGGAGTTCATGCTGCGATGATGATTGCGAGCCACCTCGGCAATGCGTTCACGCATTCCGTCTGGCAGGCGTACGACGAACTTGTCAGCCGTACGGCTGGAATAAATTGCCTGTTTCAATGGGCGCATATATTTAACCGGTTAGTTCAGGGGAGCGGTTCTCGGGATTGGCCGCAGGATGAGTCGTAGGACAAGCATCCGCGCCAAATGGTTCAACCTGAATTGTTAAGAGGCTCGCATCATGCCTCAAAATTGCCAGATCATTGGCGTCAATTCTGTGACAAATATTGATCCGGGTAAAGGCGTAATGCCAGCACCAATTATCAGAAATGCGGACTGGTTTGAAAAGAATGAGCCGGCCCGTATCGCTGACCGCGTCCTGAAGCGCACGAAGGGATGCCCGAAGGCGTCAGACCGTGCATGCTATGCGGCTAAAATCGTTGTTCCTTACCTTGTACAGGATAGTGGCAAATGGCCGATTTACTAGGGGCGTGCACCTGCTGGGGGGCGTTTTCAGGATGGATGGCAAGCTTATTTATCTGATGGGGCCATCTGGTTCGGGCAAGGACAGTCTCATCGAGGCTGTGCGTGAGCGTTTGCGTCTGCTGGGTTGTGAGGTCATGCGCCGCGTCATTACTCGGTCGGCGGAATCTGTGGGGGAGGATGCGCTCAGTGTCACTCCCGAGGAGTTTGATCGACGCCGACGCGCCGGTGAATTTTCATTGTCATGGCAGGCGAACGGACTCTCCTATGGTATTCCTGCTGAAATGGACCAGTGGCTGAAAACCGGGCATCACGTATTGGTAAACGGATCGCGCGCGAACCTGCGCCAAGCGCTGGAGGATTATCCGACGCTGTTGCCGGTTTTGTTGACAGTCAGGGAAGAGGTGTTGCGGGAACGTCTGCTCAAGCGTGGGCGAGAAACGCTTGAGCAAATCAATGCCAGGCTTGCTCGCAACGCCTTGTTCCTGGAAAGGAGGTCAATCAGCAGGCCTGTGTTCCAGCTCGACAACTCTGGCGAGTTGGCGGTGGCCGCTGATCATTTTGTGGAATGGGTGAAGCTCAACGTAGTACCGGATCAAATTTGAACTTGCGGCCGGCTGCCAGTGCAAGCAAGAACAGCACTGCAAAAACGGCGCAACCGATCAGGGGCGGGGTGACTTCGGTTTGTTCGAACAGCGAAAAATGCAGGGCGCCGCTCAAAAAGGCGAGGATCAAAAATCCTGCCGCTGACTTGGACATGCTGTACTCCTGAAGATGATTCAAAACACCAGGCGATCGATCGATTTGGCTTGCGACGTCTCGAGGGGCGCGCTGACTTCCTGTGAGTGGCTGCCCTGGTCACTCAGCACTGCCCACTGTGGCGCCTTTTGTACCTGCAAGTAATGCGGCATACGCTGTGCAACCGGTTCAGTGCTCTCGGGGGCAAAGTGAAAGCCCACCAGAATCGCTAAAGCGATCGCGTTTGCAAGCAAGAGGGTGCGGTTCATGAGGCTGATCTCCGATCGTTCTTCTGCAGAACAGGCGAAGCAGTCGTCATGCCAATAGTTTAACTGCTGTTAAGTCCTTTAAAAACAAGCATTTAAGATGCAGGTTAAAAAATGGTGCATTGCAATGTGCAATGACGGTTATTTTGTGATGATGCAAATTGCACGGTAAATCGCCCTTCGAGATTGCGGGGCGCCTGCCTACACTTAAAATGCCCTACGGACGACATGACAAATCAAGGTTCGGCCGTTAACATGCTCGCCGTCCGTCGCGCAGCGTCTGCAAGCGACAACGTGTATGTCTCAGTAGCTCAATTGGATAGAGCATCCCCCTCCTAAGGGGAAGGTTGGCAGTTCGAACCTGCCCTGGGACACCATCTTTGCAAAACCTTCTTGTTGATGTCCGCCGGCCTCACGGTTGATTATCACTTTCTGTTGTTCTCATATTCCTAGGATTTGCTGAAGCTGCGCGGGCTGGTTTCGTCTCGTGGGTGGCTCATTGCTTCTGAATCGATCCTCAGCTTCCTGTCTTGTAATGCAGTCGGTTCGATGGGTATTGCTTGGCTTTGCGTTTTCATGGAGCTCGAATGTTCTTCTATCTATATATAGAGGAGCATGAGGGGACATTGGGTACGGTTGCTCGTTGCGCTGAATGCGCGCTGATATCTGGATCTTTCGACGGTGCTGAGCTTCTGACTGATAGAAAAACCAAATTAAGGGTTGACGGCAGATTCTGGAGGCCTATAATTCGCCCCACTTCCGGCGCAGTCGAAACGGAAAACTCCTTGAGATTCAATGAGTTATGTAGGTTTCGATGGCGGATTGCTTCAGATCATCGAAGCCTGGAAGGAGTTGGAAATGCCGGTTTGTCTGGCGCTTTCAACGGTTCGGTCTTC
>NZ_NEHJ01000005.1:0-628684 GCF_002112345.1 Pseudomonas sp. R43(2017)
CTGATCCCATCCCGAACTCAGAAGTGAAACGATGCATCGCCGATGGTAGTGTGGGGTTTCCCCATGTGAGAGTAGGTCATCGTCAAGATTAAATTCCGAAACCCCAATTGCGAAAGCAGTTGGGGTTTTGTTTTAGTAGAAGTCACCGATTTTTGCCGGTACGTTACTGCGGTAACGGGCTGGTCACAGAATTTCTTGACGACCATAGAGCGTTGGAACCACCTGATCCCATCCCGAACTCAGAAGTGAAACGATGCATCGCCGATGGTAGTGTGGGGTTTCCCCATGTGAGAGTAGGTCATCGTCAAGATTAAATTCCGAAACCCCTGTCTGCGAATGCAGACAGGGGTTTTGTCGTTTCAGAGCCTGAAAAAGCCCATCTTCAAACCACTCTGCGTGCCTTGCTGCTTCGACGAGCCCGCCATTTACGCCACCAGATATAGACGCCAGTCCCGGACAACCCCGCAATCAGAACACCCAATACCGCGATCATCACTTGCCCGGTAAAGCCTATGATCCGTCCCCCGTGTATCGGCAGCTGCAACCGATAAAACCGCTCTCCCAAAGTCCCTTCTCCTGCAATCTCCTGCCCCAGTAATCGTCCGTCGGTACCGTGGAAGAACAGCCAGGATTTGCCGTGGGCCTCGGTGTCATGCTGTCCAAACCCTGCGCCGTAGAAGTTGTACTCAAAGCTGTAATACAACTCGCCGATCGCCGCTGTAAGCCCCAACCTTTTTCCCTCCTGCTGGGCCCTTTCGTAGGCCTGTTGATAACTCAAGCGAGTGATCCCTAACTCATCGGCAGGCATTCGACCTCGGGCCTCATATACGCTCGGTTCAATCGGAGAAAACAGCGACACCACCGGTTTGAAGACCTGGCTCGGCAAGTTCATGGCTACGCTGCTGACGGCTATCGGCAGCAATAACAACCATAGCCACAAGCCCCCCGCCCGATGCAGATCGAAGTTGAGCCGATAGGCATGCCCGCCCTTGATCTTCCAGGCGCTCGACCACTTCCTCCAAAAGGGTTTGCCTCGCGGTAACGTCAACCAGAGAGCGATGAAGCAATCGATCACCCAGGCGATGGCCACCAATCCCATCAACAGCAAACCCGAGTTCCCGGGCAGCGTCAGGTTGTAGTGGAACTCAAGAATGAAAGGAATGAAGTTCTCTCGCTGAAAACAGCACTCGCCCCAATAGCGCTGGCCTTTTTGCTCGCGATTGACCGGGTCCAGGTAGAACACCTGATTACGCTCATCGAACGGTTTGCCCGTCGCCGGATCATTACGCGGAACCGCCGCCAGCAAGGCTGTGTGGCCTGCCTCATTCGGATACTCCATGTACCAGACCTGCATCTTCGGATGTGCAGATTGCACCGCATCGACCAACTCACCTGGCGGTAGACGCTGCCCTTCGGTCGAAGCCGCATAAAACCCTGGGTTCAACCACTCATCCAGCTTATGGTTGAACGCCAGAATGCTCCCCGTGATCCCTGCTAGCAGCAGAAAAACTGCCGTGGCCAACCCGATGTACCGGTGCAGTAAAACCAGAAACGAACGCATGAAATTTTCCCCACGAATACGACAAAGCCAGTCCCTGAACCTCAGGGACTGGCTTTTTTATGCACAAGACAAAGGCTTAGAACTGGTAGCTGACCGTGGCCGCGACGTTGCGCTCTTCGCCCATGTAGCAGAAGTTCAGACTGGCACAGGAGGCCACGTAGGATTCGTTGGTCAGGTTGTTAGCATTCAGGCGTACGTCCACACCCTTCAAGCCAACTTTGCCCAAGTCATAACCGATCGACGCATCGAACAATGTGTAGGACGGCACCTTCATGGTGTTCTCAGCATCCGCCCAGCTATAGCCGACGTAACGCACACCACCGCCTACGCGTAGGCCATCAAGCACTGCGCTGTCGAACTTGTAGTCCGCCCATAGCGAAGCCATGTGTCGCGGCGCCTGGGTTGGCGAGTTGCCTTTGTTCTCGATCACATTGCTCGGGGTGCTCAGGGTGCTGACCATCGACTTCGAGTATTCGATATCGGTGAAAGTGTAACTACCGAGCACTTTCAGATTGTCGGTGAGCTGCATGTGCGCCTCCAGTTCCAGACCCTGGGAGCGGACAGCGCCTACAGCACGATAGAAGTTTTCCTGCGGCAGTTTGGTTGCCAGGTTTTCCTGATCGATGCGAAACAGCGAGGCCGTGAACAGATTGTCGGTGCCGGGAGGCTGATACTTCAGACCCGCTTCCCACTGCGTACCATCCGTCGGGGCCAGTGGATTACCGGCGCTGTCGGCATAGGAGTTCGGGTTGAACGACTCCGAGTAGCTGATGTACGGCGCCAGGCCGTTATCGAACAGATATAGCGCCCCGACACGGCCCGTCAGTTTGGTGCGCTTGTCGCTGATCTCTGTGCCGACCGGGCGGTCCGCTTCGGCAATCCGGTTTTCCTCAGACGTCTCTACCCAGTCCTGACGTAGCCCGAGCGAGAAGCGCCATTTGTCCATTTCAATCAGGTCTTGCAGGTAAACCCCGGTCTGCTCCAGACGACGCAGATAACTGGTCTCGCCGTACATATCGATGGCGGCGTTGCCGTACACCGGATTGAACGCATTGATCGGTGCCAGGCCGCCGCTGGTCCAGTCGACCACGGTTTTGCGTCGCTGGTAATCCGCTCCCATCAGCACCGTGTGCTTGGTCGCACCGGTGAAGAATTCGGCCTGGAGCATGTTGTCGACGATGAATGCGTGCAGTCGCTCGTCACCGCCGGTGTAGTAGCGGTTCAGCTCGCTGCTGGTCGGCGACGTCCAGCCATAGGCGTACACCTGATCCATGTTCACTTTGGAGTCGAGGTAACGGAAGTTCTGCCGCGCGGTGAAGACGTCGTTGAAGCGATGCTCGAACTGATAGCCGAACGACTGCTGATCGCGGGAATAGCCATCGACTCCCGGTTCGCCTTCGAAGAAGTGCGGCGAGATGCGGTTGCCGTTGCGCTGATGAATCGTGCCGTCGGCCGGCACGCCACCGTGATAGCCGCCATCCGGGTCATGTTGCAGATAGGCCTGCAGGGTCAGCGAAGTGTCTTCGTTGAAATCGATGCTGACCGTCGGCGCGAGGGCGAAGCGTTTTTCCTTGTTGTGGTCGAATTGCGTGTCGGACTGATCCGTTAAACCGATCAGACGATAGGCGATGCGCTTGTCGTCATCGACCGGGCCGCTGAAGTCAAAACCGACACCGCGCTGGCCCTGAGTGCCAACGGTGGCCTGAACCTGGTGATAGGCCTCGTACAACGGTTTCTTGCTGGTCAGTGCCACCAGACCGCCCGGGGAGCTACGGCCGTAGAGCACCGACGACGGGCCCTTCAGAATATCGACGCGCTCGAGGAAATACGGGTCGACCTGCATCGTGCTGTAGGTGCCGCTGTCGCCCATCGACTTGAGGCCGTCGAGGTAGATGTTATCCACCGAACCATCGTTGAAGCCGCGCATCGCCACATAGTCGTAACGGTGCGTGGCGCCGTAAGGGTTGGTCAGCACACCGGGGGTGTAGCGCATGGCCTGGGACACGGTTTGCGAGCCCTGATCGTCCATTTGCTCGCGAGTGACCACGGACACGCTTTGCGAGGTTTCCAGCAGCGCGGTACTGGTTTTGGTGGCGATCTGACTGTGCGTCGCGTTGTAGCCGTCCATGCTGCCCAGTGCGTTGCCGAGGGCGAAGCCTTTGATATCGGTGGTTGGCAGGGCCAGTGCTTCGGCTTCTGCAATCGAGCGCAGGACGTAGCTGCTGCCGTCCTGGCTGACCGCCTCCAGACCCGAGCCGCCCAGCAGATGACTCAACGCCTGATCGGTCGAATATTCGCCCTGCACGCCGGGTGATTGTCGGCCTTGAGTCTGCTGCGGGGTCATCGACAAGGTGATGCCGGCCTGGCGCGCAAACTGATTCAGCGCCTCGCCCATTGGCCCGGCGGCGATGTTGTAGCGGTGGCTGCCGACCTCACTGGCGCTCGCCGCGACGCTCAGGTTCGGCAGCAGGCCGACGCCCAGTGCGGTGGAGAACAACGCGGCCCGAATCGCTTGGCGCAGAAGGCCCGTTTCGGCAGTGAAATTCAGAGGGTTCTTACAGGTAACGCGCGCAGTCATTGTAGGTTTCCGTGGCAAGTCGCGAAGGCTGAATTGAAGTGCTTACTGACTAAGCCGGTCGTGCCACGAAAACCCGCCAAAAAATTTCAGACCGCTCGTTCCAGCGTTACCCACCAGCGGGTGCGATAGCGCAACTGCACCGGCAGGGTCTGCGGCAGGATCGCCAGCAGCTTGTCGGTGTCATCGAGGCGGAACACGCCGGATAAACGCAGATCGGCGACTTGTGGAGCACAACTCAAGAAGCCTGGACGATAGCGACCAACCTCTTTGAGGAAGTCGCCCAGGCGCATATTGCGCGTCACGATCAGCCCGTCGATCCAGGCGCCGGCATCCATGTCCAGCGGCGGAGCAGGGCGCGCCTGATGGTGGTCGATCAAATAACTCTGACCGGCAAGCACCTCGGTGGAAGCGCCAGCACTCGTCCGTGGCGAAAGAATCGCCACCCGGCCACTGGTGACGCTCAGGCGCGTGCAATCACCTTCCTGACGCAGGATGAAGCGCGCGTCGAACGGCTCATAGGTGCCATGACGACTTTGCACTCGCAGCGGTCGATCGACTACCGAACCTCCGCCGGCGCCGCAGGTCACGATGATCTCGCCCCGAGTCAGTTTGATCAGCCGCTGTTGCGCCGTGTAATCGAGGTCCACGGCGCTGGCCGTGTTCAGTTCTATCCGCGTGCCGTCAGGCAACTGGAATCCACGACGTTCGCCGGTGGCGGTGGCGTAATCGGCGCTCCATTGCTGCCAGGCCGACGTATCTCTGGCCAGCCATGCGGCGGAGCCCATCAACAACGCACCGGACAGCAGCTTCAACGCCTGGCGGCGACCGAGGCCCTGCGCACTGTTTTCCAATGTATTGAATGCCACTTGTGCGCCTGGCACGGCACGCAGGTTGTGGGTCAATTCGTTTTGCAGCGATTGCACCCGTTGCCAGGCCAGTTCGTGATCATGGTGTTCGGCGCGCCATTGTTCACATTGGTGGTTCAGGCGTGGATTGCCGTGGTTATTGCGCAGGCGCAGCAGCCAATGGATCGCCTGTTTGACCACTTTCTGTTGTGGCTCGGCGCTGCGGGCGATTGACAGGTTATCCACCGGCATCAGCTTTCGTACCGCAGCACGTAGCAGTGATACAGCGCATCGGCGACGTAGCGTTCCACCGAGCGCAAGGACAGACCCATCTGCTCGGCGATCTGCTTGTGGGTCAAACCTTCGCACTGCGCCAGCAGAAACGCCTGACGCACTTTGGGCTTCAGTCCCTCGAGCATGCGGGCGATGCTTTCCAGCAGCTCAATCACCAGCGCGCGGGCTTCAGCGCTGGGTGTCTCGGCTTCGGGCAAGTGAGCGATGGTTTCCAGGTACGCGCGTTCGATTTCCTCGCGACGCCAATGGTCGATCACCAGCCCGCGAGCAATGGTGCGCAGAAACGCGCGGGGCGCCTTGAGTTCGAGACGTTCGGTGCGTTGCAGCAGGCGCACGAAAGTGTCCTGCGCCAGATCCGCCGCATCGGCTGCATTGCCCAGTCGCACGCGCAACCAGCTGTTGAGCCAGCCGTGATGACGACTGTAAAGCGCCTGTACTGCAAACTCAGGTGAGGACATGAACGCGACAGCCCGAACGTCACAAATGATAATTAGTCGCATTGTCATCAAGGGTTACAGAATTTGCAACAGACGCTGCAAAACAGTCATCAAAAAATGACAGGCGAACGCTCTGGCACGCCGTTCGGCGGGAAGCTGGCAGAAATGCCGTCCATTTCCTACAAAACGCTAAGTTTTCTCCGAGTCGTGCCGACAGACTGTTGAGACATGCGTGCACCAAAGTAGAGCAGCCATCAGAACGCTGCCTGCGCTGTACATGGAATGTTGCATCCGGAACGCATCCCCACTTTTGGCATAAGAAGTCCCATGAAATGAATCTCAAGTTCAGCCATAAAATCCTGTTGGCCGCCTCGGGCGTCGTGGTCCTGGCGTTCGCGCTGTTCACTTTGTACAACGACTATCTGCAGCGAAACACCATTCGCCAGAACCTGCAGTCCTCCGTCCAGCAGGCCGGCGACCTGACCGCCAGCAGTGTGCAGAACTGGATGAGCGGGCGGATTCTGGTGCTGGAAAACCTCGCGCAGAACGTCGCTCATCAGGGCAAGAACGCCGATTTCCCGGGGCTGGTCGATCAACCGGCCTTCACCTCGAACTTCCAGTTCACCTATGTCGGCCAGGCCAACGGTGTGTTCACCCAGCGCCCTGACGCGAAGATGCCGGACGGCTACGACCCGCGTCAGCGCCCGTGGTACAAGCAGGCCGTGGCCGCTGACCAGACCATGCTGACCCCGCCATACATGGCCGCCGTTGGCGGTCTGGTGGTGACCATCGCCATGCCGGTGAAAAAGAACGGCGAGCTGCTCGGTGTAGTGGGCGGTGACCTGAGTCTGGAAACCCTGGTGAAGATCATCAACTCGGTGGACTTCGGTGGCCTGGGCCACGCATTCCTGGTCAGCGGTGACGGTCAGGTGATCGTCAGCCCGGATAAAGACCAGGTGATGAAGAACCTCAAGGACATTTACCCGAACGCCGATGTGCGCATCCAGAAGGGCAACCAGAATGTGGTGCTCAACGGCCAGGAGCGCATCCTGTCGTTCACCCCGGTCACCGGTCTGCCGAATGCCGAGTGGTACATCGGTCTGTCGATCGACCGCGACAAGGCCTACGCTGCACTCAGCCAGTTCCGTACCTCGGCACTGATCGCGATGTTTGTCGCAGTGGGTGCGATTGCGGTCTTCCTGAGCCTGCTGATCACTGTGCTGATGCGTCCGCTGATCACCATGGGCCGCGCGATGCAGGACATCGCCCAGGGTGAAGGTGACCTGACCCGTCGTCTGGTCGTGGAAAGCAAGGATGAGTTCGGTGAGCTGGGCAGTTCGTTCAACCAGTTCGTGGAACGGATTCACGCGTCCATTTCCGAAGTGTCTTCCGCGACTCGTCACGTACACGACCTGTCGCAACGGGTGATGGCATCCTCCAACGCCTCGATCATCGGTTCCGACGAGCAAAGCGCACGCACCAACAGCGTGGCGGCCGCGATCAATCAGCTGGGCGCCGCCACTCAGGAAATCGCCCGCAACGCCGCCGATGCTTCGCAACACGCCAGCGGCGCGAGCGAGCAGGCCGATGACGGTCGTCAGGTGGTCGAGCAGACGATTCAGGCGATGACCGAGCTGTCGCAGAAGATCAGCCTGTCGTGCACCCAGATCGAAACCCTGAATGCGAGCACCGACAACATCGGCCACATTCTCGATGTGATCAAAGGCATCTCCCAGCAGACCAACCTGCTGGCGCTCAACGCGGCCATCGAAGCGGCCCGTGCCGGTGAAGCAGGACGCGGATTCGCAGTGGTGGCGGACGAGGTGCGCAACCTCGCTCACCGTACCCAGGAATCGGCGGAAGAGATCCACAAGATGATCACCTCGCTGCAGGTCGGCTCCCGCGAAGCGGTGACCACCATGAACGCCAGTCAGGCGTCCAGCGAAGAGAGCGTTGAAGTGGCGAACCAGGCCGGTCTGCGACTGGTCAGCGTGACCCAGCGCATCGGTGAAATCGACGGCATGAACCAATCGGTGGCAGCGGCGACCGAAGAGCAGACCGCCGTGGTGGAAACCCTCAATGTCGACGTCAACCAGATCAACCTGCTGAACCAGCAGAGCGTGGCCAACCTCAATGAAACGTTGAAGGATTGCGATGCGTTGTCGCAGCAGGCCAACCGTTTGAAACAACTGGTCGACAGCTTCAAGATCTGATCGCTTGCGGTCAAAAACAGCCCGCTGCGGAGTGATCCGCAGCGGGCTTTTTCATGCCTTACACAAACAGCTTCAGCACATTGCCCATCGCGTCATCGGCAAACCCCTGCACGAAATCCTTGAACCCCGGCAGCGCCTCGGGCCCGCCGCTGGCCGGCTCGGCAATGATCGTCCAGGTCGCCCGCGACTTGCCCGCGTCCAGCGATTCCACATTCATCGCCGCCCACAGATTGGCCACACCCAAGGTATTGTAGATCGTGGTCCAGGTCATGCTCAGCGCCTGGTCGTCCCGGGAGTTGAGTTGCTCGACCACCACGTTGCCATCCTTGAAGAATTTCTTGCGCAGGGAAGACACGCCTTCGCCGGTCATCTCGATGTGAGACAGCGCCGGAATGAAACGGTCGAAGCCGTCGAATTTTCCGACCACCGTCCACACTTGTCTGGCGTCCACTGGCACTTCCACCGAAGACACAACGTGGCAGCCGTGAGGGTTTTTGATCAGGGTGTCGGGTTGCAGATTGCTCATGGTGTTGCTCCTTGGTTGATGAGTCAGATGAAGTTGATTTCTTTCAGGTAGTCGCAGCCGCGACGCAGCAGTGCCGGGGATTTTTCCGGGTAGTGCGCGCCCATCTGCTGCACGCCGGCCTGGGCGTTGGCGTGGCCGATCAGGGAGATGTCGCCGATGTCTTCCTCGAAGCCGTTGAGGTAGAAACCGAGCACGCCGAACAGCGCGTTGTCGGCATCGACCCGGCCCAGTTGCTGTTGCCAGTCGGCGACGCTGACCAGCGAAAACTCGCTGCCGGTTTCGCGGAACGACGCGACGTAGGTATCCCAGCTCAGGGGTTCCGGGTTATGCAGGTTGAACACCGCCCGTTCGGCCGAGTAACGGCTGGCGTGGAAGGCGATGAAGCGGGCGAGAAAGTCCACCGGCATCAGGTCGAAGTTCAGCGCGAAGGCCGGCACCTGACCGAGCTGGATCGAGCCCTTGAGCATCAGCATCAAACGGTTCTTGTGCGGCTGGCAGACGCCGCTGAGGCTGTTGAAACTGATGTTGCCGGGTCGATACAGATTGACCCGCACCCCGCGTTCCCGCGCCCGTTCGAGGATGCGTTCGCCGACCCATTTCGACAGGTTGTAGCCGTTGCGGATGTAGATCGGCGGCGTCGGTGCGGCGGGCAACTCCAGCACCCGGCCTGCGTCGTCCACGGTGCTGGAGGCTGACAGTGTCGAGACGAAATTGAACACCTTCTTGCTGCGCCCTTCGCACAGCCGCAGCAGTTCGAAAACCGGTTCGACGTTGTCCGCCGCCAGCGACTCGTAATCGAGGACGTGATTGACGTTGGCCGCGTTGTGCACCAGGGCGCCGAAGTCGCGATCCAGTCGCTCGAAGTCCTCATCAGCCAGGCCCAGTTGCGGCCGGGTGATGTCTGCCGAATAGACCCGCACCCGATTCAGGTCCAGATGCTCCAGCCGGTTCTCACGCAACGATTGGGCAAAGCGCTGCGCCGCCGTTTGCCCGCCGCCGTCGCGCACCAGACATGCCACCTCGCTGGCGCCCCATCCCAGCAACGCCTCGACGATGTGCACGCCGACAAAACTGTTGGCGCCGGTGACGATCACCTTGTGCACATCGCCCATGCGGCTGATCGGCAACGGCTCGATGTCCAGCGGTCGCTCGGCGTCGGCCATGGCCTGGGCGCTGAGCACCGCGCTGTTATCGGTGCCACGCACCAGCGTGGCGAGCTTGGCGATGGTCGGCAGTTCGATGAAGCGGTTGATCGAAATGCTGCGACCGAATTCCTCCCGCAGACGCAGGAGCATGCGCGACAGCAGAATCGAGTGACCGCCGAGATTGAAGAAGCTTTCATCGGTGGAAATGTCGCTGGTCGGCAACTCCAGCAACTCGCCCCAGATCTCCAGCAACAACGCTTCATCGGCGTTGGCCGGCAGGCATTTGGGGCCGCTGTCCTGCACGCTCACCGGCAGCTCCAGCAATGCCTTGCGATCGACTTTGCCGTTGGCGGCGAACGGCATGTTCGACAGCTCCGTCCACGCCACCGGCTGCATGTAGTCCGGCAAAAACTGCTGGGCATGCGCCTTCAGCGCATCGCGGGCGGCGTCCGATTGCGGCTGGGCGAGGAACGCCAGAATCCGCCGCTGACTGTCGATCACCACGGCGATCTGCCGATACAACTGACTCTCGCGCAGGCACCGCTCGATCTCCTCCGGCTCGACCCGGAAGCCGCGAATCTTCACCTGATTGTCGCGGCGTCCGCACAGCTCGATGCCGTCCGCGCCCCACTTGGCCATGTCACCGCTGCGGTAGGCGCGCAGACGCTGGCCGTCCGGCAACTCCAGGTCCAGATAGCGCTCGGCGGTCTGCTGCGGATTATTCAGGTAACCCAGGCATACACCGGGGCCGACGATGAACAGCTCGCCCACCGTTTGTTCCGGCACCGGTTGCAGATCGTCATCGAGGATCAGCACCTGACTGTTGGCAATCGGCCCGCCAAGGGTGCGATTGCTGTCGCCCGGTTGCAGCTGCCGCGCGGTGATCAACACCGTGGCTTCGGTAGGACCGTAGAGGTTGTGCAGCTTGCCCTGGCGCGTCAGTTGCTCGATCACGAACGGCTCGCAGACATCGCCGCCGGTCATGATCTGTCCGACGCTTTGCAGTTGCTCCAGCGGCAGGATGCTCAGCAGTGCTGGCGGCAGGAACGCGTGGGTCAGTTGCCGACGGCGGATCAGTGCCACCAGTTGTAGCGGATCGCGGCGCTGGTTGTCGTCGGGCACCACCAGTTCCGCGCCTTCGAGCAGGGTCGGGAAGATGTCGATCAGCGACGAGTCAAAACTCAGCGACGAGAACTGCAGCACCCGGCTCTCGGCGTGCAACTGCACGTAATCGGCGTACCACGCGGTGAAGTGCGCGAGGTTCGCCTGACTGAGCAGCACACCCTTCGGATGCCCGGTGGTGCCCGAGGTGTAGAGCGCCATGCAGGGTGAGCCGAGCTCGGGCCGGCGCAGCATCAGCGGTAGCGTCGAGTCGACTTCAGTGCGGTCGATGCGGCAGACATCCAGCCCCGGCATCGAATCGCTCAGCGGATGTTCGCCATCGTGCAGCAGCAACAACGCTCCGGCGTTTTCGAGGATGTACTGCTGGCGCTGAAGCGGATGGCTTGGCTCCAGCGGCAGATACACCGCGCCGCTGCCGAGAACCGCCAGGATCGAAGCAAACAGCGCATCGCATTTCGGCAGGCAAATCCCCACCACCCACGGTTGCGGTTGTGTCTCCAGCATCGTCAGCAACCGCTGCTGGATCGCACGGCTGTGATCATGCAGCTGGCGATAGCTGATCGACTGCTCGGCGAGGTGCAGTGCCGGGCGGTCGGCATGCTCGATCAGGCTTTCTTGAAGGCGCTCGATCACCGGGATCTGCGCCCGTTGCAACAAGGCCGGATTGGCCGTGGCGTTGAAGCGATGCACATAGGCCAGGCTGTCGAGAAACAGCAGGTTTTCCACCTGCTCGAAGTCCGGTGCACGGGCCGTCGTCGCGTGCTGGAAATATTCGGCCTCGCGGGAGAGTCGGCTGACCAGCAGTGCCACTTCGTCCACCACCAGCGCCAGAGTTCGCTGGCGCAGGGCCTGACCGTTGCCGGAGGGTTCGTCGGCGATGGGTACGCGGCTCAACAGTGTCGAGTTGCAGAGGCACAGCAGATCGAGCACCGGCAAACCGCCGACGCCCGTTGCACCGATGCCCAGACGCAAGGTCAGGTGCGGTGTCTTGCCGTAGTTCTGCGGCGCAAGACTGCCGTCGTCGATCACCAGATCCATCGACGGAGCCGCTTCCGACAGCAATGAATGACCGTGTTGTTCGAGCTCCAGCGCCAGGTCGGTCAAGGCCTGGCTGCGGCCCTTCAGCAAAATGTCGAGACGTCTCATGTCAGCCTCCGTGTCAAACCAGGTAGTCGCGCAGGGCGTGCTGTACGCACGGTGTGTCGAGCAGTGAGCTGTTGTGGAAAAACCGCACGATGTTGCCCACCAGCGGGTGATGGCGATTGATCGGGAAGGCCAGCCCGGCCATCTCGTCCTTCAGTGCGCGGCGGGTCGCATCGTTGACCGGCAAGGCATCGATCAGGCGCAGGTCGAACGACTTCTGGATGTCGTTGGTCAGGTAGTGGCCGATGAACACCGGCAGGATCTGCGCGATGCATTCGCGATCCGCATCGCTCGCGGTGTGCCAGTAGATGCGCACCATCCGCGCCCAGAAACTCGAATGACGGCCCTCGTCGAGCAAGTGGTCGGCCATCAGGCCCTTGATCGATGGCTTGACCGTGTCGTCCCGGGCGAACGCCGCGACATCGCCGGTCACTGTGTTCTCGGCGATGGCCACGCAGATCAGCTCCACGGCGCTGCGCAGGTGTTCCGGGGCCAGTTCGACGGCGGCCGGGATCGCCCGGCTCAGTTCGATTTCATTCGGCAACTCGATGGGCTCGATGCCGGTCATCGCCACGGTCTGCTGCATGAAATCCATTGCCACCAGCGCGTGGTAATCCTCGTCCACGACGACGGTCATGGCGTCGTAGCGACAGGCGAAGGGGAACGCCACGGCAAAGCGGTTCTTGGCGATGCTGCGGGCGGTCTTGTCGACGATCTCGGTCTCGAAAATCACCACGTCGTTGATGAACTTGTACAGCGTCTGCACCAAGGCAAAATCACGCTGATCCGGACATTCGCGCAGGAAGGTTTCGCTGAGCACCAACGGCTGGCGGCTGAGCGGATAGATCAGCCGCGCATCGTCCTCCAGCACGCGGCGCGGCCGGGTGCGGATGGTGGCGCGGCTTTCCCAGGCGTCGGCGAAGGATTGGTAGTCGGCGGCGTTCATTCGGCCACCTCCGCCAGCGGCTCGCGCATGCTCAGGCGCAAGCCGTCCCACAACGCGATTCGGCTTTCC
Organism: Pseudomonas sp. R43(2017); assembly: GCF_002112345.1. NCBI lineage: Bacteria > Pseudomonadati > Pseudomonadota > Gammaproteobacteria > Pseudomonadales > Pseudomonadaceae > Pseudomonas > Pseudomonas sp. R43(2017). The sequence goes on from NZ_NEHJ01000005.1 coordinate 12,880, forward strand.
ACGGCGGAGATGGCGCTGGCATAGACCTCGGCCTCACGCTGCGGATCGCCATCGACCAGGCGCTCCAGCAGTTGCTCGGCGGCCGGACCGTGGTCTTCGGAGTCGACTTCGATGTGTCGCTCCAGGTAGTAACGGAAGGTCGGCGCCTGTTCGACACCGATGCCCCAGGCATCGAGCATGCGCTGGAACATGGTCGGGATCACGCTCTCGCGGCCATGCAGGAAAGCGGCGGCGACACTGTGCCCCGGTGCATGCAGCGCGGTGTGCAAGGTGTCGCGGACGAACTGCGCGGCAGCCGGGTCGACCTCGACACTTTGCAGCGCGACGTCATAGCTCACGCCCTCCTGTTGCAGCGCGACAAAGCGCTCCACCGCCGAGGTGCTCGCACCGACTTCGCGCATCGCATCCAGGTACAACTCGAAATGACTGTAATGTCCGTGTGACAGCCGATCGTCCGACTCTTCGCCAAGCACGATTTCATTGATCAGTCGTGCGGCATGGGGATCGCGCGGTGGCAGCCACGGCAGGCGGGTGCAGGTCAGTTCCTGTTGCAGGCGTTTGGTCAGCGACATGAAATCCCATACGGCAAAGACATGGGATTCCATGAAGCGTCGCAAGACCGACAGCGAATCGATTTCGGAAAAGATCGGGTGAACGCTGAGTTCGGCTTTCTTTTGGGCGAGTTGTTCTTTAGTTGGCATGATGCGAGCCTCTGGCTTATAGGGATATAGGGACTGCTCAATCAATGGCTAACAACGTTGGATATAGTTTCCAGGCGAGCGATAGCCTCATTCGTTTCGATGAAAGTTGAAGTTGTATCTAGAGGCCTGGTACATCGGAACGTCAGTAAGGACTGACGTGCAGCGGGCCATGTTGTTGGAGCTTGCCGGCTTTTCGGTTCGGTACAAAACCCGGCGTAGAAAAACTAATACATCGCAAAACAACTTAACAAGTATATTTTTAATTAATTTAAGTTTGCTGTTTTTCAAGTATGAGTGGGGCCGATAAAACTTTTAAGTTGAGTTTTATTTGGACGTAGTTGCTCCTTTCGGCCTTTAAAGGCCAAAATTGAATAACAAGAGTGAATGCCTCACTCAAAGCAACTTTTGAAGTAAGTAATTGAAATGATCTGAGGGGATGAAGTTGGCCTGATACGGCGGCGAATCTTCCTTTTCCCGTGACAAGGCTCCTTCCGTAGGTTCCTGTTGCGGAGACTGCTGCCGGGGCGGCGCGTCCCCGTTCTATTTGGGTTGGCGATTCAAGGGTGCGCGTAAATCGGCGCCGCGGCTATCGTCGAAAATGACTTCCTTGCGGTGCAATTTCCGGGCTGTCCAAAGCAGGGGGGAGGTTAGAGCGAAGGCGCCGAAGTGCCACGGCAATTGAGCGTGACTGGCGTGGGGATTTGTAAGCGGGTTATTCGCCGGGTGAGCGGGAGCTCACCCGGAAGGTGGGAATCAGCGGGCTGTCTTGCGGTTTTGTGCGGCGGGGCTGGCGAGGTAACGGGTGATGACCTCGACACCGCGGTTGAGGTGCTGCTCCAGCAACGCCACTGCGAGCGGGGTGTCACGTTGCTGCACGGCTTGCAGCAGAGCGCGGTGATCGTCCTGGGAGATCTTGCCCAGGCCCATGGCCTCGAGGTTGAAGCGCAGGAAGCGTTCCTCTTCGTTCAAACCGTCCTCGACCAGCCGCAGCAGACGGCCGTTCGGGGATTTGCTGTAAAGCGTCATGTGGAACAGGCGGTTGAGCCGGCCGATCTCGGTGTAGTCGTGCTCGATTTCCAGTTCTTCGATGTAGCCGGCGGCGCGCTCGTGATCGGCGCTGGTCAGCAGCGGGATCGATTGGCGCAGGGCTTCGGATTCCAGCAGGATGCGCAGCTCATAGGTTTCGGTCGCGTCACCCTGGATCAGCGGCGCTACCACGGCGCCTTTGTGGGCAACCACGCTCAACAGGCCCTGGGCTTCGAGCTGACGCAACGCTTCGCGTACCGGCATGCGGCTGACGCCGAACAGGTCCGCCAGATCCTGCTGGCGTACCGCGGTGCCGCACGGCAGGCGCCCGTCGAGAATCGCCGAGCGCAGGGTTTCCTCGATGACCGAGCGCGCCAGATGCGCGGGAATCGGCCCTTCGACTTTGATGCTGTGGAGTGGCTTGGGCTTCTGGGTCACAACTGCACACCCTGTTGACTGCGGAATTTGGATCCAAAGGACACTAGTGATTGCTCTACAGGTTGTCAAACCGTGTAGAAGAACCCTGTCACATCTGAAGTTTAGCGCGCGGGCGATGATCTCAGGGTGCCATTGTTTTTTGCTCGGCTAACCTTCACCATCAAACGCCTTTCCTCCTGCCCTGGATGCCTTGCATTGGCGGTACGTTTCGCGATCCCACGGATTGTGCGCTGGCTTGCCTGCGCGCTGCTGCTGGCCGGCGTCATGCTGGGCGGCCTGCATGCCGATTGGGATTTTTCCGCGATCAGCCGCAAGGCCACGGCATTGTACGGACCGCTGGGCGCCGGGCAACAACGGATCGATGCCTGGCAGAATCTGCTGGCCACCCAGAAACAGGTCAGCGAGATGGAAAAGCTCAAAGTGGTGAACCTGTTTTTCAACAAACAGATGCGCTACGTCGAGGACATCGACCTGTGGGGCCAGGTCGATTATTGGGAGACACCCATCGAAGCCTTGTGGAAGGGCGCCGGCGACTGCGAAGACTACGCGATCGCCAAGTATTTCAGCCTGCGTCACCTCGGCGTGGCCAGTGACAAGTTGCGCATCACCTACGTCAAGGCCCTGCGCCAGAATCGCGCGCACATGGTGTTGACCTACTATTCCAGTCCCGATGCCATGCCGCTGGTGCTCGACAGCCTGATCGACCCGATCAAGCCGGCGTCCGAGCGAACCGATTTGCTGCCGGTCTACTCTTTCAATGCCGAAGGTCTTTACCTGCCGGGGGCCAAGGGCAACAAAAAGGTCGGCGACACCAAACGCCTGTCACGCTGGCAGGATGTGTTGAAAAAAATGCAGGCCGAAGGATTCCCGGTCGAGACGACTAACTAGGAGCACGCGCTCAGATGTCCTTGTTCAAACAGCTGTTGATCGCTATCTGTCTGTTCCTCGTGGTCGCCTTCACCGGCAGCTTCATGGTCAGCCTGGAGAGCTCGCGCACCCAGTACGTCAACCAGTTGCGTTCCCACGCCCAGGACGCCGCCACGGCGCTGGCGTTGTCGCTGACCCCGAACATCGACGACCCGGCGATGGTCGAGCTGCTGGTCAGTTCGATCTTCGACAGCGGTTATTACTCGAGCATCCGCGTGGTCGATCTGAAGACCGACCAGACCATCGTCGAGCGCAGTGGCATTCCCGCCGTCACCAACGTGCCGGACTGGTTCGTCAAACTGATCGGCCTGGAACCGGCCGGCGGTGATGCACTGGTCAGCCGTGGCTGGGAGCAGGCGGCGCGGGTCGAGGTGGTCAGCCACCCGATGTTCGCCCTGGCCAAACTCTGGCAGAGCGCACTCGGCAGCCTGGGCTGGTTGCTGGTCTGCGGTGCGGTGAGTGCGGTGCTGGGCGCGCTGTTGCTGCGCCGGCAATTGCGGCCGCTGGATTACATGGTCAAGCAGTCCCACGCCATCGCCCGTCGCGAATTCCTCAGCCTGCCGGACCTGCCGCGCACGCCTGAACTGCGTCGCGTGGTGCTGGCCATGAACCAGATGGTCGAGAAGCTCAAGGCGCTGTTCCAGGAGCAGGCCGAACGCAGCGAAAAACTGCGCACCGAGTCCTATCAGGACAACCTCACCGGTCTGGCCAATCGGCGCTACTTCGAGATGCAACTGAACGCCCGGGTGAGCAACCCGGAACAGGCCAGCTCCGGTTATCTGTTGCTGTTGCGGGTCAAGGATCTGGCCGGGCTGAACCAGCGTCTCGGCGGTCAGCGTACCGATGAATTGTTGAAAGCGGTCGGTCAGCAACTCTCTCGCGAGTGCGCCAAATACCCGGAAACCCAGAACCTCGTGACCCGTATCCGTGGCGGTGAATTCGCCGTGCTGGCGCCGGGGCTGACCCGAGAAGAAGCGCTGCAACTGGCGCAGAACCTCGACAGCGCCCTGGGCAGCCTGCACGCGACGGGCGCCACCGACGTGGCCGCCGTGGCCTCTATCGGTGTGGCACCGTTCGCCCACGGCGATTCCCCGCAAGCGGTACTCAGCCTCGGCGATCAGGCCCTGGCTCAGGCCGAAGGTCAGGGCGAACAGAATTGGGCGTGCCTCGATCAGAGTCTGGTGGCGGACGTTGGCGACGATCACCACGCCTGGCATCGCCTGCTCGATCAGGCGCTGAATCAGCGGCGTTTCGAGCTGTTCTTCCAGCCGGTAGTCGCAGCGCAGGACACGCAACTGGTGCTGCATTACAAAGTGCTGTCGCGCCTGCTCGACGAACAAGGCCAGACCATTCCCGCCGGACGCTTCCTGCCGTGGCTGGAACGCTTTGGCTGGACCGCACGCCTGGACCGACTGATGCTCGAGCGGGTGCTGGAGCAAATGGCCGGCCATGAAGAATCCCTGGCGCTGAACCTGTCTTCGGCGACCCTGGCGGATCCGCAGGCATTGAACAAAGTCTTCGAGATTCTGCGCTCGCACTCCAATCTGGGGCCGCGCCTGACCCTGGAAATCGGCGAGGAACAATTGCCGGAACAAGCGGTGCTGGAACAGTTGACCCGACGTTTGCGCGAACTCGGTTTCTCCCTGAGCCTGCAACGCTTCGGCGGGCGCTTCAGCATGATCGGCAACCTGGCGCGGCTGGGGCTGGCGTACCTGAAGATCGATGGCAGCTACATTCGCGCGATCGACCAGGAGAGCGACAAGCGCCTGTTCATCGAGGCGATCCAGCGGGCGGCACACAGCATCGATCTGCCGCTGATTGCCGAGCGGGTCGAGACGGAAGGGGAGCTGTCGGTGATTCGCGAGATGGGCTTGTACGGGGTTCAGGGGCAGCTTTTCGGTGAGCCAAAACCCTGGTGATGAATTGCCCGTTCCCGCGCCCAGCGCGGGAACAGGCAGGACAAAAGAGATCAGATCAACCCTGTCTCTTCATCATCAATCAACTGGCTCAACCCGCCCAACGCCTCCCGGGCCTGGGTCCGGTCCATCAGCTTGGCCTGGGCCGCCGGCGGCAGGTCGGTGACGCGGATCACACCTTTCTGGGTCAGGACCTGAATCAGGTCGTCGAGCACCCGGATCATCTCCAGGTCGCTCTGCTTGAGCTGCTTGAGGCTGTTTTCCACGGCCGCGTTGGCAAACCAGGCCTGGATTTCATGGTGGTCGGCGGGCAGCGTTTCCGTGGCCTCGGCCCAGGCCGCAGCTTCCACGCGAACCAACTGACCCTGTGCATCGCGTTGCACGTAAAACATTGAGCATCCCTCGGAAATGGACCGGCGTCATGCTGTCAGCAGCATAGCCAACTGCACGGGAGTATGCGGTGCGGCGACGCAATCGTCACCGGGAAGAAAGACGCAAACGTGACGGCCGCCCCATTGGAGCGGCCGTTTTGTTCACGCATCAGCTGTTGTTGTGGTCGACCTTGATGGTCGGATCGCTGCCGGCAATCAGGTTGTGAATGTTGGCAGTGGACCAGTTGTTGCCTTCCAGCTTGATCGTCACGTCCGGTGTCGCGGCAGCCGCGTCGGCGGAGTTGAACTTGCCCGCCGAGCTGACTTGCAGCGACGACACGCCGTCGACCGTGGTGATCTTCAGGAAGTTGTCGATGGTGCTGCCGGACTCGCCCTGCAGCAGGTCGCGCAGGTCGATGCGGTCACCTTCGCTGGCGTTGAAGTCCTTGATCACATCGTTGCCGGTGTCGCCTGCTTTCCAGACGAAGGTGTCGGCCCCGGAACCGCCGATCAGGATGTCGTTGCCCGGGCCGCCGATCAGCGTGTCGTTGCCGGAGCCGCCGAGCAGGATGTCATTGCCCTTGCCGCCGTCGAGCACGTCATTGCCGCCCCCTCCGAACAGGATGTCATTGCCCGCGCCACCCAGCAGCGTGTCATTGCCGTCATGGGCACCGGACACATCGAACGCCTGATAGTGCTCGGTGATGTACTGGTGCACGTTGCTGGTGGTGACTTTGCTGACATCGACGCCGGTCTGCTGCGCAACGAACGCCTGCATCGCCTGGTAACCCTCGCCGGCAATGCCGTTGAAGCTCACCAGATCGCCGAACAGGATGTCGTTGCCGTCGCCACCGTTGACCGTGTCGTTGCCCGGCATCGTCGCTTCGGTGTGGCCGATGATCGAGTTGGCCAGGTCCTTAGGATCGATGTTGGTCTGCGGGTTGTGATCGGTGTCGTACGGTTTCAGGTCGTTGAGGCTGACACCGCTGTTGATCCCGATGGCTTCCACATTGGACAGGTTGCCCAGCAGTGCGAAGGCGCTGTTGGCGTTGTCAGTGGTGGCCTGGCTGGTGCTGCTGCCGGAGCCTGCCAGGCTCGACAGCTCGTAGGTGCCGTCGCCCTGGGCGTGGATGGTGCCCACGTTGCTCCAGTTCCAGCTGCCGTTTTTAAGCGTCTGCAACACGACAGCGCCAGCCGTGCTGATGGTCAGGTAGTGCGTGCTGTCGATGTAGGTGCTGAAGCTGTCGCCCAGCTTGTAATTGCTGGTCTTCACCACGTCGTCGAGCTTCACGTTGCCGTACAGCGTCGGGTTGGTCTGTTCGCCGCTCTGGTAGTAGGTCGGCTGGCCGTCGGTGATGAAGTACGTGAGGTTCTTCGCCCCGGTGTTGGCGACGGCTTCGGCGCTCTGGAAGAAGTTGGCCGTAGCCTTGAACACGTCTTCGTAGTTGGTGCCGCCGCCGGAGGTCATCGAGTCCAGCACTGCCTTGAGCTTGGTCAGCGCGTTCGGGTCGTTGAGGTTCACCGACACCGACTTGTTGACCTGGGTATCGAAGTCCACCAGGAAGATGTTCACCGTACCCGAGTTGTTGCCCATACTCTGCTTGAGGGTGTTGAACACCGACGTCAGCGAGTCTTTGGCGGCGTTGATCGACGCGGTGCTCATGCTGCCCGAGCTGTCGACCATGAACGCGATGTTGTAGTTGGTGCCCGGCACCACGGTCAGGCCGCCGATGTCGGCGACGATGATGTCGTTGCCGTCGGTGCCGGTGACGGTGTCGTCGGCCGAGGTGGCGACAATCGAGTTGTAGACCGCCGGCACCACGGAGACCGGAATGGTCGCGGTGGTGCTGGCCGAGCCGCCCAGAGCTTCGGTCGAAGTCGAGGTCACGGTCAGGTTGAACTGGCCGTTGTAGTAGGCCGGCGGGGTCACGGTCAGGCTGCCGAGGTTCCAGCCGGTGACGTTGGCGTCGCCGCTGGTGGCGGTCACGGTGAAGCTGTGGCCCGCGCCGTCGCTGAGCACCGAACCGACCGGTGCGCCGCTGATCTTGATGCTCAGGGTTTCCGAACCGTCGGTGTCGGTCAGCGCGGTGCTGATCGACGACAGTTTCACGGTGGTGCCTTCGGCGCCGGTGTTGAGTTTGTAGCCGTCGTAATAGCCTTCGCCGTTGGTGCCGTGCAGGTCGGAGACGGTTACACCGGAGTTCACCAGGTCCTGTACGCCGGTGTAGATCGGCACGCCGGCACTGCTCAGGTCGATCGCCGTGCCGCCGTTGACCGACAGGTTGACGTCGTAGCTGCCCGGGCCGCTCTGGTTGTGGTGGTAGATCTCCAGGGTGTAGTAGCCGCTGGTGGTCGGGGTGAACGAACCGTTGAGGTTGCCGCCCGCGCCCCAGGTCGTGGCCGCCACGTTCTTGCCACCGATGTTCACCAGCAGACTGTCATCGCCGGTGCCGGTGAAGGTGTAAGTCTTGCCGGCTTCGAGGTAGATCAGGCCGGAGGTCTTCGACGCGGTGCCCGCTGCGACGTTGCCGTCGGACTGCACGTTGGTCACGTTGCCTTTGGAGTTCGGGGTGCCGGCGCCGTCGATCACGTTTTTCAGGGTGGTCGAGTTCGCGCCGCTGCCGTCGGTGCCCAGGCCCGACAGGCCGGTCCAGACTTCCTTGATCAGCCCGGTGGACTTCACGCTGTTGTCGGCCACCGACAGGGTCGGCGCATCCGCCACCGGCGTGATGTCGATCTTGATCGTGCCGGTGTTGCCCAGCAGCTGGCCGTCGGTTGGCTGGAACTTGATCTGTGCGTAGTCAGCCTGGTTGTTGCCCAGACCGGTGCCGCCATAACCGTTCGCACCCGATTCGTTGGCATCCGGGAGGAAGCGCAGCTTGCCGGCGTCGATGTCGGCCTTGCTGAAAGTCTGGTTGGTGGCGACGTCTTTCCAGGTCGAACCGTCCAGATACTGCAGTTTGCCTTCGCCCGGCAGCTGGGTGATTTTCACGCCCAGGCTCGAGGCCGGGCTGTCCACGTCAGTGACGCCGAAGGTCGACCAGCCGAGGATCAGCGGGGTGTCTTCGGTGCCGGTGACGTTGACCGGTGCTGCGACCGGCGCGTCGTTGACGGCCACCACGTTGACCGTGGTGGTGGCGACGTTGGAGTAGTTGCCACCATCGGTCACCGTCACGGTGATGATGCGCGGCACGGTGCTCGGATCTTCACTGTTGTTGGTGAAGGTGATGTTCTTGATCTGCTGCATGTAGTCGGCCAGCGTCGCGTTGCCCGACAGAGTCAGCGTGATCGAACCATCCTTGCTGTTGGCATTGATGGTGATGCCGTTGACGCTGTTGCCCAGGTTCAGCGAGTCGCCCGGCTGACGGTTGGTCAGCACGATGGTGGCGCCGGTCAGCATGGTGCTGTCCGGGTCGGTGATGCTGATGTCGGTATCGGCGATCGACACGCCCGCACCCGGAGTGTTCTCGGTGAAGGTCACCTTGTAGTCGGCCCCGGTGGCGCCGCTGGAGTTGTTGGCGTCGAGGTCGAGGACCGGAGGCGCATCGTTGTCGATGATCGAGGTGCTGACGCTGCCGTTGGTGCTGCTGACCGCCAGGTTCTCGAAGTTGCCGCCGGTGGCCGAGTCGATCTTGACCACGAAGTTCTCGGTGCCCTCGGTGATCTTGTCGTCGATGGTCGCAACATTGAACTGCGCGCTGCTGGCGCCCGCCGGGATCTTCACGGTGTACACGCCGGTGAAGTCCGAACCGTCGGCGGCGGTGCCGCTGTAGACGATTTTCAGGGTCACTTCGGTTTGCGCCGGGTGGGTCAGGCTCACGGTGTAGGTCGCGGTCTGGCCTTCGGTCACCGAGGTGCTGCCGGTGATGCTGACGGTGGTGGTGTCGATGGTGTCGGTGACGTTGGTCACCGCTGGCGTGTTGCTGGTCACCAGGTTTTCGAAGTTGCCACCGGTGGCGTTGGTGATGGTTGCCTGCACGGTGCCGGCGTCTTTGTAGACGTCGTCAGCCGGTGCCGGAACGGTCACGGTGCCCGTAGTTTTACCGGCCTCGATGGTGATCACCGAGCCGTTGCTCAGGGTCACGGTCACCGGGGTGCCTGCCGCGTTGGTCAGGGTCGCGGTGTAGGTGATCGAGCCACCTTCGGCCACGGTGCCGGTCGCAGTCAGCGACAGGTTGGTGGTGTCGATGGTGTCGGTGACGGTGGTGCTGACCGGCGTCTTGTCGGCCACGAGGTTTTCGTAATTGCCGCCGCTGACGTTGGTGATCGAGTTGGTCAGCGGAGCATGACCATTCAACACGTCGTTCGGTGCCGTCGTGGTGACGGTACCAGTGGTCTTGCCGATGTCGATGGTGATGGTCTGGCCGTTGGACAGGGTCACGGTCACTGGCGAACCGGTCACCGGCGCGCCGACAGTCGCGGTGTAGACGACGTTGCCGCCCTCGGCCGCGGTTGCGGTCGCGGTCAGTTTGACCGTGGTGGTGTCGATGGTGTCGGTGACGTTGGTCACGGCCGGTGTGTTGCTGGTCACCAGGTTTTCGAAATTGCCACCGGTGGCCGACTTGATTGTTGCCTGAACGGTGCCGGCGTCTTTGTAAACGTCATCGGCTGGCGCCGGAACGGTCACGGTGCCGGTGGTTTTGCCGGCGTCGATGGTGATCACGGCGCCGTTGCTCAGGGTTACGGTCACCGGAGTGCCCGCAGCGTTGGTCAACGTTGCGGTGTAGACGATCGAACCGCCTTCGGCCACGGTACCGGTCGCGGTCAGCGACAGGTTGGTGGTGTCGATGGTGTCGGTGACCGTGGTCGAAACCGGGGTCTTGTCGGCTACAAGGTTTTCGTAGTTGCCGCCGCTGACATTGGTGATGGCGTTGGTCAACGGCGCGTGGCCGTTAAGCGCATCGTTCGGCGCGGTGGTGGTCACGGTGCCGGTGGTCTTGCCCACTTCGATGGTGATGGTCTGGCCGTTGGACAGGGTCACGGTCACTGGCGAGCCGGTCACTGGCGCACCGACAGTCGCGGTGTAGACAACATTGCCGCCCTCGGCCGCTGTTGCGGTCGCGGTCAGCTTCACGGTGGTGGTGTCGATGGTATCGGTGACGTTGGTCACCGCTGGCGTGTTGCTGGTCACCAGGTTTTCGAAGTTGCCACCGGTGGCGTTGGTGATGGTTGCCTGAACAGTACCGGCGTCCTTGTAGACGTCGTCGGCTGGAGCCGGAACGGTCACGGTGCCGGTGGTTTTACCAGCGTCGATGGTGATCACGGCGCCGTTGCTCAGGGTCACGGTTACCGGAGTGCCCGCCGCGTTGGTCAGTGTGGCGGTGTAGATGATCGAACCGCCCTCGGCGACCGAGTTGGTGGCGCTCAAGGACAGGTTGGTGGTGTCGATGGTGTCGGTGACGGTGGTGCTGACCGGAGTCTTGTCGGCGACCAGATTCTCGTAGTTGCCGCCGCTTACGCCGGTGATCGCGTTGGTCAGTGGCGCATGACCATTCAGCACGTCGTTCGGCGCGGTGGTGGTGACGGTGCCGGTGGTCTTGCCGACTTCGATGGTGATTTGCTGACCGTTCGACAGGGTCACAGTCACTGGCGAGCCGGTAACCGGTGCACCCACGGTGGCGGTGTAGGTGACGGTGCCACCCTCGGCCGCTGTCGTGGTCGCCGTCAGCTTCACGGTGGTGGTGTCGATGGTGTCGGTGACGCTGGTCACCGCTGGCGTGGTGCTGGTCACCAGGTTTTCGAAGTTGCCACCGGTGGCCGATTTGATCGTGGCCTGTACGTTGCCGGCGTCCTTGTAGACGTCATCGGCCGGCGCAGGAACGGTCACGGTGCCGGTGGTTTTGCCCGCGTCGATGGTGATGACAGCACCGTTGGACAAGGTCACGGTCACTGGCGAGCCAGCGGCGTTGGTCAGGGTCGCGGTGTAGGTGATCTGGCCACCTTCGGCCACGGTGCCGGTCGCGGTCAGCGACAGGTTGGTGGTGTCGATGGTGTCGGTGACGGTGGTCGAAACCGGTGTTTTGTCGGCGACCAGATTTTCGTAGTTGCCGCCGGAAACGTTGGTGATGGCGTTGGTCAACGGCGCGTGACCGGTCAGCACATCGTTTGGCGCCGTGGTAGTTACGGTGCCGGTGGTCTTGCCCACTTCGATGGTGATGGTCTGGCCGTTCGACAAGGTCACGACAACCGGCGAGCCGGTGACCGGTGCACCCACGGTAGCGGTGTAGGTGACGGTGCCACCTTCGGCAGCGGTGTCGGTCGCGGTCAGTTTGACCGTGGTGGTGTCGATGGTGTCGGTGACTTTGGTCACGGCTGGTGTGTTGCTGGTCACCAGGTTTTCGAAGTTGCCGCCGGTGGCGGATTTGATCGTGGCCTGTACGGTGCCGGCGTCCTTGTAGACGTCATCGGCTGGTGCAGGAACGGTTACGGTGCCGGTGGTTTTGCCCGCTTCGATGGTGATCACGGCGCCGTTGCTCAGCGTTACGGTCACAGGAGTGCCCGCTGCGTTGGTCAGGGTCGCGGTGTAGGTGATCTGGCCACCTTCGGCCACGGTGCCGGTCGCGGTCAGCGACAGGTTGGTGGTATCGATGGTGTCGGTCACGGTGGTGCTGACCGGCGTCTTGTCGGCGACCAGATTTTCGTAGTTGCCACCGCTCACGTTGGTGATGGCGTTGGTCAGCGGAGCATGACCGGTCAGCGCATCGTTCGGCGCGGTGGTGGTCACGGTACCGGTGGTCTTGCCCACTTCGATGGTGATGGTCTGGCCGTTCGACAGGGTCACGGTCACTGGGGAGCCGGTCACCGGTGCACCCACGGTCGCGGTGTAAGTAACTGTGCCGCCTTCAGCTGCCGACTCGGTCGCGGTGAGTTTCACCGTGGTGGTGTCGATTGTATCGGTGACCTGGGTCACCGCAGGAACCGTGCTGGTCACCAGATTTTCGAAGTTGCCACCCGTGGCGGACTTGATCGTCGCTTCCACGGTGCCGGCGTCCTTGTAGACGTCATCGGCAGGGGCTGGAACCGTCACGGTGCCAGTGGTTTTACCGGCCTCGATAGTGATTACGGCGCCGTTGCTCAAGGTCACGGTCACCGGGGTGCCCGCCGCGTTGGTCAGTGTGGCGGTGTAGATGATCGAACCGCCCTCGGCGACCGAATTGGTGGCGCTGAGGGTCAGGTTGGTGGTGTCGACGGTGTCGGTGACCGTGGTCGAAACCGGGGTCTTGTCGGCCACCAGATTTTCGTAATTACCGCCGGTTACGCCGGTGATCGCATTGGTCAGCGGCGCGTGGCCGGTCAACGCATCGTTCGGCGCAGTGGTAGTCACGGTGCCAGTGGTCTTGCCGACTTCGATGGTGATTTGCTGTCCGTTGGACAGGGTCACGGTAACCGGAGAGCCCGTCACCGGTGCGCCGACGGTGGCGGTGTAGGTGACGGTGCCGCCTTCAGCCGCCGACTCGGTCGCGGTCAGTTTGACCGTGGTGGTGTCGATGGTGTCGGTGACGTTGGTTACAGCTGGCGTAGTGCTGGTCACCAGGTTTTCGAAGTTGCCACCGGTCGCGGACTTGATCGTCGCTTCCACGGTGCCGGCGTCCTTGTAGACGTCATCGGCAGGGGCCGGGACGGTTACGGTGCCAGTGGTCTTGCCGGCGTCGATGGTGATCACCGCGCCGTTCGACAGGGTCACGGTCACCGGAGTGCCGGCCGGATTGGTCAGGGTCGCGGTGTAGGTGATCTGGCCACCCTCGGCCACGGTGCCGGTCGCGGTGAGCGACAGGTTGGTGGTGTCGATGGTGTCGGTCACAGTGGTGCTGACCGGAGTCTTGTCCGCTACGAGGTTTTCGTAGTTGCCGCCGCTCACGTTGGTGATTGCGTTGGTCAGCGGCGCATGGCCGTTCAGCACATCGTTCGGTGCCGTGGTGGTCACGGTGCCGGTGGTCTTGCCGACTTCGATGGTGATTTGCTGACCGTTGGACAGGGTCACGGTCACTGGCGAGCCAGTCACCGGCGCGCCCACGGTCGCGGTGTAAGTAACGGTGCCACCTTCGGCGGCGGTTTCGGAAGCGGTGAGCTTCACGGTCGTCGTGTCGATGGTGTCGGTGACTTCGGTCACGGCCGGAACGGTGCTAGGCACCAGGTTCTCGAAGTTGCCACCGGTTGCATCCTTGATGGTGACTTCGACTTTGCCGGCGTCCTTGTAGACGTCATCGGCCGGGGCCGGAACAGTCACAGTGCCGGTGGTTTTACCCGCTTCGATGGTAATCACGGCGCCGTTGCTCAACGTCACGGTCAGCGGAGTGCCGGCCGGGTTGGTCAGGGTGGCGGTGTAAACGATCGAGCCGCCTTCGGCCACAGTGCCGGTCGCAGTCAGCGACAGGTTGGTGGTGTCGATGGTATCGGTCACGGTGGTGCTGACCGGAGTTTTGTCAGCCACCAGGTTCTCGTAGTTGCCGCCGCTGACGTCGGTAATCGCGTTGGTCAGCGGTGCATGGCCGTTCAGCGCATCGTTCGGTGCAGTGGTGGTCACGGTGCCGGTGGTCTTGCCGACTTCGATGGTGATTTGCTGACCGTTGGACAAGGTCACGGTAACTGGCGAACCGGTCACAGGTGCGCCCACAGTCGCGGTGTAGGTGACTGTACCGCCTTCAGCCGCCGACTCGGTCGCGGTCAGTTTGACCGTGGTGGTGTCGATGGTGTCGGTGACTTCGGTAACTGCTGGAACGGTGCTCGGCACCAGGTTCTCGAAGTTGCCGCCAGTGGCCGTCGAAATGGTCGCTTCGACTTTGCCCGCATCCTTGTAAACGTCATCGGCCGGAGCCGGAACGGTTACGGTGCCGGTGGTCTTACCGGCTTCGATGGTGATCACCGCGCCGTTCGACAGGGTCACGGTCACCGGGGTGCCGGCCGGGTTGGTCAGGGTCGCGGTATAGACGATCGAACCGCCCTCGGCCACGGAGCCAGTGGCGCTCAGGGTCAGGTTGGTGGTGTCGACGGTGTCGGTCACGGTGGTGCTGACCGGAGTCTTGTCAGCAACCAGATTCTCGTAGTTGCCACCGGTCACGCCGGTGATCGAGTTGGTCAGCGGCTCGTGACCGTTCAGTGCGTCATTTGGCGCGGTGGTGGTCACGGTACCGGTGGTTTTACCGACCTCGATGGTGATTTGCTGACCATTGGCCAGGGTCACGGTAACCGGAGAACCCGTCACCGGAGCACCAACAGTCGCGGTGTAGGTGACGGTGCCACCTTCAGCAGCGGTTTCGGTCGCGGTGAGTTTCACCGTTGTGGTGTCGATGGTATCGGTGACGTTGGTCACGGCCGGAACGGTGCTCGGCACCAGGTTCTCGAAGTTGCCGCCGGTGGTGCCGGTAATGCTGACTTCGACTTTGCCGGCGTCCTTGTAAACGTCATCGGCCGGTGCCGGAACGGTCACGGTGCCCGTAGTCTTGCCGGCTTCGATGGTGATGACGGCGCCGTTCGACAGGGTCACGGTCACCGGGGTGCCGGCCGGGTTGGTCAGAGTCGCGGTGTAGACAATCGAACCACCCTCGGCTACCGAATCGGTGGCGGTCAGGTTGAGGTTGGTGGTGTCGACAGTGTCCGATACCGAGGTGTTGGCCGGTTTGCTGTCGACCGCCAGGTTCTCGTAGTTGCCGCCGGTGGCCTTGTCGATGGTCACGCTCAGCGAGCTGCCGCCCGCCAGCGGGCTGTTCGGCGCGACGAAGTTCACGGTGCCGGTGGTCTCGCCCACGGCGATGGTGATGGTCTGGCCGTTGGACAGGGTCACCACGACCGGCGAACCGGTTACTGGCGCCGTCACGGTCGCGGTGTAGACCACGGTTTCGCCTTCGGCGACGTTGGCGGTAGCGGTCAGCGACACGGTGGACGTGTCGATGGTGTCGTGAACGGTGGTGACCGCCGGGGCCGTGCTGGTGACCAGGTTTTCAAAGTTGCCGCCGGTGGCGCCCTTGATGGTCGTTTCAACGGTACCGGCGTCCTTGTAGACGTCGTCCTTCGGTGCGTCGACGGTCACGGTGCCGGTGGTTTTGCCGGCTTCGATGGTGATCACGGCGCCGTTACTCAACGTCACGGTCACCGGGGTGCCGGCGGCGTTGGTCAGGGTCGCGGTGTAGGTGATCTGGCCACCTTCGTTGACTTCCGGCGTCGCGCTCAGCGTCAGGTTGGTGGTGTCGACGGTGTCGGTCACGGTGGTGCTGACCGGAGTCTTGTCGGCGACCAGATTCTCGTAGTTGCCACCGCTCACGCCAGTGATCGAGTTGGTCAGTGGTTCATGACCGTTCAACGCATCGTTCGGCGCTGTGGTGGTGACGGTGCCGGTGGTTTTACCGACTTCGATGGTGATCTGCTGACCATTGGCCAGGGTCACGGTCACCGGGGAACCGGTGACTGGAGCACCGACAGTCGCGGTGTAAGTAACGGTGCCGCCTTCAGCTGCCGACTCGGTCGCAGTCAGTTTGACCGTGGTGGTGTCGATGGTGTCGGTGACTTCGGTGACGGCCGGAACGGTGCTCGGCACCAGATTCTCGAAGTTGCCGCCAGACGCATCCTTGATGGTGACTTCGACTTTGCCGGCATCTTTGTAAACATCATCGGCCGGGGCCGGAACGCTCACGGTGCCGGTGGTTTTACCGGCTTCGATGGTGATCACGGCGCCGTTCGACAGGGTCACGGTGACCGGCGTGCCGGCCGGGTTGGTCAGGGTGGCGGTGTAAACAATCGAGCCGCCCTCGGCCACGGAGCCGGTCGCGGTCAGCGACAGGTTGGTGGTGTCGATGGTGTCAGTGACCGTAGTCGAAACCGGGGTCTTGTCGGCAACGAGGTTCTCGTAATTGCCGCCGCTCACATCAGTAATCGCGTTGGTCAGCGGTGCATGGCCGTTCAGCGCATCGTTAGGTGCGGTGGTGGTCACGGTGCCGGTGGTCTTGCCCACTTCGATGGTGATCGACTGACCGTTGGACAGGGTAACGGTGACTGGCGAACCGGTCACAGGTGCGCCCACAGTCGCGGTGTAGGTGACGGTGCCACCTTCAGCTGCGGATTCGGTCGCGGTCAGTTTGACCGTAGTGGTATCGATGGTGTCGGTGACTTCGGTGACGGCCGGGACAGTGCTCGGCACCAGGTTCTCGAAGTTGCCGCCAGTGGCCGTCGAAATGGTCGCTTCGACTTTGCCCGCATCTTTGTAGACGTCATCGGCCGGGGCCGGAACGCTCACGGTGCCCGTGGTCTTGCCGGCTTCGATGGTGATGACGGCGCCGTTCGACAGGGTCACGGTCACCGGGGTGCCGGCCGGGTTGGTCAGGGTCGCGGTGTAAACGATCGAACCGCCTTCGGCCACGGAGCCAGTGGCGCTCAGGGTCAGGTTGGTGGTGTCGACGGTGTCGGTCACGGTGGTGCTGACCGGAGTCTTGTCGGCGACCAGATTCTCGTAGTTGCCACCGCTCACGCCAGTGATCGAGTTGGTCAGTGGTTCATGACCGTTCAACGCATCATTCGGCGCTGTGGTGGTGACGGTGCCGGTGGTCTTGCCGACTTCGATGGTGATCTGCTGACCATTGGCCAGGGTCACGGTCACCGGGGAACCGGTGACTGGAGCACCGACAGTCGCGGTGTAAGTAACGGTGCCGCCTTCAGCTGCCGACTCGGTCGCAGTCAGTTTGACCGTGGTGGTGTCGATGGTGTCGGTGACTTCGGTGACGGCCGGAACGGTGCTCGGCACTAGATTCTCGAAGTTGCCGCCAGACGCATCCTTGATGGTGACTTCGACTTTGCCGGCATCTTTGTAAACATCATCGGCCGGAGCCGGAACGGTCACGGTGCCGGTGGTTTTGCCCGCTTCGATGGTGATGACGGAGCCGTTGCTCAACGTCACGGTCACCGGGGTGCCGGCAGGGTTGGTCAGGGTCGCGGTGTAAACAATCGAACCGCCCTCGGCCACGGTACCGGTCGCAGTCAGCGACAGATTGGTGGTGTCGACGGTGTCGGTCACTGTGGTGCTGACCGGAGTTTTGTCAGCCACGAGGTTTTCGTAGTTGCCGCCGCTTACGCCAGTGATCGAGTTGCTCAACGGTTCATGACCGTTCAGCGCGTCATTCGGTGCGGTGGTGGTCACGGTGCCGGTGGTCTTGCCGACTTCGATAGTGATGGTCTGGCCGTTGGCCAACGTGACAGTCACTGGCGAGCCGGTCACAGGTGCACTGACCGTCGCGGTGTAGGTGACAGTGCCGCCCTCGGCCACCGATGTATCGGCGCTCAGCTTCACCGTCGAGGTATCGATGGTGTCAGTCACTTCAGTGACAGCCGGGACGGTGCTTGGGACAAGGTTTTCGAAGTTGCCGCCGGACGCATCCTTGATGGTGACTTCGACCTTGCCGGCGTCCTTGTAGACGTCATCGGCAGGAGCAGGAACAGTCACAGTGCCGGTGGTTTTGCCGGCCTCGATGGTGATGACCGAGCCGTTGCTCAAGGTCACGGTCACCGGAGTGCCGGCCGGGTTGGTCAGGGTGGCGGTGTAGACAATCGAACCACCCTCGGCCACGGAGCCAGTGGCGCTGAGGGTCAGGTTGGTGGTGTCGACGGTATCGGTCACAGTGGTGCTGACCGGCGCTTTATCGGCGACGAGGTTTTCGTAATTACCGCCGCTTACGTCAGTGATCGAGTTGGTCAGCGGTTCATGACCGTTCAACGCATCGTTTGGTGCAGTGGTGGTGACGGTGCCGGTGGTCTTGCCGACTTCGATGGTGATTTGCTGACCATTGGCCAGGGTCACGGTCACCGGCGATCCGGTCACTGGCGCGCCAACAGTGGCGGTATAAGTGACAGTGCCACCTTCAGCTGCCGACTCGGTCGCGGTGAGCTTCACCGTGGTGGTGTCGATGGTGTCAGTGACTTCGGTGACGGCTGGAGCGGTGCTTGGCACCAGGTTTTCGAAGTTGCCACCGGACGCGTCCTTGATGGTCACTTCGACTTTGCCCGCGTCCTTGTAGACGTCATCGGCCGGAGCTGGAACAGTCACGGTACCGGTGGTTTTACCAGCCTCGATGGTGATGACCGAGCCATTGCTCAAGGTCACTGTCACCGGAGTGCCCGCCGGGTTGGTCAGCGTGGCGGTGTAGACGATCGTGCCACCCTCGGCCACGGAGCCAGTGGCGCTCAGGGTCAGGTTGGTGGTGTCGACGGTGTCGGTCACTGTGGTGCTGACCGGCGTCTTGTCGGCTACAAGGTTTTCGTAATTACCGCCGCTTACGTCAGTGATCGAGTTGGTCAGCGGTTCATGACCGTTCAACGCATCGTTCGGCGCGGTGGTGGTGACGGTGCCGGTGGTCTTGCCGACTTCGATGGTGATTTGCTGACCATTGGCCAGGGTCACGGTCACAGGCGATCCGGTCACTGGCGCGCCAACAGTGGCGGTGTAGGTGACGGTGCCACCTTCGGCTGCGGTTTCGGTCGCGGTGAGTTTCACCGTGGTGGTGTCGATGGTGTCGGTGACTTCGGTAATCGCTGGAACGGTGCTTGGCACCAGGTTCTCGAAGTTGCCGCCAGCGGTATTGGTGATCGTGACTTCAACCTTGCCGGCGTCCTTGTAGACGTCGTCGGCAGGCGCTGGAACGGTCACGGTGCCGGTGGTTTTACCGGCCTCGATGGTGATGACCGAGCCATTGCTCAAGGTCACGGTCACCGGGGTGCCGGCCGGGTTGGTCAGGGTCGCGGTGTAAACAATCGAACCGCCCTCGGCCACGGAGCCAGTGGCGCTCAGTGTCAGATTGGTGGTGTCGACGGTGTCGGTGACAGTAGTGGAAACCGGAGTCTTGTCAGCCACGAGGTTTTCGTAGTTGCCGCCGCTCACGTCAGTGATCGAGTTGGTCAGCGGCGCGTGGCCGTTGAGTACATCGTTCGGCGCGGTGGTGGTCACGCTGCCGGTGGTCTTGCCGACTTCGATGGTGATGGTCTGACCGTTGGCCAGAGTCACGGTGACCGGGGAGCCAGTAACCGGTGCGCCAACAGTGGCGGTGTAAGTGACGGTGCCGCCTTCAGCGACCGAGGTGTCAGCGGTCAGCTTCACGGTCGACGTGTCGATGGTATCAGTGACTTCAGTGACCGCTGGAACGGTGCTCGGAACGAGGTTCTCGAAATTGCCGCCGGATGCATCCTTGATGGTCACTTCAACCTTGCCGGCATCTTTGTAGACGTCATCGGCAGGGGCCGGAACGGTCACGGTGCCGGTGGTCTTGCCGGCCTCGATGGTGATCACCGCGCCATTGGACAGGGTCACGGTGACTGGCGAGCCGGCGGCATTGGTCAGGGTCGCGGTGTAGACGATCGAACCGCCCTCGGCCACGGAGCCAGTGGCGCTCAGGGTCAGGTTGGTGGTGTCGACGGTGTCGGTGACCGTGGTCGAAACCGGGGTTTTATCGGCCACGAGGTTTTCGTAGTTGCCGCCCGTTACGCCAGTGATCGAGTTGGTCAGGGGCGGATTGCCGGTCAAGGCATCGTTCGGCGCGGTGGTGGTCACGGTGCCGGTGGTCTTGCCGACTTCGATGGTGATCTGCTGACCATTGGCCAGGGTCACGGTCACAGGCGAACCGGTCACCGGCGCGCCAACGGTGGCGGTGTAGGTGACAGTGCCACCTTCGGCTGCGGTTTCGGTCGCGGTGAGTTTCACCGTGGTGGTGTCGATGGTGTCAGTGACTTCGGTCACGGCGGGAACGGTGCTCGGCACCAGGTTCTCGAAGTTGCCGCCGGTGGTGCCGGTAATGCTGACTTCGACTTTGCCGGCGTCCTTGTAAACGTCATCGGCCGGTGCCGGAACGGTCACGGTGCCGGTGGTCTTGCCCGCTTCAATGGTGATGACGGAGCCGTTGCTCAACGTCACGGTCACTGGCGTGCCAGCCGGGTTGGTCAGGGTCGCGGTGTAAACGATCGAGCCGCCTTCGGCCACGGAACCGGTGGCGCTCAGCGACAGATTGGTGGTGTCGATGGAGTCGGTGACCGTGGTGGTCGCCGGCGTGGTGTTCGGCACCAGATTTTCGAAGTTGCCGCCGGTCGCACCGGTAATGGTGGTGCTGACGGTGCCGCCGTTGTTGTAGACGTCATTCGGCGCGGTCGGCACGTTGACGCTGCCGCTGGTCTTGCCGGCTTCGATGGTGATGGTCGAGCCGTTCGACAACGTGACGGTGACCGGCGTTTGCGCCGGGTTGGTCAACGTCGCGGTGTAGGTGATCTGGCCGCCTTCAACCACGGTGCCGGTCGCGGTCAGTGTCAGGTTGGTGGTGTCGACCGAATCGACGATATTGGTGACGGCTGGCGTTGGGTTCGGCACCAGATTCTCGAAGTTGCCACCCGTGGCACCGGTGATGGTGGTGGTGACGGTGCTGCCGTTGTTATAGACGTCATTCGGCGCGGTCGGAACGTTGACGGTGCCGGTGGTCTGGCCGGCGCCGATGGTGATGGTCGAGCCGTTCGACAGGGTGACGGTGACCGGCGTCTGCGCCGGGTTGGTCAGGGTCGCGGTGTAGGTGATCTGGCCACCTTCGGTGACGCTGCCGCCCGCCGTCAGGGTGACGGTGGTGGTGTCGATGGTGTCGGTGACCTGGGTCACGGCCGGGGTGGTCGGCACGGTGACGGTAATGCCGTTGCCGCCGGTGGTGCCGGTGACGGTTACGTTGATCTGGCTGGCGTCGTTGTAGACCGTGTCATTCGGGGCCAGCGGCACGTTGACGGTGCCAGTGGTGGAACCGGCCGGAATCACGATCACCGCGCCATTGGACAGGGTGACGGTCAGGTCTGTCAGCGGCGCCTGGGTCAGGGTCGCGGTGTACACCAGCACGCCGCCGGCTTCGGTGATGGTCGGCGTGGCGCTGAGGCTCAGGGTCGAGTCGCGCAGGGCGTTGGTGGTGGTGTCGGTGGTCTGGCCACCGGTGATGTTCTGGGCAGTTTGACCGCCGGAGTTGATGCCCGCGGTCGGGAAGCCAATGGTCGGATCCACTCGGCCAGCGGTCGCATCGAGCATTACGAAGCTGTGGCCACCCCCGGCAGCACCGCCAGTGCCTGCGGCGGTCGCGCCGGCAGCTGTGGCCTCAAGGTCGGTGGTCGGGTCGGCACCGGCGGCAATGGCTTGTTGCAGCTCTTCAACGGACGGTGCGGCTTGCGCAGTGGCCTCGGCCAGGTCGGTGGTGGAGTCCGGAGTGTCGGCGCTCCATTGGGTGTCACGACCCAGATCGAGGGTGCGGCCATCAGCCAGTTCCAGGGACACCGCGCCGGAAACGCCGGTATCGACCTGATCGCCGGCGAACAGACGGTCGCCTTCAACGAGTACGCGACGGACGCCCTCTGGGGACACCACGAAAACCTGACCGACAATGCTTTTGACGATGGCCACAACACTGCTCATTGAAGACTCTCCGGGTGTCACGTTCAGTTGACTTCCATAGACCTGATGGCTTTTCTGCGCCGATTCAGTCTGGACGTACTTTTAAAAAAATGTGAATCAAGTTTGACGCTGATCTTCGTCAATATTTTGGCTAGAATCTTTCGCTATTAACTTTATGCCAAACTATTGACCTTATGGATGCCATCCTAAACAATCGCCCCACTAATGTCACATTGATATTTACGCGGCGACTTGCCCTTGAGCATGTGATCCAGTTCCGGTTTTAAACTTTCCGACATACGGTCATTCCGGTTGCCATCATCCGACGCAGCACCCTTATTTGCTGTGATTCACGACAAGAAGTTTTGGGAATTCCTTACCATGCGTTCGCCCCTGTTCAAGGCTCTACCTTTCGCTCTCGCCGCGTCTTTTGCTCAAGCACAATCCTTACCGGAAGCCATGCAACAGGCACTGGATGTCCATCCGGAAATCCAGGCAGGGGTCAACAGTCGATTGGCTGCGGATTATCAGTTAAAGGCTGCCAAAGGTGGATACCTGCCCAAGGTCGATCTGCTCGGCGGTTATGGCCGTGAAGGCACCGACAGCGTCACCACCCGTGCCAACGGCGGCGGCAATCACTGGGAAACCCTGAACCGTGGCGAGTCGAGTGTGCGACTGTCGCAAATGGTTTTTGACGGTTTTGCGACGTCCAGCGAAGTCGGGCGTCAACAAGCCACCGTCAACTCCCGCGCCTATGCCTTGCTTGGCACCTCCGAGCGCACCGCGCTGACCGTGGCCCAGGTTTACCTGGATGTGCTGACCCGTCGCGAATTCGTGCGCCTGGCCGAGGAAAACCTCAAGAGCCACCAGCGCATCTACGATCAGATCCAGTTGCGCACCCAGCGCGGCGTCGGCAGCGGAGCCGACCTCGACCAGGCCGAAGCGCGGATGGCCCAGGCCCGCAACAACCTGATCACCGAGCAGACCAACCTGGCCGACTCGGAAACCAACTTCCTCAGCGCCGTCGGCCAGATGCCTGATCAGCTGGAGCGTCCGGCGCCGTTCATGGCGATGATGCCGGCCAACCTCAATGAGGCCCGCGCGCAGATGCTGGAAAACAGCCCGATCCTGCGTTCGGCCGAGTCCGACATCGCCGCTGCCGAAAAGCAGTACGAAACCGCCAAGTCGACTTTCTACCCGCGCTTCGACGCCGAGCTGGGCCGCACCGCCGACAACGACCTCGACGGCCAGAACGGTCACAACAATGAATGGCAGGCGATGCTGCGTATGCGCTTCAACCTGTACTCCGGTGGCAGCAACAAGGCCGACCTGGAATCCAAGTCCTACCTGTCGAACCAGGCGCTGGACATCCGCAACAACGCCCTGCGCCAGTTGAACGAAGAACTGGGCCTGGCCTGGAACGCCTTGAACAACGCCAACGCCCAGGTGCCGATCGCCCAGCAGTACGTTGACCACAGCACCGCAGTGCGTACCGCTTACCAGCGCCAGTTCAGCCTCGGCGAGCGAACCCTGCTGGATTTGCTCGACAGTGAAAACGAACTGTTCACCGCTTCGCGCCGTCTGGCCGAGATCAAGAACATTCAGTTATTTACTCAATACCGAATCAAGGCGACCATGGGCGAGTTGCTCAAGAGCCAGGGAGTGGTCGCACCGATGGCATCCGTTGTGCAGAACGACGTGAAGCCCAAGGTTCAACTGCCCGGGATGAATTGAGTTGTCCCTTTTCAACTGTTAAAGAGTGTCGAGCGTGGAATCAGAAGTCAGTCGAGTTCATCTCAGTCATGATCCACGCGCGTTGCACGACGATCCGTTACTGGATGGTCTGCTCGCCCTTTGCATGCTGCACCAGAAACCCGCCAGCGCGGCGATGCTGACCACCGGTCTGCCGCTGCCCAAGCAACGCCTGAGTGTCGAACTGTTGCCCCGTGCAGCGGCCCGCGCCGGGCTGCAGGGGCGGGTACTGCAACGCAAGCTGGAAGAAATTCCGGCCATCGCCATGCCGGCGCTGTTGCTGCTCAAGGATGGCCGCAGCGCTGTCCTGCTGGGCTGGCAGGGTGAGAACGAAGCCCGCGTGCTGCTCAGCGAAACCGATGGCGGCGAGTCTCTCGTCAACCGTGAGCTGCTGGCCGACGACTACCTCGGCAAAGTGTTCTTCGCCCAGCCCCAGCACAAGTTCGACGTCAACCATGGCACGCTGATCCCGCGTGCACGCTCGTGGTTCCGCGACACCCTCAAGCGTTCGCGCTGGCTGTATGCCGACGCCATCGCCGCCAGTTTCCTGATCAACATCATCGCCATGGCAGCCCCGCTGTTCGTGATGAACGTCTACGACCGCGTGGTGCCGAACCAGGCCGAGGCGACCCTGTGGGTGCTTGCACTGGGCATCACCGGCGCCTACCTGTTCGACCTGATCCTCAAGAGCCTGCGCAGTCTGTGCCTGGATCTGGCCGGCAAGAAAACCGACCTGATCATCTCCGCCACGCTGTTCGAACGCATCGTCGGCATGGCCATGAAATACCGCCCGGCGCGGGTCGGCAGCTTTGCCCAGAACATCCACGAGTTCCAGAGCCTGCGCGACTTCCTCGCCTCGCTGACCCTGACCAGCCTGATCGACCTGCCGTTCACCATTCTGATCTTCATCGTCATCGCCATTCTCGGCGGGCATCTGGTGTGGATTCCGGTGCTGGCCTTCCCGATTGCCCTGCTGATCGGCTACGCCTTGCAGAAGCCGCTGGTGGCCACCATGGAGCGCACCATGGCGCTGGGTGCCGAACGTCAGTCGAGCCTGATCGAAACCCTCGCCGGCCTCGACGCGGTGAAGGTCAACAACGCCGAAAGTGAACGCCAGTACCAGTGGGAGCAGACCATCGGCACCCTCAGCCGCCTCGAGCTGCGGGTGAAAATGCTCTCCGGCCTGGCGATGAACATCACCCTGCTGATCCAGCAACTCGCCGGCGTGATCATGATCGTCTTCGGCGTGTACCAGATCATCGCCGGCAACCTGAGCATGGGCGGCCTGATCGCCTGCTACATGCTCAGTGGCCGCGCACTCAGCCCGCTGGCGTCGCTGTCCGGTCTGCTGACTCGTTACCAGCAGGCGCGGGTGACCATGACTTCGGTCGACCAGATGATGGAACTGCCGCAGGAGCGCAATTTCGAAGAACGCCCGCTGAGCCGCAAGGTGCTGCAAGGTGCGATCGAATGCCGTCAGCTCAACTTCACCTACCCCGATCAACAGAACCCGGCGCTGAAAAACATCAACCTGGTGATCCGTCCCGGCGAGAAGATCGGCATCATCGGCCGCAGCGGTTCCGGCAAAAGCTCGCTGGCGAAACTGCTGGTGGGCCTGTATCAGCCGGACGATGGTGCGTTGCTGGTGGACGGCGTCGACATCCGCCAGATCGACGTCAGCGAGCTGCGCTACAACATCGGCTACGTGCCGCAGGACATCCAGCTGCTGGCCGGCACCCTGCGCGACAACCTGATTTCTGGCGCCCGTTACGTCGAGGACGAACTGGTACTGCAAGCCGCCGAACTGGCCGGCGTGCATGAATTCGCCCGCCTGCACCCGCAGGGTTATGAACTGCAAGTCGGCGAGCGCGGGCAGAACCTGTCCGGCGGTCAGCGCCAGAACGTCGCCCTGGCCCGGGCGCTGCTGCTCAATCCGCCGATCCTGCTGCTGGACGAACCGACCAGCGCCATGGACAACACCGGCGAAGAACGCCTCAAGCAACGCCTGGCTGCAGTTGTTGAAAACAAGACCGTGGTGCTGGTGACGCACCGGGCATCGCTGCTGTCGCTGGTGGATCGCCTGCTGGTGGTCGACCGTGGACAGATTCTCGCCGATGGCCCGAAAGCCGCCGTGATGGAAGCGTTGAAGAAGGGGCAGATCAGTGTTGCTTAAGTCGGGTTTCAAGGATTCGATCCGTCGCTACTTCAAGGGCTCTGCCTCATTGCAGGGTCAGCCGCTGCCGGAGGTCAACAAGGCCTTGATCGAGGACGCACCGCGCGTGGTGCGGCTGACGATCTGGGCGATCATCGGTTTCTTCGTGTTCCTGATGCTGTGGGCCAACTTCGCCGTGATCGACGAAGTGACCAAGGGCGACGGCAAGGCGATTCCGTCGTCGAAGATCCAGAAAATCCAGAACCTTGAGGGCGGTATCGTCTCCGAGCTGTTCGTCAAGGAAGGCCAGATCGTCGAGGCCGGCGCACCGCTGGTTCGCCTGGACGACACGCGCTTCGCCTCCAACGTTGGCGAAACCGAGGCCGACCGCCTATCGATGCTGCTGCGGGTCGAGCGTCTGAGCGCCGAGGTCGATGACCGGCCGCTGAATTTCCCCGAGGACGTGCTCAAGGCCGTGCCGGGTCAGGCCAAGAGTGAAGAATCGCTGTATGTCAGCCGTCGTCAGCAGTTGCACGATGAAGTCGGCGGCTTGCAGGAGCAGTTGATCCAGCGCCAGCAAGAACTGCGCGAATTCACCTCGAAGCAGGCGCAGTACCGCCAGCAACTGGGCCTGCAACGCCAGGAAATCAACATGTCCGAGCCGCTGGTGGCCCAGGGCGCTGTGTCGCCGGTGGAAGTGCTGCGACTCAAGCGTGCCGAAGTGGAAACCCGTGGCCAGCTCGACGCCACCACCCTGGCAATCCCGCGTGCCGAATCGGCGATCAAGGAAGTCCAGCGCAAGATCGACGAGACGCGCGGCAAGTTCCGCAGCGACGCCCTGACCCAGCTCAACGAAGCGCGCACCGACCTGAACAAGGCCCAGGCCACCGGCAAAGCGCTGGAAGACCGGGTCAGCCGTACGCTCGTCACCTCGCCGGTGCGGGGCATCGTCAACAAGATGCTGGTCAACACCATCGGCGGCGTGATCCAGCCGGGCAGCGACCTGCTGGAAATCGTGCCGCTGGACGACACCTTGCTGGTCGAAGCGAAGATCCGCCCGCAGGACATCGCGTTCCTGCATCCGGGGCAGGACGCCACGGTGAAATTCACCGCCTATGACTACACCATTTATGGCGGCCTGAAGGCCAAGCTGGAGCAGATCGGTGCCGACACCATCACCGATGAAGACAAGAAAACCACCTACTACATTATCAAGCTGCGCACCGAGCGCAGCCATCTCGGCACTGACGAGAAGCCGCTGCTGATCATCCCGGGGATGGTGGCGTCGGTGGACATCATCACTGGCAAGAAGACGGTGCTGAGCTACCTGCTCAAGCCGATCATCCGGGCGCGGGCCGAGGCGCTGCACGAACGCTAGATCTTTATTGGCCTTTCAGGCCTCTTCGCGAGCAAGCCCGCTCCCACATTCGACTGCGTTTTTCCAGAGACACGCGATCGAGTGTGGGAGCGGGCTTGCTCCGGGCGGCGATCCGACGAAGGCGTCCGTAGCAACACCACATCCCGTCCGGAAGTGACGCAAATGGTCACTCACCATCCAGTCCATTCCGAAGCAATCGCCATATCGTTATTCGTTAATGGTATTTAAATAACGCTTCTTATAGCTATAAAGTCAGCCTCCTGCGTACCTGCCGACCAATCGGCGCGCCGCACGACACGAACCCACACGCAATCCAGCGTGAGTTTCTGATCGACGCGCGCGCCCTTGAGCGCGCCGTGCGTGGGAGATTGATTGATGTCCACAGCTACTGCTACCCCAAGCGCCGCGACTGTCGCGCCGCAAACCTTCGAAATCCGCCCGTTCAGCGGTGCCGTCGGCGCCGAAATCATCGGCCTCGACCTAACCCGTCCGGTCAACGACCAGGACTTCGCCCGTATCCACCGCGCGCACCTCGATCACCACGTCGTGGTGTTCCGCGACCAGCGCATCACCCCGCAACAACAGATCGACTTCAGCCGCCGTTTCGGCGTGTTGCAGATCCATGTGCTCAAGCAGTTCCTGCTGGCCGATCACCCGGAAATCCTCATCGTTTCCAACATCGTCGAGAACGGGCAGAACATCGGCCTCGGTGATGCCGGCAAGTTCTGGCACTCGGACCTTTCCTATAAAGAGCTGCCGAGCCTCGGCTCGATGCTGCACGCCCAGGAGCTGCCGCCCGAGGGCGGCGACACCCTGTTCGCCGACATGCACAAAGCCTGGGACAGCCTGCCCGACGCGCTGCGCAAAGCGGTCGAAGGCCGCTCGGCTGCGCATTCCTACACCGCGCGCTACAGCGAAACCAAATTCGAAGGCAACTGGCGCCCGACCCTGACCCCGGAGCAATTGGCACAGGTCGCCGAGGTCGTGCACCCGGTGGTTCGTACCCACCCGGAAAACGGCCGCAAGGCGTTGTTCGTCAGTGAAGGTTTCACCACTCGCATCGTCGGCCTGCCGGAGGACGAGAGCAAACAACTGCTCGATGAGCTCTACGCCCACAGCGTGCTGCCGCAGAACATCTATCGCCATCAATGGCAGCCCCACGACCTGGTGTTCTGGGACAACCGTTCGTTGATCCACCTTGCCGCCGGCTGCCCGGCGCACCTGCGCCGCAAGCTGTATCGCACCACCATCCAGGGCGACGCGCCTTTCTGATTTGCCGGAGATCCGATCATGTCCAAACGTCTTCCATTCGCGCCGCTGGCGGCGGCCATCGGCCTCGGTTTCAGCCTGATCGCCGGCAGCCTGGTGGCGCCGACCGTGGCCCACGCCGAAGGTGAAATCCGCATCGCCGAACAGTTCGGCATTGTCTATCTGTTGCTCAACGTGGTGCGCGATCAGGGACTGATCGAGAAGTACGGCAAGCAGGAAGGGCTCGACATCAAGGTCGACTGGACCCAGTTGTCGGGCGGCGCGGCAGTCAACGATGCGCTGCTTTCCGGTTCCATCGACATTGCCGGCGCCGGCGTCGGGCCGTTGCTGACCATCTGGGACCGCACCCACGGCAAGCAGAACGTCAAGGCCGTGGCCTCGCTGGGCAACTTCCCGTACTACCTCGTCAGCAACAATCCCAAGGTCAAAACCATCGCCGACTTCACCGAGAAGGACCGCATCGCGGTGCCGGCGGTTGGCGTTTCGGTGCAGTCGCGCTTCCTGCAATACGCGGCGGCCAAGCAATGGGGTGACAAGGAATTCAATCGCCTCGACAAGTACACCATCGCCGTCCCACACCCGGACGCCACCGCCGCGTTGATCGCCGGCGGCACCGAGCTGACCGGGCATTTCTCCAACCCGCCGTTCCAGGATCAGGCGCTGCAGAACCCGAACGTGCACGTGGTGCTCAACTCCTATGATGTGCTCGGCCCGAACTCGCCGACCGTGCTGTTCGCCACCGAGAAATTCCGCAACGAGAACCCCAAGACCTACAAGGCATTCGTCGAAGCCCTGACCGAAGCCGCGCAGTTTGCGCAGAATGACAAAGGCGCAGCGGCGGACACCTATATCCGCGTGACCAAAGCCAGGATCGACCGCGCCGAGCTGCTGAAAATCATCGACAACCCGCAGTTCGAATTCAGCGTCACGCCGAAAAACACCTACCCGCTCGCCGAGTTCCTCTACCGTGTCGGCGCGATCAAGAACAAACCTGAATCGTGGAAGGATTACTTCTTCCAGGACGCCAAACCGCTGCAAGGGAGCTGATCGAGATGAACGCCCCTTTGCAAGGCCACGCGGCCAGCAACCCGATCGCCACCGCGCAGGCGCTGCTGGCGGTCGACCAGGTCAGCCTCGAATACCGCACGCCACAGCGCGTCGTGCGCGCCACCCACCAAGTCAGTTTCGAAGTCGATCAACAGGATCGTTTCGTGCTGCTCGGCCCGTCCGGCTGCGGCAAGTCGACCTTGCTCAAAGCCGTCGCCGGGTTCATTGCGCCGTGCGAGGGCGAGATCCGTCTGCAAGGCCAGCGCGTAGACGCGCCGGGGCCGGACCGGATCGTGGTGTTTCAGGAATTCGATCAACTGCCACCGTGGAAAACCGTCAAACAGAACGTGATGTTTCCGCTGCTGGCCTCGCGCACCTTGAAGAAAAAGGAAGCCGAAGAGCGTGCGCTGCACTATCTGGAAAAGGTCGGTCTGGCAGCGTTCGCCGATGCCTATCCACACACCTTGTCCGGCGGCATGAAGGCGCGGGTGGCGATTGCCCGGGCGCTGGCGATGCAGCCGAAGATTCTGCTGATGGACGAGCCGTTCGCTGCACTGGACGCCCTGACCCGGCGCAAGATGCAGGAAGAGTTGCTGCTGCTCTGGGAGGAGGTGCGTTTCACCCTGTTGTTCGTCACCCACTCGATTGAAGAAGCGCTGGTGGTCGGCAATCGCATCTTGCTGCTGTCGCCGCATCCGGGCCGGGTGAGGGCAGAAGTGCACAGTCATCAATACGATCTGCAAAGCCTCGGCGGCGTGGCGTTTCAGGAATCGGCGCGGCGCATTCACCGTTTGCTGTTCGATGAAGGGCAGTCGCCGGAAACCGAGCGCGAGCACGATTTCAACGACATTCGCATCGCTTATTGAGCCACCCGGAGGATCGCCCGATGAGCCATTCATCATCCGTACGTCAAGAATTTGAAACCGTTCTGCAACCGCTGACCAGCGTGCCGGTGGAGCGCGAACTGCCGCTGGGCCAGCGCCTGTGGCAACAGGGGTGGCTACGCAAAAGCGTGATCCTGATTCTGCTCGCAGTGCTCTGGGAAGTGGTGGCCCGGGTGCAGAACAATGACCTGCTGCTGCCGAGCTTCTTGCAGACCAGTCATGCGCTCTACGACGGCCTGCTCAGCGGCGAACTGCTGGGCAAGGTCTGGATCTCGCTGGTGGTGCTGCTCAAGGGTTACTTGATCGGTATCGTCCTGGCCTTCGCCCTGACCACGCTGGCGGTCTCGACCCAGTTTGGCCGGGACCTGCTGAGTACGCTGACCTCGATGTTCAACCCGCTGCCGGCGATTGCGCTGTTGCCGCTGGCGTTGCTGTGGTTCGGCCTGGGCCAGAACAGCCTGATTTTCGTGCTGGTGCATTCGGTGTTGTGGGCGCTGGCGCTGAACACTTACGCCGGGTTTCTCGGGGTCTCGGAAACCCTGCGTATGGCCGGCCGAAACTACGGTCTGAAGGGCATGCGCTTTGTGCTGTTCATCCTGATCCCGGCAGCGCTGCCGTCGATCCTCGCCGGGCTGAAAATCGGCTGGGCCTTCGCCTGGCGAACCCTGATCGCCGCCGAACTGGTGTTCGGCGCCACCAGCGGCAAAGGTGGTTTGGGTTGGTACATCTTCCAGAACCGCAACGAGTTGTACACCGACAAGGTGTTTGCCGGTCTGGCGGTGGTGATTCTCATCGGTTTGCTGGTGGAAAACCTGGTGTTCGACACACTGGAGCGGGTGACGGTGAAACGCTGGGGCATGCAGCGCTGATTATTTGATCTGCTAGCATTGCGTGCGAATCAATCCTGATCGGTCACGAGTGCTCAGCATGCAACTCCCGGACATGAACCTGTTGGTCGCCCTCGACGCCTTGCTCGACGAGGGCAGCGTGGTCGGCGCCGCGCGGCGGATGAACCTGAGCCCGGCGGCCATGAGCCGCACGCTGACACGGATCCGCGAAGCCATCGGCGATCCGATTCTGGTACGTGCCGGCCGGGGACTGGTGCCGACGCCCAAGGCGCTGGAACTGCGCGAGCAGGTGCGCGATGTGGTCGAGCAGGCGGCGTTGCTGTTTCGCTCGGCGGATGCCGTGGAACTGGGCACGTTGCGCCGACGCTTCAGCATTCGTGCCAACGACTTCTTCGTCGGCGTGTACGGCGGCAAGCTGTTCGACACCCTCGATCAACTGGCGCCGCACTGTGAGTTGCGCTTCGTCCCCGAGGGTGACGGCGACGATGAAGCCCTGCGCGAAGGGCGGATCGACCTGAGTGTCAGCAACACCCGCCCG
This sequence comes from Pseudomonas sp. R43(2017), assembly GCF_002112345.1. Lineage (NCBI taxonomy): Bacteria > Pseudomonadati > Pseudomonadota > Gammaproteobacteria > Pseudomonadales > Pseudomonadaceae > Pseudomonas > Pseudomonas sp. R43(2017). The sequence goes on from NZ_NEHJ01000005.1 coordinate 44,508, forward strand.
GTGACCCCGGAAGTCAAAATACAGAACCTGTTTTCCACCCACTTCGTCGGTCTGGTGCGCGAGGATCATCCGCTGCTGGATGGCGAGATCACCGCAGAGCGCTATGCCGGGTTTTCCCACATCAGCATGTCCCGCCGGGGCATCGCCCGTGGGCCTATCGACACGGCACTGAATGCGCTGGGCCTGGAGCGGCGGGTGGCCGTAATCGCACCCAGTTTCCATGCGGCAATGTTCGCCCTGCCGGACTCCGACCTGATCCTGCCGGTGCCCAAGGAAGCACTGCTCAGCGTGCGGCGACTGGGATTGAAACTGCGCTCGTTCGACCTGCCGATCCCGTTGCCGACACTGATGCTGACCCAGGCCTGGCACCCGCGTTTCGACAAGGACCCGGCCCACCGCTGGCTGCGGGAAACCCTCAAGACCTGCTGCGATGAAACCTGGCTCGCAGCGCAGCCCTGATGATTGCGTCTGATGCACTTATAAACTGCCAAGAAGTCAATTTTCGTCAGCACTAAGCCCTTCTACCATGCTCCGGTATTTTTCCCTCCGGAGTTTGCTGCATGACATCCCTGACGGTCACGGCGCCGATTGCCGCTGCCGCTCCGATGGCCGCCGCGCCACCGGTGTTCGGGGCGCGGATCATCATCGGTCTGGTCGGCGTGCTGCTGGCGGTGCTGGTATCGGGTCTCAACGAGATGGTGACCAAGGTTGCCCTGGCCGACATTCGCGGTGCGCTGAGCATCGGCTACGACGAAGGCACCTGGCTGGTCGCGAGTTACACCGCGACCTCGGTGGCGGCCATGGCATTCGCGCCGTGGTGCTCTGTGACCTTTTCCCTGCGTCGCTTCACCCTGTGCGCCATCGGCCTGTTCACCCTGCTCGGGGTGCTCTGTCCGTTCGCCCCGAACTACGAAAGCCTGCTGCTGATGCGCATCCTGCAAGGCCTGGCCGGCGGTGCGTTGCCGCCGATGCTGATGACCGTTGCGCTGCGGTTTCTGCCACCCAACTTCAAGCTTTACGGCCTCGCCGGTTACGCCCTGACTGCCACGTTCGGCCCAGGCCTCGGTACACCGCTGGCCGGATTGTGGACCGAATACGTCGGCTGGCAATGGACCTTCTGGCAAATCATCCTGCCGTGCCTGATCGCCATGGCGATGGTGGCGTACGGCATCCCTCAGGACCCGCTGCGGCTGGAGCGTCTCAAGACCTTCAACTGGAAAGGACTGCTGCTGGGCTTTCCGGCGATCTGCATGCTGGTGATCGGTCTGTTGCAGGGCAATCGTCTGGATTGGTTCGAGTCGAATCTGATTTGCGCGCTGCTGGGTGCCGGTTCGCTGCTGCTGGTGGCGTTTCTGATCCATGAATGGTCGCAGCCCATTCCGTTTTTCAAGTTGCAGATGCTCGGCATCCGCAACCTGTCGTTCGCCCTGATGACCCTGGCCGGGGTGCTGGTGGTGCTGCTGGCGGTGGTGCTGATTCCATCGAGTTATCTGGCTCAGGTGCAGGGTTACCGGCCGGTGCAGACCGCGCCGATCATGCTGCTGGCGGCGTTGCCGCAACTGATCGCGCTGCCGCTGGTGGCGGCGCTGTGCAACCTGCGCTGGGTCGATTGCCGCTGGGTGCTCGGGATCGGGTTGAGCATGCTGGTGCTGTCCTGCCTGGGCGGGTCGCAGCTGACCTCGGTGTGGATTCGCGACAATTTCTACGTCCTGCAATGGCTGCAGATTTTCGGTCAGCCGATGGCGGTGCTGCCGCTGCTGATGCTCTCCACCGGCAGCATCCAGCCCCAGGACGGGCCGTTCGCTTCGGCCTGGTTCAACACCGTGAAAGGCCTGGCGTCGGTGGTCGCCACCGGGGTGATCGAGGCGCTGACCACCGCGCGCCTGCATTTTCACTCGACCATGCTGGTTGATCGCCTCGGCAACTCGCCGCTGGCCGCAAGCAACGACCCCGGCCTCGCCCATCGCCTGCACGAACAAGCGGTGGTGCTGACTTCTTCGGATCTTTATCTGTGCATGGCTGGCGTCGCGGTGGCGCTGATCCTGCTGATTTTCTGGCTGCCGACGCGGATCTATCCGCCACGCGCACCGACCTGACTGAAACAGAAGGTTTTTTATGACGACTAAAGCAAAGCAAAAACTCGCGGTGGCCGTGGCGGCCGCGCTGGCAGTCGGTGTGCTGGTGTATCTGGCGATGCCCGGCCTGTTCGGCAAGCGTACCCAGCAGAACACCAACGACGCGTTCGTCTCCGCCGATTTCACTCTGGTGGTGCCGCGTGTGGCAGGGTTCATCAAGGAAGTGCTGGTGGAAGACAACCAGCAGGTCAAGGCCGGGCAATTGCTGGCGCTGATCGATGATCGCGACCTGCGCGCCGCCGCTGAAGCAGCCGATGCGCACACCGTGGTTGCCCGGGCTCAATTGCAAAACGCCAAGGCCACCCTGGAGCGGCAGACCTCGGTGATCGCCCAGGCGCAGGCGTCGGTAGTCTCGGCCAGGGCAGAAATGGCGTTTGCCCAGCAGGAATTGAACCGCTACAACCATCTGGCTGGCGTCGGTGCCGGCACCGTGCAGAACGCGCAACAGGCGCGCACCCGGATCGATCAGGCGACTGCGCGGCTGGACACCGCCACGGCCAAACTGGCGGCGGAGCGCAAACAGGTCGAGATTCTGACGGCGCAGCGCGATGCCGCCGAAGGCAGCCTGAAACAGGCGCAGGCGGCACTGGAAATCGCCAGTTTCGAGCTGTCCTACACGCGCATCACTGCGCCTCAGGACGGCATGATCGGCGAGCGTGCCGTGCGGGTCGGCGCCTATGTGACGCCGGGCAGCAAGCTGCTGGCGGTGGTGCCGTTGAAGCAGGCTTATGTGGTGGCCAACTTTCAGGAAACCCAGCTCACCGATGTGCAACCCGGACAGGATGTGGTCGTTCGGGTCGACAGTCTCGGCGGCGAAGCCCTGAGCGGTCGGGTCGAAAGCATCGCCCCGGCCACTGGCGTGACCTTTGCCGCCGTCAAACCGGACAACGCCACCGGCAACTTCACCAAAGTCGTGCAGCGGATTCCGGTGAAAATCCTGCTGGAACCGGGCCAGCCACTGGCCGAGCGCCTGCGGGTGGGCATGTCGGTGGAGGCGAGCATTGATACCAAAAGCTCGGCGACATCGGTGCGTGAGGTGACGCAGCGATGAATCGTGTCCAGTCCATGACGATTGTCCTGAGCCTTTCGGCGCTGGCAGCCTGCACCGTCGGCCCGGACTTTCAGAAGCCCGAAGCCACGCAGATTGCCGAGTGGGCCAAACCCGGCAAATCCGCACCCAGCCAGGCCGTCAGCGACCCCCTGAACGAGCGCTGGTGGGAAGTCTTCCACGACGCGCAGCTTTCAGCCCTGACCCAGCGCGCCGTGAGCAGCAACCTCGACCTGAAACTGGCCAGCAGCCGTCTGCAACAAAGCCGCGCCGCACGTCAGGTGATCACCGCCGACCGTTATCCAACGACCGCCGCTACCGGCAGTTATGCCCGCAAACGCAACAGCGGCGAAGGCCTGAGCGACCCGTCCGGGCACAACGGCGATTCCGCTTTCAACCTGTGGGATGCCGGTTTCTCCGCCTCCTGGGAGCTGGACTTCTGGGGCCGTGTGCGCCGGGAAACCGAAGCGGCCGACGCCAACCTCGAAGTGGCGGAAAACGACCGTCGCGGTGTCTTGCTGGCGGTACTCGCGGACACCGCGCAGAACTACATCCAGTTGCGCGGGGTGCAGAACACCCGCGCGGTCACCGAGCAGAACCTCGATGTCGCGCGGCACAGCCTGAAACTCTCGCAACTGCGCCTCAACGACGGCGTGGCCACCGATCTCGACGTCGCCGAAGCGGCCGCGCAAGTGGCGGCCATCGAATCGCGACTGCCGGCGCTGGAGCAACGTCAGGCGCAACTGATCAACGCCATCAGCCTGTTGATGGGCGAGCCGCCGCAGGCGCTGGCCAAAGAATTATCCACAGACGCGCCGGTTCCGCAGTCGCCGCCGCAAGTCGCCATCGGCCTGCCGTCGCAACTGGCCGAGCGCCGCCCGGACATTCGCCAGGCCGAGGCCAGGTTGCATGCCGCCACCGCCAACATCGGCGTTGCCAAGGGCGATTTCTATCCGCGCATCACCCTGTCCGGCAACCTCGGCTCGCAGGCCATGCAGCTCAGTGATTTCGGTTCATGGGGTTCGCGCGCCTTCGGCATCGGCCCGCAATTCAGCCTGCCGCTGTTCGACGGCGGCCGCCTGCGCGGCGTGCTGCAACTGCGCGAAGCCCAGCAGCAGGAAGCGGCCATCGGTTATCAACAGACCGTGCTGCGCGCCTGGCACGAGATCGACGACCAGTTGACCGCCTACAACGCCAGCCAGCGCCGCCGCGACAGCCTCGCCGAAGCCGTGCGCCAGAACCAGATCGCCCTGCGCACCGCGCAACAGCAATACGTCGAAGGCGTGGCCGACTTCGTCAACGTCCTGACCGTGCAAGGCGCACTGCTCGCCACCCAGGAACAATGGGTGGAAAGCTCCGCTGGCGTTTCACTGGCGATGGTCGGGTTGTACCGGGCGTTGGGCGGGGGATGGGAGTCGGTGTATCCGGTGGGGGAGATAGCGCAGCGTTGACGCTCGCGCGGAAAACAAAAAAGCAGGTTGTGCAGCGTTTTGGCTGCTCAACCTGCAAAGTTTTCGATTTTGATTTGCCCATCAGGAAATGTAGCGATGATTTCAAGCTCGCCGCCCATCGCGCGGATGTAATTGCGTAGCGTGCTGATGTACATATCGGTGCGTCTTTCCATCTTCGAGATCGCCGCCTGATTGATGTGCAGGGTCTCGGCAAGTGTCGCTTGACTCAAAGCCTTGGCCTGTCGCAATTCGTTTAGCGGCATTTCCTTGATGTGTTGTTCGTAGATCGAATCGGCATGTGCCCGGGCTTCGGGTGTCATACGCGCTTCGAGTTCGGCAAATTTCTTAGCCATCTTTGTAACCCTCTTTGCGCAATGTATCGAGGTGCTCATCGTACAGTTGATCGGCGAGCGGGACATTGACTTCATACCAGCGATCCTGACCGGTTTTGTCTCCACCGATCAATAGCAGCGCACATCGTCTCGGATCAAATGCATAAAGTATGCGGTACGGTCGTCCGGCATGTTGAACCCTCAGTTCTCGCAGATGGCCATGTCGCGCACCGTTGATCGCGCTGCTGTGTGGAAAGCGCAGGCCAGGTCCGAATTGCCCTAGCAATTTGACGCTCGCAGCCACCGAGCTCTGCTCGTTTTCAGTCAGATCTTCCCACCAGTTGCCGAACTCGTCGGTGTATTCGATATCCCAATTCATGGGGGGCGAATATGAATGTTATGGAATATTCCTTCAAGGTTATATTTTCGATGAATTGATCTTAGTCGTTACACAGAGTTTCGCCAGCCCCTTGAATGAGTGATGGCCTTTAGCTTGACGCTAAACCCCGCTGTCGTAGACTCCGCTCATCCGTCAGGGAGTAACGGTTATGCGGCGTTTTCGTGGTTGGGTTGTCGGATTGACCTTTGTAACGTGTGCAGTTCAGGCGCAAACGCCTGTGCCAGACGATCCGCTGCAGGATAACGCTGGGGCCGCCAATGCCTCGGCCAGCAGCGAAGCACGGGGTGTGTTGCGGGCGCGGGATCAGGCGACGCTCGCCAGCGAGTTGTCCGGGCGGATCGTCGAGTTGCCGTTCAGCGAAGGCGAGTCGTTCAAGAAGGGCGATACCCTGGCGAAGTTCGACTGTTCGGCCTATCAGGCCCAGTTGAATGCCGCGCAAGCCGCCAGCCGTGGCGCCGGCGAAGAGCTGGCGCACAACCGGCAACTGGCGGCGCTCAATTCTGTCGGGCGTTTCGAAGTAGCCCGGGCCGAGGCCAAGGTCAGCGAGACCCAGGCGCAATCCCAGGTTTATCAAGTCCAGGTCAAACGCTGCAGCGTGGTCGCGCCGTTCGACGGGCAAGTGGTCGAGCGCAAGGTGCAACGCTACGAAAGCGTGTCGGCCGGGGCGCCGCTGCTCGATGTGGTCGACAACCGTACCCTGGAAATCCATTTGCTGGTGCCGTCGCGCTGGATGGCCAAGCTCAAGCCCGGCCAGACCTTCAGTTTTGTTCCCGATGAAACCGGCCAGCCCATCGACGCTACGGTCAAACGCCTTGGCGCGCGGATCGATGAGGGCAGCCAGACGCTGTTGCTGGTCGCTACACTCCCTGAAGCCAAAGGCCTGCTCGCCGGCATGAGCGGCACCGCGCGTTTTCCGGAGCTCAAGTGAACGCCCCGGTGAGCGGCGCCGCCGAGCAGGTGTTCGCGCGGTTTCTCGATCTCGAACGGCAGACCCGCGCCGCCCGCGATGCGTCGCAACTGGCCTACAGCCTGGTCAATGACGGGCAGCCGCTGTTCGGTTATCGACATGCAGCGCTGCTGATTGCCGGCAAGGTGCAGGCGGTGACCGGTGTCAGCGCGGTGGAGCCGAATGCGCCGTTCGTGGCGTTCGTCGAGCAGGCCGTGGCGCAGCTGTTCAAGCAGGATGTGCTGAAGGTGGCGCGGGTAATTTCGCCGGAGATGGTCGGCGAATCGATCCAGAGCGACTGGCGCAGTCTGTCGGCACTGCAGGTGTTCTGGTTGCCGCTGATCGACCGCGAGGGTCAGGTATTCGGCGGCTTGTGGCTGGCTCGCGACGTACCGTGGAACCCTTCCGAACAAGTGCTGTTGTCGCAACTGGGCGACACTTACAGCCACGCCTGGCTGGCCTTGCAGCCGCGCAAGCCGTGGCGGCTGCGCTGGACCCGCAAACGCCAGGTGGCGGTGGTCGCTGTGCTGTTGCTCGGTTTGTTGATCCCGGTGCGCCAGTCAGTGCTGGCCCCCGCCGAAGTGGTGCCCTTGGGTGGACGCGTGGTGGCAGCGCCGCTGGACGGGGTGATTGCCGAATTTCTGGTCAAACCCAATCAGAATGTGAAGACCGGCGATCTGCTGCTGCGCTTCGAAAGCACCACCCTCAAGGCCCAGGCCGATGTCGCCGAGCGTGCGCTCGGTGTGGCCGAAGCCGAACTCAAAGCCAATTCCCAACGTGCATTCGCCGACGCCGAATCCAGCTCACGGGTGGATCTGCTGGCCGCCCGCGTCGAGCAGAAACGCGCCGAGCGGGATTACGCCCGGGAACTGCTCAACCGCAGCGAAGTGCGCGCCGAGCGCGACGGCATTGCGGTGTTCGCCGACGCCGAGCGCTGGACCGGCAAACCGGTGCAGACTGGCGAGCGATTGATGGAAATCGCCGACCCGAACCAGGCCGAATTGCGCATCGAGCTGGCGGTGGGTGATGCGATTTCGCTGGAGCCGGGCGCTGACATTGCGTTGTTCCTCGACAGCGATCCGCTGCAACGCCACGTCGCCCGACTCGAGCGTTCGGCGTATGAAGCGCAGCCCACCGCCGGCGGCCAACTCGCCTATCGTCTGGATGCGAATTTTACCGATGCACCGCCACGTATCGGCCTGCGCGGCACGGCGAAGATCTTCGGCGACCGCGCGCCGCTGGCGCTGTATCTGCTGCGCCGTCCATTGGCCGGTTTGCGTCAGAGCGTGGGCCTGTAAATGAACCTGCCGAGCCTGCGTGCCGACCTGCAATTGTCGCCCGCGGCGCCGGCATTGGACGGCTCGCCGCGCTGGACCCTCGCCGACCCGGTGCGCGGGCGCTATTTCAAACTCGGTACGGCGGCGATGCGCCTGTTGCGCCACTGGTCGCTGGGCGATCCCGAGCAAGTGCTGCGCGCTGCGAACCGCGAACCCGGCTTGCCGCTGGACGGCGTCGAGCTGGAGCAACTGCTGACGTTTCTGCGCGGACATGACCTGATCAGCGCCCTCGACGATCAGCAACGCGCCAGCTATCAGCTCAAGGCCCTCGCGCAACGCCAGAGCCTGTGGAAAATCCTGCTCCATCAATATCTGTTCTTTCGTATTCCACTGTGGCGCCCGGATGCGTTTCTCAATCGGGCGTGGCCGTGGTTGCAGCGCTTCGGACCAAGGATTTTGCGCTACGGCTTTCCGGCGACCCTGGGGCTCGGGGTGTTTCTGGTGTCGCGGGACTGGCAGCGCTTCGTCGGCACCTTCCCGCACCTGTTCAGCCTCGGCGGGGCAATTTCGTTCGGGGTGGCGCTGTTCTTCGCCAAGCTCTGCCACGAGTTCGGCCATGCGTTCATGACCAAGCGCGCCGGGTGTCGGGTGCAGAGCATGGGCGTGGCGTTCATGGTCTTGCTGCCGATGTTCTACACCGACGTCAGCGATGCCTGGCGGGTCAACGACCGGCGTGCGCGACTGCTGATCGGTGCCGGCGGGGTGCTGGCGGAATTGCTGCTGGCGTGCATCGCGTTGCTGGTCTGGTCACTGCTGCCGGACGGCCCGGCGCGCACTGCGGCGTTCATGCTCGCCAGTGCGACCTGGATCACCACGCTGGTGGTCAATCTCAACCCGTTCATGCGTTTCGATGGCTACTTTCTGCTCAGCGATCTGTGGGAGGTCGACAACCTTCAGGGTCGGGCATTTGCCTTCTGTCGCTGGCGCCTGCGGGAATTCTTGTTCGGCTATGGCGCACCGGCGCCGGAGCCTTGGTCGCCGGCGATGCAGCGGCGTTTGCTGATCTGGGGGTATGGCTCGTGGTTATGGCGTGCGGCGTTGTTTTTCGGGATCGCGCTGGCGGTCTATCACCTGTTTTTCAAGGTGTTGGGGATCTTCCTGATGCTGGTGGAACTGGTGTGGTTCATTTTTCTGCCGATCATGAGTGAGTGGCGCCAGTGGTGGAGCCGCCGCGAACAGGCCCACGGCCCGCGCGTGCTGCTCAGCAGCCTGGCGGTACTCGGCCTGTTGCTGGTGCTGATCGTGCCGTGGCGCAGCGCGGTCGAACTGCCGACGATGCTCGAGGGCGGTCGGGCCAGTGCGTTGCATGCGCCGGTGGCGGCGCGAGTCAAAACGGTGAAGGTTGCGGACGGCCAGAAGGTCGCTCAGGGCGATGTGCTGATCGAACTGGAGTCGCCGGACCTGGATTCGCGGCAGGCCATCGTCCGCCGGGAAATCCAGATTCAACAATTGCTGATGCGTCGTCAGGCCGGCCGCAGCGAAACCGCCGCCGACGCCGGCATCGTCGAACAACGCCTCGCCGAAGCCGTGGCGGAATACCGAGGCCTGAGCGCCCGCCGCGAACGTCTGCTGCTGCGGGCACCCCACGCCGGCACGGTACGCGACTTGTTGCCGAACCTGACGCCGGGTCGCTGGCTATCGACCAAGGATGCGCTGGCCCGGGTGGTCGAGGACGGCTCGCGCCTGCGTGGTTATGTGGCGGAAGCCGAACTGTGGCGGGTCAAACCGGGGGCCACCGGGCGGTTTATCGCCGACGATCCGATGCACCCGGCGATCACCGTGAAGCTCGATGAAATCGATACCAATGGCGTGGCCTATGTCGATCAGGAAGCCCTGACGTCCGACCATCACGGGCCGATTGCCGTACGCCGCGATCAACAGCAACGGGCGGAACCGGTGCAGGCGCAATACGGCGCGCGATTGACTACGCTGGATCAGCCACCGACGCCGGTACAGCCGTTACGCGGCGTGGTGGTTCTGCAGGGCAGCGGCGAGTCGGTGCTCGGCGTGGCCTGGCGTCGGCTGGCGGCGCTGGGGGTCAGGGAAAGCGGTTTCTAGGGAGCATGAAGATGACGGAAAACCTGACAGCGGACGGATTGGTGGTGCGGCCTTCGCGGGCCACTGACGGCCCCTTTCTGCAAAGCCTGTATCAATCGGCGCGGCCGGATCTGCAATGGATCGACGGCGAGCAGGAACAGGTGCAGCAAATCGTTGCCCAGCAGTTTCAGGTACAGGAGCAGGGCATGGGTGAAAACCATCCGAATGCCATGCACTACGTCGTGGAAAAACTCGGCACGGCCATTGGCGCGCTGAGCACCGATTTCGGCCCCAACGAAATTCGCGTGTTGTACATCGCCTTTATCCCTCAGGCCCGGGGCAAGGGCTACGGACGAACCGTGCTGCAAGGCGTACAAAAAGCCGCGCAGCAAGTGCGCTGCCCGGTGGCGACGGTGGTGTGGGCCAATAATCCCCATGCGCGCCAGCATTACCTGGCGCTGGGATTCGCGGTGGAAGAGCGCAATCCGGCGGCGGAGCGGTTGGTCTGGTATCCGCAGTAGTCCGGTGTTTCAGTTGAAGGAAATACAGAAATAGCCCAACTGCGGATCCCGCCCCATCGCCGGCACTCGTGACACGAAAATATCCTCCACCCGGCCGAACTCCGGCAGCTCCAGTGCGCACAGACCGTCGACAAATTCCGTCGGCTCCAGGCTGTTGAATTCGAGGCAGAAGGGCATGCGTTCGCTGTGGCGCATTTTTGCCGACGGGACTTCTTCAAGGTGGGCGAGTTGAATCGGCAGCGCCGTGCCATCCGGCAGGTGCAGCGTGCGTTGTTGCCCCAGCAACGGCTGGAGGTGTTCGATCTGAACCGATTGCAGCATGGTCTGACTCCAGAGAAAAAACGAAACGTCCGGGGGCTCGGGGCCCCCGGACGATTGCTCAGTTGCGCGACGGGAAGAGACCGTTCAGGGCAACGCTGAAGTTGAGGACCAGGAAGGGGTTCATGATGCCCAGCGGCTGGCTGCCGCCGGTGGAGGAAATGTCGCCGGTGACGGTGGTGGTCACCCCTTTGAGTGGCACCGGTGTGGCGCCCTGGGCGTCGGAATAGATGTTCGCCGAGCCAGGGCCGCCGCCGGAGGCACCGATGTAGGAATTGGTGGCAGTCGGTACGGTCGCCGGATTGCTGGCGGGTACCGCCAGCGACAAGGCCGTATTGGCGGTGAGGCCGGTCATCGCGTGGGTGTGGTTGGGCATGTTGGCAATGGTGGCGGTGACGCTTTCCGTACCGGACACCTGACCGATGACGCGCGGCGTCAGGCCCAGACCGTTGCCCTGGGCCATTGGCACACGACCCTGCAGGTTGGGCAACTGAAAGTTGGTCGTGCCGTTGCCGCCGTAGTAAGTGCCCAGCAACGCAAACAGCGCGTTGTATTGCGCAATGGAAAGGATCTGTCCATTACACAGGGCCCAGCCACTGGGAGCGAAGTTGAAGGCGAACGGTTGAATCGTACCCATAAAGACTTCCATGGTTCCTCATCCTTCTGTTATGTGGTTGGCGCGCCGCGCGTTAGCCTGTGTTGCCGGGCAGGTCGAAACGTTTTACTGACGCCTTCCATTTGCGCGGGCAGGTCACGCCAAGCCGTAGCGTAGACCCGGATCGGCGGACTTGCCGGACGTCGTCGCGGCCGCGCGTCGGCTTCGGCTCTGGCCTACAGTGTGCGCAATGAATGGCGCTGTTTTTTACTCGGAATACCGTAAGGGAAGGTTGATGGAAGCGCGTCGAGAGACTCCGCTGGGGGATACCCAGGACCCGTTTGCCGCACCGAATGCCGGTGTCCGGCGTCTGCTGCGCTGGGTTCGCCAGCAGTGGCTGATACCGATTTTGCTGTTGGCGACCGTCGTGCGGTTTTATGACCTGACCGCCGCCGCGATCTGGGGTGACGAAGGCTCCAGCCTGCTGCTGGCGCGCTATACGTTGGGCGGTATCTGGGAGCACGCGGCGTTCGATGTGCATCCGCCGTTGTACTTCATGCTGCTGCACGGCTGGATCGGACTGTTTGGCGAAGGGATCCTGTCGATCCGCAGCCTCAGTGCCCTGGCCGGCATCGCCACGGTCGGCCTGGGCATGTGTCTGGTCGATCGTCTGGCGACCCGCCGCGCCGCGATCATCGCCGGGGTGCTGCTGGCGCTGTTGCCGACTGCGGTGCGCTACAGCCAGGAAGTGCGCATGTACTCGCTGCTCGGCCTGTTGCTGGTCGGCACCACGCTGGCGTTGATCTGCTGGGTCAGACGCCCGCAGCGCCGACGGTATCTGGTGATCTATGCGCTGCTGATGAGCGCCGCGTTGTATACCCACTACTTCGCGGTGCTGGCGGCGCTGAGCCACTGGCTGTATCTGGGGCTGATCCGCCTGTTGCCGGGTTATCGCCTGCGGCATATCCAGCGCAAGGACTGGTGGCTGGCCAATCTGGCGATCGTCGCGCTCTACCTGCCGTGGCTGCCGAACCTGCTCGATCTGACGCAGCACATGGAGGAACTCAAGGTCGGTGGCGATGTGGGTTGGGAAGATCCGGTGACCCTGTCTTCGCTGCCGTCGATGATCTGGCTGTGGCTGATCCAGAACGAGGGCGACCATCTTCCGCTGCTGCTGTTTTGCGGCATGCCGCTGGCCATGCTGGCGCTGGCGGGCGTGGCCGTCGCCCGTGACCGCAGCGTGAACCATGGCAGCGTGTTGCTGGCGCTCTATACCGGTGTGCCGTTGTTTCTGGTGTTCGCGGTGTCGTTTATCAGCCCGGTGTTCATCGAGCGCTATCTGACGGCTTATGCATTGGGTTTGCCGATGCTGGCGGCGCTGGCCATCGACCGCCTGTACAGCCGCGTTCGCGTATTCGCGCTGGCGGTGCTGGTGGCGTTTGTCGGAATCGAAATGGTCGGGGTGAACACCAACGCCACGGTCGATCCGAATGACCAGTTCAACGTGATGGTCGATCACATCAACCACCACTTCGTCAGCGGCGACCGGATCGTCACCAGCGACATGCTCTGGTACCTGAGCTACGTCTACTACAACCGCACGGATGCGCAAATCCGCTTGTATACACCGCCTGCCGCCGACGGGCGCTCGACACGTCCGAACCACTACGGCTTCGGCACACTGGTGTCCGATGAGGTTTATCTGGATCGTCTTGCGGATCTGCCGAAGGACAGCGCCCGGGTCTGGCTGATCGGTGACCTGGACCCGGAAGTAGCGGACCCGTTCCTGCCTCTGCCCAAGACCTGGCAGTTGCGTGAGCAGTCCAATGCTGGCGGGGCGAAAGCGCGACTTTTCGTTCTGGAAAAGGACGATCGTACCAACGGGGAATGACTTAAACGCTTCACCTTACTGTTCGCGATAAGAAATGGTCTAACAAGTCCGTTTTGCTCTATGTTGATGTCAAAACACTACTAGTCGAAAGGGTATTGTTGGACTACGCTCGTCGGACAAAAGGACTTACAAAGTAAGGTGAAGGGATTGCAGCAGTTCCACTTTATCTCCGGCTTGCCGCGCTCGGGCTCGACCCTCCTTTCTGCGATCCTTTTGCAGAATCCGCGCTTCCACGCCGGCATGACCAGCCCGGTCGGCGCACTGTTTTCCGGTGTCCTTGAACAATGCAGCGCCGGCAGCGAATTCGGCGCGGTGATCGACACCGACATGCGCCGTCGCCTGCTGCGCGGCCTGTTCGATTCCTACTACGCCGACAAGGCCGACAAACCGGTGGTGTTCGACACCAACCGGCAATGGAGCTCGCGCCTGCCGGCGATCAGCGATCTGTTCCCCAAAGCCAAGGTCATCGCCTGCGTGCGCAACGTCGCCTGGGTGATGGACAGCCTGGAGCGGCTGTACCGCGCCAACCCTTACGAAAACACCAAGCTGTTCGGCGATGCCGTCGAGCGCAACACCGTCTACAGCCGCTGCGAAACCCTGGCCCAGCGCAACCGCCTGGTGGGATTCGCCTGGGCGGCGCTCAAGGAAGCCTATTACGGCGAGCACGCCGATTCGCTGCTGATCGTCGATTACGACTTGCTGACCCAGGCCCCGGAGCGCGTGCTGCGGCTGGTCTACGACTTTATCGGCGAGCCGTGGTTCGAGCACGATTTCGAACACCTGGCCTATGACGCGCCGGAGTTCGACCAGGCCCTGGGTGTGGCCGGCCTGCACAAGGTCAAACCCAAGGTCGCCCTGCAGTCCCGGCGCACGATTCTGCCGCCGGACCTGTTCAAGCAATACGCCGATCTGTCCTTTTGGCTCGATGGCTCAGCCAGCGCTGCCAATGTGATTCGTATGAAGTCCGACGCCGCGATCAGTTGATCGCGGCGTTTTTCATTGATGCGTTTACAACTGTTCGAGTCCGGGTGAGCAACATGTGGTGGAGCAAGCAAAAGTCGCGGGTAACCGAGGGCCAACGGACGCTGGCTGCGCCGCTGATCATGTCACTGGAGCCGCGCATGCTGTTCGACGGCGCTGTGGCGGCCACCGTGGCCGATACCGCTGCGGCCCAGCCCGACACTCATCCCACCACCGATGCGGCCAAGGCGCCGACCGCCGATCATCCGGTGGCGAGCAAGGACACCCACGGTCAGGCCGATGCCACGCCGGCTGCCAGCCCTGTCGCGGTGCCGGGCCAGGCTGTGGTGTTCGTCGATGCCCGGGTCAAGGATGCCGACAGCCTGCTCAAAGGCGTCGCCCCCGGCACGCAAGTGGTCAAGCTCGATGCGAACAAGGACGGCTTGCAGCAGATCGCCGATTACCTGGATCAGCATCAGGGCATCAGTACCGTGGAAATCATCGCCCACGGCAACGCCGGCGACCTGTGGCTCGGCAACAGCTATCTGTCGGCGGACAACGTTGCACAACGCAGCGCGGTGCTGGCGGAAATCGGCAAGGACATGAACGTCGGTGGCGACATCCTCATTTACGGCTGCTACACCGCCGAGGGTGACCGTGGCCTGAGCTTCGTCGACTCGCTGGCGCAACTGACCGGCCGCGACGTGGCGGCGTCGAACAACCGCACCGGTGTGGGCGGCGACTGGGATCTGGAGATCGCCACCGGCAAGATCGAGAGCGCCAACGTGCTGTCGGCCCTGTCGATGAGCGAGTACCAGTGGGGCCTTGCTACCTGGACCGCCACCAACAACGCGAACACCGGGGTCGGCTCGCTGCGCGCAGCGCTGGCGTCGGCGCAAAACGGCGACATTGTGACCTTCAGCACCGGCATGACGGTGCAGCTCACCTCGGAATTGCTGATCAACAAGAACATCACCGTCGATGGCGACCTGAACAATGACGGCGTCGCCGACGTCACCCTCGACGGCCAGTACAAGACCCGGGTGGTGGAAATCACTTCCGGCAGCACCGTGACCCTCGACGGTCTGGTGATTACCCGGGGTCTGGTCTCGGGCAACGGCGGCAATGGCGGCTACGGCGCGACCGGGGCCATGGGCGGCGGGATTTTCAACGCCGGCATCCTCACGCTGAACAACGTCTCGGTCACCGGCAACGCGGCAGCGGGCGGTGGCGGCGGCGGTGGTGTCACGGGCGCCAACTACGGCGGCGGTGGTGGCGGTGGCGGTGGCCTCGGCGGTCAGGGTGGTGGTCATGGCGGTACCGCCGGGCCTGGCACCGGTACGCTGGGCGGCCAGGCCGGCAGCGGCGGTGTCGGCGGCTATGGCGGTGGCTACGATGCGACGCACATGGGCGGTCGTGGCGGCTCCACCATCGGCGGCGCCGGTGGTGTCGGCGTGTCCTATTACAGTAACGGCGGCAATGGCGGCACCGCCAACAACGGCACGATTGCCATTGGCGGCGGCGGTGGCGGCTCCGGCTGGGACAAGGTCGGCGGCGTCGGCGGCAACGCGGCCGGCGGCATTTACAACGCTTCCACCGGGACCCTGAAAATCGTCGGCACCTCGGTCATCAGCAACAACATCGGCGCGGGCGGCGGTGGTGGCGGCGGCAGTGGCCAGGGCAGCAACAACCTCAATGGCGGCGACGGCGGGCGGGGTGTCGGCGCGATCTGGAACCAGGGCGGCACGGTACTGATCACGGCCTCCAACTTCAGCGCCATCAGCGGTAACGCGGCGGGCAGCGGCTCCGGCGGCTCAGAGCTGGGCGGCGGCGTGACGGGTTCCGTGCCGTTGGCTTTCGCAGCAATCTACAACAACGGCGGCACCCTCAACACCGCTTATGTGGAACCGCCGACCGCCACCATCGTGATGTCCGATACCGCGCTGAAGATCGGCGAAACCTCGCTGGTAACCATCACCTTCAGCCGCGCGGTAACCGGCTTCACCAATGCCGACCTGACCATCGCCAACGGTACGCTGACATCGGTGAGCAGCAGCGACGGCGGCCTGACCTGGACCGCGACCTTCACCCCGACCAACAACATTACCGACGCCACCAACCTGATCACCCTCGACAACACCGGGGTGACCGCGATCAGCGACGGTGTGGCGGGTGTCGGCACGACCAGTTCCGTCAACTACGCAATCGACACCGCGCGGCCGACCGTGACCATCGTGATGTCCGACACGGCGTTGAAGATCGGCGATACCTCGCTGGTGACCTTCACGTTCAGCGAAGCGGTGACCGGTTTCACCAATGCTGACCTGACCATCGCCAACGGCACGCTGAGCGCAGTCAGCAGCAGCGACGGCGGCATTACCTGGACCGGGACCTTCACCCCGACCGCGAGCATCACCGACACCACCAACCTGATCTCCCTGGACAACACCGGTATCGCCGACCTGGCCGGCAACGCCGGCAGCGGCACCACGGATTCGCCCAACTACGTGATCGATACCGTGCGACCGACCGCGACCATTGTCGTGGCCGACAGCAATCTGGCGGCGGGCGAAACCTCGCTGGTGACCATTACCTTCAGCGAAGCGGTCAGCGGCTTCACCACCGCCGACCTGACGGTGGCCAACGGCACCCTGACCGGCCTGAGCAGCAGCGACGGCGGCATCACCTGGACCGCCACGCTCACGCCGACCAACAACATTACCGACACCACCAACCTGGTCACCCTGGACAACACCGGGGTCGTCGATCTGGCCGGCAACGCCGGCAGCGGCACCACCAACTCCAACAACTACGCCATCGATACTGCGCGTCCCACCGCGACCATCGTGGTGGCCGACAACAATCTGAAGATCGGCGAAACCTCGCTGGTGACCATCACCTTCAGCGAAGCAGTGACCGGTTTCACCAATGCCGACCTGACCATCGCCAATGGCACGCTGACAGCGGTCAGCAGCAGCGACGGCGGCATCACCTGGACGGCAACATTTACGCCGACCGCGAGCATTACCGACGCGACCAACCTGATCACCCTGAACAATACCGGCATCGCTGACCTGAACGGCAACGCCGGTGTCGGCACCACCGATTCGAACAATTACGCGATCGACACCCAGCGTCCGACCGCGACCATTGTCTTGTCCGATAACGCGCTGAAAATCGGCGAAACCTCGGTAGTGACCATCACCTTCAGCGAAGCAGTGACCGGTTTCACCAACGCCGACCTGACGATTGCCAACGGCACGCTGAGCGCGGTGAGCAGCAGCGACGGCGGTATCACCTGGACGGCGACGTTCACACCGACCAGCAACATCACCGATGCCACTAACGTCATCACCCTGGACCAGACCGGCGTCTCGGATCTGTCCGGCAATGCCGGCAGCGGCACTGTGGATTCCGGCAACTATGCCATCGACACCCAGCGCCCGACCGCCACCATCGTGGTTGCCGACAGCACCCTCACGGCCGGCGAAACGACGCTGGTGACCTTCACCTTCAGTGAAGCGGTGACCGGTTTCAGCAACGCCGACATCGTGGTCGCCAACGGCACCCTGACGGCGGTCAGCAGCAGCGACGGCGGTATCACCTGGACCGCGACCTTCACGCCGAACGTCGGCGTCAACGACGCCACCAACCTGATCACACTGGCCAACACCGGCATCACCGACCTGGCCGGCAACGCCGGCAGCGGCACCACCAACTCCAACAACTACACCATCGACACCGTGGTGCCGACCGCGACCATCATCGTGTCCGACCCCAGTCTGAAAATCGGCGAGTCCTCTTTGGTGACCATCACCTTCAGCGAGGCGGTCACCGGTTTCACCAACGCCGACCTGACCATCGCCAACGGCACGTTGAGCGCGGTCAGCAGCAGCGACGGCGGTATCACCTGGACGGCAACGTTCACGCCGACCACCAACATTACCGACGCGACCAACCTGATCACTCTGGACAACAGCGGCGTTCAAAACCTGTCGGGCAATGCCGGCATCGGCACCACCGATTCGAACAATTACTCGATCGATACCCAGCGTCCGACCGCCACCATCGTGGTCGCCGACACGGCACTGGGCGTCGGCCAGACTTCGCTGGTGACCATCACCTTCAGCGAAGCGGTGACCGGTTTCACCAACGCCGACCTGATCATCGCCAACGGTACGCTGAGCGCGGTGAGCAGCAGCGATGGCGGCATCACCTGGACCGCCACCTTTACGCCGGCGGCAGGGATCACCGACACCACCAACGTCATCACCCTGGACAACACAGGCATTTCCGACCTGGCGGGCAACCTCGGCAGCGGCACCACCGATTCCAACAACTACGCCGTCGACAGTCAGCGGCCGACGGCGACCATTGTCATGACCGACAGTGACCTGCGCCCCGGGGAAACCTCGCTGGTGACCATCACCTTCAGCGAAGCCGTGACCGGATTCGACAATTCCGACCTGAGCGTCGCCAACGGTACCCTGAGCAATGTCTCGTCGAGCGACGGCGGCATCACCTGGACGGCCACGTTCACGCCGAACATCGGCATCACCGACCTCACCAACCTGATTGTCCTGAACAACACCGGCATCACCGACCTGGCCGGCAACACCGGCACCGGCACCACCAGTTCGGCCAACTATCAGATCCAGACCCAGGTGCCGACTGCCACCATCGTGGTTGCCGACACGTCGCTCAGGGCCGGGGAAACCTCGCTGGTGACCATCACCTTCAGCGAAGCGGTGAGCGGTTTCGACAACAGTGACCTGACCATCGCCAACGGCACGTTGACCAACGTCAGCAGCAGCGACGGCGGTATCACCTGGACCGCGACGTTCATCCCGACCGCCAATGTCACCGACGCCACCAACCTGATCACCCTGAACAATGCCGGGGTGGCCAACCTGTCGGGCAACAGCGGCGTGGGCACCACCGACTCCAACAACTTCGCCATCGACACCGCGCTGCCGACCGCCACCATCGTGGTCGCCGACAATCGCTTGGGCATCGGTGAAACCACCACCGTGACCATCACCTTCAGTGAGGCGGTGAGCGGTTTCGATCTGTCGGACATCAGCGTCGCCAACGGTGCGTTGTCGAACCTGACCAGCAGCGATGGCGGTGTGACCTGGACCGCGACCCTGACGCCGACTGCCGGCATCAACGACGCGACCAACCTGATCGTCCTCGACACCGCCGGCGTTCAGGATCTGGCCGGCAACGCCGGGGCGAGCATTGCCATCTCCAACAACTACATCCTCGATGCGACCCGGCCGACGGTGAACATCGTGGTCGCCAACCCGCACCTGGGCATCGGCCAGACCACCACGGTGACCTTCACCTTCAGCGAGGCAGTGAGCAATTTCGACCTGTCGGACCTGAGCGTGACCAACGGTGACCTGAGCAACCTGAGCAGCAGCGATGGCGGCAAGACCTGGACCGCCACCTTCACGCCGACCGCGAACGTGACCGACCCGAGCAACTTCATTGCCCTGGACACCAGCAACGTTACCGACCTGGCGGGCAATGCCGGCAGCACGGTTGCGGTGTCGAACAACTACGCCCTCGACAGCGAACGGCCGACCGCCACAGTGGTGGTCGCCAATCCGAATCTGGGCGTCGGCCAGACCTCGCAAGTGATCATCACCTTCAACGAAGCGGTGACCGGTTTCGACCTGTCAGACCTCAGCGTGGCCAACGGCACCCTGTCCAACCTGAGCAGCAGCGACGGCGGCAAGACCTGGACCGCAACCCTGACGCCGAACGCCAACGTCAACAGCGCCAGCAACGCGATCAGCGTCAACAGTGCCGGGGTCAGCGATCTGTCGGGCAATAGCGGCAGCGGGATCAGTCAGTCCGGCAACTATGTGATCAACACGGTGCCGGCCGTGCCTCCGACCTCGCCGCTGGTGGTGGTATCGCCGGATCCGGAGTTCCGCATCGAAGTTCCGGTCATTTTGCCGTCGCGGGTCGACGTGCCGCTGCAACCGACCATCTTTGCGCCACCCACAGGTGGCCTCGGTTCACCGCTGACCTTCCCGCCGCTGTTCGAGCAGCGGGTGATCGGCAATGGCATCCGTCCGCTGGGCGACATCTTCATCAACCACGGCGCGTTGAGCCCGAGCTTCATTGCCCAGGTGTTCACCAGCAGCGACAGCGGCGGTGATGGTTCCGGCCACGGCTTCCTTGGTTTCGGTGGGGGTGATGGCGGGGTGTTCGGCATCAGCACGCTGTCGAGCCTGTTCAACCAGGACAGCGCCGCCGAGCGGGACTCACTGAACGCTTTCGACAGCCATTCGATCCGGGGCGGCGACGTGTCCCAAGGCCTGCGCGGTGTGTTCGGCGCGCCGACCCTGGGCCAGCAACTGCAAGAGATCAAGGACAGCGAGCAGCACCGGGTGGACAACCTGGCGGCGGCTCTGCAACAGGTCGGCATCAGCGAAATGCCGGCCTGACAACACACAACAACTCAATATGTGCGGGACCTAGGGGCGATCCAGGGATGAAGAAAAGTCAGAAACTGTTCGGCGCCAGCCTGCTGGCGCTGGCGATCAGCGGATGTGCAGTCACCAGTGAACCGATCGAGCGCAGTGTCAGCGAACAACGGGCCAAATCTGACCTGCAAACCATGTACAAGGGCCAGGAACCGTTGCGCGGTCCGCTGACCCTGCACCAGGCCATGGCCCGCGCGGTGAAATACAACCTCGAAGGTCGCTTGAAGATCATGGAGGAAGCGCTGGCCAAGCGGCAGCTCGACCTCGCCAGTTTCGACATGCTGCCGCGCATGGCGCTGGACGCCGGTTACGTTGGGCGCAACAACGTCAGCGCCTCCAGCAGCCAGAGTGTACGCACCGGCACCCAGTCCCTGGAACCGTCGACCTCTCAGGACCGCGACCGCAACGTCGCCGACCTGACCATGGTCTGGAACGTTCTCGATTTCGGTGTCAGCTACATCAACGCCAAGCAGCAGGGCGACCAGCGTCTGATCGTTCAGGAACGCCGGCGCAAGGTGATCAACACCATCGTTCAGGACGTGCGCTCGGCCTATTGGCGGGCGATGGCGGCCGAGCGTCTGCTCAAGCAGATCGACAGCCTGATGGCGCGGGTCGATGCGGCCCGACGCAACAGCGAAAGCATGAGCGAGCAGCGCATCGGCGATCCGGTGCAGTCCCTCGGCTACCAGCGTTCGCTGATCGAAGCCACCCGGCAACTGGAAGAGCAGCGTCGCGCGCTGTCACTGGCGAAAACCGAACTGGCAACCCTGATCAACCTGCCGATGGGCACCAACCTGACCCTGGCCACCGACGACGGTTATCAGATCCCGGAACTCAAGGTCGATATCGCCAAACTGGAACAGGAAGCCCTGACCAGCCGCCCGGAATTGCGCGAGCAGGATTACCAGACCCGGATCAGCGCCGCCGAAACCCGCAAGGCCATGCTGCGCATGCTGCCGGGCCTGGAGTTTTCCGCCGGCGGGCACTACGACAGCAACTCGTTCCTGGTGAACGACCGCTGGGCCGACTACGGCGTGAAGGTGACCTGGAACCTGTTCAACGTGATCTCCGCTCCGGCGGCCATCGACGTGGCCAAGGCCGGCGAAGAAGTCGCCACCGCACGCCGTCAGGCGATGTCGATTGCGGTGCTGGCGCAACTGTACGTGGCCAACGCCAACTATCAGGAGGCGCTGCGTCAGTTCAAGACCAACCAGCAACTGTCGGACATCGACGGGCAGATTGTCGGTCAGTTGCGCAACCGTCATCAGGCAGCGGGCATCGGCGAACTGGATCTGATCCAGGGTGAACTGAACAACCTCCAGGCGGA
This sequence comes from Pseudomonas sp. R43(2017), assembly GCF_002112345.1. NCBI lineage: Bacteria > Pseudomonadati > Pseudomonadota > Gammaproteobacteria > Pseudomonadales > Pseudomonadaceae > Pseudomonas > Pseudomonas sp. R43(2017). The sequence goes on from NZ_NEHJ01000005.1 coordinate 66,306, forward strand.
CTTGCGCCGTGACCTGTCCTACGCCGATCTGCGCAATGCCTATGGCCAGATCTTCGCCAGTGCCGGCCTCGATCCGCTGCCGGATCAGGTGCAGTCAACCGAGGTGCAGTCGATCGCCACGGCGCTGGCCAACCGCGAAGCGGCGTGGGCCTCGGGGGATATTTCGGTGCCGGTGGCCCATGCCTCCGCGAAGTGATGTGCTGGCGCCGAACGCCAGCATCAGCCGTGCGCAACGCGAGGCCCGCAACGGTCATCGCGGCACGGCGGTGTTGCTGACCGGATTGCCGGCGGCGGGCAAATCGACCCTTGCTCAGGCGTTACATGCCGAGTTGTTCAGTCGTGGTCAGCAAAGTGTGGTGCTGGACGGCGATAGTTTGCGCGTCGGGCTCAACCGCGACCTGGGATTCACCGATACCGACCGGCTGGAAAACATCCGTCGGGCCAGTGAACTGGCGGCGTTGCTGGTGGAAAACGGGCAGATCGTGATTCTGGCGATGATCGCGCCGCTGGTGGAGTTGCGCGAAGTGTTCGCCCAACGCCTGGGCGATGACTATCGCGAAGTCTGGTGCAGCGCCGCGCTGGCGGTGTGCGAACAGCGTGACCCGAAAGGGCATTACGCCCGGGCGCGACGGGGCGAGCTGGCCGGGTTCACCGGCGTGTCGGCGCCTTACGAGCCGCCGGCTCAGGCTTCATTGGTGCTCGATACCGGAACGCTGACGGTCGAGGCCTGCCTTGACCGATTGCTGACCTGGCTCGGCGAATCTGCGGTGTTGCCAAGGACATGAGTCGGCCGGCGTTTTCGCGTCTGCCGGTGACGGTGGATCTGCCGTTGCTGTTGCAGGCACTGGCAGCGATTGAAAACGATGCCTGGCGCGGGCATTTCAACACGGCCTATTTCGCCGGCGACTGGAGTGGCGTGGCGCTGATTTCCGCGGCCGATGCGTTGACCGAACTATCTCCCGGAACCGCCGAGCCCGTGGAGCGAGCCCCTTGGCTGAACGACCGCCGCTGGCAGCAGGCGTTGCAGGATCTGCCGCTGGAGATCGTCAGTGCGCGGCTGCTGCGACTCGGGCCCGGCGGGCAGATTCATGAGCATCGTGATTACGATCTCGACGGGCCGGATGCCGATTTGCGTTTGCACATTCCATTGCTCAGTCCGCCCGCCGTGGATTTCTGGCTCGACGGTCTGCGCATGCCAATGGCAGCGGGCGAGTGCTGGTTTCTCGATCTTGCGCGACCGCATCGGGTCGACAATCGCGACAGCACGGCACGCGTACATCTGGTTCTCGACTGTCGCCCCGGCGCCTGGCTGAAGCAGTTGATTGCCGACGGTTTGCCGAGTACGCCGCAGCCTGATGCCGAAGATTCGGCGCTACAGCGTTTTCAGCGTCTGCTGGTCACGGATCCCGCGTTGTCGGCGACGTTGCAGGCGTTGCGCGATCCCGAAGCGTTCATCAGCCAGACACTGGCGCTGGCCGCCGAGCGCGGCTTGTCATTCTCCCGGGAAGAACTGCACGCGGCGATGCGCAACGGCCGCCGATCATGGAACGAACAATGGCGAGCCTGAGTTTCGACGGCTGGTTGCCGATCCGCATCTGGAAAAGTGCCGGTCAATGGCAGGTGGACTGGTGCTGGTTTGGCGACACGCCGTTGCACCAGCCGTTTTTTCGCGAAGCGGTGGAGCAGGCGCTGCAGTTGCCGTTCAATCAGGCGTTCCGCCGGCAAACCCCGTTGTCGGCCCTCACGGATTGGCAGGCGCTCAGCCCTGGCCTGGCGCCAAGCGCCTTCATCCTGCATGCCTCGCGTTGCGGATCGACGCTGATCAGCCAGATGCTCGCCCGCCTTGACGATCACATCGTGATCTCGGAACCGCCGCCCCTCGATACCTTGCTGCGCAGCGATCTGCCCGCCGCAGAACGCCGTGCGGCCATCGTCGGGTTGCTTTCGGCCTACGGCCAGCGCCGGCGCGGGATGGAGCAACGATTGGTGATCAAGCTCGACGCCTGGAACATCGGTGAATGGCCTCTGCTTCACGAATGCTTCCCCGATACGCCTTGGTTGTTTGTCTATCGCGATCCGCTGGAAATCGCCGTTTCGCATCTGCGTCGCCCGGGTATGCACATGGTGCCCGGCCTGCTTGGCGAGTGCGTGCTGGACGACGACCTGCCATTCGAGGGGCGCGAAGATTTCATCGCCCGCAGGCTCGGACGTCTGCTGGAGGCGGCGCGCTTGCACTGCGCTGATTTCGGCGGGCTGGCGGTCAACTACAACGAGTTGCCCGAAGCGATAACGGAACGGCTGGCAAGGTTTTTTCAGCTGAATGCCGGGCAGTGCGAACAGGCGCTGGCAGCTTCGGCACAACATGCGAAACAGCCGTCACAGGCGTTTGTTGCCGATGGCGAAAGCAAACGCCGCGAAGCGTCTCCACTGTTGCAGGCGCGAGTAGAACGGTGCGCGCGAGCACCTTACGAAGCGCTGGAGCGTTTGCGCGCGCTCACGACTTGGCCGACAGATCCGCCATCCCCTTGAGCAATTCGATCGGCAACGGGAAGACGATGGTCGAGCTCTTGTCGCCGGCAATCGAACTCAGGGTCTGCATGTAGCGCAATTGCATGGCGCCAGGCTGGCGGCCGAGCATTTCGGCGGCCTGCATGAGTTTTTCCGAGGCCTGTAATTCGCCCTCGGCGTGGATCACCTTGGCGCGCCGCTCCCGCTCGGCTTCGGCCTGTCTGGCGATGGCGCGGACCATCGATTCGTTGAGGTCGACGTGTTTGATCTCGACGTTCGCGACCTTGATGCCCCAGGCGTCGGTCTGGGCATCGAGCACTTGCTGGATGTCGATGTTCAACTGTTCGCGCTCGGCCAGCAGTTCGTCCAGTTCATGCTTGCCGAGTACCGCGCGCAGGGTGGTCTGCGCCAGTTGGCTGGTGGCCGCCAGAAAGTCTTCGACCTGGATGATCGCTTTCTGCGGATCGAGCACCCGGAAATACAGCACCGCGTTGACCTTGACCGAGACGTTGTCGCGGGTGATCACGTCCTGCGGCGGCACGTCGAGGACAATGGTGCGCAGATCGACCCGGACCATTTGCTGCACCACCGGAATCAACAGGATCAGCCCCGGCCCCTTGACCTGCCAGAAGCGCCCGAGCTGGAACACCACGCCGCGTTCGTATTCTCGCAGGATGCGGAACGTCGAGCCGGCCAGGGCAATGAGCAACAGCAGCAGCGCGACAAAACCGATTTGCAGACCCATGATCACTCTCCGAGCGGTGCCGCGTCAGCCGCGGCCACTTGCAGCAACAAGCCCTTGCGCCCGACCACCCGCACCGGTTGCCCGGCGTGCAGCGGCGTGGCACTCGACACTTGCCAGCGTTCTCCTTGCAATTGCACCCAGCCATTGCGGGTGTCCGGCGACTCCACGACGGTCACGGCCGTCACGCTGCCAACCAGGCCGGCGTCGCCGCTGACCGGGTGTCGCGGCCGGGTCTTCAGGGCACGAACCAGCAACGCGATCAGCAGCAGCGCGCTGACCAGCCCGAGGCCGATCATCATCGGCACCGGCAGCTCGGCGTTGCTCAGGATCAGCGCGCCGATCACGAACATGACGATGCCGCCCAGGCCAATCACGCCGTAATTGGGCAGCGCGGCTTCGGCGATCAGGAAGGCGATGCCCAGGGTGATCAGCCACAGGCCGATGGGATCGATGGCGTGCAACGGGATGTCCGCAGCCAGGGCCGATCCGCTCAGCAGCATCAACAGGACAAACGCACAGCGACGGGTGTTCACGTGACCCTCCGGGAGAGTCATGGGGATCTCTTATCAGTCTAGTTGAGCCTGGGGTCGGAGGAATTCTGATCAGTTCCAGCGTCGCCAGTGGGCGGATTTACCTTCATTCACGGCTTGCCCGACTAGACTTTCCAGAACAGGAACAACGTTCATCATCGCTCGCCGCGCAGCGTCGGCGGGCACCGAGGTGCATCATGCGTATGGCAAGAAAAGTGCAAAGCAGCCTGACCCGGGCGCAATGCCAATACGACGTCGTCTCCCATCCGCACTCGAGCAGCAGCCTGGAAACGGCGCGGGTTTCGGGGATTCCGGCGGAACGGGTGGCCAAATCGGTGATCCTCGACGACCACCACGGGCATTACCTGATGGCCGTGCTGCCCGCCAGCCGCCATCTGGACCTGAGCAAAGTGCGCACCAGCGGCGAGTGGCAGATCACCCGCGAAAGTACCCTGGCGCATCTGTTCGATGACTGCGAACGCGGCGCGGTGCCGCCGCTGGGCGATTCCTATGGCCTGGACATGGTCATCGACCCGCTGGTGACCCGGCAGAAAGATATTTACCTGGAGGCCGGCAACCACAACAACCTGCTGCACATGAGCATGCCCGAGTTCCTGAAAATGGTGCCCCATGCCCAGGTGCGGGAGTTGAGTCAGTAGGTTTTTTCAGCGTCTGTGCCGACGCCAATCGCGAGCCGGCTCGCTCCCACAGGTTCTGCAATGAATCTGTGGGAATGTGGCTTGCTCGCGAAATGTTTTTATCCACGGAGTCTTTGAAGGAGTAGATCAATGGAAAATCCGACCCACAGCCTCCCGTCCCTGTTCAAACAACTCGGCCTGCCCAACGACCCGGTCAGCATCGACCAGTTCATCGCCACCCATTCCCCGCTCAAACCCGAACTGCACCTGTGCGATGCGTTTTTCTGGACCAAGAGCCAGGCGGATTTTTTGCGGGACGAGATTCTTGACGATGCGGATTGGGCGGAGGTGGTGGATCAGCTGGATGTGATGTTGAGGAAGGGGCGGGCGGGGTAACTGTCAGTCTGCCGTTCGTAAGCTGGGTCAACTCATCCGGTTGCCTGTGATGATTATTTAGACCAGAATCACGACCTCAATTGAGGTCTTTTATTATGCAAAGTGTGCTGGCCGATATGGCCGTCAGTGTTTCTGAACTGAAGAAGAATCCTTCTGCGGTGCTCAACGGCGCGCACGGAGGAGCGGTAGCTGTCCTGAATCACAACCGGGTCATGGGCTACATGGTGCCGGCTGACGTTTACGAAGCGATGATGGAGCGGCTCGATGATCTCGAGTTGGCAGAAATCGTTCGTTCTCGCAGTCATGAGACTCCCATACCGGTAAGCCTGGATGACCTATAAGCTCGAATTCCTGCCTTCCGCTCACAAAGAGTGGAACAAATTGGGTCATACGCTGCGCGATCAATTCAAAAAGAAACTGGCTGAGCGCCTGGAGCGTCCTCGCATTCCAGCTGATTCCCTGCATGGGATGCCTGACTGTTACAAGATCAAACTCAAGGCATCCGGTTATCGTCTGGTTTACCAAGTGATCGAAGAGCGGGTGGTTGTCTCGGTAGTTGCGGTCGGTAAGCGTGAGCGTGGAGATGTTTACGAGAGCGCCAAGCGACGTTGAGTTAACGCGTGACTGCCAATATGTTTCAAAACTTGACTGAATTTCCCCTCCAATGCCATATTGATAGTTAGCAAACTAACAGTGTGTGCATTCCTTCGTGCCGAACAACCTCGAATCCCTCCAGATGAACATCAGCAGTGCCATGGTGGTGGCCGCCAGGCATTGGCGGAAGATCTGCCAGACCACGCTGGTCAACTATGGAATTTCCGAAGCCTGCGCCGTCCCGCTCTTGATGATCGGGCGGCTGGGGGAGCGTGTGCATCAGGTGCAGGTGGCACAGGCGGCGGGGATCGAGAGTCCTTCGCTGGTGCGGCTGCTCGATCAGTTGTGCCACGCCGGCTACGTCTGCCGCACTGAAGATCCGCAGGATCGCCGGGCCAAATGCCTGAGCCTCACCGACACCGGCCGCGAGCTGGTGCAGGCGGTGGAAGGCGAGCTGGTGCGTCTGCGTAATGAAGTGCTCGAAGGCATCGACCGGAGTGATCTGGAAGCTACGCTTCGAGTATTGAGGGCTTTCGAAGCGGCCAGTCCGCCAGCGGTGACCCATCCGTGAACGGCTTTTTTTCCGGCATTCCTCCGGCCCGGGACTGGTTCTACGGGATCCGTACCTTCGCGGCGTCGATGATCGCGCTGTACATCGCCTTGCTGATGCAGATGCCGCGTCCGTACTGGGCGATGGCCACGGTGTACATCGTTTCCAGCCCGTTCCTCGGGCCGACCAGTTCCAAGGCGCTGTATCGGGCGATCGGTACGTTCCTCGGCGCCGCTGCGGCGGTGCTGTTCGTGCCGATGTTCGTGCAGAGCCCGTATGTGCTGGTGGTGGTCATCGCGTTGTGGACCGGGATTCTGCTGTTCCTGTCCCTGCATCTGCGCACCGCCAACAACTATGCGCTGATGCTCGCCGGCTACACCTTGCCGCTGATCGCCCTGCCGGTGGTGGATAACCCGCTGGCCGTGTGGGACGTGGCGGAAGCGCGGACTGAAGAGATCTTCCTCGGCATTGCGGTCGCTGCCGTGGTCGGGGCGATGTTCTGGCCACGGCGCCTGGCGCCGGTGTTCAACGATGCCGTGGGCAAGTGGTTCGCCGATGCGACCACCTACAGCCTGAAGTTCCTCAGCCGCGACGTGAACCCCGAAGAAGTCACCGCCCTGCGCATGGCCATGGTCGGCAGTTTCAACAGTCTGGAACTGATGATCGGTCAGTTGCCCCACGAAGGCGCGCGGCCGCAGACGGTGCGCAACACCAAGGAACTGCGCGGGCGGATGATTCATCTGCTGCCGGTGATCGATGCGCTGGAGGATTCGCTCTACGCCCTCGAACGGCGCACGCCGGAACTGGTGGAAAAATTCGCGCCGCTGCTCACTGCCACCCGGGAATGGCTCGGCTACAAAGACGCCGATCTCGACCGCTGGCAAGCCCTGCGGGATCAGCTCGAAGCCCTGCAACCGAGCGCCGAAGCCCTGGAAGATCGCAAACAGTTGCTGTTCTCCAACGCGTTGTACCGCCTCGGCGAATTCATCGATCTGTGGCAGGACTGCCGCAGTCTGCAGGACGCGATCCTGTGCGAACGCCAGGACAGCTGGCGCGCGGTTTACCGCCACTGGCGCCTCGGTCGTCTGACGCCGTTCCTCGACCGTGGACTGATGCTGTATTCGGTGGCGTCGACCATTCTGGCGATCATCGTCGCCTCGACGCTGTGGATTCTGCTGGGCTGGACCGACGGCGGCAGCGCGGTGATTCTGGCGGCGGTGTCGTGCAGTTTCTTTGCCTCGATGGACGACCCGGCGCCGCAGATTTACCGGTTCTTTTTCTGGACCGGGATGTCGGTGCTGTTCGCCAGTCTGTACCTGTTTCTGGTGCTGCCGAACCTGCACGACTTCCCGATGCTGGTGCTGGCGTTTGCCATCCCGTTCATCTGCGTCGGTACGCTTACGGTGCAGCCACGGTTCTACCTCGGCATGTTGCTGACGCTGGTGAACACCTCGTCGTTCATCAGCATCCAGGGCGCCTACGACGCCGACTTCTTTGCGTTCGCCAACTCCAACCTGGCGGGGCCGCTGGGGCTGTTGTTCGCTTTCATCTGGACCCTGATCGCCCGGCCGTTCGGCGCCGAACTGGCGGCCAAGCGCCTGACCCGTTTCAGCTGGAAAGACATCGTCAGCATGACCGAGCCGGCGAACCTCGCCGAGCACCGGCAACTGGGCGTGCAGTTGCTCGACCGCTTGATGCAGCACCTGCCGCGTCTGGCGCTGACCGGTCAGGACACCGGCATCGCCATGCGCGAAGTGCGGGTGGGGCTGAACCTGCTCGACCTGCTGGCCTACACACCACGCGTGACCGGTGCGCCGAACGCGTTGCTGCAGCAAGTGGTGGCCGAGGTCGGCGAGTATTTCCGCGCCTGCCTCAAGGCCGGCGAACGCCTGCCGGCGCCGAGCGCCTTGCTGATGACCATGGACCGTACCCGTCGTGCGCTCAACGGCCACGGCGATGAAGAAACCCGACTACACCTGTTGCACGCCTTGAGCGGTTTGCGTCTGGCGCTGTTGCCCGGCGTTGAATTCGTCTCCAGTGCCGAGCCCGAAGAACCGCTTCCCGAAGGAGCGCCCCTATGATCGGTGACCTGGACATCAGCGGCATCTTCCTGCCGACCCTGCTGGTGCTGATGGGCATCACGTATGTGTTGTTTGTACTGGTACATGGCGTGCTCACACGCCTGCATTTTTACCGTCTGGTCTGGCACCGGGCATTGTTCAACGTGGCCCTCTACGCCGTGATGCTGTACGGCGTGGACTCACTCAGTCGATACCTGATGACATGAAAAAACCGTTTTTGACTATCGGTCGCGTGATGCTGACCTTGCTGATCGTGGCTTTCGCCGTCGTCGTGGTCTGGCGCATGGTGATGTATTACATGTTCGCGCCCTGGACCCGCGACGGCCACATCCGTGCCGACATCGTGCAGATTGCCCCGGATGTATCCGGGCTGATCCAGCAGGTCGAGGTCAAGGACAACCAGTTGGTGAAACGTGGCCAGGTGCTCTTCAGCATCGATCAGGACCGTTTCAAACTGGCGCTGCGTCAGGCCAAGGCAGCCGTTGCCGACCGCGAAGAAACCCTCGCTCAGGCCCAGCGTGAAGCCAAGCGTAACCGTGGTCTGGGCAATCTCGTGCCGGCGGAACAGCTGGAAGAAAGTCAGTCGAAAGTAGCCCGTGCGCAATCGGCACTGGCCGAAGCGCTGGTGACGGTGGACAGCGCCCAGCTCAACCTCGACCGTTCGGTGATCCGCAGCCCGGTGGACGGCTACGTCAACGACCGTGCGCCGCGCGCGCAAGAGTTCGTCACCGCCGGGCGTCCGGTGTTGTCGGTGGTGGACAGCAATTCGTTCCACATCGACGGCTATTTCGAAGAGACCAAACTCGACGGCATCCATATCGGTCAGTCGGTGGATATCCGCGTGATCGGCGACCGCGCCCGTTTGCGCGGGCATGTCGAAAGCATCGTCGCCGGCATCGAAGACCGTGACCGTTCGAGCGGCAGCAACCTGCTGCCCAACGTCAACCCGGCCTTCAGCTGGGTGCGTCTGGCCCAGCGGATTCCGGTGCGTATCGCCTTCGACGACGTACCGGAAGACTTCCGCATGATCGCCGGGCGTACCGCCACCGTATCGATCATCGACGATCAGCAGGAGCCCGCGAAATGAGCAGGGCCCTGATGATCGCCGGGCTGGGCATGATGCTGTCGGCCTGTTCCATGGTCGGGCCGGACTATCACCTGCCGGGTGATGCGGCGATTCAGCGCAAGGATTTTCAGGGCGATCTGGCGGTGGCCGGCAAGCCTGTAGTTTCTACTCCCGTGCCGGCGGACTGGTGGCGGTTGTATCGCGATCCGCGTCTGGATCAACTGGTGCAGCAGGCCATGGCCTCAAACACCGATCTGCGGGTGGCGGCGGCGAACCTGTCGCGGGCCCGTGCGCAGGTCGATGAGGCCGAGGCAGCCGGTGGCTGGAGCGGCGGCGTGAAAATGGGCGCCCAGCGCTTGCAGGAGTCCGGTCAGGCGTTTCTGTTGCCGGAGAAGGTCCCGGTGGCCAACGTCGCCGACATCGGCATCAGCGCGTCCTACCAGTTCGACCTGTGGGGCGTTCTGCAGCGCGGGATCGAAGCGGCGAAAGCCAACGCCGACGCGACTCAGGCCGCCGCCGACACCGCGCGCATCACCCTGGTCGCCGATGTGGTCCGGGCTTACACCCAGGTTTGTGCGGCCAACGAAGAACGGGAAATCGCTCAGCACTCCCTCGACCTGCAATCCCAGAGCACCACGCTGATCCAGCGTCTGCGCGATGCCGGGCGCGGCGACGAAACCCAGGTCACCCGTTCGCAGACCCAATTCAAGTCCCTGCGCGCCGATCTGCCGCGTTATGAAGCGGCGCGTCAGGCCGGGTTGTTCCGTCTGTCGATGCTGCTGGCCAAACCGGTCGATCAATTACCGGCCGGCACCGCGACCTGCGCCGAACTGCCGAAAATCGCCCAACTGGTGCCGGTCGGTGATGGCGCTGCATTGCTCAAGCGCCGTCCGGATATCCGCCAGGCCGAGCGTCGACTGGCCGCCGCGACCGCCGGGATCGGCGTTGCCACCGGCGAGCTGTACCCGGACATCAGCATCGGCGCGACCATCGGCACCGTCGGCATTGTTTCCGACCTTGGCGACCCGTCGACCAACCGCTGGGGCTTTGGCCCGTCGCTGAGCTGGAAGGTGCCGACCAACGGCGCCCGGGCACGGATCCGCGAAGCCGAAGCCTCGACCCAAGGCGCGCTGGCGCATTTCGACGGCGTGGTGCTCAACGCCATCCGTGAAACCCAGACCGGTCTGGCTCAGTACACCGCGCTGCTGCAACGCCGCGATGCCCTGGCCGATGCCGAGCAGTCGGCGAAGCTGGCGGCTGACCAGACTCACCGCTTCTTCCAGGCGGGCCGCGAGTCGTTCCTCGCCGATCTGCAAGCCACCCGCACCTACACCGATGTCACCGCGCAACTGGCCGCCGCCAACACCCAGGTTGCCATGAGCCAGATCGATTTGTTCCTCGCCCTCGGCGGCGGTTGGGAAAGCGGACGAACGCAAGCCTCGAGCGCCAGCAAACCCTGAGGCCGTTGCTATGCTTTGAAGTGTTGGAGGGGCGCCCAGAGCAAGGCGCCTTTTCAGTGCACATTGCTAGCGCAGGTCTAGGGGAAACCAATAATGAAAAACCCTTACGCTCTCGGCTTCTGGTGCGCCCTGGTCGCACTGGTGCTGCTGTCTGCCACCTATTTCTACGGCATCATGCTGGCCCATCAGATCGACAAGGCGATGGTCTTCCTCGACAGCGCGACCGCGTTGATCGCGGTGATGGCGATCGTCGTGGTGGCCTGGTCGCTGGTGCAGGTGCAACGACTCAAGAAGCGCCAGCTTGAGCAAAGCAAGACCCTGCTGCTGATCTGGGACACCAAAGTCGCGCTGCGCAAAGTCGAAACCGTGTTCGACCGCTACTTCTGGGGCAGCTACTGGCAACCCGGACGCACCTTCGCCGAGGTCATGGGCGAACTCACCGGCACCCCGCTGGAAAAAAGCCTCGAAGCCCTGAAAAAACAATGCCTGGAACTCGACAGGCAGGTCGCCGATGACGGCTGGCACTGGCTGAACAACGCCCGTGAACTGTCCGACGTGGCCACGGCCATGGCCCGCGAGCGCTATCAGCTGGATTTCTGTGATCCGCGTGGCGACGGGCCGGGCGGGGCGGTGATCGACCGGGATTTCGAGGTGCTCGTGTACACCTGGACCGCGAGGCTGAAAAGCTTCGATCATCAGCTCGACGAGATCGAGGTCCAATATTCCTGATCCCGAAAAGATCGCCGAACCCGGCGATCTTTTTGTTTGTCCATGTCCCGTGGACACTCTTTAACCTTTAAACATTGGGCCGCCCTGCGCGGCCAGTGCTAATCTCCACCGCTAAATTCAGCGGAGTCGAACCACGGCCCGGTCACGGGTTCACGGAAGACGACCATACATTCAGCCACGGAAATCGATCAGGTCATTCATGAATAAATCAGCAGGCGTGCTTCTCGGAATCGTTGTTGCCATCGGCGCCATCAGCGTCGGCGGGGCCTGGTATACGGGCACCAAGATTGAAGGCGTGCTCAACAACGCCGTCGTCGACGCCAACAAAGAGCTGCAAACCGCCATGGCCGGTTCCAACGGCAGCGCGTCGCTGGAGCTGGTATCGCTGGAGCGTCACACCTTCAGCAGCACCGCGCACTATCGCCTCAAGGGTGAAGGCGAGATGTTCGGCGAAGCGCCGGTCGAGCTGCTGTTCGTCGACCACATCGAACACGGCCCGCTGCCGTTCTCGCGTCTGGTCTCGCTGAAATGGTTGCCGGTCATGGCCACCAGTCACTACGAGCTGGAAAAGACTCCGGTCACCGAAAAATGGTTCGCCGCCACCAAGGGCGCTGCGCCACTCAAGGGTGTGGTCAACATCGGCTACGACCAGTCCACCACCGGCAACCTCGAACTGCTGCCGCTGGAAACCGCGCTGGATGACAAGTCGAGCCTGAAGTTTTCCGGTCTGAACATGGACATTTCCGCCAGCGCCCAGGCGCAGAAGGTCAAGGCCAATGGCTACATGGACAGCCTGCACCTGACCACCGTGGCCGAAGATCAGGCGCCGGTGCAGATCGAACTCAACGGCCTGACCCTGGCCAGCAACCTGAACAAGAGCAGCTACGGCTACTACACCGGTGAGAACACGCTGGAGCTGACCAGCAGCAAAACCACTTTCGGCGCCAAGCAGTTGGTGCTGGGCGTGAAGAACTTCGAGATGAAGAACCTCACCGAAGAGAACGGCAGCAACGCCTCCGGTCGTGCCGACTACAAAATCGGCGAAGTGACCCTCAACGACAAGAAAATCGGCTCGGCCAACCTGGCCATGAGCCTGAAAAACCTCGACATCCCGTCGGCCCTGTCGCTGATGCAGATCTACCAGACCAAACTGCAGCCGTACGAAAAAGCCGCCGCCGAAGCCACCGCCGCCGGCCTGCCGGCTCCCGAGCTGAACCTGACCGAAGCCGAGTCCGCGCAGGTTAAGGCTGACATGCAGAAATTGCTGGCCGCCGGCCCGCAACTGGCGCTGGAAGACCTGTCGCTGAAAACCGCCAACGGTGAAAGCCGCGCCAACCTGGTGCTCGACCTGACCAAACCGGCCTCGATGGACCTGCCGCCGGATCAACTGGGCAAACAACTGATCGCCCTGCTTGACCTCAATGTGCAGGTATCCAAGCCAATGCTGGTGGATCTGCTCAGCGTACAGGCCCAGATCGACGGTCAGACCGACGCCAAAGCGATTGTTGATCAGGCCAGCGCCGCGGCCGACATGTTCTCGGGCATGGCCGTGGGTTCGCAGCTGGCAACGCTGGATGGCACCAATGTGACGACCAAGTTGCACTACGCCGCCAATCAGGTGGAGTTCAACGGCCAGAAGATGACCGTCGAGCAATTCGTCGGTTTCCTGATGAGCAAATTTGCCGGCGTCAGCGTCAGCCAGGAACAGTAAAACCCCGCGCAATACCTCAGCGCCCGGCCTTTGCCTCCCGCAAACGCCGGGCGTTTTGCTGTCTGGAATCTGCGTTTGCGGCGAGCCCCCGCGTTTCCGGTCACGAATCTGAACAAATATTGTGTTCTGAATATTGGTCTACGCTTGCGTGCAAGACTGCTTGGATTAGCTTGGCCGAGTGATACCGACTTGGCCTCCGTCACGAATCGGGCAAGGGGGGGCGTAGCTACCCGGCTGGCCATGTAAGGATGCTGACGAATGCCGCGTATTGATGTTCCCGTATTACATCGTGGTTTACGCCCTTTGTTTCGAGTCGCGCTGTGCAGCCAGTTGCTCTGGCCCGCATTGGCGCTGGCCGATACGCCCTATGATCAGATGGTGCGTGATGCGCGTGCCGGGCAAACCACGCCAGCACTGAACGTGCTGCGTCAGGTTCCGCCGGGCCAGTCGACCACCGGGCAGGTCAGCGATCACCTGCAAATCGCCAGTTGGGCCGGGCTCGATGCCGAAGTGATCAAGGTTTATGAAACCGAGGGCCGCAACCGTGTCCTGCCCGTTCAGGCCCTGACCGCCACCGCCCGCGCCTATCGCAATCTCAAGCGTTGGGATCAGGCCACCGAGGTCTACAACAAGGCCCTGGCGCTGGAGCCGAACAATGCCGACCTGCAACTGGGTCTGGCGTTGACCCAGGCTGATTCCGGCAAACCCGATGAAGCCGTGGCCCGCGCCAAGGCGTTGGTTGCCGCGAAACCCGATGATCCATCCCGCCGTCTAGCACTGGGCTATGCCCTGACCCGCGCCGGCAAACAATACGACGCACTGTTTGAATACGATCAGGCCTTCGTTCGCGCCGGCAGCAAACCGGAAGTCGCCCGTGAATACGTGGTCGCCCTGCAAAAGGCTCGCCTGCCCGAGCCTGCACTGCGCCTGGCCAACCAGCGGCCGGGATTGATCGATCCGGTGACCCTGCGCCGCCTCGAAGGCGATCTGGCTGCCGAACGGGTGCGTCTCGCGGAATTCGCTACCCGCAGCGAAAAAGAACGCTACGTGATCGCCGACCGCGCACTGGCCGACTACGACAAACTGCTCGCCACCTGGACCCCCGACGCCAGCGCCCACGATGACGTGACCCGCTGGCGCATCGATCGCATGGGCGCCCTCAAGGCCCGGGCGCGCACCGCCGACGTCATTACCGAATACCAGAAGCTGCAAGCCGAAGGCGTGAAGATTCCGACCTACGCCCTGCGCTGGGTGGCCGCGTCCTATCTGGATCAGCGTCAGCCGGAAGTTTCTACCGACCTGTATCGCCAGGTGCTCTCGGCACCGGACGCCGATGCCGGTGATCGCCTCGAAGACACCACCGCGCTGTACTACTCGCTGCTGGAAAGCGACCGTGCCGAAGAAGCACGCAAGGTCGCCGAAGACCTGGCCAAAAACGAGAAACCCCGCGTAGAACTCAAGGGTCTGCCGATCGGCAACCCCAGCGACGACTGGATGGACGCCCAATTGCTGTCGGCCCAGGCCGCCGGCACCTACGGCGCGGACCTGCCCCATGGCGAGGACCGTTTGCAGACACTGGTCGATCAGGCGCCGGGCAACGTCGGTTTGCGCCTGTCCCAGGCCGATCTGTACCTGGCCCGCCAATGGCCGCGTCGTGCGGAAAGTCAGCTCAAGGAAGTCGAGAGCATGGTGCCCCGGGACATGGGCCTGGAAGTCGCTCAGGCCCGCACGGCCATGACGCTTCAGGAATGGAGGCAGATGGATGCCCTGACCGACGACGTCGTCGAGCGATTCCCGGACAACCGCCAGGTGCAGCGAGCGGCCCGCGAGCGTGAAGTGCATGACATGTCCGAGCTGCGCGTCGAAGCCTACGGCGGCAAGGCCAATGGCGGCAGCGGTGGCAATGCCGGCGCGGTCAGCGGCAGCCGGGACTTCGGCATCCAGAGCACGCTGTACAGTCCGCCGATCGATGAAGACTGGCGGGTGTTCGCGGGGATCGGTTACGCCACTGGCGACTTTGCCGAGGGTACCGGCAATCACCGCTTCCAGCGTGTCGGTCTGGAGCGTCGCACCCGTGACATGACCCTTGAAGCCGAAGTCTCCAACCATTCCTACGGTTACGGCGACAAGCAGGGCGCTCGTCTGGCGATTGCCCGGGACATCAACGACAACTGGCAGTACGGCGGCAGCCTTGAATACCTGTCGGCCGACACCCCGCTGCGGGCGTTGAACAGCAACATCAAGGCCAACGGCGGCAGCGGTTTCATCCGCTGGCGCGCCAACGAAAGCCGCGAGTGGAAACTGTCGGTCAGCCCTTCGCATTTCAGCGACGGCAACAACCGCGTCGAAGCCTTGCTGACCGGGCGCGAGGGCGTCTACAGCACGACTCATGTGCAGGTCGATGCCGGTCTGGAAGTCAGCACCAGCCACAACTCGAATTCCGAAGACGTGCCTTACTACAACCCGAAGGCGGACTTCAGCGTGATGCCGACGGTCAACGTCAACCACGTGCTCTACCACCGCTACGAAACCTCCTGGAGCCAGCAGTTCCAGGCCGGTGCGGGTACGTACAGCCAGCGAGACCACGGCACCGGCGGCATGGCGATGCTCGGCTACGGCCAGCGTTATGCCTGGAACGACGTATTCGAGGTGGGCGGCTTGTTCAGTGTGATCAACCGGCCCTACGACGGTGATCGGGAAACCGATCTGCGTCTGCTCGTCGACCTCACTTTCCGCTTCTAGAAGAGTTTGAAGATGCCTTTTATTTCGCGTTTCATCCTTCTGCTGGGAGTGCTGCTGGTCAGCGCCTGCGCCCAGCAAGCCCCGGCCTTCGCGCCGCCGTCCGAGCGCCCGGTGGCGGCCAATGAAAAGCCATGGCCGAAAAACCACGTGTTGGGCATCGCCTATCACGACGTCGAGGATCGTGATCCCGATCAGGCCGTGGTGGCGGTGCGCACCGAGCGCATGATCGAGCAACTGGCGTGGCTGCGGGAAAACGACTACAAGCCGGTGACGGTCGATCAGATCATGGCCGCGCGCAAAGGTGGGCCGGAACTGCCGCCCAAAGCGATCCTGCTCAGCTTCGACGACGGCTACGCGAGTTTCTACACCCGCGTGATGCCGGTGCTGCGCGCCTATAACTGGCATGCGCTGCTGGCACCGGTGGGCGTCTGGATCGACACGCCGCTGAATCAGCCGGTGGATTTTGCCGGCGCCATGCGCCCGCGTTCCGACTTCCTGACCTGGGATCAGGTGCGCGAAATTTCGCAATCCGGCCTGGTGGAAATCGCAGCTCACACCGACGCCAGCCACAAAGGCATCCTCGCCAACCCGCAAGGCAACATGCAGCCGGCGGCGGCGACCCGGCGTTATGACCCTGTGACCAAACGTTATGAGTCTGAGGCGGATTTCCAGGCGCGGATTCGCACCGACGTGGCCACCATCTCGGAAAAAATCCGCAAGGCCACCGGCAAGAAACCACGGGTCTGGGTCTGGCCCTACGGCACGGCGGACGGTACTTCACTGACTGTGGTAAGTGAGCAGGGTTACGAAATGGCCCTGACCCTCGACGACGGTCTCGATGCCCTCGACAACCTGATGAGCAGCCCACGGTTCCTCGTTGCGTCCGACCCGGATGGCGAACACTTCGCCAACAGCATCGTCGCGGTGCAGTCGGACTTCGCCATGCGCGTGGTGCACGTGGATCTGGATAACGTCTATGACCCGGATCCGGCGCAGCAGGAAGTGAACCTCGGCAAGCTGATCCAGCGCATGGCCGACATGGGCGCCAACACCGTGTTCCTGCAAGCCTTCGCTGATCCGAAAGGCGATGGCCTGGTGCATTCGCTGTACTTCCCCAACCGCCACTTGCCGGTGCGTGCCGATATTTTCGACCGTGTCGCCTGGCAACTGCGTACCCGGGCTCACGTGAAAGTGTTCGCCTGGATGCCGGTGCTGAGTTTTGCGCTGGATTCAAAACTGCCGCGAGTCACGCGTTGGGATCCGAAGACCGGCACCACTTCAGTCGACCCGGATCAGTACAAGCGACTGTCGCCGTTCGATCCCGAGGTGCGGCGGATCATCGGTGAAATCTACGAAGACGTGGCGCGCCTGACCTCGGTCGACGGCATCCTCTACCACGATGACGCCGTGCTGTCGGATTTCGAGGACGCCAGCCCCGAAGCGTTGAAGGCCTATGCCGCTCACGGTCTGCCGGGCTCGATTGCCGCCCTGCGTGAAGATCCGGCGGCCATGCAGCGCTGGACCCGGTTCAAGAGCCGTTACCTGATCGACTTCACTAACGAACTGACCGCCAAGGTCCGGGCGATCCGTGGCCCGCAGGTGCTGACTGCGCGCAACATCTTCGCCGAGCCGATTCTCAACCCCGAGAGCGAAGCGTGGTTCGCGCAGAACCTCGACGACTTCCTCGTGAGCTACGACTGGACGGCGCCGATGGCCATGCCGCTCATGGAAAAACAGACCCATGCGCAATCCGGCCCGTGGCTGGAAGAACTGGTGGCGAAGATCAAACAGCGCCCCGGTGCGCTGGATCGCACGGTGTTCGAATTGCAGGCCCGGGACTGGACGAAAAAGGATCAGGCCGACATCGACGGTGTTCAACTGGCCGACTGGATGGGCCGCCTCAAGCGTCAGGGCGCGACGAGTTTCGGCTACTACCCGGACAACTTCCTCGAGAACCTGCCGGACCTGAAAACCGTGCGGCCTGCGCTCTCCAACAAATGGAACCCATGACATGCTGGATAGACTGCTGGCCCTGCTTGTTCTGGCGATCGTCCTCGGCGTCCCGCTGGGGCTGATCTTCCTGGTCACCGGGCAATTCCTGATGGACTTCGTGTTCTTCTACCCGCTGTTTATGTCCGGGTTGTGGATTTCCGGCGGCCTGTATTTCTGGCTGCACTGGGAACGACACTGGCCGTGGAAGGACGACACGCTGCCACCACCGCTGGAAGGCGAACCGCTGATTTCGATCCTGATCCCTTGCTACAACGAGGGCGACAACGCCGCCGATACCATTCACGCGGCGCTGGCCCAGCATTACCCGAACATCGAAGTCATCGCGATCAACGACGGTTCCAAGGACAACACCGCGCAAGTGCTGGATGCGCTGGCCAAAGAAGACCCACGTTTGCGGGTGCTGCACCTGGCGGAAAACCAGGGCAAGGCCGTGGCCCTGCGCATGGGCGCCATTGCTGCGCGCAGTGAATATCTGGTGTGCATCGACGGTGACGCGCTGCTGGCGCCGAACACCGCTGCTTATCTCGTGGCACCGATGCTCGACAACGCGCGGCTTGGCGCGGTGACCGGCAACCCGCGGATCCGCACGCGTTCCACCCTGGTCGGGCGGGTTCAGGTCGGCGAGTTCTCGTCGATCATCGGGCTGATCAAGCGTACCCAGCGGGTGTTCGGGCGGATCTTCACCGTGTCCGGTGTGATCGTCGCGTTTCGTCGTACCGCGCTGAACCGGGTCGGCTACTGGAGCCCGGACATGATCACCGAAGACATTGATATCAGCTGGAAACTGCAACTGGATCACTGGAGCATCTTCTACGAGCCCCGCGCCCTGTGCTGGATCCTGATGCCGGAAACCTTGCGCGGCCTGTGGAAGCAGCGCCTGCGCTGGGCCCAGGGCGGTGCCGAAGTGCTGTTCAAGAACATTCGCGGGATCTGGCAGTACCGTCACCGTTATCTGTGGCCGCTGCTGTTCGAATACTGCCTGTCGACCGGTTGGGCATTCACTTTCCTGCTGTCGGTGATCTTCTGGGCGATGGGCAAGTTCATGGTCATGCCCGAGGCCATTGCCGTGCATCACCTGATGCCTCCGGCCTTTACCGGGCTGCTGCTGGCGTTTGTCTGCCTGGTGCAGTTCGCGGTCAGCATCATCATCGACCGACGCTATGAGCCGGGTCTGGGCAGAACCATGTTCTGGGTGGTCTGGTATCCGTTGGTGTTCTGGTTCATCAGTCTGCTGACCACACTGGTCAGCTTTCCGAAGGTGCTGTTCGGCCAGCATCAGAAGCGTGCGCGCTGGGTCAGCCCTGACCGGGGCATCAAACCGGCAGGCGACGACGAAGAGGAGGTCATCAAATGAAAATCATCCGGACCCGCCAGCGGCCATTCCTGGTGGTGATCGACGTGATCCTCACGGTGCTGGCCTGGGTTGGCCTGCTGTATTTGCTGGTGCGCGGGCTGTGGCCGCTGATTGAAACCCATGCCGGCGGGCCGCGCATCGACAACTCGGCGTTCGAAGCCCTTGGCACCTTGCAGATTTATTTGTGGGTGGCGCTGGTCAACGCCGTGATCCTGATTTCCTGGGCCCGTTATCAACAGCGCAAGAGCCGCAGTTTCGCCCAGCGTCGTCTGGCCGCGCCGGTGGTCGACGATGACGGCCTGAGCAAAAGCTTCAAGCTGTGCGATGACCGCCTGCAGAAGCTGCGCAGCCCGGGCGTCATCACCATCCACAACAATCAGGACGGTGATGTCAGTCACGTGGTGCCGCACCTGTGGCCGGTGGAACCGGCGGAACTGCCGCCACCCCTGGCGCCGCTGGAGCATCCGCGGGTGATTTTTCTGCATGCCGAGGACGACGATAACCGTGAGCCGACGAACCGTCTGTAAGCGCGGTGATACCAATGGGCGTCATTTGCCACTGCCACGGCACGAACGGTACAGCTATAGTCTGCAGGCCGAAGACGGCCCAACTGCACAAGGTGCTCCCGGAATGACCCGATTGACCTCTCTCAACCCTTGGCTGGCGGCCGTTGCCGTCGCCCTTTGCGTGCAGTTTCCGGCGCAGGCCCAAGAGCGTTTCACCCTCAGCATTCCCGGTGTTTCGGACAACCGTCTGTTCACCGCGGCGGCAGCCAGTGACGCCGCCGGTTGCGGCGGCAAGAACCTGTCCCCGGCGCTGAGCTGGAACGCCGGCCCGGCCGCCACCCAGAGCTACGCCATCGTGATGCATGATCCGGACGGCCAGAAAGGCCTGGGCGTCGATCATTGGGTTCATTACGGCATCAAGGCCACGACCCGGCAGATCCCGGCCGGCAGCGGCACCAAGCCGACTTTCGAAGGCCTGGGCGGCACCAACAGCAAAGGCACGACCACTTATGTCGGGCCGTGCCCGCCGACCGGTGACAGTGCGCACCACTACATCATCCAGATCTATGCACTGGACCTGGCCCCCGACGCCTTGCCGGCCGGCCTGACCCGCGCTCAACTGCTGGAAAAGATCAAAGGTCATGTACTGCGCAACAGCAGTGCAGTGCGGCGTTATCACCGCTGAAAAAAATTCGGCGGCGTTTAACCCGAACTGAAAGGGCTGTCCGTCTCAGAGGTTGAATGGATCAATTCTTCCTCGAGGTCAGCCCCATGTCTCTTCCATCGACGCTTCTGCGACCCCTGGCTGCCGGTGTGCTGTTGGTCGTCGCCGGTTGCGGTGTTTCCTCCAACCCGGAATCCGCCGCCGTGCGGTCACCGGCACAGTCCCCGTCAAAACCCGTAGCGCAACAAGAGAGGGTCATGGCCGATCACTCTTTGGCCAAGCGCAGTGCATTGGCGGTGCCGACGGCCAGTTTTGCACCGATGCCCGCCGGGGAAAGTTATCCACAGGACTATCGCGCCGAGCCGCGCGAGCAATATGAAACCCTGGCCGATAACCCGATTCACAGCGTTGCCGAAACGCCCGTCTCGACCTTCAGTGCCGATGTGGATACCGGCGCCTACGCCAACGTCCGCCGTCTGCTGAATCAGGGCCGTCTGCCGCCGGAAGGCGCGGTGCGGCTGGAGGAGATGGTCAATTACTTTCCCTATGACTATGCGTTGCCCACTGACGGATCGCCATTCGGCGTGACCACTGAACTGGCCGCTTCTCCCTGGAACCCGCACACCCGGTTGCTGCGCATCGGCATCAAGGCGTCTGACCGTTCAGTAGCGGAACTGGCACCGGCCAACCTGGTGTTTCTGGTGGATGTCTCCGGCTCGATGGACCGTCGCGAGGGGCTGCCGCTGGTCAAAAGCACCTTGAAGCTGCTGGTCGATCAATTGCGCGAGCAGGACCGCGTATCGCTGGTGGTTTATGCCGGCGAATCCAGAGTGGTGCTGGAGCCGACGTCCGGACGGGAAAAAGCGAAAATTCGCACAGCCATCGAGCAGTTGACTGCGGGAGGCTCGACCGCTGGTGCCTCCGGAATCGAACTGGCCTACCAAATGGCGCAACAAGCCTTCATTCCCAAAGGCATCAACCGCATCCTGCTGGCCACCGACGGTGACTTCAACGTCGGCGTCAGCGACTTCGACAGCCTCAAGCAAATGGCTGTGGATAAACGCAAGACCGGGATTTCCCTGACCACCCTGGGTTTCGGTGTGGATAACTACAATGAACACCTGATGGAACAACTGGCGGACGCCGGCGACGGCAACTACGCCTACATCGACAATCTGCGTGAAGCGCGCAAGGTCTTGGTGGATCAGTTGGGTTCGACTCTCGCCGTGGTGGCGAAAAACGTCAAATTGCAGGTGGAATTCAACCCGGCGCAGGTCAGTGAATACCGGCTGCTCGGCTACGAAAACCGCGCGCTCAAGCGTGAGGATTTCAGCAATGACAAGGTCGATGCCGGTGAAATCGGTGCAGGCCATACGGTTACCGCGCTGTATGAAATTGTCCCGGCCGGCGAGAAGGGCTGGCTGGAGCCGCTGCGTTACGGAAAAACCGATGCAGTGGTTTCCGAGAAGAAAGGAGAATTGGCGATGCTGCGTGTGCGATATCAAAAGCCTGAAGGTGGGAAAAGTCTGCTGATCGAGCGGCCGATTGCCAGTCAGGTGGCGCCCGCCAGTAAAGACCTGCGTTTTGCTGCCGCCGTCGCTGCGTTTTCCCAGCAGCTCAAGGATGGCCGCTATACCGGTGATTTCAGCCTCAAGGACACCGAAGCGCTGGCCCGAGGTGCCCGTGGTGATGATCGCTTCGGTCTGCGCAACGAGTTCGTGCAACTGGTGGAACTGGCGCAGAGCCTGCGGACTTCGACCGCGTCCAACACGATGCCGACCGAGCGACGGATTGAATAGTGAGCCGCCTGAAGGGGTTTATCAGCCAGCTGTTTGCCAGCGCAGACAGCCTTGAGGCCAGCAGCGACGAATCGCTGCTGGCCCGTTATCGCGAGGGCGACGGCAAGGCGTTCGAGATCTTGTACGCCCGCCATCGCCAGAGCCTGTACCGGTTTCTGCTCGGGTTGAGCGGCAAACCGGAACTGGCCGAAGAGGTGTATCAGGAAACCTGGCTGAGCCTGATCCGCAGCGCCAGTCAGCCACAAGGTCGGGCGACTTTTCGTACCTGGCTGTTCCAGATTGCCCGCAACCGTCTGATCGATCACTGGCGCAAGCACGGCGCCCATCAGCCGTTGCATGACAGCTACGACGAACAGACCCATGCGGTCAGTGACGACGCGAGCGATCCTGAACAGTTGCTGAGCCTCAGTCGCGACAGCCAGCGCCTGGACAGCGCCCTGCAAATCTTGCCCGCCGACCAGCGCGAAGTGTTCCTGCTGCGCGCCCACGGCGACCTCGACCTGGCGCAAATCGCCAGCCTCACCGAAACACCGCTGGAAACCGTCAAGAGCCGCTTGCGCTACGCCCAGCACAAACTGCGTCGGCTGCTGGCCGAGGAGGTACTGACATGACGGACACCCGCCAGACACCCGAAGAGCAACTGCTCAGACATGTGCGCGAACAGCACAACGCCGAACCGCCGGAGCATCTCGATGCGCTAATTCTCGACGCTGCACATCGTCAGGTCTCGCCGGCGAAACCAAGTCTGTGGCAGCGTTGGCTCAAGGTCTGCCAGACGCCGCGTTATCAGGTGGCTTTCGCCAGTCTGGTCGGTATCGCGCTGATGCTGTCGCTGGTGCAGCGCGCCCCGGAACCTGTGGCTCATTACGATTTCGCTCCTGCCACAAAACCTGCTGCTCCACTGGCCCAAAAGGAAGCTGTTGAATCCCGAAGATTGTCAGCCCCTGCGGGCGCGTTATCCGCACCGGCACCCGCACCAATGGCGGAAATGGCTGCGCCGATGCAAAGCGAATCGATCAGCGCCGACAGAGCTGACGAAGCCAAAGCCAGCAAGCGCGCCGCCGCCCCGGCCAATGGCCTCGACGAGCAACTGCGCGAAGTCCTGCGCCTGCGCGAATCCGGTCAATCACAGGCTGCCGACACCCTGTACAACAATCTGCACAAGCGTTACCCGAGCGTGAATCTGGACCTGCGCCTCGAACAAATCCGCCAGAACTGACCGGTTGATCGTCCAGCCATTTGGCATTGCCCCGCAAAAACGCGCACTATCGGGGCATTGCCGATGCGCTGGAGGATGCCGTGGCCCAAAAAATCGACCGCATCGCCCAAATGCTCAACTGCCCGGTGAAGGGCGAGGAACTGCGGCGAGCAGTGACGGAGAGTCGCAAGGAGTTTCTTCTGGCCAAGCAGGCAGAAGAAGATCTGCAGGAAGACGTTCTTGATGACGAGTGGATCGAGGACGACGAAGACGATGATGAATATGACGAGTTTGACTGGACGACGGAGTGAGCCGCCAACCAGCAGGCACAAAAAAGCCTCAGACCTTTCGGCCTGAGGCTTTTTCGTTTCTGTTCATGGCGCACCAGGCGGGATTCGAACCCACGACCCCTGCCTTCGGAGGGCAGTACTCTATCCAGCTGAGCTACTGGTGCAGCGGGCGACATCATACCTAGGTCGGCTCGGGGCGTCCATGCCGGTTTTTGCCGGCTCATTGTCAGTGTTTGTGTCGGGTGAGGGCGCATTCCAAAAGGCTGTAACGTCCTGCAAAACGCTCTCGTGGCAGTTTGGCGAAGCTGTTCTATTGTTTTCCTGCGGCGGGTTCTTCGATCGCCTTACTCAGGGAGAAAAGCATGAGCGTCGTCAATCCTCAAATCACCGATTCCGTCACCCAGTCGAATGTGCAGGTCGTCGGTTCGGCACCGGCCACGGCCATTGCCACGCTGACCCAGGTCACCAGTCATGCGGTCAGTCTGGCGCTGCAGAACGCAGTCAGCCATCAGCAGGCGATGAACATTATCGGCAATGCCACGGTGGCAGCGGCCGTGCAGCAGATTCTGGCGGTGGGAGGGCGCTCCTGATGGCCGGGGAAAAGGCGCAGAGCGATAACGTGGAGCAACCGACCGTCGATCCGGCTGCTGCCGCCGCAGCGTTGCTCGAATCGCTCAATGAACATTTGCTCAAGCAATCGGCAGAGGGTGTGGGTGCCGAAGCCCTGAACCGGCAGATTGTCGATGCGGTGAACCTGCTCAACACACAGCTTGCTGCTCACGCGCCTGCTCTGGCGCAGCTGGGTTCTGAACTGCTGGTTCGTCAGGCCAGCGGGCTGGTGGCGCAGTCGGCGGCGAGCTACTTCGATGGTGTCACCAAGCTCGCTCTGGCCTCTCAAGGTGTACTGCTGCGCCAGATGACCGAGAGCATCATCAAGGATGACCTCGACGCGGCTACCGAAAGTGCGCTCGGCGCCTTGAATACCCATCTGCTGGTAGGCGGCGCTGCAGCGGTGGCCGCGGCGAGCGGAGTGCTGGACGCCGACGGGGTGAATCAGGCACTCGAGCGAATCAACCAGAGCATTGCCCAGTTCAGCGCCAGCCATCCCGAGCGGTCCGCGGGCGCCTGAGCAATATTTGCAACACCCACTGTCCCTTGAAAGGAGTCCGAACATGGCAACCGTGAATGATCAGATCACCGATGCGGTCACCCAGACCAGCGTCAAGGTGGTGGCCGAGGCACCGGCCATGGCGATGGGCAGCATTTATCAAAGCATGGCGCACTCGACCGGCATCCTGTTCGAGAACGCCGTCAGCGCCCAGCAGCAACAGAACACGCTGGCTCAGGCGGCAACCAACCAGGGGGTGATGCAGATTTACAGCGTCGATACCACGGCTGGCGCCGCTGCTACGGAAAAGCTGGGGCAGGCGGGTGTCGCTGACAACCTGACGAGTCTGTTGACGGTGCTCAAATCGTTTCAGAACAAGTAGTCACGCCCCTCTATTCCCTGCCGTTCGGCGGCGGCAGGGAACGGGGGCGTCTGTACGTTGATCCGAAATGTTCAGCAATTGCGGCGTTTTTGTTCTTTTTTTCGAACGACCTATTGTCCTTTACCCCCTTTGATCCTAGGATCCGTTTGAGATTTCAAACGCTCTTTGATCGGGTGCCGAGCCGCACGTGTTTGCAACCGTGCACTATTCAGGTGCTTGAGCCCGGTAAATGATTTCCCTGACGGCAGCCTTGCGAGGCGCCTTTCTACAATCATAATTTTGCTCCGCGCTGGCCGCGGTGCTGTTAAGGAAAGCCGACATGCAGCTTAAAGACACCCAGTTGTTCCGCCAGCAAGCCTTCATCGATGGCGCTTGGGTCGACGCGGACAACGGTCAGACGATCAAGGTCAACAACCCGGCCACCGGCGAAATCCTCGGCACCGTGCCGAAGATGGGCGCTGCCGAAACCCGCCGCGCGATTGAAGCCGCTGACAAAGCGCTGCCGGCCTGGCGTGCACTGACCGCCAAGGAGCGTGCAGGCAAGCTGCGTCGCTGGTTCGAGCTGATCATCGAAAACCAGGAAGACCTGGCTCGTCTGATGACCCTGGAGCAGGGCAAGCCACTGGCCGAAGCCAAGGGCGAAATCGTTTACGCCGCTTCGTTCATCGAGTGGTTCGCCGAAGAAGCCAAGCGTATCTACGGTGACGTGATTCCGGGCCACCAGCCTGACAAGCGCCTGATCGTGATCAAGCAGCCGATCGGCGTGACCGCCGCTATCACCCCGTGGAACTTCCCGGCGGCGATGATCACCCGTAAAGCAGGCCCGGCCCTGGCCGCCGGTTGCACCATGGTGCTCAAGCCTGCCTCGCAAACCCCGTTCTCCGCTTTCGCCCTGGCCGAACTGGCCCAGCGCGCCGGCATCCCTAAAGGTGTGTTCAGCGTGGTGTCCGGCAGCGCCGGCGACATCGGCAGCGAGCTGACCAGCAACCCGATCGTGCGCAAGCTGTCCTTCACCGGCTCGACCGAAATCGGTCGTCAGCTGATGTCGGAATGCGCCAAGGACATCAAGAAAGTTTCCCTGGAACTGGGCGGCAACGCGCCGTTCATCGTGTTCGACGACGCAGACCTGGATAAGGCCGTCGAAGGCGCGATCATTTCCAAGTACCGCAATAACGGCCAGACCTGCGTCTGCGCCAACCGTCTGTACATTCAGGATTCGGTCTACGACGCCTTCGCCGAGAAGCTGAAAGCGGCTGTCGCCAAGCTGAAGATCGGCAACGGTCTGGAAGACGGCACCACCACTGGCCCGCTGATCGACGAGAAAGCTGTAGCCAAGGTGCAAGAGCACATCGCCGACGCCGTTGCCAAAGGCGCCACCGTGCTGGCCGGCGGCAAGCAGATGGAAGGCAACTTCTTCGAGCCGACCATCCTGACCAACGTGCCGAAAAATGCTGCAGTGGCCAAGGAAGAAACCTTCGGTCCGCTGGCGCCGCTGTTCCGCTTCAAAGACGAAGCCGAAGTGATCGCGATGTCGAACGACACCGAGTTCGGTCTGGCTTCGTACTTCTACGCTCGTGACCTGGGCCGTGTGTTCCGTGTGGCTGAAGCCCTGGAATACGGCATGGTCGGCGTCAACACCGGGCTGATCTCCAACGAAGTCGCGCCGTTCGGCGGCATCAAGGCCTCGGGCCTGGGCCGTGAAGGCTCCAAGTACGGCATCGAAGATTACCTGGAAATCAAATACCTCTGCCTGGGCATCTAAGCCTCGGTAGAAGATCGCTGTAAACGCAAAGGGCACGAGAGCGCTGTCCCTTTGCGTCGTTTCAAACCGGAATTTTCTCTGCGGCCGGGAACGCCGTGGCAGTCGATCATCGCATGCTGCCACCGCCGATTCCTCCCGCTTAATCCTTGAACCACGCCGCCCGATGAGCGGTGAATGAGGACTGTAATGAGCAAGACTAACGCTGACTTGATGGCCCGCCGTACCGCTGCTGTTCCACGTGGTGTTGGCCAGATTCACCCGATCTTCGCCGAGTCCGCGAAGAACGCGACCGTGACCGACGTTGAAGGTCGCGAGTTCATCGACTTCGCCGGCGGTATCGCCGTACTGAACACCGGCCACGTGCACCCGAAAATCATCGCCGCCGTGACCGAACAGCTGAACAAGCTGACTCACACCTGCTTCCAGGTTCTGGCCTACGAGCCGTACGTTGAGCTGTGCGAAAAAATCAACGCTCGCGTACCGGGCGACTTCGCCAAGAAAACCCTGCTGGTGACCACCGGTTCCGAAGCCGTTGAAAACGCCGTGAAGATCGCCCGTGCTGCCACTGGCC
The DNA here is from genome assembly GCF_002112345.1 of Pseudomonas sp. R43(2017). Classification (NCBI taxonomy): domain Bacteria; kingdom Pseudomonadati; phylum Pseudomonadota; class Gammaproteobacteria; order Pseudomonadales; family Pseudomonadaceae; genus Pseudomonas; species Pseudomonas sp. R43(2017). The sequence goes on from NZ_NEHJ01000005.1 coordinate 93,703, forward strand.
GTGCCGGCGTGATCGCTTTCACCGGCGCTTACCACGGCCGTACCATGATGACCCTGGGCCTGACCGGTAAAGTCGTGCCTTACTCGGCCGGCATGGGCCTGATGCCAGGCGGCATCTTCCGCGCGCTGTACCCGAACGAACTGCACGGCGTGAGCATCGACGACTCGATCGCTTCCATCGAGCGCATCTTCAAGAACGACGCCGAGCCGAAAGACATCGCCGCGATCATCATCGAGCCTGTGCAGGGTGAAGGTGGTTTCTACGTCGCGCCGAAAGAGTTCATGAAGCGTCTGCGTGCCCTGTGCGACCAGCACGGCATCCTGCTGATCGCTGACGAAGTGCAGACCGGCGCTGGCCGTACCGGCACCTTCTTCGCCATGGAACAGATGGGCGTTGCCGCCGACCTGACCACCTTCGCCAAATCCATCGCTGGCGGCTTCCCGTTGGCCGGTGTCTGCGGCAAGGCCGAGTACATGGACGCCATCGCTCCAGGCGGCCTGGGCGGCACCTACGCCGGTAGCCCGATCGCTTGCGCTGCGGCCCTGGCCGTGATGGAAGTGTTCGAAGAAGAAAAACTGCTGGACCGCTGCAAGGCTGTCGGCGAGCGTCTGGTCACCGGCCTGAAGGCCATCCAGGCCAAGTACCCGGTGATCGGCGAAGTCCGTGCCCTGGGCGCGATGATCGCGGTCGAGCTGTTCGAAAACGGCGACAGCCACAAGCCAAACCCGACTGCCGTAGCAGCAGTGGTGGCCAAGGCACGCGACAAGGGCCTGATCCTGCTGTCTTGCGGCACCTACGGCAACGTTCTGCGCGTACTGGTTCCGCTGACCTCGCCGGACGAGCAACTGGACAAAGGTCTGGCGATCATCGAAGAGTGCTTCTCGGAGCTGTAATGCCGGGCACTGTGTGATCGGATCGACAAAAAACCCGCTTCGGCGGGTTTTTTTACGCTTGCTGAAACACATACCCCGCATTCGAGCTGTATCGAAGCGCCAGCATTGGCTAAGGTTCAAGCATTGCTAGGGAGGGCGAGCATGACTGCCGTCGAATTACCCGCTGTACCCCGAGTCCTGATTGCCGAGGCCGACCCCTGGTCTCGTGACCTGCTCAAACAGGTTTTGCTCAACGTGCGCTGCGATGCGCGGCTGGATCTGTGCGCCGATGGCCAGGAGGCGATGTCTCTGCTCGGCGAAGTCCCCTATGACCTGGCCATCGTCGACTGGGAGCTGCCCGGTGTCGACGGTTTGAATGTGTTGCGCAGTGTGCGCCAGCGCAAACGCAATCCGCCGCTGCCGTTCATTCTGATGAGCAGCCGCAACGACAGCGCCAGCGTGCGCGAAGCCTTGCCGCTGGCACCCACGGCCTATCTGGCCAAACCTCTGAACATGGAAAGCCTGACCGAGCGTTTGCAGGGGCTGCTGCTCAATGCCGGTCAGGAAGTATTCTGCGAAGTGCCCGCACTGGCGCCGGGCATGACCCTGTCGGTGTTCCTCGAGCGCTGTCGCGAGCAGGCTGACGGCGCGCCGTTGATGACCGACGTGCAAGTGGCGGTCAAACGCAGCCTCCACCCCAACGGGCTGGACTTGAAACTGCTGGAAGAGGAAATCCGCACCGACCCGCAGATCACTGCGGTATTGATCGCAGCGGCCAACAGCGCCGCTCAGCACCACGGCGCGGCGGTGCAGACCCTGGCCCAGGCGCTGCATCGCCTGGGCACCGGGCAAAGCATGAACCTGATTCTTGGCCTGGCGCTCAAGCGCAGTGCACGACTCAGCGATCCGTGTCTGGCGGACTATGCCGAGCGCTATTGGGGCCTGTCGCTGCACACCGCCGAATACGCGCGCACCCTGGCGCGTCTGCTTGATCTGGATCAGGAGCGCTGTTACTGCGCCGGAATGCTCCATCGTCTCGGCGATCTGGCGCTGCTGCGTTGTTTGCAGGAGTGGAAGCAGGCCGGCGGCGAGCTGGATGAACTGGAAGAAGTCGGCGATGCGCTGGCGGAATTCGGTGCGGCGTACGGTTCGGCATTACGCACCCGCTGGCGCCTGCCACTGGAGTTGCGCGAGCTGATTGCCTCGGTCTACCAGCTCGGTGGCGGCGTGTATTCCCGTGAGGCACTGGTGATGAACATGGCGGCGCAGATGGCGCGGCTGACCGAGCACGAGGGCGTCGAGGAACTGGCGAAGAGCCGCACGGCGCGCCTGCTCAAGATCGGCTTGCCGGAGCTGATGCGGATGCGCAAATAGCGCTTGTCCTGCATCAGCGCGGTGTTCAGGCCGAGATGATCCGGTTCTTGCCCTGACGCTTGGCCTCGTACATCGCCGTATCGGCCCGGGCGAACAGGGCGTCGAGGCTTTCGTCTTCCGGGGTGAGGCTGGTCAGGCCCTGGCTGACGGTGATGCCGAACGTCTGTTCGCCGTGGCTGAAGCTCAATCGCTGGATTTCCTGTTGCAGCCGCTCGGCCACCTGCATCGCCATGTCCGGCGCGCAGCCCGGAAATACCGCAGCGAACTCTTCACCGCCAATCCGCCCGAACAGGTCTCCCCGGCGTAGCGAGGCACGCCCGCATTCGGCGATCCGTTGCAGCACGTTGTCGCCTTCCGGGTGACCGTAGGTGTCGTTGATCACCTTGAAGTCATCGATGTCCAGCAGCAGAAACGCCAGTGGCGCCCCTTGCAGGCGGGCCTCTTCAAACTCGCGGTTGGCGCATTCGAAGAAGTGTCGACGGTTGCTGCTCTGGGTCAGCACATCGGTGGTGGCCAGGCGTTGCAGCTCGGTTTCCATCTGTTTCTTTTCGGTGATGTCCTCGGCGATGCCGACGATGATCACCGGTTGCCCCGGTTCTTCCTGGCGGTTGATGAAGCACTTGTCGCTGATCCAGCGCACCTGGCCGTCGGCGTCGATGATCCGGTATTCGCGGTCTTCCACGGCGCCCTTGTGCAGCACTTCGGCGAGGCTGCGTTCGGCGTACTCGAGGTCGTCGGGGTAGATGCTGTCGCGCCACTGGTTGTAGTCGGCCAGCAGCAGGGCGGCCGAGCGGCCGAAAATCCGTTCATAGGCGGGGCTGACGTACAGCACCTGACGGGTTTCCCAGTTGAAGGCCCAAAGCACGGCGTTGACGCTGACCAGCAGCGAGCTGAACAACTGTTCGCGTTCGCTCAGGCGCGCGACTTCGCCCTGGGCGTGCATCAATGCCATCAGGGTTTGTGCGGCCTCGGGCCACTGGGGAAGGGATGAGTCTTTTTGATTGTTGTTGACCATCGACACGGATCTCAAAGGGCGTGCCGGGAAGTCGACAACAGCCACGGGATAGCCCGCCGGGGTGGCGAAGTGTCTTTGAGATAGGGGATCGGGGGTGAAGTTCCGAAGGGTGCGCCCGGGAGCCGGGCGCACCGATCAACGGCATCAGACGGCGGCAGGGCGCAGCGAGTAGGTTTTCAACTGGTCGGCGAATTCGCGCAGGGACTGGATGCCACTGGCCTCGGCCTCGTGGACCCATTCCTTGATGGCGGCGAGCATGTCGTGGCCATTTGCGCTGGTCTTGACCCAGATCTGCTGCAGGGCCAGGCGTTTCTCGTAGATTACCTTCAGCGCCTGGCTGTGCTCGAGCATGTTCTGGATGCGCGCGTGATGGCGATCTTCCAACAGGCTGGTTTCACGGGAAAGCAGACGCTTGGCGCGGTGGAACTGATGGCGCACCGAATGATCGACCTTGGCCAGCTCCTGCTTCACCAGCGGCCCGATCACCAGCTTGCGGTACTGGGCCATGATCTGGAAGCGGTTGTTGAGAATCGCCATGGCGGTGTCCATGTCCAGGCTGCCCTTGCCTTCGACGCGGTGGGCGATCGGCGCAACGCGCTGCACCTTGGCCAGGCGCAGGAAGCTGAAGACCTGGATCCAGGCCCAGCCGAGGTCGAACTCCCACTTCTTGACCGACAGCTTGGCCGAATTGGGATAGGTGTGATGGTTGTTGTGCAGCTCTTCGCCGCCGATCAGGATGCCCCATGGCACCAGATTGGTCGCGGCATCGCGGCATTCGAAGTTGCGGTAGCCAATGGCATGGCCGAGACCGTTGACCACGCCGGCCGCCCAGACCGGGATCCACATCATCTGGATCGCCCAGATGGTGATGCCGATGGTGCCGAACAGCATCAAATCGATGACCGCCATGATCGCGATGCCCAGCAGGCGATAGCGGCTGTAGAGGTTGCGCTCGATCCAGTCTTCCGGGCAGTTCTTGCCATAGATGCGCAGGGTCTCGGGGTTCTGCGCTTCTTCGCGGTACAGCTCGGCACCTTTGCGCAGGACCGTGGACAGGCCTTTGACGACCGGGCTGTGCGGGTCATCCTCGGTTTCGCATTTGGCGTGGTGCTTGCGGTGGATAGCGGTCCACTCGCGGGTGTTCTGCGCCGTGGTCAGCCACAGCCAGAAACGGAAGAAATGCTTAAGCCCGGCATTCAGCTCCAGGGAGCGATGGGCCGAGTAGCGGTGCAAGTAGACCGTGACGGCAACAATCGTCACATGGGTCATCAGCAGGGTCACGGCGACCAGTGACCAGGCCGACAAGCCAAGAAAACCTTCGTACCACATAGGCTATAGGGCCCTCGATAGAGAAAAAACAGCCGTTGCATTATCACCAAGCACACAGATAAAACCAGTCGCCCTTTCAGATAAGAGATGGCTGGATGTTTCTTGACCTATAATCCCGACATTTTTGTAGGGACATGGACGGCCGAATGTCTGCCACATACCGCGATGCCTTGCGTGCAGCGCTGCTTTACCTGGTTCTTGCCGTTGTCTGGCTGCAAGGCATTGGCTATTTATTGAACAGTTTCTTCGATAGCTCTGATCAGTTGCTGCGTTGGCAACTGATCAACGGCTATGCCTTTGTGGTGTTCAGCGCCGGTTTGATCTTTCTCGCCCGGGCCCGCCTGTTCGAATGCCTGGGCATCGGTGCCCGGTTGCGTGAGCGCCAGGCCGATCGCGAACGCCTGCGCCAGGCTGCAGCGGTGTTCGATTGCACCCGCGAAGGCGTGCTGGTCACGGACCGCCAAGGGCTGATCGTGCACGTCAATCGCGCGTTCATGGAAATCACCGGCTACCAGCGTGAGGAAGTCATTGGTCAGCAGCCCAGCCTGTTCAAGTCCGGCCACCATCCACCAGGCTTCTATCAGGCGATGTTCGCCACGCTGCAGGCGAAGGATGAATGGAGCGGCGAAATCTGGAACCGGCGCAAGAGCGGTGAAATTTATCCACAGTGGCAAACCATCCGGGTGATTCGCGATGAGGACGGTCGGCTCAGTCATTACGTTGCGGTGTTTTCCGACATCAGCGCGATCAAGGATTCCGAGCACGAGCTCAAGCACCTGGCCCACCACGACCCGCTGACCGACCTGCCCAACCGCCTGCTGTTCAGCGACCGCGCCGAACAGGCGCTGGCTTCGGCACAGAGCCACAAGCGCGGTTGCGCGCTGCTGATGATCGACCTCGATCACTTCAAACTGATCAACGACAGCCTCGGCCACAACATCGGAGACCGTTTGCTCAAGTCGGTCGCCGTGCGTTTGCAGGCGCTGTTCGGATCGGGCATCACTCTGGCGCGGCTGGGGGGCGATGAATTCGCGGTACTGATGGAAAGTTGTCCACAACCGGCGCAGGCCGCAGCCCTGGCCCAGCGCATTCTCGATGCGCTCAAGGAACCGTTCTGCCTCGACGGCCATGAACTCTTCATCAACGCCAGCCTCGGCATCAGCCTGTTTCCCAGCGATGCCCTGAGCGCCGAACAACTGCTGCGCAACGCCGATGCGGCATTGTTCAAGGCCAAGAGCAGCGGCCGCAACGGCTACGCGCTGTACACCGAAGAACTCACGGCGCACGCCCAGCAACGGGTCGAGATCGCCTTCGAACTGCGTCGCGCACTGGAGCAACAAGAGCTGCGGGTTTACTACCAGCCCGTCCACGACTTGCAGACCAGCCGCCTGATCGGCGTCGAGGCGCTGGTGCGTTGGGAGCATCCGCAGCGGGGGCTAGTGTCACCTGCGGAGTTCATCCCGATTGCCGAGCGCACCGGGATGATCTCGGAAATCGACGCCTGGGTGATGCAGCAGGCCTGCCGCCAGATGTGCCAATGGCAGCAGGCCGGGGTGGTGCTGTCGTTTGTCGCGGTGAACGTTTCGTCGCGACTGTTTGCCCGCCGCGAGTTGTATCAACAGGTGGCGCAGGTGCTGCACGACACCGGCCTCGATCCGGCGTATCTGGAGCTGGAAGTTACCGAAAGCGCGGTGATGGACGATCCGGAAGTGGCGCTGGAGCAGATGCATCGTCTGCGCGAGCTGGGGATTCGTCTGGCCATCGATGACTTTGGCACCGGTTATTCGTCGCTGCTGCGGCTCAAGCGCCTGCCGGTGCAGAAGCTCAAAATCGATCAGGGTTTTGTCGCCGGCCTGCCGTGGGACGAGGACGATGCCGCCATTGTCCGGGTGATCATCGCCCTGGCTCGCAGCATGGGCATGCAGGTGCACGCCGAAGGTATCGAGCAGGCCGAGCAGGCTGCGTTTCTGCTCGAACAGGCGTGCGATCTGGGACAGGGCTACTGGTTCGGGCGGCCGGTGCCTGAAGCGCAGATCGACTGGTCCAGAGCGCCGGCAATCGGCTGACAGTCCTGTGCAGCGGGTTTGCGAACGGGCAAATCCGCCGCAAACCCTTGCTGCATCACATAATGTTTTCCAGTTATATAAACATTCTTAAATAGTCTTTTTAAGAATATCTGCGCCTCTCTTATATTGCTCCCACGCCGAACGCAGTGCCGCCCACTGCCAGGCATATCCCATACAAAGGAGCAGCACCATGAGCGCATCCCTGCGTAGCGTTGACGGTCAGGACGAAACCACCATCTTGCGTGAAATCCAGAGCGCCTTGCGCGACCTGCGTTTCGGCGCGGTGGAAATCACTGTGCACAACGCCCAAGTCGTCCAGATCGAACGCAAAGAGAAATTCCGTCTGCAGCAACCGGGCAACAAGCAGGCCTGAAGATCGCATCTGCGACAGCTCCTGCAGGGGGCCATGCGCAGGAGTTGCCGCAGGCGCGATCACTGAATGAGCAATCCGATTCCAGCAATACATAAGAAAAAGCCACCACCAAGAATTCCAGGAGCTTTCACCATGTCGTCGATTCGCCGTTACGCTCTGGCCGCCCTGGCCAGCGCTGTGTTTGCCGGTTCCGCGGTTGCCAAGGATTACGAACTGCTCAACGTTTCGTATGACCCGACCCGCGAGCTGTATCAGGATTACAACGCCGAATTCGTGAAGTACTGGCAGGCAGAGCATGCCGGCGACACCGTGAAAATCCAGCAATCCCACGGCGGTTCTGGCAAGCAGGGCCGTGCGGTGATCGACGGTCTGCGCGCTGACGTCGTGACCCTGGCCCTGGCCGGCGATATCGACGAAATCGCCAAGCTCGGCAAGACCCTGCCGGCCGACTGGCAGAAGCGTCTGCCGGACGCCAGCACTCCGTACACCTCGACGATCGTGTTCCTGGTGCGCAAGGGCAACCCGAAAGGCATCAAGGACTGGGGCGACCTGATCAAGAACGATGTATCGGTGATCACGCCGAACCCGAAAACCTCCGGCGGTGCACGCTGGAACTTCCTCGCGGCGTGGGCCTACGGCCTGAAAGCCAACGGCGGCAACGAGGCGAAAGCCAAAGAATACGTGCAAACCCTGTTCAAGCACGTTCCGGTCCTGGACACCGGCGCCCGTGGCTCGACCATCACCTTCGTCAACAACGGTCAGGGTGATGTGTTGCTGGCCTGGGAAAACGAAGCCTTCCTGGCGCTGAAAGAAGACGGCGGCAAGGACAAGTTCGACATCGTCGTGCCTTCGTTGTCGATCCTCGCCGAACCTCCGGTGGCCGTGGTCGACAAGAACGCCGAGAAGAAGGGCAACGAGCAGATCGCCGAAGCCTACCTCAAGCACCTGTACAGCCCGGCCGGCCAGGAAATCGCGGCGAAGAACTTCTACCGCCCGCGTGACAAGGACGTGGCGGCCAAGTACGCCCAGCAGTTCCCGAAACTGGAACTGGTGACCATCGACAAGGACTTCGGCGGCTGGAAAACCGCACAGCCGAAATTCTTCAACGACGGTGGCGTGTTCGACCAGATCTATCAGGCGCAGTAATCTGAAATAGGTCATAAACGAGCCCCGATTTAACCGTCGGGGCTTTGTGCGTTCTCAAACCAAGGACTTTTATGTCGCGTCGTATCTCCCCCGTCATACCCGGCTTCGGGCTGACGCTGGGCTACACCTTGGTGTACCTCAGCCTGATTGTGCTAATCCCGCTGGCGGCGATGTTCATCCACGCCTCACAGCTCACCTGGGATCAGTTCTGGACGATCATCTCCGCGCCCCGCGTTCTCGCCGCACTGAAGCTGAGCTTTGGCACCGCGCTGTGCGCCGCGATCATCAACGGCATCATTGGCACGTTGCTGGCCTGGGTGCTGGTGCGCTACACGTTCCCGGGGCGCAAGGTGATCGATGCGATGATCGATCTGCCGTTCGCCCTGCCGACCGCGGTGGCCGGTATTGCGCTGACGGCGCTGTACACGCCGACCGGGCTGGTCGGGCAATTCGCCGCCGACCTCGGTTTCAAGATTGCCTACACCCCGCTCGGGATCACTCTGGCGCTGACCTTCGTGACCCTGCCGTTCGTGGTGCGCACGGTGCAGCCGGTGCTGGCCGACATTCCCCGTGAAGTCGAAGAAGCCGCCGCGTGCCTCGGTGCCAAGCCGTTGCAGGTGTTCCGCCACATCCTGCTGCCGGCGCTGTTGCCAGCTTGGCTCACCGGTTTTGCCCTGGCGTTTGCCCGGGGCGTCGGCGAGTACGGTTCGGTGATTTTCATCGCCGGCAACATGCCGATGAAAACCGAAATCCTGCCGCTGCTGATCATGGTCAAGCTCGACCAGTACGATTACACCGGCGCTACCTCCATCGGCGTGTTGATGCTGGTGGTTTCCTTCGTCCTGTTGCTGCTGATCAACTTGTTGCAGCGGCGCATCGAAACCCCATAAGGAGGCGCGAACCATGTCCCAATCGTCTATTGCGGCCGCTTCCTCGGCCAACGCCGCCCGCCGTGGCAGCGCCACTTCGCGCAGAGTCCTGATCGGTCTCGGCTGGCTGATTTTCTTCCTGTTTCTGGTGCTGCCGCTGTTTATCGTGGTGTCGCAGGGGTTGAAGAACGGCCTCGGTGCATTCTTCACCGCGATCTTCGAACCGGATGCCTTGTCGGCGCTGAAGCTCACGGTGATTGCGGTGCTGATTTCGGTGCCGCTGAACCTGGTGTTCGGTGTCAGCGCCGCGTGGTGCGTGAGCAAGTACTCGTTCCGTGGCAAGAGCATGCTGGTAACGCTGATCGACCTGCCGTTCTCGGTCTCGCCGGTGATCGCAGGTCTGGTCTACGTGTTGATGTTCGGCGCCCAGGGCCTGTTCGGGCCGTGGCTGCAGGATCACGACATCCAGATCGTCTTCGCCCTGCCAGGCATCGTGCTGGCGACGATCTTCGTCACCGTGCCGTTCGTGGCCCGTGAGCTGATCCCGCTGATGCAGGAACAAGGCACTCAGGAAGAGGAAGCTGCGCGGCTGCTTGGTGCCAATGGCTGGCAGATGTTCTGGCACGTGACCGTCCCCAACATCAAATGGGGCCTGATCTATGGCGTGGTGCTGTGCACCGCGCGGGCCATGGGTGAGTTCGGTGCGGTGTCGGTGGTTTCCGGGCACATTCGCGGGGTGACCAACACCTTGCCGCTGCACGTCGAGATCCTCTACAACGAATACAACCACGTGGCCGCGTTCGCCGTGGCGAGCCTGTTGCTGATCCTGGCGCTCTTCATCCTGCTGCTCAAGCAGTGGAGCGAAAACCGTATCAACCGCCTGCGCGCCAGCGCCGCGGAGGAATAATTCATGTCGATCGAAGTGCGTAACGTCAGCAAGAATTTCAATGCGTTCAAGGCGCTGGACAACATCAGCCTGGACATCCACAGCGGTGAGCTGGTGGCGCTGCTCGGCCCGTCCGGCTGCGGCAAGACCACTTTGCTGCGCATTATTGCCGGTCTGGAAACCCCGGATAACGGCAACATCGTGTTCCACGGCGAAGACGTGTCCGGCCACGACGTGCGCGATCGCAACGTCGGTTTCGTGTTCCAGCACTACGCCCTGTTCCGCCACATGACGGTGTTCGACAACGTCGCGTTCGGCCTGCGCATGAAACCGAAAAACCAGCGCCCGAGCGAAAGCCAGATCGCGACCAAGGTTCACGAGCTGCTGAACATGGTGCAACTGGACTGGCTGTCGGATCGTTACCCGGAGCAACTGTCCGGCGGCCAGCGTCAGCGTATCGCTTTGGCCCGAGCGCTGGCGGTGGAGCCGAAAGTGCTGCTGCTCGACGAACCGTTCGGCGCCCTCGACGCCAAGGTGCGTAAAGAGCTGCGCCGCTGGCTGGCGCGCCTGCACGAAGACATCAACCTGACCTCGGTGTTCGTGACCCACGACCAGGAAGAGGCGATGGAAGTGGCCGACCGCATCGTGGTGATGAACAAGGGTGTGATCGAGCAGATCGGCTCACCGGGCGATGTCTACGAAAACCCGGCCAGCGATTTCGTCTATCACTTCCTCGGCGACTCGAACCGTCTGCATCTGGGGGATGACAACCACGTGCTGTTCCGCCCGCACGAAGTGTCGCTGTCGCGGCATGAGCTGGAGGATCACCATGCCGCTGAAGTCCGCGATATCCGGCCGCTGGGCGCGACCACGCGGGTGACGTTGAAGGTTGAAGGCCAGACTGACCTGATCGAGGCGGAAGTGGTGAAAGATCACGACAGCCTGACCGGGTTGGCCAAGGGTGAGACGTTGTTCTTCAAGCCGAAGGTCTGGCAGAAAGTCGCCAACCTTTAAAATCAAAAGGTTCGTCGGATCGCCGCCCGGAGCAAGCCCGCTCCCACAATGGAATGCATTCCAAATGTGGGAGCGAGCTTGCTCGCGAAAGCGGCCTACACAGCGGCCCTGTTCGGATTGGCCCGCACCACACCCGCCCGCGCCTCGATCTGCTCTTTCAGCTCATGCCGCATCCCGAGCATGAACGCCAGTTCGGCCACCACAAACAGCGGCCCGACAATCAGCCCGCTCAAGTCATCCACAAACGCCGGTTTGCGCCCCTCGTAGTGGTGCCCGACAAACTGGATCGCCCAGCCGATCACAAACATCGCCAGGCCTGCACTCAGCCAGACCAGGGTGCTCTGCTGTGCCAAGGCATGCCCGGTCCAGACCGACAGCCCCATCAACACGGTCATCAAAACCCCGAGCTTCAGTTCCAGTCGCAGGTAAAACCATGCCGACGCAAGGGCGGCAATCACCGCCGGGGAAATCCACAATCCACCCACCGACCATTCCGGCCGCGACAACAGTACGGCCACCGCCACCACAATCAGCGGAATCCCGATAAAGTGGCTGGCGATGTTGCGCGGGTCACGGTGGTAAGCGGCGTATTGACTCAAATGATCGACGAGGCTTTTCATTGTTGTTCCTCCTGTAGGGTGATCGAATCATGCCCCGGGTTCACGGCTCGCTCTGTCAGGCAGGCGACAATCTTTAGGAGAACGCATGGAAAAGGTCTGGCGCGAGCGCCTGCTGACCGGGCAATGGTTCAGTCATCTGCCTTTGTCCTTTCAGGATAGTCTGCTGGCGGCGGCAAAGGAGCGGCGGCTGGCGGCGGGGCAGCGCTTGTTCCAGCGCGGCGATGCGCCGTGCGGGCTGTACGCGGTGCTCGACGGCGCAGTGCGCATCGGTGCGGTCAGCGAGCAGGGCAAGGAGGCGTTGCTGAGCCTGGTGGAGGCGCCGCACTGGTTCGGCGAAATCTGCCTGTTCGACGGCCAGCCTCGCACCCACGATGCCTACGCGGTCGGGCCTTGCACCTTGCTGAACATTCCCCAGGCCACGCTGCTGAAACTGCTAGACGAACATCCCGTCTACTGGCGACATCTGGCCCTGCTGATGAGCCATAAACTGCGCCTGACCTTCATCAATCTGGAACAGCTGAGCCTGCTGCCGGCCCCGGCCCGTCTGGCTCATCGCTTGCTGATGATCGCCGAAGGCTACGGCGAACTTGATCCGCCACGCCGGGTGCTGCAACTGCCTCAGGAACAATTGGCTTCGATGCTTTCGCTGTCGCGGCAGACCACCAACCAGATCCTCAAGGAGTTGCAGGGGCAGGGGATTATCGGGTTGGCTTACGGGGAGATCGAGATCCTTGATGCCGTCCGATTGCGGGCTATGGCTGCAGTTTGAAACTCAACGCAACTGATCCCGAAACTGCCCCGGCGTCATCCCGGTCCAGCGCTTGAACGCTCGACTGAAGCTGCTCGTATCGGCAAATCCCAGCAGATAACTGACTTCGCTCAACGAGCATTGCGGATCACGCAGGTGCAGCAACGCGAGGTTCTCGCGGCTTTCATTCAATAGCGTATCGAAACGACAACCCTCGTCCGCCAAATGCCGTTGCAGGCTGCGCAGGCTAAGGTGCAGGGCCTGGGCGATGCGTTCGGCGCTGGGTTCGCCTTCGGGCAGTTGTTCTTCGATGGCGTCGCGCACCTTGCGCTCCCAGGTCAGCGGCTTGAGCTGGGCGAGGGTGCGTTTGAGCACGGCTTCGTTGTGCTCGGCCAGTTCGGGGTTTGCGTCGTCGAGGTGGCTGTCGAAGTCGTTGAGGGCGAATTCGATGCGGTCTTCTTCGGCTGAAAAATGCACCGGCGAGCGGAACACCTTGTGCCATTGATGCGCATCGGCCGGTTCCGGGCGGCGCAGGTACACCGCCAGCGGCGCGTAGTCACGGCCCAGGCGATTGCGGCAGGTGCGCACGTAGATCGCGGCGAAGGCGTCGATGGCTTCGAAGGCCGGGGCCGGGTTGTCGGCCGGGATTTTCAGGCGAAACCGGTAACGATCTTCGCTGCGGGTCAGCTCCAGCTCCAGCGCGTCGCTGACCACCTGGTGATAACGCACGATCCGCTCGAACACTTCCCTCAGACTGCCACTGGCCACCAACGCATAGCCCAATGCGTGAAACGTCGTGGGGCTGACGAACCGCGACACGCGCAAACCGATCGCCGGATCACCGCTGACCTGCACCGCGATTTCCCACAGGCGCGTGGTGGCGGACAACGGATAGCGTGCATTCGGGTCGTCCATCAGTTGCGGATCGAGCCCGGCCTGCTGGCACAGGGCAGTGCTGTCCAGCCCCAGCGCGTCGAGTTGCTTGCGCAGGGCACGGGTCCAGCTGGCGAGAGAAGTCGGTTCCTTCATGCTGATTGGCGCTTCCGGTCAACAGGTTGGCGTTCTCGGCTACCGCGTCCGGACCCTGCGCGGGGCAGGATGCGAACATCAATAACCAGAGGATGGAAGCATGGACCGTACTTCTGCAAGTCCCCAGCGACACAATGCTGCCCAGCGATCAGCGCATATTCGCGAAGTGGTGCTGGCCAAAGGCGTCGAGCTGCGCGAGCGCTACCCGATTCTCAAGCATCAGGACGCCCTCGGTGCGGGGATTCTGGCGTTTGCCCTGGCCGGGATGATCGGTTCGGCGGCGCTCTACATCACCGGGCACATGGCGTGGTGGGCGTGCCTGTTGCTGAACGCGTTTTTTGCCTCGCTGACCCATGAGCTGGAGCACGACCTGATTCACAGTATGTATTTCCGCAAGCAGCGTGTGCCGCACAACCTGATGATGGGGCTGGTGTGGCTGGCACGGCCGAGCACGATCAACCCGTGGATCCGCCGGCATCTGCACCTTAACCACCACAAGGTGTCCGGCACCGAAACCGACATGGAAGAACGGGCGATCACCAACGGCGAACCCTGGGGTTTTGCGCGGTTGCTGATGGTCGGCGACAACGTGATGTCGGCATTCATCCGCATGCTGCGGGCCAAGACCTGGGCGCACAAATTCAGCATCATCAAGCGTTCGCTGAAGGTCTACGCGCCGCTGGCGCTGGTGCATTGGGGCGCGTGGTACGTGTTTCTCGGCTTCCATGCGGCCAATGGCATCGCTTACTTGATGGGGTCGCCGATTGAATGGTCGGCGACCACATTGTCGGTGATGCAAGTGATCGACATCGCCGCTGTGGTCATCATCGGGCCGAACGTGTTGCGCACCTTCTGCCTGCATTTCATCAGTTCGAACATGCATTACTACGGCGATGTGGAGCTGGGTAATGTGTTGCAGCAGTGTCAGGTGCTGAATCCGTGGTGGCTGTGGCCGTTGCAGGCGTTCTGCTTCAACTTTGGCAGTAGCCACGGGATTCATCATTTTGTGGTGAAGGAGCCGTTTTACATTCGCCAGCTGACGGTGCCGGTGGCGCACAAAGTGATGCGGGAGATGGGGGTTCGGTTTAACGATTTTGGGACGTTTGGGCGGGCGAACAGGTTTGTTCGCAAGGAAGAAGTTCTGCAGAAAGAAGTGCAGACGGCTCAGGCTTGAAGGTATCCGAAGCTATCGCCGGCTAACCGGCGATAGCCCTGCATCAGCCATCCTCAATCCGGCTGAAACGGCGACTCACTCAAAATCACGCCAGTCTCCTCCACATACCGCTGCCAATGCCCGATCAGCGCTTCAAGCTTCTGCGGCTGACTCGACGCCAGGTCATGAATCTCCCCCGGATCACTCCCCAGATCATAAAGCTGCCAGGTCGCCGGCCCCACCGGCCCGGGGATCCACACCGCCTTCCACTGACCCTGCCGAATCGCCCGGCGTCCGAACAATTCCCAACCGGTGACGGTGTGTTCGTCATGCACCTGCGCCGTCTCGCCGGACAAGAAACCCAGCCACGATTTACCGCGCAACGGCGCCACTGGTTTGCCGTGCCACTGCTTGCCGGGATGGCGCACGCCGGCCAGATCGAGGATGGTCGGCGTGATGTCCATCACCGTACCGAAACCATGGCTGATCTGCCCCTTCAGCGGCAGTTGCGGATAGTGCAGCAGCGCCGGAACGCGAATCCCGCCCTCGGTGGTGAAGGCCTTGAACAGGCGTGACGGTGCGGTCGCCACCTGCGCCCAGTTCGGCCCGTACCAGACGTAGGAATTGGCGCGGCCGATGTTGTCGAGGCTGTTGTCGTAATGCTGGCTCAGGTAGGTCACCAGCTCCGGGCCGAATTTCGGGAACGCTTCCAGCAGCGCGCCTTCGGCACCGTTGTCGGACATGAACAGGATGAAGGTGTTGTCGAGCTGGCCCTGCTGGCGCAGATAGTCGACGACGCGGCCGATGTTCCAGTCCATGCGCTCGACCATCGCGGCGTAGACCTCCATCGCCCGTGCGGAAATCTTTTTCTGCTCATCGCTTAGCGCGTCCCATTGTGCGGTCAGCTGGATCAATGGATGCGGCTCGACATCCGGCTCGATCAGGCCCAATTCCTTGAGTTTTTCCAGACGCTCAAGGCGCAGCACTTCCGGCCCCGCGTCGTAGCGGCCGCGGTATTTTTCGACGATGTCGGCTGGCGCCTGCAAAGGCCAGTGCGGTGCGGAAAACGGCAGGTAGGCGAAGAACGGCCGGCTCTGGTCGCGCTCCTTGAGGTACTGCAACAGCTTGTCGCCGAACGCGTCGGAGGAATAGAAATCCTTCGGCAGTTCGTCGATGAAAGTGTCGTCCTCGATGTACAGCGCCGGGGTGGATTTCAGCAGGCCGGGCGTGTGTTCATCGTAGGTCGGTTCGAATCCGTAGTGGTTCGCCGCGCCGGGCAGCAGCGAGAACGAACGCTCGAAGCCACGGGCGTGGGGCGCCAGTTCGGCGGTCAGGCCCAGGTGCCATTTGCCGCTCATCAAGGTCTGGTAACCGGCCTCGCGCAGCAGCTCCGGCAATGCGACGACACGGTCGTTGAGGTAACCCTCGTAACCCGGTTTGCCGATCAGATCGGGAGTCAGGGTTTCGGCCATGGTGCCGATGCCGGCGATGTGGTGATCGGTGCCGGTGAGCAGCATCGAGCGGGTCGGCGAGCAGGTCGGTGCGGTGTGAAAGTCGGTCAGTCGCAGACCGTTGTTGGCCAGGGCATCGAGGTTTGGCGTGGCGATTTCGCCACCGAAGGCACCGATGTCGGAGAAGCCGAGGTCATCGGCCAGAATCACCAGAAAATTGGGACGTTGCGGCATCAACAGGCTCCTGTTCAGCAGGCAATGAACGACAGCGGCAGATCACGGATCTGTACCGGCGCGCTCGGTTGGTAATGGTCGTCACTGGTCAGTTCGTGCAGCAGTTCTTCGCGCAACTGATGGAAGTCGAAACTGCTGCGCTGGCGCGGATGGGGCAGGGCGATGTCCACCACCTGTTTGATCCGGCCGGGGCGCGGTTCCATCACCACCACGCGGTCGGCAAGGAAAATCGCTTCCTCGACATCGTGGGTGACCAGAATCGTGGTGATCTTTGCCCGCTCGCGAATCGCCAGCAGTTCGTCCTGCATCTGCTGGCGGGTCAGCGCGTCTAGGGCGCCGAAGGGTTCGTCGAGCAACAGGATGCGTGGGCTCGCCACCAGCCCGCGAGCAATCGCCACGCGCTGGGCCATGCCGCCGGAGAGTTGATGCGGGTAGGCGCGGGTGAAGTCGCGCAGGCCCACCAGTTCGATGAAATCGTTGACGCGCTGCTGCTTTTCAGTGGCGCTCAGCGGCTCGTTCACCAGGCCCAGGCCGATGTTGTCGGCCACCGTCAGCCACGGGAACAAACGGTGTTCCTGAAACACGATTCCGCGCTCGCCACCGATGCCGCTGACGGCTTTGCCATCGACTGTGATCTGCCCGCGAAACTGCGTGTCGAGCCCCACCAGCAAGCGCAGCAAGGTGGACTTGCCGCAGCCGCTGGAGCCGACGATGGCGACGAATTCGCCCTCGGCAATGTCGAGGTTGAATTCGCGGATCGCCTCCAGTTCGAAGCCGTCGACGTCGAAGGATTTGCCTACGTGGTTGAAGCTGACAATCGGTGCGTTCATACGTGTCTCCAGCGGGTGGCGCGGATTTCCAGGCGTTGGCCAATGAGGTTGAGCAGGGCGCCGGTGAGGCCGACCAGCAGCATCCCGGCCATGATCAGGTCCATGCGCAGCAGTTGTTGGGCGCCGATCATCTGGCTGCCGATGCCGCCGTTGGACGGCATGAAATATTCGGCGCCGATGGTGCCGAGCCAGGCGTAGATAAGGCTCAATCTGAGGCCGGCGAAAATCCCCGGCGCAGCGCCCGGCAACACCAGTCGACTTAGGCGTTGAGCGAGGCTCAGGCGCAGTACCTGTGCGGCTTCGTTGAGTTGCGGCGAGAGGTTGGCGACGCTGCGTTGAGTCGCGACAAACAACGGAAAGAAAGCGGCGAGGGCGACGAACACCCACTTGGCCAGTTCGCCCAGACCGAACCATGCGGTGAGCAGCGGAACCCAGGCAAAAATCGCGATCTGACGAAGGGCGGCGAGGGTCGGGCCGAGCACACGTTCGCTGGTACGCGACAGCCCCAGCAGCAAGCCCAGCACGAGGCCGAGGCCGCCGCCAATCAACAGGCCACCGAGTGTGCGGCCGAGGCTCAGGGCCATCCCCGAAATCAACGTGCCGTCGAGCAATCCGGTTTTCGTCGCCTCAAGCACCACCCACGGGCTGACCAGAATGTTGGCGTCGACCCACTGCTGATCGACCGCCAGTTGCCACAGCGCAAACAACCCCAGCGGCAACAGCCACGGCTGCACGCGCTGCCAGCTTTCATAGCGCGGTCCGCGACGAATTTCTGCCGTGGCCGGATGCGGCCAGTGCACCAGTTTCCTGTCCAGCAGACCGATGCCGCGATCCATCGCCACGCCGATCAGACCGATCACCACGATGCACACGAAGACGATATCGAGCATGAACAGCTGCCGCGCCCAGACCATCAGGTAACCGATGCCTTCGCTGGAGGCCAGCAGCTCCACGGCGAGCAACGAAGTCCAGCCAGCGGCCAATGCCAGACGCACGCCGGCCATGAACGCGGGGAGGGCGGCGGGCAACACCAGTCGGCGAATCAGCAGGCGTGGCGGCAAACGTAAAACAGCGGCGGCTTCCCGCAGCTTTGGTTGCGCGTCACGCACGCCGACCAGCGTGTGCAAAGTCACCGGCACCACGATGGCCTTGACCAGCACCACCAGTTTCAGCGTTTCGCCGATGCCGAAAAACACCATGAACAGTGGAATCCACGCCAGCGTCGGCACCTGGGCCAGGCCGGCGAAAGTCGGGAAGATCAGGCGTTCGAGGCGACGGCTGAAGCCCAGCGCCGCACCGAGCACCGCACCGGCGGCAACGCCCGCCAACAAGCCCCAGAACAACCGTTGCAGGCTGATCCACAAGTGACTCCACAACTCCCCCTGGGACAACTCGATCGCGCTGTTCCACACCAGCGATGGCGCCGGCAGGATCTGTTCGCTCATCCATTGATTGCGCGCCGCCAGCCACCACAGGGCGAACAGTCCGAGCGGCAATATCCAGGGTAAAACGCGTTGGCTCAGGCTTGGCCAGGTGCGCCGGTTTTTCAACGGCGGTGCGGCCAGTGGCAGGCTGAGCAGGGATTCACGGGCCATGGTGACCTCCGTTGTCGGGTTGGATCGTGTCAGCGGAATTAGCGGTGAACTAATCGTTATAAGTGAATTGAAAAATAATCATTTTGGAGATAAGCAGCGCCATTTAAGGCCTCCAGCCCTGCACGCATCCAATGCATTCGAAGAATATTTTCGATGCTCTCCATGCATACCGGCCTGCATGTCCCGACTTTGCTGGCTTAGCTTGAAAAGCTATAAAAATGTGCTTTTTAAGTATTTAAGTGCTGATGCGGATTGCGCCTACTTTCGGCTCCTCAATGCCCGCCGTGATCAGGAGCCGCACCCATGAACCTTCCCTTCAAACGTGTCATCAGTCTGTTTGCCGCGCCGGCACTGGCGGGCCTGCTGGCGTTCTCTGCCCAGGCCGACGAGCTCAAGGAAATCAGGATTGCCGTGCCTGATCTGAGCGCCGGTACCCAGCACAGCGGCGGGGGCATCGTGGACGTGCTGCGCGATCAGCAGATCTTCGAAAAGGCCTTCTCCGATCAGGGCATCAAGATTCAGTGGAGCTTCTTCAAGGGCGCCGGCCCGGTGATCAACGAGGCATTCGCCAACGGCCAGGTGGATCTGGCTTATCTGGGGGATCTGGCAGCCATCATCGGCAAGTCCAACGGGCTGGATACACGGCTGCTGAGTGCCAGCGCCCGGGGTGTGAAGCAATATCTGGGCGTGGTGCCAGGTTCGGGGATCAAAACGTTGCAGGATCTCAAAGGCAAGCGCGTGGCGATCTTCCGGGGCACCGCGACCCAGTTGTCGTTCGATGCCGCGTTGGCCAGCGTGGGCCTGAGCGAGAAGGACGTGAAGGTGATCAACCTCGATTTCAACGCGGCGGTAGCGGCGCTGGCGGCGAAGCAGATCGATGCGTCGTGGGGCAGCTCCGGGCTGACTGCATTGCAGGCCAAGGGCCTGGCCGAGTTGCCCCTGAACACCAAGGATCTCGGTGGCGCCGGCAGTGTGCAGTCGGTGCTGGTGGGCACCGGCAAGTTTGTCGACGGGCACCCGGACGCCGTGGCGAAGCTGCTCAAGGCGCAGCAGCAGGCGGTGGAGTGGCTGACTCAGGACAGCAACAAAGACGCTTACGTGCAGTTGGTTTCTGGGCTGGCGAGTTATCCACCGGTGATCCTCACCCAGGATCTGAAGGATCAGAATCTGAGTGAAGTCTTCCCGTCGACACTGGACCCACTGTTCCTCGAAAACCTGCAGGGCAAGGTGGATCTGGCGGCGCAACAGAAGCTGATCCGCAAGCCGTTCAAGGTGAACGACTGGGTCGCGCCAGAGCTGGCGGCGGCGAAGCTCTGAGTCATGCGCTCATTCCCGCGCATAGCGTGGGAATGACCCTCAAACCGCAACGCTGATCGCCTGTTTATCCACTGCCACCAACGTCTCGATCATCGCCCGTGCCGCCGGTGACAGCCGGAATCCCGTGCGGCTCACAATCCCGCACCGGGCATTCATGCTCTCCAGATTCTGCGGCAGATTGCGCCAGTGCAGCAGCGCCAGCGAGCCCTGGGCGATATCCTCGACAAACGCCTCTTCAGTGCCCACGCCAATTGCGTTGGATTGCAACACCACTTTCACCAGCGCCGGAAAATGCTCGGTCTCGATGGTCGGCGAAAAATCGATCCGCCCGCTGAGGTTCGCCAGCAGTTTGCGAATGCCCGGCGGGATCAGCGTGGTCGCCAGCGGGTAGTCGAACATGTCGTTGGTCGACAGGCTTTCCTTGGCCAGCAGCGGATGCCCCGGCCGGCAGAAAAACACCCCGCGCTTGGGTGTCAGCGGCTGGGTCTGGAAGTTCGGGTCGGACTCGAAATGGCGGATGTCGGCGATGAAGAATTCGATCTCTTCGCGGCTCAGGGCACGGCTGAGTTTTTCCCAGTTATCCACCTGAAAGCAGGTACGCACTTTCGGGTGCGCGTTGATGAATTGCGCCACCGCATCCGGCACCAGTTTCACCGCCGGCGCCGGGCCGCAACCGAAGTGCAGTTCGCCGGCATCGAGCTTGGTCATCTGGGTCACTTCGGCGCTGAGCAACGCGGCGCCCTGCACCAGCGTCAGGGCGTGTTGCAACACCACCTGGCCTTCGGGCGTCGGGCGCAGTTCCTTGTTGCCGCGATCCACCAGCACACAGCCGAACTCCTGCTCCAGCCCTTGAATGCTGCGACTGAACGCCGGTTGAGTGATGCCCATGGCGTCGGCCGCGCGGACAAAACTGCGGTGTTCGTTGAGGGCGATGAAGTAGCGCAACTGGCGAAGATCCATATGCTTTTCCGGCATCCTAAAAATAGCTCGAAGGCATTTGCGACGAGGTTGCTTGAGGTTTTAAATGCAAGCTCTTATTCCGTCAACGAAGCATGTGAATATCTATTAGATGTAAAAGGAATATAGATAGAGCGTTGTTTCGCTGCCGTCCAA
The DNA here is from genome assembly GCF_002112345.1 of Pseudomonas sp. R43(2017). Lineage (NCBI taxonomy): Bacteria > Pseudomonadati > Pseudomonadota > Gammaproteobacteria > Pseudomonadales > Pseudomonadaceae > Pseudomonas > Pseudomonas sp. R43(2017). The sequence goes on from NZ_NEHJ01000005.1 coordinate 114,737, forward strand.
CCGCAAGCAGTCGATGAGGGTCTACCCATGAGCAATGCCGCACTCGCTGTAAAACCCGCTGTCCACGCGCTGGACATTCATCCGGTGGCCGGCCGTATCGGTGCCGAAATCCGTGGCGTGCACCTGTCCGGTGAGCTGGATGCCGCAACGGTTGAAGCCATTCAACAGGCGCTGGTCCAGTACAAGGTCGTGTTCTTTCGCGAGCAGACCCAGCTTGACGATCAACGTCAGGAAGCCTTCGCCCATCTGCTCGGCGAACCGGTGGCGCACCCGACCGTGCCGTCCCGCGAGGGCACCCGTTATCTGCTGGAACTGGACGGCGCCGAAGGGCAGCGCGCCAACTCGTGGCACACCGACGTGACCTTCGTCGATGCCTACCCAAAGGCCTCGATCCTGCGTTCGGTGGTAGCCCCGGCATTCGGCGGCGACACCCTCTGGGCGAACACCGCGACCGCGTACAACGAACTGCCGACGGAATTGCGTGAGCTGGCGGACAAACTAGTGGCCGTGCACAGCAACGAATACGACTACGCCGGGGCGAAGCCGGACGTGTCGGCGGAGAAGCTCGAGCGCTATCGCAAGATCTTTACCTCGACCGTCTACGAGACCGAACACCCGGTGGTCCGCGTACACCCGATCAGCGGCGAAAAAAGCTTGCTGCTGGGGCACTTTGTCAAACGCATCAAGGGTTACTCCCAGGCTGATTCGGCGCATCTGTTCGGCTTGTTGCAGAGTCATGTGATCCGCCAGGAAAACACCGTGCGCTGGCGCTGGAAAGCCGGTGATGTGGCGATCTGGGATAACCGTTCGACGCAGCATTATGCGATTGATGATTACGGCACTCAGGATCGGGTGGTTCGTCGGGTGACGCTGAAAGGTGAGGTGCCGGTCGGGGCGAATGGGCAGCGTAGTCAGACCATCAAAGGCGCCGAAATCGTCGGTGTCTGATCGGGCCTCATCGCGAGCAAGCTCGCTCCCACAGGTTTGCGGTGTACACAAATCCTGTGGGAGCTGGCTTGCCAGCGATGCTTTTAATCACCAAACGCCAATCTGAACGAGCTTCTCGGTCTCCGGCTCCCCATAACGAAACCGCTGCCCGCGCAAATCAATCTCCTTATGACTGATGGTCGTGCGCCGCTTCAACCCGCGTACCCACTCGAACAGATACCCCGCATGCTCCTCGCGCACCGCCGCATATGCCGGGTTCGCGCCCAGATCCTGCAGTTCCTGCGGATCATTCAACAGATCGAAAAGCTGCGGCCGGAAGCCGTCGTACGCCAGGTATTTCCAGCGCTCGCTGCGCACCATGGTCATGCGGCAACGGTCGATCGGCTGGCCCAGTCGCTCCCGTGCCGGGGCCTGGAAGGCGTAGTCGTATTCGCTGATCGCATAGCGACGCCATTCGGGATTCTCGCCGTGCAGCAGTGGAATCAGCGAGCGACCTTCAAGTCGATGTTCGGCGCCCGTCACGCCCAGGGCTTCGAGAAAGGTCGGCACGCCGTCGATGGTTTCCGCCAGGCGTTCGTCCACCGTGCCCCGAGTGACATCCGCCACCGCACGCGGGTCGCGCACGATCAATGGAACGCCCACCGCTTGCTCCAGCAAAAACTCCTTCTCGCCCAGCCAGTGATCGCCCAGAAAGTCGCCGTGATCGCTGGTGAACACGATCAGCGTGTCATCCCAGCGTCCGTTGCTCTGCAGGAAATCGAACAGCCGCCCCAACTGATCATCGACCTGTTTGACCAGGCCCATGTACGTCGGGATCACGTTCTGTCGTACCGGATCTTTGGAGAAATTCAGGCTTTCCTCATGCTGGCAAAAGGCCTGATAGACGGGGTGGTCGCTTGGAGAGGCATTACGTACCGGCTTGAGAATCGATTTCGTACTGTACAAAGTGTGGTACGGAGCCGGTACGATATAGGGCCAGTGGGGTTTGATATAGGACAGGTGTAAAAACCACGGTTTTTCACCTTGCTCACCGATGAAGTCGATGGCTCGATTTGTAGTGTAGACAGTCTCTGAATGTTGCTCGGGAATTCGCGCCGGCAGATGGGCATGGCGCATTTTCCAGCCGCTGAGGATTTCGCTGTTGTCGCCTTCAGCGGCGTTGGCCCAGTCGTGCCAGGGGTTACGCCCTTCGAAACCTTGCTCGCGCAGGTAATGGGTGTACGGCGCGGATTCGCGTTTGTCGTCGAACAGCGGGTCATCGGGGAAGATGCCGTCGTGGCGAAAGTACGGCTCGAAGCCGACTTCGTTCAGCACTTCGGCCTGGGCGCTTTCAGGGTTGATCGCCAGCCGCTGCAAGGCATCCACGTTGGCCGTGGCGTGGGTCTTGCCGACCAGCGCAGTACGAATGCCGTGGGGGCGCAGATAATCGCCGATGGTCAGTTCCTCCAGCGGCAGCGGCACGGCGTTCCACGCCACCTGATGGCTGCTGACATAGCGCCCGGTGTAGGCCGACATCCGCGAAGGTCCGCAGATCGTGCCCTGGGTGTAGGCACGACTGAAGCGCACGCCGGCGGCGGCCAGGCGATCGATGTTCGGGGTGTGCAGATGCGGGTGGCCGTAGCAGGACAGGTAATCGCGGCGCAGTTGATCGCACATGATGTACAACACGTTGCGCACGGGGTTTTGCGGGTTGGACATGGGATTCACCAGTCAGAAAGACAGGCGAGGTTTTCGCTTTCGGCGAGGGTGTTCGGCAAGTGCATTCGGGGAATGCGTTTCATGCAGGAAATGCATCGGCGTCTGCACAGGCCTCTTCGCGAGCAAGCTCGCTCCCACAGTGGTTTGTTGGCGGATAGAGAATTTGTGATCGACATCGATCCTGTGGGAGCGAGCTTGCTCGCGAAGAGGTCAAGTCAGACGGCGAGGTTCGCCAGTGAACACACCTCTTCTTCCACCGCATCAATCGCCTTGATCTGTTCGATCATCGCCTCGGCCAACGGCGACAGCCGATACCCGGCGCGGCTGACAATCCCGTAACGGGTGTAAAGCTCCTCCAGATCATCCGCCAACCCTTCGATCTTCAAGCACACCAACTCACCACGGGCCTGATGCAGCGCATCCGAATAGGCACCGACGATGCCGATCGCATCGGAACGCAACACCACGCCCAGCAGGCTGGCGCTGTTCTCGCACTCCACGTTTGGAACGAAATCCGGCCGGCCACTGAGGTCGACGATGACTTTGCGCAGGTTCGGCGGACGAATGCTCACGGCCAGTGGATAACTCATCAATTGCTCGGCCGTGACCCGATCCGATGCGGCCAATGGATGCCCCGCGCGACAGCAGAAATGCCATTTGCGTGGCCGCAACCGATGGGTCAGATAATCCGGATCCGCCTCGAAGTGACGGGTGTCGGCGACAAAGAATTCGAACTCTTCGCTCAGCAGTCGCTTGCTCAGGCTCTGCCAGTCATCGACCTGGTAATGCACCCGTGCTTTCGGATAGCGGCCGATGAAGCTGCCGATCGCTCGGGGGATCAATCCTGCCGCCGGCGCCGGGCCGCAACCGAAGCGCAATTCCCCTGCCTCCAACCCGTTGAACTGGCTGATCTCGTTCGCCATCTGCTGTGCGCCGCTGACCAGTCGCCGCGCGTGTTCAAGCAGCACCTGGCCCTGTTTGGTCGGCGGCAATTCCTTGCGCCCGCGATCCACCAACTGGCAACCGACGCTGTGTTCCAGCGCCTGAATGCTGCGGCTGAACGCCGACTGCGACAGGTTCACCGCCTGCGCGCCCGCGACGAAGCTGCGTTGTTCGGCGAGGGCGATGAAGTGTCTGAGCTGGCGCAAGTCGATATGCATTTTTCACATAAAAAATATCCGGGAAATGCATTGGATATGCATTAGGTCGACTCCTTATAAAGGCAATCTCTTATGCAGTAAATCTTTGTAAAAACATAAATAAATAACCAAAAAGAATATGCGGCACGGAAGATGTCAGCGTGTTTTTTGACCAGGAGCAGCCCCATGAGTCCGTTGAACCTCGCTTCACCGCCGCCGCCACGACGGCTCAAACGCTTGCCTCTGGCCCTGTTGCTGGCGGGGAGTGCCAGCTGGACCCACGGTTACGCTGCGGAAGCGGAACCCCCCGTGCCGGCACCGGCAGGCAAAACCGCCACCGCCACTTCGCAACTGGAAACCGTGACCGTCACCACTCGCCGTCGTGAAGAAAGTTCGCAGGATGTACCGACGCCGATGAGCGTGGTCAGCGGCCAGACTCTGGAGACGCAGCGGGTCTACCGGATTCAGGATCTGCAGCAACTGGTGCCCAGCGTCAACGTCGCCTACATGCATGCGCGCCAGTCCAGCGTTTCGATTCGCGGCCTGGGCAACAACCCGGCCAGCGACGGTCTGGAAGGCAGCGTCGGGCTGTACATCGACAACGTTTATCTGGGTCGCCCGGGGATGGCGGTGTTCGACCTGATGGACATCGAACAGCTGGAAGTCCTGCGCGGGCCGCAGGGGACGTTGTTCGGCAAGAACACCACCGCCGGGGTGATCAACATCAGCACTCGCGCACCGAGTTTCATCCCGGAGCGCAGCATCGAAACCTCGGTCGGCGAGGACGGTTATTTCCAGACCAAGGGCACGCTTTCCGGGCCGCTCAACGATCAACTGGCCGGGCGAATTTCCGCCTATCGCACCCGCAGCGACGGCGACATCAAAAACGAATTCAACGGCCATGACCTGAACGGCGGCTCCCGCGACGGCTTCCGTGCGCAGCTGTTGTTCAAGCCCAACGAGAACTTCAATCTGCGCTGGATCGGTGATTACAACGAAGAGGATTCCAGTGCCGGCACCCGCGTGCTGTACAACACCGGGCCGACCATCAACGGCGTCAACCTCTATCAGTCCCGGGCCAATGCCGCCGGCGCGACGCTGGTCAACGGCTCGCACCGCAAGGTCAATCTGGACAACGATCAGCACGTCACAGTGCATCAGGGCGGCACGTCGGTGGAGGCCAACTGGACGCTGCCAAGCGACTTCACCCTGACCTCGATCAGCTCCTACCGCTACTGGAATTTCACCCCGGCCAACGACGATGGCCTCAACGTTGCGGCAACCTACAACGCCGGTGTGTCGGTAGAGGACAAGCAGTACTCGCAGGAATTTCGACTCGCATCGCCCAAGGGCGAGTCCTTCGATTACGTGCTCGGCGCTTACTACTTCGGTTCGGATCTGGACAACAAATCCTTCGCCTATTACGGCCCCCAGGCCGACATCTGGAACGGCACGCCACGGGGCGCATTGGCCAACGTCGGCAGCGTCGGCCGCGGCCACATCCAGACCGACAGTTTTGCACTGTTCGCCCAAGGCACCTGGCACCTCACACCACGCCTGGATTTCACTGCCGGAGTACGTGGCACCTATGAAGAGAAGAACGCCTGGGTCAATCGCGATGCGCCGGTCGGTGGCGCCGCTGTCACGGGCGCCGCAGCGACTGCACGACGCGGACGTACTGGCGCTTACGACTCTGGCGATCTCAACCAGTACAGCTCCAGCCCATCCGGCTTGCTCAACCTCAGCTATCGCATCACCGATGATCTGCTCGGCTACGCCACGCTGTCTCACGGCGAGAAATCCGGCGGGGTCAACCTTGTGGTGGGTTCGGCACCAACTGCCGGCGCCGACTCGCTGCTGATCGGCACCGAGCGCGCCAACAACGCCGAACTTGGCTTCAAGAGCACGCTGTGGGACCGCCGACTGCAGCTCAACGCCAACCTGTTCTGGACTCAGGTCAACGCTTATCAGACCAACGCCTACGATGACGTCAATCGCGTGCAATACCTGACAAACGCCGGCTCGGTGCGCTCGCGTGGAGTGGAATTCGAAAGCACCGTGATCCCGTTGCGCGGCCTGACGTTGAACTTCAACGGCTCGTTCAACGACGTCAGTTATCTCTCGTACAAGGATGCGCCGTGCCCGCCGGAAGTCAGCCTGGCGCCAAGCGCTCCGGCTTCTTGCGACCTCAGCGGTCATCAGGTCGTCGGTGCCTCGAAATGGATCGGCAACGCCAACGGCAAATACGAATGGAATCTGGCCAACGGGCTGCAACCTTACGTCACCGGCAGCTATGCATTCCGCTCCAAGGCAGTGGGCACGGTCGAGGATTCCGACTACGGCCAGATCCCGAGTTACGCGGTGGTCAATCTCTCCACCGGCCTGCGCGGCGATTTCAATCAGGGCCAGTGGGACGTCTCGCTGTGGCTGAAAAACGCCTTCGACAAAACCTACTACACGACCCTGTGGACCGGCGGCAACGGCGGTTATGAAGGCCTGCTCGGCACGCCGCGCACCCTCGGCGTCACTGGTCGCTACGACTTCTGATCGATCCCTCAAGGAGCTGCATCATGTTGCGCATCAAAACCGCTTTACCGGTGTTGTTGTCCGGCGCAGTGCTCAGTGCCGGAGCGCTCGCCGCGCCCAGCGTCTACCCCACCGGCGTCACTCGATACGACCCGGCCAAGGCCTTCAACCAATATGTGATCTTCAGCGGTGCCGACAAGCAGACGCACCTGATCGACATGAACGGCAACGAGGTCAAGAACTGGCCCCAGGCCGGATTCCCGTCGGCAATCATCGACCCGCAACTGGTCGGTGGCGAGCGGGGTCATGTGTTGTTGCAACTGAGCGAAAAGGATCCGGGCAAGCTCGGTTCCGCCGGCAACGGCCTCGGCAATCAGAGCATCGGTGAGCTGGACTGGGACGGCAAAGTCATCTGGCAGTGGGGCGAGAAAGCGCCCGGTGGCGCGGCGCAACAGCATCACGACCAGCGTCGTCTGAGCAACGGCAACACCGTGGTGCTGGCGAACAAGGTGCACAAGGTCAAAGGCTTCAAAGTGCCCGAAGTGATCGACGATGCAATCTACGAAGTCAGCCCCACGGGCGAGGTGAAATGGCAGTGGCTGGCGTCGGATCATTTGAACGAATTCGGCTTCACCGCCGAGCAATTGAAGCTTGTTCGCGCCAGTGAAAATCCGGATTACCTGCACATCAACAACCTCAGCCTTGTCGGGCCGAACAAGTGGTTCGATGCCGGCGACAAACGCTTCAACCCGGACAACCTGCTGCTCGATTCACGCAACGCCAATTTCATCGCGATCATCGACAAACACAGCGGCAAAGTGGTGTGGCGCCTGGGGCCGAACCTGCCGCTGGCCAACCCGAAAACCGCGCAGCAAATTCCGCGTCCGGTGGACCAGTTCGTCGGTCAACATGACGCGCATATCATCCCGGCCGGATTGCCCGGTGCGGGTAATCTGCTGGTGTTCGACAACCAAGGTTCAGCGGGTTATCCGAACGTTACGCTGGGGCTGATTTCCGGCTCGCGGGTGCTGGAAATCGACCCGGTGAAAAACGAAATCGTCTGGCAGTACAGCGCCGCCAATTCGAAGCAGCCAGGATGGGCGTTCTACAGCTCGTTTATCAGCAGCGCGCGGCGGTTGCCTAACGGCAACACACTGATCGACGAGGGCATGAACGGACGGTTTTTCCAGGTGACGGCCAACGGCGAAAACGTCTGGGAATACGTCAGCCCCTATCTGGGCAAGGCACCGGGCAGCGACGCGATCAGCAACTGGGTCTATCGGGCTCTGCCTGTGAGTTATGACTGGGTACCGGCAGGGACGCCGCGTTCGGAGACGGCCGTGATTGCGCCGGCCATTGGTGTGCAACAGACCCATGCCAGTCGTTAGTTATCAGGGCTCTTCCGAATCGAAATAAGTTATGAACGACATGAATAGTGCATATAGCAATATCGTTGAAAAGTCGCGTGGACAATAAGTGAATGTCCAACCATTCTGAGTGTCGTGAGTTTCCAGGAGGAAACTTGCTCTCATCGGAAGACACACTTATCCAACGATAAAGGAAATCGCATTATGTCGAGCATTAATGGCACTTATGTAAACGCCAACGCTGGCGCCAAGCTGGTTATTACCGACGGCAACGATGCCAATGGTACTTTCAGCGGCCAATTCAGCCAGGGCGGCGTGAATTACGATGTCAGCTACGGGCATTACCATTTCCAGAACAGCACCGGACAACCAACCACCATTACGTTTGTCGGTCTGAATGGCAACAGCGGATTTCAGGCATGGTCATTGTTTTCACCTGATCACAACTACTCGAAAGTTCGTGCCGCCGGTTCCCGTACCAACTTTGACGGTGAGGTAGTCCTCTTGGCCGGGGAGTTTGTGAAGCAATAAGAAATTCAGTAAATCGAAGGCCGATGCATTAAACATGCATCGGCCTTTTTTATTTGCTTGTCGAAAAAATCGTCAACTATCACCTTGGAATTAGTTGTCACTTAATCCCGGGTCATCAATAACCCGATGCCTTGGAGGAATACTTTTTATGCCGGAAAAGCATGTCGATTTCGGCGAATCGCTGGAAGCCTTGCGGGCCGTGGCTTTGGCGGAAATGACCGTTTCTTATATTCCATAAGCGTCTATTCATAACATGAAAGATTACTTTCGGAGATAAGCCTCTAGCCCCAATGATTGACCCATCGATCACGCCGTGGGGGATTCAACAAGCGGCGAATCGGCTACGCGAAAAAACGCAAAGAGACCGCAGGGAGTAAATCAATGGGCAATGTCCAGACCGCCGCCAGTGCAGAGGAGGTGCTGTGGCGCCAGGCGCCGAGCGGCGAGTTGGTCGATCTCGGCCGGCCCCATCGCGTGCCGTTGGGGCAGCTGCGTTTGCAGCGCGCGCCGAAGGGCATTCTGAGCCGCCGCGAAACGATTCTGCTCGGCGTTCTGGCGCTGGTGGTGCACGGCGCGGTGATCTACTGGATCAACCAGCATCCCACACCGGCGCTGCCGATCGTGCCGCCGGAAATTCCACCGATGACCATCGAATTTTCGCCCCCGGCACCCCCGGCGCCGCCAGAGGTTGTACCGCCGCCACCGGCACCTGTGGTCGAGCCACCACCGCCGGTGGAAGACGAACTGGCAACCAAGCCGCCACCGAAACCGAAGCCGATTCCCAAGCCGAAACCGGTCGCCAAACCGGTACCGAAACCAGCACCCAAAGCGATCGAGCAACCGCCGGCTCCGCCACAACCGGCCGCTCCAGTCGCCGCGCCAGCGCCACCTGCACCACCGGCGCCTGCTCCGGTGACCCCGGCCTCGGCCAACGCCGCGTACCTGAAGAACCCGGCGCCGGAATATCCGTCGCTGGCCCAGCGTCGCGGTTGGGAAGGCACGGTGTTGTTGCGAGTGCACGTGCTGGCCAGTGGCAAACCGGGCGAGATCCAGATTCAGAAAAGCAGTGGCCGGCAACAGCTCGACGACGCGGCGCTGGACGCCGTAAAGCGCTGGAGCTTCGTGCCGGCCAAGCAGGGTGATGTCGCCCAGGACGGCTGGGTCAGCGTACCCATCGATTTCAAGATTCACTAAACCGAAACCAAATTCGCGCGAAATGTTTACACGAGGGAACACATCATGACGTTACTGGCATCTCCACTGGAATCCATCGAAAGCGCGGTGATCTGGCTGCTGGTGGTCTTCTCTGTCGCCACCTGGGGCCTGGCATTGCTGAAGGCGCTGCAGTTCGGCCGGTTGAAGGCGCAGGACCGCAAATTTCACAAGCGCTTCTGGGCGGCGTCGAGTCTGGACTCCGCCGCCGAGTTGAGCGAAACGCAACCCGGCGCGGCAGCGCGGGTGGCACAGGCCGGTTACGCGGCGATTCAAGTGGGCGAGGCGCCGCAGGCCAATGACCTGAGCCAGGCGATCAACCATCAGGACCGCCTCGAACGTGCCTTGCGCCAGCAGATCGTCCGCGAGCGCCGTTCGCTGGAAACCGGTCTGGCGGTGGTCGCAAGTATTGGCAGCACCTCGCCGTTCATTGGTCTGTTCGGCACGGTGTGGGGAATCATGGAAGCGTTGAAAGGCATCAGCGCGGCGGGCTCGGCGAGCCTGGAAACGGTGGCCGGTCCGATCGGTGCGGCGCTGGTCGCCACCGGGGTGGGGATCGCGGTCGCGGTGCCGGCGGTGCTGGTTTACAACTACTTTTTGCGTCGTCTGAAACTCACGGCGGCGGACCTGGACGACTTTGCCCACGACTTCTACAGCCTGGCGCAAAAGAGCTCGTTCCGCGTGCTGATCCACCCGACCGCGCACAAGGCTGCGGCCCAGAGCAACGCAACAAAAGTGAAGGAGGCGTCCTGATATGGCCTTCTCCACGCAAGACAGCGACGAGGTGCTGAGCGAGATCAACGTGACGCCGCTGGTGGACGTGATGCTGGTGCTGCTGGTGGTGTTCATAGTCACCGCGCCACTGCTGACCAACGCGATACCGATCAACCTGCCGAAGACCGAAGCGGTGGCGCCGGTCGAGCAGAAAGACCCGTTGGTGGTGAGTATCGACGGTGCAGGAAAACTGTTTATCAACAAGGACGAAATCCAGCCGGATCTGCTGGAGTTCAACCTCAAGTCGGCCAAGGCCAAGGACCCGGAAGTGCGCGTGCAATTGCAGGCGGACGACGGGGTGAATTACGGCGAAGTGGCGCGAGCCATGGCTTCGATTGAGCGGGCGGGTATCACCAAGTTGTCGGTGATCACTGCACGATAAGGGTTTCACGTTTTTCCGGGGCCGTCTCCTTGGCAGGGTGCGGCCCCTTTTTTTGCTTGATACTTAATATTCTTTTCAGGTCTTAATAAATAGCTTCTTATTCCTTAACGAATATAAATCCCGTCCCTATACTCGATCAGGAACAGACACGACGCAGGAGAGCTCCCCCATGCGCAACGAATCAATCCGCTATCTGATTGTGCCGGGCTGGCAAGGATCGCCAGAAGATCATTGGCAAAGCCACTGGCAGAACAGCCTGCCGAACAGTGCGCGGGTGGAGCAGGCCGACTGGCTGACGCCGCGTCGTGAAGACTGGGTTGCGGCGCTGGCCGAAGCGATTGCCGCCGACAGCACGCCGGTGATTCTCATCGCTCACAGCCTGGGCTGCATCACTGTGGCGCACTGGGCGGCTACCGCGCCGCTGCAGCATTTGCGTCAAGTACGCGGTGCGCTGCTGGTCGCGCCGGCGGATGTGGAGCGTCCGGCCTGCGTGCCGGCACTGCGCAACTTTGCACCGATTCCCACCGATCTGCTGCCGTTCCCGAGCCAGGTCGTCAGCTCCGACAACGACGCCGCCGTCAGCGCGCCGCGCGCGCTGGAACTGGCACGCAACTGGGGCGCCGAGGCGGGGATTCTCGCGGGCGCCGGCCATATCAATGTGAAGTCCGGGCATCAACGCTGGGAGCAGGGATTCGCCTATCTGTATCGCCTGCAAAACCGCATGGAACACCACGCCCGGCGTCGCGCCTGACCCCTTTTATTTTTTCAGCGCCCCCGTCTCCCGGCGATTTGGGGCGGGAGTCTGCCATGAGTTTCGAAACCTTCGGTCAGCCGTTGTTGACCTTTCCCGATGCGGAAAAAAGTCCCCTGAGCATTCGCGCCAAGGCGCTGGTGTTCGTCGATCCGCGCTCGCGCCAGTTGCGCGAGGAAATGGCCCAGCTCGCACCGCGCTCGATCTCGGTGTTGATTCGCGGCGAGACCGGTACCGGCAAGGAATTGCTCGCCCGCCACATCCACCGCGCCAGTGATCGCAGCGGCTTGTTCGTCTCGGTCAACTGCGGGGCGATCAGCCCGACGTATGCCGATGCCGAACTGTTCGGCTACGCCGCCGGCAGCTACAGCGGTTCAGCCAGCAGTCGCGCCGGCTGGTTCGGTTCGGCCAACGGCGGCACCTTGTATCTGGATGAAATCGGCGACTTGCCGCTGCCGATCCAGATCAAGTTGCTCGCCGCGCTGGAAAACCACGAAGTCACCCGAGTCGGTGCGCATCAGCCGAGCCCGGTGGACGTGCGTCTGGTCGCTGCGACCAGCATCGATCTGGCGCAAGCGGTGGCGGCAGGAAAATTTCACGAGCGGCTTTATCACTATCTCAGCGAAGGGCACCTGGAATTGCCGGCGTTGCGGGCGCGGGTCGGTGACATTCTGTCGCTGGCCGAGTACTTCCTCGGCATCTACAGCCAGCGTCTGGATCTGCCGGTGCCGCTGATCAGCGAAGCGGCGCAGGAGGTGCTGGAGCAGCACAGCTGGCCGGGCAACACCCGGGAGCTGGAAAACGTCATTCACTTTGCGTTGCTGGTGAGCACTGGCGATGAAATCCTGCCGGAGCACCTGAACCTGCCCGAGGTGTCTGGGTCGCTGGTTCAGATCGAACGTCAGGTGGCGAGCATCACTGCCAAAGGGACAGCCGGGGAACGTAAGGCATTGAAAGAATTACTGTTGAGCCTGAGCGAGGCGTTGTAACCATTTTGTTCAACATGAACAAAATGGAATATGAAGCTGAATAAACGTTATTGTCCGGGAATAAAAAATCCCGGTATTGTCCGACTCACGCCAGCAGTAGCACATCGCTGGCACACGTATTAATGCCGTCGTCGATGACGACCGTGATTTTCGACTAAGGACACTGCATGAAAAAGGTTCTGTTGTTTACCGCATTGGCGGCTGCTCTGACTGCTTCCCTGGCCCAGGCCGGCGAAAAACTGGTGGTCGCCGCGACCCCGGTTCCACACGCCGAGATCCTCGAGCTGATCAAGCCGACCCTCGCCAAAGAAGGCGTGGATCTGGAAATCAAGGTCTTCACCGACTACGTGCAGCCGAACGTGCAGGTGGGCGAGAAGCGTCTGGACGCCAACTACTTCCAGACCCTGCCGTACCTGAACAGCTTCAACCAGGGTAAATACAAGGACGACAAGGCCAAGTACCTGGTGACCGTACAAGGCGTTCACGTTGAACCGTTCGGTGGCTACTCGAGCAAGTACAAGACCCTGGCTGAACTGCCGGACGGCGCCACCATCGCCATTCCGAACGAAGGCAGCAACAGCGGTCGTGCCCTGATCCTGTTGCAGAAGGCTGGCCTGATCGAGCTGAAAGACCCGAAAAACGCTCTGGCCACGCCGAAAGACATCGCCAAGAACCCGCACAACTTCAAGTTCAAGGAACTGGAGTCGGCCCTGCTGCCGCGCGTTCTGAAAGAAGTCGACCTGGACATGATCAACACCAACTACGCGCTGGAAGCCAAGTTGAACCCGACCAAGGACGCTCTGGTGATCGAAGGCGCGGATTCGCCTTACGTGAACTTCCTGGTCGCCCGTGAAGACAACAAGAACAGCGACGCCATCAAGAAACTGGCCGCTGCCCTGACCAGCCCGGAAGTCAAAGCGTTCATCGAGAAGAAGTACAACGGCGCGGTACTGCCGGCGTTCTGATCTGACGCAGCAACACAACCCCTTCAGGTATGAAAACGCCGATGGCCAGTGATGGTCATCGGCGTTTTTGTGTGTGCGGGTGAGGGTGTCTTTAAGCTCAGGCTATCCCGGTTTTCAACGCCCGGCGCAACGCCACCAACAATTTCACGATTTCCTGCGGATCCAGTCGCTGCGGCACTTTTACGTCCATGTTCTCTTCCTTGTTATGGGTTCGGCCGGGGGAGTCTGGCCAAAAGCTGTTCGTCCTTGGAGGGCTTTTATGAAAAAAAGATCCGTCCTACAGCGCTGGGGACAATAGCCTTCCTCCTTCTTTCCGGCAAACCCGTCGATTAGTTTTTTGCGTGATATCAATATTCTTTAACGGTATTTAAATTCTTATTTTTATACCTTTAAAGTCGGTTCCTGCAGGACAGCTATCCGCTGTCCATGGACTGCACCACCGTCGCTTACCGAGCGGCGTCAGGATGTTTCATGACCTTCGATTACGCATTTATCCTCAGCACGTTGCCGGCGTTTCTCAAAGCCGTGGGCGTGACACTGCAGGTCGGTTTTATCGCCATTGGCACCTCGTTGCTGGTAGCGCTGCTGAACGCGACGATTCTGGTGTTTCGCACGCCTTACCTGCAAAAACTGGTCGGGCTGTATGTGGAGCTGGCGCGCAACACGCCGCTGCTGATCCAGCTGTTCTTCGTCTACTTCGCCTTGCCGGCCCTGGGCATCAAGGTCTCCGGTTTCACCGCTGCGATCATCACCATGACGTTTCTCGGCGGCGCCTACCTCACCGAAATACTGCGCGCCGGCGTCGATGCGGTGCCCCAGGCGCAACTGGAATCGGGTCGCTCCATCGGTCTGTCCCACGGCCAGTTGCTGCGTTACGTGATCCTGCCGCAAGCGGGGATCCTCAGCCTGCCGTCGCTGTTCGCCAATTTCATTTTCCTGCTCAAGGAGACCACCGTGGTCTCGGCCGTAGCGGTGCCGGAGATTCTCTACACCACCAAAAGCTACATCGCGCTCTACTACAAAACCTACGAAATGCTCGCCGTGCTGACGCTGATCTGCGTGCTGTTGTTCCTGCCGCTGTCGCTGCTGTTGAGCCGTCTGGAAAGGAGGCTCCAGCATGGCCAGTTCGGGTCTTGAACTGCTCTGGGTGTCGTTGCCGCAATTGGCCAAAGGCGCCGGGCAAACCCTGTCGATCTCGTTCCTCAGTATTGCCATCAGCACCGTTGGCGGCGTGCTCTACGGTGTGCTGCGCACGCTCAACGTGACGTGGCTGAACGCGGTGCTGCGGATCTATCTGGAACTGTTCCGGGCGATCCCGGTGCTGGTCTGGTTGTACCTGCTGTTTTTCGGCCTGCCGATTTTCTTCGGCCTGAGCCTGCCGAGCTTCTGGTGCGCGGTGCTGGTGCTGTCGTTGTGGGGCGCCAGCGAAGTCGGCGAAGTGGCGCGCGGTGCGTTGCATTCGTTGCCGCGCGGGCAGCGTGAAGCGGGGTTGTCCATAGGTCTGAACGCGGCCCAGCTCTACGGTTACGTGCTGATTCCCCAGGCGCTGAAACGCATGACGCCACCGACCATCAACGTCTACACGCGGATCATCAAGACCAGTTCGCTGGCGGTGCTGATCGGCGTGGTGGACGTGATCAAGGTCGGCCAGCAGATCATCGAACGCACCTACGAATCGGTGATGATCTACGGCGCGCTGTTCCTGTTTTTCTTTTTCATCTGCTACCCGCTGTCGGCCGCCTCGCGCGTGCTGGAGCGGCGCTGGACGCAAGCATGAGCGCATTGATCGAGTTTCAGGGTTTCAACAAATTCTTCGGTGAACAGCAGGTGCTCAAGGGCATCGACCTGCAAGTGAAGTCCGGCGAAGTCATCGTCATCCTCGGCCCCAGCGGCTGCGGAAAAAGCACCCTGCTGCGTTGCCTCAACGGTCTGGAAGTTGCCCACGGCGGCAGTCTGAAATTCGCCGGCCGCGAGCTGCTGGACAAGGCCACCGACTGGCGTGAGGTGCGTCAGCAGATCGGCATGGTGTTCCAGAGTTATCACCTGTTCCCGCACATGAGCGTGCTCGACAATTTGCTGCTCGGCCCGCTCAAGGTGCAGAAGCGCGAACGCCGCGAAGCGCAGCAACAAGCCGAAGCATTGCTCGAACGCGTGGGCCTGTCGGACAAGCGCGATGCCTTCCCGCGCCAGCTCTCCGGCGGTCAGCAGCAGCGCATCGCCATTGTCCGCTCGTTGTGCATGAACCCGCGGGTCATGCTCTTCGACGAAGTCACCGCCGCCCTCGACCCGGAGATGGTCAAGGAGGTGCTGCAAGTGATTCAGGGCCTGGCCCGCGAAGGCATGACCCTGTTGATCGTCACCCACGAAATGGCCTTCGCCCGCGCGGTGGCCGACCGCATCGTGTTCATGGATGCCGGGCGCATCCTCGAACAGAACCCGCCCGAGCTTTTCTTTACGAACCCGCAAACCGCACGCGCGCAGCAGTTCCTGGAGAAGTTCTCCTACGTCGAAGCCCTGCCTTCAACGACCTCGTCCACAACGTCTCAAACCAAGGAACTGGAACTGCCATGAAAACTGCCAAAGCCCTGTTTGCTTTACCGCTGATCAGCCTCGCGCTGCTGGCCGGCTGCAACAAGACCGAAGAACCAGCCAAGCCGAAAGTCGCCAGCGAAAGCACCGCGCCGGCCGGTTACCTGGACAAGATCAAGGCCCGCGACAAACTGATCGTCGGCGTGTTCACCGACAAGCCGCCGTTTGGTTTCGTTAATGAAGCAGGGCGCTATGTCGGTTTCGATACCGACATCGGCCGTCAATTCGCCAAGGATCTGCTGGGCGATGAAAACAAGGTCGAGTTCGTGGCCGTGGAACCGGCGAGCCGCATTCCGTTCCTGCAAAGCGACAAGGTCGATCTGATCCTCGCCAACATGACCGTGACCCCGGAGCGCAAGGAAGCGGTGGAGTTCACCAATCCGAACCTCAAGGTCGCGGTGCAGGCGTTGGTCCCGCAAAGCAGCGACGTGAAGAAGCTGGATGACCTGGCGACTCGCACCACCATCGTCACCACCGGCACCACCGCCGATATCTGGCTGACCAAGAACCACCCGGACTGGAAACTGCTGAAGTTCGAGAAAAACTCCGAGTCCCTGCAAGCCCTGGCCAATGGCCGTGGCGATGCCTACGCCCAGGACAATCTGGTGTTGTTCAGCTGGGCCAAGCAGAACCCGGGCTACCGTGTGCTGGATGAAAAACTCGGCGCCGAAGCCCCGATTGCACCGGCGGTGAAGAAGGGCAATATCGAATTGCGCGATTGGGTGAATACCGAACTGGCCAAGCTTGGGGAAGAGAAATATCTGCTCAAGCTGTATGACCAATATGTGCGTAAAGAACTGAGCGATGACACCAGGCCTGAGAGTGTGATTGTCGAAGGCGGGAAGTGGCAGGGCTAATCAGGCCAATTCCACGCCGGCTCATCCAACACCCTCTGCCCGACAACGCCTGTCTGGCCGAGGGTCTTCTCCAGCACGATGCAATTGCATTCCTCATCTTCCTGCAACGCCGAAATCAATCGTCGCGCATGTGAAACCACCCACACCTGACACTCCTGCGAAGCACGGATGATCAACCGTGCCAGCGCCGGCAACAGATCCGGATGCAGACTGGTTTCCGGTTCGTTCAGCACCATCAGCGAAGGCGGGCGCGGCGTCAGCAGCGCGGCGACCAGCAGCAGATAACGCAACGTGCCATCCGACAATTCCGCTGCCGACAGCGGCCGCAGCAATCCTTCCTGAAAGAACTCGATGGCAAAGCGTCCGCCCGCCAGCGGCGCGATGTTCAATCGTGCGCCGGGAAATGCGTCGCTGATCGCCGCCTGCAAGGCCTCGGGATCACCGATTTCGATGATGGTGCGCAATGCCGCCGCCAGGTCGCGGCCGTCGTGATGCAGCACCGGCGTGCGCGTGCCCAGTTGCGGCTGGCGCACAGGGGCGTCGGCATCGCTGCGAAAGTGATCGTAGAAGCGCCAGCGGCGGATGAACTCGCGCATCTGGAACACTTCCGGCGAAGTGCGCAGGCTGCCGACCTGATCGAACAGGCTGTCGAAGTTCGGCGTGTGTTGCGCCAGTACATCCCAACTGCGGCCGTCGCGGCTGCGGATCATCGGTCCGTCGCGATCCACCAGCAGACTGGCCGGGCGATACAGCGGCCCGGCCCAGATGCATTCCTTTTTGATTTCCGGGTCGAGGGAAAAGAACGAGAGGCTCGGTTCGGGCAAGCCCAGCGCAATCGAATAGCTGAAATCTTCACCGGCAAAACCCAGCCTCAGACGTTTCACACCCTGGCGCACGGTGGACTGGATTGGCACTTCACCATTGCGCATGCGCCGGCTGATGGTTTCCGGCCCGGCCCAGAACGTCGATTCCAGCCCGCCTTCGCGAGCCAATGCATTGACCACGCCGCCCTGAGCGGTTTCCGCCAGCAGGCGCAGTGCCCGGTAGAGGTTGGATTTACCGCTGCCGTTGGGGCCGGTGATCAGGTTCAGCCGACCCAGCGGAATCACCAATTTATTGATCGAGCGGTAATTGGCCACCGCGAGGGTCTTGAGCATGAAAATCCTTCCTGGGTGCTCCGGATTCCGGGTCAGGATACCTGCTGCACATAAATGCATATATCGCCCGGACGAAGGTTGAACCCTGTTCTAAGCTCACAGTCGTATCGTCACTTGCACGTTCGTACACAGGAAGGAGTCTGCATGGCGAGTCCCGGATTGAAAACAGCCGCCCTGTTGGGCCTGCTCGCTTTGCTCGCCGCCTGCGGTGAAAAAAAGGCGCCCCAGGAGTATCTGCCGCGAGTTTTCGTGCAAGTGGTCAAGCCCGCGGATTTCGCGGCATCTGTGACCCTTACCGGTGACGTTCAGGCCAGGGTGCAGACCGAATTGTCGTTCCGGGTCGGCGGCAAGATCATCCAGCGCATGGTCGATGTCGGTGACCGCGTCTCGGCCAAACAAGTGCTGGCCAAACTCGATCCCAAGGATTTGCAGACCAACGTTGACTCCGCCCAGGCCCAGGTGCTGGCCGAGCAGGCGCGGGTCAAACAGAGCGCTGCCGCGTTCGTCCGCCAGCAAAAACTTTTGCCCAAGGGCTACACCAGTCAGAGCGAATACGATTCCGCGCAAGCGGCATTGCGCAGCAGTCAGAGTGCGTTGAGCGCGGCTCAGGCGCAGTTGGCCAACGCCAAGGATCAGCTGAGCTACACCGCGCTGATCGCCGATGCACCGGGCATCATCACCCAGCGTCAGGCCGAAGTCGGCCAAGTGGTGCAGGCCACGGCACCGATCTTCAGCCTGGCCCGGGACGGCGATCGCGACGCGGTGTTCAACGTTTACGAATCACTTTTGGCGGAGCGGCCGGCCGAGCGTTCGATCGTCGTCAGCCTGCTCGACAACCCCGCCATCAAGACCACCGGCACCGTGCGCGAAATCACCCCGGCAGTGTCGGCGCAGTCCGGCACGGTCCAGGTCAAGGTCACCCTCGACAGCCTGCCCCAGGGCATGCAGCTCGGTTCGGTGGTCAGTGCCACCGCCAAGGGCAGCGGCAAATCGGCGGTGGAATTGCCGTGGTCGGCCCTGACCAAGAACATCAGCGAACCGGCGGTGTGGATGGTGGACGACAAGGGTGAGGCGCAACTGCACAACGTCACCGTCGGCCGTTACCTGACCGGCCACGTGATCATCAGCGAAGGGCTCAAGGGCGGCGAAAAAGTCATCGTTGCCGGTGGGCAGCTGCTGCATCCGGGGATGAAAGTCGAGATCGCCGAGAACACCTACAAGGAACTGCAACCGGGAGCACAGCCATGAAGCCTTTGTGGGTGATGTCTGTCGGGCTGCTGCTGGCTGCCTGTTCCAAGAGCGAGCCACCGCCCGAACCGGTGCGGCCTGTGTTGTCGATCAAGGTCCAAGCACTGAACGAGGAAACCCTCGGCCGTTTCGCCGGTAGCATTCAGGCGCGTTACGAGAGCAACACCGGTTTCCGCGTCGGCGGCCGGATTGCCAGCCGTAACGTCGACGTGGGGGCCGAGGTGGAGAAGGGCACCTTGCTCGCCACCCTCGATCCGTCCGACCAGCAGAACCAGTTGCGCTCGGCCCAGGGCGATCTGGCGAAAGTCGAAGCGCAACTGATCAACGCCCAGGCCAATGCCCGGCGTCAGCAGGCGCTGTTTGATCGCGGGGTCGGCGCCCAGGCGCAACTGGACATCGCCACCACCGATCTGAAGACCACTCAGGCGTCCCTCGACCAGGCGCGGGCGGCGGTCAACCAGAGCAAGGATCAGCTCGGCTATACCGAGCTGCGCTCCGACCACAAAGCCGTGGTCACCGCGTGGAACGCCGAGGCCGGGCAAGTGGTGACGGCCGGCCAGCAAGTGGTGACGCTGGCGCAACCGGATATCAAAGAAGCGGTGATCGATCTGCCGGACACGCTGGTCGACCAGATTCCCAGCGACGTGGTGTTTCTGGTGGCCGCGCAACTCGATCCGAGTATCAACACCACCGCCGTCATCCGTGAAATCGAACCTCAGGCACAAAGCGCCACCCGTACCCGCCGCGCACGCTTGACCCTGGCCAGCACGCCGCCGGGCTTCCGCCTTGGCACTGCAATCAGCGTTACCCTCAGTTCGGCGATCAAACCGCGAATCGAATTGCCCGCGACAGCCTTGCAGGAGGTCGACGGCAAAACCCGGATCTGGGTGATCGACCCGCAAAGCAAAACCGTTGCTCCGCGCGACGTCAGCGTGACCAGCCGCACCGACAGCACCGTGGTGCTGGCCGGCGGGGTCAAGTCCGGCGAACGTGTGGTCAGCGCCGGCGTCAACAGCCTCAAACCCGGACAAGCCGTGAAACTCGACGAGGACAGTCAATGAAAGGGTCTTTCAATCTCTCCGAATGGGCCCTCAAGCATCAGTCGTTCGTCTGGTATCTGATGTTCGTCGGGCTGCTGATGGGGGTGTTCTCGTACTTCAATCTGGGGCGCGAGGAAGACCCGTCGTTCACCATCAAGACCATGGTGATCCAGACCAAGTGGCCGGGCGCGACCCAGGAGGAAACGCTCAAACAGGTCACCGACCGCATCGAGAAAAAACTCGAAGAGCTCGACTCTCTCGACTACGTGAAAAGCTATACGCGCCCCGGAGAATCAACGGTCTACGTGTACCTGCGCGACACCACCAGCGCCAAGGACATCCCGGAAATCTGGTACCAGGTGCGCAAGAAAATCGACGACATTCGCGGCCAGTTTCCCCAGGGAATTCAAGGGCCGGGATTCAACGATGAGTTTGGTGACGTGTTCGGCTCGGTCTATGCGTTTACCGCCGACGGCCTGACGATGCGGCAACTGCGCGATTATGTGGAACAGGCGCGCGCCGAGATTCGCAACGTGCCGGGGCTGGGCAAGATCGAGATGGTCGGCCAGCAGGATGAAGTGATCTATCTGAACTTCTCCACCCGTAAACTGGCGGCGCTGGGCATCGATCAACGACAAGTGGTGCAAAGCCTGCAATCGCAGAACGCCGTGACCCCGGCGGGTGTGATCGAGGCCGGGCCCGAGCGGATTTCGGTGAGAACCTCCGGGCAGTTCGCCTCGGAAAAGGATCTGGCCGAGGTCAATCTCAAACTCAATGACCGCTTCTATCGTCTGGCCGACATCGCTGAAATCAGCCGTGGCTACGTCGACCCGGCGACCCCGGAATTCCGCTTCGACGGCAAGCCGGCCATCGGTCTGGCAATCGCCATGCAGAAGGGCGGCAACGTCCAGGCCTTCGGTAAAGCGCTGCATGCGCGCATCGATCAACTCACTGCGGACTTGCCGGTAGGCGTTGGCGTGCACACCGTTTCCGATCAGGCGGTGGTGGTGGAAGAAGCCGTCGGCGGCTTCACCAGCGCGTTGTTCGAAGCGGTGGTCATCGTGCTGGTGGTGAGCTTTATCAGCCTCGGCGTGCGGGCCGGGCTGGTGGTGGCGTGCTCGATCCCGTTGGTGCTGGCCATGGTCTTCGTGTACATGGAGTACAGCGGCATCACCATGCAGCGGATTTCCCTCGGTGCGCTGATCATTGCCCTCGGGTTGCTGGTGGACGACGCGATGATCACTGTGGAAATGATGGTCACGCGCCTGGAAATGGGCGAGACCAAGGAGCAGGCGGCGACGTTCGCCTACACCTCCACGGCGTTCCCGATGCTCACCGGCACGCTGGTGACGGTGGCCGGTTTCGTGCCCATCGGACTCAACGCCAGCTCCGCCGGTGAGTACACCTACACACTGTTTGCGGTGATCGCGGTGGCGATGATCGTGTCATGGATTGTGGCGGTGTTCTTCGCGCCGGTGATCGGCGTGCACATTCTCAGCACCAACGTGAAGCCCCACGAAGCGGAGCCGGGGCGTATCGGGCGAGCGTTCAATCACGGTTTGTTGTGGTCGATGCGCAACCGCTGGTGGTGCATCGGCATCACCGTGCTGTGCTTCGTGCTCTCGGTATTTTGCATGCGTTTCGTGCAGAACCAGTTTTTCCCGTCTTCAGATCGCCCGGAAATCCTGGTCGACCTGAACCTGCCGCAAAACGCCTCGATCGATGAAACCCGCAAGGCCGTCGACAGGCTCGAAGCCACGCTCAAGGGCGACCCGGACATCGTGCGCTGGAGCACTTACATCGGTCAGGGTGCGATCCGTTTCTACCTGCCGCTGGACCAGCAACTGCAGAATCCGTACTACGCGCAACTGGTGATCGTCAGCAAAGACTTCAAGGCTCGCGAAGCCTTGAGCCAGCGCCTGCGAGATCGCCTGCGCCAGGACTTCGTCGGCATCGGCAGCTACGTGCAGGCCCTGGAGATGGGTCCGCCGGTGGGCCGTCCGATCCAGTACCGGGTCAGCGGCAAGGACATCGATCAGGTGCGCAAGCACGCCATCGACCTCGCCACCGAACTGGACAAGAGCCCGCACATCGGCGAGATCATTTACGACTGGAACGAGCCCGGCAAAGTCCTGCGCATCGACATCGCCCAGGACAAGGCGCGTCAGCTCGGCCTGTCCTCGGAGGATGTGGCCAACCTGATGAACAGCATCGTCAGTGGCTCGCCGCTGACCCAGGTCGACGACGATATCTACCTGGTCAACGTGGTCGGGCGGGCGGTGGATTCCGAGCGCGGTACACCGGAAACCCTGCAGAACCTGCAGATCGTCACGCCCAACGGCACGTCGATTCCGCTGCTGGCCTTCGCCACGGTGCGCTATGAACTGGAGCAGCCGCTGGTGTGGCGTCGCGACCGTTTGCCGACCATCACCATCAAGGCTTCGGTACGCGATGAAATCCAGCCGACCGATCTGGTGAAAGTCCTCAAGCCGACCATCGATGACTTCGCCGCCAAACTGCCGGTGGGCTACAAGGTCGCCACCGGCGGTACGGTCGAGGAAAGCGGCAAGGCCCAGGGACCGATTGCCAAGGTGCTGCCACTGATGCTGTTTCTGATGGCGACTTTCCTGATGATCCAGCTGCACAGCGTGCAGAAGCTGTTCCTGGTGGCGAGTGTCGCGCCGCTGGGGCTGATCGGCGTGGTGCTGGCGCTGGTGCCGACCGGTACGCCGATGGGCTTCGTGGCGATCCTCGGGATTCTGGCGCTGATCGGGATCATCATCCGCAACTCGGTGATCCTCGTGACGCAGATCGAGGAGTTCGAGCACAAGGGCTACTCGCCCTGGGATGCAGTGGTGGAAGCGACCGAGCACCGGCGCCGGCCGATTCTGCTGACCGCTGCGGCGGCGAGCATGGGCATGATCCCGATCGCCCGGGAAGTGTTCTGGGGGCCGATGGCCTACGCGATGATCGGCGGGATTGTGGTGGCAACGTTGCTGACGCTGCTGTTCCTGCCGGCGCTGTATGTGGCCTGGTACAAGATTCGCGAGCCGAAGAAAGAGGCGCAGTAAGGCGAGCGCCTTGCGCTCATCGCCAGCAGGCTGGCTCCCACATTTGGAATGCATTCCCCTGTGGGAGCCAGCCTGCTGGCGATGACGTCTGAATGCATTACACCGTTTTGCGCCAGACACTTGCCAGCCACGGCTGCTGTTCACGCGGCAGCCCCGCCGGCCGGTAGTAATGCTCCAGCTCGACGAACCCGGCAGCGGTCAACAACCCGCGCCACGCCTCCAGATCGTGATACGAGCCATAACGCGGCCCGTTCCAGCCTTCACGGTTATCCCCACGCGGATTGGAGCTGAACAGCACACCACCCGGTTTCAGTGTCCCGTGCAACTGCTTCAACACCCTTGGCAATTCCTGCAACGGCGCATGAAACAGCACCGCATTGGCGAAGATCCCGTCGAAGCGTTCTGCCGGCAGATCCAGCTTCAGGAAATCCTGGCACCACACTTCGCAGCCACTGTCTTCCCGAGCCATCTGCGCGAATTTTTCCGCTCCGTCGAGGCCGACGGCGATGTGACCCATCCGTGTGAAGGTCTGCAAATCCCGCCCCGGTCCACAGCCGAAATCGAGAATGGAAAACGGCGCTTCAGCCTGAATATGCCGCAGCAGGGCGTCGATGTTCTGGCTGACATCATGGTCGCGGGTGCCTTCACGAAAATCCTCGGCCACCGCGTTGTAGTGGCCGAGGGTGGTGGAGGTGATCTGTTCCAGATCGATAGGCGTCTGTTTCATGGTCGGACTGCGCTGGCAAAGGATGTTGCCGACTATACGCCATGCAATTCAGCGCTTGTTCAACCCTCGTGCCAGACGGTCGCCGCCCAGTTGAATCACTGCCACCAGCGCCACCAGCAGCACGATCACGGTCAGCATGATCTGGCTGTCGAAGCGTTGATAGCCGTAGCGATAGGCGATGTCGCCCAAGCCGCCGGCACCAATCGCTCCGGCCATCGCCGATGAGTTGATCATCGTCACCAGCGTAATGGTGAAACCGCCAACGATGCCCGGCAGCGCTTCGGGCAACAACACGTGCCAGACGATATGCCAGCGCCGGCAGCCCATGGCTTGCGCGGCTTCGATCAAGCCGTGGTCGACTTCGCGCAGGCTCACTTCGGCGATCCGCGCGAAGAACGGCGTAGCCGCTATGGTCAGGGGGACGACTGCCGCCCACACACCGTAAGTGGTGCCAACGATCAGCCGGGTGAACGGAATCAGCGCAACCATCAGGATCAGAAACGGAATCGAGCGAAACAGGTTCACGAACGCACCCAACGCACGATTGAGCACCGGCGCTTCGTAGATGCCGCCCTTGTCACTGGTGACCAGAATCACCGCCATGGGAATCCCGGCGAGCAACGCGATCAGCGACGACACACCGACCATCAGGAACGTGTCGATAAAACCCTGCAGCAAGCGATCAAACCACATAACCCAACACCTCCGTGCGTTGTGCCCACTGGCCGGCACGCTGACGCAGCTCCTCGGCGTTCAGTTTTGATCCCGCCACCGCCAGCAACAGTTGCCCGAGCGCGTGGCCCTGAATCCGTTCCACGCCGCCCTGTAGCAATTTCACCCGGCCACCGAGGGCGGCGAACAGTGCGGCCAGATCCGGTTCGTCCTGCTGGCTGCCTGTGAACTGTAAACGCAGCACTACGGACGCATCGGACGACGACGGTTGTGCCTGCAAACGGCTTTGCAATTCTTCGGGCAAGGCGTGTTGCAACGGTGCGAGCAAGGTCTGGCTGACCTCATGCTGCGGATTGCCGAACACTTCCCAGACCGGGCCCTGTTCGACGATGCGGCCATGTTCCAGCACGACGACGCGGTCGCAGATTTCCCGGATCACCGCCATCTCGTGAGTGATCAGCACGATGGTCAGGCCCAGGCGTTTGTTGATCTCGCGCAGCAGGCCGAGGATCGACTGGGTGGTTTCCGGATCCAGCGCCGAAGTGGCCTCGTCGCAGAGCAGAATGTCCGGGTCGTGCACCAGTGCGCGGGCGATGCCGACGCGCTGCTTCTGCCCGCCGGACAGCTGCGCCGGATAGGCTTTGTGCTTGGCTTGCAGGCCCACCAGTTCCAGCAGTTCGCGAACCTTTTTTTCCCGTTGCTCCTTCGGAACACCGGCGACTTTCAGCGGCAGTTCGACGTTCTGCCACACCGTTTTTGCCGACATCAGGTTGAAGTGCTGGAAGATCATGCCAATCCGCCGGCGCAGGGCGACGAGGCGATCCTCGTCGTACTCGCCGATGTCTACCTGATCGATCAGTACCCGGCCCGATGTCGGTTGCTCAAGGCGGTTGATGGTGCGGATCAGCGATGATTTGCCGGCGCCGCTGCGACCGATGATGCCGAACACTTCACCGCGCTGGATCGCCAGGTCGATGCCTTGCAGGGCGGCGACCGGGCCTTGTTTGCCGTCGTAGGTTTTGCCGAGCCCGACGAAACGCACATGGGCGCGGTTCAGCTCGGGATGCAGTTCGGTGCGTTGCGCAAGCGCGGGTGGCTCTGGAAGATCCAGTCGCCGTTGGATGGCCGCGGTCATCCTCAGCTTTCCCAGCCGGCCTGGTACAGCTTGCCGTGGGCTTTATCCAGTGCGGCGCGAACGGCCGGCGAATGCTGGTAGATGTCGACGAACTTGATCAGGCGCGGATCGGTCTTGCTCTTCGGCTGGATCACGAACTGGATCACGTATTCCTTGTGGTCAAGGCCGTCGAACAGCAGCGCAGAGCCGGCATCGAAGGTCTTCGCCAGACGAATGTAGGCCGGGTAGCCCTGGACCAGATCGGCATCATCGTAGGCGCGCACCAGTTGCACGGCTTCGACCTGGAGGATCTTGATCTTCTTCGGGTTGGCGACGATGTCGTCTTCGGTGGCCTTGTAGCCGACGCCCGGTTTCAGGGTGATCAGACCGGCCTTGGCCAGCAGTTGCAGGCCGCGTCCGCTGTTGATCGGGTCGTTGGCGATGGCGACGCTGGCGCCTTCCGGCAGCTCGTCGAAGCTCTTGTATTTCTTCGAGTACAGGCCGACGTTGTTGATGATCCCCGGGGCGAACGGCACCAGGTCGAAACCGGAGGCCGCCTTGGCGTTTTCCAGAAACGGGATGTGCTGGAAGTAGTTCACGTCGATGTCGCCGGCGGCGAGGCTGACGTTCGGCGCGATCCAGTCGGTGAACTCCACCAGCTCGACTTTCAGGCCTTGCTTGCCTGCCTCTTCGACGGCCGCTTCCAGCGGGATTGCGAAGGCGGCGGTGGTGCCGATTTTCAACGGCGCGTCGGCGGCGAACACCGCCGAGCTGAACAGGCCGAAGGCCAGGGCCAGTGCTTTGACTGGGTGGGACAGGAGCTTCTTGGTCATGGTGGTTTTCCAGTCAGTGCGAGGAGGAGTGTCGGTAGTGGGCGCCGGTGTGTTGCTGCGGCAGATGCGCATCGCCGTGAAACAGTTTTTTCCGCAGGCTGCCGGTGTCGTACGCGGTCTTGTACGAGCCGCGCCGTTGCAGTTCCGGAATCACCAGATCGATGAAATCCACATAGCTTTCCGGGGTGACGATGCGGGTCAGGTTGAAGCCGTCGAGGCCGGTTTCGGCGATCCACGATTCCAGTTCATCCGCCACTTGCTGCGGCGAGCCAACCACGGTGATGTAGCGCCCGCCCAAGGCGTGCTGGTCGAGCAACTTGCGGCGGGTCCAGTCGTTGTTCTGCAGGTGTTTGGTGGCGGACTGGATCGCGTTGCTCTTCACGTACTGGATCGGTTCGTCGATTTCGTATTGGGAAAAATCGATCCCGGTGGACGCCGAAAAATGCGCCACGCCCGCTTCGGCACTGGCGTAGCTGAGGTACTCGGCGTGCTTTGCCCAGGCCGCTTCTTCGGTCTCGCCGACGATCACGTTCAGGCCCATGAACACCTTGATGTCTTCGGGATTGCGACCCGCTTCGACGGCGCTGGCGCGGACCTTGTCTACCTGAACCTTGGTCGACGGTTTGTTCTGGCCGCTGATGAACACGCACTCGGCATGACGCCCGGCGAACAGCAGACCGCGCTCCGAACTGCCGGCCTGGAACAGCACCGGCGTGCGCTGCGGCGACGGCTCGCACAGGTGATAACCCTCGACCTGGTAGAACTCGCCCTTGTGCTCGACCTTGTGCACCTTGTCCGGCTGCGCGTAGATCCGCTGTTGCGGATCGTTGAGCACCGCACCGTTTTCCCAGCTGCCTTCCCAGAGTTTGTAGAGCACTTCGAGGTACTCGTCGGCCTGGTCGTAACGCCGGTCATGCTCGACCTGTTCGCTCAGGCCCATGGCCTTGGCGGCGCTGTCCAGATAACCGGTCACGATGTTCCAGCCCACCCGTCCACGGCTCAGGTGATCGAGGGTCGACATGCGTCGGGCAAACAGATACGGCGGCTCGTAGGTGAGGTTGGCGGTCAGGCCGAAACCCAGGTTTTTGGTCACGGCGGACATGGCCGACACCAGCAGCAGCGGATCGTTGACCGGCAGCTGGATCGACTCTTTCAGGGTGACGTCCACCGAGTTCTGATAGACGTCGTACACGCCGACGATGTCGGCGATGAACAGCCCGTCGAACAATCCGCGCTCCAGCAGTTGCGCCAGTTCGGTCCAGTATTCGATGGACTTGTATCGGGTCGAGGTGTCGCGGGGATGGGTCCACAACCCGTGGTTGATGTGGCCGATGCAGTTCATGTTGAACGCATTGAGCAGGATCTTTTTCTTGCTCATCAGATGGTCCCTCGCAGCGGAGGGTTTTCATCGTTGAGGTAGTAATTGCCCACCGCGTGATACTTCCAGCGCACCGGGTCGTGCAGGGTGTGCACCCGGGCGTTGCGCCAGTGGCGGTCGAGGCCGTGCTCGATCAGGGTGGCCTGGCTGCCGGCCAGTTCGAACAGGGTACTGCCGGCGGCCAGGGAGATTTCGGTGCTGATCGCCCGGGCTTCGGCGACGGCAATCGAGGCTGCCGCCACCGTTTCGGCGTTGGTCTCGGCCTGGGCCGCATCGAGGAATTCGCCGGCGCGTTCGAGCAGGGCTTCGGTGGCGTGCAGGCGGATACTCAGGTGGCCGAAGCTCTTGAGGGTCAGCGGATCTTCGGTGGCCTTGTCGTTGCCCGAATCGATCCACGGCCGGGTCTTGCTGCGCACGAAGTGCAGCGCATCTTCATAGGCGGCGCGGGCGATGCCGGTGTCGATGGCGGCGTGAAGAATCTGCGCCAGCGGGCCGACGGTGGTCGGACGCTCGAAAGCGCTCTGAAACGGGATCACGTCTTCGGCGGCGACATAAACATCTTCGAACACCACCGAACCGCTGCCGGTGGTGCGCTGGCCGAAGCCGCTCCAGTCGTCGATCACGGTCAGGCCTTTGCTGTCGCGCGGGACGAACGCCAGTTGCTGCACACCATCTTCATCGACCACTGAGGTCGGGATGCGCTGCGCGTAAATCGCACCGGTTGCATAGAACTTGCGGCCGTTGATGCGATAGCCGCTGCCGTCACGTCTGAGGCTGGTGACGCGGTCATGGGCGGTCTTGGTGCCCAGTTCTGCCAAGGCGTTGCCGAAGCGCTGACCGGCGAGAACTTCGGCGTACAGACGTTGTTTTTGCTCGTGGCTGCCGTTCACCCGCAGCACTTCTAGGGCATAGAAATGGTTCTGCGGAATCTGCCCCAGCGAGCCATCGGCCCGGGCGATCAGGGCGATGACTTTGGCCAGGGTCACGTTGGACACGCCGGCGCCGCCGTACTCCTTGGGCACGCTGATGCCCCACAGGCCGGAGCGGGAAAACACGTCGAGCTCCGGCAGCGGCAGGCGGCGTTCGCGGTCGCGCAGGTTGCTGTCGCGCTGGAAGTCTTCGGCCAGGTCGCTGGCGACGATCAGGGCTTGCTCGTCGCTGGTGATGACCGCGACGGGATGGGAAAGAGTCATGTGTTTCTCCAGAGATCTGGTCAAAAGTGTTCTGGTCGTCAGATCCAGGAATGGCGAGCCGGAAGTTTTCCGTTCAGGCGGTAAGCGCCGACCGCGTGGTACTTCCAGCGCACCGGGTCGTGCAGCGTGTGTACCCGGGCATTGCGCCAGTGGCGGTCGAGGTTGAATTCGGCGAGGGTGGCGCGGCTGCCGGCCAGTTCGAAGAGCTTTTCGCTGGCCAGCAGCGAGATCTCGGTGGTCAGTACCTTGGCTTCGGCCACGGCAATCGAGGCGCGGGCGGCGGACTCGGCTGTCAGAGGTGCCGCGTGCACCTGATCCAGCACTTGCCCGGCCTTGCGCAGCAGCGCTTCGGCGGCGTGCAGTTCGATTTTCAGTTTGCCGATGTCGGCGATCACGTAGAGATCGTCGCTGGCGCGTTCAACCTTGGCATCGATCCACGGCCGGGCGCGGGTCTTGACGAATTCGATGGCGTCATCGATGGCGCCACGGGCGATGCCGGCGTCGATGGCCGCTTGAATCAGCTGCGACACCGCGCCCTGGGTGTTGGGCTTTTCGTTGATCTTCCAGTTATCCACCACGAGGCCTGCATCGACCCGCACGTTGTGCAAAAGAATCGTGCCGCTGGCGGTGGTGCGCTGGCCAAAACCCGACCAGTCATCGACGATGCGCAATCCCGGCGTGCCGCGACGGACGAAAGCCAGGACTTGCCTGCCGTCATCGTTGAGTGCCTTGACCGCCACCCAGTGGGCGAAGAGGGCGCCGGTGGAATAGAACTTCTGGCCGTTGATCACGTAGTCATCGCCGTCGGCGGTGATGCGCGCTTTCAGTTCCAGGGTGTCCTTGGTGCCACGCTCAGGCCCGGCGTTACCGATGCGCCAGCCTTCGAGCACGCTCTGCAGCAGTTGCTGTTTCTGCGCTTCGGTGGCGCTGCCGAGGATCAGGTTGATGATGCCGAACTGGTTTTGCGGGATCTGTCCCAGTGCCGGGTCGGCCGCGGAAATGATCGCGAACACCTCGGCCAGGGTGACGAAGGAAACCTGCGGCCCGCCGTACTCGCGCGGGATGGCGATGCTGCCCAGGCCGCTGCGGGTGAACTGCTCGATTTCCGCCCACGGCAGCTTGCGCTGACGGTCGCGTTTGGCAGCCTGTACGCGGGCGACTTGCGCCAGCTCGTGTGCAGCCTTGATGGCTTGAGCGTCGTTGCGCAGCACTTGCGCGGGCAACAACAACGGGGCGATGTCCAGGTCACTCTGGACGTTTGCGTCTGCCAGACTGGACATCAGTGCCACTCCTTGGCTGCACGCAATGCCCTGGCGATCTGCACTGGGGTGATTGGGTTCCGGACCATGTTACCTACCTCACATCTCATGAAAAACGCCGCAAAAGTGCGGCGAACGAAAGAATGTCCGGTGGTCCGGTTCATATACCCTAAGCGCGTATAAAATTTAAATAAACTAACTTTTAGGAATATATATAGAAGTTCGAAAGCTCACCTGGCTTTGCGCTCCGCAGCCATGGGAGTCCGCCTCGGCTGTGCTTTCAGATAAGGATTCACGCAGCCAATCTTCAGTGTGCGTGGCGGTGCCCAGCGCGAGTTGTTGCCGACCCGGTCGATGATGCAATAGGTCACGTCAAGCCGCAGGTCTTCGCCCGCTTCGACGATGACTGCCGGTGGCACCCAGACCTGGATTCCCTGGCCGACATCGGCTTGCGTGACAGGGGGCAGATCCATTCGTGCATCACCCCAGCGCAGGGTGATTTCGTCACCCTCGGCCATGTTCAGATAAGGCTCGATGGTCAGAGGGACGCCGCGCTTGATCTGGCTCGGGTTGACCCCACGCCTGCGGATGACGTCTGGAAGGCTGACCGGCAGCAGATACTGGTTTTCCTCTGCGCTGCCTGTTGCGAACTGCCCGCCCGGGCAGTCGAGCTTCACCTGGAACAGGGCGCCGGCCGACAGCGCCGGGTTTCTCCCGACCTGCATGACCCGATAGTGCACGCAGGGTGAGCCGTTGACGATGAAACTCTCCGGCACCCTGAGGCTGACCGTGCTTCCGATCTCGCCGGCAGTGAGCACACGGGAAGCGACATAGCAGTCATCCCAGAACAGCTCGATCAGATCGCCGCTGTCCATATCGTCATAAGGTCCGATTTCAACCGACAGGTTGGCGGCCGCCATTAGGTTGATTCCGACCCCGTGGGTTTGCTCCAGGGTCGGTGGTGGCAATAGCGGGATGTTTGAAATGCAGGTCATCGGTTTCTCTCCTTGAAGCCTTGCAGCGAAGTCCGTATCTGAAAGAACGAATGGCGTGAATTAACCGGAAATAAAACATCGGAGTTGCGCACAAGTTTTAAAGTGCCTTGTTGAACTAGCGTGCGCCGGTTGGTGACTAGATAAGAGTTCGCCGGAAGAGGTGTCAAGGGAGTGGATTAGTTAATCCGTGAATTACGGATTAATCAGAAAGTTCCTACGTTGTTGTAGCAGTCGGACTAGGCAGGGAAAGGAAAGAGGCTACAGGTTTTCGCGGTTTTCAGCGTGTTTTACTGTACGTTCTGCTGAAGGATGGAATCAAGGTGCGGCGAATTTTATGCGCAGGAAGTTGTTGCAGGACATATATATGTACTGCCTTTGCAAGGGGCGGGTAGTTTATGTTTTGAGAGTAATTTTTTATGTCGGGGAAAACACTACTTCCATCCATGGAAGTGAGTGAGGTGCAGGCGAAGTTCTCAGCCGTTGTTGCGAAACTTGCTGAGAAACTGTCGTGTGCGTTCTTCTTTCGGATTGGCGAACAACGCCTTGGCTTCACCTTGCTCGACGATCACGCCTTTATCGAAAAACACCACGCGGTTGGCCACGTCACGGGCAAATGCCATTTCGTGGGTCACGATAACCATGGTGCGTTTTTCTTCGGCCAGACCGCGAATGGTCGCCAGTACTTCGCCCACCAGTTCCGGGTCGAGGGCCGATGTCGGTTCGTCGAACAGGATCACTTCCGGCTCCATCGCCAGCGCCCGGGCAATCGCCACGCGCTGTTGCTGGCCGCCGGACAGGCGCCGTGGGTAGGCGTCTTCCTTGCCCGCCAGGCCGACCTTGGCCAGCAGCTTCTTGCCTAGGGCGATGGCTTCGTCGCGAGGCGTCTTCTTGACCACGATCGGGCCTTCGATGACGTTCTCCAGAGCGGTGCGGTGGGGGAACAGATTGAAGTTCTGGAACACGAAGCCCACGTGCTGGCGCAAGGTGCGCACCAGATTCTGCTGCTGGTTCAAGGGGCGGCCGGTATCGATTTCGATATCGCCGACCTTGATCCGGCCGCTGGTGGGTTGTTCGAGGAAGTTCAGGCAGCGCAGGAACGTGGTCTTGCCCGAGCCGCTGGGGCCGATGATTGCCACGACCTCGCCTTCCTTCACTTCAAGATCGATGCCGTTGAGCACGACTTGACCCTTGAACTGCTTTGTCAGTTTTTCCACGACAATCATGGGGTCAGGACTCCTGGTCGTGCCGATTGACCCGCTCTTCCAGCTTGTTCTGGAAGTGCGACAGCACTGTGGCCAGAATCCAGTAGATCAGCGCGGCGGCAACATACATGGTGAAGACTTCGAAAGTCCGGGCGGTAATCAGTTGTGCCTGACGGAACAGCTCCGGCACCTGAATGGTGGCGGCCAGTGCGGTGTCCTTGACCAGTGAAATGAAGCTGTTGCCCAGCGGCGGCAACGCCGTGCGCATGGCTTGCGGCAGGATGGCCCGGCGCAGGGTTTGCGCGCGGGTCATGCCGATGCTTGCAGCCGCTTCCCACTGACCGCGTTCGATCGAACCGATCGCGGCACGCAGGATTTCACAGGCATAGGCAGCCATATTCAGCGAAAAGCCGATCAGGGCTGCCGGCAGCGGGTCGAGTTCCAGCCCCAGTTGCGGCAGGCCGTAATAGATCACGAACAGCTGCACCAGCAACGGCGTGCCGCGAAAGAACGACACGTAGATGCGGGCCAGCCAGCTGACCGATTTGAAACGCGACAGGCGCATCAGCGCCAGGCCAAAGCCCAGCAGCAGGCCGAAGAACATGCCGCCGAGGCTGAGGACTACCGTGTAGTACGCGCCCTTGAGCAGAAAGGGCGCGGAGTCCAGTGCGAGTTGGAAAGCTGCTTCCATTATTTAGTGACGTCAGCTTGGAAGTACTTTTCCGAGATCTTGGCCAGGGTCCCGTCGGCACGCAGCTCGTCGAGGGCCTTGTTCACGGCCGCCAGCAGCTCAGGTTCGCCTTTGCGCAGGGCGATACCGGATTCCTGACGGGAGAACGCCTGACCGGCCGCTACGGTTTTCGGTGCTTTCTTGGCGTACTCGAGGGCGGCCAGACGGTCGATCAGAATCGCATCGGTACGACCGTTGTTCAGGTCGGCGAACTTGGTCGGATCATCGTCGTAGGTACGCACGTCGGCACCCGGCACGTTGGCGCGGACCCACTGCTCGTAGTTGGTGCCCAGGCCTACGCCGACTTTCTTGCCGGACAGGTCTGCGGCAGTCTTGATGTTCAGCGCAGCTTCCTTGTCCTTCAGCACCAGCGCCTGAATCCCGGAGATGGTGTATGGCTCGGAGAAGTCATACTTCTTCTTGCGCTCGTCGGAGATGGTCACCTGGTTGACTACAACGTCCAGACGCTTGGATTCCAGCGCGGCGAGGATGCCGTCCCACTTGGTTGGCTGGATCTTGGCCTTGACGCCCAGCTTCTTGGCCAGGGCTTCGGACAGCTCGACTTCGAAGCCCGACAGTTTGCCGTCGGCATCAACGAAGCTGAACGGTGGGTAAGTGCC
Organism: Pseudomonas sp. R43(2017); assembly: GCF_002112345.1. NCBI lineage: Bacteria > Pseudomonadati > Pseudomonadota > Gammaproteobacteria > Pseudomonadales > Pseudomonadaceae > Pseudomonas > Pseudomonas sp. R43(2017). The sequence goes on from NZ_NEHJ01000005.1 coordinate 148,704, forward strand.
TTCCAGGCCGACGTTGATAACGCCTTTGTCCTTGATCTGTTGCAGTTGCTCACCGGCAACGGCGCTGCTGATCAGACCGGCGCTCAGTGCCAGGCCCAGCGAACCAACCAGCAGATTTCGACGTAGTGCGGAAAGAATCATGACAAGCCCCTGTGTTTTCTTATGGAAGCCGCTTAAGGAAAGTTGGCGAATCCGGGAATTGGACGACAGCGCTATCCTGCCTTAAAGCAGCTTATGCGTCTCTCGCGATATTCGCCTGCGGCGAGACTATAAGACTGTTCTTTTAGAATGGAAAATAATGAATTTTCCATTTGTTATTCGTATGTGGAATATAAGTTTCCCGTATTCCGGTTGATCCCACGCGCTGCGCGGGAGGGCTTCAACGGACGGAAAGGGACGCGGAGCGCCCCGGCCTGCCTTCCCACGCCGAGCGTGGGAGCGAGCGCATCAGAGAAAATCCTTGTAGGCAAACAACGCCGGGGCGCCGCCGGTGTGCAGGAAGATGATCGGGCCGTCGTTGAAACGCCCGCGACCGATGCCGTCGAGCAACCCGGCCATGGCCTTGCCGGTGTAGACCGGATCGAGCAGCACGGCGTCCTGGCTGGCCAGCAGTTTCACCGCCGCCAGGGTTCCGGCATTCGGCTCGCCGTAACGCGGGCCGAAGTATTCGTCCCACAGCTCTACCTTGAAACTCTCCGGCAATGCCACGCCCAGCAAATCGGCAGTACGCTCGGCCAAGCCTTGCACTTTCGGGCGCTGATCTTCTTCGCTGCGCGATACCGTCACGCCGATCACCGGCAGTTGCGGCAGCACTTCGCTCAAGGCCAGTGCCAGGCCGCTGTGCGTGCCTGCGCTGCCCGAGGCCAGGACCACGGCGGAAAATTGCAGGCCGGTGTCCTCGATCTGCTGCGCCAGTTCCAGGCCGGCACGTACGTAACCCAGTGCGCCGATGGCGTTGGAGCCACCGATCGGCACCAGATACGGCTTCTTGCCGTTGCTGCGCAGGCGCACGGCGAGGGCGGCCAGTTGTTCGTCGGCGTTGTCGAGGTTATCGACCAGCTCGACCTTGGTGTCGAACAGGTCCAGCAGCAGGCGGTTGCCGTTGCCGGTGTAGTTGGCGTCGTCGGTGCCCAGCGGGTTTTCCAGCAGGGCCACGCAGCCCAGGCCCAGTTTGGCGGCCAGCGCAGCGGTCTGGCGGACGTGGTTCGATTGCAGTGCGCCGGCGGTGATCAGGGTGTCCGCGCCTTGGGCGAGGGCATCGGCGGCGAGGTATTCGAGCTTGCGCAACTTGTTGCCGCCCATGGCCAGCGGCGTCAGGTCATCGCGCTTGATGTAGATATCGCGGCCGAGCCAGGTGGACAGGCGCTCGAGTTTTTCCAGTGGGGTCGGTTGGCCGAGCAGGTCGAGGCGATTGAAGCGGTCCAGCTGTTGTTTAATCATGAGTCCGTACTGGCGGAGGAAGATCACAGGACTATAGGCACGCCGATTTACCGGGGCAACCGTCATTCGCTTATAGCCAAATGTGCTTAGGCCAGCACTATCGGTTCTTAATTCGCCTCCGGGGCGTTGCCGTAAAGTAGTGGCCGTTGACGCGGCCAGACAGTCCGGCCGCCCGTGAGGAGTCTTTACCGTGAGCGAGCGTTCCAGCCATTGGCAATTGCAGACCATCGTCAGCCAGCTGCGTACCGCGCGGGATCAGTGGCGTACGCAAAATGGCCGCGCCAGCGGCGAGCAGGGTGGGCGCGAACTGCCGTCCCGTGATGCGATGGCGCAGATTCTCGAAGCCCTGTGCGGCGCGTTGTTCCCGATGCGTCTGGGGCCGGTGGATCTGCGTGAAGAGAGCGAAGATTTTTACGTCGGCCACACCCTCGATGTTGCGTTGAATGCGTTGCTGGCCCAGGCACGACTCGAACTGCGTTACGTCGCCCGCCACAGCGCCCGGGATGACAGCGAAGTCGAGGCGCAGGCCATCAGGATCATTCAGGATTTCGCGTTGGCGCTGCCAGGCCTGCGCAGTCTGCTCGACACCGACGTGCTGGCCGCCTACCACGGCGACCCGGCGGCGCGCAGCGTCGATGAAGTGCTGTTGTGCTATCCGGGGATCCTGGCGGTGATTCACCATCGTCTGGCCCACCATTTGTATCGCGCAGGCCTGCCGCTGCTGGCGCGGATCAGTTCGGAAATCGCCCACTCGGCGACCGGCATCGATATTCACCCGGGCGCGCAGATCGGCCGCAGTTTCTTCATCGATCACGGGACCGGCGTGGTAATCGGCGAGACCGCAATCATCGGCGAGCGCGTGAGGATTTATCAGGCAGTGACCCTCGGCGCCAAACGCTTCCCGGCAGACGAAGACGGTCAGTTGCAGAAGGGCCATCCGCGGCATCCGATCGTCGAGGACGACGTGGTGATTTACGCCGGGGCGACGATTCTCGGGCGGATCACCATCGGCAAGGGTTCGACCATCGGCGGCAACGTGTGGCTGACTCGCAGCGTGCCGGCCGGGTGCAACCTGACCCAGGCCAATCTGCAGCATGATGACGGGACGCAGAAGTAATTTTCCTGTCCGATCGTTTCCGCGCAAGGCGGGAACGATCACCCTCGCCACAGCGTCATACCCCTCCCTGAGCCAGCGTACGAAAGCGACCGCTGAGCCCTGCGATTAGTCCTGAGCGTGCTATCCATGTTTAACTTGAACGTTCATTCAAGTTAAACCGGTAGCTCGCTGCCCGCTCACAACAGGAGGCTTGCCTTTGCTGAGTCCGATCATTTCAGCCATTTTCCAACCCCTTGAGGTGCACCGTTCATGAGTGCATCGTCCACCCCCGCCAGCGGTCTGGTACGCATGAATCCGCCGGTGTTCTGGTTCGCCGCGACGGTGATCCTGCTGTTCGGCCTGACCGTTATCGCCATGCCGGAACAGGCCGGTGCCTGGCTCCTGGAAGCGCAAAACTGGGCGGCCAATACGGTCGGCTGGTACTACATGCTCGCGATGACCCTGTATCTGGTCTTCGTGGTGGTCACCGCGTTATCGGGCTACGGCAAGATCAAACTCGGTGCCGACCACGACGAACCCGAATTCAGTTACCTGTCCTGGGCCGGCATGCTGTTCGCCGCCGGGATCAGCATCACGCTGTTTTTCTTCTGTGTGTCCGAACCACTGACCCACATGCTCCAGCCGCCGCAAGGCGAGGCCGGCACGGCGGATGCGGCGCGTCAGGCGATGCAGATCCTGTTTCTGCACTGGGGCCTGCACGGCTGGGGCGTGTTCGCCTTTGTCGGCATGGCGCTGGCGTATTTCGCCTATCGGCACAACCTGCCGTTGGCCCTGCGTTCGGCGCTGTACCCGCTGATCGGCAAACGCATCAACGGGCCCATCGGCTACGCGGTGGATGGCTTCGGCATCATCGCCACGGTGTTTGGCCTCGGTGCGGACATGGGCTTCGGCGTACTCCATCTCAACTCCGGTCTGGACTACCTGTTCGGCATCGCCCACACCCAATGGATTCAGGTCGGCCTGATCACGCTGATGATGGGCGCGGCAATCATCGTTGCTGTCTCCGGTGTGGATAAGGGCGTGCGGGTCATGTCCGACATCAACATGCTGCTGGCCTGTGCGCTGCTGCTGTTCGTGTTGTTCGCCGGTCCCACCCAGCACTTGCTCAACACCCTGATCCAGAACCTCGGCGACTACCTCGGCGCATTGCCGACGAAGAGTTTCGACCTCTACGCCTACGACAAACCGAGCGACTGGCTCGGCGGCTGGACGGTGTTCTACTGGGCCTGGTGGATTGCATGGTCGCCGTTCGTGGGCCTGTTCATCGCACGGATTTCCCGTGGCCGGACCATCCGCGAATTCGTCTTCGGCGTGCTTTTGATCCCGCTCGGTTTCACCCTGGCGTGGATGTCGATCTTCGGCAACAGCGCCATTGATCAGGTGCTCAACCACGGGATGTCGGCACTGGGCATGTCGGCCCTCGATAACCCGTCGATGACCCTCTACCTGTTGCTGGAAACCTACCCGTGGAGCAAAACCGTCATCGCGGTGACGGTGTTCATCAGCTTCGTGTTCTTCGTCACCTCCGCCGACTCGGGCACCGTGGTGCTATCGACCCTGTCGGCCAAGGGTGGTAACCCGGATGAAGACGGGCCGAAATGGTTGCGGGTGTTCTGGGGCGCGATGACTGCGCTGATCACCAGTGCGCTGCTGTTCTCCGGCAGTATCGATGCGCTGAAGTCAGCGGTGGTGCTGACCTCGCTGCCGTTCTCGCTGATTCTGCTGCTGATGATGTGGGGGCTGCACAAGGCGTTCTATCTGGAATCGCAGAAGCAGATCGCGCAGCTGCATTCGCTGGCGCCGGTGTCCGGCTCGCGGCGTGGCAAGGGCGGCTGGCGCCAGCGCCTGAGCCAGGCCGTGCACTTCCCGTCGCGGGACGAGGTGTACCGCTTCATGGACACCACGGTGAAACCAGCCATCGAAGAAGTGACGGCGGTGTTCGTCGAGAAGGGTCTGAACGTCGTTACGCAACCCGATCCGGCTCACGACAGCGTCAGCCTGGAAATCGGTCACGGCGAGCTGCATCCCTTCATCTATCAGGTGCAAATGCGCGGTTACTTCACACCGTCGTTCGCTCGTGGCGGCATGGGCTCCAAGCAGCTCAACAATCGCCGCTACTACCGCGCCGAAGTGCATCTGAGCGAGGGCAGCCAGGACTACGATCTGGTCGGTTACACCAAAGAGCAGATCATCAACGACATCCTCGACCAGTACGAACGGCACATGCAGTTCCTGCATCTGGTGCGTTGATCGGGGAAGGGCGCCGGGACGGATTCAGGTCTCGGCGCTCAGCACCATGAACAACACCATCACCGCGATCGGTACGCCGAACACGGCGCTGCCAATCGCAATCTCCGACCCCAGCGGCTGCCCGGCGTGCACCACGCCGACCGCGCCGTTGATCACCGTCAACGCCAGCCACAACGCCGCGAAGCCGTAGGCCATGGTCTGGCGACTGAAGCCGATGCGCTCGCCGATGTAGAGCATCAGCGCCAGGAGGATCAGGCCGAAGAAGATGATGATTGCGGTGTGCATGGTTTGGGATCTGCCTGTTGATAGGAGTCAGCCTGGCTTTGCTCATGTTGAGCATAGGTCAGCTGTCGGGCTCATGCTGATCGACACATTTCGCCACGTATACATCTGTTTATGAGAGCTGTGTGCCAGGGCGCGTCCACCGCCCATCTGGCGATTAAACACGCGCCTGTCCACTAGGCTAATATTTCTCCAAGTGTGTATGGTGTGTATTGATGGAAAAGGACAGCTCTTAAAGTACGCAGCTCTTGCTGTCGAACAGGGCGAAGGAAATGCGTAGTCGGGAAATGATCAGGATGATCGAGGAGGATGGATGGTATCTGGTCGCCGTGAAAGGCAGTCACCACCAATACAAACATCCGGGCAAACCAGGGAGGGTGACGATCAAGCATCCGGATTCGGATCTTCCCAAGGGAACGATCAACAGCATCTTGAAACAGGCGGGTTTGAAATGAAGCCCGTCATTGGAAACGAAAGTCCCTTAATGGACATGTCAGAGGAAGGATTCACTTACATGAAATTCCCGGTCGTTCTGCACAAGGATGCCGACTCAGACTACGGAGTGATCGTCCCGGATGTACCGGGCTGCTTCTCCGCAGGCACTACGGTAGCCGAAGCTTTTGACAATACTCAGGAGGCACTGGCCTTGCACTATGAGGGACTGGTCGCTGATGGCGCACCGTTGCCTCGGGTTCAGGACATTGATGCCCATCTCGAGAATCCGGATTACGCCGGCGGTATTTGGGGTGTGGTCGAGTTTGATATCACTCCCTATTTCGGCAAGTCGGTGCGCTTCAACGCGACTCTGCCGGAGCAGTTGCTGGAGCGTATTGACCAGACAGTACGACGTGATCAGCGTTACAGCTCTCGCTCCGGATTTTTGGCTGCTGCTGCCTTGCGTGAATTGTCAGCTTAAGGCCGATTTACAGAATTCTGGGTCAGGTACTTTCTCGCTCGATGACTTGGCATTGCAGCAAATTCAACCGCTGCACCTCATCGCTTGGCAGCACGCCCAGGCTTTCCAGCACCCGCGTTGCCGCCAGTACACCGATCTCCAGCGCCGGCGGTTTGATCGTGCTCAGGCTCGGCAGCAGCATCTCGGCGAACGGGTAGTCGCCGAAGCCGAGGACGGCGCAGTCTTCCGGGATCTTGAGGCCGGCGCGTTGCCCGGCGAGCAGGCCGCCGGCGGCGAGGTTGTCGTTGGCGAAGATGATCGCGTCCGGGCGCGGTGAGGCGTTCATCAGTGCTTCCATCGCTTGCTTGCCGGCCTCGAACGGGGCGCGATCGGCGTCCGGTGCGAATACCCACGGCTCCAGGCCGAGTTCACGCACGGTCGCGTCGTAACCGTCGCGGCGTTCCAGTGCGCTGAAGTCGCCGGGCGCGCTGTTCTGCACAAACGCAATCCGCCGATAGCCTTTGCCGTGCAGATAGCGAGCGGCGCTCACACCCACCTCGAAGTGCGAAAAGCCGATTTGCATCGGCTCGCGATCCGGCTGGTAATCCCAGGTTTCGATCACCGGAATATCCGCTTCGGCGAGCATCTTTTCCGTGCCCGCACTGTGGAAGTGACTGGTCACTACCAGCGCCGCCGGCGACCAGCCGAGGAACGCCCGCACCGCGTTTTCTTCCTGCTCAGTGCTGAAGTAACTCGAGGCCAGCAACAGCTGATAACCGTGACGGCTGAGGGTGTCGCTGAAGCCCTGAATGGTGTTGGCGAAGATCGGCCCGGAGATGTTCGGGATCACCATGCCGACGATTTTCCCCCGCGCCGAAGCGAGGCCGCCGGCCACCAGATTCGGTACATAACCCAGCTCGGCGACCACCGCTGCGATCCGTTCGCGGCGTTCGGGTGAGACCTGTTCCGGCTGGTTGAAGTAGCGTGACACGGTGATCGCCGAAACGCCGGCCTGGCGCGCCACCGCATTGAGGGTCACGCGACCGGCGCCACGGCGTTTGCGGGGCTTTTCTTCGCTCAAGGCTCGATCCTTCTTAAAAACCAAAACGCATATAAAAGTAATTTTTCAGTATTGGACGCTCTATGCCGGGCTTGCCAATACTGGCGATGTTAGCGCTAACAAAGCGCATTGTCTGCTACTCGCTCGAGCGAATGCCCAAGACACCGAGACAGGCGCTGTCGTCGCAGAACGGCAGCGGTTCAGGGCAACTTTTCGAGCGGGCACAGCATGCACAACATTCCTGGGGCGACACACAAACTGGCGCAATCGATTCGTGCTGCGGGCTGGCTACTCACCGTGCTGGCCGCGCTGCCGCTGCCCGCCGCGTTCGCCGCCGACAGCACCGACCAGGAGCCGACACTCAAGCCCGTCACGGTCACCGCCACCCGCCGCGAAGAGTCGCTGCAAAAGGTCCCGGTGGCGGTGTCGGTGATCGACGGCGAGCAACTGGAGCGCGATAACCGCAACAGCGTGGCAAGCATCGTCCAGCAAGTGCCGTCGCTGAACTTCCGCACTGGCGCATCGAACAAGGACACCTCGCTGTTCGTGCGTGGCGTGGGGACGATTTCCACTTCGCCGGGCGTCGAGCCGACGGTGGCCACGGTGATCGATGGCGTGGTCTACGCCCGTCCCGGTCAGTCGACTCTGGATCTGCTGGATCTGGAACGCGTCGAAGTTCTGCGCGGGCCGCAAGGCACGCTGTTCGGCAAGAACGCCTCGGCCGGCGTGCTGAACATCACCAGCAAGGCGCCGACCGCCGAGACCCACGGCTACATCGATCAGTCGTACTACAGCGGCAACGAAAGCCGCACCCGTTTCGGCATCGGCGGTAGCCTGATTCCGGAGACGCTCAAGGGCTCGATCAGCACCTTGTTCGGCAGCTATGACGGCAACGTGGATAACAAGCACAACGGCCAGGAGGTCAACGGCTACAACCACCGCGGCGTGCGCGGAAAACTGGAATTCACCCCGAACGACGACGTCACCTTCACCCTGATCGCCGACTACATGCAGTCCCACGATGACGGCCCCAACGGCGTCGTCACCAAGTCGTTGACCCCGGCCTTCACCAATGCACTGAGCCCGGTCAGCGCCACCAGTCACAACCGCGACATCAACACCGACACCCGCACCCACGTCGAAGACACCAACAAGGGCCTGTCCGGCCAGCTCGACTGGCAACTCGGCGATTACACCCTGACGTCGATCACCGCGTGGCGCGGCTGGGACAACACCCAGTATCAGGACGGCGACCGCCTCGGCACGGTGACGGCCGCGTTCCCCGGCACGGCGGACAAGGGCGATCTGGCCTTCGACCAGTACTCGCAGGAGCTGCGTCTGGCCTCGCCGAAAGGCGGCTTCCTCGAATACGTTGGCGGCCTGTTCTACATGCACGGCAAGGATGACGAGACCTATCAGCGCACGCTGACCACCACCACGCGCACTGATCGCGGTGTCGCCGACTACAGCACCACCAGCGACAGCTACGCGGTGTTCGGCGAAAGCACGCTGAATTTCACCTCGGATTTCCGAGGCATCGCCGGCCTGCGCTACACCCACGACGATCTCGAATACGATCACCGTCGCGTCTCCACTTCCGCTACCACCGTCAGCGGCATTCAACCGGCTACCAGCAGCTCTGGTTCGGTAGACGAGGACGGCTGGTCCGGCCGGCTCGGTTTGCAGTACGACCTGAGCGATACCGTCACCACTTACCTGACCTACTCGCGCGGCTACAAAGGCCCGGCCTACAACGTGTTCTTCAACATGCAGCCGCGCGATACCGAAGCACTGAAACCGGAAACCTCCAACACCTGGGAGGCGGGGATCAAGGCCTCAAGCTGGAACAATCGCCTGACCACCAACCTCGCGGTTTTCCACAGCGACTACGACAACTATCAGGCAAACTTTTTCGACACCGTCGCCGGGCAAGTAGTGACGCGTCTGATCAACGCCGGCAGCGTCAGCACCGAAGGCGTGGAACTTGATTACGCCCTGCAGGCGACCCAGCAACTGAAGTTCTCCGGCGCACTGGCCTACACCCGCGCCCGCATCGACCAGTTCGCCTGCCCGGCGGGCGCGGCGGCGTCGTGCAACGTCAACGGCAAGCCGCTGCCGTTCAGCCCGGACTGGAAAAACTACGTGCGCGCCGACTACACCATTCCGCTGGAAAGCGGCCTGGATATCGAACTCGGCACCGACTACAGCTGGCAGAGCAAAGTGCAGTACGACATCAGCCAGAACGCTGACACCAAACAGGGCGCCTACGGCCTCTGGAACGCCAGCGTGGCCCTGGCCGATTACACCAACGGCTGGCGCGTGGCGTTGCTGGGCAAGAACCTCACCGACAAGTCCTATTCGCCATTGCTCGCCAGCGGTGGCAACTACATCTACCGCGCCGTGCCCCGCGACGACGAGCGCTACTTCGGCGTGCAACTGCGCAAGGATTTCTGAGATGAGCAGACAGCTGAAACTCGGTGCATTCCTCATGGCCACCGGGCACCACGTCGCCGCGTGGCGTCATCCGGACGTGCCGGCCAACGCCGGACTGGATTTCGCCCACTACAAACGTCTGGCGCAGGTTGCCGAGGCGGCGAAGTTCGACACCTTGTTCGTCGCTGACAGCGTCGCCGCGCCGACTCACGACATCGCCAGCCGCATGGCCCGTTCGGATCACTTCGAACCGCTGACCTTGCTCTCGGCCTTGAGCGCGGTGACCGAGCACATCGGCCTGATCGCCACCGCCACCACCAGCTACAACGAGCCGTACCACGTGGCGCGTAAATTCGCTTCGCTCGATCACCTGTCGGGCGGGCGAGCGGGGTGGAATCTGGTGACTTCGGACAACGCCGCCGAAGCGCAGAATTTCGGCCGCGATGAACACATCGGCCACGCCGAACGCTACAGCCGCGCCCGGGAATTTCATCAGGTGGTCACCGGGCTTTGGGACAGTTGGCAGGACGACGCCTTCCTCCGCGACAAGACCAGCGGCGCGTATTACGACCGGGAAAAACTGCACGTGCTGAATCACGTCGGCGAGCACTTCAAGGTCAAAGGCCCGCTGAATGTCGCGCGTTCGCCACAGGGTCAGCCGGTGATCGTGCAGGCCGGCTCGTCGGAAACCGGGCGGGAACTGGCGGCGCAGACGGCCGAAGTGGTGTTCACCGCGCAGACCTCGCTGGCCAGCGCCCAGGCGTTCTACGCCGACCTCAAGGGCCGCTTGCCGAAGTACGGACGCAGCGCCGATTCACTGAAAATCATGCCCGGCGTGTTTGTCGTGGTCGGGCAGACAGAAGCCGAAGCGCAGGAAAAATCTGAAACGTTTCAGCAATTGGTCGAACCCGAGGTTGGCGTCGCTCTGCTTGGGCGTATGCTGGGCAACTTCGACCTGTCGAAGTACCCGTTGGACGGGCCGCTGCCGGAACTGCCGCTGACTGAAAGCGGCCAGCAGAGCCGGCAGAAGCTGCTGACCGAACTGGCCGGCCGCGAGCATCTGACCCTGGCCGAACTGGGTCGCAGAATCGCTGGTGGTCGCGGGCATTACAGCGTTGTCGGTACGCCGGCGCAGATTGCCGACCGTTTGCAGGAATGGTTCGAGCAGGGCGCGGCGGACGGCTTCAACGTGCTGGTGCCGCACCTGCCCGGCGGGCTCGAAGACTTCGCCAATGGCGTGGTCCCGGAACTGCAACGGCGCGGGCTGTTCAGAACCGAATACGAGGGCCGGACCTTGCGCCAGAACCTTGGCCTTGCCCGGCCCGGCAATCGCTTTGCGTAGCAATCGACACCCATTTCAAGACCGACAAGAGAGGATTCGATGACTTACACCGCTGCCGAAAACCGCTATGACTCCATCCCCTACCGCCGCGTCGGACGCAGCGGTCTGGTGCTGCCGGCGCTGTCCCTGGGCTTGTGGCACAACTTCGGCGACAGCACGCCGATCGACACCCAACGCGCGTTGCTGCGCACCGCGTTCGATCTGGGGATCAATCACTTCGACCTGGCCAATAACTACGGCCCGCCCTACGGCAGCGCCGAGACCAATTTCGGCCGCCTGCTGCGCGAAGACTTCAAGCAGTATCGCGATGAACTGATCATCTCCAGCAAGGCCGGCTGGGACATGTGGCCCGGCCCTTACGGCCAGGGCGGCGGCTCGCGCAAATACGTGCTGGCCAGCCTCGACCAGAGCCTGCAACGCCTCGGTCTCGACTATGTGGATATCTTCTATTCGCACCGCTTCGACCCGGACACCCCGCTGGAAGAAACCGCCAGTGCCCTCGCCACGGCGGTGCAGCAGGGCAAGGCGCTATACATTGGCATCTCGTCGTACTCCGGGGTGAAAACCCGCGAAATCGCCGCGTTGCTCAAAGAGTGGAAAGTGCCGCTGTTGATCCACCAACCGGCCTACAACCTGCTCAACCGCTGGGTGGAAAAGGACCTGCTCGACACCACCGACGAACTCGGCACCGGCGTGATTGCGTTCACCCCGCTGGCGCAAGGTCTGCTGACCGACAAATACCTCAACGGCGTGCCGGCGGATGCGCGGGTCAATCGTCCGGGCGGTGGGTCGTTGCAGGCTTCGCACTTGTCCGAAGCCAACATCGCTCATGTGCGGGCGTTGAACGAGATCGCCAAGCGTCGCGGGCAGAGCCTGGCGCAACTGGCATTGGCGTGGACGCTGCGCGATCCGCGAGTGACCTCGGCGCTGATCGGCGCGAGCCGGCCGGAGCAGATTATCGAGAACGTCGGGGCTTTGAAGAATTTGAGTTTCAGTGCGGAAGAGTTGGCGGAGATAGACCGGTTTGCTCAGGAGGGCGGGATTAATCTTTGGGAGAAGCCTTCGACGGCGGTGTAGGTGGTTTCGAAGACTTGAAGCGTCATTACGGAGAAGCCTCACTGGACGAGGTTTCTCCGTAATTTTTGTAGTTTTACTTTTTGCTCGGGAACCCGAGTACTTCTGCGGTCTCGCTGAAAAATGAATCTCTTGCGGTTCGTTTTCTCAGTTGCATGTCGATCACCTGTGACTGATCTGGCAGGGTGAAGTAACCCTTGTCCAAACTGCATAGGCTTTCCAGTGTGGGTAGCGGTAATCCGAGCAACTGTCTGAGTTGAGATCGAGAAAGGACTTTATTTTCCACGAGCATTTTTACGCCTCGTGCAATCAACTGAGGCCTTTCAAAGTCGAAGTCAGCGTCCATCGGCTCACCTTTGACCCATCCTCTTGCTGACCTAGCCTTCCACAGTCTTGTTGTAGTGGTTTCGTTGATTATTTCCAGATCCTGGCATCTACGAACCATTGCTGCTACAGAGACTTTCCAGCGTGGTTTCAACGCTAGCAAAGTATCCAAGGTAGGCCATCGAATTTCTCTCAGGAAGCTCTCCGCTGGCATCAGGAATGCGCTGGCGAATCGATGAGCCTGAGACTCAAGCAGATCGTAATTCGATTCGTACTGCTCCTTCGATACATGACGATGTAGAACGATATGCCCCAATTCATGTGCAGCATCGAATCGGTTTCGTATGCCGTTCGCCTTGTCTGCTACAAGGAGGACATAAGGCCGCTGATCCAACTCGTACCAATTTGAAACGCCATCCATTTTCAAATGGCCCAATGTGGTCCGAGTACAGACGATGCCTGCGTTTTCGAGAACCTGAATGACATTGGGGATGGGAGCAGTCCCAAGCCCCCAGGCTTGGCGGCATTCGCTGGCCATTCGTTCGATTTCTTCGTCCGAAATCAGCAAGCAGTTACTTTCTTCCAGATGAGGAACATTTACTGCGACGAATTCCAGGCTTTCCTGAAGCTTATACGAGACGTCCTGAAGCCATTCCAGGCGTACTTCCGCTATTTCCCTGGCGTTTGCCGTGGCACTTACCTGAGATCGAAAAAAGAACGGCGTACGCTCACTCGTTACGATTTGTTCTTCAAGTAGCCAATTCTCACTGACGCCGAAGACCTCACATAGTCGTTGGAAAGCATCGGCCTCAGGAACCTGCACCCCGTTTTCCCATTTGGAGATGTTTCCAGAGGCGCGCCCCACCATTTCGGCTAACGCGGTTTGGGTGATGCCAAACGTGAGCCGTAACTGCTTGAGACGCTCGGACTGGAAGCCCGCGACTCCAGTTCTCATGCTTCACCTCTTGGAATTTTTCTCATCATCAATTTGATCTTCAACGTCTTCGGCGCGGCGCATCTTATCTCGCAATTTCACCAATTCAATCGGTTTCTGATCAGTAGCCTGATTATCAGAATAGCTCTGAAGCAGCTCCTCAAATGTGCAATCCATGTGGAAACCTTTCCCATTGAAATAGGGCACCGCCATCATGATTGCAACGGGTTCTGATTGATCTGCTGAACGAGGTGGTGGTGCATGGACTACGACAAGCGCATGAATCAGTTGTTCGGTAACCGTGTGCGCGAGCCCGTCAATCCAATCCATTTGAATTGAGGCTAGTGACTCATTCAACGTTTTGAGTTCGTTGCGGTGTTTGGCAGCTCGAATTTCTTTCTGCCAAGGCAATACAACGGCTGTGATGCGCAGCTTTCCCAATTCCAAAAGAACGTAGTTATGCCCTTTGGGATCCGTGCTCTTGACGATAGGATTCCAGCGCTTCATCCCAGCCAAGGCTTCCTGAACAAGTGAATGGCGCAGATGACCTCGCAAGTCTTCCGGGGGCGTGTGAATCAGGAGGTCTTCAACCTCCTTGGCGGCTTTTTGAAATGTCTGTGGGATCAAGACCTCAAGTTCATCAAAGAACTCCCTGTCGACCTGCGCACGAATGAAACCCTGGATTTCTTCTTTTGTGACCATGCGATTCACCACTCACTATTCGGTAAGCGGATTTTTACTTCATTTTTATTCGTTATGAAAGCGTGAGCTGTATTTTTGTACAGTTAACCGACAAGCGGAACATTTCAGGATGGTGCGTTTTCTTGCCGAGGCTTTCACCTGAAAAACGGCACATCCCCCAACACCGTCGCCCGCTGCATCACCCGCCGCGCCGGACGGTAATCATCCACCGCGTAATGCTGCGTCACGCGGTTGTCCCAGAACGCAATGTCATCCTTCTGCCAGCGCCAGCGTATGGTGAATTCCGGCCGCGTCGCATGCGCGAACAAGAACTTCAATACCGCTTCACTCTCGGTTTCCGACAGCTCATTGATCTTCGACGTGAAGCCTTCGTTGACGAACAGCGAACGCCGTCCGCTCACCGGGTGCGTGCGGATCACCGGGTGCGACAGCGGTGGATTCTTGCGACGCGCCTCTTCCCACTGCGCCAATGCCTCAGGCGTGTTGCCGTAGCGCTCCAGCGGGAACGAACGGGTGAAATCGTGAGTCGCGGTCAGCCCTTCGAGCATCGCCTTCATCGGCGCCGACAGCGCTTCATACGCAGCAATCCCACTGGCCCACAACGTGTCGCCACCAAACTCCGGCAACAGCTTGGCGCTGAGTACCGCGCCCATGGCCGGGGTCGGCAGGAAGGTCACGTCGGTGTGCCAGATCGCGTTGTCGCGCACGTCGGTGACAGCGGTGTCGAGGATCAGCACTTCCGGTTGTTCAGGCACATTCGGGTAGATCGGGTGAATGTGCAGGTCGCCGAAATAGTGGGCGAAGCGCGCCTGTTGCGAAGGCTCGATCGGCTGATTGCGGAAGAACAGCACCTGATATTTGAGCAGTGCCTGCTCGATGGCGTCGCGCTGTTCCAGGCTCAGCGGCTGGCTGATATCGACGCCGCTGATCTGTGCGCCGAGGGCTGAGCTTAACGGGGTGATGTTCAGGCTGCTCATGGTGGTTCTCTTCAATTCCGGGGCCCCGAAACTGTCGGGGTAGTCAGTGCTGAAAAATCAGTGGGCCTGGCCGTGCCACGGCACCAGTTTGCGTTGCAGGGCACGCAGGCCCATTTCCATGGCGAAGGCGATCAGGGCGATGACCAGAATCCCCAGCACCACCACATCGGTGACCAGGAATTGCGCGGCCGACTGCACCATGAAGCCGAGGCCGCTGGTGGCCGCGATCAATTCGGCGGCGACCAGCGTCGACCAGCCGACACCCAGACCGATACGCACACCGGTCAGAATGTCCGGCAGCGCGCTGGGCAAAATCACGTGGCGGATCAGTTGTGCGCGAGTGGCCCCCAGCGACTGTGCGGCGCGCAATTTGGCCGGGTCGACGGTGCGCACGCCGGTGGCGGTGGCAATCGCGATCGGGGCAAAAATCGCCAGGTAGATCAGCAGCACTTTCGACAGCTCGCCGATACCGCACCAGATCACGATCAGCGGCAGATAAGCCAGTGGCGGAATCGGCCGGTAGAACTCGATCAGCGGATCCAGCACGCCACAGGCGATGCGGTTGGCGCCGATGGCAATGCCCACCGGCACGGCGGTCAAAATGGCGAAGCCGAGGCCCAGGCCGATGCGGCTGAGGCTCGCGCCTAGGTGCTGCCACAACGTAGAATCCATGTAGCCCGTAGTCGCCAGCAACCAGCCTTTTTGCAGCACGGCGGACGGTGGCGGGAGGAACAGCGGTTCGATCAGACCGGTGGCGGTCACCGCCCACCAGATCACCAGCAACGCGAACAGGGTCAGCAGGCTGATCCAGCGGGTGCTGAGGCTGCGGCGCACGGGAATCACCACCGAGGTGGCTGCGGGTTTCACTGCGGTGGCGGAAACGTCGTAACTGCTCATGCGCGCTCCTGCCGTTGAACGGCGCTGCGTTGCGAGAACACTTTGGCGAGCACGTGTTCGCGAGTTTCAATGAAGCGCGGATCGGACTTGATCGCCCGCGCCGATTCGCCGGCGGCGTAACGCTTGCCGAAATCCAGGTGCAGACGCTCGACGATCTGCCCCGGATTCGGTGCAAGCAAAATCAGGTCAGTGGCGAGGAACACTGCTTCTTCAATGTCGTGGGTAATCAGGAACACCGGTTTGGCGGTGCGTTGCCAGACTTGCAGCAACAGCTCCTGCATCTGTTCGCGGGTAAAGGCGTCGAGGGCACCGAAGGGTTCGTCCATCAGCAAAACGCGCGGGTCGGCGGCTAGGGCGCGGGCCAGGCCGACACGTTGCTTCTGGCCGCCGGAGAGCTGCCAGATACGACGCTTTTCAAAACCCGAAAGATCGACCAGCGCGAGCATTTCCCGGGCGATCTGTTCGCGTTTCTCCTTGGCCACACCGGCCAGTTCGAGACCGAAGGCAACGTTGGCCAGCACGTCCTGCCAGGGCAGCAGGGCGTCGTCCTGGAACACCACGCCGCGCTCGGCGCTCGGGCCTTTGACCGGCACGTTGTCGAGGGTGATGCGCCCGGCGCTCGGTTCAACGAAACCGGCAATCAGGTTCAACAGCGAAGTCTTGCCACTGCCGGACGGGCCGAGGGCGACCAGCAACTGCTGAGGCCCCAGGGTCAGAGAGATATCCGCCAGCACCGGTTCCGGGCTGCCGGGATACTGTGCGCTGATGCGCTCCAGCTTTAGCAAGGCCATCGCAGTTAACTCCCGATCAGTTGGTGATGTACTTGGGGGTGACGTACGGCGCGTAGTCCGGCAGAACCGCTTCGACCTTGCCTTGCTCCTTGAGGAACGCAGCGGTGTCGGTGATGGCCTTGGTGGTCGGCGCGCCGAGGTCACTGACCTGATCCGCCGCCAGCGGGTAGACGTTGCCCTGCAGCAGCAATGGAATGTCGCTGGCCTTGGCGCCGGACAGTTTTACAAGTTTGTCGACGTTGCTCTGATTGGCCAGCCAGGCTTTCGGGTCCTTGCGGTAGTCGGCGTAGGCGTCGAGGGTGACCTTGGCGAACGCGGTGACGATTTCCGGGTGCTTCTCGGCGAAGTCCTTGCGCACGATCCACGCATCGAAAGTCGGCGCGCCGAACTTGGCCAGTTCACCGGAAGTGATCAGCACTTTGCCGTTTTCCTTGGCCACGCCCAGCGCCGGATCCCAAACGTAGGTGGCGTCGATGTCACCGCGTTTCCACGCGGCAATGATCGCTGGCGGGGCGAGGTTGAGGACGGTGACTTTCGAAGGATCGATGTTCCAGTGTTTCAGTGCGGCCAGCAGGCTGTAGTGACCGGTAGACACGAACGGCACGGCGATTTTCTTGCCGACCAGGTCCTGCGGCGTCTTGATGCCGGCGCCGTCGCGGGCGACCAGCGCTTCGGCGGCGCCGATCTGGGTGGCGATGAGGAAGGTTTCCACCGGGACTTTGCGGGTGACGGCTGCGGTCAGCGGGCTGGACCCGAGATAGCCGATCTGCACATCGCCGGAAGCGATGGCCGAAATGACGTCCGCGCCGTTATCGAACTTGCGCCAGCTGATGTCGGCCTTGGTGGCCTTTTCATAGGCGCCGTCGGCCTGAGCGACTTTCGCCGGGTCAACGGTGGTCTGGTAGGCGACGGTGAGATCGGCGGCCTGGGCCAGAAAACTCGCAGCAGCCAGAGAGGCCACGGCCAGCAGGCGAAGCGGGACATTCAGTTTCATTGAAGAGCTCCATATCAGGCGACCGAGCGTCGGCGTGAAAGGAGACTAAATGATCTAAGAAACTAAAAATAAATAACTTTTTAGACTTAGCTTATGAGCGGAAAAATCTAAGGGAGAGAGCGTGATCGTTCCCACGCGGACGGTTCGACGCCTCGACGTGGGAACGATCAGAGAAGGAAGTGTCAGTTGCTGATCGCCAGAATGCTCGCTTGATACGACCCGACAAACACATCGAAATCGCCAACCTCGTTCTGCTCCAGCTCAGCCTGTTGCGCCAGCGACGAGCGCGCCAGTTCTTCAAACTTCGCCTGTTCGTCAGCCGCCAACGGCTCGCTGCGGAAGAACTCGGCGTGGGCCTGGCTCTGGCGCAGGGAGAATTGCGCGAAGCTTTCCTTGTGCTCGGCCATGGCCGCCAGCACCTGGGCCGATGGCGTCAGGGACGAATCCTTGACCTTGGCCAGTTGCGCGTCGAGGGCCTTGCTGTGGGCGTCGCCGCCGTGGCTCTGATCCAGCAGCGCGGCCAGCGGAGCGATTTTTTCCAGCAGCTCCGCTGCCCATTCCTTCATGTCGACCGGTTGACCGTCGCGCTGCAATTGCAGGCCCGGGCGGCGACCTTCCTTGACCACGCTGAGGAAGTTCGACGTGGCGTTGCCGCAGCTGATGTTGGTCAGCAGCGGGCTGTCGTTCAGCGCGCAGTACAGCAGGAACGCGTCGAGGAAGCGCGATTCGGTCAGATCGATGCCCATCGGCAGGAACGGGTTGATGTCCAGGCAGCGCACTTCGACGTACTGGATGCCACGGGCCATCAAGGCCTGGATCGGCCGCTCGCCGGTGTAGGTCACGCGTTTCGGGCGGATGTTCGAGTAGTACTCGTTTTCGATCTGCAGGATGTTGGTGTTCAGTTGCACCCACTCGCCATCCTGGTGCGTGCCGACTTCAACGTACGGCGCGTATGGCGTGGCCACCGCCTTGCGCAGGCTGTCGGTGTAGCTCGCCAGATCGTTGTAGCAAGGGGTCAGGCCGGCCTGGGCGTTACTCTGGTAACCGAGGTCGCTCATGCGCAGGCTGGTGGCGTAGGGCAGGTACAGGGTGTCCGGGTCCAGCTGTTCCAGCTGATGCGAGCGGCCGCGCAGGAACCCCGCGTCCAGCGCCGGCGAAGCACCGAACAGGTACATCAGCAGCCAGCTGTAGCGGCGGAAGTTGCGGATCAGCGCGATATAGGATGACGACTGGAAATCCCGGTCGGTGCCGACGAAGCCTTCGGCTTCTTTCAGCAGCGGCCAGAGCTTTTCCGGCAGGGAGAAGTTGTAGTGAATCCCGGCGATGCACTGCATGGTCTTGCCGTAACGCAGGGCCAGGCCCTTGCGGTAGACGTATTTGAGCTGACCGATGTTGGAGGTGCCGTAATAGGCGATCGGGATGTCTTCCTCGGCCGGCAACGGGCACGGCATCGATGGACTCCACAGGTACTCGTTGCCGAGCTTGCTGTAGGCGAAGCGATGAATCTTGTCCAGACTCGCCAGCGTGTCGGCCGGGTCTGGCAAGGCAGGCGTGATGAATTCCAGCAGCGACTCGGAATAGTCGGTGGTGATCTGTTCGTTGGTCAGCGCGGAACCCAGGCTTTCAGGGTGCGGCGTTTGCGCCAGTCGACCCTCGCCGGTCACGCGCAGGCATTCACGTTCGATGCCGTGCAGGCACTGTTCGAGCAGAGAGAGGTTGGCGCGCTCACCGAGCAGAGCCAGGCGGCGGTTGAGAAGTTCGCTCAATTTGGATTCCTTCACGCGTCAGTCGCCCCAATATGGGGGTGGGCAGGACGGTCTACAAGGGTGAAGTTGAAACTGGCGTTTTCGCCTGGTTTTTCGGGCTCTGAAGCCCCCGTTGAAACGCCAACTTCATTCCCTGAATCTGGCCGATGCACGCGAAGATTACGCAGTCCCTGTGGGAGCGGGCTTGCCCGCGAAGGCGTCGTGTCAGGCGACCTGATGCTGCCTGACACTCCCTCTTCGCGGGCAAGCCCGCTCCCACAGAAAAGCTCGACGCTGCGATCACAGCGCCGAAATTAACTCAAAATGATGAACAACATCTACAGGACAGCGAACGTGCCTTGCGCTTTTGCGACCAGTTTGTCGCCCTGCATCACGTCAGCTTCGACCACCAGCGTGCGCCGGCCCGGGTGGATCACCCGCGCCGTGCACATCACCTCGCCCTCGGAGACGGCGCGGATGTAGTTGATCTTGCACTCGATGGTCGCGCTCTGCTGGTCAAAGCCGTGGGTGCTGGAACAGGCCAGCCCCATGGCGATATCGACCAGACTGAACAGCGCGCCGCCGTGCAGCTTGCCGCCGCGGTTGCGCAGTTCGGGTTCCAGCACCAGGGCGACTTGCGCCACCCCGGTTTCCAGGCTGTGCAGGCGGCAGCCCAACAGCTTGAAAAACGCGCTCTCGACGAGCCCGGCCGGAATTTCCATCAGCGTTTCTTCAACTGTTTGGCGTTGGCGAACAGCGAGGCCATCGCGTTATTGGCTGGAGCCGCCGGGGTGCTTTCCTTGCGTGGAGCCGAACCCTGCGACTGGCGTGGCGCCGAGCCCGGACGCGAACCACGGGCGCCGTCGATTTTCTCGCCCGGCGTGTCGCTCATGCGCATCGACAGGCCGACGCGTTTGCGCGGGATGTCGACTTCCATGACCTTCACTTTCACCACATCACCGGCCTTCACCGCTTCGCGCGGATCCTTGATGAACTTCTCCGACAGCGCCGAGATGTGTACCAGACCGTCCTGGTGCACGCCGATGTCGACGAACGCGCCGAACGCAGTCACGTTGGTCACCACGCCTTCGAGGATCATCCCCAGTTGCAGGTCTTTCAGGTCTTCGACGCCTTCCTGGAACTCGGCAGTCTTGAACTCCGGACGCGGGTCGCGGCCCGGTTTCTCCAGTTCCTGGAGGATGTCGGTGACGGTGGGCAGACCGAAGGTCTCGTCGGTGAATTTCTTCGGATCCAGACGCTTGAGGAACGAGGCGTCGCCGATCAACGAGCGGATGTCGCGGTCGGTTTCAGCGGCGATGCGTTGCACCAGCGGATAGGCTTCCGGGTGAACGGCCGAGGAGTCCAGCGGGTTGTCGCCGTTCATCACGCGCAGGAAGCCGGCGGCCTGTTCGAAGGTTTTCTCGCCCAGACGCGCGACTTTCTTCAGCGCAGCACGGGTTTTGAACGCGCCGTGCTCGTCACGGTGAGTCACGATGTTCTGTGCCAGGGTCGCGTTGAGGCCGGAGATCCGCGCCAGCAGCGCCACGGACGCGGTGTTCACGTCCACGCCCACGGCGTTCACGCAGTCCTCGACCACAGCGTCCAGGCCGCGTGCCAGTTTCAGCTGCGACACGTCGTGCTGGTACTGGCCGACACCGATGGATTTCGGATCGATTTTCACCAGCTCGGCCAGTGGATCCTGCAGACGGCGGGCAATCGAGACCGCGCCACGGATCGACACGTCGAGATCCGGGAACTCCTTGGCCGCCAGTTCCGAGGCCGAATACACCGATGCGCCGGCTTCGGAGACCATGACCTTGGTCATTTTCATCGCTGGATATTTTTTGATCAGCTCGATGGCCAGCTTGTCGGTCTCACGGCTGGCGGTGCCGTTGCCGATGGCGATCAGGTCAACCGAGTGCTTGGCGCACAGGGCGGCCAGAATGGCGATGGTCTGATCCCATTTGTTGTGCGGCACGTGCGGGTAAACCGTGGCGTGATCCAGCAGCTTGCCGGTGGAGTCGACCACCGCGACCTTGCAGCCGGTACGCAGGCCCGGGTCGAGGCCCAGGGTGGCGCGCGGGCCGGCCGGGGCGGCCAGCAGCAGGTCGTGCAGGTTGTGGGCGAACACGTTGATCGCCTCGGTTTCGGCGCCGTCGCGCAGCTCGCCGAGCAGGTCGGTTTCCAGGTGGGTGTAGAGCTTGACCTTCCAGGTCCAGCGCACCACTTCACCCAGCCATTTGTCGGCCGGACGGTTCTGGTTCTGGATGCCGACGTGCTGGCCGATCATGCCTTCGCACGGGTGCAGGGTGCCCGGCAGTTCTTCGCCGACTTTCAGCGCGGAGCTGAGAATGCCTTCGTTGCGGCCACGGAAAATCGCCAGCGCGCGGTGCGACGGCATGCTTTTCAGTGGTTCGTCGTGTTCGAAGTAATCGCGGAACTTGGCGCCTTCCTCTTCCTTGCCGGCGATCACGCGGGCACTGAGGGTGGCTTCCTGCTTCAAATAATTGCGCAGTTTGTCCAGCAGGTTGGCGTCTTCGGCGAAGCGCTCCATGAGGATGTATTTGGCGCCTTCCAGCGCTGCCTTGGCGTCGGCCACGCCTTTTTCGGCGTTGATGAAGCGCGCGGCTTCGGCTTCCGGGGCCAGCGACGGATCGTTGAACAGACCGTCGGCCAGCTCGCCGAGGCCGGCTTCCAGGGCGATCTGGCCCTTGGTGCGGCGCTTCTGCTTGTACGGCAGGTACAAGTCTTCGAGGCGGGTCTTGGTGTCGGCGAGTTTGATTTCGCGTTCCAGCTCAGGGGTGAGTTTGCCCTGCTCCTGGATGCTGGAAAGGATGCTGATGCGCCGTTCGTCGAGTTCTCGCAGGTAGCGCAGACGCTCTTCCAGATGACGCAACTGGGTGTCATCGAGGCTGCCGGTCACTTCTTTCCGGTAACGGGCGATGAAGGGAACGGTAGAGCCTTCATCGAGTAGCGCGACGGCCGCTTCGACCTGTTGCGGGCGTACGCCGAGTTCCTCGGCGATGCGGCTGTTGATGCTGTCCATAAAACCACCTGACAAATTGTGAAAGCAGGCTCGCAGGCGCATAAATAAGGGCCCGGAGTCTGGTGGGGCGGCCTGACGCTTGCCGCTGCCTGGGTCAAAAGGCATCCCATTGACCCGTGAAATCGAACAATTACTGCGGCGCCCATGAAAATAAAGGACGGCCACCTGCGGTAACGATTCAGACGTTGCCTGGCACAAAAGGCCGCGCATTATAACCGGCGTTCTGTCATTCGGGGGCGACACGGTCTGTAGGCTCAAGCCCCGGTTTTCTGGCAGTGAAGGAAAAATCTGCTAACAATGCACACGGTGCGTATAACGGCAGCTACGCCATAATGCGCGCCGAGCTAAAAGGAGCATCCAATGAGCAGCACTGCACAAACTGCTGAAGGCGAAAAAATTCTTATTGTTGACGACGATCCGGGGCTGAGCAGCCTGCTGGAACGCTTCTTCGTCAGCAAGGGCTACCGTGCCCGCGCCGTACCGAACACCGAGCAGATGGATCGTCTGCTGTCGCGTGAAGTGTTCAACCTGGTCGTTCTCGACCTGATGCTGCCGGGCGAAGACGGCCTGACCGCTTGCCGTCGTCTGCGTGGCGCGAACAATCAGATCCCGATCATCATGCTTACCGCCAAGGGCGACGAGCTGAGCCGGATCAAGGGCCTGGAACTGGGCGCCGACGATTACCTGGCCAAGCCGTTCAACCCGGATGAGCTGATGGCCCGCGTCAAAGCCGTACTGCGCCGTCAGGCCGCACCGGTGCCGGGCGCGCCGGGCAGTGAAGAAGAGAACGTCACGTTCGGCGACTACGTGCTTTCCCTGGCCACCCGCGAACTCAAGCGCGGCGACGAAGTGCACATGCTCACCACCGGTGAGTTTGCGGTACTCAAGGCCCTGGTGATGAACGCCCGTCAGCCGCTGACCCGCGACAAGCTGATGAACCTGGCCCGTGGCCGGGAGTGGGATGCCCTGGAGCGTTCCATCGACGTGCAGATTTCCCGTCTGCGCCGGATGATCGAACCCGATCCGTCCAAGCCGCGCTACATCCAGACTGTCTGGGGCGTGGGTTATGTGTTCGTGCCGGATGGCAACTCCACCAAGTGACGGGTGATTTGTAGGAGCGGGTCTGCGGGGAACGGTCAAAAGTGCCGGCTCCGCAGACTCGTTATCCGCAATATGCGAGCATTGCTCGCTCCTGCAAGTGCGTAGCGGTTATCCATGAAAACCCCTGTCTGGTTCCCCCAAAGTTTCTTCTCCCGCACCCTCTGGCTGGTGCTCATCGTCGTATTGTTCTCCAAGGCACTGACTCTGGTTTATCTGTTGATGAACGAGGACGTGCTGGTGGATCGTCAATACAGCCACGGCGTCGCCCTGACACTGCGTGCCTATTGGGCCGCCGATGAAGAAAACCGCGCGAAGATCGCCGATGCCGCGACCCTGATCCGGGTGGTCGGTGCAGGCGTGCCGGAAGGCGAACAGCACTGGCCGTACAGCGAAATCTACCAGCGGCAGATGCAGGCGGAATTGGGTGCCGACACCGAGGTTCGACTGCGCATGCATTCGCCGCCGGCGTTGTGGGTGCGCGCGCCGAGCCTGGGTGACGGGTGGTTGAAGGTGCCGTTGTACCCGCACCCGTTGCGCGGCCAGAAAATCTGGAACGTGCTCGGCTGGTTCCTCGCCATCGGTCTGCTCTCCACTGCGTCGGCCTGGATTTTTGTCAGCCAGCTAAACCAGCCATTGAAGCGTCTGGTGTATGCCGCGCGGCAACTCGGTCAGGGCCGCAGCGTGCGCCTGCCGATCAGCGATACACCCAGCGAAATGACCGAGGTTTATCGCGCCTTCAACCAGATGGCTGAAGACGTCGAGCAGGCCGGTCGTGAACGAGAACTGATGCTCGCCGGGGTTTCCCATGACTTGCGTACGCCGTTGACCCGCCTGCGACTGTCGTTGGAACTGATGGGTGACCGCACCGACCTGACCGACGACATGGTGCGCGACATCGAAGACATGGACGCGATTCTCGACCAGTTCCTCGCGTTCATTCGCGATGGTCGGGACGAATCCGTGGAAGAAGTGGATCTGAGCGATCTGGTGCGAGAAGTCGCGGCACCGTACAACCAGAGTGAAGAGAAAGTGCGATTGCGTCTGGAACCGATCCAGCCGTTCCCGCTGCGTCGAGTGTCGATGAAACGTCTGTTGAACAACCTGATCGGCAACGCACTGAACCATGCCGGCGGTAGCGTGGATGTCGCGGCCTATGTGTCCGGCGACACCAGCGCACCGTACGTGGTGCTGAGCGTGATGGACCGTGGGGCAGGGATCGATCCGTCGGAGCTTGAGGCGATCTTCAACCCGTTCACCCGTGGCGATCGGGCGCGGGGCGGGAAGGGCACCGGGCTGGGGCTGGCGATCGTGAAACGGATTGCTTCGATGCATGGCGGCAATGTCGAGTTGCGCAACCGCTCCGGTGGCGGGCTGGAGGCGCGGGTGCGGTTGCCGCTGGGATTGATGTTGCCGCGGGATGCCGTTTAACAGCAGATATCCTTGCTGGGTCTGACGGCCTCTTCGCGAGCAAGCTCGCTCCCACAGGGGGAATGCATTTCAACAGTGGGAGCGAGCTTGCTCGCGATGGCGGCCATTTGGCCACCACATCGCTTCAGCTCTAGCCCTTGCCTTTGGTGCGGGTCATGTTCGGCCCGCCATTCTTCTCAAGGTGTTCGATGATGATCCCCGCCACATTCTTGCCGGTGGTGGTCTCGATCCCTTCCAGGCCCGGCGACGAGTTCACTTCCATCACCAGCGGCCCGTGATTCGAACGCAGGATATCCACACCCGCCACCGCCAGGCCCATGACCTTGGCGGCGCGCAATGCGGTCATGCGTTCTTCCGGAGTGATCTTGATCAGGCTGGCGCTGCCACCCCGGTGCAGGTTGGAGCGGAATTCACCCGGTTTGGCCTGGCGTTTCATCGCCGCGATCACCTTGTCACCGACCACGAAGCAGCGAATGTCGGCGCCGCCGGCTTCCTTGATGTATTCCTGCACCATGATGTTCTGCTTGAGGCCCATGAACGCCTCGATCACCGACTCCGCCGCCGTCGCGGTTTCACACAACACCACGCCGATACCCTGGGTGCCTTCCAGCACCTTGATCACCAGCGGCGCGCCATTGACCATGTCGATCAGGTCGGGAATGTCGTCCGGCGAATGGGCGAAACCGGTCACCGGCAGGCCGATGCCCCGGCGTGACAGCAGTTGCAGCGAACGCAGCTTGTCCCGGGAACGGGCGATGGCCACTGATTCGTTGAGCGGAAACACCCCCATCATTTCGAACTGGCGCAGCACTGCGCAGCCATAGAACGTCACCGACGCGCCGATCCGCGGGATCACCGCATCGAAACCTTCCAGCGGCTTGCCGCGATAGTGGATCTGCGGCTTGTGGCTGGCGATGTTCATGTAGGCGCGCAAGGTATCGATCACTACCATTTCATGCCCGCGCTCGGTTCCGGCTTCGACCAGACGGCGGGTGGAATACAGACGCGGATTCCGCGACAGCACAGCGATCTTCATGCAACACCTGTGGAGGAGGTAGATACCGGGAACACCGGCTTGTCTTGTACATATTTGATGCCCGGATTGACCACCAGCTGGCCATCGATCAGGGCTTTGGAACCGAGCAGCAGGCGATAGCGCATGGACTTGCGGCAGGCGAGGGTGAACTCGACCGGCCAGACCCGATCACCGAGGGCCAGGGTGGTGCTGATCACATAGCGCACCTGGGCCTGGCCGTTGGAACTCTTGATGGTCTTGCGGGTGACCAGCGGCGCTTCGCAACGCCGGTGGCGCAACTGCACTACCGTGCCCAGGTGCGCGGTGAAGCGCACCCACTTCTCGCCGTCCCGTTCGAACGGCTCGATGTCAGTGGCGTGCAGACTGGAGGTGCTGGCGCCGGTGTCGATTTTCGCCCGAAGGCCCGCGACTCCCAGATCCGGGAGCGCCACCCACTCGCGCAGACCGACAACGGTCAAATGGTCAAATGTCTTCAAAAAAATGCTCAACCGGTGAAAACCGATCAGCCCGCAGGGGGCCGGATTTGCGGTATTCACGCAGAATAGTGGTTAAAAGGCGACAGATATCTACGGCCCGGTTTTGCGTCATCTCAAGCACGCCCCGGAATGTGCGCATTGTAATCCGGGACAGCACAATTCATGGCACGACAGAAACGGTAGTACAGTTCATCAATATTTCAGAATGAGGAAATTCCATGGCACAAAAAAGCGAAGAGGACGACAAGGTCCGTCTCGATAAATGGTTGTGGGCTGCACGTTTTTTCAAAACCCGTGCCTTGGCCAAAGCCGCCATTGAAAGCGGCAAAGTGCATTGTCGGGGAGAGCGCTGCAAGCCTGGCAAAGAGCCACGCATCGGCGACGAATTCGAGATTCGCACCGGCTTCGATGAAAAGACCGTTGTGGTGCAAGCCCTGTCGATCGTGCGCCGTGGCGCGCCGGAAGCGCAGACGCTGTATGCCGAGACCGAGGCCAGTATCGCCAAGCGCGAGGCGGCTGCGGCGATGCGCAAGGCTGGCGCCTTGGGCGTGACCACCGATGGCAAACCGAGCAAGAAGCAGCGCCGGGATCTGTTTAAGTTTCGTGGGAACAGTGGCGGAGAATGAAAAATCGCAGCCTGCCGGTCCAGACTCAAGACTCGTCAATGGCTGCGATTTTTTTCAGTGGTCGTCGATTATCGTGCGGACACGACAGTCATCCGCGAAATCACCGGCAACTTGCCCAGCAGCCCGAAGATCGGCGCCGTGACCTTCAGCCAGAAGTTCGCCGCGTGATAGGCAAACGGTGTGTAGTAACCCCAGCCCAACGCCCACACCGCCAGCAGCAGACCACCGATGTAGTCGTCCTGGCCCCAGTGCGCGCCGGCCACCAGCCGCGGCAGCATGAACAGCAGCGCCAGGCCCCAGACCGTCAGGAACTGGCCGGCTGAGCGACTGAACACACCCATGAACAACGCCCAGATCAGCAGCACCGAAGCATGGTCACCGGGAAAGCTCTGGCTTGAGCGATCCTTCAGCTCAAAGGTCTTCTCCAGATGCGGGAAGTAGTCGCTCATATGGACGGCGCCTTCGAGCACCATGGAGGGGCTGTTGTGCTGCCAGCCCATGTGGTCGGCAAATTTGGAAAACAGCGCACGGATCACCACCATCAGCAGCAGGATCGAGAAAAATCCGAAGAAGGCGCGACGTACGTCAATCGCCTTGAACACCCAGTCGCCCTTGATCAGCAGCGTCAGCAGAATCAGTCCGACGACAACGTCGAACGGGCGCAGACTTGCAATTGCCCAGATGTGGAGCCATATGGGGTTGCTGGCCAGTGGAGTATTGAGTGAGCGGAACAGCCACTCGTCGAAAACCACACACAGCATCTGGCCTGTAGGCCATAACCAGAAAGCCAGTAGTGCCAATGGCACCGCATTGCACAGAACCAGCCGGCCGAGGTTCCACCTTGATTGGAACAAACCCGGATTGTTCATAAAATGCCTCCCGTGGCTGAACATAGGCATCAAAATGGATGCCAGAAGCGCGGGATTTTCATTCTTTGTAACCTTTTTGTCATTAAATTCAGATACCTAGACCTATGACCGATTTCCTCGATACCGATTACACCCAACGCTTCATCTTCGATGACAGCGACACGCGCGGCGAACTGGTGTCGCTGGAACGCAGCTACGCCGAAGTGCTCGCCAAGCACCCGTATCCGGAGCCGGTTGCGCAATTGCTGGGCGAGTTCATGGCTGCCGCATCGTTGCTGGTGGGCACCCTGAAATTCGATGGCTTGCTGATTCTTCAGGCACGCTCCGAAGGCCCGATTCCGCTGCTGATGATCGAATGCTCCAGCGAGCGTGAAATCCGTGGCCTGGCCCGTTACGAGGCGGACCTGATCGCCCCTGACGCGACCCTCGCCGACCTGATGCCCAACGGCGTTCTGGCCCTGACGATCGACCCGACCGTAGGCCAGCGTTATCAGGGCATCGTCGACCTCGACGGCGAAACCCTGTCCGACTGCTTCACCAACTACTTCGTCATGTCCCAGCAGGTCGGCACCCGCTTCAAGCTGTGCGCCGATGGCCGTCGCGCCCGTGGCCTGCTGCTGCAGCAACTGCCGGCCGATCGCCTGAAAGATGAAGAAGAACGCGCCGCCAGCTGGCAGCACATCACCGCGCTGGGCAACACCCTGACCGCTGATGAACTGTTGAGCCTGGACAACGAAACCGTCCTGCATCGCCTCTACCATGAAGAGCAGGTTCGTCTGTTCGATGTGCAGAAACTGCGCTTCCACTGCAGTTGCTCCCGCGAGCGTTCGGGCAATGCACTGGTGAGCCTGGGTCTGGAAGATGCGCAGCAATTGGTGGCCGAGCAGGGTGGCAGCGTCGAGATCGATTGCCAGTTCTGCAACCAGCGCTACCTGTTCGACGCGGCTGATATCGCTCAATTGTTCGCTGGCGCGGGCGTCGAGACGCCGTCAGATACCCGGCACTAAAACGGTTCAGCGCAGGTAAATTCACTGCTCAACGACGGAATAACGCCGTTACGACGGGAGGGCCCTACTCTTTTTGGGCTTTTCTGGCATAATCCGGCCCACTTTTTTCGCGGTAGTAGTGCACGACTTTCTACTACAAAACGTTTGGAGCACACTCGGCCACTGGCCGACGGGGAACCTCATGACGCAAGCCAATAACGCCGTGTACACCGATCTGAGTGTTGATGATCTGGTAAAAGAAGCCCTGAAACGCGGTGAAGGCGAGCTTGCCGATACCGGCGCTCTGGTAGTTCGCACCGGTCACCGCACCGGCCGTTCGCCAGTCGACCGTTTCATCGTTGAAGAGCCTTCCACCCAGGACGCGATTGCCTGGGGCCCGATCAACCGCAAGTTCCCGGCCGACAAGTTCGACGCGCTGTGGGCTCGTGTCGAGGCGTTCAACAACGCGCAAGAGCATTTCGTTTCCCACGTGCATGTAGGCGCGGCCGAAGATCACTACCTGGCCGTGAAGATGACCACCCAGACTGCCTGGCAGAACCTGTTCGGTCGTTGCCTGTTCATCAACCCGGCCCAGTACAACCCGGCCGGTCGTGAAGAGTGGCAAGTGCTGAACGTCGCCAACTTCGAGTGCGTGCCTGAGCGTGACGGCACCAACTCCGACGGTTGCGTGATCCTCAACTTCGCCCAGAAGAAAGTGCTGATCGCCGGCATGCGTTACGCCGGTGAAATGAAGAAAGCCATGTTCTCGGTGCAGAACTTCCTGCTGCCAGCTTCCGACGTGCTGCCAATGCACTGCGCTGCCAACATCGGCGAAGCAGGCGACGTGACCCTGTTCTTCGGTCTGTCCGGCACCGGCAAGACCACCCTGTCGGCCGACGAAAGCCGTTACCTGATCGGTGACGACGAACACGGCTGGGGCGAAGGCGTTGTCTTCAACATCGAAGGCGGCTGCTACGCCAAGTGCATCGACTTGTCCGAGAAGAACGAGCCGGTCATCTGGAAAGCCATCAAGCACGGCGCCGTGCTGGAAAACGTCGTGATCGACGATGCCAAGCACGCCGACTACGCCGATGTCAGCCTGACCCAGAACAGCCGCGCAGCCTACCCGCTGGAGCACGTTGCCAAGCGTTCCGAGAAGAACCTGGGCGGCGAGCCGAACGCTGTGATCTTCCTGACCTGCGACCTGACCGGCGTACTGCCGCCAGTGTCGATCCTGAACAACGAGCAGGCGGCCTACCACTTCCTGTCCGGCTACACCGCACTGGTGGGCTCGACTGAAATGGGTTCGGGCAGCGGCATCAAGTCGACCTTCTCCACCTGCTTCGGCGCACCGTTCTTCCCGCGCCCGGCTGGTGAATACGCCGAGCTGCTGATCAAGCGCATCAAGGGCTTCGGCTCCAAGGTCTACCTGGTCAACACCGGCTGGACCGGTGGTGGCTACGGCGTCGGCAAACGCTTCAACATCCCGACCACCCGCGCCGTGATCGCAGCGATCCAGAGCGGTGCCCTGGTCGGTGCCGAAACCGAACACCTGGACACCATCAACCTGGACGTGCCACTGGCCGTACCGGGCGTCGAAACCAACCTGCTTAACCCACGCAACACCTGGGCTGACAAGGCTGCATACGACGAAGCTGCCAAAGCACTGGCCGGTCTGTTCATCGAGAACTTCAAGAAGTTCGACGTGAGCGACGCGATCAAGGCTGCCGGGCCTAAGTTGTAAGACTTAGTTCTGGTGAATGAAAAAGCCGCCTCTTAGGGGCGGCTTTTTTGTGGGTGATGTCCCGTCCTTAATGCTTGATCAATCTTTTTTGACTCCACGCCGCGAAACTAAAAGTTCTGAGAGACAAAGAGTATTGAGTGGGTATTTACGGCGGAAATCGTCAGATAGTTCTCCGTAGCTCACGTCGCCATCTTTTAAGCCTTTAGGATCGGTGGTGCTTCCGGTTGATGTAGCTCGCACAGGCTTTTTCTTCGGGTGCCTGGGGCGGGTTAATCGAGCATCCTGTAGCGAGCGTCCGAGCTCATCTACAGATGCCAACAGGTTCAAGTCTTGCTCCAGACTCAAAACCTGCATCACCGATATGTACGCCCCGATCGTCACACCCGTAGCACCTGATTCCAGAGATCGCAGTGTCATTACTGACATTCCGGCCCTTTGCGCGACTTGTTTAGCCGTCAGCCTTCGGCGCAGACGAGCTAGCTTCAGACGCTCACCAAAATCATTTAGAAGTCGTGCAGTTTTTGGAAGAAGAGCTGCAGTTTTCCTGGCCATATGCTGGTATTCCTTCCTTTAAGCAGTTAGAGCGCCAGAATAATTGCACTTAGATGGTTGATCCGGCTGTTCGATACTCCTGAATCATTACGGCCATTGCTGCCGGGCATGCATTATCCGCAGCACTTCCACACACTCATTTTTGAGCGTGTAGACGATGATGTAATTGGGCGTTGCGACTATTTCTCGGGTGCCTTCAACAATACCTTTTCTGTATAAAGTCGGGCGCTGTCGAGCAACTTCCCCTTTGGATTCGAAAATTTCGTCGAGTTCCGCAGCCGCTTCGGGATTGTCTTGACTAATGCGATCCATGATTCGGTCTCGGTCATCATGCGCCTCCGGACGCCAGACTAATTTCATCAACGCACTCTTTGGCGCAGGGCATCGCGTTTGGCGGCAAATATTCGGCGGGAGTCTTCATCGCTAATACTGGGCCTCGGGTCATCAATGCTGATTTGCACCTGACGTTTGAACCATTCTTCATATGCAGCGGCTTCATGAGCTTGCTTCATCGCTTCGGCGCGATCAGGGCGAGCATAGGTTTTTATTTGAAGAGGATCATAACTGGAGGCGTCCACATCGAAGTGGTTGATACCCACTCCTTGCAGATAGGTCACCAGCGTTTCGAACCGCTTGAACAGTCGCACCTGACCACTGCGTTGTGCTGCCAGTGCATACTCTTTGCTTCCTTGCTGAATTTGAATCGACCAGCCACCGGGCTTGGCAACGATATGTGCGCTACTGATCGAACCGTTCTCAAACAGTCGGGTGAGAGTGCTGTGATCAATGGTTTCAGTGGTCATGAAGGCAAGCCCTTGGTTGAACAATGGCTCCCATCGTACGCAATCAATAATAGTTTGCAAAATTCATGTCCTTAAAGTTTTGCGCCGGAAATGCCAGCGTCAGTGTTCTGGATAGAGGCAGGCAGTTCTAGCCATGAACACGCCTGCCCGAAGTTCGTCAGGCCGGGGCTTTCCAACTGAGCATTTTCTGCTGGGCGACTTGCAGCAGGTCACAGCCGTCTTTGGTCAGCAGGTAGAGGGCGTGGGTGATGTGCGGGATGTCTTCGACGTCGGCGTGTTTGAAGCAGAGGCAGTAGAGGGTCTGCAGCAGGTCACTGGAGGCACGCAGGCGCTGGACGGCGCATTCGAGGATGTCTTGCGGGTTGGCATCGGTGTCGATGACCAGGGGCTTGGTGTCGGTGAGGTTGGAGTCGAGTGGACGGTAGCGATCGGAGTGGAGCTCGTTCCATGATTTCATTTTTTAGATCCTCAATTGCTTCGAATGAAGCCACCAAATCGTGACCAAGCGACTGGAGGCGACTGTGTTCGGGTTGGTCAACCGGTGAGGATCATGCACATACCCGGCACGCTCGAAAGCGTCCCAAACACAGCCACCATAACGCTGCTGGCAATTGAGTGCCGGCAGCATACAGCGGACGCGAATGCATGATCCAATCGGGTGACCAAGCCCGAGCCGCTGAATTGGCAGCGACAGTCACAACTATAGGTTTCGACCTAACGGCGCCGATAGAAGACAAGGCGCCGCTGCGTGTAGGAACGGGATGCAGATTCGAGCAGGCCGTTCCTACAGATCAATCATGGTTTTCAACGAATCGCCCGATACGCCTCAACATCCAGCACACTCGTCGTCAGCCCGGTCACCGGGGTGTAGATCGTGCCTTTCACCGTCGAGAACGGGACGCCTTTGCTGCCCAGCGACACGTAGCGTTCGCCTTGGTCCAGTTCGGTGAACCAGGTGTAGGAGCACTTCTCCATGGCCTTGTATTTCGCTGCCGCGTTGACGATGGTGGCGGTGTGGTTTCGAAGGTCGGCGTCAGTAAGGTTGAGGTTCTTGTCGAGCACGGTGCCCCAGCGTTTCAGGCACACCTCGGCAAAGTGACGGACGATCAGGCCAGGTTCGGCTACAACCTTCGGACCACTGACGCCATCGGCAGAAGCATTGCCGACCAGGGTGGCATGACGCCCGGGCATGGGGAAGATGCTGGTTTTGGTGCCGGTTGCGGTTTGCGGGATGACGCAGCTGAAACCCTTGGAGCGTTCGTCTCGTGCATAAAAGCCCACGTACTCTTTCACGTTGTAGTTGAGCTTTACCCGGTGTTCCTGAAAGTTACCGATACCGGGCACGGGATCAATGGCGAAGATATTGACCGGAATGTTTTTCAGCGCACTGTCGTTGAACATGGCATTGGCCAGCATATGGCAACTAATGCCGCCACGGCTCCAGCCCACCAGATTGACCTTTGTTGGAATGACACCGTCCTTACGGAACATTTTAATTATTTGTTCCTGTAACTCCTGTTGCTTGATGCTGCGCTAGCCGTAATTGTATTTACGCCATAGCCAGGTACGCTCGACCTTTACATCTTCAATCGGAATGCCGGCAGCCTTGAGGCGGTTGTATTCCGCTTCGGTCAGTTGCTCGCGCTGCCAGTCGCACTTACCTTTGATGATGTTCATCGCGTGCTGGACGTTTTCCTCCCAGCCCTTGCCGAACAGGGTTCCGCTGAGGCCATAGTCCTTGGATTTGGTGAACAGATCATCGGCCTGCAGGTTGCTGGTGCCGGGCCCATCGACCACGATCCATTCGGCAAACTCGCGACCGGCGTGATGGGAGGCGAGTGTGGAAACCAGTTCACCATCCCAATAGTTTTCATGGGCATTATCAAACTTTGTGGAACCTGTACCGCAAAAGAAAATAGTCAGCGTAGTCATGTTGTTGCTCTTGGTTGATGAAAGAGCAAACAGGCTAGTTCCGAACTTTGCAGTAATGGAAGCGAAGTGTTGTTGCGAACTTTGTAAGTTTGGCGAGCGGCGTCAATTGTTTATTCGTTGCCTGGCAACTTCCAGCAAGTCACAGCCGTCCTGGGTCAATAAATAAAGCGCATTGACGATGTTGGGGATGTCTTTCACATCGGCCTGTTTGAAACACAGGCAGTAAAGAGTTTCCAGCAGGTTGTTGGCTGCACGCAGTCGCTGTTCGGCGGCATCGAGGAGATCGCGATGGCTCGCTTCGGTATCAATGACCAGCACGGGCGTTTCGCTATGGCTGGTTGTGAGTGAGCGATATCGGGTGTTGAGCGGTTTGAACATGTTCATGATCGGGTGTGTCCTTTACGAAGTCGCTTTGGCGGGCTGAGACAGTGTTTTCAGTCGCGCCGGCCACTATAGAAGGGCGTCCTCAAGCGGAACAAGACAGCCACGATGGACAGAATTCGTAGGGGTTTTTCCGGGGTTCGGGCATTTGCCCTACGCGTTTTCCAGGCTTTTTCACAGCCAAACCCTGATCAGCGAAATTTCCCACGTGTTTGTCGGGCGATTCCCTTTAAACCTCTGTATGGTGCGCGCCAGAATCCGTAGGGCGTTTCCAGACGTCCGACACACGCTTAAAGGGAATTAGGTATGCAGTGGCTACGAATGGCCTCGATCATTTTGCTGTGGGCCAGTGGTTGTCGCGTGGCAGTGGCCGCCGATACGGGCAATGGACTGGCGCTTGCCAATCTGGAACGCAGTGGCTGGCCGGACGCGCTCACCAGTCAGGACAACATCGATACGGCCTCCCGCGCTGAAGTGCTGATCTTCGGAAAGGCCCTGTTGGCCAGCGAAGCGCTGAATGAGCAGGAACTCAAGCAACGACTGGGCGTGCAGCAAATGCAGCTCAAGTCGATCCGACAAGTGCGTGACGGTCTGTGGGATCGCCTGCTCAACACCTATCGCAATGCCAGTCAGAACTGTGATGAACAAGCGTTTTGCCCACGGGTGCGCAGCGTCGCCGATCTGCGCCAGTTGGCGGCGGCATTCACCGGTGATATCAGCCCGGCCCATGCACAATGGGCAAGCAAGAGCCTGAACGTGCATGAGCGGGTACTGGATGAGCAACTGCGGGTGGCCGTGTTGAGGCCATAAAGCTGCTTTTGCGGGTGTCAGGCCGAAGAGGTTTCACCCGTTGTCACGGCGGACGCCCAGGGTGGTGGGAAGTTGTCGGGAGAGGGCGTACATCCACTCAGTAACAGGGATGCAAAGATCAGGGCCAAGGGCAGTTTCAAACGGTTCGACATGTTCACTCCTTGATAAAAATCCATGGGCATCGGCCGTCCTGGCTCGAGGCGTGACGGACATTACCTTCAGGTCGATTCACACGGCGATGAACAAAGTGTTTCATTTGATTGATCCCGTGGCGTGACCGCCGACGCTGTATCATCCCGTATCGATTTGCCCCCCGACCTTTTCTCGATTCGCTGCGATCGCCCGCTAGGCTGTTGGCATCACAGCGGTCAACGGAGTGACAGCGAATGCACAACACCCTGGAACAGGTTTTCGGTTATCCACAGTTTCGACCCGGTCAGGAAGCGGCAATCAGCGCTGTGCTGGCCGGGCGTTCGGCGGCGGCGATCTTTCCCACCGGCTCCGGCAAATCCCTTTGCTACCAGGTGCCGGCTCTCCTGCTGCCACACCTGACGCTGGTGGTCTCGCCGTTGCTGGCGCTGATGCAGGACCAGCTCGAATTCTTGCGGCGTCACGGCATTTCGGCGGGGAGCATCGACTCGGCACAAAGCCGCGAAGATGCCAATGATGTGATGGCCCGCGCCCGTTCGGGTGAGCTGAAGATCCTGATGATTTCCGTCGAGCGCTTGAAGAACGAGCGTTTTCGCAATTTTTTGCAGCAGGTGCCGATCTCGCTGCTGGTGGTGGATGAGGCGCACTGCATCTCCGAGTGGGGCCACAACTTTCGGCCCGATTATCTCAAGCTGCCGGACTACCAGCGCCAGTTCAGCATCCCGCAGACCCTGCTGCTGACCGCCACGGCAACGCCGAAAGTCATCGCCGACATGCAGGCGAAATTCGCTATCGCCGCCGAGGATGTGGTGACCACCGGTTTCTACCGGCCCAACCTCAATCTGCTGGTGGAGCCGGTGCGCGGTGAGGACAAGCGGCGACGGCTGGTGCAGTGGATGGCCGAGCGGGCGGATCAGCCGAGCATCGTCTACGTCACCCTGCAAAAAACCGCCGAACACATCGCCGAGCATCTGGGGCGCAATGGCATTCAGGCCGAGGCTTACCACGCCGGGCTGCCTCACGAACAACGGGAAGCGATCCAGAAGCGCTTCATGGGCGGGCAGTCCAATTGCATCGTCGCCACCATCGCGTTCGGCATGGGTATCGACAAGAGCGACATCCGCAACGTGGTGCATTTCGACCTGCCCAAATCCATTGAAAACTACAGCCAGGAAATCGGCCGTGCCGGGCGTGACGGGCAACCGTCCGACTGCCTGGTGCTGGCCAACCGCGACAGCCTCAATGTGCTGGAAAACTTCGTCTACGGCGACACGCCGGAGCGCGATGGCATTCGCCATGTGCTGGACGAGTTGCAGGCCGCTGCGCCTGAAGGTCAGTGGGAGTTTTTGCTCGGGCCGCTGGCGGATCAGAGCAACATCCGTGCGCTGCCATTGAAGACATTGCTGGTGCAACTGGAGCTGCGAGGGCTGATTGCCCCGCGATACGCGTACTACGCCGAATACCGCTTCAAGTACCTGCTGGAACCCGAGGTGTTGCTTGAGCGTTTCGAGGGTGAGCGCAGGGATTTCGTCGCGGCGATCATCCAGACCTCGAGCCGCGCACGGACCTGGGCCACGGTGAATTTCGAGGCGATGTACACGCAATATTCCGCTGAGCGTAACCACGTGGTGAGGGCGCTGGATTACTTCCAGGAAAAGGGCTGGGTCGAGCTGGAAAGCAAACAGATGACCGAGGTCTACAACGTGCTGCACAGCAGCTTCGACAGCCAGGTCTTGAGTGGCGAGCTGCATGATTACTTCTCCCGCCACGAACAGACCGAAGTGGCGCGGATTCACGCGATGCTCGAATTGTTCGCCACTGAGCGATGCCTGGGCTATCGACTGGCGGAGTACTTCGGTGATCACAACGCCCCCGAGCAGTGCGGGCATTGCTCGGTGTGTCACGGGCAGATTGCCCGGTTGCCGGCGCCTCCAGAACTGCCGGCGCTTGTGGATAAAAGCTTCCCGGCGTTGTGCGACGACTTTATCCACAGGCACAAGCAACAGACCGGCAGTGCGCCTTCGGCGGAGCGGCTGACGCGGTTTCTGTGCGGGATCAGTGTGCCGCTGTTCACCAGGCTCAAGGCGCGGACGATTGCCGGGTATGCGGCGCTTGAGGAGTATCCCTACGCAGACGTGCGGACTTGGGCTCAGGCGCAACTCTGAAGCGGCGAATCCATCTGCTGAATGTCGATCATCACGGCAATAAACTTCAAAAATGCCCGGTGGCTGACTATGGTGAAGGCTGTCTTTGGATCTCCAACAAGAGAACAACATGAGCCAGACATCCTTCGAAATCCGCCAGGCCGCCGTGATCGGCGCCGGCACCATGGGCCGCGGCATTGTCATGTGCCTGGCCAACGCCGGCGTGTCAGTGCAATGGGTCGACAACAATCCACAGATGCTCGAGCAGGCGCTGAAGGCGGTGGCCGATACCTATGCGCATAACGTGCGTCAGGGGCGGATCGATCAGGCCGAGGCCGATGCGCGAATCGCCCGGGTCAGCGCGGCGGCGGATTATGTGGCGATCCGCAATGTCGATCTGGTGATCGAAGCGGTGTACGAGAATCTCGAGCTCAAGCAGAAGATCTTCCGTGAGCTCGATGGCTTGCTGAAGCCGGAGGCGCTGCTGGCGAGCAATACCTCGGCGCTGGACATCGATGCAATTGCCGCCGCGACACGACGCCCGGCTCAAGTGTTGGGCCTGCATTTCTTCAGTCCGGCGCACATCATGAAATTGCTTGAAATCGTCCGTGGCGCGCGAACCTCGCCAGCCGTGCTGGAAGCGGCACTCGAGCTGGGCAAGCGCATGGGCAAGGTCAGCGTGGTGTCGGGCAACTGTCATGGTTTTATCGGCAATCGCATGCTTCATCCTTATGTGCTTGAAGCACGAAAGATGCTGCTCGAGGGTGCCTGGCCGCAGCAGATCGACGCGACGTTGCAGGGCTTCGGTTTTGCCATGGGGCCGTTTCGCATGTACGACGTGGTCGGCATCGATCTGGAGTGGCGTGCCCGTGAGCTGGCCGGCAAGGGCCAGGATGCACCAGAGGTTCAGGTGGATAACCGCTTGTGCGAGCTGGGGCGGTTCGGACAGAAGTCCGGTAACGGCTACTACCACTATGAGCCCGGCAGTCGTCAGGCCGAGCATGACCCCGAGGTGGATGCGCTGGTGCTGAGCGTCAGCGAAGGTCTGGGGTTTCATCGCCGTGACATCGGCTCCGAGGAAATCCTTGAGCGTTGTCTTCTGGCGTTGGTCAACGAGGGCGCGAAAATCCTGCAGGAAGGGATTGCCGAATCGGCCCATGACATCGATCAGGTTTACCTGAATGGCTACGGCTTCCCGGCGGAGAGGGGCGGGCCGATGGCCTGGGCGGACGATCAGGGGCTGGCAGATATTCACAAGCGGCTGCTGGCGCTGGAGACCCGACAGGGCGATCAATGGCGGCCGGCCCAATTGATTGGCGAGCTGGCGGCGCGAGGAAAGGGTTTTTACCTTTAGACTGGGCCGATCACTCAAGGAATCGACACTGATGTCCAACCCGATGCCGCAACGCGCCGATTACCCGCATTTCCAGCCGATCACCACGCGCTGGCATGACAACGATGCCTACGGTCACGTCAACAACGTCACCTACTACAGCTTTTTCGATACGGCCGTGAACACCTACCTGATTCAGGTCGGTGGCCTGGATATCCACGATGGCGAGGTGGTGGGGTTTGTGGTGAGTTCGTCCTGCGATTACTTCGCCTCGATTGCGTTTCCGGACTTGATCGAAGTCGGCTTGCGGGTCGGCAAACTGGGCAACAGTTCAGTGCAGTACGAGTTGGCGGTGTTCAAGGCTGGCGAGCATGAAGCCTGTGCGGCGGGACGCTTCGTGCATGTATTCGTTGATCGGGCGTCGAACCAGCCGGTGGCGATCCCTGCGGGTTTGCGCGGGGCGCTGGAACGCCTGGCGATCTGACAGGCAAAAAAATCGCAGCTCGGGGGAGCTGCGATCTGGCTGTACCGGCAACGAGGTCAGGCCTCAGTCGCGGTAGTAGCGGTGATGCTTGCGATGGCCGTAGGCATGGCCGCGACCATGGTGGTAGTCACGGTAGTAGCGACGATCATCACGGCCGCGATCATAACGACGGTCTTCGCGATTGCTTTCGTTACCCATGTAGTTACCCAGCGCGCCACCGGCACCGCCACCTGCTGCGGCGCCGATCAGGCTGCCGGTGGTGCCGCCCATGCTGCGGCCGACCACGTTACCGCCGGCTGCGCCCAGCGCACCGCCAATGGCGGCTTCGCCACGGCTGTGTTTGTTGGCGCCAACCGCGCTACCACCCGCGCCGCCCAGGGCCGCGCCAATGGTTGAACCTGTGCTGCCGCCCAAAGATTGACCGACGACCGAGCCAAGAACCCCGCCCAATGCGCCGCCCACACCTGCTTCGGTGGTGCCTCCGGCAGAAGCGAAGCCACTGACCAGGCCAAGGGACAACAAGAGAATCTGGGAGAACTTCATAGAGGAGCCTCAAAGGGATGACGGCGCGATCCTGAGGCTGTGTAACAAGGCTGACAATCGAAATCCGACGAATAACACGACTTGTATACAATTATGCAAGTTACTGATTTTTGGGTGGAACTTAACCGATTTTGGCCGGTCTTTAGCTACTTCACAAAGGCCGCTTTTATGCAAAAGCGGCCTTTTTTGTGAGCGCAGAAAAGTTTTGTATCAGGCCGACTTGGCCATGATCAACCCTGACTCACTCGCCGCCTCCAACCGGATCGCGATGAACTTCGACGTCGGCGTATGGCTGCCGTCCCCGGTGCTTTCCAGCGGCACCAGCGGATTCACCTCTGGATAGTAGGCAGCTGCCTGACCCGCCGGAATATCGAACGCCAGCAGCGTGAACCCCTTCACCCGACGCTCGCGGCCATCGTCCCACAGCGACACGATGTCTGCCTTCTGCCCCGGTTTGAAGCCCAGGCGAATGATGTCCGCCTCGTTGGCGAACAGCACGTCACGCTGTCCCTTCACCCCGCGATAACGGTCGTCGAGGCCATAAATCGTGGTGTTGTACTGATCGTGAGAACGCATCGATTGCAGGATCAGGTCCGGCAGTTTGCCGGTGGCGCGGGTGCGCTCGTGAATCAGGTCCTTGGGCAGCATGTTCGGTTTGAAGTTGGCCCGACCCGACGTGGTGTTCCACTTGCGTGCGCCGGCGCTGTTGCCGAGGTAGAAGCCGCCCGGGTTCTTGACCTTCTCGTTGAAGTCCTTGAAGCCCGGGATGGTGTCGGCGATCAGTTCGCGGATGCGCCGGTAGTCGGCCACCAGCCAGTTCCAGTCCACCGGTTTGCTGCCCAGGGTCGCGGCGGCGATGCCGGCAATGATCGACGGCTCGGAGCGCATCTGGTTCGACAGCGGCTGCAACTGGCCGTTGGAGGCGTGCACCATGCTGAACGAGTCTTCCACAGTGACGGCCTGCGGGCCTTCGGTCTGGATGTCGATGTCGGTACGGCCCAGGCACGGCAGGATCAGGGCGTCCTTGCCGTGGGCCAGGTGGCTGCGGTTGAGCTTGGTGCTGATCTGCACGGTCAGGTCGCAGTTGCGCAGGGCCTGGAAGGTGCGCGGGCTGTCCGGCGTAGCCTGGGCGAAGTTGCCGCCCAGACCGATGAACACCTTGGCGCGACCTTCGGCCATCGCGTGAATCGCTTCGACCACGTTGTGCCCGTTGTGGCGCGGCACCTTGAACTGGAAGCGCCGTTCCAGGGAATCGAGGAACGCCACCGGCGGACGCTCGTTGATGCCCATGGTGCGGTCGCCCTGCACGTTACTGTGGCCACGGACCGGGCACAGACCGGCGCCGGGCTTGCCGATGTTGCCGCGCAGCAGCATCAGGTTGGCGATTTCCTGGATGGTCGGCACCGAGTGGCGGTGCTGAGTGATGCCCATCGCCCAGCACATGATCACGTTCTTGCCTTTGGCGTACATGCGAGCCGCTTGCTCGATTTCCACCAGCGTCAGGCCGGACTGGGCAACAATCTGCTCCCACGGCGTGTCATCGACGACGCCGAGGTACTCCAGCACGTTGACGCTGTGTTCATTGAGGAAGTCGTGATCGAACACTGCTGGTGCACCGGCCTTCTGCGCATCCCGCTCCCATTGCAGCAGGAACTTGGCCATGCCTCGCAGCACCGCCATGTCGCCGCCCAGTGCCGGGCGGAAATACGCGGTGTTGGTCGGTTTGTCGCCGTTGGTGAGCATTTCGATCGGGTGCTGCGGGTGCTGGAAGCGTTCCAGACCACGCTCTTTCAGCGGGTTGATGCACACCACCTGAGCGCCGCGTTTCACCGCTTCACGCAGTGGTTCGAGCATGCGCGGATGGTTGGTGCCGGGGTTCTGGCCCCAGACGAAAATCGCATCGGCGTGTTCGAAGTCGTCGAAGGTCACCGTGCCTTTGCCGACGCCGACACTTTGCGCCAGCGCCACGCCGCTGGCCTCATGGCACATGTTCGAGCAGTCGGGGAAGTTGTTGGTGCCGAAAGCGCGGACGAACAGCTGATACAGATACGCCGCTTCGTTGCTGGCGCGCCCCGAGGTGTAGAACTCGGCTTGGTCCGGGCTCGACAACGCTTGCAGGTGTTTGCCGATCAGGGCGTAGGCATCGTCCCAGCTGATCGGTTTGTAGCGATCGGTTTCGGCGTCATACACCACCGGCTCGGTCAGGCGACCTTGATACTCGAGCCAGTAGTCGCTCTGTTCCAGCAAAGCGGTGACGCTGTGCTTGGCGAAGAATTTGCCGTCCACCCGACGCTTGGTTGCTTCCCAGTTCACCGCTTTGGCGCCGTTCTCGCAGAACTTGACCATGCCGCTTTCCGGCGAATCGCCCCAGGCGCAGCCCGGGCAGTCGAAGCCGCCGTTCTGGTTGGTCTTGAGCATCATGCGCAGGTTTTTCAGCGCGTTGTCGCTGGTCAACCAGGCCTGGGCCACGCTGATCAGTGCGCCCCAGCCGCCGGCGGCACCCTTGTAGGGCTTGTAGCGCGGGACGGGTTTCTGGTCGGCTTGATGGTGTTGGCTCACGGGTGCTTCTCCATTTCTGGGCTATACACCCGCGGCGCGTTCTTCTGCGGCAGGTGGATGAGATTGAGGTTGTGGCGACGGGCCCACTGCACGGCGAGGCCGGTGGGTGCGGACAGACTGACGAGGGTCTGGATCCCGGCGCGCAGGACTTTCTGGATCAATTCGAGACTGCAACGGCTGGTGACAATCGCCAGGCCGCCGGTTGTGGATATCTTTTGCCGGATCAGGCCGCCGATCAGTTTGTCGAGGGCGTTATGCCGGCCGATGTCTTCACGGCCCAGCAGCAATTCACCGCTGGCATTCATGAACACTGCCGCGTGTACTGCGCCGCAATGCTGGCCGAGCGGCTGGAACGCGCCGATGCGCTGGCGCAGACCGTCGAGCCATTCGACCGGCGGCAAAGGCGCGCCGGGCAAGACCTTGAGATCGGGCAACGCCTGTTCCACCGCTTCCACGCCGCATAAACCGCAGCCGCTGGTGCCGGCCAGTTGCCGACGTTGTTGCTTGAGGTTCCAGAAGGCGCGATTGGCGATGGTCACTTGGGCGTACTGCGCCGAGCCTGAGCCGGTCAGTTGCAGGTCATAAATGTCGGTGGCGTCTTCGATGATGCCGCTGCCGAGGCTGAAGCCGACGATGAAGTCTTCGAGGTCGGTCGGTGTCACCAGCATCACGGCCTGGCTGATGCCGTTGTAGGCAATCGCCAGCGCAACTTCCTCGGCCAGCGCGGTGCTGGCCGACTCCGCCAGGGGCAGGTCGCTGTAGCTGTAGGTCTGACTGGCGGCGGGCGCGGGCGTTTCGAGTGCAGGCGCCGCGCAGGCCGGGCGCTTGGCGTTCATGGCATCACCGACGGATTGATCAACGTTAAGACTAGGCGCGGCAACTTGTCGCGTCTAATCGCTAGTGTCGATCTATCGATAGATGCCGTCGATCAAGCGGCCGCTGGCGATTTCTGATACAGCGCGAAACAGGCCTCGGCCAGCGCCGAACGCGGGGCGCCACGGCGCATGATCAGGCCCAGCCGGGCGAGGGTCTGGGCGTTTTCGATTGGCTGAAGCCGCAGGTGATCGGTGAGGCTTTCGAGACCTCCGTCCAGCGGCATGATCGCGCAGCAGAATCCGCCGTGCACAGCTTGTAACAATTGGTGCACGGCGTCGGTTTGCAACAGTGGCTGCGGTGTCAGGCCACGGCTGTGGAAGTTGTGGTCGATGGACTGGCGAAAGTGCATGCCGCTGGTGAGCATGCCCAGCGGCAGTTCGA
Organism: Pseudomonas sp. R43(2017); assembly: GCF_002112345.1. NCBI lineage: Bacteria > Pseudomonadati > Pseudomonadota > Gammaproteobacteria > Pseudomonadales > Pseudomonadaceae > Pseudomonas > Pseudomonas sp. R43(2017). The sequence continues at coordinate 192,221 of NZ_NEHJ01000005.1, forward strand.
TCAGCGCCTGCCAGCTCAGCGGTGCTTCGCCGAAACTGAAGGAGCGCTGATCGTAAAGCAGGCCCATGCGGGTTTCGTCGAAGGCCAGGGATTCGAAACGCTCGTTGTCGAGACGATCCAGATAGGACACGCCGATGTCGATCCGGTTGTCCGCCAGTTGTTCGAGGATCTGCTCGGAGCTCAGCGCCGACAGTTCGAAGCGCAGCTCCGGGTGTGCAGCGTGCAGGCGTTGCATCAGCGGCAGCGGATCGAAACTCGACAGCGGCACGACCCCCAGGCGCAGGGTGCCGATCAGGTTGCCGCGACAGGCAGCCGCTTCCGCCTGCAAGCCGTCATAAGCCGCCAGCACGGTACGGGCCCAGGCCAGCACTCGTTCGCCTGGCGCGGTAAAACCTTCGAAGCGCTGCCCACGATTGACCAGCGGCAGATCGAGTTCTTCTTCGAGGCTGCGCAGGCGCATCGACAGGGTCGGCTGGGTGATATGGCAGCGGGCGGCGGCCTGGCCGAAGTGGCGGGTTTCGTCGAGGGCGATGAGGAATTTCAGCTGCTTGATGTCCATCTTCGCTCCGGGGCGCTGGCAAGGGTGGGCGATTCTACCGCTTGCGCGGGGGCAGGGTCATTGGTCGGGCCGGAACCGGCGGGGTTCGGGGTGGTCTAGGCTTGGGCGTCTGGAACTTAAATCAAGGAGTGTGCGCTATGAGTCTTTTGAGCTTTGTAAAAGAGGCGGGTGAGAAGCTGATCGACCTGCTGACCCCCGGCAACGCCAATGCCAGTGAGCAGTTGAAGGAACACATCAGCAAGGTCGGGTTGGGTAACCCGAATGTCCAGGCCACCGTGGATGGCGACAAGGTGACAGTCACTGGCGAGGTGGCGAGTCAGGAAGAGAAAGAGAAGATTCTGCTGGCCGTCGGCAATATCGAAGGCGTGGGCAGTGTCGATGACCAGATCACGGTCACCGGGCCGGTGGTGGCCGCCGCACGTTTTGTGGTGGTGAAAAAGGGCGACACTCTCAGCGCGATTTCCCTGGCGGTGTATGGCAACGCCAACCAGTACAACAAGATCTTCGAGGCCAACAAGCCAATGCTCAAGGATGTGAACAAGATCTATCCGGGGCAGACGCTGCGTATTCCTGATTAACAACACACCTGCAGGAGCTGCTTCGGCAGCTCCTGCAACGTTCAGAGTCCGCTGATCAAATCCCGATAATCCTCGACCGCCGCAAATTCCGCCGTGTCCTTCGGTCCCTTGCGACTGTCCGGTTCCTTTACCGCCAACAGATGCGCCACCCCGAAATCCCGCGCACTGCGCAGGATCGGCAAGGTGTCGTCGATGAACAGGCTGCGCGCCGGGTCGAATCCGATATCGGCCTGCAAGGCGTCCCAGAACTGCGGGTTCTCCTTGGGGAATCCGTAATCGTGAGAGCTGATCAGCCGCTCGAAGTAGGGCGCCAGTTCAACCCGTTCCAGTTTCAGCGACAGTGAATCGCGGTGCGCATTGGTGATCATCACCACGCGTTTGCCGGCCCGTTTGATCGCGGCCAGAAAAGTGTCGGCGTCCGGACGCAGGGCGATCAGGTGGGCGGTTTCCAGTTTCAGCTCACGCACCGACAGCTTCAGCTCCGCGCTCCAGAAATCCAGGCAATACCACTGCAATTGACCGGCATGGCGCTCGAACAATGGCTGCAATTCCATTTCCGCCATGGCCCGGCTCACGCCATGCAGTTCGGCGTAGCGCTGCGGCAGGTGTTCCAGCCAGAAGTGGTTGTCGAAGTGCAGATCCAGCAACGTGCCGTCCATGTCCAGCAGAACGGTATCGATGTCGGACCACGGTAATGAAGGCATGGCAACGTCTCGAACGGTAGAAAGATATCCGACACAAACAATCGGAAAAGCCGCGTTATAGTAGCGCGTTCACGCCAAGGAGCTTTGCATGCGCCAGAAACCAACCGTACTCGCCCGGGAAATCGTCGCCACCAGCCGTCTGTTCTGTGTCGAAGAGCTGAAGTTGCGCTTTTCCAATGGCGTGGAGCGTACCTACGAGCGGCTGGTGGGCAAGGGCGCCGGTTATGGCGCGGTGATGATCGTGGCCATGCTCGATGCCGAGCATGCGGTGCTGGTCGAGGAATACTGCGGCGGTACCGACGAGTACGAATTGTCCCTGCCCAAGGGCTTGATCGAGCCGGGCGAGGATGTGCTGGCGGCGGCCGAGCGTGAGCTCAAGGAAGAGGCCGGCTTTGGCGCGCGGCAGCTGGAGCACCTGACCGAGTTGTCGTTGTCCCCCGGTTACATGAGCCAGAAAATCCAGGTGGTGCTTGCCAGCGATCTGTACGAAGAACGACTGGAAGGCGATGAACCGGAGCCAATGCGGGTGGACAAGGTCAACCTGCGGGATCTCTCTTCATTGGCGCAAAATCCGCAATTTTCCGAAGGTCGTGCCCTGGCGGCGTTGTACCTGGCCCGCGATCTGCTGACCCAGCGCGGCGTTTTCCAGTCATGAGTGAGATGTCGATGAGTTTTCCCCATCCGATGATGGCGCCGGTGGTTGAACTGGCGCTGCGGGCCGGCGAGGCGATCCTGCCGTTCTGGCGCGCCGATGTGGCGGTCACCGCCAAGTCCGATGATTCGCCGGTGACCGCTGCGGACCTCGCCGCGCACCATGTGATCGTCGCTGGCCTGACGGCGCTGGATCCGAGCATCCCGGTATTGTCCGAAGAAGACGCCAACATCCCGCAAAGTGTGCGCGCCGGCTGGCAGCGCTGGTGGCTGGTGGATCCGCTGGATGGCACCAAGGAATTCATCAGCGGCAGCGAAGAGTTCACCGTCAACATTGCCCTGATCGAAAATGGCCGCGTGGTGTTCGGGGTGGTTTCGATGCCGACCAACGGACGTTTCTACGTCGGCGGTGCCGGGCTTGGAGCCTGGCGTGGCGATACGGGTGGCACGCCGGTGGCGATTCAGGTGCGTGACGTGCCGGGGCCAGGCGAGGCATTTACTGTGGTCGCCAGCCGCCGTCATTCCAGCCCGGAGCAGGAACGCTTGCTGTCTGGTTTGAGTGCAAGCCTTGGAGAGTTGCAACTGGCCAATATCGGCAGCTCATTGAAGTTCTGTCTGCTGGCCGAAGGTGCGGCAGACTGCTATCCGCGACTGGCGCCGACATCCCAGTGGGACACGGCGGCGGCGCAAGGCGTGCTGGAAGGCGCGGGCGGCGAGGTGTTGGGGTTGAACGGTGAAGCGTTCTGCTACCCGGCGCGGGAATCACTGCTGAACGAGTTCTTCCTGGCGCTGCCAGCAAAAGCGGCGTGGCGCTCGAAGCTGCTGGAACTGGCCCGCTCCTGAGTACATTTCCACACCTCAGCGGTGCAGCACGTACTGCCCGCTGAAGGTCACCGCCTCCTCATCACTGCCCGCATTGACGATCCGCGTCTGCAGGGTCAATCGAGCCCGCCCGTAACGCTGATACATCGCCAGGAATTTCTTCCACACGGCCGCACTCGGCGCCGGGCAGATCGCGATGGCATCGCCGGTCACCGGCAGCGGATAACTGATCTGTCCTTCCTGGATGACGATGTGTCCGTCGTCGATGCCTTCTTCCTTCAAACGCAAATGCAGCCAGCCCCAGCCGGCCAGCACCGCGCCGCAATACAGACTGCCGCCGAACATGGTGCTCTTGTGATTGACGTTGGCCTCCAGCGGCAAGTGCAGGCGCAGTTGCTGTTCGTGCCAGTCGAGCACCTTGAGACCCATGTCCCGGGTCAGCGGGATGTCGTGATGGAGGACGGATTCCAGATATTGGCTGTCGTGCTTCATTCGGATTCGTCTCCATGGTTGCTGCTGTCGGCGAAGTTCAGCCCGTGCTTGCGCAGTTTGTCGTGCAGGGTCTTGCGCGGAATGCCCAGGGCTTCGGCGAGGCTGCGCACCGAGCTGTGCGAGCGGGCCAGCTCGGCGGCGATCAAGGACTTCTCGAAATGTTCCACTTGTTCACTGAGGCCACCGCTGGTGACTTCGATGGTCGCGCCGCTGCCGTCGGGTTGAGAGTTGTCCAGCGCCAGTTCCAGGCCGAGGGCGAAACGCTCCGCCGCGTTCTGTAATTCCCGCACATTGCCCGGCCAGGAGTGACGCAGCAGCAGCGCCCGCTGCGCCGGTTGCAGCTCGTGGGGCGGCAGACCGTGGCGAGCGCTGGCTTCATCGGCATAGTGCTGGAACAGCACCAGCGCGTCCTCACCGCGTTCACGCAGTGGCGGGATGCGCAGTGGCGCGACGTTGAGGCGGTAATACAAGTCCGCCCGGAACCGTCCTTGATCGGCAGCCTGGCGCAGGTCTTCCTTGGTCGCGGCGATGACGCGGATGTCCAGCGGGATCAACTGATTGCCACCGAGGCGTTCGACGACTCGCTCCTGCAGCATGCGCAGCAGTTTTACCTGCACGTCCATGCTCATGCTTTCGATTTCATCGAGGAACAACGTGCCGCCATTGGCGAATTCGAACTTGCCGATCCGGCGCTTCTGCGCGCCGGTGAAGGCGCCGGGCTCATGACCGAACAACTCGCTCTCCACTACCGACTCGGCCAGTGCCCCGGCGTTGATCGCCACGAACGGGCCGTTACGCCGGCTCGACAGATCGTGCAGGGCGCGGGCGACGACTTCCTTGCCGGCACCGGTTTCGCCGAGGATCAGGACGTCAGCCTTGGTCGCGGCCAGTGCGCCGATCTGCTCGCGCAGGCGTGACATCGGGGCCGAGTGGCCGACCAGTCGGGCGCTCAGTTCGTTGCGGTCGCTCAGGGCCATGCGCAGGCTGCGGTTGTCCAGCACCAGACGGCGCAGGGCCAGTGCGCGGCGCACGCTGTCGAGCAGGGCGTCGCTGGCGAAGGGTTTTTCCAGGAAGTCGTAGGCGCCGGCGCGCATGGCCTGCACGGCCAGCGGCACGTCGCCGTGGCCGGTGATCAGCAGCACGGGCAGCTCGGGATCCTGGGCGTGAAGTTCATGGAGCAACTCAAGACCATCCATGCCAGGCATACGAATGTCGCTGACCACCACCCCCGGCCAGTCACGCTCCAGTTGGGCGGCCAGCCCCTTGGCTTCGGACAGGGGAAGGATTTTCAGGCCGGCCAGATCCAGCGTCTGGCCGAGGGCCTGACGCAGGTGCGGATCGTCGTCGATCAGCACCACCTGAATGCGGTTGTCGATGGTCATGCACTTCGATCCTCAGACGGTTGCAGGCTGACCCCGGGCGCGCCGGCGCGCAGCCGCAGGGTGATCAAGGCGCCACCTTGCTTGTGGTTGGCGAACGACAGTTCACCGCCGAAGGCGCGCATCAGGGTTTCGCAAATGGCTAACCCCAGACCAAGCCCCTGGGTGCGGGTCTTGGTGGTGTAAAACGGCTCGCTGGCTCGGCCCAGCGCTTCCATGCAGAAACCCGGACCGTTGTCGCGAATGTACAGATTGACGCCCTCGCCGGTGGATTCGGCACTCAGCCACAATTTGCGCGGCGGGCCTTTCTCGGTCAGGGCATCGAGGGCGTTGGCCAGCAGGTTGCCGAGGACCTGGCGCAGACGGGTTTCCCCGGCCTCGACCCACAAGGTTGCAGCGGGCAGGTCGCGGATCAGCTCCACATCCATGCTCCGACGACGTTTGGCCAGCAACGCCAATGCGTCGTCCAGCGCCGGTTGCAGGGCGACGCTCTCCGGGGCGTGTCGATCGCGGCGGGCGAAAGCGCGCAGGTGGGCGATGATCGACGCCATGCGTCCGGTCAGTTCGCTGATCAACTTGAGATTGCCGCGAGCGTCGTCGGTGCGCTGATGGTCCAGCAGCACTTCGGCGTTTTCCGCGTAACTGCGGATCGCCGCCAGCGGTTGATTGAGTTCGTGGCTGATGCTTGCCGACATGGTGCCCAGCGCCGACAGCTTGCCGGCCTGCACCAGATCGTCCTGGGCGCGCACCAGTTCCTGTTGGGCCTGTTCGCGCTCCAGCACTTCCTGTTTCAGACGCCGGTTGAGTCCTTCCAGATCGCTGGTGCGTTCGGCGACCCGGCCTTCGAGTTCCCGTCGCGCCTTGGCTTCGAAAGCGATCCTTTCCAGATAATGACGGCGGCGCTGCATCATCAGCCCGAGCAACAGCATGACCACCAGCAACGTGGCGCCGCCGACGGCCACCACGGTGCGCACCGGACGGTCGATCAGCGTGCGCGGCGCAAGAATGCTGACGCTCCAGCCGGTTTCTTCAATGTCCCGGGTCTGGGTCAGCCAGGCGCTCGGGCTGAGGTTCAATGGACGCGGCTCGCGGGTCGGATACGGCTGGATCGCGGTAATTGCCGAGCGTTCGTCGCCACTCAAGGGGCGGGTCGAGCGGAAGCGCCATTCCGGACGCGACGTAAGGATGACCACGCCGTTGTGATCGGTCACCAACAGTTGCTCCGGGGTTTTGCCCCACAGACTTTCGGTGTGATCGAGGTCGACCTTGATCACCAGCACGCCGATGATTTTTTCGCCGTTGCGCACGGCCGCGGCGAAGAAGTAGCCGCGCTTGGCAGAGGTGGTGCCAAGGCCGAAGAAGCGGCCAAGGCGCCCGGCCATGGCTTCGCTGAAGTAGGGCCGGAACGAGAAATTGCGCCCGACGAAACTGTCGTGCTTGTCCCAGTTCGACGCTGCCAGCGTACGGCCGGAGGTGTCCATCAGGTACATGACTTCAGCGCCGGTCTGGGCGGCAATGTTTTTCAGCAGGCGGTTGGCGTTGCCCTGGGTGACGCCATCGTCCGGCGCTCCGATGATCGCCCGCAGGGCCGGCAGATCCCCGAGAATCTGTGGCAGCACTTCGTAGCGATGCAGGGTGCCCAGGAGGTTGGCAACGTAGAGGTCGAGCGTCTGGCGGTTCTGCCCGATCAGTTCGCTGCGGTAGTAGCGCTCGGCCAGATGCTCCAGTGGCCACAGCAGCGGGGCCAGGCACAGGGCCAGCAGGGCGAGGCTGCGCCATCGGGGGCGGCGGGGAAGAGTCGGAGTCATGAGCATCGGGCGCCTGTGGATACAGGCACATTATGCCTAGGCTTGCAGTCGCAGTCTGCGCACCCGTTGTCGGGTGCGCAGTCCCGCTGAAGTTTCACACAGGCATTCAGGAAAAGACGTCGGCGTCCTTGAGCAAGGCCGCTGCCTGATCCTTGGCCGAAAGTTTCGGCTCTTCGTCCAACTGCCAGTCGATACCCAGATCCGGGTCGTTCCAGCGAATGCTGCGCTCCGCGGACGGGGTGTAATAGTTGGTGGTCTTGTAGAGGAATTCGGCGAACTCGCTCAACACCACGAAACCATGGGCGAAGCCTTCCGGTACCCATAGCTGACGGTGATTGTCGGCGGACAGACGTACGGCAACCCATTTGCCGAAGTGCGGTGAGCTGCGACGGATATCGACGGCCACGTCGAGCACTTCACCGGCCGTGACGCGGACCAGTTTGCCCTGGGTGTTTTCCAGTTGGTAATGCAAACCGCGCAGGACGCCTTTTTGCGAGCGGGAATGGTTGTCCTGAACAAATTGTGTATCCAGGCCGGTTGCGTCTTGAAAAGCCTTGGCATTAAAGCTTTCGTAGAAGAAGCCGCGCTCGTCACCAAATACCTTGGGTTCGATGATCAGAACACCGGGCAGGTCGGTGGTGATTACATTCATGAAAATTTTCCAGTGGCGGGTGTGGATGGCCGACATTCTTGCGCAAAGTGCCGGTGGGCGCGAGTGCAGACTTGCAAATATGCCCGCCACACAGCGCACGAGGGACGGATGGTCGGGGGTTGCTTATCGCCCGAAGCAGTGGCGATATAGGCGCCTAATAAAATTTCAGGGGTCGTTCCATGTCGTTCGCCACGTTGATTCACCGCGCCAGTCTTCCAGGCCCACAGGTCACTGCAGAGCAGGCCTTGCAGGTACTGTCGCAGCATTACGGGCTGGACGGCACGTTGCAGGCACTGGGCAGTCAGCAGGACCTCAACTTTCGCGTGGACAGTGAGCGTGGGCGGTTCGTGCTGAAGATCTGCCGGGGCGACTATTCACTGGTGGAGTTGCAGGCCCAGCACGCCGGCCTGAAGTATCTGACCGAACATGGCGATGTCCACGTTCCCCGGGTCATCCCGGCCAATGACGGCCAGGACCTGTTGTCGCTGGAGATCGGCGGTGAAGCGGTGCACGTGCGGCTGCTCGATTACATCGAAGGTCAGCCACTGACAGCACTCGATCATCTTGGCCACGAAGTCGTCGCCGGATTCGGCCGACTCTGCGGCGAAATGGACCTGGCCCTGGCCGGGTTCGACCATCCGGGACTTGAGCGCACCTTGCAGTGGGACGCACGCCACGCCAGTGCGTTGATCGAGCATCTGTTGCCGGTGATCAAGGATCAGCACCAGCGCGCATTGATCGCAGAGGCCGCCGAACAGGCCCGTCGCCGTCTGCAACCGTTGCTGGAAAAGTTGCCGGTACAGGCGATCCACATGGACATCACCGATGACAACGTGGTCTGGCAGCGTGATGCCCGGCGGCACTGGCAGTTGCAGGGTGTCATCGATTTCGGTGACTTGGTGCGTACCTGGCGCATCACCGATCTGTCGGTCACCTGTGCAGCGTTGCTGCATCACGCCGGGGGCGATCCGTTCGTGATCCTGCCGGCGGTACAGGCCTATCACGCGGTCAATCCGCTGCAACCCGAAGAATTGCAGGCGCTGTGGCCGCTGATCGTGGCGCGGGCGGCGGTGCTGGTGCTCAGTGGCGAGCAACAGGTCAGCATCGATCCGGGCAATACCTACAGCCGAGACAACCTCACCCATGAGTGGGAAATCTTCCGGGTCGCGACGTCGGTACCGCTGGCGTTGATGGGGGGGGCGATTCTCTCGGCGGTCGGGCAGGCATTGCCGGCCATCGACAGTGAAGGCTTCGTGCCGTTGTTGCCGGGGCTGGTCGGGCGCGAGTTCGCGCTGATCGATCTGGGTGTGTTGAGCGCGCATTTCGAGGCCGGTAACTGGGAACAGCCAGGCATCGATCAACGCCTTTTGAATGAAGCCGCCGCGATCCATGGCCTGGCTGCCAGTCGATACGGGCAGTATCGTTTGTCCCGCACCCGGCCTGACAGCGCCGATGAGCCCGAGACGTTCCCGTTGCACGTTGAGCTGCGTGTGCCTCAAGGGACAGCGGTCGAAGCGCCGTTCGCCGGCGTTCTGCACCTGTCGGCTGACGGTGCACTGCGACTCGACGGCCCGCAACTGAGCCTGCGCCTCTGGGGCGTGACGCCGTCATTGCATGGCGGTGCGGCGCTGGTCAAAGGACAGGTGCTGGGGACGGTGGATGGTCCGCTGATCGTGCAACTGGTTCGCGATGTGCACCTTGAAGCGCCGCTGTTCTGCACGCCGACCCGCGCGTCGGCGTGGCAGGCGCTGTCTCCATCACCGGCAGCGCTGCTGGGCCTGGCCTGCGACGCCGAGCCGGAACTGGACGCGAAAACCCTGCTGGCCCGCCGCGACGCCAGTTTCGCCCGCACTCAAAAACACTATTACGTCGACCCGCCACGCATCGAACGCGGTTGGCGCAATCACCTGATCGACATGCAGGGCCGCTCCTACCTCGACATGCTCAACAACGTCGCGGTGCTCGGGCACGGCCATCCGCGCATGGCGGCGGTCGCGAGCCGACAGTGGTCGCTGCTCAACACCAATTCGCGCTTCAACTATGCGGCGGTCGCGGAATTTTCCGAGCGGTTGCTGAAACTGGCGCCGGAAGGCATGGACCGGGTGTTCCTGGTCAACAGCGGCAGCGAGGCCAATGATCTGGCAATCCGTCTGGCCTGGGCCTACAGCGGCGGTCGCGACATGCTCAGTGTGCTGGAGGCCTATCACGGCTGGACGGTCGGTGCGGACGCGGTATCGACGTCGATTGCCGATAACCCGCAAGCCCTGAGCAGCCGTCCGGACTGGGTGCACCCGGTGACTGCGCCGAATATCTATCGCGGCGAATTCCGTGGCCTCGATTCGGCACCGGACTATGTGCGCAGCGTTGAACACAATCTGGCCAAGATCGACGAACAGAAACGGCAACTGGCCGGGTTCATCTGCGAGCCAGTCTACGGCAATGCGGGCGGGATTTCGCTGCCGCCGGGCTACCTGAAAAAAGTCTATGAACTGGTGCGCGCCCGGGGCGGGGTGTGCATCGCCGATGAGGTGCAGGTCGGCTACGGGCGCATGGGCCACTTCTTCTGGGGCTTCGAAGAGCAGGGTGTGGTGCCGGACATCATCACCATGGCCAAAGGCATGGGCAACGGCCAGCCGCTGGGCGCGGTGATCACCCGTCGGGAAATCGCCGAAGCACTGGAGGCCGAGGGCTACTTCTTCTCGTCCGCCGGCGGCAGCCCGGTGAGTTGCCAGATAGGCATGGCGGTGCTCGATGTCATGGAAGAAGAAAAGCTCTGGGAAAATGCCCGGGTCGTCGGCGGTCACTTCAAACAGCGGCTGGAGGCGTTGATCGATAAACATCCGCTGGTCGGTGCGGTGCATGGCTCGGGGTTCTATCTGGGGGTCGAACTGATCCGTAATCGACAGACCCTGGAGCCGGCGACCGAAGAAACCACGCTGCTGTGCGATCGCCTGCGGGAGCTGGGGATTTTCATGCAGCCGACCGGCGATGACCTGAACATCCTCAAGATCAAACCGCCGATGGTCACTTCGCGTCAGAGCGTGGATTTCTTTGTCGACATGCTGTCGAAGGTGCTGGAAGAAGGCCTCTGAGCCAGCGGCAGTCCGATTAATACCGATTTCTATCGGTATTAATCGTTAAAAACAAAATGTGACATTTGTTTTTAGCTTTTAAAGTCGATATTTATCGTTTATAAAGTCGCCATCGTCCGTCGTCCAAACCTGTTCGGCGCGTTGAACATCCTCGACCGTTCCCTGGAGTCCTGATCGACATGACCACCTTGAAAAGTACCCCACGCGCCGATGGCTTCTACATGCCGGCCGAATGGGCGCCGCAAACCCAGACCTGGATGATCTGGCCCGAGCGTCCGGACAACTGGCGTCTGGGCGGCAAGCCGGCGCAGGCTGCCCACGCTGCCGTGGCCAAGGCCATCGCGCGTTTCGAACCGGTGACCGTGGCGGTCTCCGCCGGCCAGTACGAAAACGCTCGCGCTCGCCTCGACGTGCCGAATATCCGCGTGGTCGAGATGTCCAGCGATGACGCCTGGGTTCGCGACAGCGGCCCGACCTTCGTGATCAACAACAGCGGCGAAGTGCGCGGTGTGAACTGGGACTTCAACGCCTGGGGCGGTTTTGATGGCGGTCTGTATTCGCCGTGGAACCGCGATTCCCAGGTCGGCGGCAAGATCCTCGAAATCGAGCGCAGCCCACGCTACCGCACCGAAGGCTTCGTGCTTGAGGGCGGTTCGATTCACGTCGACGGTGAAGGCACGCTGATCACCACCGAGGAATGCCTGCTCAACCGCAATCGCAACCCGCACCTGAACCGCGAAGAAATCGAAGCGGTGCTGCGCGACAACCTGTCGGTGGACAAGATCATCTGGCTGCCGGATGGCCTGTTCAACGACGAAACCGACGGTCATGTGGATAACTTCTGCTGCTACGTGCGTCCGGGCGAAGTGCTGCTGGCGTGGACCGACGATCCGCAGGACCCGAACTACCCGCGCTGCCAGGCTGCGATGAAGGTGCTGGAAAGCAGCACCGACGCCAAGGGCCGCCCGTTCACGGTGCACAAGATGCCGATCCCGGGGCCGCTGTTTGCGACCGAAGAGGAATGCGCGGGCGTGGATCCGGTGGACGGTACTCAGGAGCGCAATCCGAGCGTGCGTCTGGCCGGTTCCTACGTGAACTTCCTGATCGTCAACGGCGGCATCATCTCGCCAAGCTTCGACGATCCGATGGACGCGCCAGCCCGGGAGATCCTGCAGAAGCTGTTCCCGCAGCACGAAGTGGTGATGGTACCGGGCCGCGAACTGTTACTGGGGGGCGGCAACATTCACTGCCTTACCCAACAGCAACCCGCGCCGCACAAAGAGTGAGTGGGGATGTAACAGCTTGAGTTGATTGGAAAATCGACCGGGCAGTCATTTGTTGCCCACGCTTGAAGAGAAACCCGCAGCCCGTCAGGACTGCGGGTTTCTTTATGTCCGCCGGTCGACAATTTCATTACGTTGGCATAGCTCTTGTATCGCTCATGACGCACTAGGGAGGGGGGAGAACTTCAACAGTTCTGTCATAAACCTTGGATAACGTAGCCGCTCACGAACGGGGAGAGAGCGCTGAAATGAACGCCGAAGTGAACGTAATCAGCGAGCGGACGTTGCATCCCATGGCTGTAAATAGTGAGTCGCTCCAGATTGTCGCGCACTGGTTGAAGTCCAATGGAACGCGTCAGATCAGGGAACCTGATCCGCGCCGGATGATGATCGAGCGTTACCCCGCTGGCCTGTTCAGCGAGGCCGAACTGGATGCACTTTGGGATGTGATGGAAGGATAAGAAGAACAAACAAGGATTGTAAAAAGCGCTGCCGGGATGGCAGCGCTTTTTTTATGGGCGCGAATCAGAAACTGTAGGTGCCGGTCATGACCAGGCTGCGCGGCGCGCCCGGCTGGATCTGGAAGGCGCTGGTGGCCGAAGCGTAATACTCGCGGTCGGTGATATTGTTCAGCGCTGCGCGCAGGTCCCAGTCCTTGTGGCGGTAGCCGACCAGCGCGTCCCAGCGCCCGTAGCCCGGCAACACGGTGGTGTTGGCGTTGTCGGCGTAACGCTGGCCGACCAGGGTCAGGCCGGTTTCGCCGTACCAGCCCATCTCCGGTTTCCAGGTCAGGAACAGGCTGCCGTTGTGCTTGGCCACGTTGTTGACGCGTTTGCCTTCCAGGCCGTTGTTGTCCTTCTCGATGGTCGCGTCCTGTACACCAACGCCGCCGCGCACGTACCAGTTGCCGACGATCTTGCCGGTGCCGGTCAGTTCGATCCCGCGTGAACGCTGCAAACCGCTCATCACGGTCAGAGTCGGATCGACCGGGTCGGTGGTGCGGCGGTTGTAGAGTTCCAGCTCGTAGATCGCCAGGGTGGTGCTCAGGCGATCGTCGAGCCAGTCGCTCTTCACGCCGATTTCCTTCTGCTTGGTCAGCTCCGGGCTCAGGTCGTTGCTGTTGCCGGCCGCACCCGGGGTGATCCCGATCAGACCGCCGCCGACCGGCGAGAAGGTCTTGGTCCACGACGCGTAGAACGAATGATTCTGCAACGGTGTCCAGACCACGCCGAAACGCGGGCTGGTGCTGTGGCTGTCACGGTCTTCGGAAATGTTGCGCAGCTTGTTGGTCGACTCGATGTCGAAGGTGTCGTAGCGCAGGCCGGCCAGCAGTTGCCATTGATCGTTCAGGCGCAGTTGATCCTGAACGTAGATCGCGCGGCTTTCGACTTCAGTGTGGCTGCTGCTCGACACCTGCATGCGCCCGGTGTGGCGCTGGCTGCGATCCGGGTTGTATAGATCCAGCGACGGCACCGGCTGAGTGCCCCGGCCAGTGGCCGCGTTGAACAGCGTCGGATCGCGGCGCTGGCTGCCGGTTTCGATCCCGGTCAGCAGGCGGTGCTCGAGGCCGAAGGTGTCGAATCCGCCTTCCAGTTCGACGTTGTTGTAGACGTTGCGGGTGGTCAGGTCCTGTTGCCAGTGCTGGCGGTTGACCTTGTTGGTTTTCGCGTCGAAGCCGGTGAGGTAGGTGTTGTCGAAATCGCTGTCGAGCTTGAACACACCGAGGGTGTGGCGCAGTTGCCAGTTGTCGTTGAGTTCATAGCTGAGTCGCGAGCGCAGGGATTGCGTCTTGTCGTCGATGAAGTCGTGATCGTTGCCGTAGGTCGTGTCCCGGCCGACATCCGCCGGACGTCCACCAACCCCGGGAATGCCGCGATCCGGCGTGCGGTTGTAGCGGCTGTATTCGTATTGCACCAGCCAGTTCAGGTCAGGCGTGAGCTGCCAGCTCATCGACGGCGCGAACAGTTTGCGGTTGCCGCTGACGCCGTCGCGGAAGCTGTTTTCGTCCATGTTGCCCATGTTCAGGCGCAGGCTGATGTTCTCGCTCGGGTCGGCGCTGAGGTCGGCGTACAGGCTGCGCAAATCTTCGCTGCCACCCTGGGCCTCGATGGTCGAGCGGCGGCCGGCCTCGGGGGCCTTGCTGACGCGATTGACGATCCCGCCCTGGCTGCCACGGCCGTACAGCACGGCGGCGGGGCCCTTGAGCACTTCGACGCGTTCGATGTTGTGCAGATCGCGCTTGTACTGGCTGTCGTCGCGAATGCCGTCCAGATAGAAGTCGTTGCTGGCGTCGAAACCACGGATGCGCAGGCTGTCGAAGCGCGTATCGCCGCCACCGCTGACGTTGGGAATCCCGCTCAGGGCGTCTTCGATGTCATTGATGCCGTAGTCCGCGACGTTGGCGGTCTTGATCGAGTCGATCGCCTGCGGCACGTAGCGCACCGGGGTGGAGGTGCGGGTCGCGGTGTTGCTGACTTTTACGCGCGGGTCGTCGATCTGCGTTTCGGCACTGATCGACGTGGCGGGAAGCTCGGTCGCAGAGTAAGCGAAACCAGAGCACAAAAAGGCAGAAAGCCCAAGCGTGACGGGCGTGAGACGGAACGGGGCAGGCATTGAAAAGCGCATCCGAAAGGGTGGAAGAATTCGAGCGCGCGAATGGTAATGCTTTGCATTTGCTTCCGTTAATTATTCTGGAAAAGTTCCGTGGTTTGATTGTGTCAATTTGTTTCTGGTTTGTATCTGCGCGGATAACGACTGCATTCGACCGATTGCCGAAACAGACTGAAAGCCATTCCGGCGTTTTTCTGCAACCGCCGAGGGACTAACGTGGCTGCCATCGATTTCCCGGAGTTTTCACATGACCCTTCACTACATTTACGACCCTCTGTGCGGCTGGTGCTACGGCGCCAAACCGCTGGTACAAGCCGCACAACAAGTGCTGCCGGTAATCGCTCACGCAGGCGGCATGATGACGGGTGCCAACCGTCAGAGCGTTTCACCGCAACTGCGCAATTACGTGATGCCCCACGACCGGCGCATTGCCGAGTACACCGGGCAGCCGTTCGGCGAAGCCTATTTCGAAGGCCTGTTGCGTGATCACACGGCGGTATTTGATTCCGCTCCGCCGATTGCCGCAGTCATGGCAGCTCAAAGCATCGATGGGCGTGGCGTGGAACTGCTTGGGCGTTTGCAAACCGCACACTATGTAGAAGGCCGGCGAATTGCCGATGAGTCCGTCCTCGTGGAGTGCGCGGTAGAGATGGGCTACGAGGCGGACATGTTCCTCAAAACCCTGAAAGCGACTGACACCGATCAACACATAAAGAACAGCCGCGCATTGTTGGCGAAACTTGGTGGCCAAGGCTTCCCGACCTTCGCGCTGGAACAGGACGGCCAGTTCACCCTGATCGATATCGGCCCGTGGCTCGGCAAACCGCAGGCGTTTGCACAATGGTTGAGCGAGTCGATTCCGTCGGCACCCGACGCGCAAGCCTTGCCGGTCTGTGGCCTCGACGGTTGTGCGTGACCGGGCATCAAATCCCTGATTACAGGCATTTCCCCGCACGCAGCTTTCGAAAAATTTACTTTTATTAGACGATTTTTGCCTATTTAAAGACGATTCTTGAAATTGACACATTGTTCAGGGCGCGGCTACGATTCGGCCCAACGCCTGTGGCTAACCGCCATGACTCAAAATCAGGAGCAGGCCCGCCATGACATGTCTTGAGCGGGCCTTTTTGTTTCGGGGTGAATAAAAGAGTGCATCAAGCGCCGTTTCAGCCGTTCGACACAGCGCGTTTCAACCCGTAATAAGGAAAACAAAATGTTGAACAAGCGGATCAGTCTGATCGCATTGGGGATGTTGAGCGCCACTCAGGCCATGGCTAACGACCAGGCCGAGTCCAAGGGTTTTGTGGAAGACAGCAGCCTGAAAGTGCTGCTGCGCAATGCCTACATCAATCGTGACTACAAAGACCGCACCCAGGACAAAGCCGAGTGGGGCCAGGCGGCCATCGGTACGTTCTCGTCCGGTTTCACCCAGGGCACTGTCGGTGTGGGTGTGGATGCATTCGGTCTGTACGCACTGCGTCTGGACGGCGGCAAGGGCCGCAGCGGCGCTGGCGGTATTGACTTCTTCAAGCAGGGTGACAGCGGCAACGCGGCTGACGACCTGTCCAAGGGCGGCGCAGCGGTGAAATTCCGTCTGTCCAGCACCACCCTGACCTACGGCGACCAGATGCCGGCCCTGCCGGTGCTGAACTACGACAACTCGCGTCTGCTGCCGGAAAGCTACACCGGTACTTTGATCACCTCCAAAGAGATCAAGGGCCTGCAACTGGATGCCGGTCGTTTCACCGCCGAATCGCGCAAAAGTGCTGAAGGTCGTGACAGCGGTGGTCTGAAGTCGATCAACGTATTGGGCGGTAGCTACCAGTTCACCGAACAGTTCAAGGCTGCGCTGTACGCGTCCGACGTCGAAGACGTGATGAAGAAGCAGTACGTGAACGCCAACTACGTGTTCCCGATCGACAAGGATCAGTCCCTGACCCTGGACTTCAACGGCTATCGCACCAAGCTGGACAAGTCTTACGCCGAGCTCAAGAACTCCGGCGGCCAGGACAACAAGATCTGGAGCCTGGCAGCGACCTTCGCCACCGGCCCGCACTCGTTCACCGTGGCTCACCAGCGCAGCACCGGCGACAGCAACCTGGGTTATCCGTACGGCGGCTATCAGAACGCCGGTGCACGTCAGGGTGACGGCGGCAACACCATCTACCTGGCCAACTCCTACTGGTCGGACTTCAACGCTGAAGACGAGCGCAGCTGGCAGTTGGGCTACGGCCTGGACTTCGGCGCATTCGGTGTGCCGGGTCTGAGCTACAACTTCGCTTACGTGCGTGGCGACAACATCACCACAGACACCAGCACCGGTGGCACCGAGCGTGAAATCTTCAACCAGTTCAAGTACGTCGTGCAAAGCGGCCCGGCCAAAGACCTGAGCGTGAAGGTGCGCAGCTCGATCCTGCGCGTGTCGCAGAAGTCCAGCGATTACAACGTCGGTGGCAACGAAGTGCGTGTGTTCGTGGATTACCCGATCAACGTCTTCTGATGATCGGCTGAACCCGCGAAACGCGATAAAAAACCCCGACTGGTTCGGGGTTTTTTTTTGACGGTTTTTCTGAAAAAAACATGAAAACCCGTGTTTTTGTCATTTGAAATGCACTTTCAAGCCGTTTCAAATCGCGTTTCAAACAGGGCTTTAAATGCCTGAAATTCTTTCTCATGGACGCAAATTCTCCACCTAATAGATTAGGCCGCTCAATGCAGCGGAGAATTTGGTAATGATCGTTTTAACCAGAGAAGTGGGCGAATCGCTACGGCGCGACAAGTACGCCAATGTGCAGGGTGCTGACTTCAATCTCTACGGTCATTTCGCCGACTTCGTCAGACTGACCAAAAGTTGGGAAAACATGGAGCCTGACAGTTACTACGGTCAGGCCGAAGCCGGCATGCGTTACCGTCGTTACAGCGACTTTGAATACAACCCCAAGACTCGCGAGCTCAAGCAGCTTGAGCATCGCGCGTACGTGCAGTCCAAGGAGAACAACGCCTACGTGGGCGGTGTGGTGCGGCACTTCCAGGACTTCTCGGACGAAGTCATCGACTCGCCTGTGATGCGCAGCCTGATCGACACCGATTTCGAAGTGTACAAAAGCGTGTTGCCGGAAGAGCTGCATGATGAAATCTGGCAATGCCAGATCCATCAGATCCGCATCGAGATCAAACCCGGCAAACAACTTGAAATCACGCCGGAAGGCATTCACTGCGACGGTTATCCGTTCAGCGGTGTGCACTTCTGGGGTCGCAACAATGTCGAGGGTGCCGAAAGCCGCCTGTACGACATTCACGAGCAGCAACTGGCGTCGACCACCTACCAGGAAATTCTCGACACCACTTACTTCCTCGACCGCGACATGCGCCACTACGTGACACCGGCGCGCAACACCCACTCCCATGCCATGGCGTATCGGCAGATCCTGGCGATTTCCTTCTCGCGGCCCGGGACCGCTTTCGACATTGTTCGCTAATCAGATCACCCAAATTGACGGCGTCGAATGCTCGACGCCGGTGGTGCTGCGGCGCGCGACGGCCAAGGACGCGCAGCGCATGGAGCGCTTCTTCCGCCAGTTCGACGAAGTGTCGTTCTGTGAATGGCAGGACGCCAAATGCCTGCGCGGCGTGCTGATCCAGAAAACCACCACGGCGTATCTGGCCTTCGACGTCGAAGGCGAGATTGTCGGGGCGGTGCTGGGTGGCATGCTCGGCAGCCGCGGCACCATCAACCATCTGGCGGTCAGCCTGCGCTATCGCAGCCAGGGCGTCGGCCAGCGACTGGTGGAAGCGGCGTCGGCCGACATGAAACGGGTCGGTGTGCTGCGGATGTTCCTGTTCGTCGATGATGCTAACCTCGCGGGCAAGCGTTTCTGGACTGCCCAGGGTTTCTGCGAACCTCACGGCGAACGGACATTTGAGAGGGATCTATGAATGAAACATCCGGCAGTGCGCCGCTGATGGTCGACCGTCAGCCGTCGCGCACGTTTGCCGAAGCCAGCCCGGTGGTGGCCGGTTATTTCACCGTGTCATTCGTGTTCGGGCTGATGGCGGTCAACGCCGGACTGCCGCTGTGGCTGCCGGTGGCAATGTGTCTGTTCGTGTATGCCGGGGCCTCGCAGTTCGCGGCGCTGGCGCTGATCAGCAGCGGTGCGTCGCTGACCACCATCGTGCTGACCACGTTTCTGATCAACGCGCGGCACATGCTGATGTCGGTCTACATGGCGAAGGCCCTGCGGGCGCTGGGCCTGAGCCGCATGGAGCGCTGGTGCTATGCCGGCGGCCTGACCGATGAATCGTTCGCCTTCCACAGCGTCAAGCTCGGCACCGGTGCCCCGGTGAACATCCGTTATCTGATCGGCTTCAACCTGTTCTGCCACACCTCCTGGGTGATCGGCGGATTGCTCGGGGCCCTGTGCGCGCAGTACGCCTCGCACCTGATCAAATATCAGCTCGACTATGCGCTGACCGCGATGATGCTCTACGTGCTGGTCTCGCTGTGCAACACGCGCAACAAACTCATCGCCGCCCTGGCCGCTGTGGTCTGCATGGGTGCTCTGAGCCTGGTCGGCAGCTCGCCGTTCAACGTTTTCATCGCCACGTTTGTGGGCTGCGGAGTGGGTGTATGCCTGACCAAACGTTCCTGATTCTGGTGGTCGCGCTGATGATGGCCGTGACCTTTCTGCCTCGGGCGCTACCGTTGCAGGTCAACACCGAGCACTGGCCGCCCTTCGTCGCCCGGGCGCTGGAATACCTGCCGGTGGCGATCGTCGCTGCGATCAGCCTGACACCCTTGTTGATCAAGGATCAGCACATACAGCTCGATCGCCCGGAATTCTATGCAGCGATTCCGACGCTGTTATGTGCGTATTTCAGCAAAAACCTCTTTCTCAGTGTGGCGGTTGGGACGGCTGCGTACATTGCGCTCGGCTCGTTCATGTAGCGGTAGATCGACCACGTCGTTCAACGCCTGGCCGGACAGATCCGGGTTGTTCACCGCCAGGCGCACTTCGAGGAAATCCTCGAACCCGGGGAAAATCGTCAGGCCGTTCTTCTGCGCGGCCTCGCGAGAGACCATGCCGACGGCGTCCATCTGCGTGATGAGCGACAGTGTCAGCGTTTCGCTGCAGGAATAAATCGTCCGCTGACTGTTCTCGTGATTGCCCAGCCCGGCGTCGAGAAAACGCAAAAAACTGTGGGAATACGGGCAATCTTCTGCAGGACGTACCTGAAACTTGTTGCCGAGCAATGTCAGCGGATCGTTCTCCTGACCGCAGTGCGCGCCGACCACCTGCACCTGTACTTCCGGCAGGACAATGCTCGGCAGACCCGGACGCTGCGGGCCGATCAGTACCGCGAGGTCGAAGTCTTCATTCTTCAGCTTGCTGAGATTTTCCATCGACTCGGCGTAGCTGAATTCCATCTGATAGTCGGGGAACACATCGATCAGGCGTCCGATCAATCGCCGGTTGAAATCCGGGTCCAGCGTGGTGTTCAACGCCACCTTCAACGTGCGCTGTCCCGGTACCTTCAATGCTTCGACTTTCTCTTCCATCTGCCGCGTGGCAATCAGCACTCGGTCCATATAAGGCGTCAGCTCAGTGCCTTGCGGCGTCAGCGTCAGCCCTTTGTTGGATCGTCTAAACAAGCGGAAACCGAACTGTTCTTCGACCTTGTTCAACTGCGCGGCCAGGGCCTGCACAGTCAGGCACGAATGCTCGGCTGCGGCCGACAACGAGCCGGTCTGCACGATGCGCATGAGGTTGCGTAAGGTTCTGCTATCCATGGGTAATGCCCTCTGAAGTGGGCTGGGTATTGTTGTGTACGTGACGGCCTGAACGGCTCCATTTGCCGGCTATATTCCTGTACCTGAGCATAGTTGTCGCGCAATTAGTAGCGAATTGATGTCCCTGCCGATGGCTGGAGGCTGACACAGGATCGGGGTTTTTGGTGACGCGGGGGTGATTGGGGTCAAAAAAAGTGCGCGGTTTGGGTGCGTTTGGGGGGATTCATCAAGAGAAACGACTGACAGGGTTCACACGTTATGCCTGCACGGTGAGCAGATACATCTCAGGGAAATCGGCGATTGGGCTGATAGCGGACCTTTGTCAAAGCGGATGAAATGGCAGTGAGTTACGACGGTGAGGCCCCGTATATCAACTTCACATTGACCCAAAACGAATCCCCTGACCACAATGCAGAGGTAGCGCCGATGTAGCTACAAAATCACAATGAGGTAATTGAAATGGGTGCACTACTGAAAACCACCGATGTGCGTTGCCGCATTGATGAGGATTTGAAGGCGCGTGCCACTGAGGTTTTGAACGCTTGCGGGCTCAGTATTAGTGATGCCATGCGTCTGTTTCTCCGTCAGGTCGTTGCGACCCAAGGCTTGCCCTTTGAGGTGCGCGTCCCTTCAGAGAAGACCGCCCGCGCGATGATGGAAGCACGAGATATTCGCCAGCGTTTCGACTCGATAGACGAGATGCTGAGGGCTGCCGATGGCGAAACCGGAGAAAAGACAAAAACGCGCTGAACGGCCTAAGCAGGCTTCACAAACGTCCGAGTTCAAGAAGTCCTGGGCTCGTTACGAGCGTGCCGGGCGTCGAGATATGAATGAAGTTCGTAAGGTGATGGTCATGTTGTTTTTGGGCGAACAGTTGCCTGCGGAGTATGTGGATCATGCTCTGAACGGTGATTGGTCTGGATTTCGCGAGTGTCACATCGGCGGTGACTTTTTGATGATTTACGAAAACACACGCCCAGATTTGATCACCTTCGTCGACTTGGGTACTCACTCTGAACTGTTTAAATAGTGCGCACAAAAAAGCCGACATCACTGTCGGCTTTTTTGTTGAAGTCGCTCGATATTGTGCGCCCTCAAGCAGGGGAGAAGAGGTCTCACCCGAACGCTGATTTTCAGGTCATCAACGGGGTTCCTAACGCCGGCTATCGCCACCTGATGGCAGCCGGTTTCGCGCTCTTGGGGGGATTCTCTGTCACTGAACTTCGGCTTGTCAATTCATTACACCACCTCACAAATGAAGTACCCCACCCCTACTTTTTCCCCTCCCGGCTCACGCCTAAATTGAGCTCCAACACCTGACCATCATCCCGAGGGCAGGTCACTGGAGTCGTCGTCATGCCATTTGTCAGCGTACGCATCACCCGCGACGGTGTTACCCGAGAGCAGAAAGCTCAGGTGATCGCCGAAATCACCGAAACCCTGGAACGCGTCCTCAATAAACGCCCGGATCTGACCCACATCGTGATCGAAGAAGTCGACACCGATAACTGGGGCTACGCCGGCATCACCACCACCGAATACCGCCGGCAACTGGCGGATCGGAATCAGTCCTGACCGCGCCCGTTGTCTTGTCGATCACCATCATCTGTTGAGGAATTCATCATGAGCTACTCGAAAAAAACCGTCGTTATCACTGGCGCCTCCCAAGGTCTGGGCGAAGGTATGGTCAAAGCCTTCCGTGAACTGGGTTACAACATCGTCGCCACCTCGCGCTCGATCAAACCGTCGAACGATCCGCAGATCCTGACCATCGCCGGCGACATCGGCGACTCGGCCACCGCACAGCGCGTCATCAGCGAAGGCGTGGCACGCTTCGGCCGCATCGACACCCTGGTCAACAACGCCGGCATCTTCGTCGCCAAACCGTTCACCGCCTACACCCCGGAAGACTACGCGGCGGTGCTGTCGGTCAACCTCAACGGCTTCTTCTACATCACCCAACTGGCCATCGCCGAGATGGAAAAACAGGGCAAGGGCCACGTGGTCAACATCACCACCAGCCTGACCGACCACGCGGTAGACGGCGTGCCCTCGGTCCTAGCTTCCCTGACCAAGGGTGGCCTCAACGCCGCCACCAAATCCCTGGCCATCGAATACGCCAAGCGCGGAATCCGGGTGAACGCGGTGTCGCCGGGCATCATCAAGACGCCGATGCATGGCGAAGAAACCCACGCGGCACTGGGGGCGCTGCACCCGGTTGGGCACATGGGCGAAGTTGACGATATTGCGCAGGCGGTGGTGTATCTCGATAACGCGAAGTTTGTGACTGGCGAGATTCTGCATGTGGATGGTGGGCAGAGCGCTGGGCACTGATTGAAGCGGTAAACGAAGCCCTCGCGGAGATGCGAGGGCTTTGTATATGCGAGTAAGCTTTTGGAAGTGCTTGCGTATTCGAGATGCAAACCACTTCAAATAGACATTTTACATTTTGAAAGAGAATCTTTCGGGAGTTCTGAGGAGGCGAACTATCGTTAAGGGTGGTAGCAATTGGCTACTTATTTTTTTGGGGATTTAAATGGAGCGATACAGGAATTTAGGTGGCGATTCGAATGTGGTCGCCTATGAGCTGGGACAGGGTTCAATTACTGTTCAGTTCGCAACCGGTACTCACAGGACGTATGTATATGATTCGAATCGGCCAGGTGCTTTGGTCGTGGCGGAGATGCAGCGATTGGCTGTAGCGGGGCAAGGGCTAAATAGTTACATCGGCCGAGTTGTGAGAGGTAGCTACGCGAGCAAGCATTAAATACCGTTTCCAGAAACAACAAAGCCCCTGCATTTCTGCAGGGGCTTCGTCTTGTATGGTGCCGGCACCAGGAATCGAACCCGGGACCTACTGATTACAAGTCAGTTGCTCTACCATCTGAGCTATACCGGCGTGTGGGCGACGATTATAGCGACTCGGGTGCTTCTGTAAACCCCTGAATTCAGACTATTTTTGCGCCCTCTGTGAATCACGCCCGGCGCAGGACGTTGCGCAGTTTTTGCACAGCGCGCCAGGCGCGGCTGTTTTGTATGGCGCGCAGTTCGGCTTCGGCTTGTTCGGCGCGTTGCAGGGCGGTTTCCAGTGCCGGGTTTACCGGGTGGGCGAGGTTGTGGCCTTTGCACAACTGGAAGTTGTCGAGGTTGCACGGTGGCGGGTCGAACGCGGGTTTGAGGCTGATGTGTTCGTTGGCGAGGAAGAAACTGTTGAGGCCGTCGAACAGGACGTTGGTGTAGCCGGCGTCGATCACCAGGTGTTCCCAGGTGTGGTCGCGCTCCCATGGGGTTTCGATGAGGATGATCCATGGGCGGAAGCGGCTGAAGTCCATACCGCGCAGTACGGTTTCTTCGTGACCTTCGACGTCGATTTTCAGAAAGTGGATCGGCTGTTCACCGGCGTATTCTTCGCAGATCGAGGTCAATGTGCGTGCGTTGACGGTGAGGTTTTGCACGTCCATGCCAAGGTTTTTACGTTCTTGCGCAACCACCGGGTCGGCGGTGGACAGGCCGGTGCCGGGAATGCCGTAGAAGGTCATTTCGCCCGGTTGGTCGCTGGCCACGCATTGCAGCGTGGTGTCGCGGGGGCGGTGGTGGCGGAGCGCGTCGTAATAGTTCTGCATCGGTTCGACATTGATGCCCTGCCAGCCGTGATCGTAAAAGGCTTTGGTGACCGAGTCATGGATCGGGTCATTGGCGCCGACGTCGATATAAAAACCGTTTCCGAAATGCTGCAAGGCGCGCCAAAGGCGAACGTCCTCGAAATTCTGTGCGTAAGAAATGAACGTCACGGTGGCTTCCTGTCGGGCAGTTTTTTCTTGTTCGGGCCTGCGCTACCTGCACGGCGTAGGTCTGTATAGCAAGGGTGGTTGGCCGGTGCAATTGTCCGCTCCCCCCGTCCGCAATTCGGCGGTTATGTCCTTTTGCTTGGGGGCTTATGCACAACGGGCTTTGAAGAGGGCGGGCTTAGAGTGGATTTTGTGGACGGGTTCTCATTTGAAGCGCAAATCCCTGTTTTACCGGTTTTTTATTTGTGTGAACAAAAAATGACCAAGGCTGTTAATGGCTTGAAACAGGCGTGGATATTGGATCCACGAGAATTCCATCAACAGAGTTATCCACAGGCTGTGAGGATTTAAGCGCGTTCCGCCAGTAGCAGGAAATTGCGCGGTGTGAGCGGCGCTTCGCAGAAGGTGCCGAGGCGTACGACGTATCCCTGCTCGGTGAGGAAAAGTGCCCGATCAAGGTTCAGCCAAAGCTCCAGCGGGCGTCGGAACAGTCCGCGCAGCAATTCCAGGTTGCGAACTTCGGCCAATCGCTGCCAGCCGGCGGCTTCCAGTGCAGGCCAATCCTGCTCGCCGATTGTGGATAACTCTTTCAGCGTCGCCAGGTCGCGGCAGTAATCGGCGAACGATTTTTCCAGCCATGCGCTCGGCAGGGAAGGTGTCGGCAGGTATTCGTCGACGCTGCGTACTTGCCGTTGCAACAGATCGAAAGCCAGTCGGCGGGCCATGGAAGTGTCGCGTTGACGCCGGACGCGGGCGCCGGCGGTGACGGTTTCGCTCATCGGCAGCGACAGATCTTCCAGTGAGAGCTGTA
Source organism: Pseudomonas sp. R43(2017) (assembly GCF_002112345.1). Classification (NCBI taxonomy): domain Bacteria; kingdom Pseudomonadati; phylum Pseudomonadota; class Gammaproteobacteria; order Pseudomonadales; family Pseudomonadaceae; genus Pseudomonas; species Pseudomonas sp. R43(2017). The sequence goes on from NZ_NEHJ01000005.1 coordinate 217,238, forward strand.
GGGCAGAGCGTGAGCCGGCGCAGGATAACGCCTGATATTCCGTGCGACTGATCCGGTTATAGCAACACGGTGCGATGGCCAATTGTCGGCAACCGGCCGCCGAAGCCAGTTGCATCAGCCGCACATGCAGGTCACCGCAAGCGTGCAGGGCGACAGGTGTGTGTTCCGTGTTCAGCAATAAAGCCGCGTCCGCCGCGAGCACATCCTGTTCGACATGCAGCGCATGCAGGTGATGACGCTCGCTCAACGCCTGACCGCTCGCAACCAGCGCCGGGTCATATTCCAGACAGGTGAGTTGCTGGCCAGCACCGAGCAGGCGCCGACCCAAATGGCCTTTGCCCGAGCACCAATCCAGCCAGTGCTTCGGTTGAGAGGCAAACGACAAGCGGCTGGCGAAGGCCTCGATCTGCTGCCATTTGCGCCCCGGTACATCGACATTCAGGCGATGGCCGGCAGCCTCCAGTGACTGTGCGGGCAGATCACCCAACCTACTCAGCTCAAGCGACGACGCCGCCAATGAAGCAAACGGCTCCGGCGCACTCAAGAGTTCGGCAGGGTTGTTGTGGGCGCTTTCCGCATATTCCAGTGAGCGTCCACGTAGCCACGAGGCCAGCTCCGGGAAGGACGCTTCCCAGGGGAGTTGCAGATGAGTAAACGGGCGAGGCTTCCACAGCGCCTGATGTGCTGTGAGAAATGTATCCAGTGCGGTGAAACGGGCGAGTAAGGCCTCGCCCGTCAGCACGTCAGAAGAATCAGCGTCCCTGGCACGCATCGACGCGCAGCCAGCGTTCCAGCAGTTTGAAACCACGAACCAGCACGTAGGCCATCACCAGGTAGAACAAACCGGCAGCGAAGAAGATTTCCACCGGCAGGTAAGTGCGGGCAATGATCGTGCGGGCCATGCCGGTCAGTTCCAGCAGCGTCACAGTGCTGGCCAGGGCGCTGGCCTTGAGCATCAGGATCACTTCGTTGCTGTAGGCCGGCAGGCCGATGCGCGCGGCGCGCGGCAAGATGATGTAGAACAGCGCTTTCGGCCGGGACATGCCCAGCGCCCGCGCCGCTTCGATTTCACCCGGCGGAATCGCCTGGATCGCACCGCGCAGGATCTCGGCGATGTAGGCGGCGGTGTGCAGGGTCATGGTCGCGGTCGCGCACCAGAACGGATCGCGCAGGTACGGCCACAGCGCGCTGCTGCGTACCGCGTCGAACTGCGCCAGGCCGTAATAGACCAGGAACAGTTGAACCAGCAACGGTGTGCCACGGAAAAAGAAGATGTAGGCGTAGGGCAGCGAGCGCACGTACCACAGCTTCGAAGAGCGGGCGATGCCCAGCGGGATTGCCAGCAGCAGACCGGCGATGACGGCGATGGCCACAAGTTCCAGAGTCAGGGTCGCGCCCTGCGCCAGTTTCGGCAGCCACTTGATGATGACTTCCCAGTTCATTGAGCGCTCCTCGCGAAGCCGCGGGCGGCGCGTTTTTCCAGGAAGTGCATGCCGGTCATCGCCAGCACCGTCAGGCACAGGTACATGAGGGCAGCGACCATATAAAAGGTGAACGGCTGTTTGGACACGGTCACGCCGATCTGTGCGTGACGCATGATTTCTTCCAGGCCGATGACCGACACCAGCGCGGTGTCCTTCATCAGGATCATGAACAGGTTACCCAGACCGGGCAGGGCGATGCGCCACATCTGCGGCATGATCAGCTTGGTGAAGATGCGCCATTTCGACAGGCCCAGGGCCACGCCGGCCTCACGGTGGCCCTTGGGAATGGCGAGGATCGCGCCGCGGAACACTTCCGTGGCGTAGGCGCCGAAGCACAGGCCCAGCGCGATGACGCCGGCGGCGAAGGCGCTGAGTTCCAGTTCGGGATTGCCGAAGAACTCTCCGAGCGCGCGCATGGCGTTGACCGTACCGAAGTAGATCAGCAGCACCCAGAGCAATTCCGGGACGCCGCGCACCAGGGTCGAATAAGTGCCGCCAAGCCATTGCAGCGGCTTGTACGGGGAAGTCTTGGCCAGGGCGCCGAGCAGACCGAGCACCAGCCCGAGGCACAGGGCCGTAAGTGCCAGTTTGACGGTCATCAGCGCGCCGGCGGCGAGCGCCGGGCCGAATCCGTAGAGGTCGATAATCATGGATTTCTTTTCAAATCGCGGCAGGCAAGGCCGGGAGCCTGCACCGTCGGATCACGGCGCAGGTCCCGCACGTCAGGATCAGTAGATGCTGAACGGGAAGTACTTGTCGTTGATCTTCTTGTAGGTACCGTCGGCGACGATTTCCTTCAATGCGGCGTTCAGCTTCTCACGCAGCGGGTCACCTTTGCGCACAGCGATGCCGATCTTGTCGCTTTCCACGACCGGGTCGCCCTTGAACTCGTAGTTCTTGCCGGCGTCGGTTTTCAGCCAGTCATAGTTGGCGTACTTGTCGGCGAGGATCGCATCGACACGACCGGAAGTCAGGTCGAGGTAGGCGTTTTCCTGGGTGTCATAGAGTTTGACCTGGATATCGCTACCGTAAGTGTCTTCAAGCCAGGTGCCGGCCAGGGTCGCGCGCTGCGTGCCGATGATCTTGCCTTTGAGCGCGTCCTTGTCGGTTTTGAAGTCGACGTTTTTCGGCGCGATGAACTGCAGCTTGTTCGAGTAGTACGGGTCGGTGAAGTCCACCGCCCCCTTGCGCTCGTCGGTGATCGACAGCGAGGAAATCAGGAAGTCGAACTTCTTGGCGTTCAGGGCCGGGATGATGCCGTCCCAGTCGGAAGTCACGACGCTGCACTCGACTTTCATCTTGGCGCACAGGGCGTCGCCGATGTCTTTGTCGAAGCCAACAACCTGGCCACTGGCGTCTTTATTGTTGAACGGCGGGTAAGCGGCTTCGATGCCCATCTTCAGGGTCTCGGCCATGGCGCCGGCGCTGAACGCCAGGGAGACGGCGGCGGCCAGGAAGACCTTTTTGTAGTTCTGCATGCGGGTAGCTCCGTTAGCGGTTGCTGGACATGAATTGTTTGCAGCGCGCCGAAAGCGGGTTTTCGAACACCTGCTGTGGCGATCCTTGCTCTTCGACCAGGCCCTGGTGGAGGAACACCACTTCACTGGACACCTGACGGGCGAACCCCATTTCGTGGGTCACGAGCAGCATGGTGCGGCCTTCTTCGGCCAATGCGCGGATGACATTAAGTACTTCCTGGACCATTTCCGGGTCAAGGGCGGAGGTGGGCTCGTCAAACAGGATCACCTTGGGCTGCATTGCCAGCGTGCGGGCAATCGCCGCGCGCTGTTGCTGGCCGCCGGACAGTTGCGCCGGGTAGGCGTGGCGCTTGTCGGCGATGCCGACCTTGGCCAGCAGGGCTTCGGCGACTTCGATGGCTTCGGCCTTGCTCTGGCCGAGCACGCGGCGCGGGGCTTCGATGATGTTGTCGAGCACGCTCATGTGCGGCCACAGATTAAAGTTTTGAAACACAAAACCAATCTCGGAGCGCAGGCGATTGATCTGCTTGCCATCGGCGGCAACCAGTTCGCCATTCTTGGCGGCCTTGAGCTTGAGTTCTTCGCCGGCAACCAGGATCTGGCCCTGGTGCGGGTTTTCCAACAGGTTGATGCAACGCAGGAACGTGGACTTGCCGGAACCGGAGGAACCGAGGATCGAGATCACATCGCCGTCGCGGGCGGTCAGCGAGATGCCTTTGAGCACCTCAAGCTGTCCGTAGCGTTTGTGCAGGTTGCGGATTTCAAGCGCGGGCGTGGCCTCAGCCATGTGCGTTCCTCATATATGTTGCGCTCCAGCTGTTGGTGGCCTTCCTGGCGAGGCGGCCAAGCTAGCATAGCGTTTCAATGGCAGCCAACAGCGCTACGAGCGGTAAACGGATGGCGTGTGGCAGGTTGTCGCATCAGCGCAGCAGACTGTCGCCCCGTCAACAACCGAACGGGCGTTTGAACGTTGATTCCCGTGGGTGTCGCGTAAAAAAAGGCGCGATGTTGCCACCTTTGGCGGGGTGTTGGAAGCGCTATCCGGCCGAACGTTCCTCATTCGCCCTTTTATTGTGCATCCCGCACTTTTTCAGTGTGTTTCTGGTGCGCTCGTTCGTTTGAAAAGTGAGTCGCAGGGTAACGCTTTGGCGAAAGGCCAGTATTCTCAAGGACTTGCGATGACTGTCCGGTCGCGCTAAAAACCGCGGGCCAGAAGAGTTTGAAACATTTTGGCGCAATTATTGCGTGCAGAATCTGGAACGCCCCGTTGGATTCTTTTTACGAGAAGGAACGCCAGACGGGCCGGACGCAATCGCTTTCCTCGCAAAGGTAGTTTCAATGAGCAGTACCCCAAGCTCCAATGGCCTCGAACAGGGGCTCAAACCGCGTCATGTGACCATGCTGTCGATCGCCGGTGTGATCGGTGCAGGTCTGTTCGTCGGCTCCGGCCACGCCATCGCTGCCGCCGGCCCGGCCGTGCTGCTGGCCTACGCCGCTGCCGGCATGCTGGTTGTGCTGGTCATGCGCATGCTCGGCGAAATGGCCGTTGCCTCGCCGGATACCGGCTCCTTCTCGACTTATGCCGATCGCGCCATCGGCCATTGGGCCGGTTTCACCATCGGCTGGCTGTACTGGTGGTTCTGGGTACTGGTGATTCCGCTGGAGGCCAACGCCGCCGCGACCATCCTGCACGCCTGGTTCCCGAGCGTGGAGATCTGGGCCTTCGCGCTGATCATCACCATGCTGCTGACCGTGACCAACCTGTTCAGCGTGAAAAACTACGGTGAGTTCGAATTCTGGTTCGCCCTGCTCAAAGTTGTGGCGATCATCGGTTTCATCATTCTGGGTGTGGCGGCGATTTTCGGTTTCCTGCCGAACAGCCAGGTCAGCGGTGTTTCGCACATTTTCGACACCCAGGGCTTCCTGCCAAACGGCCTGGGCGCTGTCTTGGGCGCGATCCTGACCACCATGTTCTCCTTCATGGGTACCGAAATCGTGACCATCGCGGCCGCGGAATCGAAGAACCCGGGCAAGCAGATCTCCAAGGCCACCAACTCGGTGATCTGGCGGATCGGTCTGTTCTACCTCGTATCGATCTTCATCGTCGTGGCCCTGGTGCCATGGAACGATCCAGCGCTGGCCAGCCTTGGTTCGTACCAGACTGTGTTGGAGCGCATGGGTATCCCTAACGCCAAGATGATCGTCGACATCGTGGTTCTTGTAGCTGTGACCAGTTGCCTGAACTCGGCGCTGTACACCTCTTCGCGCATGCTGTTCTCCCTCGGCAAGCGTGGCGATGCACCGGCCATGGCGACCCGCACCAACAAGAGCGGCACCCCTTACTGGGCGGTGATGCTGTCCACTGGCGCGGCGTTCCTGTGCACCTTCGCCAACTATGTGGCCCCGGCTGCGGTGTTCGAGTTCCTGCTGGCCAGCTCCGGCGCCATCGCGCTGCTGGTGTACCTGGTGATCGCGATTTCGCAACTGCGCATGCGCAAACAGCGTATGGCTCGCGGCGAGAAAATCGTCTTCAGCATGTGGCTGTTCCCGGGCCTGACCTACGCGGTGATCGTGTTCATCGTGGCCGCCCTGACCATCATGCTGTTCCAGGAAGCCCACCGCGTGGAAATCCTCGCGACCGGCCTGCTGAGTCTGGTGGTTGTCGCGACCGGCATGCTCGTGGCGCGTCGTCGCAAGGCAGAAAACCGTGGTGCGGTGGTGTTGAACTGATCCGTATCGCGTAATGCAAAACGGCCGCTGTCAGCGATGACAAGCGGCCGTTTTTGTTTGCGGGCGAGGTTTATTCGCTCTTTTCTTCCTGCGCTTCGAGCGACTGGCCGTAGGTGTCCAGTGCCTTCCCGAAGTCGGTGATGAACTGCGGCTCGCTCAGCCAGGCCTGGGCCGTCTCGCGATCCATGCCATCGGCCCACATGCGGTAGTCGATCAGCATGTCGGCGGCCAGGTGAGTGGCAGCCATGCCTTCGTCGTCGGCGTTTTCCATGTCCAGCAGTTCAGGATGGTCGACGATAATGAACGCCAGTTCCCGCAGCAGGGTCAGCAGCATGTCGTTGCGGCTGACGGCTTCGGCGTCGCGCATTTTGCTGAACATCGCCAGGGTGTATTCCGGGATCGGCTCGGCCAGGTGACCGTGGTCATCGTCCAGGGCCAGAGGTTTGCGGCCGACCATGCGGATTTGCTTGGCTTTGGCCTTGGCGCGTTTGGCGCGTTTCTGCTGTTTGTTCAGGGATGCCATGGGAACTCAGTCTTTCTGTTGGGTTTGTGCGGCGATCGCGTCGGACGCGGCCACATAGTCTTTCTGGAAGTCAGGCGACTCGATCCAGGCCAGGGCGCCGGCTTCGTCGGTCTCGGTGGACCACTGGCGGTACTCGATCAGGGCGGCGAGGATGAAATCCATCGCGCCTTCTTCACCTTCCTGCTCGTACACCAGCTCCAGCAGCGGGTCCTCGAGGAACGCGGTGCACATGGCCTGCTGACTGATCTTCTCGGCGTCGATCATTTTCTTGAACAGTTCGGTCAGGTCCACCGACTCGAAATCGATGCGGTCGTCGTTCGGGTCCAGCTCGACCGGTGCCTCGGCACGCTTGGTGCGGTTCTGCTTGGCCTTGGTCTTGGCCCGGGCGGCGCGTTTTTGCTGCTTGTTGGCGGAAGCCATGGTGTGTGTTCCGTGATGCGTTGGAGGGGACTCAGCTGCGTGGCATTTGCCGCCCCGGTGTATCGGGGACCAGGGCGCCGATTTGCAGCCAGGTCAGCGCGATGGGCCATAGTGTGGCTTGGTATGCGCTGCGAAAAAAGGCGAAATGTCCGACTTCCTGTTCGCCGATGTCCTGCGGTTCGATTCGCAGGTGGGTCTTTTGCGCGTTGTGGAAGTAATCGAGCAGGCGTTCGGTTGCCGGAATGGTTCCGTAAGGATCGTCGCTGATGCTGATCGCCAGAATGTCTGCGTGGACGTTGCTGAAGGGTAGGCGACCCGTTTTTGCCAGCAGCGCGCGACCGCTCGGACGCCGTTCATACCGCGCGCTTGGCGTACTCCAGTCGCGCACAACACCAGCGGGCGTGTCCTCCAGCCAGCCGAGACGCTTGCCGGGGAAGTATCCGCAGAACAGCGTCAGCAGTGGCATCAACAAATGCCATTTGCCGAACATGCGCCAGCGATGTTCCGGGGCGTAATCACGCCAGTAGGCGAACTGAGCGCCGACGGTTACCAATCGTCGGATTGCTGATCCGGAAGCGCCAAGCCCCGCCGCACAACCGCCGAAGCTGTGCCCGACCACGTCGATCGGCTGGCCGGGAAACTCCCGCTGAGCACGATTGAGCATCGCCTCGAAATCCAGCGCGCCCCAGTCCGTCCATGAAGCCTGCAGGTGCTTCATCGACTTCGGCCGCGACTCACCAATACCCCGGTAGTCGAAGATGATCACATCGAAATTGTGGGCGAACAGGTAAGCGGCAAAACGCGAATAGTGACGGCAACGCACGGATGTGGCGGCGTTAATGATGACCACCGGACGCTGTGGGTCAGGAGAGGCGTGGCGCCAGGTGAACCCGCCAAGAACATAGCCGTCGGCGGCGGGCTCGCGGAAGGGTTCGTCCTGAACGTCGCTTGTGAGGGCGACGCTGTCCCGAGCATTTTCCAGTGCGTGCGTCTCTTGAAAACCCATGGCTCTCGACCTTCGCGAAGTAGCTGCCAACGATAGTCTCGGCAGCTCTCGTGAACAATCCGTCAGTGTTTATTCACTCGACTGATTGCGCAGGCGCTCTTCGAGTTGAAGCTGTTCACGGTTCAATTCCGCTCGCAGTTCGTCCTCGCTTGGCAGCACCAGTTTGTAGCTGCTGGCGAACAGTTGTTCATTGCCCTTGAGCATCGAGTAGTGCGCAACCGACTCGTTCTGTTGCGCACAGAGAATGATCCCGACTGTGGGCCCGTCACCCTTGCTTCGTTTGAGGTCGTCGTACATGCAGATGTACATGTCCATCTGCCCGACGTCCCGAGCACTGAGTTTGCCGCGCTTGAGGTCAATGATGACGAAACATTTGAGCAGATAGTTGTAGAACACCAGGTCGATGTAAAAATCATCGTCGCCGGCGCTGATGCGTTGCTGACGGCCGACAAAGGCGAAGCCCTTGCCCAGTTCGAGGAGAAAACCCTGGAGCTGATCGATCAAGGCTTGTTCCAGTTCCGACTCCTGAAGCTTGCCCGGTGAGGGCAGGCCGAGAAACTCCAGAAGCACGGGATCGCGGATGAACTCCCGGGGATTGCTTTTCATCGCGGCGATGTTGGTCGCTGCCTCTGCGTAGACGTCGGTTCTGTCTCGGCTCATCAACAGTCGTTCGTAGTAGAGCGTGTTGATCTGCCGATCCAGAGCGCGGCTTGACCAGTTTTGCGAGGCGGATTCGTTCATGTACCACTGCCGGGCTGATTCGCTTTCGACCTGCAATATCCTGCGGTAATGGGTCCAGCTCAATTCGAGACGCAGTGCGTCTCGAATTGGAAAGAGCTGATAAAACTGCCGCATTTTTCGAAGGTTGGTTACGTCAAAGCCTTTTCCAAAGTCTGTAGTCAGCCCTTTCGCCAATGTGGCCAGCAAAAACTTTCCATAACCGGCCCGCCTGGCCCCCTGTTGTTCAAACTCGACAATATGCCGTCCGATCTGCCAGCAGGTCTGGACCTGAATCGTATCGACCGTTCGTAATACTTTCTTTCGCGCTTCACGTATCAAGTCACCGAGGTTGCCCAGCAACGAATCGAGTTTCGGATCTTGCGCTTCAGCAGGTTCAAGTTGGCTCATCAGGTCTTCCGGCTCAGGAGAAACAGAAGCGAGAGCATGCCAATGACCCGTATCTTGGCGATGCCGGCCATGTCTGGTTCAACTGAAGGAAGGGTGAACGGGTTTTGCGGGAACTGACCGAGTACGGCAATGATTGGGGAATACAACGCGTAGTCCTTTTCGCACCCAAGACAACTCCCAATCAATCTAAAACCAGCCCCGCATCGCAAAATCTAAACAGGAGTAACGATTGGGTTCTGCGAGAACCCGGGAGTACTCATCATGAAACGCGTCACTTCACTCATGTTGCCCGTCGCCGCTGTGGCGATTCTGATGTTCCCGCTCATGGCACAGGCCACGAGTGCCGAGCCTATTGAAAGCGCCGGCGTGCAAGTCCAGCAGCAACAGCAGAACGGGATCAATTACCTGTCCGGCGGGATTGGCCTGGACGAGTCGCGGGCCATTCAACAGTCCGCTGGTTACAACCTGCATATGACGTTCGCGGTCGGTGCGCAAAATCTGTACACCTCGGACGTTGACCTGGTGGTGCAGAAAGCGACAGGACAGCCTGTTCTGAACCTGAGCCAGATCGGGCCTCTGGTTTATGCACAGTTGCCTCCTGGCAAATACACCGTGGTTGCCACGCGCAATGGCGAGGTGCGCCGGGACGTTGCCAGTGTCGGCAGCGGCGCAGCCAGCAATCTGGTGTTCCATTGGGACTGGCATCAATAGCATCGGTAAGGACGGGATTTGCCCTGAATCCCGTCCTTCGCGATCACTTTCGCACTTTCAGGTAGATCCGTAATCCGACCAGCGCAACGCTCACCAGCATCAGGGGGATGAGGCTTTGCCATACGACTTCGAACCAGTACCTGCGCGGTTGCAGATCACGAAGGAAAGTTGTGCGCGGGCCGCGGTTCGTCGTCGTAATCGAGCCACTGATCAGGCTGTCGATGATCAGGTAGATCGACGCGCCAATGGCGAACGTGATCAACACCCCGACAAGCAGGGTCAGCCAGAATGAAGTCCGGCTCTGCCGATAAGGTGGCGGATGGGGCAGGGGGACGCGGGTTCGTTTCTGGTTCATCGACGTGATGACCCTCTTCCGTAAGGGGCGGCCAAAGTATCGCGGATCCGCGATGACCGAAACCCGTCAGCGTTGAAAACTCATCGTTCAATGATTGATACTGTTTCTCATTAACGCCCGTGAAAGGATCACATTGGCTCAGTCAAACGAACCCGGACTCGCCCCTCGATGCCGCCAGCTCCCCGCCTGCTGCTGAGTTTTCAGGAACACTACGACGACTTGCTGAATTACCTGACCCGACGCATGAGCGACCGGCAGCGGGCGGCCGACGTGGCGCAGGAAACCTATCTGAAGCTGCTGAACATCGATGAGTCGGTGGCGGTGCTCAACGACCGTGGTTTCATCTTCCGGGTGGCGGGTAATCTGGCAATCGATACCTTGCGTCGCGAGCAGCGTTTGAGCGGCAGTCTCGGCGACGATCTGGAATATTCCCAGGTCGTCGATCCTGCACCCGCACCGGAGGCGGCGTTTCTGGCCAAGGAGCGCCTGGGGATCCTCGACGACGCCCTGCAGCAGTTGTCGCCCAATGCGCGGCAGGCATTGCTGCTCAATCGCCTCGAAGGCTTGACCCAGGCGCAAATCGCCGTTGAACTGGGCGTCTCCGAAAGCATGGTGGCCAAGTACATCGGCCAGGCCCTGCGTCACTGTCGCGACTGGTTGAAGACCAACCATGCGTGACCTTTCCCTCTCCAGCCACGATGCCGCCATGACCGACCCTTCGCAAAGCCTTGAAGACACTGCACTCGACTGGGTGGTGCTGCTCAACTCGGGCAAGGCCACTGCGGCCGATCGGCTCGCCTATCAGCAGTGGTGTGGCGAAAGTCCGGTTCATCAAACCCTGGCCGATGAGGCGCAGATGCTGTGGTCGATGATCGGCCAGACTTCGACCGCCAGACAGCACCCAAAAACGCACCCGGCTGCACGCCGGCGCAGGCACTGGTGGCCAGCGCTGGCCGCCTCGGTGGTGCTGGCGATTGCCGGAGTGACGGGCTGGCAACAATGGCCGGCGCTCAGTTCCGACTATCACACCAGCGTCGGCCAGCAGCAGCGCGTGACGCTGCCCGATGGCAGCCAGGTCATCCTCAACAGCGACAGCGCGTTTTCGCTGGCCTATTCCAATGATGAGCGCACCGTGATCCTGCGCGAAGGCGAAGCACTGTTCGAACCAGCATCCGATCCCCGGCCGTTTGTCGTGCGCATAGGCGATGAGCGTGTGCAGGCCAGTGGCGGAGCCTTCAGCGTACGCCGCGACGGTGACGCCGTGACACTGGTGGTCAGCACCGGTCAGGTTCAGCTCAGCGGCCAGCACCAGCCGATGCTGGTGCAAGCCAATCAGCGACTGGAGCATCAACCCGGCCAGCCGCTGCTCGCCGGGCAAAAAGTCGACGCTGCAAGCCTGACGGCCTGGCAGCGCGGCAAGCTGATCTTCAACGGTCGTCCTCTGGGCGAAGTGATCGGCGAGCTGGAGCGTTATCAGCACGGCAGGATCCTGATCTCCGACCGCGAACTGGCGGCGCTGCCGGTCAGCGGTGTGTTCGAACTCAACGACCCGCAAGGCTCGCTGCGAACGCTGGAGCAACGCTATCCGCTGAAGGTCACCTACCTGCCCTGGTTGGCGGTGCTGCACTGATCTGAAACTTTTTTCATAAAGCGACTGCAAGTTCCTTCCTGCCGAATCGTCGTAGTGGGACTGAGAAGAAACTCATTCTCATTGACGCATTCATTTTGGCTGGGAAGGAAGACGTGAAAGGTATGTTCAAGCAGTCGGCACAGACGCGCAGCAACCACGGCAGAAACATCGTGCACCGGACCCTGTTGGCTCAGGCGATCATCGCCGGCCTGTTCGGCTCCACGCTGGTGCAGGCACAGCCCCGGAGCAACGCCGCTCAGGAAACCGGTGCGCAGCAGCGCCAGGTGACGCTCTCGTTGCCTTCCCAGTCCCTCGATCAATCCCTGACCGCGTTTGCCGATCAGGCCGGCTTGCGCCTGCTCTACACCACCGCCGACGTCGAAGGCGTGCAGGCCGATGCACTGAACGGTTCGATGAGCGTCGCCCAGGCGTTGCAGACTCTGCTGGCCGGCAGCGGCATGAGCTGGGAATTCAGCGACGCCCGGACGGTGATCCTGCGCCGTGCAAAGGCGCCGGCGGATGCCATGACCCTCAAGCCGATTGAAGTCAGCGTGGCTTCGCGCACCAGCACCGCCATCAGTGAGATTCCCGGCACGGTGTGGGTCGTCGACCAGACCCAGTTGCGCGAACAACTGCAGACCGGTGTCAGTCTCAAGGAAGCCATCGGCAAACTGGTGCCGGGCCTCGACCTGGCGCCGGAAGGGCGTACCAACTACGGCCAGAACATGCGCGGGCGCAACGTGCTGGTGATGATCGACGGCGTCAGCCAGAACAGCTCTCGCGGGTTGTCGCGTCAGTTCGACAGCATCTCGCCGTTCAACGTCGAGCGCGTCGAAGTGCTGTCCGGCGCCAGTGCGATCTATGGCGGCGGCGCCACCGGCGGCATCATCAACATTGTCACCAAGAAGGCCACCCCGGGCCCGGCGCAATTCGAAACCCAGATCGGTGCCAGCAGCGGCTTCAACAACAGCGACGATCTCTCCACGCGCATCGCGCAATCGGTCAGCGGCGGCAACGACAATATCAGCGGTCGCCTCGGAATTGCCGGCGAGCAGAACAAGGCGTTCTACGACGGTGCCGGCGACCAGATCTTCATCGACAACACCCAGACCGACCTGCAATACAACCGCACCATCGACGTCATGGGCAGCCTGGCGATGCGCTTCAACGACGAGCAAACCCTCGATCTGCTGGCGCAGTATTACGACTCGGGCAACAACGGCGACACCGGCATCTACTTTCCCAACCTGAAATACCAGAAGCCGTCGAACCTGGAAGATGCCGAATTGCGCAGCGGTTACTCGACCGATCTCGATCCGCGCACCAAGCGCGTGTTGCTCAATGCCAACTACCACCACAGCGATGTGCTGGGGCAGGACTTCTACCTGCAAGCGTCGTATCGCAAGGAAGACAACAACTTCTACCCGTTCCCTTACTACAACACCGGCAAACCGGTGGGTTCCAAAGGCGTGTACTTCGCCGCTTCGCAGCAGAACTTCGAGGTCAGCAGCCTCAAGGCGCTGTTCGCCAAGGAGTGGCAATCCTTCAAGTTCACCTACGGCGTGGACCTGGATCGCGAGCGTTTCAATGCCGAGCAGAGCACCTTCGATCAGCGCGTCTCGTCGGAAAGCGGCGGGCTGGATCTGGATACGTTGAGCAAGGCACCGCGCTATCCGAGCTACCGCGTCGACGGTCTCTCCGGTTACGGCCAGCTCGATTGGTACGCCACGGACAACCTGACCGTCTCCGGCGGCATGCGCCGTCAGCAGATGGACGTGGATGTCGGCAACTTCAAAGGCATCGCCGGCGGCAGCAACGATTACGCGGTCAACCTGTACAACCTCGGCACCATCTACGATTTCAAGAACGGTCATCAGCTGTGGGTCAACTACGGCGAAGGTTTCGATCTGCCGGACCCCGCCAAGTTCTACGGCAAGCCGGGCCTGAGCGTCGCTGACAACCCGTTGGCGGGCATCAAGAGCCGTCAGGTGGAAACCGGCTGGCGCTACTCCGACAGCGACTGGGACGCTCAGGCGGCGCTGTATTACATCTGGTCGGACAAAGTCATCACCACCGACAGCGCCACCCTGACCATCGACGTGATCGACCAGAAGAGCCGCGACTACGGCTTCGAAGGCGCGCTGACCCGGCACTTCCAGAGTGGCTGGGAAGCGGGCAGCACTCTGCACCTGGTGCGTTCGGAAGAGGAGGGCGCCAACGGCGGCTGGATCAAGCGCGACGCCCGCTACGCTTCGCTGTCGAAATCCACCGCTTTCATCGGCTGGAAAGGCGACCGTACCAGCGCCCGCCTGCAAGGCAATCACGCCTTCACCCTCAAGGACGACGCCGACCACAAGATCAACGGCTACACCACCTTCGACCTGCTCGGCAGCCGCGACACCGAATTCGGTACCTTCAGCGGCGGCATCCAGAACCTGCTGGACAAGCAATACAGCACGGTCTGGGGTCAGCGGGCGACGCTGTTCTACTCGCCGACCTACGGCCCGGCGTACCTGTATGACTATCAGGGCCGTGGGCGGACGTATACGTTGAGCTGGTCGATGGCTTATTGATCGGCTGAAAAGACAAAACCCGCGATCTCTGGAAAGGGATCGCGGGTTTTTTTCGGGCTGCGAGATGGGCTGGATTTAGTTGCCATCAAATCGCAGGCATAAAAAAACCCTGAATCTTGCGATTCAGGGTTTTCGGTATTTGGTGCCCAGAGACGGAATCGAACCGCCGACACGGGGATTTTCAATCCCCTGCTCTACCGACTGAGCTATCTGGGCAACGGGGCGCATTAAAAGGGTTTTTCGGATTTACGTCAACGACTTTTTTAAAATTTCTTAAATTAATTCCGTCGCTTACGATCAGACCCCCGATTTCCGCTGATTATTCCGCTGGCGGAACGTAGCCTTCGGCCTGGGCGTATTCCTCGCCGGAGAAGTACTTGTCCATTTCGCCCTGCAGATATTTGCGGTCTTCGGCGTTCATCATGTTCAGGCGTTTTTCGTTGATCAGCAGGGTCTGGTGTTTCTGCCAGTCGGCCCAGGCCTTGGCCGAGACGTGTTCGAAGATGTCCTGGCCCTTGGCGCCCGGGTACGGTGGGCGCTCCAGACCTTCGAGTTGTTCTTTGTACTTGCGGCACATTACGGTGCGGGTCATGTCGACTCTCCTGCATTCAAGACGGCGGCCGCGCGTTCGAGCAAGGTCTTGACCGGGGCGGCGAGGCCCAGGCGCGGCGGGGTGGCGAGGTTATACCAGAGCCAGTCGGCCTCGGCCACGTGACCGCCGGCTTCCTGTACCTGGACCAGCCAGGGTTCGATGGACAACTGGAAATGGCTGAAGGTATGGACGAGGCTTGGCAGCGCCTGCTGCTCGCCCAGTTCCAGCGAGTGCTGCGCGGCGAGGTGTTGCAGGTCGTCGAGGTCGTCGAGTTCCGGCAGGCTCCATAAACCGCCCCACAATCCGCTGGACGGGCGGCGATAAAGCAGAATCGCGCCGTCTTCGTTGGCCAGCAGCGGCATCAGCGTGCGTTTCTGCGGAATGGCTTTACGCGGCTTGGGGATCGGGTAACGGGTCTCCAGTCCAAGCATGTGCGCTTCGCAGCCCTTTTCCAGCGGACACAGCAGGCAACTCGGCTTGCTACGGGTGCACAGCGTGGCGCCCAGATCCATCATCGCCTGGGTGTAGGCGTTGACCCGATCCTGCGGCGTGAAGCGCTCTGCGTTGGCCCACAGTTGCTTGGCGACCTTCGGCTCGCCGGGGTAGCCCTCCTGCGCGGTAAAGCGCGCCAGCACCCGTTTGACGTTACCGTCGAGGATCGGCGCCCGCAGGCCCATGCTGATGCTGGCAATCGCGCCGGCGGTGGACAGGCCGATGCCCGGCAAGTCCGTGAGCTTCTCGACATCCCGGGGAAACTCGCCGCCGTACTGGCTGACGACGATCTTCGCGGTTTTCTGCAGATTGCGCGCGCGGGTGTAGTAACCCAGGCCCGTCCACAGGTGCAGCACTTCGTCCTCCGGTGCTTCGGCCAAAGCCTCGACCGTTGGCAACGCAGCCATGAAACGGTCGAAGTAATTGAGCACGGTGCTGACCTGAGTCTGCTGCAACATGATCTCGGACACCCACACCCGATACGGGTTGATGTTCTGTTGCCAGGGCAAATCATGGCGGCCGTGGCGGTCGAACCATTCCAGCACCGCCGTGGAAAACTGCTCCGCTCTCATCGCTTGAACAGCCCCTTCAATGCGTTTTTCAGTTCCGGGCTGACTTTGTCGCCCAGTTTCTCGTCGATTTTTTCGCTGAGCTTGTCGCCGGCCATTTTGGTCGCGACCTGACCCAGACGCTCGTTATCCACGCGGCAGGCCTTGGCGCCCAGCTCCAGCGGGCCACGGCAGCGCAGCGGCCATTCGATGCCGACGAATTTCTCGCCGACCTGGCAGGCCGGGTCCGGCATGGCGCTGGTGTCGCCTTCCACGATGATGCCGACGCGATAGTCCATGCCCAGCACTTTCAGGTCGATATCGCCGTCACCGTTGACGGTCATGCCCGGGATGCGCACCTTCAGGTCCGGGTTGTTGGCCACGCCGTTGCGGAAGGTCAGGTTGCCCTTGAGTTCCTGGAACGGCGTGTCCTTGCCCCGCGGTTCGCCGCTCAGGGATTTGCGGTTGAGGGTGGCGATGCCTTTGCACAGTTGCTGTTCAAGGTTGGCGTTGAGCAACACGCCGTTGTTGATCACGAAACTGGCGTTGCCGTTGAGTGTGTCGATCAGCGCCTGCTGGCTGTTGCCGCTACCGGTGACGGTGCTGGTGAGATTTACCAGGCCTTTGACCGGCGGATTCTTGCCCTGGCTTTCGAGGATTTTTTCCACCGGCACGCGGTTGATCCGGGTTTGCAGGTTCAGCAGCGGTGCATTCGGGCGTACGTCGAGTGTGCCCTTGGCTTCGAAGTCGCCGTTGTACAACTCGCCGCGCAGGTTCTCCAGGGTCAGCAGGCCGCCCTGGCCGGTGGCTTTCAGCGCGGCGTTCTGGATCGGCAATTTGTCGAGGGTCAACTGGCCGAAGGTCAGGTCGGCGTTCACATCCAGTTTGCTCAGGCGCTCCACCGGGAGCAGGCGTTCGGTGCTCCAGGCGCTTTTGCTCGGCTTGTCCGGCAGCGGGGTGCTGCCGGCGCCGGCCATGGCATCGGCTTCGGTGCTGGCGACTTCGGTCTGGCGTGCCTGGGTGGCGCTGGCGGCTTTTTCCGATTTCGGTGGCAGGTAGCGGTCGACGTTGAAGGTGTCGGCCTTGAGGATCGCCCGCAGC
The DNA here is from genome assembly GCF_002112345.1 of Pseudomonas sp. R43(2017). Taxonomy (NCBI): domain Bacteria; kingdom Pseudomonadati; phylum Pseudomonadota; class Gammaproteobacteria; order Pseudomonadales; family Pseudomonadaceae; genus Pseudomonas; species Pseudomonas sp. R43(2017). The sequence goes on from NZ_NEHJ01000005.1 coordinate 234,009, forward strand.
GATTGCTTGGCGAAGTCTTCGACGGCGATGCGGCCGCTGAAGCTGCTGTCGTCGAGTTTCAGGTTGATGTTGTCCAGCGCCAGGCTGGTCGGTGTGGCAGCGACACGGCTGACCAGCTCGACCTTGCTCAGGCTGCCTTCGGCCATGGCCGGCAGGGTCTGGCCGATGCTGTCGACGAACTTGGCCAGGTCGAACTGGGCGATGGAGATCGCGCCGGTGATTTGCGGGGTCTTGTCCAGATCGTTGGCCTTCAGCTCACCCAGGGCGCGCAACTGGTTGGCGGAGATCTTGATCCCGGTCCATTCGGCGACGTTCGCGGCCTTGTCGAGCAACATCTGCCCTTGGGCGGAGAACGTCATGGCCTTGCCTTGCAGCGGGTCGCCGGTCAGTTCGCCGGACAGCTTCAGGTCTTCGAACTTGTAGCGTTGCAGGGCGCGCTCGATGCGCAGCTCGCCGTTGAGTTCGGTGCGTACCCGCAGCACGGGCTGATTGGTGCTGAGGAACGCCGTGGCTTTGAGCGGAATGTTGGTCGAATCGTGCACCGCACCGGTGCTCAGCTGGATGCTTTCGGCGCTGAACTGCTTGCCGGTCTGCTCGTCGTTGTATTCAACCCGGGCGTTGTTGACGGTCAGGCTGTCGATGTCGAGGCGGATCGGCTGCGGTGGCTTTTCCGGCTGGGCAGGTGTTTCGGCGACCGGTTCGCCGGCGGCCGCTGGCGGGGTGCTGCCCGGCGCAGGGGCGGCGGTCGGCAGCTTGCCGATGTCTTCCCAGTTACCGTGGCCGTTCTTGTCGCGGTTCAGGCGCAGGTTCAGGCCTTCGACACGCACATCGCTCATCTGCACTTCGCGGCGCAGCAGCGGCAGCACGCGCACCGACAGACCGAGCATCTGCAGATCGGCATACGGCTCGTCAGGCTTGATCAGGGTGGCGACGCTGGCCTCGTGCAATTCCAGGCCGAGCCACGGGAACAGGCTCCAGCCGATATCGCCATTGAGCGTCAGCTCGATGTGGGCCTTGTCGCGGGCTATCTGGCGGATCTCGTTTTTGTAGTCGTTGGGATCGAAGAAGTGGGTCAGGGCGAAGCCCGCCGCCACAATGATCAGCAACAGCCCGAGAAGTACCAGACCCAGGATTTTGCCGAACGCTTTCATGGGCGAGTCCTTGTAGTTAGTCGAATTCGTAATTTAGCCGGGGAGTATAGCGCTGCCTGACCCCGTGCTGGTGCGGTGTCCTGAGGAGCCTCTTGAACCGCGGCGTGCAGCGCTTCGACAACGGTCGGCGGGAGGGTTCCCCGGTGATATGAGATCAGATGACTCGAAAAAGGTGATATCAGTTTGGTTTTTCTGTCACGTGCAGATGGTAACCTTCGCCCGTTCGTCCGTCCCTCTGCGACTTTTGGTCGCGCTTCAAGGAGCTCCACCCACTAACACGGTCATGCCTGCGTGCATAAAGGCCGGGGGTGAGCAGTGGCTGACGAACACATACTAATAATTGGGGGATACACAATGAGCACGAGCATCACGGCGGACGGCCTCAGCGCCGCCCAGCCTGCGTTCCTGTCCAAGGAACGCATCATCGCCAAGCCCGGTTTCAACCGCTGGCTGGTACCACCGGCCGCTCTGGCCATTCACCTGTGCATCGGCATGGCCTACGGTTTTTCCGTGTTCTGGCTGCCGCTGTCCAAGGCACTGGGCATCACCGCGCCGGTGGCTTGCGCACCGGACATGGGCTTCATCGCACAAGTCTTCTCGTCGCAATGCGACTGGCCGATCTCCATGCTCGGCTGGATCTACACCCTGTTCTTCATCTTCCTCGGCTGCTCGGCAGCGATCTGGGGTGGCTGGCTCGAACACGCCGGGCCACGCAAGGCCGGCGTTGTATCGGCACTGTGCTGGTGCGGCGGTCTGCTGATTTCCGCGCTGGGTATCTATACCCACCAGATCTGGCTGATGTGGATCGGCTCCGGCGTGATCGGCGGTATCGGTCTGGGCCTGGGCTATATCTCGCCGGTCTCGACCCTGATCAAGTGGTTCCCGGACAAGCGCGGCATGGCCACCGGCATGGCGATCATGGGTTTCGGTGGCGGCGCGATGGTCGGTGCTCCACTGGCAACCGCACTGATGAGCCATTTCGCTTCGCCAACCGGCGTGGGCGTATGGCAGAGCTTCGTGGCCATGGCCGCGATCTACTTCGTGTTCATGATTGGTGGTGCACTGGCTTACCGCGTGCCGCCAACCGGCTGGAAGCCTGAAGGCTGGACCGCGCCGGCGAAGAAAGCCTCGAATGCGATGATCACCCACCGTCATGTTCACGTGAATGTGGCGTGGAAAACCCCGCAATTCCGTCTGGTGTGGCTGGTGCTGTGCCTGAACGTGTCCGCCGGTATCGGCATCCTCGGCATGGCTTCGCCACTGTTGCAGGAAGTGTTCGGCGGCAAGCTGCTGGGCAATGATCTGCCGTTCGGTCAGCTCGACGCTGGTCAACTGGCTTCTATCGCTGCGATTGCGGCCGGTTTCACCGGTCTGTTGAGCCTGTTCAACATCGGCGGTCGTTTCTTCTGGGCGTCGTTCTCGGATTACCTGGGCCGCAAGAACACTTACTTCGTGTTCTTCGCGCTGGGTTTCGCGCTGTACGCGCTGATCCCGAACCTCGGTCACTTGGGCAACGTTGCGCTGTTCGTGGCGGCGTTCTGCATCATCCTGTCGATGTACGGCGGTGGTTTTGCGACCGTTCCGGCCTATCTGGCCGACCTGTTCGGCACGCAAATGGTTGGCGCGATCCACGGTCGTCTGCTGACCGCCTGGGCCGCCGCTGGCGTGCTGGGTCCGGTGCTGGTGAACTATCTGCGTGAATATCAGTTGAGCATCGGCGTTGAACGCGCCGCGGCTTACGACATCACGCTGTACATTCTCGCTGGCCTGCTGGTACTGGGTTTCCTGTGCAACCTGCTGGTGCGCCCGGTGGCGGACAAGTACTTCATGACCGACGCCGAACTGGCGGCCGAGCAGGCGCTGGGCCACGACAAGGGTGCTGACAGCAGCACCGTGCTTGAGTGGAAAGCCGCGCCGGGCAGCAAGCCGCTGGCAATCGCTGCGTGGCTGGTGGTCGGGATTCCGTTGGCGTGGGGTGTGTGGGTGACCCTGCAGAAGACGGCGGTTCTGTTTCACTAAGTAGCTGAAATTGCCGGCCTGATGTTTCGGGCTGGCGCTAAAACCTGTGGGAGCGAGCTTGCTCGCGAAGAGGGTAGATCAGTCGACATCACTGTTGGCTGACCCACCGCTTTCGCGAGCAAGCCCGCTCCCACATTTGTTTTCAGGCGGCTTGTAATGGCTTGTATGGACATGTCTACCCGCGACAGCCGGGGCTTCTATCCGTCTGCCATATCACGTCTCGTGTTTCTGTTTCGGCCCCGCGTGCCTATAATGGCTGCCTTTTTCGCCCAATGATTTTGCGGAGCTGGTGATGGCCGAACGTAAGGCGTCTGTCGAGCGCGACACTCTGGAAACCCAGATCAAAGCCTCGATCAACCTTGATGGCACCGGAAAGGCCCGATTCGATATCGGTGTTCCTTTTCTTGAGCACATGCTGGATCAGATCGCCCGTCACGGGTTGATCGACCTGGATATCCAATGCAAGGGCGATCTGCATATCGACGACCACCATACCGTGGAAGACGTCGGTATTACCCTCGGCCAGGCCTTCGCACAAGCCATCGGCGACAAGAAAGGCATCCGTCGCTACGGCCACGCCTACGTGCCGCTCGATGAAGCGCTGTCGCGCGTAGTGATCGACTTCTCCGGCCGTCCGGGCCTGCAGATGCACGTGCCGTACACCCGCGCCACCGTTGGTGGTTTCGATGTCGACCTGTTCCAGGAATTCTTCCAGGGCTTCGTCAACCACGCGCTGGTCAGCCTGCACATCGACAACCTGCGCGGCACCAACACTCACCACCAGATCGAAACCGTGTTCAAGGCTTTCGGCCGCGCGCTGCGCATGGCCGTCGAACTGGATGACCGCATGGCCGGCCAGATGCCTTCGACCAAGGGCGTGCTGTAATGCAGACGGTTGCAGTCATCGATTACGGCATGGGCAACCTGCACTCGGTGGCCAAGGCCCTCGAGCACGTTGGCGCCGGCAAGGTGCTGATCACCAGTGATGCGGACGTGATCCGCGAAGCCGATCGGGTGGTTTTCCCCGGCGTCGGTGCGATTCGCGATTGCATGGCGGAGATCCGTCGCCTCGGTTTCGACTCGCTGGTACGTGAAGTCAGCCAGGATCGCCCGTTCCTCGGCATCTGCGTCGGCATGCAAGCCTTGCTCGACACCAGTGAAGAGAACGACGGCGTCGACTGCATCGGCCTGTTCCCGGGCGCGGTGAAGTTCTTCGGCAAAGACCTGCATGAAGACGGCGAGCACCTGAAAGTCCCGCACATGGGCTGGAACGAAGTGAAGCAGTCGGTGGATCACCCGCTGTGGCACAACATTCCGGACCTGGCGCGTTTCTACTTCGTGCACAGCTACTACATCGCCGCCGGTAACCCGCGGCAGGTGGTCGGCAGCGGTCATTACGGTGTCGATTTCGCCGCAGCGCTGGCCGAAGGTTCGCGTTTCGCCGTGCAGTTCCACCCGGAGAAGAGCCATACCCATGGCCTGCAATTGCTGCAGAACTTCGCGGCGTGGGACGGTCGCTGGTAAATGGCCGCCAAAAAGAAACCGCCGATCCTGACCCTCACGCCCGAGCAGGAAAGCGACGCCAATCGCAAGATCCAGCGGTTCATGGAGGATCGTTTCGAACTGGACCTGGGTTCGTTCGAGGCGGCGGAAATTCTTGAGCTGTTTACCCGCGAAATTGCTCCGCACTATTACAACAGGGCGATTTTCGATGTGCAGACCCACCTCAAGGAGCGGTTTGAAAGCATCGAAAGCGACCTGTGGGCGCTCGAGAAAAACTGATTTCCGAGCCAAGCTGAACATTCAAATTTGAAGGTTTGCCAGATGCTGATTATTCCCGCTATCGATCTCAAAGACGGTGCCTGCGTACGTCTGCGCCAGGGCCGCATGGAAGATTCCACAGTGTTCTCCGATGACCCGGTGAGCATGGCTGCCAAGTGGGTGGAGGGCGGTTGCCGTCGTCTGCATCTGGTCGACCTGAACGGCGCTTTCGAAGGCCAGCCGGTCAACGGCGAAGTGGTGACCGCGATCGCCAAGCGCTACCCGACCCTGCCGATCCAGATCGGCGGCGGCATCCGTTCGCTGGAAACCATCGAGCACTACGTCAAGGCTGGCGTGAGCTACGTGATCATCGGTACCAAAGCGGTGAAGGAGCCGGCGTTCGTTGCCGAAGCCTGCCGCGCATTTCCGGGCAAGATCATCGTCGGCCTCGACGCCAAAGACGGTTTTGTCGCCACCGACGGCTGGGCAGAAATCAGCCAGGTGCAGGTCATCGACCTGGCCAAACAGTTTGAAGCCGACGGCGTGTCCTCGATCGTTTATACCGACATCGCCAAAGACGGCATGATGCAGGGCTGCAACGTACCGTTCACCGCTGCGCTGGCTGCTGCCACCAAGATCCCGGTGATCGCATCCGGTGGCATTCACAACCTGGGTGACATCAAGTCGCTGCTCGACGCCAAGGCACCGGGCATCATCGGCGCCATCACCGGCCGGGCGATCTACGAAGGCACCCTCGACGTCGCCGAAGCGCAAGCTTTCTGCGACTCGTACCAAGGCTGAGGACTGACCATGGCGCTGGCCAAACGCATCATCCCTTGCCTGGACGTGGACAACGGCCGGGTCGTCAAAGGTGTGAAGTTCGAGAACATCCGTGACGCCGGCGACCCGGTGGAAATCGCCCGTCGCTACGACGAGCAGGGTGCCGACGAGATTACCTTTCTCGATATCACCGCCAGCGTCGATGGCCGTGACACCACGCTCCATACTGTCGAGCGCATGGCCAGCCAGGTGTTCATCCCGCTGACCGTCGGCGGCGGCGTGCGCACCGTGCAGGACATCCGCAACCTGCTCAATGCCGGTGCGGACAAGGTGTCGATCAACACCGCTGCCGTGTTCAATCCGGAATTCGTCGGCGAAGCGGCGCAGCATTTCGGCTCGCAATGCATCGTCGTCGCCATCGATGCGAAGAAGGTGTCCGGCCCGGGCGAAACCCCGCGCTGGGAAATCTTCACCCACGGCGGCCGCAAGCCGACCGGCCTCGACGCCGTCGAGTGGGCGAAGAAAATGGAAGGCCTGGGTGCCGGTGAAATCCTCCTGACCAGCATGGATCAGGACGGCATGAAAAACGGTTTCGACCTCGGCGTGACCCGCGCGATCAGCGATGCGCTGGGCATTCCGGTGATCGCTTCCGGTGGCGTCGGCAACCTGCAGCATCTGGCCGACGGCATTCTTGAAGGCCACGCCAGCGCCGTACTGGCGGCGAGTATTTTCCACTTCGGCGAATACACCGTTCAGGAAGCCAAGGCTTACATGGCTAAACGCGGAATCGTAATGCGTTAAACCATACAGGCCAGTGGACAGCATGGCGTACCCGAGGCACTCTTGGGCACGCCATGGATTTCGGTAGCCCGACATGATCAAACGCCTGCTTCTCGCCCTCGCCAGTGCCTCCGTGTTGTTGATCAACACTGGCCACGCCGCAGAAAATCCCGACACCGATCTGGTGCTCCTCACCGAAAACTTCCCGCCGTACAACATGGCGAAGAACGGCAAGAATTTCGCCCAGGACGAAAACATCAACGGCATCGCCACGGACATCGTGCGCGAGATGTTCAAACGTGCCGGCATCACCTACAGCCTGACCCTGCGCTTCCCCTGGGAGCGGGTCTACAAGCTGGCGCTGGAGAATCCCGGTTACGGTGCGTTCGTGATGGCACGTCTGCCGGATCGCGAGACGCTGTTCAAGTGGGTCGGCCCGATCGGCCCGGATGACTGGGTCATGCTGGCCAAGGCCGATAGCAAGATCACCCTCGAAACCCTCAATGACGCACGCAAATACAAGATCGGCGCCTACAAGGGCGATGCGATTGCCGAGACCCTGGCCAAGCAGGGCCTGAAGCCGGTGGTGGTATTGCGCGATCAGGACAACGCCAAAAAGCTTGTGAGCGGCCAGATCGACCTGTGGGCCACCGGCGATCCTGCCGGGCGTTATCTGGCGCGGCAGGATGGCGTGACCGGGCTGAAAACCGTGTTGCGCTTCAACAGCGCCGAACTGTATCTGGCGCTGAACAAGGAAGTGCCGGATGCAACCGTTGCCAGGTTGCAGGCTGCGCTGGATCAAATGCGCAAGGACGGTGTGGTCGACGAGATCATGGGGCGGTATCTGTAACCACCGCTGACTCGGCCGGCAGTTGCGGATCGACCTGAGGTTCCACTGTCGGCTGCTTTGCAGGTTCATTCATCGGTTCAACCGGCAGCCGTTGTTCTGGCTCGGTCTTCGGACCCTGCGCGGGTTCCGGCTCGGACGGGTAGTCAACCAGGTGCAGGCTATCCATATCGGTGTAGCTGAGATGACCTTCCACGGGTGAGCCATCTTCGCGCAGCAGTCGGTAGTCGCTCTGCACCAGATACACGGCGGCAAACCTTTTTTGCGCAACCAGCGCGATCACCTCTGCCTCCGAGGAGTTTGCCCACTCATAAGGGGCCGATTCCGTGTTGCAGAAACTGTCGCCCAGTCTGGCCGAGCAGGCGATGACCGGTTGAGTCGTATTCATTGGCGACGGCCACTGGTTGCCGATATCGATACCGGTGTTGCGGGTGAAGGCGCGCATCATCTCGAATGACTGGGCTCGGCCGGCCCTCCACCTGAATGCCTGGTGCACATCTGTGCTGTTCTTGCCCTGGCCGACGAGCAAGTAGCGGTCGGTTCTTTCCATGCGATAGAACGGTGAATGACGCAGTTGTACAAGACTGGTCATCACCGGATCGCTGACTGCGAACCACGGCAGCCGGACGACTTGCGTGACTTTGGAGGGGAGGAGAGCGGCGGAGGCATCAAGTCCGGTGAGTACCGGGGCGGCCGGTGGTGTGTCGACCTGAAGCGGAATCGGCATCCGCAAGGCGAAGGCCGTCATGGGGGCCTCAGGTTTACTGTAGCCCCTGACGCCGATAAAGGTGCCAGGGGCAAAGAATATCTCCCCGGCAGGTGCGGTCGGGGGCTTGATACTCCAGGTGCTGAAGTCACGGTCGGCTCCGCTGCCCTTGTCGCTCCAGACCAGGGCGTTGGCACTCGAGGCGACCACCAGATCGGCCCGTACGCAGCGAACGGCATTGAAGGAAGGCTTGCTGCTGTCGTTGGAGCAGACCATTCCGAGTGCGACATAACCTTCGGGCGGGATGGGCCGCCAGACGGAGCAGTCACCGTTGGCGCGCGAACCTGAATCACTCCATACCCATTGGTAATCATCAGGCCTGCTCAGTGCCGGCCCCTTGCCGGTTCCGGCATTTTGCGGATCGCCCTCGCGCACGACTGCCATCACCTGCCTGTCGTTGATATTGTCCCGTCCGGAGACAACGAGATCGCCCAGCGGAAAATAGCCGGGCAGCAGGTCGGGAGCCGGTGTCGGGCGCCAGAAACTGCCGGGTTTTGACTTCGAACCGGTGTTGTCCCAGATCCGGTGAAACTCGGTGGTGAAATTGATCAGCAGGTTTTCAACCGCAATGGGTTCCATCTGCCGAACAGATGAGTTGAGAGAGGTTTGGGTGTTCATGATTGATCCCGAATAAAGCGGCCTGAAGTCGCCGCGACGGGTCTCAATATCCGGGTAGGGAGGGGGCTGGCTGCGGTATCTATCTATTGCTTCGTGACCGCTTGTTACCGGTAGATGCCGTCTTTGCCATGGGCCGCCGTGGCGCGATTGCTGCGCACGCTGATCATCTGCCTGATGTCGATCCACTCGATGCCTTGAGCCTTCAACTTCGGCAGCTCCCGCTCCAGCACCGCCAGCGTCTGTGGATAAGGATGGCCGATCATCACCGCCGAACCCTGTTTACGGGCCAGATTGATCGCGGTCTGCAACTGGGTGTAGATCGCCGCCTCGGTGCGCTCGTCATCGAGAAACACGTCCCGCGAAACGCTCGCCAGATCGATTTTCTGCGCCTGTTGCGCAGCGACGGTCTGGGCGCTGGTGCGGCTGTCGACGAAGAACTTGTGGCGGCGTTGCAGCTCCCCCATCAGCCACGCCATCGCCACCGGTTGTGCGGTCATGCGACTGCCCATGTGGTTGTTGATACCGGCGGTGTACGGGACCATTTTGAACGCGGCGTCGAGGCGTTTTTCAAGTTCTTCGATGGGCAGTTCAGGGTGCCAGGCGAACGGGCCGGTGGCCGGGTCCATCGGCATGTGCAGGATCACGATCTTGCCGGCGCGATGGGCCTCGCGGGCGAATTCGGTGGCGTGAGGGGTGTCGGGCATGATTGCCGTGGTCACCGGCCCGGGCAGGGCCAGCACGCGACGATCCCGAGGCAGGTTCTGCCCCAGGTCGTCGATGATCAGTGTCAGGTAGGCTTTTTGCGGTGTCGGTCTGGCAGGCTCTGCGTGAGCAGCACCCGCCAGACAGCACAGCAGGACAAAGACGAAACGCAAAGACATCCTCAACGGCCGGACGTAATGCTCAGGCCTTTGAGCAGGCTCAGGGCCTGGGCCAACTGGTAATCGTCATCCTGCGGCATGGCTTTCGGCTTGCCGCCGGAGCCGGTCGGTTTGTCCGCGCCGCCGTTGCCGTTGCCCAGGTGACCCTGCAGGTCGGCTTCCTTGAAGTAGTCGCCGTCCGCTTCGTTGGTGATCTTGGCCTTGCGCACTTCGATGTCCGGGACGATGCCCTGGGCCTGGATCGAGCGGCCGTTCGGTGTGAAGTACAGCGCGGTGGTGATCTTCAGCGCACGGTCGTTGTTCAGCGGCAGCACGGTCTGCACCGAGCCTTTGCCGAAACTGGTGGTGCCCATGACCACGGCGCGTTTCTGGTCTTGCAGGGCGCCGGCGACGATTTCCGAAGCCGAGGCACTGCCACCGTTGATCAGCACAACCATTGGCACGGCTTCGCTTTCGTCCTTGCCGGTGGCGGAGAAGCGCAGCTCGGAGTTGGCGATCCGGCCTTTGGTGTAGACGATCAGGCCCTTGGTGATGAAGTGGTCGACCACTTCCACCGCTGCCTGCAGCACACCGCCCGGGTTGTTGCGCAGGTCGAGGATGATGCCGTTGAGCTTCTTGCCGTTGTCCTTGCGCAGCTTGGCCAAGGCCTTGGAGACTTCCTCGCCGGTCTTGACCTGGAACTGGGTGATGCGGATCAGGCCGTAACCCGATTCCAGCAGTTGCGCCTTGACGCTCTTCACCTGGATCACCGCACGGGCCAGGGTCACGTCGAACGGCGTGCCACCGTCGCGGACCAGGGTCAGGGTGATTTTCTGACCAATTTTGCCGCGCATCTTGTCCACGGCTTCGGTCATGGTCTGGCCACGGGTCGGTGCGCCGTTGATCTTGACGATGAAGTCACCGGCCTGGATGCCGGCCTTCGATGCTGGCGTATCGTCGATAGGCGACACGACCTTGATGAAACCGTCTTCCGAGCCGACTTCGATGCCCAGGCCACCGAACTCACCGCTGGTGCTTTCCTGCAGTTCGGTGAAGTCTTCCGGGCCGAGGTAGGCCGAGTGCGGGTCGAGGTTGCTCAGCATGCCCTTGATGGCGTTTTCCAGCAGGGTCTTGTCGTCCACCGGTTCGACATAGGCGGCCTTGATCCGGTCCATGACCTCGGCAAAGGTGCGCAGCTCTTCCAGCGGCAACGGGGCCTTGGAAGTCGCGGCAGTGCCTGCCGGGGCGACAGCCGGAGCCGGTTGAGCGGCGAACGCCAGAGGCGCGCCGATCACCAGGGCGATCGTCAGGGCCAGCGAGGTAAGGCGGGACAAATGCAGCATGTCGAACGAACTCCTGAATTAGGCGACGCGCTTATCCTTGCGCGTGACACCATTGCGCCGGATCACTCGGGTGACCCTGCTGACGAATTGCGAAATACAGCGCTGGTGTGTCCTGCCCGCCACTGTTACCGACAGTGGAGATGGACTCACCGGCTTTTACCACGTCACCAGCCGACTTCAGCAGCGTCTGGTTATGACCGTAAAGACTCAGAAAACCGTTGCCGTGGTCGAGGATCACCAGCAGCCCGGCACCGCGCAACCAGTCGGCAAACACCACGCGCCCGCCATGTACGGCGTGCACCTGGCTGCCGGCGGCGGCGCTGATCATCACGCCGTCCCACTTGGTGCGGGCATCGTCGCCACGGGTTTCACCGAAGCGTGCCAGCAGTCGACCATCAACCGGCCATGGAAGTTTTCCCCGAGTGGCAGCAAAAGGGCCGCCAAACGTCTCGCCGCTGCTGGAAACCAGCGCGCCAGGTGTCGGTCTGGCTTTTGGGCGTGGGGCGTCGCTGGTGTCCGAGTCCGCATCGGCGCGGGCCTGGGCCTCACGTAAACGCTTTTTTTCGGCTTCCTGCTGGGCGATCAGCGCTTTCTGCCGCGCTTCTTCTGCCTCACGGGCCTGGCGGGCCAGGGTTTCTTCAATGGTTTTAAGGACTTTAGACAGGTCTGCCTGATCCTGCTCGCGGGCGGCCAGTTTCTGGTCGCGGGCTTTCACGTCGTCATTGAGCTTGGCCAGCACTTGCTGGCGCTCCTTGCGAACCTTGTCGAGGGCGTCACGCTGGGTGTCGAGGTCGCTTTTCTGCACCAGCAACTGGGCTTGCTGCGAGGAAATGTCCTTTTCGACATTGGCCAGCTGGCGCAGGGTTTCGTTGAAGTTCTTCAGCTGCTCCAGGCGGGCCTGGCTCAGATAGTCGTAATAGGTGAGGGTGCGGGCGAATTTCTCGGGATTCTGCTGGTTGAGCAGCAGCTTGAGGTATTCCTGCCGGCCGTTCTGATAGGCCGCGCGGGCCTGGATGGCGATCAGTCGCTGCTGTTCAGTGCGCGCGCTCTGGAGTTTTTTTTTCTCCGCATCGAGCCGCTGCAGCTCGGATTCGCTCTTTTTCAGCTCTTTTTGCAGGGCATCGACCTGCTTTTCGAGCTTGCCCATCTCGGTTTCGGTGCCCTTGAGCTCCTTTTGCACCCCGGACTTTTCTTCCTGGAGTTTGCCCAGCAGTTTTTTCAGCTCGGCGATGTCCTGACGCGTGGCGTCCAACTGCTGTTGGGTTTGCGCACGCTCGTCAGCGAAGGCCGGTTGGAGCAGGCATGTCAGAGCGAGGGCGATCAGGACGCGAAGCATAGGGGCGGGCGGCACCAGGGTAAGGGACGGCCTAGTATGCCCGCCCCACGCGGCAAAAAAAACGCCCAATTGGGACTGTGTGATAACTGGGGCAAGCGACAGAGCGAATTCCATTTCGAAAACCCTATAAACCACTGTGGGAGCGACGGTGCGACGATTCGACTTGCTCGCGATGGCGTCTGAGCATTCAACATAGTTGTTGGCTGTCAGATTGCTATCGCTGGCAAGCCAGCTCCCACAGGTTTTGCAGTGTTTCGACGGGCGATTACACCAGAATCGAAGTGCCAGTCATTTCCGCCGGTTTTTCCAGGCCCAGCAGTTTGAGCATGGTCGGCGCCACGTCTGCCAGTACGCCGCCTTCACGGACCTTGAGGTCGCGCTTGCCGACGTAGATGAACGGCACCGGTTCGGTGGTGTGCGCGGTATGCGCCTGGCCGGTGGCTTCGTCGGCCATTTGCTCGACGTTGCCGTGGTCGGCGGTGATCAGGGCTTCGCCGCCAACCTTTTCCAGAGCTTCGACGATCCGACCGACGCAGGTATCCAGGCATTCCACGGCTTTAACCGCTGCTTCGAACACGCCGCTGTGGCCGACCATGTCGCCGTTGGCGTAGTTGACCACGATCACGTCGTAGCGCTGATTCTCGATGGCCTCGACGATGCGGTCGGTGACTTCCGGCGCGCTCATTTCCGGCTGCAGGTCGTAGGTGGCGACTTTCGGCGACGGGATCAGAATGCGCTCTTCGCCCGGGAACGGTTCTTCGCGGCCCCCGGAGAAGAAGAAGGTCACGTGGGCGTATTTCTCGGTTTCGGCGATGCGCAGCTGGGTCTTGCCGTTTTTCGCCAGGTAGTCGCCGAGCACGTTTTCCAGGCTGCCCGGTGCGAAGGCTGCGGGGGCCGGGATGCTGGCGGCGTACTGGGTCAGGCCGACGTACTGCACTTTTGGCTGGCGTGCGCGCTCGAATTCCTTGAAACCGTCCTCGACAAACACACGGCTCAGCTCGCGGGCACGGTCGGCGCGGAAGTTCATGAACACCACGGCGTCGCCGTCTTCGACCTTCACTGGCTCACCGATGCTGGTGGCTTTGACGAACTCGTCGCTCTCGCCACGGGCGTAAGCGGCTTCCAGGCCTTCCTGGGCGGTGGCGGCGTTGAATTCGCCTTTGCCATCAACGATCAGGTTGTAGGCCTGAGACACGCGATCCCAACGGTTGTCGCGGTCCATGGCGTAGTAGCGGCCGATGAGGCTGGCGATGCGACCCTTGCCGAGGGCCTGGAAGGTCGCGTCGAGCAGTTCGATCGACGACGCGGCGCTTTTCGGCGGCGTGTCGCGGCCATCGAGGAAGGCGTGCAGGTAGATTTTTTCGGCGCCGCGCTTGAAGGCCAGCTTGGCCATGGCGATCAGGTGATCCTGGTGGCTATGAACGCCGCCGTCCGACAGCAGGCCCATGAAATGCACGGCCTTGCCGGCGGTCACGGCTTTATCCACAGCGGCGCAGATAGTCGGGTTCTCAAAGAACTCGCCGTCGCGGATCGCCTTGGTTACCCGAGTAAAGTCCTGATACACCACGCGGCCGGCGCCCAGGTTCATATGGCCGACTTCGGAGTTGCCCATCTGGCCGTCCGGCAGGCCGACGTCCATGCCGCTGCCCGAGATCAGGCCGTTCGGCACGGTGGCCCACAGGCGATCCAGCACAGGCTTTTTGGCCGCGAAGACGGCGTTGGATTCGGGGCTGTCGCTGTGACCGAAGCCGTCGAGAATCATCAGGACCAAAGGTTTAGGCGTGGTAGTCATGGAATCCACTCGTGGCTAATAAAGAAGAGGGCGATGGAAAAGGGAGTTGGAGTTTAAAGCGAAGTTCCTGCGGCGTCACCGCCGGACGGGGTTTGGCCGACCATAGTGGCTGTGTATACTGGCCGACATTTTAACGCCCTGGAACCTCCTTCGATGGTTGCTCACCTGATTGAATTTGCCACTAACCACTACATTCTTGTCGGTATCTTCGTCGTACTGCTGGCTTTGCTGCTGGCGCATACGGTGCAGGGCGGCGGTAAAAGCCTGAGCACGGGCGAGCTGACCGCACTGGTCAACAAGGAAGCCGGCGTGGTGGTGGACATCCGTCCGAGCAAGGAATACGCCGCCGGTCACATCGTTGGCGCGGTGAACATTCCCCAGGACAAACTGGCCGCCCGCATCGGCGAGCTGGAAAAGCACAAGGCCAAGACCATCATTCTGGTCGACGCCCTGGGCCAGACTGCCGGCACCCACGCCCGCGAGCTGATGAAATCCGGCTTCACCGCCGCCAAGCTGTCCGGCGGGATCTCCAGCTGGAAAGGCGACAACCTGCCGCTGGTGAAGTGATATGAGCGAAGTCATCGTCTACTCCAGCGATTACTGCCCTTACTGCTCGCGCGCCAAGTACCTGCTCGCGAACAAAGGCGTGGCCTTCGAAGAGATCAAGGTCGATGGCAAGCCGCAAGTGCGCGCCGCCATGGCCCAGAAAGCCGGACGCACGTCCGTGCCGCAGATCTGGATCGGCGACACCCACGTCGGCGGATGTGACGATTTGTACGCCCTGGAGCGCGCCGGTAAGCTCGACGCGCTGCTCAAGGCCTGAACTGCTGCACCTCACCAAGAACCCAAAAGACCCAAGATCAGAAAGGATCTGAGATGACTGACCAACAGAACACTGCAGCCAGCGAAGAAGAAACCGCACCGCAATTCTCCTTGCAGCGCATCTATGTACGCGACCTGTCCTTCGAAGCTCCGAAAAGCCCGGCGATCTTTCGCCAGCAGTGGGACCCGACCGTCGGTCTGGATCTGAACACCCGTCAGAAAGCGCTGGAAGGCGATTTCTACGAAGTCGTGCTGACCCTGTCCGTGACCGTGAAAAACGGTGAAGAAGTCGCCTTCATCGCTGAAGTGCAACAGGCCGGCATCTTCCTGATCAAGAACCTGGACGCGGCTTCGATGAGCCACACTCTGGGTGCGTTCTGCCCGAACATCCTGTTCCCGTACGCTCGCGAAACCCTGGACAGCCTGGTGACCCGTGGTTCGTTCCCGGCCCTGATGCTGGCCCCGGTGAACTTCGACGCCCTGTACGCGCAAGAGCTGCAGCGCATGCAGGAAGCCGGCGAGACTCCGACCGTTCAGTAAGCGGTCGATGCAACAACGAAAAAAGCGCCGTTACAGGCGCTTTTTTCATGGGCGGTGATCGTTACTTGAAGCCGTTCTGCCGCCACGCTTCGTACACGGCCACTGCCACGGTGTTGGACAGGTTCAGGCTGCGGCAACCTTCACGCATCGGCAGACGCAGGCGCTGTTCGGCAGGCAGCGCGTCCAGCACTTCCGGCGGCAGGCCACGGCTTTCCGGGCCGAAGATGAAGGCATCGCCCGGGACGAACGCGGCATCGTGAAACGGTCGCGAACCCTTGGTGGTGAAGGCGAACAGCCGTGGGTTGCCGAGACTTTCCAGGCAGCTGGCGAGGTCGGCGTGGCGCTGCAGCGTGGCGTACTCGTGGTAGTCGAGACCGGCGCGACGCAGGCGCTTGTCGTCCATTTCGAAGCCCAGCGGTTCGATCAAATGCAGGTGGCAGCCGCTGTTGGCGCACAGCCTGATAACGTTACCGGTGTTCGGTGGAATTTCCGGTTGAAAAAGGATGACGTGAAACATGCACGGCTCCGAAGGTAAAGATGACGCGCATTCTACGCCGCCAGCCGACCCGCGTTCGAAACTATTCCCGCGAGTCATGGGATCGCTGGCGATTTTCGGTCTGATGGTCGGGATGATGATCGGCCGTTTGACCACGCCTGACCCGAGCGTCCTGCAGCAGGTCGAGGTGATCGATGGCGGTCTGGCGGTCTGGTTCAACAATGAGCCGAAGCTGCATGGCGAAATCGTCGATGGCACGCTCGCCCTGTTGTTTCAGGCCGAGGGCAAGGCACAAAAGGGTCAGTTGAAGCTCAACGGCAAGGACGTGAACTGGCGGACTCGGTTGAGTGACGGCGGGTTGCTGCTGACGGTGCTGGCGGCGCGGCCGCTGCAAGGGGAGTGGGCCGGCCAGGCGGTCGATGACCGCTGGCGGCTGGAGATACGTATCCGGGAGCAATAAAAGAGGGAATCCCCGGCCTGCCTGTACCAAGGTTCCCGAAACGGGCGGGCTCATCGCATGGCGTGCTGAGCCGGTGTAAAGAAGGAACCCCTGACCTGCCTGTATCAAGGGCCCCAAAAGGGTGGGCTTGATGAGCCCGGTGTAAAGAGGGGAATCCCCGGCCTGCCTGTACCAAGGCCCCCGAAAGGGTGGGTGAATCGAATCACCTGAAAGGGTTGTTGCAGGGGGCGTGCCAGTTTTTATCGTTTTGAAACAAAAAAGCCCGACACAATGACGAAGGCCCCGTAATACGGGGCCTTCGTCTTTTCATCGGCTGGTTTTTTCGGCGTGTTGCGACATAAGCTCAAGCCCGCGACCGTGCCCGATTACGGGTCACGGTGCCTTGCGGCGGTGCAGGCCTGCACTGAATTTCAGCCTTCATCACCCTCATCGTCATCCCCGCCATCGACCTTCATGCCGAGCTCCTTGATCTTGCGGGTCAGGGTATTGCGGCCCCAGCCCAGCAGCACAGCTGCGTCACGGCGGCGCCCGGCAGTGTGTTTCAACGCCGTCTCGATCATGATCCGCTCGAACGCCGGCACCGCGCTGTCGAGCAGGCTCGACTGGCCACGGGCCAAGGCCTGGTCGGCCCACTGGCGCAGCGCCTGCTCCCAGTTGGTCACCGGTGCAGAATCCTGCGGCAGGCTCAGCAGCTCCGGCGGCAGGTCGCCGATGTGCACTTCACGCCCGGACGCCATCACCGTAATCCAGCGGCAGGTGTTTTCCAGCTGCCGCACGTTGCCCGGCCATGGCAGGTTTTTCAGGTATTCCTCGGTCTCGCTTTTCAGCAGCTTCGGCTCCACCGCCAGTTCCTGCGCGGCACGGCTGAGGAAGTGCTTGGCGAGGGTAGGGATGTCTTCGCGACGGTCCGACAGGCGCGGAATATGGATGCGGATCACGTTGAGGCGGTGGAACAAGTCCTCACGGAATTTCCCGGCGTGAACCAGGGTTTCCAGATTCTGGTGAGTCGCCGCGATGATCCGTACATCAACCTTGACCGGCACATGCCCGCCAACGCGATAGAACTCGCCGTCGGCCAGCACCCGCAGCAGTCGGGTCTGGGTATCTGCCGGCATGTCGCCGATTTCATCGAGGAACAGCGTGCCGCCGTCGGCCTGTTCGAAACGTCCGCGCCGCAGGTTGGCCGCTCCGGTGAACGCGCCTTTCTCGTGGCCGAACAGCTCGGATTCCATCAGGTCCTTCGGAATCGCCGCCATGTTCAGCGCAATGAACGGCGAGGCCGCGCGCGGGCTGTGGCGGTGCAGGGCGTGAGCCACCAGTTCTTTACCGGTGCCAGATTCGCCGTTGATCAGCACGGTGATGTTGGAGTGGCTCAGGCGCCCGATGGCGCGAAACACTTCCTGCATCGCCGGCGCTTCGCCGATGATTTCCGGGGTGCGGGTCAGGGCGGGCACCACTTCCAGGCCTTGCTGCTCCTGGGCGTGCTGGTTGGCGCGCTTGACCAGCGACACCGCTTCGTCGACGTCGAACGGCTTGGGCAGGTATTCGAAAGCGCCGCCCTGATAGGAGGCGACAGCGCTGTCCAGATCGGAGTGTGCGGTCATGATGATGACCGGCAGTCGTGGGTGCTGCTCGCGAATCCGCGCCAGAAGATCCAGACCGCTGGCACCCGGCATGCGGATGTCGGAGATGATCACGTCCGGCTGCTGGCGGGCCAGGCGGCTCATCACGCCATCGGCACTGTCGAAGCTCTGGGTGGTCATGCCTTCCTGTTGCAGGGCTTTTTCCAGGACCCAGCGGATAGAACGGTCGTCATCGACGATCCACACGGTTTCACTACGGCTCATGTCGATGTGGCTCCTTGTTCCAGTGGCAGAAAGATCGAGAAGGTGGTGTGGCCTGGATGGCTGTCACACTCGATCAGGCCCTGGTGCTGGCTGATGATGTTCTGGGTGATGGCCAGGCCGAGTCCGGTACCGTCCGGACGTCCGCTGACCATGGGAAAGAAAATGGTTTCCTGGAGTTCCGCCGGGATCCCCGGGCCGTTGTCGATGATCTCGATCTTGGTCACCAGACGATGGCGGATATGGCCGATGGTGAACTGGCGCATGGCGCGGGTGCGCAGGCTGATGCGGCCCAGACGCAGCTCGTTCTGGCTGCTGATCGCCTGCATCGCGTTGCGCACGATGTTCAGCACCGCCTGAATCATTTGCTCGCGGTCGATCAGCACGTCCGGAATGCTCGGGTCGTAATCGCGCACCAGCGTGATGCAGCCCTGGCTTTCGGCCTCGACCAACTGGCAGACGCGCTCCAGCACTTCGTGGACGTTGCACAGCGCAAGCGACGGCAGTTTGTTCGAGCCGAGCATGCGGTCGACCAGATTGCGCAGGCGGTCGGCCTCTTCAATGATCACGTTGGTGTAGTCGCGCAGGCTGTCTTCCGGCAGTTCCCGGGCCAGCAATTGCGCGGCGCCACGGATGCCGCCCAACGGGTTCTTGATCTCGTGGGCGAGGCCGCGCACAAGCATCTTGCTGGTTTCCTGCTTCGACAACTGCGCCTCTTCCTTGGTGATCCGCAGCAGGCGATCGCGAGGGTGAACCTCCAGCAACAGCAGGGTCGCGCCGCTGCTCAGGATCGGTGTCACCGCGTAGTCCACGGTCAGGGTCTGGCCGGTGAGGGCGGTGAGCATCGCTTCGCGCTTGGTGAACGGGTGCGCCTGTTCCACCGCCTGGCGCAACGAATTGAGCGCCTCGGTGGATTCGGTGAACAGCTCGCTGATGAACTGGCCATGGCTGCGCTGACCGCTGATGGCCAGCAGCATCTCCGCCGCCGGGTTCATGTACTCGAGGCGCAATTCGGCGTCGAGCAGGATGGTGGCGGTGGTCAGGTTGTCGAGCAGCAATCGGTGGAGTGCGTCGCTTATGGTCATCAGGACCTCTTTTGGAGCAAGGCGTGCGCGAGAAACGAAGCGCCGGTGCGAGGAAAATGCAAAAACCAAACCAAGGCTCCGAAAAGAAGCGTTCATCCCCTGAAACGGGCGTTTGACGCTCGTTTGCGTGGCGATCAGCCGGCCCTGGCGGGTACTTTCGAACCAAAATGGGTTGGATTGTGGGTACGGTGCAGACTGTTGCACCAATATAGTGCGCAAAGCTGAACGGCGTTAGAAGAAACGCAGGAAGGGGTTTTTCGGTTCGACGGGTTTGTCTTTCAGCGGGCATTCCGGGCGAACGCCGTAGTCGTCGGTGGTGCAGGGTTTGACCTGGCGTTTCTGTGCCAGTGAGATGCGCTGCATGTGGAACGGCTGATTGGCCGTGCGTTCGACGATGCGGTCCTGCGCATCAAGGATCTCCACCGACAGGTTATGGCTGCCGCGATCGATATTGCTCAGCGGGAACACCGGGCTCAGTCCGGGTTCGCCGGTGGGTTGGCCGTCCAGCAACAGGCGATAGCGATGACCTTTTTGCAGGCCGGGTTCACTGGTGATGCTGACGATCAGTTCGCCGGCGCTGCTGCGAATGGTTGCGTCCGGCTCGGGAACCAGCACCCGCAGCATGTCGTAGCGGAACAGCGGTTGCTCCGGTGATTTTTTCGCCGTGGTGATGGGCGCCGCCCCGGTCGGGTTCGAGGCCATGCGATTGCTGGTGGCCAGCGGTACGCGCTTGGCGTTGCCGCGCGGCTGGTCGGTGTAGACCCGATTGCCCTGGGAATCGACATAAGTGAAGACCTCGGCGGACGCACCGAGCGCGAACAGGGCCAGGCACACGGCGATCAGTCCGCGAGTCATGGCTTGTGCACCCGCTGCACGGTGAACACCACGGCCGGGCTCTGCTGAATGATCGCCTCGCCATCGATCACCTGAATCGCCAGCCGATGCTCGCCCCGGTCGACGTTCACCAGTTGCAGGATCGGCACGTTGCTCGGCTGGCCATAAGGCGCGTCGTCCAGCAACAGGCGCAATTGATGAGGTGCTTGCAGGCGCGGCTTGATCAGCACGCTGACCGTGAACGTGCCGTTGTTGGCGCGCAGGGCTTCTTCGGTGGGCAGGCCGGTCAGCTCCAGCATTTCATAGGCATTTCGTGCAGGCGCCCGACTGGCCGCATCCGATGACGGCGCACTCGGTGCCTGAGGCTGGACGCTGTTGAGCGGTGGCAGTTCCACCGGCTGCGCCTTCACGCCGTCCGGCGAATGATCGCTGTACACCGTGTTGCCGTTGGCGTCGGTGTATTTGTAGATCTGCGCGGCGGCGGGCAGGGCGATCAGCATCAGGATGTAGAGAAAGGTGCGACCCATGAAATCGACCGGAAACGAAAACGATGGGTTGCAGCATAGGCCAGTCGGGCGGGGATGGCTCGGACGGTAAACATCCGGCCAATAAAAAAGGCCTCCCGAAGGAGGCCTCTCTTTTGTCACGCCGCGTAGCGCAGCGCTACCGGATCAGCAGCTGTAATACAGCTCATATTCCAGTGGGTGTACGAAGGTGCGGACCTTGATTTCTTCTTCGGATTTCAGCGCGATGTAGGCATCGATGAAGTCGTCGGAGAACACGCCGCCCTTGGTCAGGAACGCACGGCCCTTGTCCAGCTCTTCCAGGGCTTCTTTCAGGCTGCCGCAAACTTGCGGGATCTCTTTCGCCTCTTCAGGTGGCAGGTCGTACAGGTTTTTGTCAGCGGCATCGCCTGGGTGGATCTTGTTCTGGATACCGTCCAGACCGGCCATCAGCAGTGCTGCGAAAGCCAGGTACGGGTTGGCAGCCGGATCCGGGAAACGTGCTTCGATACGACGGCCGCGTGGGCTGTTGACGTAAGGAATACGGATCGAGGCGGAACGGTTGCGAGCCGAGTAGGCCAGCATCACCGGAGCTTCGAAACCTGGCACCAGACGCTTGTAGGAGTTGGTGGCCGGGTTGGTGAAGCCGTTCAGGGCCTTACCGTGTTTGATGATACCGCCGATGAAGTACAGGGCGGTTTCGGACAGGCCGGCATAGCCTTCGCCAGCGAAGGTGTTCTTGCCATCTTTGGCGATGGACATGTGAACGTGCATACCCGAGCCGTTATCGCCGTACAGAGGCTTCGGCATGAAGGTCGCGGTGCGGCCATAGGCATCGGCCACGTTGTGTACAACGTATTTCAGAGTCTGAACTTCGTCAGCTTTCTTCACCAGGGTGTTGAACTTGACACCAATTTCGTTTTGACCGGCAGTCGCCACTTCGTGGTGGTGAACTTCAACGGTCTGACCCATTTCTTCCAGTGCGTTGCACATGGCGGTACGGATTTCGTGGTCGTGGTCGAACGGCGGAACCGGGAAGTAGCCGCCTTTCACGCCTGGACGGTGGCCTTTGTTGCCGCCTTCCACGTCCTGGTCGGACATCCACGAGCCTTGCTCGGAGTAGATCTTGAACATCGAACCGGAGATGTCGGACTTGAACTTCACTTCGTCGAAGATGAAGAACTCAGGCTCTGGACCGGCGAATACGGTGTCACCGATACCGGTGGTCTTCAGGTATTCCTCGGCGCGGTGGGCGATGGCGCGCGGGTCGCGATCGTAACCTTGCATGGTCGAAGGTTCGATAATGTCGCAGACCAGGATCAGGGTCGGCTCTTCGGTGAACGGGTCCAGAACGGCGGTTTCGTCGTCCGGCAGCAGGATCATGTCGGAGGCTTCGATGCCTTTCCAGCCAGCGATGGAGGAACCGTCGAACATCTTGCCAACTTCGAAGAAGTCGTCTTCCAGCGCATCGCGAGCCGGCATGGTCACGTGGTGCTGAGTGCCTTTGGTGTCCGTGAAGCGCAGATCAATCCACTTGACGTCATGATCTTTGATGAGTTGAACCGACTTCGACATAGTGTCCTCCGGGTGGCTTAGGGCTGGTAGTGGATGCCCTTAAATGTTGGTGATGCCGGCGCGAATACTCTGCCAAGGCAACCTGCCTCACAAGGGAGCAAATTGCATGCCAGTGCCCCTGCATGGGTTTTTTGCCCCAAATTCACGCTTATTAAGGTGCGAAACGCATAAAGGCTGAAAATCTCGCCCTTTAATGTAGCGCTATAAGTCGAAAATGACCCGTTTTGGTGCATGCAAAACCTTCTGCACATTAACTGGTTAAACCTTGAGCAATTTCCGCTATAATCCGCGCCCCCCTTTTTCGGCTGGCCCAGCGCGCGCTGTTTTCATGAAACTAATCGTAAAAGTCTTCCCCGAGATCACCATCAAAAGCCGACCTGTCCGGACGAAATTCATCCGCCAGTTGGCCAAGAACATCCGCACCGTGCTCCGCGACCTGGACCCGGCCGTGGTGGTGAACGGTGTGTGGGACAATCTCGAGCTGGAAACCCGCGTGACCGATCCCAAGGCCCTGAAAGAGATGGGCGAGCGCCTGACTTGCATGCCGGGCATCGCGCACTTTCTGCAGATCGACGAGTACCCGCTGGGCGACTTCGACGACATCACCGAGAAGTGCAAGCAGCACTACGGCGATGCACTGGCCGGGAAAATTTTCTCGGTGCGCTGCAAACGTGCGGGCAAGCATGCATTCAGCTCGATGGACGTCGAAAAATACGTCGGCAGCAAGCTGCGCCGTGAGTGCGGTGCTGCCGGTATCGACCTGAAAGCGCCGGAAATCGAAGTCCGCATCGAAGTTCGCGACAAACGGTTGTTTGTCATCCACAGCCAGCACAATGGCATCGGCGGCTACCCGCTCGGTGCGCTGGAGCAGACGCTGGTATTGATGTCCGGCGGCTTTGACTCGACGGTTGCGGCCTACCAGATCATGCGTCGCGGCCTGATGGCGCACTTCTGCTTCTTCAATCTGGGCGGTCGTGCCCACGAACTGGGCGTGATGGAAGTCGCGCATTTCATCTGGAAGAAGTACGGCAGCTCGCAACGCGTGCTATTTGTCAGTGTTCCATTTGAAGAAGTCCTGGGCGAAATTCTCGGCAAGGTCGATAACAGTCATATGGGCGTCGTATTGAAGCGTATGATGTTGCGCGCGTCCTCGGCCATCGCCGAGCGCCTGCACATTGATGCGCTGGTCACCGGCGAGGCGATCTCCCAGGTGTCGAGCCAGACGCTGCCGAACCTGTCGGTGATCGACTGCGTGACCGACAAACTGGTCCTGCGTCCGCTGATCGTCGCCCACAAGCAGGACATCATCGACACGGCCAACGAGATCGGCACCGCCGATTTCGCCCGGCACATGCCGGAGTACTGCGGGGTCATTTCGGTCAACCCGAAGACCGCCGCCAAGCGTGGCCGGGTCGAGCACGAAGAGCAGGAATTCGACATGGCGGTGCTTGAGCGTGCGCTCGCAAACGCCAGACTGGTGCCGATCGATCGGGTGATCGACGAATTGGGCCAGGATTTGCAAATCGAAGAAGTCAGCGAGGCACTGGCCGGCCAGATCGTCATCGACATCCGTCACCCGGATGCCGCCGAGGATGAGCCGCTGGAACTCGAGGGCATAGAAGTACAGACGATGCCGTTCTATGCAGTGAACGCACGTTTCAAGGAACTGGACCCTACTCGCCAGTACCTGCTGTATTGCGACAAAGGCGTGATGAGTCGCCTGCATGCTCACCATTTGCTCAGTGAGGGGCATGCCAATGTGCGCGTTTATCGACCGAGCTAAGTGCCCGGGGCTGTTTGCCTGTGGCCTGCGTCACCGGCCCCCCGACACCGCCGTCAAGCTGTAACGGCCATGCCGGACACTACTGCTAATCGCTGCCAAGACTTGTCAGCAAACCGAATCCTCTGATCGAGATACACAAGTGATCGAAAATCTACGCAACATCGCCATCATTGCCCACGTTGACCATGGTAAGACCACCCTGGTAGACAAACTCCTGCGTCAATCCGGCACCCTGGAGCGCAACGAGCTCAACGACGAGCGCGTGATGGACTCCAACGACCAGGAAAAAGAGCGCGGCATTACCATTCTGGCGAAAAACACCGCCATCAACTGGAACGGCTACCACATCAACATCGTGGACACCCCGGGCCACGCCGACTTCGGCGGCGAAGTTGAGCGCGTTATGTCCATGGTTGACTCCGTGCTGCTGCTGGTCGACGCTCAAGACGGCCCTATGCCGCAAACCCGTTTCGTGACCAAGAAGGCTTTCGAAGCCGGCCTGCGTCCGATCGTGGTCATCAACAAGGTTGACCGTCCGGGCGCGCGTCCTGACTGGGTTCTGGACCAGATCTTCGATCTGTTCGACAACCTGGGCGCCACCGAAGAACAACTGGACTTCCAGGTTGTTTACGCTTCGGCCCTGAACGGCATCGCCGGTCTGGACCACACCGCCATGGGCGAAGACATGACCGCGCTGTACCAGGCGGTTGTCGACCACGTTCCAGCTCCGGCTGTTGACCGTGACGGTCCGTTCCAGATGCAGATCTCAGCTCTGGACTACAACAGCTTCCTGGGTGTTATCGGTGTTGGCCGTATCGCTCGTGGTCGCGTCAAGCCGAACACTCCGGTTGTCGCTATCGACGCCAACGGCAAGCGCCGCAACGGCCGTATCCTGAAGCTGATGGGTCACCACGGTCTGCACCGCGTTGACGTTGAAGAAGCAGCGGCCGGCGACATCGTCTGCATCAGCGGTTTCGACGAGCTGTTCATCTCCGACACCCTGTGCGACATCAACACCGTCGAGGCGATGAAGCCTCTGACCGTTGACGAGCCAACCGTTTCCATGACCTTCCAGGTAAACGACTCGCCATTCTGCGGTAAAGAAGGCAAGTTCGTGACCTCCCGTAACATCAAGGATCGTCTGGACAAAGAGCTGCTGTACAACGTTGCACTGCGCGTTGAAGAAGGCGACTCGGCTGACAAGTTCAAGGTATCCGGCCGTGGTGAGCTGCACCTGTCGGTACTGATCGAAACCATGCGTCGCGAAGGCTTCGAGCTGGCCCTGGGCCGTCCTGAAGTGATCATCCGTGAAGTTGACGGCGTGAAGCAGGAACCGTTCGAAAACGTGACCATCGACATCCCTGAAGAATCCCAGGGCAAGGTCATGGAAGAAATGGGTCTGCGTAAAGGCGACCTGAGCAACATGGTGCCGGATGGCAAGGGCCGTGTTCGTCTGGAATACAACATCCCTGCTCGCGGTCTGATCGGTTTCCGTAACCAGTTCCTGACCCTGACCAACGGTGCTGGCATCCTGACCTCGATCTTCGATCGTTACGCTCCAGTGAAGTCGGGCCACATGTCCGGCCGTCAGAACGGCGTTCTGGTTTCGGTTGAAACCGGCAAGGCGCTGACCTACTCCCTGGAAACCCTGCAGGCTCGTGGCAAGCTGTTCGTAGAACACGGCCAGGAGATCTACAACGGTCAGATCGTTGGTCAGAACTCCCGCGACAACGACCTGGGTGTAAACCCTACCAAGGGCAAGAAGCTCGACAACATGCGTGCTTCGGGTAAAGACGAAACCATCGCTCTGGTTCCACCTGTTCGCTTCACCCTGGAACAGGCTCTGGAATACATCCAGGAAGACGAGCTGTGCGAAGTTACTCCTAAGTCCATCCGTCTTCGCAAGAAGATCCTGGACGAAAGCGAGCGTACCCGCGCTGCCAAGAAAGCCAAGGCGTAATTTAGCCCAGGCTTAAAAAAACGCCCCCGGTCGAGAGACCGGGGGCGTTTTTGTTTGTCTGGGCTTTTTTGATATCTCGTTCCCACGCAAAGCGTGGGGACGATCAAGAGCCGATCAGAACTTCTCGATCGACCGCGAACTCTGCACCCGCTCCACTTCCTTCGGCTTGTACGCGCAATATCCCGGGCGCGGGCCGATCTTCGGGTGGTTGCGGCAGGTGTCCGGGCGTTTGTCATAAATGGTGCACAGCCGGCTCTTGCGATCCAGGTAGTAGCAATCGTTGTTACTCATGCGCTGCAGGGTGAAGATCCCCGACTTCTGGTTGAAGCGCTCCACCAGACCTTCCTTTTGCAGGCGCTTGGCGATGTTCTTCGGCGGGTCACCCAGTTCGAACTCGTCGACCACGCCGATGCGCACCAGGTCCTTGATCTTGACCTCGACCGGCAGCGTGCAGCAGCTGGAAACGCACGAGCCGCACATTGGGGCCGAATATTTGGCCCAGGTATCGAGACGGTCGATCTCGGCTGCGGCGATCAGGTTGGGCTTCATCATCGGGGTTTACCAGGCGTGTGCATCAGGGCGCGCGATCATACCGGGACTGGTGGATTTTTGAACAACCTTTCGCCAGATTTTTTCTTTCTGTCATCACCGGGGCCGACAATCCGGCACGGCCCCTGCATTCATTCAGGCATTCGCCAAGGTATTGCCGAACGATCCCGCACTCTCAGGAAAAACTGCCGAACCAGAGCCCCCACCGTCGGTCAGACCGTCTAGGCTCTGACAATTCCCCGCTCGCTCGAGGTCCTATCGATGACTCAAGAACCACTAGTTCGCGAAGCAGAGGTGGCCGCATTCCGCGACGCCGTCCTGACCAAACTCACCTACGCGGTGGGCAAAGACCCGGATCACGCCTTCGACCATGACTGGTTCGAAGCCATTGCCCTGGCGGCCCGGGACCACATGGTCGAGCACTGGATGGACCACACCCGGCAGATCTACCGCAAAGGTCAGAAGCGGGTGTATTACCTCTCGCTGGAATTTCTCATCGGCCGTTTGCTGTACGACAGCCTGAGCAACCTCGGCCTGCTCGATGTTGCCCGTGAGGCATTGACCGAACTGGGCGTGGATCTGGAGCGCATCCGCCTGCTGGAGCCCGACGCCGCGCTGGGCAACGGCGGCCTCGGACGGCTGGCGGCGTGCTTCATGGAAAGCATGTCGACCCTTGGGATCGCCGGTCACGGTTATGGCATTCGCTATGAGCACGGACTGTTCCGCCAGGCCATCGTCGACGGCTGGCAGCAGGAGCAGACCGAGCATTGGCTGGATTTCGGCAACCCGTGGGAGTTCGAGCGGCCGGAGGTCGTCTACAGCATCGGCTTCGGTGGCAGCGTCGAGACCGTCACCGATGTCAGCGGCAAGAGCAAACAAGTCTGGCACCCGGCGGAAACCGTCAGGGCGATTGCCTACGACACCCCGGTGGTCGGCTGGCGCGGGGCGAGCGTCAATACCTTGCGCTTGTGGCGCGCCCGGGCGATGGAGGACTTGCACCTGGAACGCTTCAACGCCGGTGACCACCTGGGCGCTGTGGCCGAAGTGGCCCGGGCCGAAAGTATCTCCCGCGTACTTTATCCGGCGGACAGCACCGAGGCCGGGCAGGAACTGCGCCTGCGTCAGGAATACTTCTTCGTCGCCGCGTCGCTTCAGGACTTGCTGCGCCGCCATCGCAACATGCACACCTCGGTGCTGACCCTGGGCGATCACGCGGCGATCCAGCTCAACGACACGCACCCCTCGATCGCCGTCGCCGAACTGATGCGCCTCCTGGTGGACGTCTACGACGTGGCCTGGGATGCGGCGTGGCAAGTCACCGTTGACACGCTGTCGTACACCAACCACACGCTGTTGCCCGAAGCACTGGAAACCTGGCCGGTGGGCCTGATGGAACGCATGCTGCCGCGGCACATGCAGATCATCTACCTGATCAACGCCCAGCACATCGATTCGCTGCGGGCCAAGGGCATCCACGATTTCGACGTGCTGCGCGCGGTGTCGCTGATCGAAGAAGACAACGGCCGCCGGGTGCGCATGGGCAATCTCGCGTTCCTAGGCTCCCACAGCGTCAACGGCGTGTCGGGCCTGCACACGCAACTGATGCGCAAGACCGTGTTCGCCGAACTGCACAAGCTCTATCCGGAGCGGATCAACAACAAGACCAACGGCATCACCTTCCGCCGCTGGTTGTACCAGGCCAACTCCGAACTGACCTCGATGCTGGTGGATGCCCTCGGCCCGGATGTGCTGGACAACCCTGAAGAGCGCCTGCTGGACCTTGAACCGTTCGCCGAAAAAGCGGCCTTCCGCAAGGCCTTCGCCGAACAACGCCTGCACAGCAAAAAAGCGCTCGCTTACCTGATCCACGAGAGGCTGGGGATTGCGGTGAACCCGGCGGCGATGTTCGACGTGCAGGTCAAAAGGATCCACGAGTACAAACGTCAGTTGCTCAACCTGATGCACACCGTGGCCTTGTATCAGGCGATTCGCGCCCAGCCGGAAACCGACTGGGTGCCACGGGTGAAAATCTTCGCCGGCAAGGCGGCGGCCAGTTATCACCAGGCCAAACTCATCATCAAACTGACCAACGATATCGCCCGGGTGGTGAACAACGACCCGACCGTACGCGGGCTGCTCAAGGTGGTGTTCCTGCCCAACTACAACGTCAGTCTGGCGGAAAGCATCATCCCGGCGGCGGATTTGTCCGAGCAGATCTCCACCGCCGGTTTCGAAGCCTCGGGCACCAGCAACATGAAGTTCGGCCTCAACGGCGCGCTGACCATCGGCACCCTCGACGGTGCCAACGTGGAAATGTGCGAGCGCATCGGCGCCGAGCACATGTTCATCTTCGGCCTGAGCGCCCAGCAGGTCGAAGCGCGCAAGCAGAATCACGAGTTCAGCGCGGTGCCGGACATTGCGGCGTCCCATCGCCTCAATGACGTGTTGCAGGCGATCCGCAGCGGCGTGTTCTCGCCGGATGACACGTCGCGCTACACCGGGCTGATCGATTCGCTGGTGGACTACGACCGCTTCCTGGTCTGCGCCGACTTCGATTCTTACTGGGAAGCGCAGATGCGCGTCGATGCGCTCTGGCACGACTCCAACAATTGGTGGCGTTCAGCGGTGCTGAACACCGCGCGGATGGGCTGGTTCTCGTCGGACCGGACAATTCGCGAGTACGCCACGGATATCTGGAAGGCACTGGAGTAACTTTTAGCGACAAATGTGCGCCCGGCCCCACGCTTGTTGGGCCGGGCCGATATACTGAGCCCTGATTTCGCCCTGTTCCGGGGCTGCTCAGGGATATCGACCATGCAATGGATGTTCATGTTGATCGGGCTGCTGCTCGGTTGGCTGCTCGACGAATCGTTCAGTTCTGCGCTATTGGGCGCCTTGCTGGGCCTGGCAATCGGGCAGACGATCCGCATCATGCGGCTCGGCTCGCAGGTGGCGGAGCAACAGCGGCAACTTGAACAGACGAAGGTGGCTTTGCAGGGTGTCGCGCAGCGTCTGTATCTGCTGGAGGGCTCGCCCTCGCACGCGGTGCCGGCGCCAGGCGTAGAACCGGTCCCCGAGCCTTTGGTCGAGCCCGCCGAGGTTGCAGAAGAAGCTGCGGCCCCCGAACTGGTCTGGGAGTTGCCGCCCGAACTCGAACCTTTCTCTGCCGTCGCCAGCGAAGCCAGTCAGCCGCTGCCGGCCGATGCCTGGCGTCTCGACGCCGTAACCCCTGACACTCCCGAACCACAGCAACCTGCCGAACCCCGTGGCCCGAACCTCATCGAGCGCGGCATCAGTGCTGCGCGCAACTGGCTGTTCGGTGGCAACACCGTGCTGCGGGTCGGCGTGGTGCTGTTGTTCTTTGGTCTGGCCTTCCTGCTGCGCTACGCCACCGAAGGCATGGTGGTGCCGATCGAAATGCGTTACGCCGGGGTCGCGGCAGCGGCGCTGGGATTGCTGGCGCTGGGCTGGTGGTTGCGCCATCGCAACACGAGCTACGCCTTGATGCTGCAAGGCACCGGGATCGCAGTGTTGTACCTGACGGTGTTTGCGGCGATGCGCCTGCATCCGCTGCTCGATCCATCCGCCGCGCTGGGTTTGCTGGTCGCAGTGACGGTGTTCTCGGCCATTCTGGCCATCACCCAGGATTCCCTGGCCTTGGCCTGCGTCGCTGCGCTTGGCGGGTTTGCCGCGCCGATCCTGACGTCCACTGGCGCCGGCAACCATGTCGCGCTGTTCAGCTATTTCGCGTTGCTCAACGCCGGCATCCTGGCCATTGCGTGGTTCAAGGCGTGGCGCCTGCTCAACCTGATTGGTTTCGCCGGCACCTTCGGCATCGGTTTCGCCTGGGGCGTGCGTTCGTATGCGCCGGAACTGCTGTGGAGCACCGAGCCGTTCCTGATTCTGTTCTTCCTGATGTACCTGGCCATCGGCCTGCTGTTCGCCCGGCGCAAATTGCTGGACATGCCGGACGCCCCGGCAGAGAGCGATCGCGAGGCGCTGCTGCAGTGGTCGGCGCGCAAGGGTGATTACGTCGACGGCACCATGCTGTTCGGACCGCCGCTGGTGGGTTTCGGTTTGCAATTCGCGCTGGTGCAGCATCTGGAATTCGCCGCCGCGTTCACCGCATTGGCGCTGGGCATGATTTACATGACCCTCGCCCGGGTGCTGATGGGCGGTCGCGCCTTGTTGCTGGGCGAGACTTGCCTGGCGCTGGGGGTGATTTTCGCCAGCCTGGCGATTCCGCTGGGGCTGGATGCGCGCTGGACCTCTGCGGCCTGGGCGGTGGAGGGAGCGGGGATTTTCTGGCTGGGTCTGCGTCAACATCGCCCGTTGGCCCGGGCGTTTGCGATGCTGCTGCAACTGGGTTCGGCGCTGGCGTTTCTCAGCCAGTTGCGTGTCGGCGAAAGCAGCCTGCTCGACGGTGCGCCGCTGGGGGCGTTGATGCTCGGCATTGCGCTGCTGTTCAGCTTCTATCAACTGCGCAAAGCCCCGGCGGAACACACCTCGGTATGGGAACGCCAAGGCCTGCCGGTATTGGCGAGTCTCGGTCTGACTTTTCTCTATCTGCTGGCGCCGCTGTTTTTCTTCGTCCAGTTCACGGCAATCAGTTGGGCCCTGGCCGGACTGGTGACCTTGTTCGTCGGCTTGCGCCTGCAATCGCGCACGTTCCTGTTCTGCGCATTTGCCGTGCAACTGCTCGGCGGTGCGCTGTTCCTGTTGCGTCTGCAAGGGGCGGGCGAGGATTCGGCGGCCGTGTTCAGCGCTGGCTGGAGCGGTTTGCTTAGCGCCTCGCTGATCGGTCTGGCGCTGATCGCCGGCATGCTGCTGGCGGCCCGCGACGAGATGGTGCGCAGCGATGTGCGTCTGCTGCGCGGTTTGTCGGTGGTACTGCTGGCGGGGCTGGTGCTGATCAATCTGGCGGTGTTGTTCGTGCTGCCGTGGCAGACCGCGAGCGCGGTGTGGGCGGCCAGTGGCTTGCTGATCATCTGGCTCAGCCTGTACCTCAAGCAGCGCGTGAGTTTTGTATTCGGTCTGTTGTTGCAGTTGATCGGCGGCGCGGCGTTTTTGCTGGCCGGTCCCGAGTTGCTCGGGCCGCTGTCCAGCGAAGGTCTGCGGCCACTGGCCCATGGCGGGTTCTGGACGCCACTGGTGCTGGGTCTGGCGGCGATGATCGGTGCGTGGCGCCTGCAATTGGGTAATCACGCTTCGGCATTCGATGTGCTGAGTTTGCAGCGGTTGTCCGAAGTGCTGCTGGTGTGGGGTGCCGGTTGGTGGGCGCTGGCGTGGGTCAGCGAGGTGCTGCGTTTTGCGCCGCTGAATCTGCAGGCGACGTTGTTGCTGCTGGTCGCCGCGTTGAGTGTCGCGTTGTGGACAGTGTTGGCATTGCGCCTGAAATGGCCGTCGCTCGGGTTGCTCTGCACCTTGCTGATTCCGGCAGCCGGACTGGTGTTGCTCGCTGCGTGGCACTCGCGATATCACCCGGCGGCCAACTTCGGCTGGCTGGCGTGGGCAACAGTGTTTGCAGTGCATTTCTTCAGCCTGCGGCGTCTGGCGCCGATGCTGCCGGCGCGGGCCTTGAGCACGGCCCATGTGCTCGGTTGCTGGCTGCTGATCGGCGTGTTGGCGCTGGAGTTGCGCTACGGCCTGCTGCTGTTGTCCGAGCAATACAACGCCTGGCGCTGGCTGGGCTGGGCGATTCTGCCGAGCGTGTATCTGTTGCTGATGGCCGCGCCGCGCACCTGGCCTTGGCCGGTGGCGGCGTTCCCTCGCGAGTACCGCTTGTTCGCGGCGGCGCCGCTGGCGGTGTTGATGCTGATCTGGTTCTGGTTGGCGAATGGGGTGAGCGACGGCAACGCCGAACCGCTGCCTTACGTGCCGCTGATCAACCCATTGGAGCTGGGTCTGTTGATCGCGTTGTTCAGCGTCTATGTCTGGTCGCGCAGCGCGGTAAACGAGTTGTCGATCCGCAAGGATTACGCCGCTCACGCCTCGCAACTGATCGCCGGTGTTTCGCTGTTCGCGTTCTGCACCGCGTTGGTGACCCGCGCCGCGCACCATTGGGCGGGGATCCCGTTCGAGCTGGACCTGTTGCTTGAATCGATGCTGGTGCAGGCCGGGTTGTCCATCGTCTGGACGCTGATGGCGCTCGGGCTGATGATCGGCGGGCATCTGCGCCATCGCCGCGAAGTGTGGCTGATCGGTGCGGCGCTGATTGCGCTGGTGGTGGCCAAACTGATTTTTGTCGAATTGAGCAACCGTGGCGGGCTGGCGCGGATCGTCTCGTTTATCGGCGTCGGCGTGTTGCTGCTGGTGGTGGGTTACTTCGCGCCACTGCCGCCCAAACGCGTCGAAGCTGCACCGGCGGCGGACAAACCGGCCCCGGAAACCGAAGGAGTGTCGTCTTGAGTCGCAAGCTTAATCTCGGGTGGCTGTTGCTGGGCGTGGCCATGACGGCCGGCGCCCAGGAAAAACCGGCGGACTTCGCCGCGCAGGTGCCGTTGTCGGTCAGCGGCGCAGGCCCGTGGTATCGTCTCGAACTGCCGCTGAGCGTGCAATTGCAGGCGCGTCAAACCGATCTCAGTGACCTGCGGGTGTTCAACGCCGCCGGTGAACCGCAGGCCTACGCGCTGGCCCGGGAGTCGGCACAGACCCGCGACGACGGCCACATGAACACGGTGAAGTGGTTTCCGCTGTACAACTCGGCGGATGCCACCGAACGCGCACCGAGCGTGCGCGTGCAGTCGACCACCACCGGCACGCTGGTGGAAGTGCAGCCCTCCAGTCAACTGGAAGCGGGCGAGGAAGTGCTGCGTGGCTGGCTGCTCGATGCCAGCGCGATCAAGGCACCGTTGCAGCAACTGATCCTCGACTGGACCTGCGAGCGCGACGGTTTCCAGCGTTTCAGCATCGAGGCCAGCGACGACCTGCAGCACTGGCAACCCTGGGGTGAAGGCCAGGTCGCGCGCCTGACTTTTTCCGATGAGCGCATTGAACAGCATGAAGTCGCGCTGCCGGGACAATCGGCGCGTTACCTGCGCCTGCTGTGGGATTCGCCGAATGCGGCCCCGACCCTGACGTCGGCGCAGTTGAAAAGCAGCGACCCGCAAAACCTGCCGCTGCCGCTCGTCTGGTCGCCAGCGCTGGCCGGCAGCAGCACCAAGGCCGGGGAATACACTTGGCAGTTGCCGATGGGGCTGAATGTCGAGCGAGTCCAGGTCGAGTTGAAACAACCCAACAGCCTGGCACCGGTGACGCTCTCGGGGCGTCGCGAATCCAGCCTGCCGTGGCAGCCGTTGAGCAGCGGCTTGCTCTATCGCCTGACCCAGAATGGCCAGGACGTGGTGCAGAACGAATTGCAGCTTTACGGGCAGACCGTCCAGCAGTTGAAGCTGACGGTCGACGAACGCGGCGGCGGCCTCGGCGAACAGGCGCCGAGCATCAAGTACGCGGTGCGCGCCACTCAGGTGATCTTTCTTGCACGCGGTGACGGGCCTTACAGCCTGGCGCTGGGCAATCCGACGGTGAGAACGGCGAACCTGCCGCTGACCACGCTGATCCCCGACTTCAAACCGGAGAAACTGGCCACGCTGGGCAAGGCCACGGTGCAGGGCGATGCAGTCGCGACGCAGACAACGACGGCGACGACAGCAGCTGTCGCCGAGACCAACTGGAAGAAAATCGGGTTGTGGGCAGTGTTGCTGCTCAGTGTGCTGTTTCTGGCCGCGATGGCCTTCAGTCTGCTGCGCAAGCCACCGGCGAAGTCCTGAATATGACGGGTGTGGCCTCCACACCCGTCGGGTTTCCAACTACGCTGAATTCCGTGCCTGAACTCTCCCGGTTCGATCACGTCTGATAGCAGGAATTGCACCCGACGCACGTTAGCGGGCGTCATTGCTCGCTACGGTTTCAGACTCCCTGTAAACTGCGCGGGTTTTCAGCCCCCCATTCCACCGGAGCCGTCCATGTCCCGCGTTACCCTGAGTCGCTATTTGATTGAGCAGACCCGCAGCAACAACACTCCTGCCGATCTGCGCTTCCTGATCGAAGTGGTGGCGCGTGCCTGCAAAGAGATCAGCCACGCCGTGTCCAAAGGCGCCCTGGGCGGTGTTCTGGGCAGCATGGGCACGGAAAACGTGCAAGGCGAAGTGCAGAAGAAACTCGACGTGCTGTCGAACGAAATCCTGCTAGAAGCCAACGAGTGGGGCGGTCACCTGGCCGGCATGGCGTCCGAAGAAATGGACAACGCCTACCAGATCCCGGGCAAATATCCGAAAGGCGCCTACCTGCTGGTATTCGACCCGCTGGACGGTTCGTCGAACATCGACATCAACGCCCCGGTCGGCACCATCTTCTCGGTACTGCGTTGCCCGAACGAATACCTGAGCCAGAACGAAGCCCTGAATGAAAAGGCCTTCCTGCAGCCAGGCACCCAGCAGGTGGCTGCCGGTTACGCGATCTACGGTCCGCAGACCATGCTGATCCTGACCCTGGGCAACGGCGTGAAGGGCTTCACCCTGGACCGCGAAATGGGCAGCTTCGTCCTGACCCACGAAGACATCACCATTCCTGAAAGCACCCAGGAATTCGCGATCAACATGTCCAACCAGCGTCACTGGGAAGCCCCGGTACAGCGCTACGTTTCGGAACTGCTGGCCGGTGAAGAAGGCCCGCTGAAGAAGAACTACAACATGCGTTGGGTCGCGGCGATGGTTGCCGACGTGCACCGCATCCTGACCCGTGGCGGTCTGTTCATGTACCCGCGCGACAGCCGCGAGCCGTCCAAGCCAGGCAAACTGCGCCTGATGTACGAAGCCAACCCGATGTCGTTCCTGGTGGAACAGGCGGGCGGCGCTTCCACCGACGGTCACCAGCGCATCCTCGACATCCAGCCTGAAGGCCTGCACCAGCGCGTAGCGGTGTTCCTCGGCTCGAAAGAAGAAGTCGCCCGCGCTACGGCCTACCACAAGGAATAAACCATGACCGCGCCCTGGCAGCCGTTGCTCGATTGGTGGTTCGGTCATGCCGAGTCAGCGACTGAAGTGACGGCGCAACAGGGCAAGTTGTGGTTCGGCAAGAAAGACAGTCAGGACCTCGAAGCGCGTGAGCGTTTCGGGGTCTTTGTCGATCAGGCCCTCGCCGGCGAATTGACCGAGTGGACGCAACGTCCCGAAGGTTGGCTGGCGGTGGTGCTGCTGCTCGATCAGCTTCCGCGCATGATCTTTCGCGATACACCCAAGGCTTTTTCCGGCGATCTGCGGGCGCAGAAACTGGTTGCCCAAGGCATTGCGGCGGATTTCGACCGGCAGTTGAAACCGATTCAGCGACTCTTCATCTACCTCGTCTTCGAACACTGCGAAAACCTTGCGGTGCAGAATGAAGCCGTCTCGCGATTCATTGAACTGGTGGCTGAGCAGCCGGAGGCTGAGCGCGGGGTGTTTGCCGACAACCTGGATTATGCAGAGCGGCATCAGAAGGTGATTGCTCGGTTTGGGCGGTTTCCGCATCGCAATGCGGTGTTGGGGCGGGAGTCTACGGCGGAGGAGTTGGAGTTTCTTTCGCAGCCGGGGTCGCGGTTCTGAATCAGCATCCAGACGACTGACCTCTTCGCAGAAAGGCCCGCGAAGAGATCAGTGAGAGCGCCTTAGATACGGAAACTACCTACCAACTGCTTCAACCGCGCAGCCTGCTGCTCCAGATCCGCACAAGCGCGCAACGTCGCCTGCAGGTTCTCCACACCTTCCTGGTTCAGCGTGTTGATCTCGTTGATGTCGACGTTGATCGACTCGACCACTGCCGTCTGCTCTTCGGTCGCGGTCGCCACCGACTGGTTCATGCCGTCGATCTCGCCGATGCGCTGGGTCACGCTTTCCAGACGCTCGCCGGCCTGGTTGGCGATGCCGACGCTGCTTTCGCTCTCGCGCTGGCTCTCGGTCATGATGCCGACGGCCTGGCGTGCGCCGACCTGCAGTTCTTCGATCATGCTCTGCACTTGTTGCGCCGAATCCTGGGTGCGGTGCGCCAGGTTACGTACTTCGTCGGCGACCACGGCGAAACCACGACCGGCCTCACCGGCACGGGCGGCTTCGATGGCGGCGTTGAGCGCCAGCAGGTTGGTCTGCTGGGAAATGCTGGTGATCACTTCCAGAATCTGCCCGATGTTCACGGTGTTGCTGTTCAGGGTTTCGATGTTGCCGCAGGAGTCGCTGATCTTCGCCGACAGTTGCTGCATCGCGTGGATGGTTTTATCCACAACCTGTTGGCCGTCGACCGCCAGGCTGCGTGCGTCGCTGGAGTGTTGCGAGGCGAGGGCGGCGTTCTGGGCGATTTCCTGGGCAGCGGCGCCGAGCTGGTTGATCGCGGCGGCCACGCTGTTGGTGCGCGAGGCTTGCTGGTCGGAATTGAACATCGACGAGTTGGACGCCGCGACCACGCGCAGGGCGACTTCGTTGACCTGCCCGGTGGCCGAGGACACTTCGCGGATCGAGGTGTGGATACGCTCGACGAAACGGTTGAACGACAAACCCAGCGCGCCGAACTCGTCGTGGCCATGGATCACCAGACGCTTGGTCAGGTCACCTTCGCCTTCGGCGATGTCATGCATGGCGCGGCCCATGGTCAGCAGCGGTTGCATCAGCACGCGGATCAGCATGCCGAGCAGGGCGATGATGATCACCACGGCGATGACCATGGCAATCAGCGCCGAGGTGCGGAACTCGCTGAGCATCGAGAACGCTGTGTCCTTGTCCAGCACCAGGCCCACGTACCAGTCGGCCGACGGCACGCCGTTGACGCGGGTGAAGGAGATCAGCTGGGTCTTGCCGTCGAACTCGACTTCTTTCAGGCCCGGGCTGACTTTCGGCGCACCGCTTGGGTAGGCCTCGGCCAGGGTCTTGAGCACCAGTTTGCTGTCCGGGTGGATCAGGATCTTGCCGTCTGCACTGACGATGAACGCGTGGCCGTGGCCGCCGAAGTTCAGCGAGTTGATGATCGCGCTGACGCTGGTGAGGTCGATGTCGGCGCCGGCCACACCGATCATCTGGCC
The DNA here is from genome assembly GCF_002112345.1 of Pseudomonas sp. R43(2017). Lineage (NCBI taxonomy): Bacteria > Pseudomonadati > Pseudomonadota > Gammaproteobacteria > Pseudomonadales > Pseudomonadaceae > Pseudomonas > Pseudomonas sp. R43(2017). The sequence continues at coordinate 271,557 of NZ_NEHJ01000005.1, forward strand.
CTGACGCTGCACCGGGGTGGCGACGGTGATCACCAGTTTGCCCGACGACGCGGCGATGTACGGTTCGGTGACGATGGTCTGCTGGGCGCTGTTCGCGGCCTTGTACCAGCCACGGGCGCGGGGGTCGTAATCCGGTGCGCGGTTGCCGGCCGGGACCGAGAACATCACGCCGTCGGCGCCGCCGAAATAGCTGAGCTGGAAATTGCCGGTGTAGGCGGGCAGGTCGATGATGCGTTTCAGGCTGGCCGGGGCGCTGCCGTCGGCGACAACCTGCTGCGACATCGATTGCAGCAGCTGGATGCGGCTTTCCAGCCAGGTCTGGATGTTGCTAGTGGTCAGGCTGCCCAGTTCCTGCATTGACGCTTCGGTGCTGCTTTGCAGGGCTTCGCGTTGTCGATAGTCGTTGAACAAAATGAAACAGGCGAACGCTACGGCCACCACGAGGGCGGCAGCCAACAAGATCTTGTGGCTGAATTTCATGTTTCTGGTCATTAAGTGAGCTACCGCGAAGGGGCTGGTCAAGAAAGGGCGGCAATTTGCCACACTCTCGGGCTTTGCGCTGCTCTTATTTCGACCGCCGCGCGACAAAGATGAGGACGCTTTTGTTAAAGGCGACGAAATGCTCAATAGCCCTACAAAGTGTCTGATTTACCGATGAATGCCGGACGAGCGGGCCAATAAATAGCCACCCGCCGAGGGAACCAGACAGGGGTTTTCTCTTCTAAGCTTCTGGTTGGCGCCAGGCCATCCCCCTTCCGTTCCAGGAGTTACACCATGTCGCTGCGATCTATCGCCCTTCTGTCGTTTTGCGTGCTGTTGGCCGCATGCAGCAAGGTCAATCAGGAAAACTACTCAAAGCTCTCGGCCGGCATGGCCAAGGCCGAAGTGGAGACGCTGCTCGGCAAGCCCACCGATTGCTCGGGCGCGCTCGGCATGTCCAGTTGCACCTGGGGCGACAAGAACAGCTTTATCAGCGTGCAGTACGCCGGTGACAAAGTGTTGATGTTTTCCGGCCAAGGCCTGAAGTAAACCGGGGCTACGCGCCCACGGGAGAAAAACAATGAAGCGGTTATTGCTTGTCCTTTTTGCCGGCCTGGTACTGGCCGGCTGCGCCACCACCGGTGAAGATCCGCTGGCGCCCAAGACAGTCCACAGCGTCAACCTCAAGCGTTATCAGGGTACCTGGTACGAACTGGCGCGACTGCCGATGTATTTCCAGCGCAACTGTGCACAATCCGAAGCCCGTTACACGCTCGAGTCGGATGGCAACCTGGGCGTGTTCAACCGTTGCCTGACCAAGGACTGGCAATGGGAAGAGGTCAAGGGCACGGCTTATCCACAGGTGCCGGGCAAGACCGACAAATTGTGGGTCGAGTTCGATACCTGGTTTTCGCGGCTGATTCCGGGCTCGGCGAAGGGCCAATACTGGGTGCTGTACGTCAGCGACGACTACAAGACCGCCATCGTTGGCGACCCGAGCCGTCGCTACCTGTGGCTGTTGTCGCGTACGCCGACCGTGAATGGTGTGGTGCGCGAAGAACTGCTGAGCAAGGCGCGTCAGCAGGGTTACGACACCACACGGTTGATCTGGCGGGCATCGGATCAGCAGATGGCCAAGACGTCCAACTGACGCGCAACAAAAAACCTGTGGAGGTTGCCCTCCACAGGTTTTTTTGTGTCAGCCCAACAGCTCTCGCAGCACCTGGGTGAAGGCGCGATTGCTGTCCTCTTCCCCGGCATGTCGCCCTTCGCGAACGACCCACTGACCGTTGACCAGCACGTCACGCACCTGACGATCACCACCGGCAAACAGCCAGCGGTTGAGAATCCCGTCGCCGCTGGCCGTGGCCAGATACGGATCGCTGCCATCGAGCACAATCCAGTCGGCGCGTTTGCCGACCTCCAGCGCGCCGATTGGCTGGCCCAGCGCCTGAGCGCCACCGTCCAGTGCGGCGTCATACAACGTGCGGCCAACCATCGGTTGATCCGCGCCATACAAGCGGTTGCGCCGCTGATCGCGCAGACGCTGGCCGTATTCCAGCCAACGCAATTCTTCCACCACGCTCAACGACACATGGCTGTCGGAACCGATGCCCATGCGTCCGCCCTGAGCGAGGAAATCCACCGCCGGGAAAATCCCGTCGCCGAGGTTGGCCTCGGTGGTCAGGCACAGACCGGCAATGGCGCGACTCTTGGCCATCAGCGTGACTTCTTCCGGATTGGCGTGAGTCGCGTGGACCAGGCACCAGCGCTGATCGACTTCGGTGTTCTCGTACAGCCATTGCAGCGGACGGCGACCGCTCCAGCTCAGGCAGTCGTCGACTTCCTTCTGCTGTTCGGCGATGTGGATGTGCACCGGGCATTGCTTGTCGCTGGCCGCCAGCACTTCGCTGATCTGCTGCGGCGTGACCGCGCGCAACGAGTGGAAACACAATCCCAGCGACTGGGCCTTCTGCTGCGCCAGCAACGGTTGCAGGCGCGATTGCAGTTTCAAGTAGTTTTCGGTGCTGTTGATGAAGCGGCGCTGACCTTCGTTCGGCGTCTGGCCACCGAAACCGCTGTGGCTGTAAAGCACCGGCAACAGAGTCAGACCGATGCCGGCGGAGCTGGCGGCCTGGCTGATGCGCAACGCCAGCTCCGCCGGATCGGCGTACGGCTGACCGTTGTGATCGTGGTGAACGTAATGGAATTCGGCGACCGAGGTGTAACCGGCCTTGAGCATTTCGATGTACAGCTGACGGGCAATCACGCCGAGCTGGTCCGGGCTGATTTTTCCGACGAGCCGGTACATCAGATCGCGCCAGGTCCAGAAACTGTCGTTGGGATTGCCGGCCACTTCTGCCAGCCCCGCCATCGCTCGCTGGAACGCGTGGGAGTGCAGATTCGGCATGCCGGGCAGCAGCGGACCGCTCAGCCGTTCGGCGCCGTCTGCGGTGGAATCGGCCTGAATTCGGGTCAATACGCCATCGGCGCTGACCTCGAGACGTACATTGTTGGCCCATCCGTTAGGCAGCAGCGCGCGTTCGGCAAAGAAGGCGGACATGGTTCAGCACCCCATCGTGTGTTATTTGTATATACATATACAGACGTTTGCCTGCCCGGTAAACTCCGGCAAGCTAGCAACCTTATCCAATGAACAGGGATCCATCGTGCCGACTCCGCCTCCAGTTTCTCCGTTGGCCGCGAACATGGGCGACAGTCCGGCGCCCTTGTACGCCCGCGTCAAACAGATGATCACCCAGCAGATCGACAGTGGTAACTGGCCGCCGCATTACCGCGTGCCGTCGGAAAGCGAGCTGGTCAGCCAGTTGGGCTTCAGCCGCATGACCATCAACCGCGCGCTGCGCGAGATGACCGCCGATGGTCTGCTGGTGCGCATGCAAGGTGTCGGCACCTTCGTCGCCGAGCCGAAGAGCCAGTCCGCGCTGTTCGAAGTGCACAACATCGCCGACGAAATCGCTTCCCGTGGCCATCGCCATACCTGCCAGGTGATCACACTGGAGGAAGAGGCCGCCGGTTCCGAGCGCGCCCTGGCGCTGGATATGCGCGAAGGGCAGAAGGTGTTCCACTCGCTGATCGTGCATTACGAGAACGACATTCCGGTGCAGATCGAAGACCGCTTCGTCAACGCGCTGGTCGCCCCGGAATACCTCAAGCAGGACTTCACCCTGCAAACGCCGTACGCCTATCTGAACCAGGTTGCGCCGCTGACCGAAGGCGAGCATGTGGTCGAAGCGATCCTCGCCGAGCCGTCCGAATGCAAATTGCTGCAGATCGAAAAAGGCGAGCCGTGCCTGCTGATCCGTCGCCGTACTTGGTCGGGCCGTCAGCCGGTGACCGCCGCGCGCCTGATCCACCCCGGTTCCCGTCATCGTCTGGAAGGACGCTTTCATAAATGAGTGAAGTGAAGGTTTTACGCGCCGAAGGCTACCCGCGCATGCCGTGGAAAAACGGCGGCGGCAGCACCGAGGAAATCACCCGTGACGCCGGTGCCGGTCTCGACGGTTTCGGCTGGCGCCTGTCGATTGCCGACATCGCCGAATCCGGTGGCTTCTCGACGTTCACCGGTTATCAACGGGTGATCACGGTGTTGCAGGGCGACGGTATGACCCTGTGCGTCGACGGTGACGACACCCGGCCGCTGTTACCCTTAGACCCGTTTGCCTTCAGCGGCGAAAGCCAGGTCTTCTGCACCCTGCTCGGCGGGGCGATCCGCGATTTCAACCTGATCTACGCACCGCAGCGTTACAGCGCTCGTTTGCAGTGGCTGGATGGCGAGCAACGGTTTTTCAGCTCCGCCAGCACCGTTCTCGTTTTCAGTGTCAGCGAGTTGCTGCAAGTGCAGGTCGGTGACAGTGCTGCGCAACTTGGCCGGCATGATTGCCTGCAACTGGACGGCAACACCGGTCTGGTGGAAATCGCCGTCAACGCGGGCTGCTGTGTGATCGAACTGACTGCACACTGATCGATCCCTGAAAAACCGCCGCTTTGAACAGTGCCTGTAGGGGCTGTTGAGAGCGGCGGTTTTTTTCATCCCGACGTTCCCGAACGCGCACCAACTTGTTACCGAACGCCCCAGCGTGGCGCAAAACCACGCACATGAACTCGCCTTCCGCTTGTTCAAACCCATCTCGCGAAAAAATTCATACACGCCACAGCCCTTGATACAGGCGTCCTCCAGCCGTGTCCGGCATTTTTGTTGAACAGCCCTCCAACAAGTTGGCCGCTCGATTGCATATGCTTGTATGTACAAGTAAAGACGTATGCGTATGAGTCGTCAGAGGTTCTCCGCAGCGTCCCTGATTCGCTTGTCGCGCATTGAAGCGCACAAGCCGCTTGCCCATCGCCAGGGTTGGTTTGAATTGATCGCTGAGGAGTCTTTTTCGTGACTGACGCAAAAACTACTAAATTCCGTGACGTTGAAATTCGTGCATCGCGCGGCAACAAGCTGACCGCCAAGAGCTGGCTGACCGAAGCGCCGCTGCGCATGCTGATGAACAACCTCGACCCGGAAGTGGCCGAGAACCCGAAAGAGCTGGTGGTCTACGGTGGCATCGGCCGCGCCGCGCGCAACTGGGAGTGCTACGACAAAATCGTCGAAAGCCTGACCAACCTGAATGACGACGAAACCCTGCTGGTGCAATCCGGCAAGCCGGTCGGCGTGTTCAAGACCCACAGCAATGCCCCGCGCGTGCTGATCGCCAACTCCAACCTGGTACCGCACTGGGCGACCTGGGAACACTTCAACGAACTCGACGCCAAAGGTCTGGCCATGTACGGCCAGATGACCGCCGGCAGCTGGATCTACATCGGCAGCCAGGGCATCGTCCAGGGCACCTACGAAACCTTCGTTGAAGCCGGGCGCCAGCATTACGATTCCAACCTGAAGGGCCGCTGGGTCCTGACCGCCGGCCTCGGCGGCATGGGCGGCGCCCAGCCGCTGGCCGCAACCCTGGCCGGTGCCTGCTCGCTGAACATCGAATGCCAGCAGGTGAGCATCGATTTCCGCCTGAAAAGCCGTTACGTCGACGAGCAGGCCAAAGACCTCGACGACGCCCTGGCCCGCATCGAGAAGTACACCAAAGAAGGCAAGGCGATCTCCATCGCCCTGCTGGGCAACGCCGCCGAAATCCTCCCGGAACTGGTCCGTCGCGGCGTGCGTCCGGACATGGTCACCGACCAGACCAGCGCCCACGACCCGCTCAACGGCTACCTGCCGGCCGGCTGGACCTGGGACGAATACCGCGCCCGCGCCAAGACCGAACCGGCCGCTGTGATCAAGGCCGCCAAGCAATCGATGGCCGTCCATGTCAAAGCCATGCTGGACTTCCAGAAGCAAGGCATCCCGACCTTCGACTATGGCAACAACATCCGCCAGATGGCTCAGGAAGAGGGCGTCGAGAATGCCTTCGACTTCCCGGGTTTCGTGCCGGCCTACATCCGTCCGCTGTTCTGCCGTGGCATCGGCCCGTTCCGCTGGGCGGCGCTGTCGGGTGATCCGCAGGACATCTACAAGACCGACGCCAAAGTCAAAGAACTGATCCCGGACGACGCCCACCTGCACAACTGGCTGGACATGGCCCGCGAGCGCATCAGCTTCCAGGGTCTGCCAGCACGCATTTGCTGGGTCGGCCTGGGTCAGCGCGCCAAGCTCGGTCTGGCGTTCAACGAAATGGTCCGTCGCGGCGAACTGTCGGCACCGATCGTGATCGGCCGCGACCACCTCGATTCCGGCTCGGTCTCCAGCCCGAACCGCGAAACCGAATCGATGCAGGATGGTTCGGATGCCGTCTCCGACTGGCCACTGCTCAACGCCCTGCTGAACACCGCGAGCGGCGCGACCTGGGTCTCGCTGCACCACGGCGGCGGCGTCGGCATGGGCTTCTCCCAACACTCGGGCATGGTGATTGTCTGCGACGGTACGGATGAAGCGGCCGAGCGCATCGCTCGCGTTCTGCACAACGACCCGGGCACCGGTGTGATGCGTCACGCCGATGCCGGTTACCAGATCGCCATCGACTGCGCCAAGGAGCAAGGGCTGAACCTGCCGATGATCACCGGCAAATAAAAACCTGCGGGGGCGAGCGCGCTCGCTCCCGCTCAAGCCAATACAACAACAAAACCCAGAACAATCCACAGAGGTTGAATCATGGCTGGCAACACCGATCGTGCAAGCAACAAACCGTTGATCGAAAGGCGTTCGATCGACTACATCCCGGAAGCGGAAAGACACGGTCGTCTATTCAGTCAGTTCACCCTGTGGATGGGTGCCAACCTGCAAATCACCGCGATTGTCACCGGGGCGTTGGCCGTGGTACTGGGCGGTGATGTGTTCTGGTCGCTGATCGGTCTGTTGATCGGTCAACTGTTGGGCGGCGGCGTCATGGCGCTGCACGCGGCGCAAGGGCCGAAGCTGGGCCTGCCGCAGATGATCTCCAGCCGTGTGCAGTTCGGGGTTTATGGTGCGGCGATTCCGATCGTGCTGGTGTGCCTGATGTACCTCGGCTTCACCGCGACCGGCACCGTACTGTCGGGTCAGGCGCTGGGCCAGTTGTTCGGGGTCAGCGACACCGTCGGCATCCTGCTCTTCGCCAGCGTCATCGTGGTGGTCACGGTGCTCGGTTATCGGGTGATTCACTGGATCGGCCGTATCGCCAGTGTCATCGGCGTGATTGCTTTCGTTTACCTGTTCAGCCGTCTGATGAGTCAGGTGGACGTCGGCGCACTCCTGCAAATCCGTCACTTCAGCTGGAGCAGTTTCCTGCTGGCGGTGTCGCTGGCGGCGTCCTGGCAGATCGCCTTCGGCCCTTACGTAGCCGACTACTCGCGCTACCTGCCGAGCAAGGTTTCCTCGGTGAAAACCTTCTTTGCTGCCGGTGCCGGTTCGGTGATCGGCGCGCAAGTGGCGATGATCCTCGGTGTGTTCGCGGCGGCTTCGGCCAACGGTCAGTTCGCCGGTCATGAAGTGGCCTACATCGTCGGTCTGGGCGGCACCGGTGCCACCGCGGCGCTACTGTATTTCAGCATCGCGTTCGGCAAGGTGACCATCTCCACCCTGAACTCCTACGGCAGCTTCATGTGCATCGCCACCATCATCAGCGGCTTCCGTGGCCACCTGACGGTCACCCGGATGCAGCGTCTGGTGTTCGTGCTGGTGATCGTCGGTGCCGCGACTCTGATCGCCTTGCTCGGCCAGCACTCGTTCCTCGGGGCGTTCAAGTCTTTCATCCTGTTCCTGCTGGCGTTCTTCACGCCATGGAGCGCGATCAACCTCGTGGACTACTACTGCATTACCCGTGAGCACTACGACGTCCCGGCGCTGGCCGATCCGAACGGTCGCTACGGCCGCTGGAACCTCCTCGGGATCAGCGTCTATGTGTTCGGTGTGCTGGTGCAGCTGCCGTTCATCTCCACCAAGTTCTATACCGGTCCGCTGGTGGCCGCACTGGGTGATGTGGATATCTCGTGGATTATCGGTCTGGTGCTGCCCGCCGCGCTTTACTACGTGTGCGCAAAGAAATGGCACGGCAGCGTGCCCGATCACCTGATTCTGCCGGTCGAGCAGAACAGCGTTGTACAACCTGAAGCAAACGGGACCGGCCGCGCTGCGGCGCAGGCCTGATCTGGACGTGGACAGGGCTGGATGCCTCTTGAACTGCCGTAAGCCAATTCATGATTAGGAGCGTCACAACAATGAAATCGAACAAGACCCTGCTGACCACATTGCTGTCCATGGGCCTGCTGGCCAGTGCCGGCGCCACCCAGGCTGCCGGCTGGTGCGAATCGGGTAAACCGGTGAAATTCGCCGGCCTGAACTGGGAAAGCGCGATGTTGCTGACCGACGTGCTGCAGGTCGTGCTGGAGAAAGGTTACGACTGCAAGACCGACAGCCTGCCGGGCAACTCCATCACCATGGAAAACGCCCTGAGCAGCAACGATATTCAAGTGTTCGCCGAAGAGTGGGTCGGCCGCAGCGAGGTCTGGAACAAGGCCGAGAAGGCCGGCAAGGTCGTGGGTGTCGGCGCGCCTGTCGTCGGTGCAGTGGAAGGCTGGTACGTGCCGCGCTACGTGATCGAAGGCGATGCCAAGCGCAAGATCGAAGCCAAGGCGCCGGACCTGAAAAACATCGCTGACCTGGGCAAATACTCGGCGATCTTCAAGGACGCCGAAGAGCCGTCCAAGGGCCGCTTCTACAACTGCCCGGCCGGCTGGACCTGCGAGCTGGACAACAGCGAAATGCTGAAAAACTACGGCCTGGAAAACAGCTACACCAACTTCCGTCCGGGCACCGGCCCGGCGCTGGATGCGGCGGTGCTGTCGAGCTACAAGCGCGGCGAGCCGATCCTGTTCTACTACTGGTCGCCAACCCCGCTGATGGGCCAGATCGACGCGGTCAAACTGGAAGAGAAACCGGGCGTCGACAAGCGCGTGACCATCAAGGTCGGCCTGTCCAAGACCTTCCACGAGGAAGCCCCGGAGCTGGTGGCCGTGCTGGAAAAGGTCAACCTGCCGATCGACCTGCTGAACCAGAACCTGGGTCGCATGACCAAGGAGCGGATCGAGTCGCCGAAGCTGGCGAAAATCTTCCTCAAGGAACATCCTGAGGTCTGGCATGCGTGGGTCAGCGACGACGCTGCCAAGAAAATCGACGCGGCGCTGTAGGTCGATACCTCCCGGCTAACCGTGAGGCTGGCCGGGAGAATTGCCGTCATCGCTTGATTGAGATTTCTGATTGAGAGCCGCTTATGTTTCCCGAACGCTTTACGTTTTCCATCGCCGACTGGGTCAACGGTTGGGTCGATGCACTGGTCACCAACTACGGTGACGTGTTCCGCCATATCTCCGACACCCTGCTGTGGGCCATCGTCAACCTTGAAGGCCTGCTGCGCGCTGCACCGTGGTGGTTGATGCTGGCCATCGTCGCGGGCGTTGCCTGGCACGCCACGCGCAAGGTCGTGACCACCGCCGTGATCGTTGGTCTGCTGTTCCTGGTCGGCGCCGTCGGCCTGTGGGACAAACTCATGCAGACACTGGCGCTGATGATGGTCGCCACGGTCATCTCGGTGCTGATCGGTGTGCCGCTGGGGATCCTCTCGGCCCGCAGCAATCGCCTGCGTTCGTTCCTGATGCCGCTGCTCGACATCATGCAGACCATGCCCAGCTTCGTGTACCTGATCCCGGTGCTGATGCTGTTCGGCCTGGGCAAGGTGCCGGCGATTTTCGCCACCGTGATCTACGCCGCGCCGCCGCTGATCCGCCTGACCGATCTGGGCATCCGCCAGGTCGACGGTGAAGTGATGGAAGCCATCAACGCTTTCGGCGCCAACCGCTGGCAGCAACTGTTCGGCGTGCAACTGCCGCTGGCCCTGCCGAGCATCATGGCCGGGATCAACCAGACCACCATGATGGCCCTGTCGATGGTGGTGATCGCCTCGATGATCGGCGCCCGTGGCCTGGGAGAAGATGTGCTGGTAGGCATCCAGACCCTCAACGTCGGACGCGGTCTTGAAGCCGGTCTGGCGATCGTGATTCTCGCAGTGGTCATCGACCGCATTACCCAGGCGTACGGTCGGCCACGGCATGAGGTGAGCAAATGAGCAACGCAACCGTGAGCAAGATCGAAGTCAAAAACGTCTTCAAGATTTTCGGCAACCGTTCCAGGGACGCGCTGGCCATGGTCGGCCAGGGCAAAACCAAGGAGCAGGTACTGAACGAGACCGGTTGCGTGGTCGGGGTCAACGACCTGTCCCTGAGCATCGGCACCGGCGAGATCTTCGTGATCATGGGTCTGTCCGGCTCCGGCAAATCCACGCTGGTTCGCCACTTCAACCGCCTGATCGACCCGACCAGCGGCGCGATCCTGGTGGACGGCGTGGACATCCTGCAATACGACATGGACGCCCTGCGCGAATTTCGCCGGCACAAGATCAGCATGGTGTTCCAGAGCTTCGGCCTGCTGCCCCACAAGACCGTGCTCGACAACGTCGCCTACGGCCTGAAAGTGCGCGGCGAGAGCAAGCAACTGTGCGCCGAGCGCGCGCTGCACTGGATCAACACCGTGGGCCTCAAGGGCTACGAAAACAAATACCCGCACCAGCTCTCCGGCGGCATGCGCCAGCGTGTGGGCCTGGCCCGCGCCCTGGCGGCGGACACCGACATCATCCTGATGGACGAGGCGTTCAGCGCTCTCGACCCGCTGATCCGCGCCGAGATGCAGGATCAGTTGCTGGAGCTGCAAAAGACCTTGCACAAGACCATCGTCTTCATCACCCACGACCTCGACGAGGCCGTGCGCATCGGCAACCGCATCGCGATCCTCAAGGACGGCCGCCTGATTCAGGTCGGCACGCCGAAAGAGATCCTGCACTCGCCGGCGGACGAATATGTCGACCGCTTCGTGCAGCGGCGGGCGGCGGTGGTTTAAGAAGATTTGTGTTGAGGCTGCAGGCGCCATCGCGAGCGAGCTCGCTCCCACAGGAGATCGCGTTTCAAAGTGGGAGCGAGCTTGCTCGCGAAGGGGTCGGTGAAGCTGTATCGATATTATGGTTGAGGTTTTAGATGTCCCAGGCTGAAAAAATCGTTATCGCCGACGCCCCGATGCGTTGGCAGGATGTGGTCGCGGTAGCCCGTCACGGCGCGCAGCTCGAGCTGTCGGCCCAGACCTGGGCGCGCATCGAAAATGCTCAGGGCATCGTCCAGCGTATCGTCGCCAGCGGCGAGCGCGCCTATGGCGTCAACACCGGTCTGGGTGGTCTGTCCAACGTCTCGCTGCAGGGCGAACAACTCAGCCAGTTGTCGCGCAACACCTTGCTCAGCCACGCCTGCGGCGTCGGCCCGGTACTGGCCGACGAGCAGACCCGCGCCATCATGTGCGCTGCAATCCGCAACTACAGCCACGGCAAATCCGGGATTCATCGGCAAGTGGTCGAAGCACTGCTGGCGCTGCTCAATCGCGGTATCACCCCGCAAGTGCCGTCCCAGGGTTCGGTGGGTTATCTGACCCACATGGCCCACATCGGTATTGCGCTGTTGGGCGTGGGCAACGTCAGCTATCGCGGGCAGGTTGTCTCTGCGCAACAGGCGCTGGCCGAAGAAGGCCTGCAACCGGTGCAACTCGGGGCGAAGGACGGTTTGTGCCTGGTCAACGGCACGCCGTGCATGACCGGTCTCGGTTGCCTTGCCATCGCCGATGCCACGCGACTGGTGCAATGGGCCGACGTGGTCGGCGCCATGAGTTTCGAAGCCCAGCGCGGCCAGATCGCCGCGTTCGACGCCGAGATCATCGCGCTCAAGCCGCACCCGGGCATGCAACAGGTCGGCGTCAATCTGCGGGCGCTGCTCGATGGCAGTGAAGTGATCGCGAAGAGCAAAGGCATTCGCACCCAGGATGCGCTGAGCATCCGCTCTATCCCACAGGTACACGGCGCTGCCCGCGATCAACTGCAACACGCGATCAAGCAGATCGAAACCGAACTCAACGGCTGCACCGACAACCCGTTGCTGCTGGGCACGCCGGACGACTTCCGGGTGATGTCCCAGGCCAACCCGCACGGGCAATCGGTGGCGCTGGCAGCGGACTTGCTGGCGATCGCGATGGCCGAAATCGGCTCGATTGCCGAGCGGCGTCTTGACCGTTTGATCAACCCGCATGTCAGCGGTCTGCCGGCGTTCCTGGTGGCCAATCCGGGGGTGAACTCCGGGATGATGATCGTGCAATACGTCGCCGCGTCGCTGTGCGCGGAAAACCGCCAGTTGGCGCAACCGGCGGTGCTCGACAACTACGTCACTTCGGGCCTGCAGGAAGATCACCTGAGCATGGGCACCAACGCCGCGCTGAAGCTGCATCGCGCACTGGAAAACTGCACGCAGATCCTCGCCATCGAGTACCTGCTGGCGGCTCAGGCCTTTGAGTTCCTCAAGGAACAACGCTTCGGCGCCGGTACCGATGTGGCGTGGCGACTGCTGCGCGAGAAAGTCCCGGCCTACGATCAGGACCGCTGGCTGGCGCCGGATATCGCCGCTGCCGCGAGCGTGTTGAAAGCCCCGGATCTGCTGCACAACGTACTGCCGAATTTGCACTGACAATTACCCATACCAGCGTGCCAAGGCGCGGATCGTCCAAAAGACGAGAGGCGACGGATAACGGAATGCTCCGGAGCGACTGGTAGTTAATAACAATCTCTCAAAAGGAGCATTTAAATGACTGCGCTGAACCTGATCCCCGGCCAACTGAGCCTGGCCCAACTGCGTGATGTCTATCAGCAACCGGTCAAGCTGACTCTCGACAGCAGCGCCTCGGCCCAGATCGAAGCCAGCGTCGCCTGCGTCGAGCAGATCCTCGCCGAGAACCGCACCGCCTACGGCATCAACACCGGTTTCGGCCTGCTGGCCTCGACCCGCATCGCCAGCGAAGACCTGGAAAACCTGCAGCGTTCGCTGGTGCTGTCCCACGCCGCCGGCGTCGGCCAGCCGATCAGCGATGAGCTGGTGCGTCTGATCATGGTGCTCAAGGTCAACAGCCTCAGCCGTGGTTTCTCCGGTATCCGCCGCGTGGTGATCGACGCGCTGATCGCCCTGATCAATGCCGAGGTTTATCCGCACATTCCGCTGAAAGGTTCGGTCGGTGCGTCCGGCGACCTGGCACCGTTGGCGCACATGTCGCTGGTGCTGCTGGGAGAGGGCAAGGCGCGCTACAAGGGCGAGTGGATGGAAGCCACCGAAGCGCTGAAAGTCGCCGGTCTGACGCCGCTGACGCTGGCGGCGAAAGAAGGTCTGGCGCTGCTCAACGGCACTCAGGTTTCCACCGCATTCGCGCTGCGCGGTCTGTTCGAAGGTGAAGACCTGTTCGCCGGCGCGTTGGCGCTGGGTGGTCTGACGGTGGAAGCGGTGCTCGGTTCGCGTTCGCCGTTCGACGCGCGCATCCACGCCGCCCGTGGCCAGAAAGGCCAGATCGACACCGCCGCTGCCTACCGAGATCTGCTGGGCGAGCGCAGTGAAGTCTCCGACTCGCACCAGAACTGCGAAAAGGTCCAGGACCCGTACTCGCTGCGCTGCCAGCCGCAAGTCATGGGCGCGTGCCTGACCCAGTTCCGTCAGGCTGCCGAAGTGCTGGTCATCGAAGCCAACGCCGTCTCCGACAACCCGCTGGTTTTCGCCGCTGAAGGCGACGTGATTTCCGGCGGCAACTTCCACGCCGAGCCGGTGGCCATGGCCGCAGACAACATGGCTTTGGCCATCGCTGAAATCGGCTCCCTGAGTGAGCGTCGTATCTCGCTGATGATGGACAAACACATGTCGCAACTGCCGCCGTTCCTGGTGGCCAACGGCGGTGTGAACTCCGGTTTCATGATTGCCCAAGTGACTGCGGCCGCCCTGGCCAGCGAGAACAAGGCACTGGCTCATCCGCACTCGGTGGATAGCCTGCCGACCTCCGCCAACCAGGAAGACCACGTCTCCATGGCCCCGGCTGCCGGCAAGCGCCTGTGGGAAATGGCCGAAAACACCCGCGGCATTCTGGCGGTGGAATGGCTGGCGGCGGTGCAGGGGCTGGACCTGCGCAACGGCCTGAAGACCTCGGCCAAACTGGAAAAGGCCCGGGGCATCCTGCGTCGCGAAGTACCGTTCTACGAGAAGGATCGTTTCTTTGCGCCGGACATCAATGCCGCGACCGAGCTGCTGGCTTCGCGCATTTTGACTGAACTGGTTCCGGCCAAGTTGCTGCCGAGCCTGTGATGGCCTCTTCGCGAGCAAGCTCGCTCCCACAGTTGAAACGCAATCCTCTGTGAGAGCGAGCTTGCTCGCGAATCGATTTTGAACAAGACGAGGACCTGGGATGAAAACCCTCTGGCAACACTGCCACGTCGCAACCATGGCGCAAGGCGTCTACTCGATCATCGAGGATGCGGCCATCGTGACGTCCGGTGCACACATCGAGTGGATCGGCCCGCGCACTCAATTGCCGTCCGGCGAATACCCGGCGGTCAACGATCTGCAAGGCGCGTGGGTCACCCCCGGCCTGATCGACTGCCACACTCACACCGTGTTCGGCGGTAACCGCAGCGGTGAGTTCGAGAAACGCCTGCAAGGCGTCAGCTACGCCGAGATCGCCGCAGCCGGCGGCGGCATCGCCAGCACCGTGCGCGCCACCCGCGAAGCCTCGGAAGACGAACTGTTCGCCAGCGCCGCCAAACGCCTGAAAAGCCTGATGCGCGATGGCGTGACCACGGTCGAAATGAAGTCCGGCTACGGCCTCGACCTGGCCAGCGAACGCAAGATTCTGCGGGTCATCCGTCGCCTCGCCGACGAACTGCCGATCAGCGTGCGCAGCACCTGTCTCGCTGCTCACGCGTTGCCGCCGGAATACAAGGATCGCGCCGACGATTACATCGATCACATCTGCGCCGAGATGCTGCCCGCACTGGCCGCCGAAGGGCTGGTGGACGCAGTGGATGCCTTCTGCGAATACCTGGCGTTCTCCCCGGAGCAGGTCGAGCGGGTGTTCATCACCGCGCAAAAACTCGGCCTGCCGGTGAAGCTGCACGCCGAGCAGTTGTCGTCGCTGCACGGCTCCAGCCTCGCGGCGCGGTATCACGCGTTGTCCGCCGATCACCTGGAATTCATGGATGAAGACGACGCTGTTGCCATGGCCAAGTCCGACACCGTCGCAGTGCTGTTGCCGGGCGCGTTCTACTTCCTGCGTGAAACCCAGTTGCCGCCAATGGAAGCCCTGCGCAAGCACAAGGTGAAAATCGCCATCGCCAGTGACCTCAACCCCGGTACTTCGCCGGCGCTGTCGTTGCGCCTGATGCTGAACATGGCCTGTACCTGTTTCCGCATGACCCCGGAAGAAGCCCTGGCCGGCGCCACGATTCATGCGGCGCAGGCCTTGGGCATGGCCGAGACCCACGGTTCGCTGGAAGTCGGCAAGGTCGCGGATTTCGTCGCCTGGCAGATCGACCGGCCGGCGGATCTGGCCTACTGGCTGGGTGGTGAACTGGACAAACGCGTCGTGCGTCACGGCGTTGAATCAAGTCTGTAGGAGAGCGGTTGTGGATAAGGTTCTGAATTTCAAACAAGGTCGCGTGCCGCTGCTGATCAGCATGCCCCACGCGGGTGTGCGCCTGACCCCGGCGGTCGAGGCCGGATTGATCCCGGACGCGAAAAACCTGCCGGACACCGACTGGCATATTCCGCAGCTCTACGACTTCGCCGCCGAACTGGGCGCCAGCACCCTGGCGGCCGAGTATTCGCGGTTCGTCATCGACCTGAACCGGCCATCCGACGACAAGCCGTTGTATGCCGGCGCCACCACCGGGCTGTACCCGGCGACGCTGTTCGATGGCATTCCGTTGTTCAAGGAAGGCAAGGAACCGTCGAAAGAAGAACGCGCGACGTACCTGGAGCAGATCTGGACGCCGTACCACCGCACCCTGCAGGAAGAGCTGGCGCGGCTGAAGGCCGAGTTCGGTTACGCACTGTTGTTCGATGCGCACTCGATCCGTTCGATCATCCCGCACCTGTTCGACGGCAAGCTGCCGGACTTCAACCTCGGCACCTTCAACGGTGCCAGTTGCGATCCTCAACTGGCCACGCAACTGGAAGCGATCTGCGCCCGTCACGGCGATTACAGCCATGTGCTGAACGGACGCTTCAAGGGCGGCCACATCACCCGTCACTACGGCAACCCGGCCGAAAACATCCACGCCGTGCAACTGGAGCTGGGCCAGTGCACCTACATGGAAGAGTTCGAACCGTTCCGCTACCGCGCCGATCTGGCGGAGCCGACGCGGGTGGTGCTCAAGGAGTTGCTGCAAGGGCTGCTCGCCTGGGGCGCAAAGCACTACAACTGAGTCTGTTTTGGAGAGCGCCTGTCGCCACCGTGCAAATCCCGGTCGCCACAGGTCGCTTTTCCGTCTCGCCTGCTGCGTAATGTTTCGGCCACGGTGCAAGAAGACACCGATCCGAACAATAAACCGCTGCCGCACGAGACGATCCCACATGAAAAAACTGTTCACTCGTTGTGCGTTAATCCTCACCGGCAGTGCGCTGCTCAGCGCCGGCGCCATGGCTTCCGACGATGCTTCCTGCAAAACCGTGCGCATGGGCGTGGTCAACTGGACCGACGTGATCGCCACCAGCGGCATGGCCGACGTGCTGCTCAATGGTCTCGGTTATGAAAGCAAACAGACCAGCGCCGTGCAGCAAATCATCTTTGCCGGCATCCGCGACAAACGCCTCGATATCTTCCTCGGCTACTGGAAACCGGCGATGGACAAGAACATCGCGCCGTTCCTGGCTGCCAATCAAGTCAAAGTGATGGACAAGCCAAGCCTGGCGGATGCCCAGGCAACCCTGGCAGTGCCGGACTACGTTGCGGCGGCGGGGCTGAAGACCTTCGGCGACATCGCAAAATTCAAGGATCAGCTCGGCGGCAAGATCTACGGCATCGAGCCCGGCAGCGGTGCCAACACCACGATCAAGACCATGATCGAAACCAACCATTTCGGCCTGAAGGATTTCAAGATCATCGAGTCCGGTGAAGCCGGCATGCTCGCCGCCGTGCAGCGGGCGGTGAATCGCAAGGAGTTCGTGGTGTTCGTTGGCTGGACGCCGCATCCGATGAACATCAACATGAAAATCACCTACCTGACCGGCAGCGAAGATGTCTACGGCCCGAACGAAGGCGCCGCCACCGTTTCCACCGTCACCGCGCCGGACTACGCCGAGCGCTGCCCGAACGTCCATCGACTGCTGGAAAACCTGACCTTCACCGCCGCCCAGGAAAGCCAGTTGATGGTGCCGATCATGGAGCGCAAGACACCTCAGGAAGTGGCGAAGACCTGGCTGCGTGAGCATCCGCAAGATCTGCAGCGCTGGCTGGCAGGTGTCAGCAGTTTTGATGGCAAGGACGGCGTGGCCACGGTTCAGGCCAGCCTGAAAAACTGATGGGCATTTATCCACTTTCACCGGCGATGGCGGCGTTTGTCGCCAGAACCGAAAGCTTCGCCAGTGATGACAGCAGCTTTGTCGGGTTGCGCCGGGGCTATGACGAGATGTGCCGGGCGTTCACCCCGCCGCGACCGGCAGGGCTTGAGGTAGAGGACTTTCGGTTGGGCGCGGTGCCGGTTCGCGCCTATCGCCCACCTGCGGCGTCACCATCCTGCGTGGTGTACCTGCACGGTGGTGGATGGGTGGTCGGTGGGCTGGACTCCCACGACTTCATCTGCTGCGAACTGGCCATGGCGCTGGGAGCGATGGTGGTGGCGGTGGATTATCGGCTGGCGCCGGAGCATCCGTTTCCTGCCGGTTTCGACGATTGCCTGAGTGTCTGGCGTGCCCTGCGCAGCGGATCGTTCGGCTTCGACCCCGAGCGCATGCTGGTGGCCGGCGACAGTGCCGGCGGCAATCTCGCTGCTGCGTTGTGCCTGGCCCTGCGCGATGCCGGCGAAGCGCCGCCCAAAGCCCAGGTGCTGATCTATCCCGGACTGGGTGGCGGCGAGCATCTGCCGTCGCGCAGCGAATGCGTCGATGCGCCGTTACTCTCCAGCAGCGACGTGGATTGTTATCACGCGCTATACCTGCGTGGCACACCACAACCGAATGCCTGGGCCATGCCGTTGCTCGCCGATGACTTCAGCGGATTGCCCCCGGCCTGGGTCGGCGTGGCGCAGTTCGATCCGTTGCGCGACGACGGTGTGTGCTACGCCGAACGACTGTCCGCCGCCGGGGGCGAGGCCACGCTGTATTACGGCGAAGGGCTGGTGCACGGCTGCCTGCGGGCGCGGCATCAGGTCGCCGAAGTCGATCGCCTCTACGAAAACCTGCTGGGGTTCATGGCTGACAAAATGTGACAGCGCACGGGCATGCTCATTGACGTAAATCGGGTTTATGATGCCGGACGGCAGAATAATAGAAGTCCCCCCAGGGATGACCTCGACCCCTTACGGAGCGCGCAATGCAGACTTTGTTTCCGCAGATCAAACCTCACGCACGGCACGATCTGGCCGTCGACGACACCCATACGCTGTACGTCGACGAAAGCGGTTCACCGGAAGGTTTGCCGGTGGTGTTCATCCATGGTGGCCCGGGCGCCGGGTGCGATGCCCAGAGCCGTCGCTACTTCGATCCGAACCTGTATCGCATCGTCACCTTCGACCAGCGTGGCTGCGGTCGCTCCACCCCCCACGCCAGTCTGGAAAACAACACCACCTGGGATCTGGTCGAAGACCTCGAGCGCATCCGCAAACACCTGGGCATCGATAAATGGGTGCTGTTCGGCGGCTCCTGGGGTTCGACCCTGGCGCTGGCTTACGCGCAGACTCACCCGGAGCGCGTGCATGGTCTGATCCTGCGTGGGATCTTTCTCTGCCGCCCGCAGGAAATCGAATGGTTTTATCAGGCCGGTGCCAGCCGTCTGTTCCCCGATTACTGGCAGGACTACCTCGCGCCGATCCCGCTGGACGAGCGCGACGACCTGCTCAGCGCCTTCCACAAACGCCTGACCGGCAACGACCAGATCGCCCAGATGCACGCCGCCAAAGCCTGGTCGACCTGGGAAGGGCGCACCGCGACCCTGCGCCCGAACCCGCTGGTGGTCGACCGTTTCTCCGAGCCGCAGCGCGCCTTGTCGATTGCGCGGATCGAATGCCACTACTTCACCAATAACGCCTTCCTCGAACCGAACCAGCTGATTCGCGACATGGGCAAGATCGCTCATTTGCCGGGCGTGATCATCCACGGTCGCTACGACGTGATCTGCCCGCTCGACAATGCGTGGGAGCTGCATCAGGCCTGGCCGAACAGCGAGCTGCAGGTGATCCGCGATGCCGGTCACGCCGCCTCCGAGCCGGGTATCACCGATGCACTTGTGCGCGCTGCCAGCAAAATGGCCCGGCGCCTGCTCGACCTGCCGCCCGAAGAAGCATGAAGGGGCTTTTGCAGCGCGTGAAAGGCGCGCGGGTCGAAGTGGAGGGGGAGGTGGTCGGCAGCGTCGATCAGGGTTTGCTGGTGCTGGTGGCGGTCGAACCCGACGACACGCAGGCCAGCGCCGACAAACTTCTGCATAAGCTGCTTAACTATCGAGTATTCAGTGACGCCGAAGGCAAGATGAATCTGTCTTTGGCGGATGTGGGCGGCGGGCTGCTGCTGGTCTCTCAGTTCACCTTGGCTGCCGACACCAAAAGCGGGCTGCGTCCGAGTTTCTCGACCGCCGCCCCTCCGGCGCTGGGCGAGGAATTGTTCGACTATCTATTAAGCAAAGCGAAACAGATGCATGGCACTGTGGCATCAGGTAGATTCGGCGCGGATATGCAGGTGCACCTGGTCAACGATGGCCCGGTAACCTTCCTGTTACAGACATGAAAGCGCTTGAAACAAGTTTTTAAGGGCTTTTCGACTGAAAACAGGGAATTTTCGCGATAAATACTTTGTTACCCCTGATGCGTTGTCACGCGGGCTACTAGATAATCGCGCGCTACGGGGATCAGCGTTCGTTGGTCCATTTTGACTTAGGTAGAGACTTGTCCGGATCCGATTGGGGAATCATTTTGCCCCAGCGGAGTCGGAACAATGCTCGCCAACTTGGCAAGGGTGCCCTGCAAGGCCGGTATTTTTGTACCGAAAACCTCACAGGCACTTCATCTGGCCGTTGGTTTATTGATCTGTTTTCGGCGAGGGTTGCTCGTGATTGTTAGTCCCTGTAATGCAGCAAAATTGTCTGCCAAACGCTTGCGCAGCGCTCTGGTAGCGGGCTCGGCAGTGCTCTGCCTGCTCAGCGCCGGCCAGCTTTGGGCATTCAATCTTGACGATGTGTCGGCCAAGGCCAAAGAGCTGGCCGGGCAAAAATTCGAAGCCCCGCGCAGCAACCTGCCGAACGAATTCCGTGACATGAAGTTCGCGGACTACCAGAAGATTCGTTTCCGCACCGAAAAAGCCGAATGGGCCGACCAGAAGAACCCGTTCAAGCTGTCCTTCTATCATCAGGGCATGCACTTCGATACGCCGGTGAAAATCAACGAAATCACCGCGAACACCGTCGAAGAGATCAAATACGATCCGAGCCGTTTCGATTTCGGCGATCTGCAGTTCGATCCAAAGGCCACCGAACAACTGGGCTATGCCGGTTTCCGTGTCCTGTACCCGATCAACAAGGCTGACAAGCAAGACGAAATCATGACCATGCTGGGCGCGAGCTACTTCCGCGTCGTCGGCAAGGGTCACACCTACGGTCTGTCGGCCCGTGGCCTGGCGATCGATACCGCTCTGCCGTCCGGCGAAGAATTCCCGCGTTTTCGCGAGTTCTGGATTCAGCAGCCGAAGCCGGGCGACAAGCACCTGGTGATCTTCGCCCTGCTGGACTCGCCGCGCGCGACCGGCGCCTACCGCCTGATCCTGCGCCCGGGCAGCGATACCATTGTCGACGTCAAAGGCCAGATGTTCCTGCGTGACAAGGTCGGCAAGCTCGGCATCGCGCCGCTGACCAGCATGTTCCTGTTCGGCGCCAACCAGCCGTCGAAAGTGCTCAACTACCGTCGCGAACTGCACGATTCCAGCGGTCTGTCGATCCATGCCGGCAACGGCGAGTGGATCTGGCGTCCTCTGAACAACCCTAAACACCTGGCCGTGAGCCAGTTCAGCGTCGAAAACCCGCGTGGTTTCGGTCTGCTGCAGCGTGGCCGTGACTTCAGCCACTACGAAGACCTCGACGACCGCTACGACAAGCGTCCAAGCGCCTGGATCGAGCCGAAGGGTGACTGGGGCAAGGGCACCGTCGATCTGGTCGAGATCCCGACCGCCGACGAAACCAACGACAACATCGTTGCGTTCTGGAACCCGGAAAAACTGCCGGAACCAGGCCAGCCGCTGGACTTCGCCTACCGCATGCACTGGACCATGGACGAAGCGGCAATCCACGCGCCGGACAGCGCCTGGGTCAAGCAGACCCTGCGTTCCACCGGTGACGTCAAGCAATCGAACCTGATCCGTCAGCCGGATGGCAGCGTTGCCTACCTGGTCGACTTCGAAGGCCCGTCCCTGGCGGCCCTGGCCCCGGATGCGGACGTGCGCAGCCAGGTCAGCGTCGGCGACAACGCCGAACTGGTCGAGAACAGCGTGCGCTACAACCCGGAAACCAAGGGCTGGCGCCTGACCCTGCGGATGAAGATCAAGGACGCAAGCAAGTCGACCGAGATGCGTGCCGCGCTGGTGCAGAACATCGTGCCGGCCGATCTGGCCAAGACCTCGCTGCCGGCTTCCAACTCCTCGGTTGCCAAGGCCGACAAGATCGCCGCCAAGCAACAGGAAAAAGCCGACAAGGAAGCCAAGGCCGCCGAAGCCAAACAGGCCGACGCCAAGCCAGCGGCAGATGCCAAGGACAAGGCCAACAAAGACGCCAAGCAGCCAGCGGCTGCGGACGCGGCCCCAGCCACACCGGAACCGGCCTCGACTGAAGAAGTCCTGACCGAGACCTGGAGCTATCAGTTGCCTGCCGATGAGTAACTCTCAAGTACAGCCAGAGACTCTGTCCGAGTATCTGGCGCATCTGCCGATGACCGACGAGCAGCGCGCGGAACTCGCGGGCTGCCAGTCCTTCAGCGAATTGCATCAACGCCTGTCGTCCTCGACGTTCGACGCGCCGACCGAAGCCGCCCAGGCTTCGGTGGGCAAGCGCCTGACCCTGAGCACCGCCGAAGAGCTGGAAGACGCGGAAATGCTGGTGCTCGACGCCAGCGGCCGGGTCAGCCTCAAGGCCACGCCGCCGATCCGTCGGACCAAGGTCGTGCCGGAGCCGTGGCGCACCAATATCCTGGTGCGTGGCTGGCGTCGCCTGACCGGCCGGACCAACCCGCCGCAGCCGCCGAAAGACCAGAACGTGCTGCCGGCCGCCCGCTGGCGCACCGTCGGTTCGATCCGTCGCTACATCCTGCTGATCCTGATGCTCGGCCAGACCATCGTCGCCGGCTGGTACATGAAAGGCATCATGCCGTACCAGGGCTGGTCGTTCGTCGATCTGGAAGAAGTCCTGCATCAACCGCTGCTGCAAACCGCCACGCAAGTGCTGCCGTATGCGCTGCAGACCAGCATCCTGATCATGTTCGGGATTCTGTTCTGCTGGGTGTCGGCCGGTTTCTGGACCGCGCTGATGGGCTTCCTCGAGTTGCTCACCGGTCACGATAAATACCGGATCTCCGGTAAAAGTGCCGGTAATGAACCGATTCCGAAAGACGCGCGCACCGCACTGGTGATGCCGATCTGCAACGAAGACGTGCCTCGGGTGTTCGCCGGTCTGCGCGCGACCTTCGAGTCCGTCGCGGCCACCGGTGACCTGGACCGCTTCGACTTCTTCGTGCTCAGCGACAGTAACGACACCGATATCTGCGTGGCCGAACAGCAGGCCTGGCTGGATGTCTGCCGTGAAGCCAAGGGCTTCGGCAAGATCTTCTATCGCCGCCGTCGTCGTCGCGTCAAACGCAAGAGCGGCAACCTCGACGACTTCTGCCGTCGCTGGGGCGGTGACTACAAGTACATGGTCGTGCTCGACGCCGACTCGGTGATGAGCGGCGAATGCCTGACCAGTCTGGTGCGCTTGATGGAAGCCACGCCGGACGCCGGTATCATCCAGACCGCGCCGCGCGCTTCGGGCATGGACACGCTGTATGCACGCATGCAGCAGTTCGCCACTCGCGTTTACGGCCCGCTGTTCACTGCCGGCCTGCACTTCTGGCAGCTGGGTGAATCCCACTACTGGGGTCACAACGCGATCATCCGCATGAAGCCGTTCATCGACCACTGCGCCCTGGCGCCGTTGCCGGGCAAAGGTGCGTTCTCCGGTGCGATTCTCTCTCACGACTTCGTTGAAGCCGCGCTGATGCGCCGCGCCGGCTGGGGCGTGTGGATTGCCTACGACCTGCCGGGCAGCTACGAAGAACTGCCGCCGAACCTGCTCGACGAGCTCAAGCGTGACCGTCGCTGGTGCCACGGCAACCTGATGAACTTCCGCCTGTTCCTGGTAAAAGGCATGCACCCGGTGCACCGCGCGGTGTTCCTGACCGGCGTGATGTCCTACCTGTCGGCGCCGTTGTGGTTCTTCTTCCTGGTGCTGTCCACCGCGCTGCTGGCGGTGAACACGCTGATGGAGCCGCAGTACTTCCTCGAACCACGCCAGCTCTATCCGTTGTGGCCGCAGTGGCACCCGGACAAGGCGATTGCGCTGTTCTCGACGACCATCGTGCTGTTGTTCCTGCCGAAGCTGTTGAGCATCATCCTGATCTGGGCCAAGGGCGCGAAAGAGTTCGGCGGCAAGTTCAAGGTGACCCTGTCGATGCTGCTGGAGATGCTGTTCTCCATGTTGCTGGCGCCGGTGCGGATGATTTTCCACACCCGTTTCGTTCTGGCCGCGTTCCTCGGCTGGGCCGCGACCTGGAACTCGCCGCAGCGTGACGATGACTCCACGCCATGGAGCGAGGCGGTCAAGCGCCACGGTCCGCAGACCCTGCTGGGCTTCCTCTGGGCGCTGCTGGTGATCTGGCTGAACCCGAGCTTCCTGTGGTGGCTGGTGCCGATCGTCGGTTCGCTGATGCTGTCGATTCCGGTGTCGGTGATTTCCAGCCGCGTCGGTCTGGGCCTCAAGTCCCGTGACGAGAGCCTGTTCCTCATCCCTGAGGAATACAATCCGCCACAGGCGCTGCTGGCTACTGATCAGTACACCCACGAAAACCGCTGGCACGCGCTGAACGACGGCTTCGTCCGCGCCGTGGTCGATCCGCAGCAGAACGCCCTGGCGTGCTCGCTGGCGACCTCGCGTCACGGCCAGGCCGAGCCGATCGAATGGCTGCGTCAGGAACGCGTGCGTCACGCGATCAAGGTCGGCCCGGCCGGCCTGAACAACCATGATCGCCTGCAACTGCTGAGCGATCCGGTGGCCCTGGCCCGTCTGCACGAACAAGTGTGGGCCGAAGGTCACGCCGAGTGGCTGGACGCGTGGCGGGCGTCGGTGAAAGCCGATCCCCATGCGCCGCTGTTGCCGCTCAAGCCTGTGAGCCTGCAGGCACAGCCGGCCTGATGAAGAACCCCGCGAAAGCGGGGTTCTTTTTGCCTGCCGATGACCAGCGCTGGTGACTCGTTCCCACGCTCTGCGTGGGAATGCAGACCGGGATGCTCTGCGTCCCATCCGGCAACAACTGATCAAAAAACCTTGTGCAAACGGACGAGTGCGTTAGCATCCGTCCCCGAATTGGCGCACCCGGACGCTTTTGTCCATCTCTGTCGGTTTTCGCGCCGCAAACGCAATGGTTTTGGGGACTTGAAGATGAAGAAGTATCTGTCGATGCTGCTGGTCGGCGTCACGGCACTGGTTGCAGTCAATGCGGCGCAGGCCGGCGCAATCGATGACGCGGTCAAGCGCGGCACGTTGAAAGTCGGCATGGACCCGACCTACATGCCGTTCGAAATGACCAACAAGCGCGGCGAGATCATCGGTTTCGAAGTCGACATCCTCAAAGCCATGTCCAAGGCCATGGGCGTCAAGCTGGAGCTGGTTTCGACCGGTTACGACGGCATCATCCCGGCGCTGATGACCGACAAGTTCGACATGATCGGCAGCGGCATGACCCTGACCCAGGAACGCAACCTGCGCCTGAACTTCAGCGAACCGTTCATCGTGGTCGGTCAGACCCTGCTGATCCGCAAGGAGTTGGAGGGCACCATCAAGTCCTATAAAGACCTGAACACCGCGGATTACCGCATCACCTCCAAGCTCGGCACCACCGGCGAAATGGTCGCCAAAAAGCTCATCGCCAAGGCCAAGTACCACGGCTACGACAACGAGCAGGAAGCCGTGCTCGACGTGGTCAACGGCAAGGCTGACGCCTTCATCTACGACGCGCCGTACAACGTGGTGGCGGTGAACAAGGTCGGCGCCGGCAAGCTGGTGTTCCTCGACAAGCCGTTCACCTACGAGCCGCTGGCCTTCGGTCTGAAGAAGGGTGACTACGACAGCATCAACTTCATCAACAACTTCCTGCACCAGATCCACGAAGACGGCACCTACGATCGCATCCATGACAAGTGGTTCAAGAGCACCGAGTGGCTCAAGGACATGGAATAACTCGGTCCTATAGACCGAGTCGCCCCATTCGCGAGCAAGCTCGCTCCCACAGTGATCGGTGTGTCTGACCCGGTCCATTGTGGGAGCGAGCCTGCTCGCGATAGCGGCCTCCCCGGCGACACAACTTTCGGATTTCGCTAAACCCATGAAACAGAAAAAAGCCCAATGGCCCTGGCACGTCCTGACCGTGCTGGTGCTGGTCGGCCTGGCTGGCGCGCTGTATTACGCCACGTCGCTGATGTCCTACGAATGGCGCTGGAACCGCGTGCCGCAGTACTTCGCCTATCAGGCCGAGGAAACCCAGCGCGCGACTGACATCTCCACCGTCAGCGAACTGGTGCGCAAGGGCGGCAGCGCGCAAGTCACCCTGCGCAACGATGCCGGTGACGAGCAGCACCTGACCGTCGACGAAAACAGCCTGCAATTCGCCCAGGGCGACGATGTGGCCGAAGGTGACGTCGTGGGTGTGACCCGGCATTGGGCGGCGGGGCCGCTGCTGTGGGGCCTGTGGACGACGCTTTGGCTGTCGGTGGTGTCCGGCGTGCTGGGCCTGCTGATCGGTCTGGCGACCGGGCTGTGCCGCTTGTCGAGCAACCCGACCCTGCGCGACCTGTCGACGATCTACGTCGAACTGGTACGCGGCACGCCGCTGCTGGTGCAGATCTTCATTTTCTACTTCTTCATCGGCACGGTGATGAACCTGTCGCGGGAGTTCGCCGGGATCGCCGCGCTGTCGCTGTTCACCGGCGCCTACGTGGCGGAAATCATCCGTTCCGGCGTGCAGTCGATTGCCCGTGGCCAGAACGAAGCAGCCCGCTCGCTGGGTTTGAGCGCCGGCCAGTCGATGCGTCATGTGGTGCTGCCGCAAGCGTTCAAACGTGTGCTGCCACCGCTGGCCGGGCAGTTCATCAGTCTGGTGAAAGACACCTCGCTGGTGTCGGTGATTGCCATCACCGAACTGCTGAAAAGCGGTCGTGAAGTCATCACTACCTCGTTTTCGCCGTTCGAAATCCTGTTCTGCGTGGCCGGCCTGTACCTGTTGATCAACCTGCCGCTGTCGAAAATCGCCAGCCGGCTTGAGCGGAGGCTCGCGCAAAGTGATTGAAGTCCGCGATCTGGTAAAAGTCTTCGACACCCGTGGCCAGGTAGTTCGCGCCGTGGATCACGTCAGCACCCACGTGGCCAAGGGCGAGGTGCTGGTGGTGCTCGGCCCGTCCGGTTCCGGCAAGTCGACCTTCCTGCGCTGCCTCAATGGCCTGGAAGAGTTCGATTCCGGTTCCGTGAGCATCGACGGCCTGCAACTGGCCGACCCGAAAACCGACGTCAACGCCTACCGCCGTGAAGTCGGCATGGTGTTCCAGCATTTCAACCTGTTCCCGCACATGACCGTGCTGGAAAACCTCTGCCTGGCGCAGAAAGTCGTGCGCAAGCGCGGCCAGAAGGAAAGCGAGGCCAAGGCTTTGGCGTTGCTGGAGAAGGTCGGCATTGCGCAGAAGGCCCGCGAATACCCTTCGCGTCTGTCTGGCGGTCAGCAGCAGCGCGTGGCAATCGCCCGGGCGCTGGCGATGGATCCGAAGGTCATGCTGTTCGATGAGCCGACCTCGGCCCTCGACCCGGAAATGGTCGGTGAAGTGCTGGACGTGATGAAGAATCTGGCTGTGGAAGGCATGACCATGGTCTGCGTGACCCACGAAATGGGCTTTGCCCGGGAAGTGGCGGACCGGGTGCTGTTCTTCGATCACGGCAAACTGCTGGAAGATGCTTCGCCGACGGAATTCTTCGACGCGCCGAAGGATCCGCGAGCCCAGGCGTTCCTGCGGCAAGTCCTCTAAACGCAAGGCAAAAAAAATCGCAGCCAATGGCTGCGATTTTTTTGTTTGCGCGGTTTAAACCTTGAACCGGCCCACCAGCGTTTGCAGGTGAGTGCCCAGGCGCGCCAGTTCGACGCTGGACGCCGCCGTCTCTTCACTCGCTGCCGACGTCTGATCCGACACATCCCGCACGTTCAGCACGCTGCGGTTGATCTCTTCGGCCACGGCGCTCTGCTGTTCGGCCGCCGCGGCGATCTGCTGGTTCATCGCCTGAATCGCCGAGACGGTGCGGGTGATGCTTTCCAGCGAACCACCGGCACGGCGGGTCAGCTCTACGCTGCTGTCGGTCAGGGTGCGGCTGTTGTCCATGATCGTCGCCACTTGCTGGGTGCCGTTCTGCAGGCCGACGATCAGCTCTTCGATCTCTTCAGTGGACTTCTGGGTGCGCTGAGCGAGGCTGCGCACTTCATCGGCGACCACCGCAAAGCCGCGACCGGCTTCACCGGCACGGGCCGCTTCGATGGCGGCATTGAGGGCCAGCAGGTTGGTTTGCTGGGCCACGGATTTGATCACGTCGAGGACGCTGCCGATCTTGTCGCTTTCGCGCTTGAGCTCGCCCATGGCCTCGGTGGAGTGGCCGACTTCAGTGGCCAGACGTTCGATCTGGGCGATGGCTTCGCCAACCACCTTGTCGCCTTCACGGGCCTGCTGGTCAGCCGCGACGGCGGCTTCCGACGCTTCCTCGGCGTTGCGCGCGACTTCCTGCACGGTGGCGGCCATTTCGTTCATGGCGGTAGCGACCTGATCGGTCTCGACTTTCTGATTGTTCACGCCGGCGCTGGTCTGCTCGGTCACGGCGGACAGTTCTTCAGCGGCGCTGGCGATCTGGGTGACGCCGTCGCTGATGCCGCCGATCAGTTCGCGCAGACCCTGGGTCATGCTCTGCATCGAACGCTGCAGCTGGCCGAGTTCGTCGCGGCGCTGGGAGATCAGGTTGTGGGTCAGGTCGCCGGAAGCTACGCGCTCGGCGACTTTCAGGGTCTGGTTCAGCGGAATGATGATCTGCCGGGTGATCGCCCAGGCGGCCAGCAGGCCAAAGGCAACGGCTAGCAGGGTAGCGATCAGCAACTGGTTCTTGGCGCTGGCGGCGTCGGTGTCGCGAACGACGGTCTGGGATTCGGTGAGCTGCTTGCTGACATCAAGCAGGATGTCGCCCTGCACCGACATACGGGCCAGGGCCTTGGCGCTGGCCACCTGGGAGTCGCGGAACTGGCTGACGGCGGCGCGATAAGCCTTGAGCGAATCGGTGGCCTGTTGCAGGTTGGCGATGTGTTGCTCAGGCAGCTTGGCCGGCAGGGTCTCGAGGTTTTTCAGGGCGTTGTCGATGGCGTCGAGGGCCGGTTGCTCGGCTTCGGTCTTGCCGCTGTAGGTGTAGCCACGGACCTGGAAGCGCGCCTGCTGGATCAGCTTGCTCAGGTCGATAACCGCGTTGAACTGGGCAACGCTGTCGCCCTGCAGCATGGATTTTTCGACTTCGGCGACCTTGGCCACGGCGTTGTCGGCGGTGGAGCCGAGCTTGCTGCGGGCATCTTCGCGGTTTGCGCCGGCTTGCACCATGTCGGCGAAGGCGCGTTTGTACTCGGCGACGGCCGCCAGTTGCTGATCGACTTTCGTTGCGTCTGACGGTTGCTCGATCAGGCTGCGAGCGGTTTGCAGGCCGCTGTCGAGTTTGCCCAGCAGTTCATTGACCGCGCCCGGGCCTTGTTCGCCACGGCGCATTTCGTAGTCCAGACGCGCCAGACGCAGGTCCTTGGTCAGCTCGTTGAGGCTCGAGATGAAGCCGAGTTTGTCACCGCGGCTGATGATGCCGCTCATGCCGGTCCAGCCGGTGAAGGTGATCAACAGCGTCAGCAGCAGCACCAGGCCGAAACCGATGCCCAGCTTGCGTTTGACGCTGACGTTTCCAAGATTCTCGGCTAACCAACGGTACATGCGACGACTCCCCTCGGACCACTAATTGGACTTATGGAGACTGTATCGGCTGGATGATGGCAATCTGTAACGCGATTTGTCCGGCGCCGAATGGCGCCGGCGGGTTCAGAACAGGCGCGCGAGCAGGGCGGTGACGGCGGTTTCGACCCGCAGGATGCGATCGCCGAGCTGTACCGGTTGCAGGCCGGATTTGCCCAGCAGGTCGATCTCGTAGGGAATCCAGCCGCCCTCGGGGCCGATGGCCAGGGTCACCGGTTCGCTCAGGGCGCGAGGGCAGGGCGGGAAGTTGCCCGGATGGCCGACCAGACCGAGGGTGCCGTCGGTGATGGCCGGCAGGCGATCTTCAACGAACGGCTTGAAGCGCTTCTCGATGATGATTTCCGGCAGCACGGTATCCCGGGCCTGTTCGAGGCCGAGGATCAAATTCTCGCGAATAGCTTCCGGCTCCAGGAACGGCGTCTGCCAGAAGCTCTTCTCGACGCGATAGCTGTTAACCAGAATCACCTTCGACACACCCATGGTCGCCACGGTCTGGAACACCCGACGCAGCATCTTCGGGCGTGGCAGGGCGAGCACCAGGGTCAGCGGCAGTTTGGCCGGCGGTGGCTGATCGAGGGTGACCCGCAGCTCGGCTTCGCCCGCTTCCAGGCGCAGCAATTCGGCCGAGCCCATCAAGCCGTTGATGCGCCCTACCCGCAGGCTGTCACCGACTTCCGAGCGATGGACTTCCTGCATGTGGGTCAGGCGCCGGTCGCGCAGCACGACGCGGTCGGCCGCAATGAAGTCGGCCTCTTCGAGCAACAGCAGGTTCATGGCTGGGTCGCTGGCGGCTGGTCGTTGTGGTCGTCGACGGTTTCGTCCGGGCGCTCGCGCTTGCTGACCAGGCTGCCAAACAGAATGCCGACTTCAAACAGCATCCACATCGGTACGGCCAGCAGGGTCTGGGAGAAGATGTCCGGCGGAGTCAGGATCATGCCGACCACGAAGCAGCCGATGATCACGTACGGGCGGATCTTCTTCAGGTATTTGACGTCGACCACGCCGATCCACACCAGCAGCACCACGGCCACCGGGATTTCGAACGCCACGCCGAAGGCGAAGAACAGCGTCATGACGAAGTCGAGGTAGCTGGTAATGTCGGTCATCATTTCCACGCCGGCCGGGGTGGCCGAGGCGAAGAACTTGAAGATCAGCGGGAACACGAAGAAGTAGGCGAACGCCATGCCGGTGTAGAACAGCAGGATGCTAGAGATCAGCAGCGGCACCGCGACACGTTTCTCGTGCTTGTACAGGCCCGGCGCGATGAAGCCCCAGATCTGGTGCAGGATCACCGGGATCGCGAGGAACAGCGACACCATCATCGTCAGCTTCAGCGGCGTCAGGAACGGCGACGACACGTCGGTGGCGATCATCGTCGCGCCGGCCGGCAGGTACTGGCGTAGCGGCGTCGAGACGAAGGTGTAGATCTGCTGGGTGAAGGCGAACAGCCCGGCGAAGATGATGAAGATCGCCGCGACGCAACGCAGCAGGCGGGTGCGCAACTCGGTGAGGTGCGATACCAGCGGCATGTGCTGGTCGTTTTCGGGGAGATCGCTCATGGGGCTCGCGGCGGCAGTGTAGGGTCGTGAGGGGCCGGCGTGGTTGGCGCAGCCACAGGTGCAACGGGTTCGACAGGCTTCATGATCGGTGCCGCTTCAGCAGCTGTGGCAGAGACGTGTTCGACGCTCGCCGGTTGCTCCGCAACGGGGGTCGCAGGCGTCTGCTCTGCCACCGGCTGCACGGGCGTCGGCTCCTGCTGAACCGGTGGCGTGAAGATCTTCCGCGCCTCCTGCTCCAGCGACAGGATGTGTTCGTTGTGCAGTTGCCGACGGATTTCGTCGGCACCGATTTCACGTTCAACTTCTTGTTTGATCGCGTTGAAGCTGCGCTTCAGCCGCCCGACCCACAGGCCGGCGGTGCGCGCGGCACCCGGCAAACGCTCGGGGCCCAGCACCAGCAGGGCAACGAGGCCGACAAGCAGCAGTTCAGAGAAGCTGATACCAAACATTAGTCAGTGCTCACACGTCTTTGCGGATCGGCTCTTCGACTTTCTGCGCCTGCACGTCGATGGTGTGCGGCGGGTTGGCCTGAGCGGTGGCTTGCGGCTGGACCGGTGGTACCGGCTGCGCAGGCGTGACGGTCGGATCGGCCGGTTTTTCGTCGTCGTTCATGGCTTTACGGAAGCCCTTGATCGATTCGCCGACGTCGGTGCCGAGGTTTTTCAGTTTCTTGGTGCCGAACACCAGCACCACGACAACCAGAATGACGATCCAGTGTTTCCAGTCAAAAATGCCCATGTTGCTGTTCCTCTCTAAAAGTTGTTCAGGCGGACGGACGCGAGGCTTTCTCGACGTGTCCGGACAGGCCGAAGCGACGATCCAGTTCGTCGAGTACAGCCTGCGGATGCTGCCCCAGCTGGGCGAGCATGACCATGCTGTGGAACCACAGGTCGGCGGTCTCGTAGATCACGTCGCTGCAGTCACCGCTGACGGCGGCGTCCTTGGCGGCAATGATCGTTTCGACCGACTCTTCGCCGACCTTTTCCAGAATCTTGTTCAGGCCCTTGTGATACAGACTAGCTACATATGAGCTGTCGGCAGCAGCGCCCTTGCGCTCTTCAAGTACCTGAGCGAGGCGGGTCAGGGTGTCACTCATGTTTGTGTCCTGCGGAATAGATGGCGTGCGGGTCTTTCAGGACCGGGTCGACCGTTTTCCAGTCGCCGTTTTCGAAGACGCGGTAGAAGCAGCTCTGACGGCCGGTATGGCAAGCGATGTCGCCAATCTGTTCGACCATCAGGATGATCACGTCGGCGTCGCAGTCCAGACGCATTTCATGCAGGGTCTGCACATGGCCGGACTCTTCGCCCTTGCGCCACAGCTTGCCACGGGAACGTGACCAGTAGATGGCACGGTTTTCGGATGCGGTCAGCTCCAGGGCTTCGCGGTTCATCCAGGCCATCATCAGCACGCGTCCGGTCTTGTGATCCTGGGCAATCGCCGGCACCAGGCCATCGGCGTCCCACTTGATCTCGTCCAGCCAGTTTTTCATCTTCGACTCCGACAGCGAACCCACACTTCAATAGTCGGGTTCAGGCGTTGAAACAGTGTGCCAGCCGATCACGCAACTGGCTATCGGCGAACGACCAGATACAAGCCGACTGCCACCATGATCCCGGCGGGCCAATGCCCCAGTTCATTCAGCGGGCCACCGGCGGCGAGGATCGTGCCGCCCGCCAGATGGGCGCTGCCGAGCAGGCGCAGGAACCAGTCGTCCTTGCGCTTTTTCCACGGCGGTGGCGGGTCGTTGGCGTGGGGCTGGGACATGCGCTCGAGCAGGTCGCGGGCCATGTTTGCCAGGTGCGGCAGCTGTTCGAACTGGCTCTGCACGTTGCCGATCAAGGCTTTCGGGCTGACGCGTTCGCGCATCCAGCGTTCGAGGAACGGCTGCGCGGTGTTCCACAGATCCAGGTCCGGGTACAACTGACGGCCCAGGCCTTCGATGTTCAGCAGGGTCTTTTGCAGCAATACCAGTTGAGGCTGCACTTCCATGTTGAAGCGGCGCGCGGTCTGGAACAGGCGCATCAGCACCTGGCCAAATGAAATATCTTTTAACGGTTTTTCGAAGATCGGTTCGCACACGGTACGGATCGCCGCTTCGAATTCGTTGAGTTTGGTTTCCGCCGGCACCCAGCCCGAATCGATGTGCAATTGCGCCACGCGGCGGTAGTCGCGCTTGAAGAAGGCGAACAGGTTGCGCGCCAGATAATCCTGGTCTTCCGGGGTCAGGCTGCCGACGATACCGCAGTCGATCGCAATGTACTGCGGGCTCCACGGGTTCACGGTGCTGACGAAGATATTTCCCGGGTGCATGTCGGCATGGAAGAAACTGTCGCGGAACACCTGGGTGAAGAAGATCTCCACACCGCGCTCGGCAAGCATTTTCATGTCGGTGCGCTGGTCGGCGAGGGTCGCCAGATCCGTTACCTGAATCCCGTAGATGCGCTCCATCACCAGCACTTTCGGCCGGCACCAGTCCCAATAGACTTGCGGCACATAGAGCAGCGGCGAGCCTTCGAAGTTGCGCTTCAACTGGCTGGCGTTGGCCGCCTCGCGCAGCAAATCGAGTTCGTCGTAGATGGTTTTTTCGTAATCGCTGACCACGTCCACCGGGTGCAGCAGGCGGGCGTCGGCGGAGACTTTTTCAGCGGCGCGGGCGAGGATGAACAGCCACGCCAGATCCTGGGCAATCACCGGTTTCAGGCCCGGGCGGATCACCTTGACCACCACTTCTTCGCCGGTCTTCAGCTGTGCGGCATGCACTTGCGCCACCGAGGCCGAGGCCAGCGGTTCGACGTCGAAGCGGCTGAACACTTCGCTGATCTTCTTGCCCAGCTGTTCTTCGATCAGTTTGACCGACAGCTGCGAATCGAACGGCGGCACGCGGTCCTGCAACAGCATCAGCTCATCGGCGATGTCTTCCGGCAGCAGGTCGCGGCGGGTCGAGAGGATCTGCCCGAACTTGATGAAGATCGGCCCCAGGTCCTGCAAGGCCAGGCGCAGGCGTGCGCCACGGCTCAGGTCCAGCGGCTTGCGCGGAAACCAGCGCCACGGCAGGACATAGCGCAGCGCCAGCAGGAACCACGGCAAGGGCAGATCGAACAGCAGATCATCGAGGCGGTAGCGGATCACGACGCGCTGGATGCGCAACAGACGGCGGACGGCGAGCAGCTTCATGCGTTATCGCTTGGGTCGAGGGATCGGGAAAGGCGCTCGAAGCGCGCCTCGAGACGTTCCAGATCGAGTTTGATCCGGTCCAGTTCGCTGAAGCGGGCTTCGGCTTCGCGCTGCCCGACGAGGGTGCGCGATTCTTCGGCCAGGTATTCGGCGAGATTCTGGTTGAGGCTGGCAAATCCTTGTTGATACCAGCGGGCGCGGCTGCGCAGATGACCGCCGACCAGTTGCGTGGCGACCGGGCCGAGCCAGCGCGAGAGTTCGTACTCCCAGTCCAGCTCCAGATCCTGCAGCACACCCGCCAGTTCCAGCAGCACGCCGCTGTCGCCGTCGAGTTCGACTTCCGGTGCGTGCAGCACCGCGGTCTTGTCCTTGCTCAGGGCCAGTTTCACCAGGCTCGAGGCCGGGGCGCGCAGGGTGCAGTCGACGCCGGTTTCCCAATGGGACGCCAGCATCAGACCTTCGTCGCTCGGCAGGATGAACAGTTGCAGCGCCGGGCTGCGGCAATCCACGGCAATCACTTTGCCGGTCAGATGCGCGAGTCGCGGCAGCGCCGTGCTGTCGAGACGCAGCACGCGATTCAGGCCGAGTTCGACGCTGGCCAGCAGCCCGGTCAGCAGCATCAGGGCTTGATACCGCGGTGCAGGGCGACGATGCCTGCGGTCATGTTGTGATAGGTCACGCGGTCGAAACCGGCGTCGACCATCATCGACTTCAGGGTTTCCTGATTCGGGTGCATGCGGATCGATTCGGCCAGGTAGCGATAGCTTTCCGAGTCGTTGGTGATCAGCTTGCCCATCAGCGGCATGAAGGCGAACGAGTAGGCGTCGTAGGCCTTGGACATCAGCGCGTTGGTCGGCTTGGAGAATTCCAGCACCAGCAGGCGGCCGCCGGGCTTGAGTACGCGCAGCATGGAGCGCAGGGCGTCTTCCTTGTGCGTCACGTTGCGCAGGCCGAAGGCGATGGTCACGCAGTCGAAATGGTTGTCCGGGAACGGCAGTTTTTCCGCGTCGGCCTGGACGAACTCGACGTTGCCCGACACACCGACATCCAGCAGGCGGTCACGGCCGACCTTGAGCATGGATTCGTTGATGTCCGCGAGAACGACCTGACCGGTCGGGCCGACCAGGTGCGAGAATTTCTTGGTCAGATCGCCGGTGCCGCCGGCGATGTCCAGCACGCGGTTGCCTGCGCGCACGCCCGACAGCTCGATCGCGAAGCGCTTCCACAGACGGTGCATGCCGCCCGACAGAAGGTCGTTCATCAGGTCGTACTTGGCGGCCACGGAGTGGAACACCTCAGCGACTTTTTCCGCTTTCTGGCTTTCCGGAACGTTTTTGAAGCCGAAGTGAGTGGTGGGTTCGGCATCGCTGCCTTTGCGCTGATCAGTCATATCGCTGTCACCAAAAGAGAATGCGCGACATTCTAATCCCCAAGCCATGCTTTGTCTTGGAATGGCTAAAGGTAAGATGGGCAACCTTCGGGACGATTTGCCGCAGTGGCGGTCAAGATTCGTTGCAGGCATTCATAGCCCCATTCAAAAAGCAGGAGTCATTCAATGGCCCATATCAGTGTTGAGCGTGCCCACAGCCTGGGCAAGGAAGTTGCCCGCGAGAAAGCCGACAAACTGGCGCAGAAACTGTCCGATCAATATGGCCTCGAGCCGCAGTGGGCGGGTGACACCCTGAACCTCAAGCGTTCGGGCGTGAAGGGCGCGGTGCATGTGGCCGAGG
Source organism: Pseudomonas sp. R43(2017) (assembly GCF_002112345.1). Lineage (NCBI taxonomy): Bacteria > Pseudomonadati > Pseudomonadota > Gammaproteobacteria > Pseudomonadales > Pseudomonadaceae > Pseudomonas > Pseudomonas sp. R43(2017). Next base: position 307,466 of record NZ_NEHJ01000005.1, read on the forward strand.
ATTCGATCCGGGTCGACGTGGAACTGGGCCTGATGATGTCGGCCATGAGCGGCATGATCAAAGCCGAGATCGAAAAGGCGCTGGATAAAGCGCTGGTCTGATTTCTGCCTGAAATGAGATCCCCTGTGGGAGCGAGCTTGCTCCGGGCGGCGATCCGACGAATGCGTTGTATCAGCCGACATTTCCGTGACTGACACACCGCATTCGCGAGCAAGCTCGCTCCCACATTTGTTTTGTGGTGTGCCCACCTGTTTATGTCAGTTGTTAGGGTGCCGTTTCTAATTTTTCTCCCTACTTTGTGCCTGAGCCCGACACTCGTCAGGGCAGTTCCTCAAACCTTCTGCGCGTGAGGTGCACCATGGCCAAAGCTATTTTGAAGAAAAAAATCGACGCCTCGACTTCTGCCCTGAGCGACGTCAAATCCTATGCCCGCAAGATCTGGCTGGCAGGCCTGGGTGCCTACACCAAGGTCGGTCAGGAGGGCAGCGAATACTTTCAGGAGTTGATCAAGGCTGGTCAAACTGTTGAAAAGAAAGGCAAAAAAGCCGTCACCGAAAAACTCGAAGCGGCCAACGCCGAGATCGATGAAGCCAGGAGCGAAGTCAGCTCTTTCAAAGGCCGCGTCGAAGTTCAGCTCGACAAGGTCGAGAAGGCGTTCGACACGCGTGTCGCCAGTGCCTTGAATCGTATCGGCATTCCGTCTAAACATGACGTTGAGGCACTCTCTGCTAAGCTCGATGAGCTGACGGCATTGCTCGAACGCGTCGCGCGTAAATCTTAAGGAGAACGGGATGGCTGGTAAAAAGAACACCGATAAAGAAGGCAGCTCGTGGATCGGAAAAGTCGAAGACTATTCCCGCAAGATCTGGCTGGCTGGTTTAGGCGTGTACTCGAAGATCGACACTGACGGCAGCAAGCTCTTCGATACATTGGTCAAAGACGGCGAGAAAGCCGAGAAGCTCACCAAGGCTGCAGTCGGCAAGAAAGTCGATGCTGCCAAGGACACCGCGAGCTCGGCCAAATCGCGCATCAGCGGCGTGAAAGATCGCGCGCTGGGCACCTGGGATCAACTGGAAGGGGCTTTCGACAAGCGCCTGAACAGTGCGATTTCGCGCCTGGGCGTACCGAGCCGCAACGAGGTGAAGGATCTGCACAAGAAGGTCGATACCCTGACCAAGCAGATCGAGAAACTCACTGGCCTGAAAACCCAACCTGTCGCGGCCAAAACCGCAGCAGCCAAACCGGCGGCAAAACCTGCTGCCAAACCGTTGACTAAAGCTGCCGCCAAACCTGCAGCCAAGCCAGCGGCCAAAACTGCAGCAGCCAAGCCAGCAGCGAAAGCCGCGGCCAAACCGGTTGCCGCCAAGGCCGCCGCCAAACCTGCTGCAAAACCAGCGGCCAAGCCAGCAGCGAAAACCGCTGCCGCCAAACCCGCTGCCAAGCCTGCCGCCAAACCGGCTGCAGCGAAAAAACCTGCAGTGAAAAAACCGGCCGCACCGAAAGCCGCTGCGCCGAAAGCTGCTGCACCAAAACCTGTGACCACACCGCAAGCACTGGCCAGCACGTCGAACTCCGCCTCGGCTCCAACCCCGGCGCCTGTTTCGACTGTTGCATCGACTCCGTCGACGCCGACCAGTCAGTCCTGATATTCAGGGCACAAGAAAACGCCCGGCCTGTGAAGGTCGGGCGTTTTTGTTTGTGCGGTCACTCGTGATCTTCGAGATATTGCAAAGCCATCCGCTCCGTCGCCACCTTCACCGGTGGCAACAAATGCGGCGCCACCAGCATCATGATCTGGTAAACCACCAGCCTCACTTCCCCCTCGCGATCAAGAATCCGCTGATAGTCCAGCGAGAACAGCAGCGTCATGGTGATCTGTTCCACCAGTTGCCCCAGCGCCTGGGTATCGCTGACCAGTTGCCCCGAGGCCTTCAACCGCGCCAGCAATGAGGCCAGCGTGCGTTTCAGTACGTTGAGAAAGTTGCGAATGCCCTTGGCCAGTTTCGGCAGACGTCCGGCCAGGTTCGACAGGTCCTGGAACAGGAACCGGTACTGCGCCAGCCGCTCGACGATCAAATGCAGGAACAGCCAGTAATCCTCCGGTGCCAGTTCGACATCGGCGGGCGGGTCGAGCAGGGGCGCCAACTCGCTCTGAAAGCGCTCGAACAGCCCGAGGATCAGCGGCTCCTTGCCGTGGAAATGGTAGTAGAGGTTGCCGGGGCTGATCCCCATTTCATTGGCAACCTCCATGGTGGAGACGTTCGGCTCGCCCTTTTCGTTGAACAACTGCAGGGCACATTCGAGGATCCGTTCGCTTGTTTTCATCCAGTCTTCTTAAAGGGCGGTTGGGGCCGGTCAGCGCACGCGCACGTAAGTGCCGGGCGCCGCCTCCATCGGTGGATAGTTCGCGTTGCCAAGGGCCATCTGGGTTTCGCGCAGGGTGCCGGAGCGCTGCTGGACCCATTCCAGCCACTGCGGCCACCAGCTGCCGTCGACTTTTTTCGCGTCGTAGTACCAAGCGCGCGGGTCGCTGCTCAGCTTGCCGTTTTCGACGTAGTTGGCCTTGGGGTTGCTCGGCGGGTTGAGAATGCTCTGGACGTGGCCGCTGTTGGACAGCACGAAGCGCCGCTCGCCCCCCAGCAGCAGGGTCGAGCGATACACCGCGTCCCAGGGCGTGATGTGGTCGTTCATGCCGGCCACGCTGAAACTGTCGACCGTGACTTTCTGCAGGTCGATCGGTGTGCCGCAGACTTCCAGGCCGCCCGAATGAATCAACGGGTTGTGCTTGAAGAAGTCCAGCAGGTCGCCATGAAACGCGGCGGGCAGGCGGGTGCTGTCGTTGTTCCAGTAGAGGATGTCGAACGCCGGCGGCTCCTTGCCCAACAGGTAGTTGTTGACGAAGTAGCTCCAGATCAGATCGTTGGGGCGCATCCAGGCGAACACCCTGGCCATGTCGCGACCGTCCAGCACGCCTTTCTGATAGGAGCGGCGCTTGGCTGCTTCGAGAGTCTGTTCATCGGCGAAAAGCGTCGCCGGGGAGTCGATCTGACTGTCGAGCAGGCTCACCAGATAGGTCGCGCTGGAGACCCGCCGCAACTGCCGCTTGGCCTGCAAGTGCCCCTGCAACGCAGCGATGGTCAGCCCGCCGGCGCAGGCGCCCATCAGGTTGACTTCGCGGGCGCCGGTGATCGCCCGGCAGATGTTCATCGCTTCTTCCACGGCCTCGACGTAGGTCGACAGGCCCCATTCGCGATGACGCACGTCCGGGTTGCGCCAACTGATCATGAAGGTCTGCAAGCTGTTCTTCAGGGCGTACTGGACGAAGCTGTTGCTCGGGCTCAGGTCGAAAATGTAGTACTTGTTGATTTGCGGCGGCACCACCAGCAGCGGTTTCGAATACTGCTTTTCGCTCATCGGCTTGTACTGGATCAGCTCGAGCAGCTCGTTGCGAAACACCACCGAACCGGTGGTGGTGGCGACAGTCTTGCCGACTTCGAAAGCCTGTTTGGTCACCTGACGCGGCAGGCCGTCGTTGTGCAGCAGGTCATCGAACAGATGGCTCAGCCCGCGCACCAGACTGTGGCCGCCGGAGTTGAACAGCTCCTTGATCGCCAGTGGATTGAGCAACGTGTTGGAGGGCGCCACGGCGTCGTTGATCAGGGAAAAAGCGAAGTGCGCACGGGCGCGATCGTCGTCGCTCATGCTGCTTTCGTCGATCCAGCTCTTCACCTGCTTCTGCCAGCTCAGATAGGCCTGCAGGCCCCGACGGTAAAACGGGTTGAGGCTCCAGGCCGGATCGGCGAACCGGCTGTCATTGGGGTTGGTCGGATGCAGGGTTTCACCGAGCAGCACGCGTCCGAGCGCGCCACCGAGTTTCAACGCGTGCTTCGCGCTGTGAATGGGGTTGCGCAGACCATGGGCGGCTACGCTGCGCAACGTCGAAATCAGGTCGCGGCCTCGCAGGCCGGTCATTGCACTTTGTGCATTGATGAAAACGGCGGGACTGGGCACTACGCCCGTCGCGGGTTTGTCGCGCATGACTCAACACTCCTTCGTCTTCAGGTCAAAAACAAACACACCGAACCAGAACACCATAGACGCTGTTGCGGCTTGTTGCCTGCGCGGCGTCCTGCCACGCGTGTTGGAAAAGCTCTGCAAGGAGCTGTCCAGAAAACCGGACCGGGCCGGTTATCCGCCCAGCGGTGTCGGGTGGGGGTGCATCACTGCGCGAAGACGTTCCTCCTGGAGAAATTTCATGATGATCGGCGCCACGGCTTCGGCCCGGGTGATGAGGAACAGATGCCCGTCATCGATGATGTGCAATTGCGCGTTGGGGATGCGCCAGGCGAGCAGACGCATGTTGATCAGCGGGATCAGCGGATCGTCGTCACCGGCCAGCACCAGGGTTGGCTGGTGGATCTTGTGCAGCCAGTGAATGCTGGTCCAGCCAAGACCCGCGAACAGTTGCCAGTAGTAGCCGAGCTTGCCCGCCGAACGCACCTTGGCCGCATGGCTGGCAGCGAGCGTCGGGTCGCGACGGAACGAGCCGCCGTAGATCATCGGGGCAATGCGGATCACATGGGACGGCTGGATGTAGCGGCGCGGACTGGCCATCATCCACAGCACCTTCGGCTTGCCCGGCACCATCACCGCGCCTGCCGCCGTGGCGGCCAGTACCAGCTTCTTGCAGCGCTCGGGATAGTCATGGGCAAACTGCTGCGCCAGCGCGCCACCCCAGGACACGCCGATCACATTGACCTGGCCGTAGTCGAGGTAATCGAGCATCCGTGCCGTCAGCTTCGCCAGCCCCGGAAAGCGATACGGCCGGCTCGGCGTCGAAGAACCACCGACACCGGGCACGTCGAAAGCGATCACTTCCAGGTCCGGATCCAGCGCCGCGACAAAAGGAAACACCAGCTCCAGGTTGGCGCCGATGCCGTTGAAAATCAGCAAGGGCGTCAAGTGAGGCTTGCCGGGGCGTACGGCGGTCCGGAGGGTCTGGCCATCCAGCTCGACGGTACGGAAGATGAACGGTTGCGGCATGCTTCAGGGCCCTGTGGGTCAATCTCAATATCACCTCGTACCCCTTGTGGGAGCGGGCTTGCTCGCGAAGGCGTCGTGTCAGTCGCCATTGATGTTGGCTGATCAACCGCTTTCGCGAGCAAGCCCGCTCCCACAGGGGAGTGAGGTGCGTCAGTTACCGCTCGTGTACGTATGTGCCCGGCGAGGCTTCGCCTGCCGGGAACGCTTTGTTGCCCAGCTTTGTCGGCGCCTTTTTCAGTTCGCCCGAACGCGCCGCCTGCCAGGCCTGCCAGTGCAGCCACCAGGAGTCGGCGTGCTTGGTCGAGTTTTCCTGCCAGTCATCGGCATTGGCGGTCATTTCGTCGCTGGTCATGTAGCGCGATTTCGGGTTGCCCGGCGGGTTCAGAATGCTCTGGATATGCCCGCTGCTGGACAGCACGAATTCCACCTTGCCGCCAAACAGCTGCGCCGACTTGTAGCAGGACTTCCACGGGGTGATGTGGTCGTTGGTGCCGGCCAGCGAGAAGATGTCGGCCGTGACTTTCTTGAGGTCGATCGGCGTGCCGCACACTTCCAGTGCATCGGGGCGGGTCAGTGGGTTGTTTTTGAACATCTCGATCAGGTCGCCGTGGAACGCAGCCGGCAACCGGGTGGTGTCGTTGTTCCAGAACAGGATGTCGAACACCGGCGGCTCGTTGCCCAGCAGGTAGTTGTTGACCCAGTAGTTCCAGATCAGATCGTTGGGGCGCATCCAGGCGAAGACCTTGGCCATGTCTTTGCCTTCGAGCACGCCGGCCTGATACGAATGACGCTTGGCCATCTCCAGGGTCTGCTCGTCGACGAACAGGGCGACGTCACTGTCCAGGGTGGTGTCGAGCACGCTGACCAGCAGGGTCAGGGCATTGACCTTGTTTTCCCCGGTGGCGGCGTAGTGGCCGAGCAGGGCGGTGCAGGTGATACCGCCGGAGCAGGCGCCCAGCATGTTGACGTCCTTGCTGCCGGTGATCGCGGTGACCACGTCGACCGCTTCCTTCAGGGCTTCGATGTAGGTCGAGAGGCCCCACTCGCGCTGTTCCTTGGTCGGGTTGCGCCAGCTGACGATAAAGGTCTGCACATTGTTGCGCAGGCAGAAACGCGCCAGGCTCTTGTCCGGGCTCAAGTCGAATACGTAGAACTTGTTGATTTGCGGCGGCACCACCAGCAGCGGACGCTCGTGGACTTGCTCGGTGATCGGCTTGTACTGGATCAGCTCCAGCACGTCGTTGCGAAACACCACCGCGCCCTCGCTCACGCCCAGGGTCTTGCCGACCTCGAAGGCGCCCATGTTGACCTGGCTCGGCATGCCGCCGTTGTGCACCAGATCCTTGGCCAGATGCGAGAGGCCGTCGAGCAGGCTCTTGCCGCCGGTTTCGAAGAAGCGTTTGACCGCCGCCGGGTTGGCCGCGGTGTTGGTCGGCGCCATGGCTTCGGTCATCAGGTTGATCACGAAGTGGCCGCGCGCGATGTCCTTGGGCGAGAGGCTGCTGTCGTCGATCCAGGCATGGAGTTCCTTGCGCCACGCCAGATAGGTTTGCAGGTAACGTTTGTACAGCGGGTTCTGACTCCACGCCGGGTCGACAAAGCGACGGTCATCGCCTGCCGGTTGCAGTTCTGATTTGCCGAACAGCACGTTCTTCAGTTCGATGCCGAAATGAGTGACGTGTTTGACGCTATGGATCGGTTGTTTGATGGCCTGGGTCAGCACCATTCGAGCAGAGGCCAGCAGATCCTTTCCGCGAAGCCCAACGACAGGATTCAGCCCCAGGGTGTTTTCCGAGGCTTGGTACTTCAAATCATCGTTATTCTTGTTACTCATCTACGACGCTCCATTGTCCTGAGACGAGTACCCGGTTTCTGCTGTGCAGTTCCACAGCCAATGCCAGGTACTACTGCTCGGGTGACCGTTGATTCTGCATAGCTGCTTTACAGTCGTAGAGCACTGCAGGGAACTTGCCAGCTCCATTGGTTACCCGAGTTTAATTTTTTTCGCAAGCAGCCGATCCCGGGCCGCTTTAGCGGAGCATTCAAACAGATGAATTTAGAAAATGCCCTCTAAACAGTCCGAGGTGCGGACTAGAGCATCAGCTTGACGACGGACTCGTCCGGGTCGCGGGTTTTGCCGGCGGCTTTGAGCTCGGCCAGATAATCCGCCCAGAGTGCGTCATAACGTCGCCCCAGTTCATAGAGGTAATCCCAGGTGAACAGGCCGCTGTCGTGACCGTCGTCGAAGGTCAGTTTCAGTGCGTACTGACCGGCCGGTTCTACCTTGGTCAGGCCGACGTGCAGCTTGCCGAATTGCAGGATCGGTTTGCCGTGGCCCTGGACCTCGGCGGAAGGGGAATGCACGCGCAGGAATTCGGCGGGCAGGGTGTATTCCTCGCCGGACGCGTATTTGAGCGACAGGGTTTTCGAGGCTTTGTGCAGTTTGATGTCGGTGGGGAGTTGGGTCATCGCCGGCGTTCCGTCAGGTGGAAAAAATTGTGGGAGCCGATGGCTCCCACAGTTTCACGACCACTGTAAGTATGGCTTACAGGATATAACGGGACAGATCTTCGTTCTGCGCCAATTCACCCAGGTGGCTGTTGACGTACTCGGCGTCGATCAGGATCGCCTTGTCGTCGTGGGCGCTGGCCAGATCGCCGGCACTGAACGACACCTCTTCCAGCAGACGCTCGAGCAGCGTGTGCAGGCGACGGGCACCAATGTTCTCGGTCTTCTCGTTGACCTGCCAGGCGATCTCCGCCAGACGCTTGATGCCTTCAGGCTGGAACTGGATGTTCAGGCCTTCGGTCTTCAGCAGTGCGCAGTACTGCTCGGTGAGCGAGGCGTGCGGTTCGCTGAGGATGCGCTCGAAGTCTTCCGGGCTCAGGGCCTTGAGTTCGACGCGGATCGGCAGACGGCCTTGCAGCTCCGGCACCAGATCGCTCGGCTTGCTCAGGTGGAACGCACCGGAGGCGATGAACAGGATGTGGTCGGTCTTGACCATGCCCAGCTTGGTGTTGACGGTGCAGCCTTCGATCAGCGGCAGCAGGTCGCGCTGTACGCCTTCGCGGGAGACATCGGCGCCGCCGACATTGCCGCGCTTGGCGACCTTGTCGATTTCGTCGATGAACACGATGCCGTGCTGCTCGACCGCTTCCAGGGCCTTGGCCTTCAACTCTTCTTCGTTGACCAGGCGACCGGCTTCTTCATCGCGCACCAGCTTCAGCGCTTCCTTGACCTTGAGCTTGCGGGCCTTCTTCTTGCCCTTGCCCATGTTGGCGAACAGGGACTGCAGCTGGTTGGTCATCTCTTCCATGCCCGGAGGCGTGGCGATCTCGATGCCGGCCATTTCGGCGACTTCGATCTCGATTTCCTTGTCGTCCAGCTGACCTTCGCGCAGGCGCTTGCGGAACAGCTGACGAGTGTTGGAATCCTGGGTCGGCGCGTCTTCGTTGCCGAAGCCCATGCGTGCCGGCGGCAGCAGCGCGTCGAGGATACGATCCTCGGCAGCGTCTTCGGCGCGGTGGCGCACGCGGGTCATTTCCTGCTCGCGCAGCATCTTGATCGCGGCATCGGCCAGATCACGGATGATCGATTCGACGTCACGGCCGACGTAGCCGACTTCGGTGAACTTGGTCGCTTCGACCTTGATGAACGGCGCGTTGGCCAGTTTGGCCAGGCGACGGGCGATTTCGGTTTTACCGACACCGGTCGGGCCGATCATCAGGATGTTCTTCGGGGTCACTTCAACGCGCAGCTCTTCAGGCAGCTGCATGCGGCGCCAGCGGTTGCGCAGGGCAATCGCGACGGCGCGCTTGGCATCGTCCTGGCCGATGATATGGCGGTTGAGTTCGTGGACGATTTCGCGGGGAGTCATGGACATAATAATTGACGGTCCTCAAGCAGAAACAAGCCGTGGCACAGGGCCGCGTCAGGCTTATTCAGCGAGATCCTGCTCCTCAATGGTCTGGGTGTGGTTGGTGAATACACAGATGTCGCCGGCGATCCCGAGAGCGGTCTCGACGATTTCGCGGGCCGACAGGTCGGTCTTCTTCAGCAGGGCGCTGGCGGCGGCTTGCGCATAGGCGCCACCGGAACCCATGGCGATCAGGCCGTCTTCGGGTTCGACCACGTCACCGTTGCCGGTGATGATCAGGGAGGCGTCCTTGTTGGCGACCGCGAGCATCGCTTCGAGGCGGCTCAGGGAGCGGTCGGTGCGCCATTCTTTGGCGAGTTCGACGGCGGCGCGGATCAGGTGGCCCTGATGTTTCTCGAGCTGGCCTTCGAAACGTTCGAACAGGGTAAAGGCGTCGGCGGTGGCACCGGCGAAACCGGCGATGACCTGACCGTGGTACAGGCGACGAACTTTCTTCGCGTTGCCTTTCATCACGGTGTTGCCGAGAGAAACCTGGCCGTCGCCGCCCATGACGACTTTGCCGTGGCGGCGGACTGAAACGATGGTGGTCAAGGGAAGAGTCTCCACACTGCGGGGCGAAAATGCCTTATGCCCATTCATATGGGGGTGGTGGAGAGGATTTCAACTGCGGGGAGGGAGAGGGGACGAGCGGTGGTGTTGCGCTGATCCTCCCCACGCAGCGCGCGGGAAGGATCATTCAGGGGGAATCAGCGGCTCTGGCGTTGTTGTAACAACAGGTTGCTGAAACCGGCGCCCGCCAGTTGTTTCTGGGCGGTGGTCAGTTGTTCGCGGTTGCTGAACGGGCCGACCAGTACGCGGTACCAGGTTTCATCCTTTACCGTCCCTGACTCCACCGCGACCGCCTGGCCGAGCAGAATGATCTGCGCGCGGACCTTGTCGGCATCTGTCTGCTTGCGGAACGAGCCGGCCTGCAGGAAGAACTTGGTCACCGGCGCAGCCTTGGTCACCGGCGGCGCTGGCGGCGGGGTGATCCCGGCCAGTGCAGCCTGGGCGCGCGCGGTGTCGATCTTCGCCGCTTCCGCCGGGGTCACCGGCGTGGTCGGGATCGCTGGCACTTGTGGCGTCGGCAGGGTTTTCTCCGGCACGGCGTCAGGCGGCACGATCACTTCCGATTCCGGCAGCAGGGTGTAGAAGTCGTACTTCGGCTTCACCGGTTGCGTCGGGCTCGGCGGGGTCTTGTTGGCCTCGGCGATCTTGGTGGCTTTCTGTTGTTGCTGTTGCTCGACCTTCTCGCGCTTGACCGTGTCGCTGCCCTTGCCCGGCTCCAGTTTCATCAGGAACACGATGAACGCACCGACCGTCAGGCCGATGGCCATCCATAGCCAACCCGGGATCGGTTGCTTCGCAGGAGCTTGGTAACGGCTGGCGCCACGCTTGGGTGCAGGTTTTTTCTTGGCAGCCAACTTACATGCGCTCCAATGTTTCCAGGCCGAGCAGTTCCAGGCCTTGCTTGAGGGTACGGCCGGTCAGCGCGGCAAGGCGCAGACGGCTTTGCATTTGTGCCGGGGTCTCGGCGGCGAGGATCGGGCAGTGCTCGTAGAAACTGGAGAACAGGCCGGCCACGTCGTAAAGGTAGGTGCACAGGGTGTGTGGCGTGCCCTTTTCTGCAACGTTGTTCAGCACTTCGCCGAACTGCGCCAGTTTGGCTGCCAGATCGTGCTCCTGCGGCGCTTCGAGGACGATCTGGCCGTCGACTTCGCTGTAATCCTTGTCAAGCTTGCGGAACACGCCGGCCACCCGGGTGTAGGCGTACAGCAGGTACGGCGCGGTATTGCCTTCGAGGTTGAGCATCTGGTCGAAGTTGAAGCTGTAGTCGCTGGTGCGGTGCTTCGACAGGTCGGCGTACTTCACCGCGCCGATGCCCACAACCTTGGCGATGCTGCGCAGTTCGTCGTCGGCCAGTGTCGGGTTTTTCTCTTTTACCAATGCGTAGGCACGTTCCTGCGCTTCGGTCAGCAGATCGATCAGCTTCACGGTGCCGCCGTCACGGGTCTTGAACGGACGGCCGTCGGCGCCGTTCATGGTGCCGAAGCCCATGTGCTCCATTTCCATCGGATGGGTCACGAAACCGGCCTTGCGCGCCACGGCGAACACTTGCTGGAAGTGCAGGGCCTGACGCTGGTCGACGAAATACAGCGCACGGTCGGCCTTCAGTTTGCCGCTGCGGTAGCGCACGGCGGCCAGGTCGGTGGTGGCATACAGGTAGCCGCCGTCAGCCTTGACGATGATCACCGGCAGCGGCTCGCCTTCGGCGTTCTTGAATTCGTCGAGGAACACGCACTGGGCGCCGTTGCTTTCGACCAGCATGCCGGCGGCTTTCAGGTCGTTGACCACGTTGATCAGGTCGTCGTTGTAGGCGCTTTCGCCCATCACGTCGGCCATGGTCAGTTTGACGTTGAGCAGTTCGTAGATCTTCTGGCAGTGGGACAGCGAGATGTCCTTGAACTTGGTCCACAGCGCCAGGCATTCGGCATCGCCGGCCTGCAGCTTGACCACCAGGCCACGGGCGCGGTCGGCGAACTCCGGGGATTCGTCGAAGCGCTGCTTGGCGGCGCGGTAGAAGTTTTCCAGGTCCGACAGTTCGTCGCTGGTGATCGGGTTTTCCTGCAGGTACGCCATCAGCATGCCGAACTGGGTACCCCAGTCGCCGACGTGGTTCTGACGGATTACGGTATCGCCGAGGAATTCGAGCACCCGGGCCACACCGTCGCCGATGATGGTCGAGCGCAGGTGGCCGACGTGCATCTCTTTGGCCAGGTTCGGCGCCGACAGGTCGACCACGGTGCGTTGCGCCGGGCCGGCCTTGCGTACGCCAACGTGAGCGTCGGCCAGTGCCGCGTCGAGGCGCGAGGCCAGCGCCTGGGTGTTCTGGAAGAAATTGATGAAGCCTGGGCCGGCGATTTCGGCCTTGGTGACGTTCTCGTCAGCCGGCAGGGCGGCGATGATTTTTTCTGCCAGGTCGCGCGGCTTCATGCCCGCAGGCTTGGCCAGCATCATGGCGATGTTGCTGGCGAAATCGCCGTGGGTCTTGTCCCGGGCGTTTTCCACCTGGATCGCCGGCGTCAGGCCTTCAGGCAACACACCTTCGTTGACGAGTTGGGTGAGGGCTTGTTGGATCAGCTGGCGAATGGTGTCTTTCATGGTCTTCTCTTTCGACCGCAAGCGCGGCGGCGCATCGATGCGCGGGTGGAAAAACTGGGCATTATCCGTTGCGAAGACGGGCTTGCCAACCTTAGCAGGCAGGATGTGGATGTGTGGTGACAATTCGTCAGCCATCGCTGGCAAGCCTGCTCCCACAAGAACGGCGCAATTCCCCTGTGGGAGCTGGCTTGCCAGCGATAGCAATCGATCAATCAATACAAATCGACAGGGTCGACATCCAGCGACCAGCGCACCGCCCGGCCGCTCGGCATCTGCTCCAGCACCAGCAGCCAGCTCGCCAGCAACCGGTGCAGCGGCGCCCGGGCCGTGGCCTGCAACAGCAGTTGCGCGCGGAAGCGTCCGGCCCGGCGTTCCATCGGTGCCGGCACCGGCCCCAGCAGTTCGATGCCGCTCAGGTTCTGTTCGGCCAGCAAACGTTCGGCCTCGCTGCAGGCTTCATCGAGAAAACCTTCGGCCTGCCCCGGCTTGTGCGCTTCGGCGCGCAGCAGCGCCAGATGGGCGAATGGCGGCAGGCCGGCGGCGCGGCGTTCGCTGAGGGCCTGTTCGGCGAAGGCGAAGTAACCCTGCTCGGTCAGTTGCACCAATAAAGGATGGTCGGCCAGGTGGGTCTGGATGATCACCTTGCCCGGCTCCTCCGCACGCCCGGCGCGCCCGGCAACCTGCACGATCAGTTGCGCCATGCGCTCGCTGGCGCGGAAGTCACCGGAGAACAGCCCGCCGTCGGCATCAAGGATCGACACCAGGGTGACCCGGGGAAAGTGGTGACCCTTGGCCAGCATCTGGGTGCCGACCAGAATGCACGGCTGGCCTTTCTGAATGGTGGCGAACAACTGGTTCATCGCATCTTTGCGCGACGTGCTGTCGCGATCGACGCGCAGTACCGGGTAATCCGGGAACAGAATCGCCAGCCGTTCCTCGGCCCGTTCGGTGCCGGCGCCCACCGGCCGCAGATCGACCTTGTTGCACTTCGGGCACTGGCGCGGCACGCGCTCGACGTAACCACAGTGGTGGCAGCGCAGCTCGCCGTAGCGCTGATGCACGGTCATCCGCGCATCGCAGCGCTGGCACTCGGACATCCAGCCGCAATCGTGGCACAGCAGGGTCGGGGCAAATCCCCGACGGTTGAGGAACACCAGTACCTGCTGGCCGGCGGCGAGGGTCTGGCCGATGGCTTGCTGCATCGGTCCGGAAATGCCGCTGTCCAGTGGACGGCTTTTCACATCCAGACGCAGGAAACGTGGCTGTTTGGCGCCGCCGGCCCGTTCGTTCAGGCGCAGGAGTCCATACCGGCCGGTGTAGGCGTTGTGCAGACTTTCCAGCGAAGGCGTCGCGGAGCCGAGCACGATCGGGATGTTTTCCTGCCGTGCCCGCACCAGCGCCAGATCCCGTGCGTGGTAGCGCAGGCCTTCCTGCTGTTTATAGGAGCCGTCGTGTTCTTCGTCGATGATGATCAGCCCCGGATTTTTCATCGGGGTGAACAGCGCCGAGCGGGTGCCGATAATAATGTCGGCCTCGCCATCACGGGCAGCGAGCCAGGCATCGAGGCGATCGCGGTCATTGACCGCCGAGTGCAGCAGGGCGATGCGTGCGTTGAAGCGTTGTTCGAAGCGCGCCAGGGTCTGCGGGCCGAGGTTGATCTCCGGGATCAGTACCAGTGCCTGCTTGCCGGCCTCGAGGGTTTCGCGGATCAACTGCAAATAGACTTCGGTCTTGCCGCTGCCGGTGACCCCGGCCAGCAGGAACGCGTGATAACTGTCGAAACCGGCGCGAATCGCCTCGTACGCGGCGCGTTGCTCGCTGTTGAGCGGCAACTCCGGCTGGGCCAGCCAGTGTTCGTGGCGCGCGCCGGGGGCATGGCGGCGCACTTCGACCTGCACCAGATCCTTGGCCAGCAGCAGATCGAGGCTGTCCTTGCTCAGCATCAGTTTGCTCAGTAACTGATGGGCGACGCCATGAGGATGCTGGGCCAGCGTTGCCAGGGCTTCTCGCTGGCGCGGGGCGCGGGCGATGCGCGGGTCATCGAGGCTGGCACCGGGGGCGGCGGACCAGAAACGTTCCTGGCGCGCCTCGGCCAGTTCACCCTGACGCAGCAGCACCGGCAACGCCCAGCTCAAGGTGTCGCCGAGGCTGTGCTGGTAATACTGGGCGGTCCACAGGCACAGCTTGAACAGTGCCGGCGGCAGCGGTGGGGTGGCGTCGAGCAGCGCGAGCGCCGGTTTGAGCTTCTCCACCGGTACTTCGCTGGTGTCAGTGACTTCCACCAGAATCCCGATCATCTCCCGCCGCCCGAACGGCACCCGCAGGCGCATGCCCGGTTGCAACTGCGCACGCAGCACGCCGGCCGGGGCCCGATAGTCGAACAGGCGGCGCAGGGGCGAAGGCAGGGCGAGGCGCAGAATGGCGTCGGGCACGCGTGGGTTCTCATAGGCGGGGCGGTGAAGAAGGGCGGGAGCCTAGCAGACGGTCGGTCTAAGGGACAGCTTGCGCGATTGACATTGTCTGGTAGAATCCGCGGCCTAATTACGTGCGGTATTCAACAATCGTGTTGGATGGCGGCACGCCAGCTGAGGAAAACACCATGAAAGCCGATATCCACCCGAATTACCCAGAAGTTGCAGTAACTTGCAGCTGCGGCAACAAGTTCGAAACCCGTTCGACCTTCGGCAAAGCCCTGGCGATCGACGTTTGCAACGAGTGCCACCCGTTCTACACCGGTAAGCAGAAGACTCTGGACACCGGTGGTCGCGTTCAGAAGTTCGCCGACCGTTTCGGTGCTTTCGGCGCGAAGAAGGCCTAAGGCCCCTCATTCTGGAAAACCTCAGCGGCTTTTCCGGTCTGATGAAAAAGGCGTCCCTTGTGGGCGCCTTTTTTGTGTCCGCGATTTGGCTGTCCGGCGCCCAGGCGTTCTGCCCGAAGCCCTCGGGGCTGTCGAGCGTGGTGGTGCAGCGGGTTGTCGATGGCGACACGGTGCGCCTGAGTGACGGCCGCAGCGTACGCCTGATCGGCCTCAACACGCCTGAGCTGGGCAAGCAGGGGCGCAGCGACGAACCGTTTGCCGTGGCGGCGCGCAAACGCCTGGAAGCCTTGGTGGCCGACAGTGGCGGTCGGGTCGGTTTGCGCCTCGGTGCGCAAGCAAAAGACCATTACGGGCGTACGCTCGCCCATCTCTACAGCGTCAGCGGCGCCAGTCTCGAAGCGCAAATGCTCGCCGATGGCCTTGGATTCCAGGTCGCGGTGGCGCCGAATGTCGATCTTGTCGATTGTCAGCAAGCTGCCGAACGCAGCGCGCGGCAGGCCGGGCTTGGCCTGTGGAAGCGTTCGCCTGTACTGAAAGCGGAGCAGATCGAACGCTCGGGTTTCGCCATCGTCAGTGGTCGTGTGAGCAAGGTTCAGCGCAATCGTGGCGGAATCTGGATCGAGTTGCAGGACAAGCTTGTACTGCGCGTTGCACCCAATCTGCTGGAGCACTTCGCTGGCAGTTCCCTGCAAACGCTGAAGGGCAGGCAGATCGAGGCCCGGGGCTGGGTGGTCGACCGTTCACGACGGGGCGGATTGAAACCCGGTCAGGCTCGCTGGCTGTTGCCGCTGACCGACCCTTCGATGTTGCAATCGTCCCGCTGAAGAAAAAGTTGTAGACATTTTTTCTGTCGATTGTGAACAGTCTAACCCTTGTGCGCCGTGGCTCTTGGCCCAAAGTCGTAGGGCAGGGCGCTTGACAGGGGTGACCGGGCAGTCTTGTGGGGACTTTGCGAGGCGCGTATCCTCGCTGACCAGTCTGTCCAACAGTAAAAAGCGGAATGCCAAAATGTCTGATCTGAAAACTGCCGCTCTCGAATATCACGCCAATCCTCGTCCAGGAAAGCTGAGTGTCGAGCTCACCAAGGCCACTGCTACCGCCCGCGACCTGTCGCTGGCCTACAGCCCCGGCGTAGCTGAACCAGTGCGCGAGATCGCCCGCGATCCTGAACTGGCCTACAAGTACACCGGCAAGGGCAACCTGGTTGCAGTCATTTCCGATGGCACCGCGATTCTGGGCCTGGGTAACCTCGGCCCACTGGCTTCCAAGCCAGTGATGGAAGGTAAAGGCGTGCTGTTCAAGCGCTTCGCCGGCATCGACGTCTTCGACATCGAAGTCGACTCCGAAAGCCCGCAAGCCTTCATCGACACCGTAAAACGCATTTCCATCACCTTCGGTGGCATCAACCTGGAAGACATCAAGGCACCTGAGTGCTTTGAGATCGAGCGCGCTCTGATCGAGCAGTGCGACATTCCGGTATTCCACGATGACCAGCACGGCACCGCGATCGTGACCGCTGCGGGCATGATCAACGCCCTGGAAATCGCTGGCAAAACCCTCGGCGAAGCCAAGATCGTCTGCCTGGGCGCCGGCGCTGCCGCCATCTCCTGCATGAAACTGCTGGTGAGCATGGGCGCCAAGGTCGAGAACATCTTCATGATCGACCGTACCGGCGTGATCCATGCTGGCCGTGACGACCTGAACCAGTACAAGGCTGTGTTCGCCCACGCGACCGAGAAGCGCACCCTGGACGACGCCATCGAAGGCGCTGACGTATTCGTCGGCCTGTCGGGCCCGAACCTGCTGAGCGCCGAGCAACTCAAGCGCATGGCGGCCAACCCGATCGTCTTCGCCTGCTCCAACCCGGATCCGGAAATCTCCCCGGAACTGGCTCACGCCACCCGCAACGACGTGATCATGGCCACCGGCCGTTCGGACTACCCGAACCAGGTCAACAACGTGCTGGGCTTCCCGTTCATCTTCCGCGGTGCCCTGGACGTTCGCGCCAAGCGCATCAACGAAGAAATGAAGATCGCTGCCGCTAACGCCCTGCGTGAACTGGCCAAGCTGCCGGTTCCTCAGGAAGTCTGCGACGCCTACGGCGGTATCTCCCTGGAATTCGGTCGTGAGTACATCATTCCGAAGCCAATGGACAAGCGCCTGATCACCGTGATCTCCGACGCCGTGGCCAAGGCTGCGATCGAGACCGGCGTAGCGACCCTGCCGTATCCGAAGAACTACCCGCTGAAAAGCGTGGATGACGTGTTCAACGGCTAAGCCGTTGTAACGCTTCAAGCGAAAGCCCCGGCTCGTGAGAGTCGGGGCTTTTTTGTGCCTGTGAATTCTGTGTTGTCGGCGAAGGAGCCAGTCCATGCAATACAAATCTGGCAGACATAAAAAAGCCCCGCATTCTTTCGAAGGCGGGGCTTTTTTATGTCTGCGAATCAGAACAAATCGATCGGCGCCTGTTCATCCGCCGGCAGCGGGCTGCCCGGTGCCGTGCCGTTGCCGATCTCGTTGACCGACGGCGGCGTGTCTTCGGCCTTGAACAGCTCGAAGTAGGCGCCTGGGGTGCTCGGCGAGGCTGCGCGGCCGCTGACCGGATCTACCCGCAGGCTGAGGATGCCTTCCGGTTCCGGCTGGACATGCGGCGGCTTGTCCTTGAGCGCGGCGCTCATGTAGTTCATCCAGATCGGCAGCGCCACGGTGCCGCCGAACTCCCGGCGACCGAGGCTTTCCGGCTGGTCGAAACCGGTCCAGACCGTGGTCACGTAATCGGCGTTGTAACCGGAGAACCACGCATCCTTGGATTCGTTGGTAGTACCGGTTTTGCCCGCGATATCGCTGCGGCCCATGGCCAGTGCGCGACGCCCGGTGCCGAGCTTGATCACGTCCTGCAACATGCTGTTGAGGATATAGGTGGTGCGGCCATCGACGATGCGCTCGGCGACTGCCGGAGCCTGTGGCATTGCGGCGCTGCCCGGTGCTTCCCCCGGAACCGGTGCTGCGTCGACGGTGATCGGTTGGGTCGCCGGTGCCGCGATGCCGTCGGTGGCCGAGCCACCCTGTGGCACGGTCGGCGGGTTGGCGACGAACAGCGTGTCGCCATTGCGGCTTTCGATCTTGTCGATGATGTACGGGGTGATCTTGTAACCGCCGTTGGCGAAAGTGCTCCAGCCGGTGGCGATCTCCATCGGGGTCAGGGTCGCGGTGCCCAGCGCCAGGGACAGGTTTGGCGGCAGATCCTGCTTGTTGAAACCGAAGCGGGTGATGTAGTCGATGGTCTTGCCTACACCCATCGCCTGCAGCAGGCGGATCGAAACCAGGTTGCGCGACTTGTACAGCGCTTCGCGCAGGCGGATCGGGCCGAGGAAGGTGTTGGTGTCGTTCTTCGGACGCCAGACCTTGTCCAGATATTCGTCGACGAACACGATCGGCGCGTCGTTGACCAGCGTGGCAGCGGTGTAACCGTTATCCAGCGCGGCACTGTAGACGAATGGCTTGAAGCTCGAGCCCGGCTGACGCTTGGCCTGCATGGCACGGTTGTAGTTGCTCTGCTCGAAGGCGAAACCGCCGACCAGCGAGCGGATTGCACCGTTCTGCGGATCCAGCGACACCAGCGCGCCCTGGGCCTGCGGAATCTGGCTGAACTTCAGCGAATTGTTCGGCTGGCGCTGTACGCGCACCAGGTCGCCGACCTGCGCGACATCCGATGGCTGACGCGGCGCGGCGCCCATGCTGTTGGTATTGAGGAACGGACGGGCCCATTTCATGGTGTCCCACGCCACATGTTCTTCACCGGTACGGGTCAGCACTTGCAGGCCGTTCTTGTCGACCTGGGTGACGATGGCCGGTTCGAGGCTGCTGATGGTGCGTTGCTTGGTCAGCTCGACGGCCCAGGCTTCACGGGTCTTGCCCGGCAGGCGCGACTCAGGACCACGGTAGCCGTGACGCTGGTCGTAGGTCATCAGGCCTTCGTGCAGCGCGGTGTTGGCCATTTCCTGCAGGTTGCTCGGCACCGTGGTAGTGACGCGGAAACCTTCGGTATAGGCGTCGCTGCCGTAACGGCCGACCATTTCGGCACGGGCCATCTCGGCGATGTACGGTGCGTTCACTTCCGGGGTCGGCACGTGGTAGCTGGCGTTCAGCGGCTCGTTGATGGCGGCGGTGTAGTCGGCTTCGGTGATCTTGCCGAGCTTGTACATGCGCCCGAGGATCCAGTCGCGACGCTCCTTACTGCGCGCCGGGTTGGCCAGCGGGTTGAAGCGCGACGGGGCCTTCGGCAGGCCGGCGATCATTGCCATCTGCGCCAGGCTGACTTCACGGATCGACTTGCCGTAATACACCTGCGCCGCCGCCTCGATGCCGTAGGCGCGGTTGCCCAGATAAATCTTGTTCACGTACAGCTCGAGGATCTCGTCCTTGGTCAGCTGACGCTCGATCTGCAGGGCCAGGAGGATTTCCGTGGTCTTGCGCGAGAAGCTGCGTTCGCTGGTCAGGAAGAAGTTCTTCGCCACCTGCATAGTGATGGTGCTGCCGCCGGACTGGATGTGCCCGCTCTTGACCAGTTGGGTCGCGGCACGCATCAGGCTGCTCGGATCGACGCCATAGTGGTTGGCGAAGTTGTCGTCTTCAGCACTTAGTAACGCATTGATGAAATTGGGGGGAATGTCGGCGAAACGGATCGGAGTACGGCGCATTTCGCCAAATTCTGCGATCAACTTGTTGTCGCTGCTGTACACCCGGAGCGGAATCTGCAACTGAATGCTTCTCAGCGCCTCCACAGATGGCAAACCCGGACTAAGGTAAAGAAACGCGCCGCTGAGAACTAAAAGCAGTCCGCAGAAAACGGCGACGATGGACCAACCGAAGAATTTCAGCAGACGAATCAAGGCTTTTGGACATCCAGGGCAAAGAATGAATTGGGCGACAGGGTTCCGGGAACACACAGAACGGCCCGCGCCGGCAGTAAAAAGCGGAAAAAATCGCTGGGCATTATAAGCACTTTTCCGCTGGGGGCGTCATTTGCGCTTCTGTCAAGACGGGGCGAGGGAACGCAATGCGCATTACAGAGTCCGTAACTCACGGAAAGTCATAGGGAATTGGTAGTGCTAGGACTCTTCAATAAAAAGACCAATACGTTGCTGGGGATCGATATCAGCTCCACTTCGGTGAAGCTGCTGGAGCTGAGCCGTCAGGGCGAGCGCTACCGGGTCGAGGCGTACGCGGTGGAGCCGTTGCCGGCCAATGCCGTGGTCGAGAAGAACATCGCCGAACTCGAAGGCGTCGGGCATGCCCTGTCCCGGGTGCTGGCCAAGGCGCGCACCGGGCTCAAGAGCGTGGCGGTGGCGGTGGCCGGGTCGGCGGTGATCACCAAGGTCATCGAAATGGACGCCGGGCTGTCCGACGACGAGCTGGAAAACCAGCTCAAGATCGAAGCCGACCAATACATTCCCTACCCGCTGGACGAAGTCGCCATCGACTTCGAAGTCCAGGGCGTTTCGCCGCGCAATCCCGAGCGGGTCAACGTGCTGCTGGCCGCCTGTCGCAAAGAAAACGTTGAAGTCCGTGAGGCGGCCCTGGCCCTTGCCGGCCTGACGGCGCGGGTGGTGGATGTCGAGGCTTATGCGCTGGAACGCTCGTTCGGCCTGCTGGCCACGCAACTGGCGGCCTCGCAGGAGCGCCTGACCGTGGCGGTGGTCGATATCGGCGCGACCATGACCACCCTCAGCGTCCTGCACAACGGGCGGATCATTTACACCCGCGAGCAATTGTTCGGCGGGCGCCAGCTGACCGAGGAAATCCAGCGCCGTTATGGCCTGACCCTCGAACAGGCCGGGCTGGCCAAGAAGCAGGGTGGCCTGCCGGACGATTATGTCGGCGAGGTCCTGCAGCCGTTTCGCGAAGCGCTGGTGCAACAGGTGTCGCGTTCCCTGCAATTTTTCTTTGCTTCCGGCCAGTACAACGCGGTCGATCACATTCTGCTGGCCGGTGGCACGGCCTCTGTACCGGGGCTGGACCGGCTGATCGAAGAGCGCCTCGGCACCCCGACCCAGGTCGCCAATCCGTTTTCCGACATGGCCTTGAGCAGCAAGGTCAACGCCGGGGCGCTGGCCAGTGATGCGCCGGCCCTGATGATTGCCTGCGGGCTCGCGCTCAGGAGTTTCGACTGATGGCGCGGATCAACCTTCTCCCCTGGCGCGAGGAGCGCCGCGAAGAACGGCGCAAACGCTTTCTGCTGACCCTGACCGGTGTGGTGGTCGGTTCGGTCGGTGCGGTGTTCATTGCCGCTCAGATATTCAGCACGGCCATCGAACATCAGCAGGCTCGCAACGATTACATCGGCAAGCAGATCGCTGTGGTCGATGAGCGGATCAAGCAGATCAGCGAACTCAAGGCGCGCCGCCAGCAACTGGTGGAGCGCATGCGCATCATCCAGGACCTGCAGGGCAACCGGCAGGTCAGCGGGCGGATCTTCGATCAACTCGCACGCACGCTGCCCGACGGCGTCTATTTCACCAGCGTGAAGATGGTCGGCAAGACCCTGTCGATCAGCGGTGCGGCGGAATCGAACAACCGGGTCTCCGACCTGATGCGCAATCTTGAGGCGTCCGACTGGTTCGATGCGCCGACCCTGAACGAGGTCAAGGCAACCACGGCGGGGCAACTGGATCAGGCCAACGTGTTCCAGTTGACCGTCCATCAGACCCGGCCGAAAAACCTGGAGGACGATCAATGAAACCGTCCGAATGGCTGGCCAGCCTGCGCAATATCGACTTCAACGACCTGGATACCAGCAACATCGGCTCCTGGCCCCCGGCCGTGAAAGGCCTGGCCGGGGCGCTGCTGATGATTCTGGTGCTGGCCCTGGGCTACAACTTTTTCGTCAGTGACATGGAGAGCGAGCTCGAAACCAAACGCACGGAAGAGGCCACGCTCAAGGAGCAGTTCTCCAGCAAGGCGCACATGGCGGCCAATCTGGAGCTGTACACCCAGCAGATGAAGGAGATGGAGAACTCGTTCGGCGTGCTGTTGCGGCAATTGCCCAGTGACACGGAAGTGCCGGGATTGCTGGAGGACATCACGCGCACCGGTCTGGGCAGCGGTCTTGAATTCGAGGAAATCAAGCTGTTGCCGGAGGTGACGCAGCAGTTCTACATCGAATTGCCGATCCAGATCACCGTCACGGGCGCCTATCACGACCTCGCCACCTTCGTCAGCGGCGTGGCCGGTTTACCGCGGATCGTCACGCTGCACGACTTCGAGTTGGCGCCGGCCAACCCGGAAGGCGGGACCAAGTTGCGCATGAGCATCCTCGCCAAGACGTACCGCTACAACGACAAGGGGCTGCAAAAATGAGCCCGATCCGCTTTCTTCTGTTGTCGGCATTGATGCTGGGGCTGAGCGGTTGCGGCGGCAACGACTTCGGCGATCTCGACGCCTACATGAATGAAGTGCGTCTGCGGCCGCCGGGCAAGATCGAGCCGACGCCGACCTTTCGTTCCTACCCGACGTTCACCTACAGCGCGTCCAACCTGCGAAGTCCGTTCTCGCGTCAGGTGCGCGTCGATCTGGCCGGGCAGCAGCACGGCTCGCGCAACGTCAAGCCGGACCCGACCCGGGTCAAGCAATACCTCGAAGGTTTCAACATCGAGCAGTTCGAGATGGTCGGCACGATTTCCAATGCCTCCGGTTCATTTGCGCTGCTGCGCGGGGCGGGCGGGGTGCACCGGCTGAAAGTCGGCGATTACCTGGGGCGCAACGACGGACGCATCGTCGCGATCAGCGCGTCCCAGGTCGATGTGGTCGAAATCGTTCCCGATGGCGAAGGCGCCTGGCTGGAGCGGCCGCGCACCATTCCTTTGAAAGAGCACTCATAGTGGAAGTCGAACAATGAACAGGATTTTCTCCACCCTCGGTTTTTCGCTATGGATAGCGCTGCTTTCACCGATGGTTCACGCGGCCAACCTGAAGACGCTGGACGTTGCCGCGCTGCCGGGTGATCGCGTCGAGCTGAAGCTGTCGTTCGACGGCCCGCCGCCGCAGCCCAAGGGTTACACCACCGATTCGCCGGCGCGGATCGCGCTCGACCTGCCGGGAGTGGCCAGCCAGCTCGCGACCAAGACCCGCGATCTCGGTAGCGGCAATGCGCGCTCTGCCACGGTAGTCGAGGCCAATGACCGTACCCGGTTGATCATCAACTTGACGCAACTGGCGCCGTATGACGCCCGGGTCGAGGGCAACACACTTTTCGTGGTGGTCGGGCAGGGCACCAAGGCCAGCGCGCCGCGCCCTGTCGCGAAGACACCGCGTGCCACGCCGGTGGCAGCGCCGGCGCGGACTTACGCCCCCGTCGCCAGGGCTATTCGTGGCGTGGATTTCCAGCGCGGCACGGCGGGTGAGGGCAATGTGGTCATCGACCTGTCCGACCCGACCATCGCACCGGACATTCAGGAGCACGACGGCAAGATCATCCTCAATTTCGCCCGCACCCAATTGCCCGAACCGCTGCGGGTGCGTCTCGACGTCAAGGATTTCGCCACCCCGGTGCAGTTCGTCAATGCCGGCGTCAGCGGAGATCGGGCGACCATCACCGTCGAGCCCGGCGGCACGTTCGACTATTCCACCTACCAGACCGACAACAAGCTGACGGTGAGCATTCGTCCGTTGACCATCGACGACCTGCAAAAGCGCAACGCCGACCGCAACAGCTACAGCGGTGAAAAGCTTTCGTTGAATTTCCAGGACATCGACGTGCGTTCGGTGCTGCAACTGATCGCGGACTTCACCAACCTCAACCTGGTGGCCAGCGATACGGTGCAGGGCGGGATCACCTTGCGCCTGCAAAACGTACCGTGGGATCAGGCGCTGGATCTGGTGCTCAAGACCAAAGGCCTGGACAAGCGCAAGGTCGGTAACGTGTTGCTGGTAGCGCCGGCGGATGAAATCGCCGCCCGCGAACGGCAGGAACTGGAGTCGCAGAAGCAGATCGCCGAGCTGGCGCCGCTGCGTCGTGAGCTGTTGCAGGTGAACTACGCCAAGGCGGCAGACATCGCCAAGCTGTTCCAGTCGGTCACCAGTGCCGAGGCGAAGGTCGATGAACGTGGCTCGATCACCGTCGATGAGCGCACCAACAACATCATTGCCTACCAGACCCAGGATCGCCTCGACGAACTGCGGCGCATCGTGGCGCAACTGGATATTCCGGTGCGCCAGGTGATGATCGAGGCGCGGATCGTCGAAGCCAACGTCGATTACGACAAGAGTCTGGGCGTGCGCTGGGGCGGGTCGATCCAGAACAAGGGCAACTGGAACACTTCCGGGGTCAGCAATGGCTCGTCGACCACCATCGGTACGCCGGGCAGCACCAGCACCAACTCGCCGTTCGTCGACATGGGCACGGTCAACAATACGTCCGGGATCGGCATCGCCTTCATTACCGACAACGTCTTGCTGGACCTTGAGCTGACGGCGATGGAGAAGACCGGCAACGGCGAAATCGTCTCGCAACCCAAGGTGGTCACCTCCGACAAGGAGACCGCGAAGATCCTCAAGGGCACCGAGATTCCGTATCAGGAAGCCAGCTCCAGCGGCGCTACGTCGGTGTCGTTCAAGGAGGCCTCGCTGTCGCTGGAGGTCACGCCGCAGATCACCCCGGACAACCGCATCATCATGGAGGTCAAGGTCACCAAGGACGAACCGGACTACCTGAACAAAGTGCAGGATGTACCGCCGATCAAGAAAAACGAGGTCAACGCCAAGGTGCTGGTGAACGACGGCGAGACCATCGTGATTGGCGGGGTTTTCTCAAATACTCAAAGCAAGGTCGTAGATAAGGTGCCATTTCTTGGCGATGTGCCGTATCTTGGCCGCCTTTTCCGGCGTGATGTGGTTTCGGAGAAAAAATCCGAGCTGCTGGTATTCCTCACTCCGCGTATCATGAATAACCAGGCGATTGCTGTGAGTCGTTGATTCTGTGCGAAATTTGATTCTTGTAGGACCGATGGGGGCTGGAAAAAGCACCATCGGCCGATTACTGGCCAAAGAGCTGCGCCTGCCGTTCAAGGATTCCGACAAGGAAATTGAACTGCGTACGGGCGCCAATATCCCGTGGATCTTCGACAAGGAAGGCGAGCCCGGTTTTCGTGATCGTGAGCAGGCGATGATCGCCGAGCTGTGCGCGTTCGACGGCGTAGTGCTGGCGACGGGCGGCGGCGCGGTGATGCGCGATGCCAACCGCAAGGCCCTGCACGAGGGCGGGCGGGTGGTGTATCTGCACGCCTCTGTCGAACAGCAGGTCGGCCGCACGTCCCGCGACCGCAATCGCCCGCTGCTGCGCACGGCCAATCCCGAGAAAACCCTGCGCGACCTGCTGGCGATCCGCGATCCGCTTTATCGGGAAATCGCCGATCTGGTGGTGGAAACCGACGAGCGGCCTCCACGCATGGTGGTACTCGACATTCTTGACCGTCTGGCGCAACTTCCACCCCGTTAAAGCGCCGCCCGAAATGCGCTATCCTCGGCGTCCTGTCGAGGGTTGTGGCGGATCGCACGCAAGCGGCGTCACACCTCTCAAGACCGGGGACATCCGATAATTCAAGGCAGGACGCCTGCTTCCATCTTCACTGTGGGGACACATGCAGACACTCAAGGTCGATCTAGGCGAGCGCAGCTACCCGATTCATATTGGCGAAGGACTGTTGGATCAGCCTGAATTGCTGGCTCCGCACATCCACGGGCGGCAAGTGGCAATCATCTCCAACGAGACCGTTGCGCCGCTCTATCTCGAGCGTCTGACCCGCAGTCTGTCGCAGTTCTCGGTGGTTTCCGTGGTGCTGCCCGACGGCGAAGCCTTCAAGAACTGGGAAACCCTGCAACTGATCTTCGACGGTCTGCTGACCGCCCGTCATGACCGTCGCACCACGGTGATTGCCCTCGGTGGCGGTGTGATCGGCGACATGGCCGGTTTTGCAGCCGCCTGCTATCAGCGCGGCGTCGATTTCATCCAGATTCCTACTACGCTGCTGTCCCAGGTCGATTCGTCGGTGGGCGGCAAGACCGGGATCAACCATCCGCTGGGCAAGAACATGGTCGGCGCCTTCTATCAGCCGAACGTGGTGCTGATCGATACGGCGTCCCTGAAAACCCTGCCAGCGCGCGAGCTGTCCGCGGGCCTGGCGGAAGTCATCAAGTACGGCCTGATCTGCGACGAGCCGTTCCTGACCTGGCTCGAAGATAACGTCGACGCCCTTCGTTCACTGGACCAGAAAGCCCTGACCTATGCCATCGAGCGTTCCTGCGCGGCCAAGGCTGCGGTGGTCGGCGCCGATGAGAAGGAAACCGGTGTACGCGCCACGCTCAACCTCGGCCACACCTTCGGCCACGCCATCGAAACCCACATGGGCTATGGTGTCTGGTTGCACGGTGAAGCGGTCGCTGCTGGCACGGTAATGGCGATGGAAATGTCCGCGCGCCTCGGCTGGATCAGCGAGCAGGAGCGTGATCGCGGCATTCGTCTGTTCCAGCGTGCCGGCCTGCCGGTGGTTCCGCCGGAAGAGATGACCGAAGCCGATTTTCTCGAACATATGGCAATTGACAAAAAAGTGATCGACGGTCGTCTGCGCCTGGTGCTGCTGCGCCGGATGGGCGAAGCGGTAGTGACCGACGATTATCCGAAAGAGGTTCTACAGGCCACGCTGGGAGCGGATTACCGCGCTCTGGCTCAGCTTAAAGGTTAATAAGATTCCGATGACTAGTTTGCATGCCGACGAGGCGTTCCTCGGCCATTTCCAGTTAAGTCATGACCCTTTCGCTCCACGGGTCCCGGGCTTCAAATTCTTCCCGGCCCAGCGCAAACCGGTGCTGGGTCAACTGCATCACCTGGCGCGTTACAGCCAGTTGCTGCTGGTGGTCACCGGCCCTCAGGGCAGCGGCAAGACGTTGCTGCGCCAGGCGCTGGTGGCGAGCACCAACAAGCAGTCGGTTCAGAGTGTTGTCGTCTCCGCCCGTGGCGCCGGCGATGCAGCCGGTGTGCTGCGTCAGGTCGCCCAGGCGCTGAATGTGGCCCAGGCCGAAGTCGGGGCGATCCTCGATCAGGTGGTGCAACTGGCGCTGACCGGCCAGGAAGTCTATCTGCTGGTGGATGATGCCGAGCAGCTCGACGAGTCCGCCCTCGAAGCCCTGATGGCTTTGGGCGCTGGCGCGCCGGAAGGCCGTCCGCATGTGTTCCTGTTCGGTGAGTCGTCGCTGATCGCTCAGCTCGAGGCCTTGCACCTCGAAGAGGAGCGTTTCCACGTCATCGAATTGCAGCCGTACACCGAGGAAGAAACCCGCGAGTATCTCGACCAGCGGCTCGAAGGTGCCGGCCGTGGTGTCGAACTTTTCACCGCGGATCAGATCTCTGATATTCACGAAAGCTCCGAGGGTTGGCCCGGCAACATCAACCAGGTCGCTCGCGATGCACTGATCGAAGTCATGATTGCCAGCCGCTCTGCGGTGAAGCGTCCAAGTATGGGGTTCAACATGCCGAAGAAACACGTATTGGCGATTTCCGCCGTTGTCGTGGTGGCGGTCGCTGCCGCCTGGCTGATGCCCGGTCGCAACAAGGCGCCGACCACCGGCGCGCCGGCCAATGAACAGGCTCAGTTGCCATTGGGCCAGGGTGGCGCGCCGAACGTGGAGTTCGCCGGTAACACCCAGCCGATGCCGTTGCCGCTGGTCGGCAATTCGCAACCGGTCATGCGCAAGCCATTGGCCGAAGCGGCCGGCGGGATCACCGAAGGTGACGACGGCGTACCGCTGGAAGGCTCGAGCAATACACCGCCGACCGTGACCACCACCGCGCCACCGGCCGGCGTGCCTGCCGGTCCTGCGCCGACGCCGGTTCCGGTCCCTGCGGCCAGGCCGACACCGGCACCGACCCAGGTTGCCACGGCCAAGCCAGCGCCTGCTCCGGCTGCGCCAGTCGCCAAGCCGGCCCCGGCGCCTGCCAAGCCTGTCGCTGCGGCCAAACCGGCCGAGAAAGCCGCCGAGAAGCCGGTCACCGTCGCCAAGGCTGCCGGTGGCAGCTGGTACGCAGGTCAAGCCCCGGGCAACTACGTGGTGCAGATCCTCGGCACCAGCTCCGAAGCGGCTGCGCAAAGCTTCGTCAAGGAGCAGGGCGGCGAGTACCGCTATTTCAAGAAAGTCCTCAACGGCAAGCCGCTCTACGTGATCACCTATGGCAGCTTTGCCAATCGTGATGCGGCCGTTTCTGCCATCAAGGCCTTGCCAGCGAAGGTTCAGGCTGGTAAACCTTGGCCTCGCACTGTCGCCAGCGTCCAACAGGAACTGGCAACAACTCGCTGAAGATTCGGCGGCCTTACCCAGGCCGCCTCTCCAAGCACCTCAAAATTTCTACAAGTGCGCGCCGCCCCTACGGGCCGCGTGCCTTGTGGTGTCTGCGTCACAGTAGTCTTTGAGTCGTTGCGGTCAGAATTAAAAAAGTTTTGACTAGCACAGCATATCGCTTTAAACCTTTCACAAATGCGACATAGATTTGCGACATTTCGTCGTCAAATTTGTGAGCGTCTGTGTCGCTGTGTACAATGACCACCCTTTTGCCCCCGCAAAGCCGGCGTACGTTCGGCGCGAGATGCAAGTGGTTGAATTGAAAAGAAATTTGCCTCGAAAAGAGGCAGCCTGGTGAGAAAGTGTCTATGAAAGCAGGTCTGTACCAACCAGATGAATTCAAGGATAACTGCGGTTTCGGCCTGATAGCCCATATGCAGGGCGAACCCAGTCATACCCTATTGCAAACGGCCATCGAGGCCCTGACCTGCATGACCCACCGCGGTGGGATTAATGCCGACGGCAAGACCGGTGACGGTTGCGGTCTGCTGATTCAAAAACCCGACGCCTTCCTGCGCGCCATTGCCCAGGAAACCTTCAGCGTCGAGCTGCCCAAGCAATATGCCGTGGGCATGGTCTTCTTCAACCAGGATCCGGCCAAGGCCGAAGCCGCTCGCGAGAACATGAACCGCGAGATCCTCGCCGAAGGCCTGCAACTGATCGGCTGGCGCAAAGTGCCCATCGACACCAGCGTCCTCGGCCGCCTCGCCCTTGAGCGCCTGCCGCAGATCGAGCAGGTGTACATCGGTGGCGAAGGCCTGAGCGATCAGGACATGGCGGTCAAGCTGTTCAGCGCCCGTCGTCGTTCGTCGGTGGCCAACGCCGCCGACACCGACCACTACATCTGCAGCTTTTCCCACAAGACCATCATCTATAAAGGCCTGATGATGCCGGCCGACCTGGCCGCGTTCTATCCGGACCTGGGTGACCAGCGCCTGCAAACCGCGATCTGCGTGTTCCACCAGCGCTTCTCCACCAACACCCTGCCGAAATGGCCGCTGGCTCAGCCATTCCGCTTCCTCGCCCACAACGGCGAGATCAACACCATCACCGGCAACCGCAACTGGGCCCAGGCCCGTCGCACCAAGTTCACCAACGATCTGATGGATCTGGAAGAACTCGGTCCGCTGGTTAACCGTGTCGGTTCCGACTCTTCGAGCATGGACAACATGCTCGAACTGATGGTCACCGGTGGCATCGACCTGTTCCGTGGCGTGCGGATGATCATTCCGCCAGCGTGGCAGAACGTCGAAACCATGGACCCGGATCTGCGTGCGTTCTACGAGTACAACTCGATGCACATGGAGCCGTGGGACGGCCCGGCCGGGGTAGTAATGACCGACGGCCGCTACGCGGTGTGCCTGCTCGACCGTAACGGTCTGCGTCCGGCGCGCTGGGTCACCACCACCAACGGTTTCATCACCGTCGCCTCGGAAATCGGCGTCTGGAACTACCAGCCGCAAGACGTGATTGCCAAGGGCCGTGTCGGTCCAGGTCAGATCCTCGCCGTGGACACCGAAACCGGGCAGATCCTCGACACCGACGCGATCGACAACCGCCTGAAATCCCGTCATCCGTACAAGCAATGGCTGCGCAAGAATGCCCTGCGCATCCAGGCGACCATGGAAGACAACGATCACGGTTCGGCTTTCTACGACGTTGATCAGCTCAAGCAATACATGAAGATGTATCAGGTCACGTTCGAAGAGCGCGATCAGGTACTGCGTCCGCTCGGCGAACAAGGCTACGAAGCCGTTGGCTCGATGGGCGACGACACGCCGATGGCCGTGCTGTCCCAGCGCGTGCGCACGCCGTACGACTATTTCCGCCAGCAGTTCGCGCAGGTGACCAACCCGCCGATCGACCCGCTGCGTGAAGCGATCGTGATGTCGCTGGAAATCTGCCTCGGTGCCGAGCGCAACATCTTCCAGGAATCGCCGGAACACGCGTCGCGCGTGATCCTCAGCTCGCCAGTGATCTCGCCGGCCAAGTGGCGTTCGCTGATGAACCTCGACCGCCCGGGTTTCGAGCGGCAGATCATCGACCTCAACTACGACGAAAGCGTCGGCCTCGAAGCGGCGATCCGCAACGTCGCCGATCAGGCTGAAGAAGCCGTGCGTGCCGGTCGTACCCAGATCGTCCTGAGCGACCGCCATATCGCGCCGGGCAAACTGCCGATCCACGCCTCGATGGCCACCGGCGCGGTGCACCACCGTTTGACCGAAAAAGGCCTGCGCTGCGACTCCAACATCCTGGTGGAAACCGCCACCGCCCGCGATCCGCACCACTTCGCGGTGCTGATCGGCTTCGGTGCGTCGGCGGTCTATCCGTTCCTGGCCTACGAAGTGCTGGGCGACCTGATCCGTACCGGTGAAGTCCTGGGCGACCTCTACGAGGTGTTCAAGAACTACCGCAAAGGCATCACCAAAGGCCTGCTGAAGATCCTGTCGAAGATGGGCATCTCGACCATCGCGTCGTACCGTGGTGCTCAGCTGTTCGAAGCCATCGGTCTGTCCGAAGAAGTCTGCAACCTGAGCTTCCGTGGCGTGCCGAGCCGCATCAAGGGCGCGCGTTTTGTCGACATCGAAGCCGAACAGAAAGCCCTGGCCACCGAAGCCTGGAGTCCGCGCAAGCCGATCCAGCAGGGCGGTCTGCTGAAGTTCGTCCACGGTGGCGAATACCACGCTTACAACCCGGATGTGGTCAACACTCTGCAAGCCGCTGTGCAGCAGGGTGATTACGCCAAGTTCAAGGAATACACCTCGCTGGTGGACAACCGTCCGGTGTCGATGATCCGCGACCTGTTCAAGGTCAAGACCCTCGACAAGCCGCTGGACATCAGCGAAGTCGAGCCGCTGGAGTCGGTGCTCAAGCGCTTCGACTCCGCCGGTATCTCGCTGGGCGCCCTGTCGCCGGAAGCTCACGAAGCCCTGGCCGAAGCCATGAACCGCCTCGGTGCGCGTTCCAACTCCGGCGAAGGCGGCGAAGACCCGGCGCGCTACGGCACCATCAAGAGCTCGAAAATCAAGCAGGTTGCGACTGGCCGTTTCGGTGTGACCCCGGAATACCTGGTCAATGCCGAAGTGCTGCAGATCAAGGTCGCTCAAGGCGCCAAGCCGGGCGAGGGCGGGCAACTGCCGGGCGGCAAGGTGAACGGGCTGATCGCCAAGCTGCGTTACGCAGTACCGGGCGTGACCCTGATTTCGCCGCCGCCGCACCACGACATCTATTCCATCGAAGACTTGTCGCAGCTGATCTTCGACCTGAAACAGGTCAACCCGAAGGCGCTGGTCTCGGTGAAACTCGTGGCTGAAGCGGGCGTCGGCACCATCGCCGCCGGTGTGGCGAAGGCCTATGCGGACTTGATCACCATCTCCGGCTACGACGGTGGCACCGGTGCTTCGCCGCTGACCTCGATCAAATACGCTGGCGCTCCATGGGAACTTGGCCTGGCCGAAACTCACCAGACCCTGCGCGGCAACGACCTGCGCGGCAAGGTCCGGGTGCAGACCGACGGCGGCCTGAAAACCGGCCTCGACGTAATCAAGGCAGCGATCCTCGGCGCCGAAAGCTTCGGCTTCGGTACCGCGCCGATGATCGCCCTGGGCTGCAAATACCTGCGTATCTGTCACCTGAACAACTGCGCCACCGGCGTTGCGACCCAGAACGAGAAGCTGCGCAAGGATCACTACATCGGCACCGTCGAC
Organism: Pseudomonas sp. R43(2017); assembly: GCF_002112345.1. NCBI lineage: Bacteria > Pseudomonadati > Pseudomonadota > Gammaproteobacteria > Pseudomonadales > Pseudomonadaceae > Pseudomonas > Pseudomonas sp. R43(2017). The sequence continues at coordinate 339,501 of NZ_NEHJ01000005.1, forward strand.
ATGGTGGTGAACTTCTTCACCTACGTCGCCGAAGAAACCCGTGAGTGGCTGGCCAAGCTCGGCGTGCGCTCCCTCGAAGAGCTGATCGGCCGCACCGATCTGCTGGAAGTCCTCGAAGGTCAGACCGCCAAGCAACATCACCTGGACCTGACTCCGCTGCTGGGCAGCGATCACATCCCGGCGGACAAACCGCAATTCTGCGGCGTCGAGCGCAACCCGCCGTTCGACCAGGGCCTGCTGGCCGAGAAAATGGTCGAGATGGCGACGTCGGCGATCAACGACCTCAGCGGTGCCGAGTTCGATCTGGACATCTGCAACTGCGATCGCTCGATCGGCGCGCGGATCTCCGGCGAAATCGCTCGCAAGCACGGCAACCAGGGCATGGCCAAGGCGCCGATCACTTTCCGCTTCAAGGGCACTGCGGGTCAGAGTTTCGGCGTGTGGAACGCCGGCGGCCTGAACCTGTACCTGGAAGGCGATGCCAACGACTACGTCGGCAAAGGCATGACCGGCGGCAAACTGGTCATCGTGCCGCCGAAGGGCAGTGTTTATCAGACTCAGAACAGCGCCATCATCGGCAACACCTGCCTGTACGGCGCCACTGGCGGCAAGCTGTTCGCCGCCGGCACCGCAGGCGAGCGTTTCGCCGTGCGTAACTCCGGTGCCCACACGGTTGTGGAAGGCACCGGCGATCACTGCTGCGAGTACATGACCGGTGGTTTCGTCTGCGTCCTGGGCAAGACCGGTTACAACTTCGGCTCTGGCATGACCGGCGGTTTCGCCTACGTGCTCGACCAGGACAACACCTTCGTTGACCGGGTCAACCACGAACTGGTGGAAATCCAGCGGATCAGCGGCGAGGCGATGGAAGCCTATCGCAGCCACCTGCAGAACGTGCTGAACGAGTACGTCGCGGAAACCGACAGCGAGTGGGGTCGTGAACTCGCCGAGAACCTCGATGACTACCTGCGTCGTTTCTGGCTGGTCAAGCCGAAGGCTGCCAACCTGAAGTCGTTGCTTTCCAGCACTCGTGCCAACCCGCAGTGATATGCGCCTGAAGAGTTTGATGAGGTTTTAACAATGGCTGAACGTCTGAATAACGACTTCCAGTTCATCGATGTCGGGCGCAAAGATCCGAAGAAGAAACTGTTGCGTCAACGCAAGAAAGAGTTCGTGGAAATCTACGAACCGTTCAAACCCCAGCAGTCGGCCGACCAGGCCCATCGCTGCCTGGGTTGCGGCAACCCGTATTGCGAATGGAAGTGCCCGGTGCACAACTTCATTCCGAACTGGCTGAAACTGGTGGCCGAGGGCAACATCCTCCAGGCCGCCGAGCTGTCGCACCAGACCAACACCCTGCCGGAAGTCTGCGGCCGGGTGTGCCCGCAGGATCGTCTGTGCGAGGGTGCGTGCACCCTTAACGACGGCTTCGGTGCGGTGACCATCGGTTCGGTCGAGAAGTACATCACCGACACCGCGTTCGCCATGGGCTGGCGTCCGGACATGTCCAAGGTCAAACCGACCGGCAAGCGTGTCGCGATCATCGGTGCAGGCCCGGCGGGCCTCGGTTGTGCGGACGTGCTGGTGCGCGGCGGCGTGACTCCGGTGGTGTTCGACAAGAACCCGGAAATCGGCGGTCTGCTGACCTTCGGCATCCCCGAGTTCAAGCTCGAGAAGACCGTGCTGAGCAATCGCCGCGAAGTCTTCACCGGCATGGGCATCGAATTCCGCCTCAACACCGAGGTCGGCAAGGACGTGACCATGGAGCAACTGCTCGCCGAATACGATGCCGTGTTCATGGGCATGGGCACCTACACCTACATGAAGGGCGGTTTTGCCGGTGAGGATCTGCCGGGCGTTTATGACGCGCTGGACTTCCTGATCGCCAACGTCAACCGCAACCTGGGCTTTGAAAAGTCGCCGGAAGATTTCGTCGACATGAAAGGCAAGAAGGTTGTGGTGCTGGGCGGCGGCGACACGGCGATGGACTGCAACCGTACCTCGATCCGCCAGGGCGCCAAGTCGGTGACCTGTGCCTATCGTCGTGACGAAGCGAACATGCCCGGCTCGCGCAAAGAGGTGAAGAACGCCAAGGAAGAAGGCGTGAAATTCCTCTATAACCGTCAGCCGATTGCGATCGTTGGTGAGGACAAGGTCGAAGGCGTGAAAGTGGTCGAGACCCGTCTCGGCGAGCCGGACGCCCGTGGCCGTCGCAGCCCCGAGCCGATCCCGGGCTCCGAAGAGATCATCCCGGCCGACGCCGTGGTCATCGCGTTCGGTTTCCGCCCGAGCCCGGCGCCGTGGTTCGAACAGTTCGAGATCCAGACCGACAGCCAGGGCCGCGTTGTTGCGCCTGAGCAAGGTCAGTACAAGCACCAGACCAGCAACCCGAAAATCTTCGCCGGTGGCGACATGGTGCGCGGTTCCGACCTGGTGGTGACGGCGATCTTCGAAGGCCGCAATGCGGCTGAAGGGATCCTGGATTACCTGGGCGTCTAAACCCGGTTCGAAACTGCACCGCAATACCTGTGGGAGCTGGCTTGCCAGCTCCCACATTGTTTTCAGGGTGTTGCTGGAATCCGCGAAATCATTGCGACAAATTGACCCGATAGACAAAAGGCTGACCTGCATCCGTGCCTTTTGCGTCGCGCTCTGAGAAAATGCCCGCACTTTTTTTCCGGATGCCGACATGACTGCCCTGAAGAACGACCGTTTCCTCCGCGCCCTGCTCAAGCAACCCGTAGACGTCACCCCTGTGTGGATGATGCGCCAGGCCGGCCGCTACCTGCCGGAATACCGCGCCAGCCGCGCCCAGGCCGGTGATTTCATGAGCCTGTGCATGAATCCGGAATTCGCCTGCGAAGTCACGCTGCAACCCCTCGACCGCTATCCGCAACTGGACGCGGCGATTCTGTTCTCCGACATCCTCACCATTCCCGATGCCATGGGCCAGGGCCTGTACTTCGAGACCGGTGAAGGTCCGCGCTTCAAGAAAGTCGTCAGCACCCTGGCCGACATCGAAGCCCTGCCGATCCCGGATCCACACAAAGACCTCGGCTACGTGATGGACGCGGTCAGCACTATCCGCCGCGAACTCAACGGCCGCGTGCCGCTGATCGGTTTCTCCGGCAGCCCGTGGACCCTCGCTACGTACATGGTCGAAGGCGGTTCGTCGAAAGACTTCCGCAAGACCAAGGCGATGCTCTACGACAACCCGCAAGCCATGCACTTGCTGCTGGACAAGCTGGCGCAGTCGGTGACCTCGTACCTGAACGGCCAGATCCAGGCCGGTGCGCAAGCGGTGCAGATTTTCGATACTTGGGGCGGCAACCTGTCGGCGGCGGCGTATCAGGAATTCTCCCTGGCCTACATGAAGAAAATCGTCAGCGGCCTGATCCGCGAGTACGACGGGCGCAAGGTGCCGGTGATCCTCTTCACCAAGAACGGCGGCCTGTGGCTGGAAAGCATCGCCGACGCCGGTGCCGACGCATTGGGCCTGGACTGGACCTGCGACATCGGCAACGCCCGCGCCCGCGTTGGCGACAAGGTCGCGCTGCAAGGCAACATGGACCCGACGGTGCTCTACGCCAAGCCGGAAGCGATCCGCACTGAAGTGGGCCGCATCCTCGCCAGCTACGGCAAGGGCAGTGGTCACGTGTTCAACCTCGGCCACGGCATCACGCCGGAAGTCGATCCGGAACACGCGGGCGCGTTCCTGCGTGCGGTGCACGAGTTGTCGGCGCAGTATCACGAGTGATCTTTGCCCAGCTCCAATGTTGGAAAACAAAAACGCCCGGCTTATGCCGGGCGTTTTTTTGTGGGCGGGAATCAGGCTTTGACGCCACCCAGCGGCGGCAACTTCGCCAGCTTCAACGCCACCAACAGCGCCACCAGCAACAGCGCACCGATAAATAGCCCAATCCCGTTCCACCCGGCCATGTGCCAGAACACCCCGCCCGCCGTCCCGGCGATGCTCGAGCCGGCGTAATAACTGAACAGGTAAAGCGACGACGCCTGGCCCTTGGCCTTGAGCGCCCGCCGACCGATCCAGCTGCTGGCCACCGAGTGGGCGCCGAAGAAGCCGAAGGTGAAGATCAGCATGCCGATGATCACCAGCGGCAGTGGTGTGAACATCGTCAGGGCGAGGCCGGCGAACATCAGGGCGATGGTGGCCCACAGCACCTTGCGGCGGCCCAGTTTGTCGGCCAGTGAACCGATTTTCGCCGAGCTGTAGATGCCCGACAGATACACCACCGACAGCAGTCCCACAAACACTTGATCCAGGTGATACGGCTCGGCCAGCAGGCGGTAGCCGATGTAGTTGAACAACGTGACGAACGCGCCCATCAGCACGAACGCCTCAAGAAACAGCAGCGGCAGGCCGGCGTCGCGAAAGTGCATGGTGAAGCCGTCGAGCAGGCTGCGCGGATGCAGCGAACGGGAGCGAAAGTTGCGTGACTCCGGCAGGATCTTCCAGAACACCGCCGCCGCAATCAGCGCCAGGCCACCAATCACCATCATCGCCGTGTGCCAGCTGACGAAGTCGATCAGTACACCGGTAATCAATCGCCCGCTCATCCCGCCAATCGCGTTGCCGCCGATGTACAGGCCCATCGCCAGACCGATGTGCTGCGGATGGATTTCCTCGCTCAGGTACGTCATTGCCACCGCCGCCAGGCCGCTCAACGAAAGCCCGATCAACGCACGCATGATCAGCACGCCGTGCCAGCTCGGCATCATCGAACTGGCGATGGTGCACAGGGCCGCAGCAAACAGCGCGGCGACCATCACCGGTTTGCGCCCGACCCGATCGGAAATCGGGCCGGTGATCAGCAGCCCAAAGGCCAGCATGCCGGTGGCCACTGACAGAATCAGGCTGCTCTGCGCCGCGTTGATCGAATATTCGTGGGACAGCAGCGGCATCATCGGCTGCACGCAGTACAGCAGGGCGAAGGTCGCGAAGCCGCCGCTGAACAATGCCAGCACCGTGCGCATGAACGCGGGTGTGCCTTTCTCGATATAGATCTCTTGCAGTTCGGTCAGTACATCGTCCGCCGCAGCGGGCGGGACTTCATGGGCCAGTGGAGCGACGGCGGTTTTCACATCAGACCTCGGAGGGCGCGGACAAGCAGGCAATGAAAAAAATCATATAGCTGGCTAATGTTTCTATCCAATATATTGTTCGACCTGTTTGATAGCTTTAACGACCTAATGGGGTGTCCATGGAATTGCGTCACTTGCGCTACTTCATCGCCGTCGCCGAAGAACTGCACTTCGGCCGCGCCGCACAGGTGCTGGGCATCTCCCAGCCACCGCTGAGCCAGCAGATTCAGGCGCTGGAACAGGAAGTCGGCGCACGGCTTTTCGAGCGTACCAATCGTCGGGTCGAGCTCAGCGAAGCCGGGCGACTGTTTCTGGAGGAAGCGCGACTGGTGCTGGCTCAGGTCGACAAAGCGGCAGATGTAGCCCGCCGCGCGCAGCTTGGAGAACTGGGGGAGCTGAAGATCGGCTTCACCTCTTCGGCGCCGTTCAACTCGACCATTCCCCAGGCGATTTTTTCCTTCCGCCAGCGTTTCCCGGCCGTGCACCTGAACCTGCGGGAGATGAGCAGCACCATGGTGGCCGACGCACTGGTGGACGAGTCGATCGAGGTCGGCATCATGCGCCCGCTGGGTTTACCGGATTCGTTGAACGTGGTCGAGCTGATGCGCGAGCCCTTGGTGGCGGTGCTCAGCTCCAAACATCCGCTGGCCCAGGGCAGTGAGGAAGGCCTGTTTCTGTCAGCTCTGGCTCTCGAACCGTTCGTGTTCTTCCCCCGCAGCTACGGCAGTGGTCTGTATTCGCAACTGATCAGCCTGGCCCGTGACGCCGGGTTCAGCCCGCACTTCGCTCAGGAGGCGGGGGAGGCGATGACGATCATCGGCCTGGTGGCGGCGGGCCTGGGCGTGTCGGTCATGCCGGCCTCGTATCAGCGGATGCGCATCGACGGCGTGGTCTATCGACCGCTGCTGGATCCCGAGGCCGTGACCGCGGTGTGGCTGGTGCAGCGCAAGGACCAGAAATCACCGATGGCCAAGGCGTTTGTCGAATTGCTCACGCGCAAGGTCGAAGCCGGTTGATCAGGGCAGCCGTACCAGATCACCCTTCAACGCCACCCGCGTCACAAACACCCCGGCGCGACATTCGTATGTGTTCAGATCCTTGCGCACATGCTGGTCGTAGTAGCTGACGATATTGGTCACCGCATTCGCTCCGACGCGCTTGGCCTGGGCCTGCAGGGCAATCAGGTTCGATTGCAGCACCCACTCGCAGGAGTCGTGATCGCTCTTGTTGAAACCATTGGTCTTCAGATCGCTGACCACACCGCGCTGCAACATCCGCTGAGTCCCCTGTGGTCCATTGCCGATCAGGTAAAACTTCACACTGCCATCCAGCCGCCCGGCACGAATCGCATCCGACAGCACGGTTTCGAACGGCATGTACATCAGGTTGGTGGCGTGGCTGGCGCTGGGAAGCAGGCTGAAAAGGGCGGCGGCGATCAGGGCTTTCGCTTGCATGGTCATCTCCTTGACGTAACGCGCAGCAAATTACGGGTATGACGAGTGTAGACGCCGTATATCGGACAGAGAGAAGTCCATGTAGAGTGCGTGTAGCTCAACGGCTACGGCTGATCTCGAGACATCAAGCAAGCCAGGCTCATCGCGGAATCCTGGCAGGAGCAAAACCCATGACCGAACAATTCACTCGTTGGGACTCAGCCGAGTACCTCAAGACAGAAGAGGACATGGCCAACTATCTGGACGCCTGTATGGAGGAGGCGGGTGACGACCCGGCTTTTATTGCCAAGGCACTTGGCACTATCGCTCGGGCGCGTGGCATGACCCAGGTCGCGCGCGATGCAGGGCTGTCACGGGAAAGTCTTTATCGCGCACTGTCAGGCGAGGTAAATCCCGAGTTTGGAACGATCCTCAAAGTCATGAAAGCGCTGGGACTGAAGCTGCATGCCAGCACATGATCTGAACTGAAAAGGGCGCCGAAAGGCGCCCTTTGTCGTTTCCGGCGGTTACTGAACCGTCGCCAGATCACCCTTCAACGCAACGCCGGCCATGATCGCACCCGCGTGGCATTCGTAGTTTTTCGCATCCTTGCGCTCGTTGCTCTTGTAGAAGCTGACGATGTTGGTCACGGCATTGGCGCCGGCGTTTTTCGCCGCCTGGTGCAGGCTGATGATCGCCGATTGCACGACCCACTCGCAGGCTTCCTGGTCGGACTTGTTGAAGGCGTTGGTCTTCTTGTTGGTCACAGCACCGGGGCTGACGACGCTGACTTTGCCGGCCGGGGCGTTGCCCGCCAGATAGAATTTCACGCTGCCGTCGATCTTGCCGGTGCGGGTTGCCTCTGCGACCGCTTGGTCGAATGGCAGATAGACCGCCGTGTCACGGGCCTGGCTGACGGCCGGCAAGGCACAGATGAGCAGGGCGGCAGCGAGTTGGTTGAAGCGCATGGAGGTCTCCTTGACCTGGATTAATTCGGTTGCGTCCAGCGGCGGAAGATCAGCGAGGTGTTGACCCCGCCGAACGCGAAGTTGTTGTTCATCACGTAGTCGTGGTGCATCTGGCGGAACTCGCCGCGCAGGTAGTCGAGTTTGCCGCAGTGCGGGTCGACTTCGTCGAGGTTGAGCGTGTGCACGTACAGGTCGCGGTTGAGCATTTCGATGCTGAACCACGACTCCAGCGCTCCGCAGGCGCCCAAGGTGTGGCCGAGGAAGCTCTTCTGCGAGCTGATCGGCATGTGTTCGCCGAACAGGCTGCTGGTGGCCAGGGTCTCGGCGATATCGCCCTGCTCGGTGGCCGTGCCGTGACCGTTCACGTAACCGATGGCGTCAGGCGTGAGGCCAGCGTCTTCCAGTGCCAGCTCCATCGCACGGCGCATGGTGACCTGTTCCGGGCGGGTGGTGTGCTGGCCATCGGCGTTGCTGCCGAAGCCGACGATTTCGGCATGAATGTGCGCACCGCGAGCGAGGGCGTGTTCCAGTTCTTCGAGCACCAGCATGCCGCCGCCTTCACCGATCACCAGGCCGTCGCGACCCTTGTCGTATGGGCGTGGCGAGGTTTGCGGTGCATCGTTTTTCAGGCTGGTGGCGTACAGCGCGTCGAACACCATGGCCTCGGTCGGGCACAGCTCTTCGGCACCGCCGGCGAGCATCAGCGGCAGGCGGCCGAACTTGATCGCCTCGTAGGCGTAGCCGATGCCCTGGCTGCCACTGGTGCAGGCGCTGGAGGTCGGGATCAGGCGACCAGTGAGGCCGAAGAAGATGCTGATGTTCGCCGCCGTGGTGTGCGGCATCATCCGCACGTAGGAGTTGGCGTTCAGGCCTTCAGCCACCGAATTCAGCAGCATGTTGCCGAACGCCTTGATCTCGTCGGTGCTGCCGGTGGACGAACCACAGGCGACGCCCATGCGCCCGTCCTTGATCGATTCGTCGCCCAGCAGCCCTGCATCGGCCAGCGCTTTTTCCGCCGCGCCGACGGCCAGCCGCGAGACCCGGCCCATGCTGCGCAGTTGTTTGCGGGTCCAGTGCGCCGGCACCAGAAAATCATCGATCGGCCCGGCCAGTCGGGTGTTGAGTTCGCTGAAACGATCCCACTCGTCCATCCGGCGGATGCCGCTGCGATTGGCCGCAAAGTTACCGGCGATGGTGTCCCAGTCGCTGCCCAGCGAGGTGATGCCGGCCATGCCGGTGACGACAACGCGCTTCATCAGCACAAGCCTCCGTTGACCGCCAGGACCTGGCGGGTGATGTACGACGCTTCCGCCGACATCAGGAAATTCACCGCACCGGCCACCTCTTCAGGGGTGCCCATGCGTTGTGCCGGGATCATTTTCATCAGTTCTTCCACCGGCACGTTCTCGTCGAGCATGGCCGTGTCGATCAGACCCGGCGCGACACAGTTGACTGTAATTTTGCGCTTGGCCAGTTCGATCGCCAACGCCTTTGCGGCACCGATCACGCCAGCCTTCGAAGCGCTGTAGTTGACCTGGCCACGGTTGCCGATCAACCCCGAGACAGAAGTGATGCAAACGATGCGACCAGCGGCGCGGCGACGGATCATCGGCATCATCACCGGGTGCAGAACGTTGTAGAAACCGTCGAGGTTGGTGCGCAATACCACGTCCCAATCGTCGTCGCTCAAGGCAGGGAACGCGCCGTCGCGGGTCAGGCCGGCGTTGAGCACCACGCCGTAGTAGGCGCCGTGAGTTTCGACGTCGGCTTCGAGGATGGCTTTGCAGGTATCGCGGTCAGCCACGTCGAATTGCAGGATGCGCGCGTTGCGGCCGAGCGCTTCGACTTCGGCTTTCACCGCTTGCGCTTCGGCCACGCCGCTGCGGCAATGCAGGACGATATCGTGGCCGGCCTTGGCCAGGCGCAGTGCGATGGCGCGGCCGATGCCACGGCTGGAGCCGGTGACCAGTACGAATTCAGTCATCGTTCGACTCCTTCAATTGTTCAAGATATTGCGCCGCGTGCGGCGGGCGGAACACGTTCAGCCGGGCGCTGGCTTCGATGCCGGGCGCATTGATATGGCATTCGAACACGCCCATGCCGTTGTCATCTTCCAGCGAGCGGATGCCGTGGATGGTCAGTTCACAGCCGACCGGAAACGCCTCGACATTGCATTCGAACTTGCGGGTGCCGAGCAGGAAACCCAGCTCCACCGGGTTGCCTTTCTGCCGGGCATGGCAGCCAGCGAAAGCGGCAACACTCTGCGCCATCAGCTCGACGCCGACCCACGCCGGCAGACTGCCGTCGGGCAGACTGAACAGGCCGTCGGGTTTGACTGTCAGGGTGGTGTGGATCTGCTCGTCGTCGAAGCTGAGGATCCGGTCGATCAGAATCATGTCGCCAGCGTGGGGCAGCAGTTCGGCGAGCGGCCAGTCAGTCATGGGGCGTCTCCGATAATCAGGCTGACGTTATTGCCACCGAAGGCAAACGAATTGCTCATCAGGTAGCGGGGTGCAATGGACGCCAGGCGCTCGCTCGCGGTCACCCACTTCAGCGCTGGCAGGTCCGGATCGGCCTGGCCGTCCCAGACGTGCGGCGGCAATGCGTGGTCGGGGTTGTCGGCACTCAGGCTCAGCCAGCAGAACGCGGCTTCCAGTGCGCCGGCAGCACCGAGGGTATGGCCGGTCATGGGTTTGGTCGAGGAACAGGCCACGCCCTGCGGGAACAGGGTGGCAACGGCCAGGCTTTCCATGGCGTCGTTGTGTTGGGTGGCGGTGCCGTGCAGGTTCAGGTAGCTGATTTGCGTGGCTTGCAGTCGGGCGCGATTCAGCGCCTGTTGCATTGCTTGCAACGCGCCACGGCCGGATGGCTCCGGTGCGGAAATGTGGTGAGCGTCGGAACTGGCGCCAGCGCCCAGCAGGGCAATGGCCGGGCCTTCGCCGCGCTGTTTGCTCATGACGAACAGCACCGCTGCCTCGCCGATGTTGATGCCGTTGCGGTTGGCCGAGAACGGGTTGCAGCGCTCCCCGGAAACAGCTTCCAGCGACGAAAAGCCATTGAGGGTCAGTTTGCACAGGCTGTCGACACCGCCGCACAGCACCGCGTCGCACAGCCCCAGATCGAGCAGGCGTTTGGCGCTCATCAGGGCCCGGGCGCTGGAGGTGCACGCGGTGGAAATCACGTAGGTCGGGCCGCTCAGTTGCAGCCAGTCGGCGAGGAAGGTCGCCGGGGCGCCGAGCTCCTGTTGCCGGTAGTCGTAATCGTCCGGGAACTGCTGGTTGCGAATGTAATGCGCCAGCCCCTGGCTGGCCTCGTCGATACCCGAGGTGCTGGTACCGAGCACCACGCCGATACGGTCCGCACCATAGCTCCGAATCGCAGCGTCAATGTCGTCGCGAATCTGCAACGCAGCTTCCAGCAGCAACTGATTGTTGCGGCTCTTGTGCGCCGCCATCTGCGGCGGAATGGGCGCCAGATCACCGCGTACGGCGGCCACCGGCAACTCGCGCTCCGGCACCCAGCCAGCCTCGTGGCGCATGCCCGAGCAATCACCGGCGAACAGGTGGCGGGCGACTTCTTGCTTGTCACGACCCAGGGCGCAGATCACGCCGAGGGCGTTGAGGTAGGCGGTCATGGCGTCGATTCACCTAGGGGAGACACGCGATAGTGCGGGCCTTGGGGCAGATTCAATTCGAAGCTCGACGGTTGTGAATAGCGGATGTCCCAGCGTGCCGGCAAGGAACGTTGCCCGTCGTGCTGCTGCGCGGTGGGGTAATTGCGTGACAGCTCGCCGGCAGGCGTCAGGGCGAACAGCAGTGCAGCGAACAGCTCCCGGGCTTCCGGATTCGGCGGCAGCAGGCCGTCGGCCTGCCAGCGTCCGTCGATCAGTTGCTGACGGGCCTGGGGAATGCCCAGCGGATCCATCATCGACCAGCGGATACCCGGGCCCTCGCGCTGGATCACCAGCAACCAGTCCTGGCGCTGTCCGGCTTGCTGGCGCTCGATGTGCAGTTGCAGCGGCAAGGGCAGCGTCGGGTTATCCACAGGCAGCGGCGCCTGGCCGGCGCAAGCGCTCAAAAGCAGTGCAGCGCCGAGAACAAAAAAACGCCACACATCGGACACTGTGGGAGCGAGCTTGCTCGCGAATGCGATCTCACATTCGACCTTTCTGGTGTCTGACACACCGCTTTCGCGAGCAAGCTCGCTCCCACAGGTAAGGTGTGGCATCAGTTATCACCTTGCAGCGGTTTGCGCGCCACGACGTTGACCAGGGTTTCTTCACGCTGGCCAAACGGCTTCGGCTTGCGCAGGCCAAAACGTTCCAGCAGGCCGAAATCTTTCGCCCGGCTCCACCAAAGGTACGGGTAGGAAACATTCCGTTCGCCGAACTCGAAGCCCTGCTGGCGAATCATTTCCAGATACTGCGCCGCACTCTTCTGCACATGCATCGGATGACGGAACAGCCAACGGATGACCCACGTATCAATGTAAGCCTCGGTGGACTCGGCGAACAGCAGATAACCGCCCGGTTTGAGCACCCGGTAGAACTCGACCAGGGCCTTTTCCTGTTCCACCAGATGATGAAAGGTCTGGTGACAGAACAGCAGATCGACGCTCGCATCCGGCACATTCAGTGTCGCGCAGTCGCTGCCGATCAGTTCGACCTCGAAACCCTGACGCGCGGCCTCTGCGGCGCTCAATTCCAGGCTTTGCGGGTCGGCATCGACGCCGATCAAACGCTGTGGAGCGAAGGTCTGGCGCAGGTGGCCGAAGGATTTGCCCTGGCCGCATCCGGCATCCAGCAGCACCGGATTGGCCGGCAGCGCTTCGCTGAACAAGCCGCGCAAATCGTTGATCGCCACGCGCAACACATGGTGCTGCCAGGTGTGGCTGCGCAGGAACCAGAAGCCGAAACGGGTTTCCTCGACGTAGCTGTCGCTCAAGTAATTCATGGGGCGTCCTTTGCACAGAGTTCGGAAATCGTCTTCAGTCGGCGGCGGGCCTCACTGACGAACGGGTTGCGTTCGTCCCAGGCATAACCGGCGAGAATCGAACAGATCATGCGACGGATGTCCGGGGAGGCCTGCTCATGGAAAATCACGTCCTGGAAAGTGCCGGCGTACCAGCCTTCGACGTAGGCGCGGAAGGTATCGACGCCGCGTTTCAAGGGTTCGGCGAACTCGCTTTGCCAGTCCACGGTTTCGCCCTGCAACTGCCGGTGCAATACACCGGCGGCCATGCTCGCCGAGCGCATGGCGATGGTCACGCCGGAAGAGAACACCGGATCGAGAAACTCGGCGGCGTTGCCCAGCAGAGCAAAACCCGGACCGTGCAGGGTTTTGACGTTGGCGGCATAGCCGCCGAGGGTGCGCGCCGGGGTGTCCCACACGGCGTTGTTCAGCACCTTCGCCAGGCTCGGGGTTTCAGCGATGAAACCGCGCAGGCAGGCATCGAGATCGGCGTCGCGACCGTTGAAATGTTCAGCAGCAGCGACAACGCCCACCGAGCAGCGACCGTTGCTGAACGGGATCGTCCAGAACCAGATATCGCGATGCTGCGGGTGGGTGGTGACGAGGATCTTTTCGCGGTCGAAGGCCGGGTGATCGATGTGATCTTCGACATGGGTGAACACGGCCTGGCGCACCGGGAAATTCGACGGTGCTTCCAGATCAAGCAAGCGTGACAGTACGCGGCCATAGCCGCTGGCATCGAGAACGAAACCGGCCTCGACACGGTACTCGCTGCCGTCCTCACGACGCACATCGAGTTGCGGTTGCGGGCGGTCGAAATCGACGCTGACGATGGCATCGCCATAACGGATTTCCACGCCTTGCAGCGCGGCTTGATCGGCCAGCAGTTTGTCGAAGTCGGCGCGTTGCACCTGGAAGGTGGTCGGTTTGCCGCCGGTGAACGTATCGCCGAAATCGAACGCGCTGTAGCGCTCGCCCCAGGCGAATGCAGCGCCGGTCTTGCGCTGGAATCCGGCGGCGTTCACCGCATCGAGCATGCCGGCTTCTTCGACGAAATCCAGGCAATGACTGAGCAGGCTTTCGCCGATGGAAAACCGCGGAAAATGCTGGCGCTCGATGACCAGCACATCGTGCCCCTTGCGCTTGAGCAACGCAGCGGCAATGGCGCCGGACGGGCCGGCGCCGATGATCACGACCTGACGGGATTCCATTTCAACGATTGGCACGCGAGCTCCTGGGTACGGCAATAGGGTTCAGAGACGCACGGTGCAGGCCGATGAAGGCCGGCAGCAGCGTCGCGATCAGCCCCATCAGCATCAGCGCAAAGTACAGCGCCGGGCTGATGAGTTGTTGTTGCAATAGCAGGTTGAGAAAAACGATTTCACTCAAGCCGCGAATGTTCAGCAGCACGCTCTCGCGCCAGCGGCTGGCGCCTTCGAAGGATTCACCGGCCCAGCCGAGGCCCAGCCAGTTGCCGAGCAATTTGCTGGCAATCGGCAACAGCAGCAGCGCTAACCATTGCACAGCGCCGAGGCTGACGAGGGCGCTGTGCACATCGATCTGCACGATGCCAAAGGTGAGGATCAGCGGAATCGCGATCCACGTCTGCAAACGGTTCATCCAGCGTGCCGGCAACGGCAGAACCAGCGGCACTTTCATCACGGCCATGCACAGCAGGTAGCCGATGCCGAAAATCAGTGCATTGAGCTTGTAGTGTTCGGCCAGCACCAACAGCGCAAAAAAGCCGAGGCTGTAAGTCAGCGGCCGGCGGATGCCGAACACGCGCAACAGCAATGGCACGCAGGCCAGCCCCAGCGGCAGCAACAGACTGCTCAGGTGCAGACTGCCCTGGGCGAGGCCGAACAGGGTCCAGCAGGTCAGGTCGATCAGGATCGCGGTCTGCACCAGACGCCGGGTGGCGGCGGGCGGATAATCGATGTGGCGCAGGTACAGGTACAACACCGGGATTGCGGTGATGGCGAACACCAGACCGATGGCCAGCGAGTTGATCCACGGTTGCGCCGGCAGCAGCCAGTACGCCGTCGCCAGCCCGCAGGCGAACGGTACGGCGAAACTTGGCAGGGCGATTTTCACGCTCTGGCGATCCAGACGCAGGTCGATCACATCGCTGAGGATGTGCCCGAGCAGTAGCGCAAAGCTCAGGCTGTAGAGGTTTTTCAGCCACTCCGGCGCAATCAGATCGGCGCCACTGAGCTGCCAGCCCGGTTCGATCCAGAAATACATCAACAGCGGCAGGATGAAGCTGGCCAGCAGCAACTGGCTGACAATCGGAATCAACCCGAAATGCCGGCCGACGCGGGTGGCCACGGCAAACAGCGCCAGCGCCATCAGCCAGAAGACTGCAACCATCATGCTGTCGGCTCCGCGACTGTCGCGGTGTGGGCATGTCGCCCGGCCCACGGTGCCAGCATGAAGCTGAAGGCCAGCCCGAGACTCACAGACAGACCGAAATTGCTCACCGCCGGTGTACTCGACACCGCCAGCAGACCGAACGACAGCCAGGTCGTCAGCGCCGCCAGCAAGGTGCCGAGCAGGCTCACGGCCGCACCGCCAACCTGCTCGCGCATCAGGATTGCGTAATCGACGCTGATTGCCGTCACCAGCAGCAGGCCGAACAGGCTGAACAGGGTCAGCGGCTGACCGAGCCAGCCAAGGCTGGCCAGACTGCACAGCGCCGCGAGCAGCGGCAGGGAAACGATGCGCAACGCGCCGCCGAGGCCGAATGGCAGGATCAGCACCAGCACGATCAGCACGCAGGAGGCGAGTTTCAGTTCGGCGGCGCTGATCTGGGTTTCGGCAAACACCCGGTTCAAGTCACCGAGTCGATCCACCAGCTCCACGCCGGGCAAGTCCAGTGCCTGCACCCGCAGCAGCGCCGGGTTGTTCAGGCCTTGCAGGCTGACCATCGCCGCCACACCGCCCTCGACCGGGCCGAGCCACAAGGTGCGGTAAGGCTCACCGAGCGGGCCGGTGAGCGCGGTGTCGATGTCTTCGGCGGGCAGTGATTGCAACTGCGTCAATTCGGCTTGCAGGGCTGCCGGCGGAACGCCGACTTCAAGCAGTGGCTGCCAGAACTGCGGCAATTTGTTCAGCGCTTCGCGAACCTGCTGTTGCTGGCTCGGCGGGCTGACCAGTTGGTTGAGCGCCAGAAAACCCTGCAACTTGTCGAGGTTGACCAATTGCTCCAGTCGCTCACTCAACGCGGCCTGACGTTCCAGCAGTTGCTCCTGGTTTTCCGCGCGCACCAGGAAGAACTGGCTGGTCGGCTGATAACCGGTGATGCGGGCGATGGCCTGCGCCTCATCGGTCAGATGCTGCGGTGCGCCGACCCACTGGCGGATGTCGTTTTTGCTTTGCAGTTGCACCAGACCGCCGGCGCAGAAGGCGATCAGCAGGGCAAACAGAATCGGTGTGCGTACGTGTTCCAGCAGGGTTTCCCGAAGGCTGACCATGCGTTCAGCCAGACGTAGCGGCCACTGCGCCGGGCGCAATTCAACGCTGCTCAACAGTGCCGGCAGCAGGCACACCGCCGACAGGTAAGCGCCGAGCAGTCCGGCGGCGGAGAACACGGCGATCTGGGTCAAGGCCGGGAACGGTGTCCAGGCCAGCGCCAGATAGCCGATGGCGCTGGTGATCAGGCTCAGGGTCAGGCCCGACACGGTCAGGCGCAGCGCCGGCCAGCTGCGCCAGGGTTTGAGGCTCCAGCTCTTGGACAGATAGTGCAGCGGGTAATCTACCGCGACACCGATCAGGCTCGAACCGAGCACCAGCGTCATCACATGCAGATGCCCGAACAGCGCCACGCAGGCCACCGCCCCGAACAACATGCCCACCAGCACCGGAATGAACGCCAGCAACACCCGCCAGCGGCGGAAGGCGAGCAACAGCAGCAACAGAATGCCGAGCGTCGCGCCGCCGCCGACCCAGGAAATTTCCCGGGTCGCTTGCTGCTGACCGTTGGCCGCGTAGAGCAATCCGCTGGCGGCCAGCAGTTGCACATCGGATGTCGCTGCTTGCTCGCGGCTGTGTTGCAGCAGCGTGGCGACTTGCAGTGGCAGGTTCATGTCGAAGGCGTTGCCGGTGGTGCGCGCGCGCAGCAGCACCCAGCTCTTGCCGTCGGCATCGGCGATCAACGCGCCGCTACCGATGTCGAGTTGCACCGCGCCGTGCTGTGGCTGGCTGTTCTGGATGCGTCCGGTCAGACCCAGCCAGTCGTCCTGGCTCGGCACCAGACTGAATCCGGTGAACGGATCGAACAGCGCCTGCACCCGTTGCTGGATAAAGGCATCCGGGTGTTCGATCAGCAGTTGCCGATCATCGGCCGAGAGCATTGCCAGTCGCCCTTGCAGCAATTGCGTGCGCAGGGCGGGAAGGTCGGCTTGCAGGTTCCACTGGACCTTTTCGAACAGCCCACTGGCCTGCCATTGCTCGCCCAGAGTCTGGGCCATGGCGACGGCTTGCTGGCGATCGGTGTGGCCGACCAATACCAGCATTTCCCGGTTGAGCGGTTCCTGCATGCGTTGTTCGGCACGTTGCTCGACCGCGTCCGGATGGGTGCCGGGCACCAGTTCCATCAGGTTCGCCGACAGCGGTGCGCCGTCGCGCCACTGCCACGCGCCCAGTGCGACGACGGCCAGCAACAGGATCAGGAACAGCCAGGGCAGCCTGCGTTCACTCGGCAAAGTCATGTTGCTCCGCGTCACTCAACGGTTGGCCGGCGGTGCTGTCCTGCATGCGCAGCACGGTGCTGTCGCCTTGGGTTTCCAGCAGTTCGATGGTGTTCACCAGGGTGCCGCCGGTGATGTTGATCTGGTTAAACACCTGCTTGAGCAGCACCGAGCGCGGGGTCAGTGCCAGATGCCATTGCTGCGCATCGCCGCTCAGAGCCAGTTCGAAATCCCGTTGCAGGCCGCTGCTGTCGCCTTGCAGCACGGCGAGGAACAGACGGTTCTGTTCGGCGCCGGCGCTCTTGCCGGGCAACACTTGCCAACCGCTGACGTCACGGCGGGCGATGCCTTTGGCGTTGATGCGGTAGTCCTGCTGCAGCGGGGTTTTCAGTAACCAGAGCAGGCCGTGGTTTTTCGCCAGCACGAAGCTGCCCTTGCTGATCAGCGGCTGGGGCAGGGCACGCAGGTGCTTTTCCTGGATGAACTGGCCGTGGATCACATCCGGTTTCGCCAGTTGATCGCTCAGCTGTTGCAGGTCGAAGGCGTTGGCCAGCGACGACAGCGTCAACAGCGCCAGGGCCCCAAGGGATTTCACAAACACATTCATCGCAGCATCCTTTCCACGGCATCGGTGAAAACTTTCGGCGACGCCAGTTGCATCTCGCGGCTGCTCACCTCGACAGCGACCTGCACCGAACTGGCGCGGGTCAGGCGCTCGCCGGTCTCGGCGTCGGTGATCAGGTAGTGAATCTTCAGGCGGTTTTCCCATTCCACCAGGCTGGCGCGCACGTTCAGCCGCTGACCGAACACCGCGCCGCGCACGTAGCGCAATTGCAGGTCGATCACCGGCCAGGCGTAGCCCGAATCGACCATCTGGTTGTAGTTGTGGCCGATCTTGTCGAGCAGCGCGCAGCGCGCCACTTCCAGGTATTTCACGTAATGGCCGTGCCAGACGACGTGCATGGTGTCGACGTCAAAGAACGGCACGAGGATTTCCGTATCGGCGTGAAGCACTCCGGCGCTACGCATGCAGCCTCCAGTGTTGCTCGGCGATGCGTTGCAGGCACAGGCGCAATTCGCCTTCCAGGGCGCGGTCTTCGATCACCGGCGGGAAGTCTTTGGCCAGCGCTTCGTGCATCTCGGCCAGGGACGGAGGCAGTGGTCGTGCGTCTTCATCACGGCCACGCAGCCACACGCCCTGATTGGCCGCGAGCAGCGTGGCGGCGGCGACCTGTTCGGTCAGCTCCAGCACGCGAATGGCATCGCGAGCGGCGATGGTGCCCATGCTCACCTTGTCCTGGTTGTGGCACTCGGTGGAGCGCGAGAACACGCTGGCCGGCATGGTGTTTTTCAACGCTTCGGCGGTCCAGGCGCTGGCGCCGATCTGCACAGCCTTGAAGCCGTGGTTGAGCATCGCCCGGTCGGCGCTGGCGCCGGACAGATTGCTCGGCAAGCCGTGGTTGTAACGCTCGTCCACCAGCAGCGCGAGTTGGCGG
Organism: Pseudomonas sp. R43(2017); assembly: GCF_002112345.1. NCBI lineage: Bacteria > Pseudomonadati > Pseudomonadota > Gammaproteobacteria > Pseudomonadales > Pseudomonadaceae > Pseudomonas > Pseudomonas sp. R43(2017). The sequence continues at coordinate 358,159 of NZ_NEHJ01000005.1, forward strand.
TCAAGCAGGTCGGCGACGTTGGCCACGAGGTTTTTCAGGCTGTCCATGGCGAACGCGATATGCCCGCCGTAGAAGTGCCCGCCGTGCAGCACGCGCTCGGCTTCGGCGTCGATGATCGGGTTGTCGTTGGCGCTGTTGAGTTCGGTCTCGATGAACGAACGCAGCCAGTTCAGGCTGTCGGCCAATACGCCGAGCACGTGCGGTGCGCAGCGCAGCGAGTAGCGATCCTGCAGGCGATGCAGCGGCGCGGTCGGCGCGTCGATCGCCAGATCCTTGCGCAGCCACGCGGCGACCTGCATCTGCCCCGGATGCGGCTTGGCGGCGAACAGGCGCTCGTCGAAGTGTTCCGGATTGCCTTGCAGCGCCACCACGTTCAACGCGGTGATGCGCGTAGCCAGTTGCAGCAGGTAATCGGCGCGGGCGTAGGCCAGGCAGGCGAGGCCGGTCATCACGGCGGTGCCGTTCATCAGTGCCAGCGCTTCTTTCGGGCGCAGCACCAGCGGGGTCCAGCCCAGTTCGCGATGCACATCGGCAGACTGGCGGCGCTCGCCACGGAACATCACTTCACGCTCGCCGGACAGGGTCGCGGCGACGTAGGACAGCGGCGTCAGATCGCCGCTGGCGCCCACCGAACCCTCTTCGGGGATCAGCGGCAGGATGTCGTGTTCGAGGAAGGCATGCAGGCGTTCCAGCAGCTCGATGCGCACCCCGGACACGCCGTGGCACAGCGACTGCAAACGCGCCGCCAGCACTGCGCGGGTGGCCTGGGCGTCAAGCAGTTTGCCCAGCCCGCAACCGTGGAAAGTGTAGAGATGCTGCGGCAGCGCTTCGACGTGATGCAGCGGCACCGCCACCACGCAGGAGTCGCCGTAACCGGTAGTCACGCCGTAGATCACGCCTTCCTTGTCCAGCAGCGAATCGAGAAACCGCGCGCCTTTGGCGATGCGTTCGCGGTAGTCGGCGTCGCTCTGCAACTGCACGGGTGCCTGACGGTTGGCCAGGGCCAGCACGTCTTCGATGCGCAAAGGGCGTTCGCCGAAGGTTACCGGCTCATGGGTTGGCGTCGTCATCGGTCTTCCAGAAAGGGTAAAAGTTGAACCATTGCTTGGGGGCTTCGAGGCAATAGTGACTCAGGCGTTCGGCATAGCGGGTCGCCCACTGATGAATGACCTGTTCGCGGTCGCGGCGGGTCCAGGTCACGGCCTCGGTGAACGGCTCGAGGGTCAGGCGATAGTGTCCGTCAGGTTGTTTAAGGCACATCAGCAGATTGACCGGGCATTTCAGCAGGCCGGCCAGCAGCCACGGGCCCTGCGGGAACCGCGCCGGGTGACCGAGGAAATCCACGGTCACGCTGCGGCCGCCATGCAGCGGTACGCGATCACCGGCAATCGCCAGCCATTCGCCGCGCTCCAGGCGTTCGTTCAGTTGCAGCATGACCCCCGGGTCCAGCTCGCTGACCTGGATCAGCCGCAGATTGGTCGCCCCGGCTTCGCCCAGCAGGCGGTTGAATTGCTCGGCATGCTTGGTGTGCACCAGCACGTTCATGGTGACCTTTTCGCCGATCTCCGCCAGCGCCCGGCACACTTCGAGGTTGCCCAGATGCGCGCCCACCAGCATTTGCCCGCGACTGCCGCGCAACTGATTGCGCAGCAGCGCCGGGTCGATGATTTCGATCTGCTCGATGCTCAGCTTGCGGTTCCACACGTCGAGCTTGTCGAGCAGTGAATCGGCGAACGCCATGAACTGCCCGAACACGCGCCACAGGCTCGGGCGCAATTCATGGCGCCCACTCCAGTCGGCGAGGCGTTGCTGATACTGCCAAGCACTACGTCGGGCCGTGCGGCCGAACAGGAAGAAGTACAGGACGATACCGTACAGCAACGGGCTCAGCAGGCGTCGGCCAAGGACCTTGGCGGCGAACGCAGTGAATTTCATCAGCAGGAAACTGCCGCGCTCTTCGCGGTCGGCCCAGTGCTTCTTGTCGGTTTCGACCGTCATGCGCGCCACCGTCGCCAGAGGATCGCGGGCGAGCGCAGCAACATGCCGAAGAACAGGCGCGTGTGCATGCTCGAAATCAGCACGTTGTCGTGGAACATCCGAAAGTGCGACACGCCGTCCAGCGGGTAGTGCACGCTGGTTTGCAGCCAGCGCATCGGCTGGTTGCGCCAGGACAGGCGCACGAGGATGTCCGAGTCGAAATCCATGCGCTTGCCGATCCGCGCCGAATCGATCACTGCCAGTGTCGGCTCCAGCGGATACACCCGGAAACCACACATCGAGTCGCGGATCTGCAGCGACAGGGTGTTGATCCACACCATCACGTGAGTCAGGTAACGGGCATACAGGCGGCCCTTGGGCACGCTGGCGTCGTACAGCGGATAACCGCAGATCAGCGCTCGCGGATGGGCGCGGGATTCCTCGACGAACCGCGCGACATCCTGCAAGTCGTGCTGACCGTCGGCATCGACCTGCAAGGCGTGGCTGAAACCCAGCCGCGCGGCTTCGCGCAGACCGGTCATCACCGCGCCACCCTTGCCCTGATTGGTGGTGAGGCGCACCAGATACACCCGCTCGCGCTCGGCCAGTACATCCAGCACGGCTGCGCAGGATTTGCTGCTGGCGTCGTCCACCAGAATGCACGGCAAGCCTTGAGCGAGCAGGGCATCGACCACGGTGGTGATCGCGGTTTCGTGGTTGTAGACCGGGATGACCGCGCAAGGATTATGCATTGCCAGTCCCCAGCAGAATCCGCCCGCTGGAGCAGGTGGCCGTGTCGTTGCGGTAGGCGAAATACAGTTTGCCGCGTTCAGGGTCGAAGCGCAGATGCAGCTGGATTTCATCGCCGGGGCGTACCAGTTGCTGGAACTTCAGCACTTCCATGCCGGCGAACGCGCCGGAAAGGTTCAACAGTTGCCGACCAAGGTTCAGCGCCCACTCGACCTGCACCACGCCTGGCAACACCGGGGCCTTGGGGAAGTGACCGCTGAAGTAAGCAAGGTCTGGCGGCACACTCAGTTGCAGGCTCCACTCGCCATCGGTTTCGGTCTGTTCCAGAACCTCAGGTGCCTTCGGGCGCGGTGCCAGCAGTAGGGCTTCGACGTCGGCCTGAGGCAACTTGCCCTGAGGGTTCAGCGGCAGTTGTCGCAGCAAGCGCCAGCGCCGGGGCAGGGCGAGGGCTTCGCAGTGCTCGCCGAGGTGACGGCGCAGGGTTTCGGTGAGGCTGCGGCGGCCGTGCTCGCGCAGGGCAAACAGGCCGGATTCGCTGAGCACCAGCAAGGCGCCGAGGGACGCGCGGTTTTCCTGCACCACACCGAGCCGTGCTTCGGCGACCCAATCGTGGGCGACCAGGGCCTGCTCCAGCATCGGCAGGGAGATGCGTTTTTCTTCCAGTTTGACGATCCGGTCCAGCCGCCCGAGCAGTTCGAAGCGACCATCGGCTTCGATGCGCGCGGCATCGGCGGTGTGTTCGACATGCCCGGCGGGCAGGTACGGTGACGCGATCAACAGGGCGCCGTCGCCGTCCTGGCTCAGCTCGACACCAGCGAATGGCTGCCACAGCTGTTGGCCCTGACGCCAGGCGATGCCGCCGGTCTCGGAGCTGCCGAGGATTTCCGTCGGCCACTGCCGCAAGCGCTGGTGCAGGCTCTGCGCGGCATCTGCCGGCAGCGCGCCGCCGGAGGAAAACACTCGGCGCACGGCGCTCAGGGCCGGCCAGTCGAGGTTGTCGCCCATGCGCTTGAGCAACGCCGGGCTGGCCACCCAGGCGAAGGCCGGGTGTTCGCGGCTGGCGCGCTGCATGTCTTCAGGAAAGGCCAGTTGTTTGCGCAGAAACACGCGGCCGGCACACAGCGGCCACAGCACACGGAACAACAGACCGTAGATGTGTTGGGTGGCGACGCTGCCGATGATGCAGGCCTCGCCGAGATCCGCGCCCCACAGTTGCTCGAGGGCTTCGACTTCGTTGGCCAGTTGCCGCAGGGATTTGTCGATGCGTTTGGGCTCGCCGCTGGAGCCGGAGGTGCACAGGCTCAGGCGACACTGGTCGAGATCCAGTTCGGCACCCGTCAGTGCGGTGCCCTGCAAGTCGCTCAGGTGCACGTCGTCGGCGTGATCGGTCAGCCACAGGTCGACTTCTTGCGACCAGCGCTGGCGTGTCTGCGCTTGCAGATCCGAAGGCAGCAAGACGCTGACGCCGGCGCGCCAGGCACCCAGCAGGGCAATCGCCAGTTCTGCGGCATCTTCCAGGTGCACGGCCAGACGTCGCACGCCCCTGGCTTGCAGGCCGGCGGCCAGGCTCAGGGCCTGTTCGCGCAGGTGTGCGTGATCGAGTGCCGGCGCGACGGTGACGGCGCGCTGCGGCAGATCCTTGAGCAACAGCTGCTCAAGTTTTATCCAGTTCATGGGCGACCTCTTACCCGTTGTCGTATCAGCCATTCAATGGCAAACATCAGGCCGATCAATCCGTAGGAGATCAGGCCGGTGTACAACATCCACCAGTGCAGCGGCGCCCAAAGGGTCAGCAGGGCCGCGCACAAGCCGTTACAGAAAAAAAACACGCTCCAGGCCACGGTGACCTGGCGGGTGTAGCGGATCGCCTCGGGCGGCAATTGCGGCTCGCGAATTCGCGCCAGACGTTCGACCATCGGCGGGCCGTATTTCAGGCTCAGGCTGAACAGCACCAGCATGAAGCCGCTGATCAGCACCGGATACCAGCGCAGCAACAGCGGGCTGTCGAACAGCGCCAGCAACAGGCAGAACACGATGGCCACGCAGGCCATCCACAGACTGCCGGGCTTGCGCTCGCCGGTCAGGGCGCGGGCCAGCCACAGGCTGCCCAGCAGCAGGCCGAACTGCCACGGCGCAAAGTGCTCCATGCCGAAATACACCGCAAAGGGATACAACAGGCCCGCCAGCAGCAGGCCGAGGCCGATCAATCGGCTCATGCGGCCGGTTGAACCAGACGGTAGACCGCCTCGACCACGTCGCCGACGGTACGCACCGACTTGAATTCCTCGGCGGCGATTTTCTTGCCGGTCTGACGCTTGATGTGGTCGATCAGGTCGACGGCGTCGATGCTGTCGATTTCCAGGTCCTGATACAGGTTCGATTCCAGGCTCACACGGGCCGGGTCCAGTTCGAACAGCTCGACCAGGGCATCGCGCAGGGTGTTGAAGATGTCGTCACGAGTTTGCATGGTCCGGTCTCAAGCTGCCTGTTTTGCCGTGACGAACGCCGCGAGGCTCGCCACGTTGGTGAAGTGGTTGCGGGTGTCCTTGGCGTCGGCGTCGATCTTGATGCCGTACTTTTTCTGGATGGCCAGGCCGAGTTCCAGGGCGTCAACGGAATCCAGGCCAAGGCCCTCGCCGAACAGTGTCTGGTCGTCGCCAATATCGTCGACGCTGATGTCTTCGAGGCCCAGGGCGTCGATGATCAACAGTTTTATCTCACGGTGCAGATCGCTCATCTTCGGCGAGCTCCTTGATAAAAAAATGGTGCAGAAAGTCGTTGAGCTTGCGCGAGGCCTGCGGTGCAGGGCCTTGTGCGGCAAAGGTCTGTGGGTCTATATCGGCCCCGACGCGAAAACTGAAGTGAACACGGCGGCTCGGGATGCGATACCACGGCTCGGCCTTGGTCAAAGTGGTCGGGCTGACCTTGATGATGACCGGAGTCAGGATTTTCGCACCGCGCAGCGCGATGGCCGCAGCCCCCCGATGAAAGGCCGGGGCCTGACCGGGTTGGGTGCGCGTGCCTTCCGGGAAAATGATCAGGGTCTGGCCATCCTGCAATGCGCCGGCGGCGGCATCGAGCATGTCCATGCTGCCGTCGTTGCTGATGTATTCGGTGCTGCGCAGCGGGCCACGGGTGAAAGGGTTTTCCCACAGCGTTTTCTTCACCACGCAATTGGCGTGGCGCACCAGACCGATCAGGAACACCACATCGATCAGCGACGGGTGGTTGGCGATGATCATCTGCCCCGGCCGACCGAGGCGTTCGGCACCCTGAATGTCATAGGTCAGCACGCCGGTACGGGCCATGAACCGGACGAAAAACCAGAACAGCCGACTGACGGTCTGCCGCGCCCGCTCGCGATGGGTTTTAGCGTCACCCGGCAGGCAGCCCAGCAGCGGAAAAACCAGCAAACGCAGGCACAGCCCGCCCAGCCCGAAGAGGGCGAAGCTGATGGCGGTGGCCAGCAGGCGCCAGTAGTAGGCGTCGCGGTGCTTTTCGGTCACAGGTTGCGTTGCCAGGTCCATACACGATTTTTCCAGGCATGTTGGCAAAGGGTTTGCTGGCCGAGCAGGGTTTGCAGCAGATTCAGTGCATGGGGCCATTGCGCTTTGGACAGTGCTTCGGGGGCGCTGTTCAGGGTCAGCCGCCAGTCGGTACCGGGGGTCAGCAGCAAGCCGACCGCGTACGGAAACGGCACATCATCGATCCACGCCGAATAGGCCTGGGGCGGTTGTTCTTCGGTGATCACCAACAGTACGGCGGGCGCGCCTTCCTCCAGCAGGGCGGCGGCTTCCAGCACGCCGTGTTCTAGACCGTCGCCAGCGGCGGCGAGGGCCGTCATCTCGCTGGTTTCGCCGCGCATGATCGACCACAGGCCGATGATCGCGTTGTGTACGGAGAGACTGAACTGGGTCGGTGACAACGGCTGCTCATTGGCCAGGTCACTGAGGATGTCGAAGGTGCGCGGCGTTTCGCCGTGACGGGACACGAACACCAGCGGCAGGTTTTCCCGACCGTCGGCCAGTGGCCAGCCGACACTGAAGGCCATCCGCGCCAGGCGGCTGAGACGGCGGCGCTGCATGGCGGGAAGGAACGACACATCGGGCGCGGCATCGCTGCTCGGCAGCACGACCGGCTGTCGGCTCCAGGCTTGCCAGGCGTCCACGCTGTCGAGCCCGGGAGCCCAGGCGCGCCATTGGGCGATGTTGAAGTTGATCACGGACATTCATCCCGCCCCTGCGGGCTAAATTTGACGCTGTTTTGCCAGCGCCGCAGACGCGCTGACCTTGCCGGAAGTGGCGTGGCGCTTGGCCCCGGGTGGCGCGCATTATCCCGGTGCGACGAGTGTGTAGCAAATGCTGGTTACATTTTGCGCGCTGAAATGGACCGAAGGGTACATGGCAAAAAATATCATTTGGCCATTATCCGGGTTGTGAAGGGATTGTCTGTCGGGCATATCGTCGGTCGAGGGCAGCATTTGCGCCGTGACTATTGAGATATTTACGCCTGACCCTGTAGTCCGTGTCCGCGAAGGTAGCGAAGCGGGGCCGGGCACCACTACACTCGGTCATTCTTTGATACACGGAGGTTTTGTCATGCGGCGCGTGGTGTTCAATCAGAAAGGTGGCGTGGGCAAATCCAGCATCGCCTGCAATCTGGCGGCGGTCAGCGCCAGCGAGGGTTATCGCACGCTGTTGGTGGACCTTGATGCCCAAGCCAACTCCACTCAGTACCTGACCGGGCTCACCGGTAATGACATTCCGATGGGCATCGCCGACTTCTTCAAGCAGACCCTGTCCTCGGGCCCGTTCTCCAAGAAGAACAAAGCTGATATCTACGAAACCCCGTTCGACAACCTGCACATCATCACCGCCACGGCGGAGCTGGCCGATTTGCAGCCCAAGCTTGAGGCCAAGCACAAGATCAACAAGCTGCGTAAGTTGCTGGAAGAGCTGGACGGCGAATACGACCGCATCTACCTCGATACCCCGCCAGCCTTGAATTTCTATGCAGTTTCGGCGCTGATTGCCGCTGATCGCGTACTGATTCCCTTCGATTGCGACAGCTTTTCCCGTCAGGCGCTGTATGGGCTGATGTCGGAGATCGAAGAGTTGAAGGACGACCACAACGAAGGCCTGGAAGTCGAAGGCATCGTGGTCAACCAGTTCCAGGCCCGGGCCAGCCTGCCGCAGCAGATGCTCGACGAGTTGATCGCCGAAGGGTTGCCGGTGCTCCCGGTTTACCTTGCCAGCTCAGTGCGCATGCGCGAATCGCACCAGGCCAGCACACCGCTGATCCATCTCGATCCGCGGCACAAACTGACGCAGCAGTTCGTCGAGCTGCACAACCTGCTCGAAGACGCCTGAAAAAACCATGTGGGAGCAATCTTCCACATGGTTTTGTGTTGTGTCAGATGCCCTGACTGCGTAGCCACGCCATCAGTTGCGGCAGCGGAAACGCGCCGCTCTGCCGCGCCACTTCACGGCCATTTTTGAACAGGATCAGGCTCGGGATCGAGCGAATCCCCAACTGCGCCGACAACTGCTGATTGGCTTCGCTGTCCAGCTTGGCCAGCCGGCATTTGCCCGCCAGTTGCGCCGCCGCCTGCTCGAACACCGGCGCAAACGACTTGCACGGCCCGCACCAGTCCGCCCACACATCCACCAGCAACGGCAGATCGCCCTTGATCTGGCTGGCGTAGTCGCCTTGCTTGAGATCGAACGGCTTGTTCAACAGCACCTCCGACTTGCAGCGCCCGCATTTCGGGTGGTCGCTGAGGCGTTCGGCGGGAATGCGGTTGAGGCCGTTGCAGGAGGGGCAGGGGATGAGGAGCGGGTCGGTCATGATAGGTCTCGATTGAGCAGTTGATGTCACTGATCTGGTGTCGAGGGAGTCATTTATCAATGTCTTGAATCGTCACAGTTTTCCGCCGGCCACCTTTCGATTGATGTCTAGGCTGAGAGCAAATTCCTGTTTTTAACGCTCGTCGTGAGGAGGTCGCTTTGACTGTATCTGCGTGCTACTTTTGTTGCACAAATCGAGAGATCGATGATTTCCACTTACCGGATCGGAGTGACTTCATGTCCGTAACGTCCAAAATTCGCCGTCAGGGAGGCGCTGCAGTCATAACGATTCCGCCAACGCTGTTGAAGCTGTTGCATTTGGATGTGGGAGCTCAACTGGAGCTGAATGTGGTTGAAGGGGAGTTGATAGCTCGCCCCGTGGCGCCTGTTGCTCGCAAGCGTTATAGCTTGGTCGAACTGCTTGAAGGCGCTGAGCAGTTGCAAGAACTGAATGCTCAAACTGCCGAAGCTCGCGAAGGTGAGCCAGTTGGCAGGGAGCTGGGTTGATGGTGCGTCGACAGCCCCCGCAGCGGGGAGATGTTTACTGGATTGATCCCAATCCCGTGGCCGGGCGGGAGATGATGAACAGGCATCGTTTTGTAGTCATCACTCCTCGGGAGATAAATGCTTTGGGCGTCAGCATGACCGTACCGATCACCAGCGGCGGCAATTTCAGTCGAACCTCGGGATTGGCCGTGACCATTTCTGGTCACGAAACCAATGGTGTCGCGGTGTGTAATCAGGTTCGTAGCTTTGATATCGAACAGCGTGTACGAGAGGGAAACGCGAAGTTTATTGAGCGACTGGACGACGTGACGATGGCGGACATCGTCGCTCGGGTAGTCAGCGCAATCGATCCGTTGGATTGAGCCTCCTCACGACGAACAACTGATCTCCAGATGCTTGCCCCACTCCGGCGGCCGTTCCGCATAGCTCTCCATTCCAGGTAGTTCCTCGAATGGATTGCTCAACACCGCATGCAGTCGGCGCACTTCTGAATAGTCACCCTGCTCGGCAGCATCAATCGCCTTCTGCGCCAGATAGTTGCGCAGGATGTACAGCGGATTCACCGCATGCATCCGCGCGCGGCGCTGTTCTTGATCGCTTGCACCATCGCGTGCGACTCGGGCGACATAGCGTTCACCCCAGGCATCGAAACCTTTGATATCGACGAAGTCATCGCGCAGGCGAGCGACGGCCTGTTCGGCTGACTCTTCGCCCAGACGCCGGAAGAACAGCGTGTAGTCGACGCCACTGTTCTGCATCAATTGCAACAGTTGCTCCAGCAGTTGCTGGTCGTCGTCTTCGGCCGTGGTGAAGCCGAAACGGCGGCGCATCAGGTCGAGGTAGTGCGCCTGGAACAGCGGCAGGTACAGGCCAAGGGTTTCGCGCAGGGCTTCGACGCTGATGAACGGAGTCAGGGCCTGGGCCAGGGCGCTGAGGTTCCATTGGCCGACGGGGACCTGATTGCTGAACGAGTAACGGCCCTGGTCGTCGGAATGGTTGCAGATGAAGTTCGCGTCGAAGTCGTCGAGGAAGGCGAACGGGCCGAAGTCGAAGGTGATGCCGAGGATCGACATGTTGTCGGTGTTCATCACCCCGTGGCAGAAACCGTAGGCCTGCCATTTGGCGATCAGTTCGGCGTTGCGTTCGACGATTTCGCGGAACATCGCCAGATACGGCTCCGGCTGTTCAAGGCACTCGGGGAAGTGCATCGCCAGCACGTGCTCGCCGAGCAGTTTCTGCTGCTCGGGCCGCTTGGTGTAATAGAAATATTCGAAATGGCCGAAGCGCACGTGGCTTGGCGCCAGGCGCAGGACCATCGCGGCGCGCTCCTGTTTCTCACGCCACACCGGGGTGTCGGAACCGATCACGCAGGCGGCGCGTGAGGACGGGATGTTCAGCGCATATAGCGCTTCGGACGCGAGAAACTCACGGATCGACGAACGCAGCACGGCACGACCATCGCCCATGCGCGAGAACGGCGTTTGCCCGGCGCCCTTGAGGTGCAAGTCCCAGTGTTCACCGGCTTCGTTGTAGACCTCGCCCAGCAACAACCCGCGACCATCGCCCAGTTGCGGCGTATACCCGCCGAACTGATGCCCGGAATAGACCATCGCCCGTGGCTCGGCATCGGCCCATAACTTGTGGCCGCCGAAAAGTTCAGCGAATTCCTGGGTGTCGGCCACCGCCGGGTCGAGATCCAGCAGCGCCAGGGCCGCCGGGCTGGCCACCACCAGCCGAGGATTGTCGATCGGTTCGGGCAGCACATGGGCCGAGAACGCATCGCCCAGGCGGGCGAAGCGGTTGTCGAAGGTCAGTTCGTCGAGGGCTTTCAAGGGCCGGCTCCAGCAGAATGTCCGAGCATTCTGCTGGGAATGGCCGGGTTAGTCGAGTTTGGCGGGCGGCGGCTCTTGCAGCGGTTTTTGCTCGCCGCTGACGGGGACGATGGTTTTGCTGTCGTCTTCGACCGGCACCAGTTTGTACTCCTGACCGTGGAGGTTCTTCAGGTACACCTCCATCTGCCGGAACGAGATGTTGATGTGCTGCTTCTTGAACTCGCGGTTGATGAAGCGGTTGACCTCGTCGATCACCGGGTTGCGGTCACCGAGGTCACGCACGTGCATGCGCAGCTCGTGGTCGAGGGTGCTTTCGCCGAAGTTGAGGAAGTACACGTGCGGCTCGGGTTCTTTGAGCACGCGCGGGTTTTCCCGGGCGGCCTTGAGCAGCAGTTCCTTGACCAGATCCAGATCCGAACCGTAATCCACACCGAGTTTCAGGGTCACCCGGGTGATGGTGTCGGTCAGCGACCAGTTGATCAGTTGCCCGGTGATGAACGTCTTGTTCGGGACAATGATGTCCTTGCGGTCGAAGTCGGTGATGGTCGTGGCGCGGATGCGGATCTTGCTCACGGTGCCCGACAGGTTGCCGATGGTGATGGTGTCGCCGATCCGCACCGGGCGTTCGAACAGGATCATGATGCCGGAGATGAAGTTCGCGAAGATCTCCTGCATACCGAAACCGAGGCCCACCGACAGCGCCGCCACCAGCCATTGCAACTTGTCCCAGCTCACGCCGAGGGTCGACAGGGTGGAGACGAAGCCGACCCCGGCGATCACGTAGGACAGCAGCGTCGTGGTCGCGTAGGCACTGCCCTGGGCCAGATTGAGTTTCGACAGCACGAACACTTCCAGCAGACCCGGCAAGTTGCGTGCGAGCGCAAAGGTAATGCCGATGATGATCAGCGCGCCGAGCATGTCGCCGATGCTGATCGGCACCATGCTCATGTTGGCGCCGGTGCCGCTGGTGTACTCGTAGAGGGTGATGTTGTCGAGGTACGAGAACACCGTGATCAGGTCGGCCCAGACCCAGTACAGCGCGGCGATGAAACCGCCGAGCAGGGCCAGACGGATCAGGCGCAGGGACTGTTCGTTGACCTTCTCGATGTCGAGGGTCGGCTCTTCGATCACCGCTTCGCCGTCGCCGGCTTCTTTCGCTGCCTGGCGTTTGGCCAGGGCGCGCTGGTAGGCCAGGCGCCGAGCGGCAACGGCCAGGCCGCGGACGAAAGTCGCCTCGATCACCAGCCAGAACATCAGCAGGTACAGGGTATTGATCAAACGGTCGCTGAGTTTCAGCGCGGTGTAGTAGTAGCCGAAGCACACCGCGACGAACAGCGCGATGGGCAGCAGGGTAAACATGATCCCCACGGCCTTGCGGAACAGCGAAGCGTTTTCGTGGGTCGGGCTGCTGATCAGCAGGCGACTCAATAGCCACGCCATCAGCGCGTAGCAGGTCAGCACCACCGGCATGCCGATGACGTCATCGGCCAGCGCCGCTGGTTGCAGTTCGGCGACTGCCACCACCGCCACGAGAGCCATGACCACCAGACCGAGGCGACGCACCCATCCCTGCAGGAATTCGACCTGCGGCTTCTCCCAGCGAAAGTGCAGTTCAGCCACACCGCCCGGCGCAAGAATCCGGTAAGCGGTGTAGAACACCAGCCATGCCTGACCCATTTGCAGCAGGGCGGCGCCCATGTTGGCGTTCTGGCCCCGGGCGTCGATCTGCAGCGCCAACCCGCACAAGGCGAGGCCCAGCGCCACCGGCATCGCCAGCAGGATGTTGATCAGGATCGCCTGCGGCGTGTGCCACTGGCTGTCGCGCTTGAAGTGGCCGATGTCCTGGTGAACCTTGTTCAGGCGTGCATACAGCTGCTTGCGCCGCCACAGCAAGGCGCCGATCAGCAGCGCCAGCGGCAGGAACAGCAGCGGACGCTGGGTCAGGCCGTCGGTCAGCTCGCTGAGGCTGGAGGCCAGCGGCAAGGTGTCGATCTGGCGTTTCAGGCGCTCCGGCACACCGCGCAGCCACTCGGAGTCCAGCGGCTTGTTGCTGGGAATCCAGAACATCTGCTCGTCGAGGGTCGCGCGCAGACTCTGGGCGGTGCTCAGCAGTTGTTTCTGGTTCAGTTGCAGGGTGATCGATTCATTGAGCATCGCGCTCAGTTCGCGACTCAGCCGTTCCAGCAGGTCGACGCGGGTATTGGCCAGATCCAGCAGGTTTTTGCGAAGTTGCGGTGTGACTTGCTCTGGCGGCTGGGTGGACAGCAGGGTGTCGACGTAAGTCGCCGGATTGCTCAGTTGTTCGCGCTGTTGGTTGATTTCGAACTGGTACAGGCGAATGTCGGCGATCTGGTCCGCCAGGTCGCGGTCGACCTTGAGGCGTGGCAGCGCCTGCTTCTGTTTATAGAGAATCTTCGACAGTAGCAGGCTGCCCTTGAGCACGTTGATCTGCTCGTCGAGGGCCGAATCGCTCTGGGTCACGCTGTCCAGTTGCTGCTTGGTCTGCAGGTTCTGCTGGGTCAGTTCGTTGAGGCGGTCGGTGCTTTTGAGCAGGTAGTCGGAGAGCTTGAGGTTGGCCGCGCTTTCGGTGGCCAGCAGGGTGCTGCTGCCGGACTTCTGAGCCTCGATCGATTGCTGCGTCACGGTTTCCTGAGACAGGGTCAGACGCTTCTGGTTGATCAGGGTCTGCAGTTCCTGGATCTCATGGTCCAGACGATCGGATTTTTCCGTGAGCAGGTCATGCTGGCTGTTGCCCAGATCCTGCAACTGGTTGTTGCCGGCCAGTTCCTGGCGACGCAACGGGATCAGTGCATTGAGCGCTGCCAGCTCGGCGTTTAGCAGGTCGCGTTGCTCGGCGCTCAGGGTCTTGCCGCTGTCCTTGCCGGTCTTGAGGATGCTGTTGATCTGCTGGATGCGGGTCTGGCTGCTGGCGATTTCTGCCTGGGCGCGCTCCGGCCGGGTCTGCGCGGTGATGATCAGGCTGTTGGCGTCGGCCAGGGCTTTTTGCAGGTCGCTTTGCTGGGTCGAGCGCTCGGTGAGGATCTGTTCCAGCTGCTGGATGTTCTCTTTGGTGAAGCGCTGCGCTACCGGTACCACGGCGGTGGCCTTGAGGCGTGCCAGTTCGCGGGTGTTCTCGATGGTTTGCTTCGGCGCCGTGGCCAGTTGCTGCTTGAGGTCGATCAGTTTCTGATCGTAGTCACGCCGGTTGTTGAGCTGGTTCAGCGTGTTTTGCAGGAGCGTTTGCAGGGCCTTTTTGTCGGCCTCGGGCAGTTTGCTGTCGGTGAGCTTGTCCAGGTTCGCCTGCACGGCTTCGCTGGACGGCGGTTCTGCGGCCTGCAGCGGGCCGACAGTAAGACTCAGGCCCAGCAGGGCCGCGAGGAAAAAGGAGCGCAGGGTAGGCATAGAGACCGGTCAAGCAAGTGAGAGTGGAGGCAGTTTAGAGGAAGAGCCCGGGGCCCGGGCGACTTCCTTCGGGGAATCTGACGCCCACTTTGGCGATCTTGTTCCCGTCCATGACCGCCACCGTCCAGTGGGTGTTGTTCCATTCCACCTGGTCGCCAACGATCGGTGCACCGCCGACTTTCTGGGCGATGAAGTGGCCCAGGGTCATGTCCGGATCGATGCCTTCGGCCGACAGGCCATAAAGGGCGGCAACCGCTTTGAGCTGGGCGTCTCCTTCGAGTACGAAGTCGCCGAAGAAGCGCAGATCGAGGCCCCGTTGCGGTGCCTGGCTGAACAGTTTTCCTAGGGCCGGCAAGTTGTGTTCGTGGCCGATAACACACAGCAAATCATCGACTTCCAGCACCGTACTACCCGACGGATGGAGCAGTTGCTGGCCGCGAAACAGGGCCGCGATACGGGTACCTTCGGGCATTTTCAGCTCGCGCAGGGGCGAACCGATGCACCATTTCTCCGCACCGAGCTTGTAAACGAACAGCTCCCACTCGCTGGTGATGTGCACTTCGAGGGCCGAACGGGAGATCGGCGCAGGTTCCGGCGGCACCGTCACCTTGAGCAGTCTGGCCACCCACGGCAGGCTCGTGCCCTGCACCAGCAAGGACACCAGCACGATGAAGAACGCGAGGTTGAAGTACAGCTGCGCATTCGGCAGCCCGGCCATCAACGGGAACACCGCCAGAATGATCGGTACCGCGCCACGCAGGCCGACCCAGGAAATGAAGGCCTTTTCGCGACCATGGAAGGCCTTGAACGGCAGCAGCCCGACCACCACCGACAGCGGCCGTGCGAACAGGATCATCCACAGCGCCAGACCCAGAGCCGGCAGGGCGATCGGCAGCAAGTCATGTGGAGTGACCAGCAAACCCAGCACCAGGAACATGCCGATCTGTGCCAGCCACGCCATGCCGTCGAGCATGTGCAGGATGCCGTGGCGGCTGCGCACCGGACGGTTGCCGATCACCAGACCGCACAGGTAAACGGCAAGGAAGCCGCTGCCGTGCAGGGCGTTGGTCAGGGCGAACACCACCAGACCGCCGGCGATCACCAGGATCGGATAGAGGCCGGTGGCGAGGTTGATCCGGTTGACCAGTTGCAGCATCAGCCAGCCACCACCGAGACCGATAACGCCACCGATGCCGAACTCGCGGATCAGGTGGGTCAGCAGGCTCCAGTGCAGGCCGGTCTGGCCGCTGGCGAGCATGTCGATCAGGGTCACGGTGAGGAACACCGCCATCGGGTCGTTGCTGCCGGATTCGATTTCCAGGCTGGCGGTCACCCGTTCGTTCAGGCCCTTGCCGCCGAGCAGCGAGAACACCGCCGCAGCGTCCGTGGAGCCGACGATGGCGCCGATCAGCAGGCCCTGGATCAGGTTCAGATCAAACAGCCACGCGGCGGCCATGCCGGTGAGCCCGGTGGTTATCAGCACGCCGACCGTGGCCAGCGACAGGGCGGGCCACAAGGCCACGCGGAAACTGGATACCCGGGTGCGCAAGCCGCCGTCGAGGAGGATCACCGCCAGCGCGAGGTTGCCGACCAGATAGGCCGTCGGGTAGTTATCGAAAATGATGCCGCCGCCATCGACCCCGGCGGTCATGCCGACCGCGAGGATGATCACCAGAATCGGGATGCCGAGACGCGACGAAAGGGAACTGACAAGAATGCTCGCACCTACCAGCAACGCGCCGATCAAGAACAGGCTGTTGATGGTCGTCGCATTCAAAGGCAGTACTCCAGAAGCGGAAAGACGGGCACAAACTGACCATGCAGTCTGCGTGCCAGCGATTCTAACCTGTTGAAATGTGATGCTGTCAAAAAGGTTTTTCAGCGGGGTGAAAGATCGTCCCCACGGGCGTGGGAACGATCAGTCTTGCGCAGGGTTAGAGGCTGAACCGCCCAACCATATTGTTCAGATCCAGCGCCAGGCGCGACAGCTCGTTGCTCGCCGCACTGGTCTGATTCGCGCCGGTCGCCGATTGCACCGACAGATCGCGAATGTTCACCAGATTGCGATCCACTTCCCGCGCTACCTGCGCCTGTTCTTCGGCGGCGCTGGCGATCACCAGGTTGCGCTCGTTGATCTCGACGATGGCGGTGTTGATGGTGTCCAGCGACAGACCGGCGCCGCGGGCGATGTTCAGGGTCGATTCGGCGCGCTCGGTGCTGTTGCGCATAGAATCCACGGCGTGTTCGGTGCCGCTCTGGATACTGCCGATCATGCGCTCGATTTCGCTGGTCGACTGCTGCGTGCGGTGCGCCAAAGCACGAACTTCGTCCGCCACCACGGCAAAACCGCGACCGGCTTCACCGGCGCGGGCCGCTTCGATGGCAGCGTTGAGTGCCAGGAGGTTGGTCTGGTCCGCGAGGCCACGAATCACGTCCAGCACCTTGCCGATGTCGCGGGATTCGTTGGCCAGATCGCCGATCAGGGTCGCGGTGCTCTGCACGTCGGCGCTCATGCGTTCGATGGCGCTGACGGTTTCCTGCACCAGATCACGACCGTCGCCGGCGGAGGTGGTGGCGTTTTTCGAGGCTTCCGAGGTGCTGACGGCGTTGCGCGCGACTTCTTCCACGGCGCTGGTCATCTCGTTGACCGCTGTGGCGGCCTGCTCGATTTCGTTGTTCTGCTGGGTCAGGCCACGGGCGCTTTCGTCGGTGACGCTGTTCAGCTCTTCGGCGGCGGACGCCAGTTGGGTGGCCGAGCCGGAAATCCGCTGCAGGGTGTCGCGCAGCTTCGATTGCATCTTGGCCATGGCCGCCAGCAGGCGCCCGGCTTCGTCGGTGCCGTCAACGTGGATCGGCTGGGTCAGGTTGCCTTCGGCGATGGTTTCCGCGGCGTCCAGCGCTTTGGAAATCGGCTTGGTGATGCTCAGGGTCAGCAGCCACGCAAAGAGGAAGGTCAGGCCGGTGGCGATCACCAGCAGCGTCACCACCAGACTGAAGGCCGAAGAAAACTGCTCGGCGGCTTGCTGGTTGGTCTGGCTGATCTGCTCGCCGTTGATCTGCATCAGGCGGTTGAGCACGGTGTTCATTGCTTCGGAGTTGTTCAGCAATTCGGTGTTCAGCAGGTTGCGCAGCTCATCCACTTGATTGTTGCGCGACAGGGTTTTCATCCGGTCTTCGATCTGGCGGTACTGGCCCAGCAACTGCACGTATTGATCGTAGGCCGCACGTTCCTGCGGGCTGCCGATCAGCGGCTCGTAGTCGGTCTGGGCCTTGCGAATCTGCTGGTTGCGCATTTCCAGCAGCTCGACGGTTTTCTGCTGGACGTCCGGCTCACGGTTCACCAGCAAGCGGTACGACAGCACCCGCAGACGCAGGGTCAGCTGGGTGAACTCGTCGAGGTTCTTGATGCTTGGCACGCTGGTGGTGGTGATGTTTTCGGCGGCGCCGCGGATCTTGCTCATCTGGTTCAGGGCGAACACGCCGAGAATCAGCATCAGGCCGCCGATCAGGGCGAAGCCGGTGAACGCCCGGGGGGCGATATTCATATTGCGAAGGGACATGGTGCGATTACCAGGGAAGGGCCGCATCCATGCGGGCTGAGACTGCTGTTGGATGACTTATCGGTCATACGACTAAAGTCTTGAGGCGGTGCGCGTATTTGTCGCATAAGGGGTCGGGCGACGAAGTGCAGGAACCAGATCGGCAGATCACAGTCTCTAACACTCGCAGGAATGGTCGACTGCCAGGAAAATCAAGGCCTTGCGCCGGTTTAATCCTGGCATCCACGACGACTTTTCTTTATCGTACGCGCCCTTTGAAAAAGCCCTGGAATATCAAAATGTTGGAAGCATCCCTCAGCCAATTGGAACAGCTCGTCAGCGACCTGGTGCAACAGAACCAGACCCTGTCGGAAACCAACCAGACCCTGTCCACGGAACTGGCCCAGGCCAAGGATGAAAACGAGAGCCTGCAACTGAGCCTGATGGAACAGGAAGAAAAGCACGGCGCCACCGCCGCACGCATCCAGGCCCTGGTTGATCGCGTCAACGCAGGTCCTGTCAGCGCATGAACCACGGCACAGCAGGGGTAAAAGTCATCTCCATCATGGGGGAGGACTATTCGATCAAGGCGCCGGCCGGGGAAGAACAGACCCTGCTGGACGCTGCATTGATGCTCAAGGCTGCGCTGGCCGACACCAAGCGCAAATACCCGACCCTGATCGGTGACCGCCTGCTGGTGCTGGCGGCGATGAATCTGTGTTCGCAGCAGATTGAAATGAAGAAGCAGCATCAGGAAGAACTCGAGCGTTACCAAGAGCAAGTCAGCGCCACGGTCGAGACCATCGCCAAGACCATCAATCAGGGTTGATGGGGTTGCGCACAACCAAAGAATAAGATTGTCGATTGCGTTGTATACAATCGGCACGGCTGTTGCAGTGTTTCAGCCTCTTATTCTTTGGGGGTGCTCCATGCAGTTCTGGCGTCGCAGTATTCAATGGCAGCTGATCCTCGGCATGGGCACCGCTCTGCTGGTCAGCATCCTGATCGTGGTTGGCATTTATACCCTGGTGGTCAACCGCCTCGCCCAGAGCTATCTGGTCGAACAGGCGTTGCCGTCGAGCATCGAAGCAACGCGCAACGACATCGAGCGAATCCTCGTTCAACCCCTCACTGCCGCCAAAGACATTGCCCGCAACACCATGGTCCGCGACTGGCTGGCCAATGGTGAAGACTCCGGCAAAACGGCGGGCTTTGCGCAGTATCTGGAAGGTATCCGCGCCGAACACAAGGCGTTCACCGCGCTGATCATCGGTACCGAATCCAATCACTACATCACCGAAAAAGGCCTGGATCGCACCCTCAGCCGATCCAAACCGGCCGATGCCTGGTTCTACTCTTTCCTCGACAGCAATCAGCCACGCACCCTGAATATCGATAACGACGGGGCCACTGGAGAGCTGGCGCTGTTCATCGATTTGAAGGTCGAACAGGCCGGCAAAGTGGTGGGTGTCGCGGGGCTCGGATTGAGCATGAAAGAGCTGTCCGAGCTGATCCACAACTTCAGTTTCGGTGAACACGGCAAGGTCTATCTCGTGCGTTCCGACGGTCTGATCCAGGTCCATCCCGAAGCACAGTTCAGCGGCAAGCGCACCCTCACGGAGCAGATTGGCGCCAACGCGGCACAAGCGGTCATGGGCCACAAAGTGGCGACCAGCAGCAGCTTCCAGCGCGATGGTGAAGACTTCCTTGCCTTCAGCCTGCCTTTACGTGACCTCGGCTGGACCTTGGTGGCCGAAGTGCCGCAGTCGCAAATCTACGCCGAAGCCCGACGCGCGATGTGGATGAGCAGCGGCATCGGCCTGGCGGTGGCACTGGTTTGCCTGGCACTGGTGATCTGGCTGGCCCAGGGACTGGTGCGACCGATTCGTCAGGTAACAGCTGCGCTGGTAGCAATCGGTAGCGGTGGTGGAGATTTGACCCATCGGTTAGATTCCAGCCGCGCCGACGAGCTGGGCGACCTCGCCCGGGGCTTCAACCGTTTCCTCGACAGCCAGCGCGGGATGATCGGCGAAGTGCTGACCACCAGCGAGCGTCTGCGTGTCGCCGTCGGCCAGGTGGCCAGGGTTGTGGATAACACCGCCGAGCGCTCCGGCCGCCAGCAGGAAATGACAGACATGGTCGCCACCGCTGTCCACGAAATGGGCCTGACAGTGCAGGAAATCGCCCAGAACGCCGGTAATGCTGCGCTCGCCTCGCAAACTGCCCGTGATGAAGCGATGCAGGCGCGGGAAGTGGTCGGCGGCTCGATTCGCCATATAGAAAGCATGTCCGATGAAATCGGCGTCGCGGCCGGCGCGGTGGGTGAACTGGCGCATCAGGTGGCGTCGATCGATCAAGTATTGGCGGTGATTCGCGGTGTTTCCGAACAGACCAATCTGTTGGCATTGAATGCGGCGATTGAAGCGGCGCGTGCCGGGGACATGGGGCGTGGTTTTGCGGTGGTGGCCGATGAAGTACGGACGCTGGCGCGCCGGACCCAGGCATCTACCGACGAGATCCAGCAGATGATCGGCAGCCTCAAGCAGGGGGCGGAGAATGCCGTGTCTTCAATGCGCACCGGTCAGGCTGCGACGGGGACTGGGGTTGAATCGAGTCAGCGCACCGGAGCGTCGCTGACCGCGATCACCGGGCAGGTCGAGCGCATCAGCGACATGAACCATCAGGTGGCGACGGCGACGGAAGAACAGTCGGCGGTGACCGAGGAGATCAACCGCAACGTGCAGGGGATTTCCGATCTGGCCCGGGCGACGGCGGGGGAGGTTCGGGCTTGTCGTGAGGATTGTCAGATGTTGCAGCGGCTGGCGGATGATCTGGCGCGGCAGATGGGTGGGTTCAAGTTGAGTTGAGTGCCAGGAGCCAAAGAGTCCCCTCACCCTAGCCCTCTCCCAAAGGGAGAGGGGACTGACCGAGTTGTCTTGCGTTAGACATCGACCTGAAAAACCGAGTCGATTATGGATTCGGCAAAGCACTTTCAGGTCGATGTACTTCTGAAGCATCCCCCATTCGGCTCCCTCTCCCTCCGGGAGAGGGCTGGGGTGAGGGCCGGCTTTAGAACCACTCATTTTGCATTGCCAGACACGTATCATCCCGAGCCTCCAGCAACGCCAGCTCATGCTGACAGCCCGGCACTTCCCACGTCAGAAAATACCGTGCCGCCTGCAACTTGCCCTTATAGAAGTCGGCATCCGCCGCATTCCCCTTGGCCAACCCTTCCTCGGCACGAATCGCCTGCTCCAGCCAGCGCCAGCCAATCACCGCGTGCCCGAACACCTTCAGGTACAGCGCCGAATTCGCCAGGCTGCTGTTGACCTTGCCCTGAGCCAGATCGGTCAGCAGGCCGATGGTCACGCTCTGCAGGCGTGCGACCAGTTTCTCCAACGGCTCACGCAGTGCGGTCAACGATTCGTACGCCACCGCGCGCTCGGCGGTATCGGCAATCAGGCGGATCAGTTGCTTGAGCCCGGCGCCACCGTTCTGCGCCAGTTTGCGTCCCAGCAGGTCCAGCGACTGAATACCGTGGGTGCCTTCGTGGATCGGGTTCAGGCGGTTGTCGCGGTAGTACTGCTCCACCGGGTACTCGCGGGTGTAACCGTGGCCGCCGAGAATCTGGATCGCCAGTTCGTTGGCCTTGAGGCAGAACTCCGATGGCCAGGATTTGACGATCGGCGTCAGTAAGTCCAGCAGCTCATGGGCCTGTTTGCGCTCGGCTTCGGTTTCCAGTGTGGTGGTGTCATCGAACAGTCGCGCCGCATACAGGCCGAGATCGAACGCACCTTCGACGTAGGATTTTTGCGTCAGCAGCATGCGTCTGACATCCGCGTGCTGAATGATTGCCACCGGCGCAGTCGTCGGGTCCTTGCTGTCCGGCACCCGGCCTTGCGGACGTTCGCGAGCGTATTCCAGTGAATACAGGTAACCGGCATAACCGAGCATCACCGCGCCCATACCGACGCCAATCCGCGCCTCGTTCATCATCTGGAACATATAGCTCAAACCGTGATGCGGCTTGCCCACCAGATAGCCGACACACTCGCCGTTATCGCCGAAGTTCAGCGCCGTGGACGTCGTTCCACGCCAGCCCATCTTGTGGAACAGCCCGGCCAGCAGCACGTCGTTGCGCTTGCCAAGGCTGCCGTCATCGTTGACCAGAAACTTGGGCACGATGAACAGCGAAATCCCCTTCACCCCGGCCGGCGCGTCCGGCAGCTTGGCCAGCACCATGTGCACGATGTTTTCCGAGAGCGGGTGATCACCGCCGGAAATGAAGATCTTGTTGCCCTTGAGGCGATAAGTGCCGTCGGACGCCGGTTCGGCGCGTGTACGAATATCCGACAGCGACGAACCGGCATGGGGTTCGGTCAGGGCCATGGTGCCGAAGAAGCGGCCGTCGATCATTGGTTGCAGGAAGCGTTGCTTCTGTTCTTCGGTGCCGAAACTTTCGATCAGGTTGGCCGCGCCCATGGTCAGGAACGGGTACGAGGTCGACGCCGCGTTCGCCGACTGGAAGTGGGCGAAGCAGGCCTGGGACAGCAGTGTAGGAAGTTGCATCCCGCCAGCGTCGAAACTTCGCGCGGCGTTGAGGAATCCGGCTTCGAGGAAGGCATCCACAGCCGGTTTCACTTCGGGAATCAGAATCGCCTGACCGTTCTCGTAGCGCGGTTCGTTCTCGTCGCCCTTGCGGTTGTGCGGTGCGAAGTACTTCTCGGCGATGTTGCGCGCCGTGCCGATGGCGGCATCGAAGGTTTCGCGGTTGTGCTCGGCAAACCGCTCGCGCCGGGTCAGGCCCTCGGCATCGAGGACTTCGTACAGCTCGAAAGCCAGATTGCGGGAACTGAGCAGCGTCTCGGACATGGCGGCCTACCTTTTTTTGGAATGGGCCGAGTCTAGGCGTGCGAATAAAGGCTGAACAGGAAGATTGATAACGGTGATGGAGAAGCCAAAAAAATGGGCGCCGGTGTGGGCGCCCATTTTTATGTTGCTGACGGAGTCGCTGATTAACCGATGGTCATCAGGCTGGCGTTTCCGCCCGCTGCCGCAGTGTTGACGCTCAACGCGCGCTCGATCACCAGGCGCTCCAGCGCAATGTTGGTCTCGCCCTGGGACAGGCCCTGAACCCCGACGATGGCGCCGGCACGCTTGGCGATCTGCTGGCAGACCGCACGCAGCTGGTCGGAATGGCCGTGATGCAGAACCGCATCGAACACCACGTCGTCCTTGTTCCAGTCGGAAACCAGTTTGATCCGCGCCTGAATTTCCTTCGGCAGGCGTGCGAACAATGCCTTGCTGGTGTCGGATTCCGGCCAGACCGCCGAACCGCCCACCGCCAGTACCGCAGCGAGCTGAGTCAGCAGATCTCCTTCGATGTCCGCCAGGCACAGCACGTGCTCGCGCGGCAGGATCGCGTAGCTGTTCTTCTCGCCGGTCGGGCCGGCCAGCACGCGGGTGATACCGCTTTGCGACTGGGCTGCGTACTGCACGCACAGCGTGCTCAGGTCGGCAAACTTGTTGCTGTCGGCCCAGGCTTTCAGGGCAACCAGCGGTTTGCTCAGGGCATCGCGCAGACGAACGTCCGGTGCCACGGCAGCATCACCGCGAGCGAAGGATTGTTCGATGGCATCAGTAGGACGCGTCGACAGCAGACGGTACAGGTACAGCGGGCCACCGGCCTTCGGACCGGTACCCGACAGGCCTTCGCCACCGAACGGCTGGACGCCGACCACGGCACCCACGATGTTGCGGTTGACGTAGACGTTACCGGCGTTGACGTTGTCGATCACCTTGGCGATGGTCTCGTCGATGCGGGTGTGCACGCCGAGGGTCAGGCCGTAGCCGGAGGCGTTGATCTGGGCGATCAACTGGTCGATCTCTTTACGCTTGTAGCGCACCACGTGCAGCACCGGGCCGAAGATCTCGCGTTGCAGCTCGTCGAAGCTTTCCAGTTCGATCAGGGTCGGCATGACGAAGGTGCCGCGTTTGACTTCCTCGGCATCGGCGATCGCCACCTGGTAAACGTTGCGACCTTTGTCGCGCATGCCCTGGATGTGTTTCTCGATGCCGGCCTTGGCTTCGGCGTCGATCACCGGGCCGATGTCCACGGACAGACGCTCCGGGTTGCCGAGACGGCTTTCAGCCATCGCACCTTTAAGCATTTCGATGACGCGATCAGCGGAATCTTCCTGCAGGCACAGGACGCGCAGCGCCGAGCAACGCTGACCGGCGCTGTCGAAGGCCGAGGACACCACGTCGATCACCACTTGTTCGGTCAGTGCCGAAGAGTCGACGATCATCGCGTTCTGGCCGCCGGTTTCGGCGATCAGCGGAATCGGACGGCCCTGGTTATCGAGACGACCGGCGATGTTGCGTTGCAACAGGCGCGCGACTTCGGTGGAACCGGTGAACATCACGCCTTTGACGCGCTCATCACCCACCAGACCCGCGCCGACGGTTTCACCGCGACCCGGCAGCAGTTGCAGCACGCCTTCCGGAATCCCGGCTTCGAGCAGCAGGCGCACGGCTTGTGCGGCCACCAGCGGGGTTTGTTCGGCCGGTTTGGCCAGTACCGGGTTACCGGCGGCCAGTGCGGCGGCGACTTGACCGCTGAAGATGGCCAGCGGGAAGTTCCACGGGCTGATGCAGACCACCGGGCCCAACGGGCGGTGGGCATCGTTGCTGAAATCGTTGCGTGCCTGCACCGCGTAATAACGCAGGAAGTCGACGGCTTCGCGGACTTCGGCGATGGCGTTGGCGAAGGTCTTGCCGGCTTCGCGGGCCAGCAGGCCCATCAGCGGCTGGATTTCGCCTTCCATCAAGTCAGCGGCGCGCTCCAGAATCGCGGCACGTTCGGCCGGCGGCGTGGCCTGCCAGATCGGTGCAGCGTTCAGGGCGCATTGAATGGCGTTGTCGACGTCTTCGACGGTGGCTTCCTGCACGTGGCCGACCACGTCACGCAGATCGGACGGGTTCAGGACGGGGGCCGGCGCTTCGTTGCTGGAAGCGCAACCAAGCATCGGCGTGGCTTTCCAATTGTTGTGCGCAGTGGCCAGCAGGGCGCAGGACAGCGATGCCAGACGATGTTCGTTGGCCATATCGATGCCGCTGGAGTTGGCGCGCTCGGAACCGTACAGGTCACGCGGCAGCGGAATGCGCGGGTGCGGCAGGCCGAAACCACCTTCCACGGTCGCCATCTGCTCGATCTGCGCAACAGGATCAGCCACCAGTTCCTGAATCGAAATCGACTGGTCGGCAATACGGTTGACGAACGAAGTGTTGGCGCCGTTTTCCAGCAGACGACGTACGAGGTACGCCAGCAGGGTTTCGTGGGTGCCGACCGGGGCGTACACGCGGCACGGACGGTTCAGCTTGCCTTCGGAGACTTTGCCTACAACCTGCTCGTACAAAGGTTCGCCCATGCCGTGCAGGCACTGGAATTCGTACTGGCCCGGGTAATAGTTCTGACCGGCAATGTGATAAATCGCCGACAGGGTGTGGGCGTTGTGCGTGGCGAACTGCGGATAGATGACTTCCGGCACCGACAGCAGTTTGCGTGCGCAGGCGATGTAGGAAACGTCGGTGTACACCTTGCGGGTGTAGACCGGATAGCCTTCCAGGCCTTCGACCTGGGCGCGCTTGATTTCGCTGTCCCAGTACGCGCCTTTCACCAGGCGGATCATCAGGCGATGACGGCTGCGACGAGCCAGGTCGATCACGTAGTCGATCACGTACGGGCAACGCTTCTGATAAGCCTGAATCACGAAACCGATGCCGTTCCAGCCAGTCAGTTGCGGCTCGAAGCACAGGCGCTCGAGCAGATCCAGCGACAGCTCCAGGCGGTCGGCTTCTTCGGCGTCGATGTTCAGGCCGATGTCGTATTGCTTGGCCAGCAGGGTCAGCGACAGCAGGCGCGGGTACAGCTCGTCCATCACGCGCTCGTACTGGGCGCGGCTGTAACGCGGGTGCAGGGCCGACAGCTTGATCGAGATGCCCGGGCCTTCATAAATCCCACGGCCGTGGGACGCTTTGCCGATCGAGTGAATGGCTTGTTCGTACGAGGCCAGGTACTTCTGGGCGTCGTGTTCGGTCAGTGCCGCTTCACCGAGCATGTCGTAGGAATAACGGAAGCCCTTGGCTTCGAACTTGCTCGCGTTGGCCAGGGCTTCGGCGATGGTTTCGCCGGTCACGAACTGCTCGCCCATCAGGCGCATGGCCATGTCGACGCCCTTGCGGATCATCGGTTCGCCGCTCTTGCCGATGATGCGGCTCAGGGATGAAGTCAGGCCGGCTTCGTTGTGAGTCGACACCAGTTTGCCGGTCAGCAGCAGGCCCCAGGTCGCTGCGTTGACGAACAGCGACGGGCTGTTGCCAAGGTGCGGCTGCCAGTTGCCGGTGCTGATCTTGTCGCGGATCAGTGCATCGCGAGTGCCCTTGTCCGGGATACGCAGCAGCGCTTCGGCCAGGCACATCAGCGCCACGCCTTCCTGGGACGACAGGGAAAATTCCTGCAACAGGCCCTGAACAATGCCTGCACGACCGCCGGCACTCTTCTGGTTACGCAGTTTTTCCGCGATGTTGGCTGCAAGTTTGTTGGTGGCTTCGGCCATCGGTGCTGGCAGGCGAGCCTGTTCGATCAGCATCGGCACCACTTCCGGCTCAGGGCGGCGGTAAGCGGCGGTGATTGAGGCGCGCAGCACCGATTGCGGCAGGATGCTTTCGGCGAATTCGAGGAAGCATTGGTGAGCGTGATCGGTGTGGACTTCGCCTGCGTCATCGGCGTCCTTGGCGGTCAAACCGTTCAGCTCGGTCAGGGTTGCACCACCCTCGAGTTTTTCCAGGTAATTGAAAATTGCCTGCTTGATCAGCCAGTGCGGCGTGCGATCAATCGAGGTTGCGGCGGCCTTCAGGCGCTCGCGGGTCGGGTCGTCAAGTTTGACCCCAAGGGTGGTGGTAGCCATATTTTTATCCTCATAGGTGCCGCAGTTGCGCGACAACAGCTGGCGGCAAGATTAGCCGCGAGCCGAAAGAGGTGCAACCGGGTGCAACCCTTTTTTTGTCGGAATATTCGGCAGCTTGTCAGGAATAAATTTCAGCTTCGCGAGGATCGCTCTAGATAGGTGCTTTCAAGGCACATGGCGGGGTGTGACTGCGCCGCAACGGTGCAAAAACGGCGGTTTGCGGCCGAAAAAATGACGTAGGTGCAACTAATTCTCAAGAAACTGGTTGCACCTGTTTTGCTTTGTTGCATAGGATTCGCGCCCAAGGTGCAACCGGGAAACCAGGTGTGCCGGCCAATGGCTTTCCTGGGGAAACATTGGTCATAAATGCGCGGCCGTGCGAATCGTCTGTCAGACGT
This sequence comes from Pseudomonas sp. R43(2017), assembly GCF_002112345.1. Classification (NCBI taxonomy): domain Bacteria; kingdom Pseudomonadati; phylum Pseudomonadota; class Gammaproteobacteria; order Pseudomonadales; family Pseudomonadaceae; genus Pseudomonas; species Pseudomonas sp. R43(2017). The sequence goes on from NZ_NEHJ01000005.1 coordinate 385,379, forward strand.
CAGTCTGCAAACGGTGCAACCGCCGCCGCTACATAAAAACAAAGCCAGGGCACGTACGTAATGAGCGCAAGCAATCCAACCCTGATCACGTTCGTGATCTACATCGCAGCAATGGTGCTGATCGGCTTCATGGCCTATCGCTCCACCAACAACCTTTCCGACTACATTCTGGGCGGCCGCAGCCTGGGCAGCGTGGTGACCGCATTGTCCGCCGGCGCTTCCGACATGAGCGGCTGGTTGCTGATGGGCCTGCCGGGCGCCATCTACATGTCTGGCCTGTCCGAAAGCTGGATCGCCATCGGCCTGATCGTCGGTGCCTACCTGAACTGGCTGTTCGTCGCCGGCCGTCTGCGTGTTCAAACCGAGCACAACGGCGATGCGCTGACCCTGCCGGACTACTTCGCCAGCCGTTTCGAAGACAAAAGCGGCCTGCTGCGCATCATTTCGGCAGTAGTGATTCTGGTGTTCTTCACCATCTACTGCGCTTCCGGCATCGTGGCCGGCGCCCGTCTGTTCGAAAGCACCTTCGGCATGTCCTACGAGACGGCGTTGTGGGCCGGTGCTGCGGCGACGATTGCCTACACCTTCGTCGGCGGTTTCCTCGCGGTGAGCTGGACCGATACCGTTCAAGCCACCCTGATGATCTTCGCCCTGATCCTGACGCCGATTATCGTTCTGCTGGCGACCGGTGGCGTGGACACCACATTCCTGGCCATCGAAGCCAACGACCCGAGCAACTTCGACATGCTCAAGGGCACCACCTTCATCGGCATCATCTCGCTGATGGGCTGGGGCCTGGGCTACTTCGGCCAGCCGCACATCCTGGCGCGCTTCATGGCCGCTGACTCGGTGAAATCCATCGCCAACGCCCGTCGTATCTCCATGACCTGGATGATCCTGTGCCTGGGCGGCACAGTAGCCGTGGGCTTCTTCGGTATCGCTTACTTCTCGGCCAACCCGGACGTGGCAATGCCCGTGACCGAGAACCACGAACGTGTGTTCATCGAGCTGGCGAAAATCCTCTTCAACCCGTGGATTGCCGGTGTCTTGCTGTCGGCCATTCTGGCGGCGGTGATGAGCACCCTGAGCTGCCAGTTGCTGGTGTGCTCCAGCGCCCTGACCGAAGACTTCTACAAAACCTTCCTGCGTAAGTCCGCCTCGCAAGTCGAGCTGGTATGGGTCGGTCGCGCCATGGTGCTGCTGGTTGCACTGATCGCCATCGCGATGGCCGCCAACCCGGACAACCGCGTGCTGGGTCTGGTGTCCTACGCCTGGGCCGGTTTCGGCGCAGCCTTCGGTCCGGTCGTGCTGATCTCGGTGATCTGGAAGAAAATGACCCGTGACGGCGCACTGGCCGGCATCCTGGTCGGCGCGATCACCGTGATCGTGTGGAAGCACTTCGAAGTGCTGGGCCTGTACGAAATCATCCCGGGCTTCATCTTCGCCAGCCTGGCCATCTACTTCGTCAGCCTGATGGGCCAGCCAAGCACTGGCATGGTTCAGCGCTTTGAAGCGGCCGAGAAGGACTTCCATCTGAACAAGTGATGGGAATGAGCTGAGGCTCACAAAAGAACGGCCCGTTTCCTGGCAGGAAACGGGCCGTTTTTTATTGCCTGCAAGTTCTTTGAAAACACCGAGAAACCCTGTGGGAGCGAGCTTGCTCGCGAAGGCGTCCTGTCATTCAAATCTGTTTTTCTGACACACCGCATTCGCGAGCAAGCTCGCTCCCACAGGGATTGGTGATGTTGTGGAAGGAAATGTCTGTAGTTGAAGGCGCCTATTCTTGAAGGGGAGATCGAAGTTTCAAGTAGGGAAAATCTGATTTTCCGGTCACCCAACCTGCACCCCTTGCCCCTCATGCAGAATCGCCCGCCTTCATACTGCAGAGAGACATCGGATGTTCGCGCCTGCCAATCAACCGCGTTTCACGTTGACCGTCGAAGGCGCCCAGTTTGATCTCAAAGTCCTTGAGTTCACGGGCAAGGAAGCCATCAGCCAGCCCTTTCGCTTTGACCTGGAACTGGTCAGCGAGCGACCGGACCTGGACCTTGAAAGCCTGCTGCACTGTCAGGCGTTTCTGGGTTTTGATGAAGGCGGTTCCGGTATCCACGGCCAGATCTATCGGGTCGGGCAGGGGGATTCCGGCAAGCGTCTGACCCGCTATCACGTCAGCCTTGTTCCGCGTCTGGCCTATCTTGGCCACCGGATCAATCAGCGGATTTTCCAGCATCAAAGCGTGCCGCAGATCGTGACGCAGATCCTCAAGGATCACGCGATCCTGCGCGATGCCTTCGAATTTCGCCTCGGCAGCGATTACCCGCCCCGTGAATATTGCGTGCAGTACGCGGAGAGCGATCTGGCGTTCATCCAGCGCTTGTGTGCCGAGGTCGGTATTCATTTCCACTTTCAGCACAGCACGGACGGGCACCTGTTGGTGTTCGGCGACGATCAAACGGTATTTCCGCGTCTGGCCGAACCGACGCCGTACCTGCCGGGCAGCGGCATGGCTGCGGCGGCACCGGCGATCAAGCGCTTCACCGTCCGTGTGGAAACCCGAACCAGCGTGGTCACCCGCCGTGATTACGACTTCACCAAACCGCGCCTGCCGCTGCAGAGTCGTGTCGAAAGCGAACAGCGCCCGGTGCTGGAGGATTACCACTTTCCCGGCCAGTTCACCGAACGCGAAACCGGCAAGCAACTGGCCCGGCGCACCCTTGAGCGACATGTCGCCGATTACCGTCAGGCCGAGGGGCGCAGCGATCAATCTGTCTTGGTCAGTGGACATTTCCTGCAACTGACCGGGCATCCGCGCCAGGATTTGAATGATCTCTGGCTGCTGACCTCCGTCGAGCACCATGGCCGGCAGCCGCAAGTGCTGGAGGAGTCGGTGACCAGCGATGGCGACGAATTCCAGGGTTACCGTAATACCTTTCTCGCCACGCCGTGGGGCGTGTTCTTCCGCCCGCCGATGGGCCCGGAGAAACCTCGGATGCTCGGCTATCAGCCGGCCGTGGTCACCGGCCCGAAAGACAGTGAAATCCATTGCGACGAGTACGGCCGGGTCAAGGTGCAACTGGCCTGTGATCGTGACGGCGAACTCAACGAACATTCCAGCTGCTGGCTGCGGGTCGCCAGCGGTTGGGCTCACGACCGTTATGGCAGCGTGCTGATCCCGCGGGTCGGCATGGAAGTGCTGGTGGGGTTCATCGACTCCGACGCCGACAAACCGCTGGTCATGGGTTGCCTGCCGAACGCCGCGACGCCGGTGCCGCTGGATCTGCCGGCCGACAAGACCCGCAGCATTTTCCGTAGCCAGAGTAGTCCCGGCGGCGGGGGCTACAACGAATTGCGCATCGAGGATCGCAAGGGCGCCGAGGAAATCTACCTGCGGGCTCAGCGAAACTGGACGCAGCATGTGCTGAATGATCAGCAGGTGCAGGTGGATAACCAGCGCAGCGTTGTCGTGACGGGGCTGGCGAAACATGAACTGAAAGCCGATGAGCAGCGCATCACTCACGGTCAGCGCCAGACCGAAGTGAAGCAGGACGACCACCTCACGGTGACCGGCGACAGGCATATTCGGGTGAGCAATCAGGCGATCAACGCCAGTGCGCAATTCCACGTCAGCGCCGGCCAGCAAGTGGTGATCGACGGCGGGGCGAGCGCGACCATTCAGGCGGGCGGGCAGTGGATCAACATCGGCCCCGGCGGGATCTTCAGCAGCGTGCCGATTGTGGTGGGTGGTGCGCCGATGGCGGCAATGAGCGCGGCGCCGACCGTGCCGGGGTTGCCGGAGAAACTGGCGGCGGCACCGGCTGCGATTCTGACTGCTGCGCAAATCATGAGTCTTAAAGGAGATGCGCCGTTCTGCGAAGAATGCGAGCGCTGCAAGGAGGGTGTCTGTGCGGCCTGATCAATGGTTGAAGGATGAACCGCTGAAAACGACAGAGCAGCTGTTCGCGATTTTCAGCAGCGCCAGTGCCGTAGAACCGCTGAAAGCCTGGCCTTCGGAGGCGCAGATGCCGAAACCGGTCTGGGCGGAAACGATCTATGCCGAGTGGGATGCGGTGATGCCCTACGTGGGAATCGTCGACGCGGGTAGTGAGTTTCTGGATTGGGTGGCGAGCACGGAGTCTCGGGACTGGGGCTGGCTGGCGATTTCTTCGGCCGGGCTTGATGCGGTGGTCGAGCACTTTCGCAGTTTGACTCAGGTGTTGATGCCGGACGGGAAAGCGGTGTTCTTCCGGTTCTGGGATGGGCGGTTTTTGTTGCCGATCCTTGAGTCGTCCGAGATGGATGCCGGGCAATTGCTCTCGGTCCTTACGCGAGGGTTGATCAACGGTCAGACCGTGGAGATCGAGGGCAGGGCGCAGGTCTCGGGTCGGGAGTTTCCTTGGTGGTCAGTGCCGGAAAAGCTGCTGTCGCAGTTCGGCGATGATACCCGGATCAACAACGCCTTGCAGTGGTTGAGTGAGGAGCAACCTGCGTTGTTCGAGGCGTTTCCCACCGATGTTTTGCGCTGCAAGGTTGTCAGGTTTTTTGCGGTTACGGCGTCGGACGAATCGTCGGCTTCGGCGTTGCTGGACTACTTGCGGGACGAGTCAGAGTGAAATTTCCGGGCAAAGGCTTCGGACGTTTCCTGCGAGTTGCGGCGGTTTTCGTGAACTGGTGGGCGCGGTGGTGCGGGGATAGTCTTTTGGCTGTCACTGCGAGAGTGGTGACAGGGTGTAGGAACCCTTGGAAAACTCACCGTGCATTCGCTCTGCTCTTTGATTGCGGCACTTGAACGTGCCCATGACATTGTTCGCGGCGGCTGTGCGCGGGAACGCTTCGGCGTAGCTGAGTTTGGTGGGTTCCTCAGTTTCCTACTCTCGCGTACAGCTGCCACCCAAACCTGTAGGAAGGTCGTTGGCAGCCTTACTTAACCTGCCGAGGTGCAAACAATATGTCGACGTTAAAACCTGATCCACCCTACGAACCTTTCATCCCTCACCCCAACAACCGCCTCATGGCGCTGACCAGCAACTGCAACGACATGCCCACCCTGTTCATCGACACCCACGCCCCGCTCGACATCCTGATGGACGCCGCCAACTACCGCATCCGCGCGGTCATCCAAGTCCTGGAAAACATGTGCATGCGCGGCTCGGTCGAGTGCGACTCGGTCATCCTCAGCGACTTCGCCCAGCTCTGCGTTATTCCATTGCGCGACGGCTGTGATGTGCTGGATGTGATTGGCCGCAGGTTGCGTGACCGACCTTAGATCCCATCCCCTCACCCTAGCCCTCTCCCAGTGGGAGAGGGGACCGACCGAGTTGTTTGGATGATGTACGCCGACCTGCGACTTTGACGGTGAACTTGGCTTGGCCAAGCTGAGGGCGTGGTGATCTCTCAGGTCGATGCAAGCCGAAAGATCACCACCGTCAGTCCCCTCGCCCTCCGGGAGAGGGTTAGGGTGAGGGGGCTCTCACGGATGTACCCGACAGCTAGACTGCCCACTCACCCCTTTCCAAAGATCCTTCCAACATCGGTTTTGGAAAGATCATTTAGTCAGGCGAGAAGATTTCAGTTTTGCAGATACTGATCCTGCGACTTTATGAAAGTGTCAAATTCCGGGGAGTTATAAATTTCCAGGCAGGAATAGAACACTATGTTTTTACCAGTCTGTTTGCTGGTAGAGGAGGTTTTTAGGTAGGCGCTTGTCATGTATTTCTCAGTCTCAGCATACGGATCATGCGTGACCTCCAGCGTGTCCTCATTCTGAACAATGGTGTGCAGGCCTTTGCCCATCAATGAGTAGGCTCCGGCGGACAGTTCGATGTCCTTTTTCATTGCGGAATGTTCTTTGAATGGCGCCAGGATGCAACGGCTCAGGCCGTAGTTCTTGAGGTTCTGACGTGCTTGTTCAGTACGGCTTTCGCTGGCAACGGTTTGGTATGAGCTGAGCAGGCACAAGAGAGAGATGATCGGGCGACGCATTTGGTTTTGACTTCCTGTCGGGCTTGGTGAGCGAGTGTAACTCCATAGATCGATAGCCCTCACCCTAACCCTCTCCCAAGGGTAGAGGGGACCGACCGAGGTGTTTGGATGATCTGCGCCGACCTGCGACTTTGACGGTGAACTTGGCTTGGCCAAGCTGAGGACGTGGTGATCTCTCAGGTCGATGCAAGCCGAAAGAACACTACCGTCAATTCCCTCTTCCTCGGGTAGAGGGGACCGACCGAGTTGTTTGGATGATGTACGCCGACCTGCGACTTTGACGGTGAACTTGGCTTGGCCAAGCTGAGGTCGTGGTGATCTCTCAGGTCGATGCAAGCCGGAAGAACACCTCCGTCAGTCCCCTCTCCCCCCCGGGAGAGGGCTAGGGTGAGGGGTTGCTCAAGGATGTACCCGACAGCAAGACCACCCACTCAGCCCCCAACCCCTGACTTGCCGCCCGGTAAAAGGTAAACTTCACGGCCCTCGCAGGAGCAGCCATGAATTATCGTCACGCCTTCCATGCCGGCAATCACGCCGATGTGTTCAAACACCTGACCTTGACCCGCCTCATCGCCCTGATGTCGCGCAAGGAGCAGCCGTTTGCCTATCTCGACAGCCACGCCGGCATCGGTCTGTATGACCTGCAGGGCGATCAGGCCAACCGTACCGGCGAGTACCTGGAAGGCATCGCGCGGTTGTGGGACCAGCCGGATCTGCCGGCGCTGACCGCCGACTACATGAACGTGCTGCACGAGATGAACCCGGATGGCCAGTTGCGCTATTACCCGGGTTCGCCGGAGCTGGCGCGGCGTCTGACCCGTTCCCAGGATCGCGTGCTGCTCAACGAGAAGCACCCGGAAGACGGTGTGCTGCTCAAGGACAACATGAAGGGCGACCGTCGTGTGGCGGTGCATCTGGGTGAGGGCTGGCACGTGGCGCGGGCGTTGCTGCCGGTGGCCGAGAAGCGTGCGGTGATGCTGATCGACCCGCCGTTCGAGAAACTCGACGAGATGCAACGTTGCGCGGCGTCCTTGAAAGAAGCGATCTCGCGTATGCGCCAGACTGTTGCCGCGATCTGGTATCCGGTGAAGGACCAGCGCGCATTGCGTCGTTTCTATCAGGATCTGGCCGGCACCGGTGCGCCGAAGTTGCTGCGGGTCGAGCTGCTGGTGCATCCGCTGGACACGCCGAACAGCCTGAACGGTTCCGGGCTGGCGATTGCCAATCCGCCGTGGGGGCTGGAGGAAGAATTGCGTGAGCTGCTGCCGTGGTTGTCCAAGAAACTGGGCCAGACTCAGGGTGGATGGCAGATGGATTGGTTGATCGCCGAGAGCTGATCAACCGTCAATCGCTCCCACGCCAAGCGCGGGAGCGATCAGGGCGGGCTTAGTTACCTGCCAGGCTCGGTGGCATGCAAACGCCAGTGCCGCCAATCCCGCAGTAGCCTTCCGGATTTTTCGCCAGATACTGCTGGTGATAGGTCTCGGCGAAGTAAACGGTCGGCGCCTGTTCAATCTCGGTGCTGATTTCACCCAGACCCGCCTTCGACAGCTCGGCCTGATACACGGCCTTGCTCTTCAGCGCCGCATCCAGTTGCTCCGGGTGGGTCGCGTAGATCACCGAACGGTACTGAGTGCCGATGTCGTTGCCCTGACGCATGCCCTGGGTCGGGTTGTGCAATTCCCAGAACATTGCCAGCAGCTCTTCGTAGCTGACCTTGGCCTTGTCATACACCACCAGAACCACTTCAGCGTGTCCGGTCAGGCCCGAGCAGACTTCTTCGTAGGTCGGGTTCGGCGTGAAACCGCCGGCGTAGCCGACCACGGTGCTGACCACGCCTTCGCGCTGCCAGAAGCGGCGTTCCGCACCCCAGAAGCAACCCAGACCGAAAATCGCGAAGTCGACGTCCTGAAAGAACGGGCCCAGCAACGGCGTTTCGGTGAAAACAAAGTGTTTTTCAGGCAGGGCCATCGGGGTTTCACGGCCGGGCAGAGCTTGTTCTTTAGTCGGTAGCACGTTTTTGTTCACCAGAATTTCCGAGCGCAGAACCATGATCGTTCCTCTCAGTCAGGATGGGATGTAAATAAGCAGACCACCAGTGTGCCCAATGATGCCCGATTTCGCACTATTCAAATGTGGGAGCGAGCTTGCTCGCGAAGGCGGCGCTCCATTCAACATTTGCAGTGACTGACTCACCGCTTTCGCGAGCAAGCTCGCTCCCACAGGGTTAGGGGGGATTATCGGATTTAGAGGCAGAGCGGGCCGCGCGGGTAGCGTTTGAGCGCCTGGATCAGCTCGCCGCCCGGAATCGGCCGGTCGAACAGGTAGCCCTGGCCGACGTCGCAGCGATGACGGCGCAGGAATGCCAGTTGCTCGGCGGTCTCGATGCCTTCGGCCACGACCTTGAGTTTAAGGTTGTGGGCCATGGCGATCACGGCGGAGGTGATTTCCATGTCGTCCTGGTTGTCCGGGATTTCATGGATGAAGCTGCGATCGATCTTGATGATGTCGATCGGGAATTTCTTCAGGTAGCTGAGCGACGAGTAGCCGGTGCCGAAGTCGTCCATGGCCAGGGTCAGGCCCAGGCGCTTGAGCTGGTCGAGCTGCAAGTGGGTGTCTTCGGTGGCTTCCAGCAGCAGGCCTTCGGTCAGTTCCAGCTCCAGCAGATTGGCCGGCAGGGCTTCTTCCTTGAGGATGTTGGCGATCGAGGCCACCAGATCCGGGTCGGAGAACTGCTTGGGTGACAGGTTGATCGCCACTTGCAGGTTGCCCATGCCCGCAGCGGTCAGCGCTTTGCTCATGCGGCAGGCCTGGCGGGCGATCCACTTGCCGATCGGAATGATCAGGCCGGTTTCTTCGGCGACGCTGATGAACTGGTCTGGGCGGATCATGCCGCGCTCCGGATGATTCCAGCGCAGCAGCGCTTCCATGCCCAGCAGCCGGCCGCTGCGCAGGCACAGCTTCGGCTGATAGAACACGTCCAGCTCGTTCTGGGTCAGGGCGCGGCGCAGGTTGTTCTCGACGAACAGTTTGTAGCTGGCCTCGGCGTTCAGCGCTTCGGTGAACACCTGCACCTGGTGTTTGCCGTTGGCCTTGGCCTTGTGCAGGGCGAGGCCGGCGTTGCGCATCAGGGTCTGCGGGTCGCGGCCGTGCAGCGGCGCGCAGGCCAGACCCACGGAGCCTGTGACGCTGATCAATTGGTTGTCGACGAACATTGGCTTGTCGAGGGTCATCAACAACTGACTGGCGATCTGCTGGCCGGCCTCGAGGTCGGTATTGTCGAGCAATACCGCGAATTCGTTGCTGGCGAATCGCGCCAGGCTGCCGCTCGGGCTCAGGCTGTTGCGCAGACGACGTGCCAGGCTGATCAACAGTTTGTCGCCGGTCTGGTGACCGAGGCTGTCGTTGATCCGCTTGAAGTTATCGATGTCCACCAGCAGCAGGCTGATCGGGGTATCGCTGTCTCGGGCGAAGCGTTCGTCCAGATTGCGGATAAATGCAGGCCGGTTACCGAGGTTGGTCAGGTTGTCGGTGTAGGCCAGGCGCTCGATGCGCTGCTGCGCCAGTTTGGTCTGGGTGATGTCTTCGTAGATGCCAATGTAGTGCGTCAGCTCACGGTTGTCGCCATAGACCTTGGAGATCGACAACTGGCCCCAGTAGGGTTCTAGGTTCTTGCGGCGGCTCTTGAATTCGCCCTGCCAGCTGTTGCTCTTGGCCAGCGCGGAGGGGGCGTCGAACAGCAGCTCGCTGAGGTTTTCCAGGGCCGGCAGCTCCGACAGACGCTGGCCGTGGACTTCCTCGGTGGTGTACTGGGTGATCGCGGTGAAGCTCGGGTTGACGTACTCGACCACGCCGTCGCAGTTGACCAGCAAAAAGGCGTTGGCACTTTGCTCGACCGCACGCTGGAACAGGTGCAGGGCGCTGGTGGCGGTGCGCCGGTTGTGATTATTGATGACCTGGGCGAACTGGTCGGCCAGCTCGCCGGCAAAGGCGATCTCGTCGGACTGCCAGGCGCGGGTGACGCCGGTCTGCTCCAGGCACAGCACGCCGACCACCTGGCCATCGACGCGGATACTGGCATCGAGCATGGCGTTGACGTCGCGAGGGCGCAGGGCTTCGGCCATTTCCCGGGTGCGCGGGTCGCGCATCGCGTTGTGCGCGTCGATGGCGCGACTGCCGTGCAGCGCCTCCATGTAATCGGGAAAGCCGCTGACGTCGATCACGTCCGGCAGGATGTATTCCTGGGTGGCGCGGTGGTAGGCCGAGATCGGCACCAGTTTCTGGCCTTCGAGGTTCCACAGGCTGGCGCAGTCGATTTCGTAGATATCGCAGGCGCAGCGGGTGATCAGCTCGGCGGCTTCCTGCAGGGAGTTCTGGCTGCTGTAGCGCTGGCGGGCCAGCAACAGGATCAGGTCCTGCTGGGCGCGCACCCGCTCCAGGTGCTGCAATTGTTCCTGCTGGGCGCGCTGATTGAGCTCAAGGGCGATTTGCAGGCGGGAGTTCTGGGTTTCCAGGTCGACGGACGGCAGCGTTGGTGCTTCGTCAAATACATCGTCGACCGCCAGCAGGTAACCGCGCAGCAAGTGGCGGTTGTGCTGTTTGTAGGCTTCGCCGAGTTCGAGAATGCTCAGGGCGCCGGCGGCGGTGTGCAGGGTGTAGCGCACCAGATAATGCGGGCTCTGGCCGAGTTGCTGCTGGATCGCATCGTGCAACTGATAGCGCGCTTCGGGCTCCATCAGGCTGGCGTAGGGCGAACCGACCAGGGCGCAGAGTTCGACGGCCGGCTGGCCGAACTGGCGTTCGCAGTTGGGATCGAGAAACAGCATCGCCCAACTGGCTTCATTCAGGCGCTCGAAACGCAGCATGCCGAGCCGCGAGGGCACAGGCAACTGCGTCACTACCTCGGCCGCCATACGGCTGGCGGCATCGGGTTGGCTCTTCATGAAGGGAACTCGCTTGGAAATTTGCTGAACGCGCCGGGCTCTCGCCCTCTTTACTGTTGCCTGCGGCAAGGTTGCATCATTGCGGCACCGACTGACAAGAGACATGAAGGCCAAGTGCTATAAGAATATGTCGGCTGCGGCGGGCATTTCTCCAGCGGGTGGCGGAAAGTAATGCGTGATCGCCGGGAAAGTGCCGTTCCAGAGCCATCGGGCAACTGGAACGGTAAAGCCTCCGGGTTTAGCGAAGTGGAATGTTGATCGTTTGCAGGCGCTTGCCATCGCGGTCGTGGTAGTTGACCTGGATGTGCCCGGCCTCAACCACCATGTGGGCAAAGTTGTCCTGACTGACGACCTCGCTGGTCAGTGTGTGCCGGTATTCTCCTGCGTCGGTACGGGCCAGCGGCTTATCGAGAATGAACGTCGAGGCCGTGGCATAGGGCAACAGTTTGCTGTTGCTCAACGGCGAGGACACGATGGTGTGCACTTCGAAGTCAGGATCGTCGCTGTGGGTCAGGCGGGATGTCAGCGAGCCATGCACGTCACCGGAAATGAACACCACGTTTCTGATCCGATGCTGGCGGATGGTTTCCAGCAGGCGCAGGCGCTGTTCGGGGAAGCCCATCCAGGCATCCTCGCCGTTCATTTTGCGATCCGGGTAGAACATGACGCTGGTGACCACGCATTTGACCCGCGCGGGGCTTTCGATCAACCACTTGCACAAGGCCTGTTCCTGTTCTTCATCCAGGATGCGGCGGTTCTCACTGGACAAGTTGCGACGGGTACGACTGTCGGTCACAAACCACTCGATATCGCCATCGCTGAATTGATACCAATAGTGCTTCAACGAAGAATGCTCTATTTGACCGTTAGTTGTGAGCGAGCAGGCTGGGCTATGACTGGCCTGATAGATTTCGTAAGCCGCCATTGCATTGTGAAACAGTGCCTCATCGGAGGTGCCGGCATTTGCTGGCCAGTTATCTTCTATTTCATGGTCATCGAGAATCATATAAGTAGAAGTGCCCGACATTAGTCTTCTGATGTTGGGCTGAGAGAAAGCTGCACGATATTTGGCAATGATCTCGTTATATTCGCGGTCCGGTGCAATCAGGTTCAAATCATCGGCGTAGATCTGGTCACCGCTCATCATGATCGCGCTGACCGGGGGTTGTGCGCCTTCTATCAATTGGCTGATCGAGGCGAAGATCCGGTCGCCCTGATGCGGCAATACGGGGATGCCGGCGGTCAGGCGCAGGTAGCGGCAGGAACCGAGGATATATGCGCGAGGCTGCAAGGCCTGGCTGCTGCGGGTACGCAGGCGATAAGTTTCCCGTGGCCATTGCAGCGGCAACTCCGCGACACTTTCGATGGTGTGGGTCGGACTCATAGGGCTGAAGTAGCCTGTCTGGTATTCGTAATCGGTATCGGCGTTCAAGTTGTCCAGAAGCAGTACGCCAGACATGTCACGTTGCTTATCCAGCCGGATGAACCGGCCGTAGTGCCATTGTTTTGAATCGGTGACCCGATAACGAATGCCGGCAAATACAGCACTATTGTCCTGAAAGTCGCCGCGCACAAATATGCGTGTCTGGTTAGTTGTAGTGTGACCAATAATGGGGCCGACAGTCGGATTTAGCATGTTCGATTCCATTCGAATAAGTGTTGATTGAGAAGAAAGCGTTTGAATATCCATTGGCTAACTTTTGTTGGCCAAGGTTAGTTGGGCGGTGATGAAAAATATCGACAGGAAGTGGACTAGGTTCGTGGCTGATGTCAGCGCAAGTTGTGGGAAAAGTACAGGCGTGCGTTATTTCAGACAAAAAAAAGCCCCGCCAAACTGACGGGGTTGAGGTACGAGCGTGTGGCGCTCGAAAACGTGGAACGCAGTCGGCCCTCCGTTGCCGGAGGGCCGAGCGCTTTACAGCAGGATGGTGCGGATGTCCGCCAGCAGATCGCCCAGACGCTTGGTGAAGCGTGCAGCAGCGGCGCCGTTGATCACACGGTGATCGTAGGACAGCGACAGTGGCAGCATCAGTTTCGGCTGGAAGGCTTTGCCGTCCCAGACTGGCTGGATGGTTGCCTTGGAAACACCGAGGATCGCCACTTCCGGCGCGTTGACGATCGGCGTGAAGCCGGTGCCGCCAATGTGGCCGAGGCTGGAAATGGTGAAGCAGGCGCCTTGCATCTCGTCCGACGAGAGCTTCTTGGTCCGGGCCTTTTCAGCCAGGGAAGCGGCCTCGGCGGCCAGTTGCAGCAGGCTCTTCTGGTCGACGTTCTTGATGACCGGTACCAGCAGGCCATCCGGGGTGTCGACGGCGAAGCCGATGTTCACGTATTTCTTGCGGATGATCGCCTTGCCGCTTGGAGCCAGCGAGCTGTTGAAGTCCGGCAGTTCCTTGAGCAGGTGTGCGCAGGACTTGAGCAGCAGCGGCAGAATGGTCAGCTTGACGCCGGCCTTCTCTGCAACGGCTTTCTGTGCGTTGCGGAACGCTTCCAGCTCGGTGATATCCGCCGAGTCGAATTGCGTTACGTGCGGCACGTTCAGCCAGCTGCGGTGCAGGTTGGCGGCGCCGACCTGCATCAGGCGGGTCATCGGCACTTCTTCGATTTCGCCGAAGCGGCTGAAGTCGACGACCGGAATCGGCGGGATGCCCGCGCCACCGGTTGCGCCAGCAGCAGCGGCCGGAGCTTCCTTGGCCTTCTGCATCATGGCTTTGACGTAAGTCTGCACGTCTTCTTTCAGGATGCGACCGTGCGGACCGCTGGCGCCGACAGCGCTCAGCTCGACGCCGAATTCGCGGGCCAGTTGACGCACGGCCGGGCCGGCGTGAACTTTTGCGCCAGGCTTGGCTGGAGCGGCAACCGGAGCGGCAGCAGCAGGTGCAGCGGCTGCCGGAGCAGCAGCGGCTGGCGCCGGAGCACTCGGAGCAGCAGCGGCAGCTGGAGCCGGGGCAGCAGCCGGAGCGGCACCTTTGACTTTCAGCTTGAGGATCAGATCGCCGGTGCCGACTTCGTCGTCCAGCTTGATGGAAATGCTTTCCACCACGCCAGCGGCAGGCGACGGGATTTCCATGCTCGCCTTGTCGGATTCCAGGGTGATCAGCGACTGGTCGGCTTCAACGCTGTCGCCAGCCTTGACCAGTACTTCGATGATCTTGGCCTTGCCGGCCGAACCGATGTCCGGAACGTGGATGTCCTGAACGCTGTCGGCAACCGGTGCAGCAGGCGCGGCGGCCGGAGCCGGCGCAGCGGCAGCGGCTGGAGCAGCAGCCTGGGCCGGAGCGGCAGCCGCAGGGGCCGCAGCACCCGCGACTTCCAGATCCAGGATCAGGTCGCCGGTACCGACTTCGTCGTTCAACTTGACGCTGATGGCCTTGACCACGCCAGCGGCAGGCGACGGGATTTCCATGCTCGCCTTGTCGGATTCCAGGGTGATCAGCGACTGATCAGCCTCGACCTTGTCGCCGACCTTGACCTGGATTTCGATGATCTGGGCCTTGCCCGACGAACCGATGTCCGGCACGTGCACTTGCTGAACCGAAGCGGCAGCAGGGGCAGCGGCTGGCGCGGCAGCAGCAGGAGCGGCAGCCGGTGCAGCTTCAGCCTTGGCGGCAGGCGCAGCAGCCGGAGCAGGGGCCGCTTGCGCGGCGCCCTCGACTTCCAGTTCCAGCAGTTCGTCGCCTTCTTTCAGGCGGTCGCCCAGCTTCACTTTCAGGCTCTTGATGACGCCGGCCTTCGGGGCCGGCACTTCCATGCTGGCCTTGTCCGATTCCAGGGTCAGGATGCTCTGGTCGGCTTCGATACGGTCGCCGACCTTCACAAACAGTTCGATTACTTCACCTTCACCGCTGCCGATGTCAGGTACGCGAATGAGTTCGCTCACAGAGTTTCTCCTCAGCAGTCCAGTGGGTTGCGTTTTTCCGGGTCGATGCCGAACTTGGTAATGGCCTCGGCCACGACTTTAGGTTCGATATCGCCACGGTCAGCCAGTGCTTCCAGGGCTGCCAACACCACGAAATGACGGTCGACTTCGAAGAAATGACGCAGTTTCTTGCGGCTGTCGCTGCGGCCGAAACCGTCGGTGCCCAGGACTTTGAATTCCTTGGACGGTACCCACTGACGGATCTGCTCGGCGAACAGTTTCATGTAGTCGGTAGAGGCGATGACCGGACCCTTACGGCCGCTCAGGCACTCTTCGACGTAGCTGCGCTTAGGCTTCTGGCCTGGTTTCAGACGGTTGCTGCGCTCTACGGCCAGGCCGTCGCGACGCAGTTCGTTGAAGCTGGTGACGCTCCACACATCGGCACCGATGTTGAACTCTTCACGCAGGATCTTCGCCGCTTCACGGACTTCACGCAGGATGGTGCCGGAGCCCATCAGCTGAACGTGGTGCGCCGCATCGCGGGTGTCTTCTTCGAGCAGGTACATGCCTTTCTTGATGCCTTCTTCGGCACCGGCCGGCATGGCTGGCTGCTGGTACGACTCGTTCATCACGGTGATGTAATAGAAGATGTCCTGTTGCTCTTCGGTCATCTTCTTCATGCCGTCCTGAATGATCACCGCCAGCTCGTAGCCGTAGGTCGGATCGTAGGTGCGGCAGTTCGGGATGGTGGCAGCCAGCAGGTGGCTGTGACCGTCTTCGTGCTGCAGGCCTTCACCGTTCAGGGTGGTACGGCCGGCGGTGCCGCCGATCAGGAAGCCACGGGTACGGCTGTCGCCGGCAGCCCAGGCCAGGTCGCCGATACGCTGGAAGCCGAACATCGAGTAGAAGATGTAGAACGGCAGCATTGGCTGGTTGTGGCTGGAGTACGAAGTACCGGCGGCGATGAAGGAGCTCATGGCGCCTGCTTCGTTGATGCCTTCTTCAAGGATCTGACCTTTCTGGTCTTCCTTGTAGAACATCACCTGGTCTTTATCGACTGGCTCGTAGAGCTGGCCGACGGACGAGTAGATGCCCAGCTGACGGAACATGCCTTCCATACCGAAGGTACGGGCTTCGTCCGGGATGATCGGAACGATGCGCGGGCCGATTTCCTTGTCCTTGACCAGTTGCGCGAGGATCCGCACGAAGGCCATGGTGGTGGAAATTTCACGGTCGCCGGAACCGTCGAGGATCGCCTTGAGGGTTTCCAGATCCGGAGTCGGTACGCTGAAGCTCTGTGCGCGACGCTGAGGCACGAAGCCGCCCAGTGCGGCGCGGCGCTCGGCCAGGTAACGGGCTTCGGCGCTGTTTGGCTCAGGCTTGAAGAACGGCAGGTTTTCCAGCTCTTCGTCTTTCACCGGGATGTCGAAGCGGTCGCGGAACAGCTTCAGGCTGTCGACGTCGACTTTCTTGGTGTTGTGCGCGGTGTTCTTCGCTTCGCCCGCACCGGTACCGTAACCCTTGATGGTCTTGGCCAGGATGACGGTCGGCTGTTCTTTGTGGTTGACCGCTTCGTGGTACGCCGCGTAGACCTTGTACGGGTCGTGGCCGCCACGGTTGAGCTTCCAGATCTCGTCGTCGGACAGGTCTGCAACCATCGCCTTGAGTTCTGGCGTGTTGAAGAAGTGTTCACGCACGAACGCGCCGTCTTTGGCCTTGTAGTTCTGGTACTCGCCGTCGATGACTTCGTCCATGCGACGTTGCAGGATGCCGTCGACGTCCTTGGCCAGCAGTGGGTCCCAGAAGCGGCCCCAGATGACTTTGGTCACGTTCCACTGAGCACCGCGGAACACGCCTTCGAGTTCCTGGATGATCTTGCCGTTGCCGCGAACCGGGCCGTCGAGGCGCTGCAGGTTGCAGTTGATGACGAAGATCAGGTTGTCCAGCTTCTCGCGGCCGGCCAGGGAGATCGCGCCCAGGGATTCCGGCTCGTCGCACTCGCCGTCGCCCAGGAAGCACCAGACTTTCTGTTTGCCCGGCTGAATGAAACCGCGGTGTTCCAGGTACTTCATGAAGCGCGCCTGGTAGATCGCCTGGATCGGGCCCAGACCCATGGATACGGTCGGGAACTGCCAGAAGTCAGGCATCAGCCAAGGGTGCGGGTAGGACGACAGGCCCTGACCGTCGACTTCCTGGCGGAAGTTGTTCATCTGGTCTTCGGAAATGCGGCCTTCCATGAACGCACGGGCGTAGACGCCTGGCGAGGTGTGACCCTGGAAGTAGATCAGGTCGCCGCCGTGTTCGTCGGTCGGGGCCTGGAAGAAGTAGTTGAAGCCGATGTCGTACAGGGTCGCGCTGGAGGCGAAGCTGGAGATGTGACCGCCCAGGTCAGAATCTTTCAGGTTCGTACGCATTACCATGGCCATCGCGTTCCAGCGTACCAGCGAGCGAATGCGGCGTTCCATGAACAGGTCGCCAGGCATGCGTGCTTCGTGGGTAACCGGGATGGTGTTGCGGTAAGGCGTGGTGATGGCGTAAGGCAGTTGCGAGCCGCTGCGGGTCGCGAGTTCGCCCATACGGGTCATCAGATAGTGAGCACGGTCTTCGCCTTCTTTGTCGAGAACCGATTCCAGGGCGTCCAGCCATTCCTGGGTTTCGACGGGATCGAGGTCTTGCATGGCTTGCTCCAGGGCGGAAAGGCTTCCAGAATCGGTTGCCTGAGTTTGCGACTGGCCTTGTGGGCAGACGATTTAAAATTCTTGGATTGCCGACAGGTTGTTCCGGCGGCGTGTAGTTTTACTACAAATCATCCGGCATTTCAGCCTTTCGAATGTATAGACGAGTAGTAAAACTACAGATGAAAGGCTTGTGGCCTCCGACTGCGTTGTGAGAATAATCGTTAAGGTTGGTCTTTAGCCATCCGAAAAAGGTGAAAGTTTGATGCTGGCTGCCAAAGAAAAAGAAATTTCAGCTATTTCTCACTTTTGTTCGACAGTCCTTCGCGTAGCGGTTTTTCAATCATCACTACAAGCGGCCATTTACACGCCGATCAAGGATAGACCATGACCCTGCCCGCGCTTGCCGAACTGCCCGCCATTCTCCTGCCGTTGGTCAGCCGATCCGAGCAGTCGTTCCGTACGGCCGTCGCCGGATTGGCCGAAGGCGATCACGGCTTCTCCACCTGGACTCCGGAGCGCTGGGCGCAGTTCGCCCGCGTCACTGGCGCCAGCGATTTCGTGATTGAACAGAGTGTTCGTGACCCTTTGATGTTGCTGTCGCTGGTGCAGTCCGGCGAACTCGACCGGCCGTTCGCCCCCGGCGAGCTGTGCGGGCAGATCGCCGCCGCAGTGAACACTGCACAAACAGAAGACGAGCTGGGCCGCGTCCTGCGTCGCCAGCGTGCCCGGCATCAGGTGCGGATCATCTGGCGCGACCTGACTCGTCAGGCCGATCTGGTGCAGACCTGTCGCGACCTTTCCGACATGGCCGACGCCAGCATCGACCAGGCCTATCAATGGCTGTACAGCCGCCATTGCCAGCAATTCGGCACGCCCACCGGCCGGCGCAGCGGCGAACCGCAGCAAATGGTCATCCTTGGCATGGGCAAGCTCGGCGCAGTTGAGCTGAACCTGTCTTCGGACATCGACCTGATCTTCGCCTACCCCGAGGGCGGCGAAACCGTCGGCGTGAAACGCGCGCTGGATAACCAGGAGTTTTTCATCCGCCTCGGCCAACGCCTGATAAAGGCCCTCGACCCGATGACCGTCGACGGCTTCGTGTTCCGCGTCGACATGCGCCTGCGCCCGTACGGCTCGTCCGGCGCGCTGGTGCTGAGCTTCAATGCGCTGGAGCAGTATTACCAGGATCAGGGCCGCGACTGGGAACGCTACGCGATGATCAAGGCACGGGTCGTCGCGGGCGATCAGGTGGCGGGCGCGCAGTTGCTCGACATGCTGCGACCGTTCGTTTACCGGCGCTATCTGGACTTCTCGGCGATCGAAGCGCTGCGCACCATGAAGCAACTGATCCAGCAGGAAGTCCGGCGCAAGGGCATGGCCGACAATATCAAGCTGGGCTCCGGCGGCATCCGTGAAGTCGAGTTCATCGCTCAGGCCTTCCAATTGATCCACGGCGGTCGCGACCTGAGCCTGCAGCAACGTCCTCTATTAAAGGTGCTGGGCACGCTGGAAGGGCAGGGTTACCTGCCGCCAGCGGTGATCAGCGAGCTGCGTGAAGGTTACGAATTCCTGCGCTACACCGAACATGCGATCCAGGCGATTGCCGACCGCCAGACCCAGATGCTGCCGGACACTGCACAGGATCAGGCGCGCATCGCCTTCATGCTGGGTTTCGCCGACTGGGACGCCTTCCATGAAAAGCTGATGTTCTGGCGTGGCCGGGTGGCCTGGCACTTTGCGCAAGTGATCGCTGACCCCGATGAAGAAGAGGGCGCCGATTGCGAAGTGGTGGTCGGCGGCGAATGGCTGCCGCTGTGGGAAGAGGCGCAGGACGAAGAAGCCGCCTGCCGCCAACTGGAAGAGGGCGGTTTCGCCGATGCCACCAAAGCCTTGAAGGCGCTGGCCGCTCTTCGCAGCAGTCCGCAACTGCGGGCGATGCAGCGTTT
This sequence comes from Pseudomonas sp. R43(2017), assembly GCF_002112345.1. NCBI lineage: Bacteria > Pseudomonadati > Pseudomonadota > Gammaproteobacteria > Pseudomonadales > Pseudomonadaceae > Pseudomonas > Pseudomonas sp. R43(2017). The sequence continues at coordinate 404,784 of NZ_NEHJ01000005.1, forward strand.
GGGGCGCGAACGCCTCGACGCCTTTATTCCGCGCCTGCTCGCTCAGGCGGTGGAGCATGACAACCCGGACTTGGTGCTAGAACGAGTGCTGCCGCTGGTCGAAGCGGTGGCCCGGCGTTCGGCTTATTTAGTCTTGCTGACGGAAAACCCGGGCGCGCTGCGTCGCTTGTTGACTCTGTGCGCCGCGAGCCCGTGGATCGCCGAGCAGATCACCCGTTTCCCGTTGCTGCTCGACGAATTGCTCAACGAAGGCCGGCTGTTCAAGCCGCCGCTGGCGCCGGAACTGGCTGCCGAACTGCGCGAGCGCCTGACCCGGATCCCGGAAGACGACCTCGAACAACAGATGGAAGCCCTGCGCCATTTCAAACTGGCGCACCGCTTGCGCGTCGCCGCCTCGGAAATCGCCGGCAGCTTGCCGTTGATGAAAGTCAGCGATTACCTGACCTGGCTCGCCGAAGCGATTCTCGAGCAAGTGCTGGCCCTGGCCTGGCGTCAGACCGTGGCCAAGTATGGTACGCCGCTGCGCACCGACGGCACGTTGTGCGATCCCGGCTTCATCATTGTCGGTTATGGGAAAGTCGGCGGGATCGAGTTGGGGCATGGTTCGGACCTGGACCTGGTGTTTATCCACGACGGTGATCCGCAGGCGGAAACCGACGGGGCGAAACCGATTGATGGTGCGCAGTTCTTTACCCGACTCGGCCAGCGGATCATTCACCTGCTGACGGCGCAGACCAACTCCGGCCAGCTGTATGAAGTGGACATGCGTCTGCGACCGTCCGGTGCGTCGGGGCTGTTGGTCAGTTCGCTGGGGGCATTTGCCCGCTATCAAGAAAATGAAGCCTGGACATGGGAACATCAGGCGTTGGTGCGGGCGCGGGTGCTGGTGGGCAGTCAGGATGTCGGCCAGGCATTCGAGAAAGTACGGGCCCAAGTATTGGGCAAGGCGCGGGATCTGGCGAAGTTGCAACAGGAAGTGAGCGAGATGCGCGCGAAGATGCGCGACAACCTCGGGAGCAAGAGCACCGCTGCCGGTACCGGGGCGAATGCCTTCGACGCCACGGCGCCGTTCGACCTCAAGCAGGACGCCGGAGGTATCGTCGATATTGAATTTATGGTGCAATACGCGGCCCTGGCGTGGTCGCAAAGCCACCCGCCGCTGCTGCGCTGGACGGACAATATCCGCATTCTGGAAGAGCTGGAACACGAAGGGCTGATGCCCGTCGAAGACGCCAGCCTGCTGCGCGAGGCCTACAAGGCCTATCGTTCCGCCGCCCACCGGCAGGCCTTGCAGAAGGACGCCGGCGTGATACCGGGCGACCAGTTCGCGGACGAACGGCGGCAGGTGATGCGGATCTGGCGAGAGCTGGGGCTAAGCTGATTCTCGAGACGGGGAGGCGTAAGGCCTCCCCGGTTCGTTTATGGAAACCACATGAATATTCTGATCGTTGGGCCCAGTTGGGTCGGTGACATGGTGATGGCGCAGACACTGTTTCAGTGTCTCAAGCAGCGCCACCCGCAGTGCGAAATCGACGTGCTGGCCCCCGAGTGGAGCCGGCCGATCCTCGAGCGCATGCCCGAAGTGCGCAAGGCCTTGACCTTCCCGCTCGGCCACGGCGCGCTGGAGCTGGCGACCCGCCGGCGGATCGGCAAATCGCTGGCCGGCCAGTACGATCAGGCGATCCTGCTGCCGAACTCGCTCAAATCCGCGCTGGTGCCGTTCTTCGCCGGCATCCCGAAACGCACCGGCTGGCGTGGCGAATTCCGCTACGGCCTGCTCAATGACGTGCGCACGCTGGATAAAGAACGTTATCCGCTGATGATCGAGCGTTTCATGGCGCTGGCCTATGAGCCGAACGCCGAACTGCCGAAACCGTATCCGCGCCCGAGCCTGCAGATCGACCCGGTGACCCGCGAGGCGGCGCTGGCCAAGTTCGGTCTGACCCTCGATCGCCCGGTGCTGGTGCTGTGCCCCGGTGCCGAATTCGGTGAAGCCAAGCGCTGGCCGTCCGAGCATTACGCCAAGGTCGCCGAGGCGCGGATTCGCGAAGGCTGGCAGGTCTGGCTGTTCGGCTCGAAGAACGATCACGCTGTGGGCGAAGACATTCGAGCGCGGCTGATTCCGGGCCTGCGCGAAGAGTCCGTGAACCTCAGCGGCGGCACTTCGCTGGCCGAGGCCATCGACCTGATGTCCTGCGCTGATTCTGTGGTCTCCAACGATTCCGGCCTGATGCACGTCGCAGCGGCGCTGAACCGTCCGTTGGTGGCGGTCTACGGTTCGACTTCGCCGGGTTTCACCCCGCCGTTGGCCGAACATGTGGAAATCGTTCGCCTGGGCCTCGATTGCAGCCCGTGCTTTGACCGCACCTGCCGTTTCGGCCATTACAACTGCCTGCGCCAGCTGATGCCGGACGCGGTCAACGATGCCTTGCAGCGTTTGCAGGGCTCCGTGGTCGAGGTTCATTAAGTTGCGGGTATTGCTGATCAAGACTTCATCGCTGGGCGACGTGATTCACGCGTTGCCGGCGTTGACCGACGCTGCCCGGGCGATTCCCGGGATCAAGTTCGACTGGGTGGTGGAAGAAGGCTTTGCCGAAATCCCGACCTGGCACCCGGCCGTGGGCAAGGTGATTCCGGTGGCGATCCGCCGCTGGCGCAAGAACCTCTGGAAAACCATCACCAGCGGCGAGTGGAAGCGCTTCAAGCAATCCGTTCGGGCGAACAAATATGACCTGGTGATCGACGCTCAAGGCCTGCTGAAAAGCGCCTGGCTGACCCGCTACGTCAAAGCGCCGGTGGCCGGCCTCGACAAGGGCTCGGCCCGGGAGCCGATCGCCGCACGTTTTTATGATCGCAAACTGGCGGTGGCCCGTGGTCAGCACGCTGTCGAGCGTGTGCGCCAGTTGTTCGCTATCGCTTTGGGTTACGACTTGCCCAAAGGCCTGGGCGATTACGGCCTCAACGTCGAGCGTCTGGTAGAACTGCCGCGCAAGAATGCCTACGTGGTGTTCCTGCATGGCACCACCTGGGACACTAAACACTGGCCGGAAAGCTATTGGCGTGAGCTGACCGAACGGGTCGGCTATCTCGGCGTCGGGATCAAGTTGCCGTGGGGCAACCCGCTGGAGAAGGCCCGGGCCGAACGTATTGCCGCCGGTTTCAAGCATGCCGAAGTGCTGCCGAAGCTGAACCTGGCCGGGGTCGGCAAGGTGCTGGCCGGCGCCCAGGCCTGCGTCGCGGTGGACACCGGTCTGGGCCATCTCGCTGCGGCACTGGACGTGCCGACAATTTCGCTGTTCGGCCCGACCAATCCGGGCCTGACCGGCGCCTACGGCAAGCTGCAGATTCACCTCGGCAGCGACTTCCCGTGTGCGCCGTGCCTGCAAAAGAAATGTACGTATCAACCGACCGCGCAGGATGCCCGTCAGTTTGACCTGAAACGCGAGTTGCCTCTGTGCTTCACGCGTCTGAATCCCGAGCGTGTCGCCAGCCGACTGAGCACGTTGTTGATGGCTGAGGAGCTGCGTTGATGCAATTGGCATTTGTCCTTTACAAGTATTTCCCGTTCGGTGGCTTGCAGCGCGACTTCATGCGCATCGCCCTCGAATGCCAGAAACGTGGCCACCAGATCCGCGTCTACACCCTGATCTGGGAAGGCGACGTGCCGCCCGGTTTCGAAGTGCTGGTAGCGCCGGTCAAGGCGTTCTTCAATCACCGCCGCAACGAAAAGCTCAGTGCGTGGATGGAGGCTGACTTGGCCAAGCGCCCGGTGGACCGCCTGATCGGCTTCAACAAGATGCCGGGGCTGGACGTCTACTACGCCGCCGACGGCTGCTTCGAAGACAAGGCGCAGAACCTGCGCCATTCGCTGTATCGCCGCTGGGGTCGCTACCGCCACTTCGCCGAATACGAGCGCGCGGTGTTCGCCAAAGACGCGAAGACCGAAGTGTTGATGATTTCCGAAGTGCAGCAGCCGCTGTTCATCAAGCATTACGACACGCCGCTGGAGCGCTTCCATCTGCTGCCGCCGGGCATCGCCCAGGATCGTCGCCGCCCGAAAAATGCCGACGAAATTCGCGCCGGTTTCCGCGCTGAATTCAACCTCAGGGACGACGAACTGCTGCTGGTGCAGATCGGCTCCGGGTTCAAGACCAAGGGCGTCGATCGCAGCCTGAAAGCCCTGGCCGCATTGCCCGTCGAACTGAAGAAACGTACCCGGCTGTTTGTAATTGGCCAGGATGACCCCAAATTGTTCCAGATGCAGAGTGCAACTTTGGGTCTGGGCGACAACGTGACGTTCCTCAAGGGGCGCAGCGATATCCCGCGCTTCCTGCTCGGCGCCGATCTGTTGATCCACCCGGCGTACAACGAAAACACCGGTACGGTGCTGCTTGAAGCGCTGGTTGCCGGGTTGCCGGTGCTGGTCAGCGCGGTCTGCGGTTACGCCCATTACATTGCCGAGGCCGACGCCGGGCGAGTGCTGGACGAACCGTTCGATCAGGCGCAACTGACGCAATACCTGACCGACATGTTGAACGACGACGCTGCACGGGCGGCCTGGAGCCGCAACGGTCTGGCCTTCGCCGAGACGGCCGACCTTTACAGCATGCCGCAGCACGCGGCCGATGTGATTCTGGCGGAGCACGCATAAATGAAGTTGATGCTGGCTGAACCGTTCAAGAGCCTCTGGGCCGGCCGCGATGCGTTCGCGGAAGTCGAGGGCTTGCAGGGCGAGGTGTACCGCGAGCTGGAAGCCCGCAGGACGTTGCGCACGGAAGTCGACGGCAACGGATTTTTCGTCAAGATCCACCGTGGCATCGGCTGGGGCGAGATTTTCAAGAACCTGCTGACCGCCAAGCTGCCGGTGCTCGGCGCGGGTCAGGAGTGGAAGGCTATCCAGCGTCTGCAGGAAGTTGGCGTGCCGACCATGACCGCCGTTGCCTACGGCGAGAAGGGCAGCAACCCGGCGGATCAGCATTCGTTCATCGTTACTGAAGAGCTGGCGCCGACCATCAGCCTCGAAGACTTCAGCATCGACTGGGTCAAACAGCCGCCGCAGCCGAAGCTCAAGCGGGCGCTGATCGCCGAAGTCGCACGCATGACCGGCATGATGCACCGCGCCGGGGTCAACCACCGCGACTGCTACATCTGCCACTTCCTGCTGCACACCGACAAACCGGTGACCCCGGAAGATTTCAAACTCTCGGTGATCGACCTGCACCGTGCCCAGACCCGCCCGGCGATCACCCGGCGCTGGCGCGACAAGGACCTGGCGGCGCTGTACTTTTCCGCGCTGGATATCGGTCTGACCCGTCGCGACAAGCTGCGCTTCCTCAAGGGCTACTTCCAGAAACCGCTGCGCCAGATCCTGGCTGAAGAGGCGTCGTTGCTGAGCTGGCTCGAAGGCAAGGCCAACAAGCTCTACGCGCGAAAACAGCGTTACGGGGATGCGCTCTGATGGCGGGTTGGAATCTTGAACCCGGATACAGCGACCTCGCAGCGGATTTTGGCAGTCTTGAAGCGGTATTCGCGCTGGAAGGCGAGCGCCTGACCCGCGATCCGCTGTCCGAAGTCATTCGTGTGCAGCGCAACGGCGTCAACTATTACGTCAAACGCTATTCCGGCGCCGGCAAGGGCTTGCGCCGTTACCTCGGCAAGCCGCGGGTGAAGATGGAGTGGCAGAACCTCAAGCGTTTCGCCAAGTGGGGCATTCCCACTGCCGAAGTGGTGGCCTGGGGCCTGGAGCGCAACGGCATGGCCTACGATCGCGGGGCGATGATTACCCGTGAGCTGCCGCGCACCGAGGACCTCTCGGCACTGGCCGAACGCAACGATCCCAAGCTGCGCAATCACAGCTGGGTCGACGCCATCAGTCGGCAACTGGCCGTCTATACCCGGACGATGCACGATCACCGCTTTACCCATAACGATCTGAAATGGCGCAACCTGCTGATCGACGATCAGGCGCAGCTGTTTCTCATCGATTGCCCGAACGGCGATTTCTGGCGCGGTTTCTGGCTCAAGTACCGGATCACCAAGGACCTGGCCTGTCTCGACAAGGTTGCCAAATATCACCTGTCGAACACCCAACGTCTGCGCTTCTACCTGCAATACCGCCAGCGTGACCGGCTCAATGCCGCCGACAAAAAACGGATTCGTCATGTGGTGAGATTTTTCGAGGGACGCGAATGACTGATTTTCTCGCCGCTGAAGACCGTGCGCTGCTGGATCGCCACGGTCTCGGCACGTTCGACGCGCTGTGGGCCAAGCAGCTCGAAGCGGTGGATGAGCCGAACACCGACGGTGGCGGCTGGAGCAGTGTGTTTCGCCTCGAACTCGAAGGCCACGGCTATTACCTCAAGCGTCAGAGCAACTACCTGACCCGCACCTTGCATGCGCCGTTCGGCGAGCCGACGTTCGCCCGGGAATTTCGCAACATCAGCCGCTACAACCAGCTCGGCATTCCGGCGCTGCAAGCGGCGTTTTTCGGTCAGCGCAAGGTCAATGGCGAAGTGCGCGCGATCCTGCTGACCCGCGCCCTCGACGGTTGGGATGATCTGGATTCGCTGTTGCAGCGCTGGTCCGACCTTGATGCATCGCAACAGTCGGCGATTCTCAAGGCCTGCGGTCAACTGGCGCGGCTTCTGCACGGTGTACGTCAGGTACATGGCTGCTTCTATCCGAAGCATATTTTCCTGCGTGCTGATGGCGCTGCTTATCAGGCGCAGTTGATCGACCTGGAAAAGACCCGGCCTTTGCTGTTCGGTCAGCGGGATCGGGTCAAGGACCTGGAGCCGCTGCTGCGCCGGGCGCCGGAGTGGACTGATGCCCAGTTGCGCGAGTTCCTGGCGGCGTATCTCGATCAGTCGGTCGACAGTTCGCTGGTCGACAGCTGGGTCACGCGGCTGACCGCGCGGCGCAGTCGCAAGGAGACCCGCTGATGCAGCTGTCCGACCTGAAGAACGCCGGACGCACGCCGGGCCTGCCGCTGACGGTTTCGCTGGCCGATGCGGCGGGGCCGGCCGATCTGCAATTGCTCAGTTTGTTGCGGGTGTTGCCGGGGCAGCGTTATGTCGGTGCCGGCGTGTGGCGCGGTCGCCCGGTGCTGGCCAAGTTGCTGGTCGGCAGCAAGGCTGCACGACATTTTCAGCGTGAACTGGAAGGGGTGAAACTGCTCGCCGCCCAGGGCATGACCACGCCGTTGCTGCTGGCTGACGGCCTGAAGGACGGCGAGGGTGGCTGGCTGCTGTTCGAATTCCTCGAAGGCGCCGAAAGCCTGGGTGATGCCTGGAACAAGGTCGAATCCTTGCCGGTGCTGGCGGATGAACAATCGGCAGTGCTGGCCGAAGCGCTCGGCGCCATCGGTCAGTTGCACGGCAAAGGCCTGTGGCAGGAAGACCTGCATCTGGACAACCTGCTGCGCCACGGCGGTCAGCTGTATCTGATCGATGGCGCCGGCATCTGTGTGGAAACTGCCGGCCAGCCGTTGTCCCGACAGAAAGTGCTGGAAAACCTCGGTGTGTTTTTCGCCCAGTTGCCCAAGTCGCTGGAGCCTTTCACCGAAGAATTGCTCGTTTATTACCTGTTGAGCAACAGCGAGCACGCACTGCCGCTGGAAGCCTTGCAGAAGCAGATCGACAAGGTGCGCGCCTGGCGGCTTAAAGATTTTCTGATCAAGGTCGGTCGCGAATGCACGCTCTTCAGCGTGCGGCGCGGGGCCTTCGGTCTGCGCTCGATCCGTCGTGAGGAAGAACCCGCGATGCTGCCGGTGCTGGAGCAGGCCGATGCCTTGCTCGATCAGGGCCATTTGTACAAGACCGGCGGCGCTGCCAGCGTCGGCAAGGTCGATGTCGCCGGGCGTCCGCTGGTGATCAAGCGCTACAACATCAAGAATTTTGCCCACTGGCTCAAGCGCTTCTGGCGCCCTAGCCGTGCCTGGCACTCCTGGCGCGAAGGCAATCGCCTGGCGTTTCTCGGTATTGCCACGCCCAAACCGCTGGCGGTGCTGGAAACCCGGTTTTTCTGGCTGCGCAGCAAGGCGTACCTGATCACCGAATACCTTGCCGGGCCGGACATCATCGAGCGTTTTGCGCCGTATGTTGAAAGCGGTGAAGCGCCGGAAGCCGAGTTGCAGGCGCTGGATCAGCTGTTTGCGCGGTTGATTGCCGAGCGCATCAGTCATGGCGACTTCAAGGGCCACAACCTGTTCTGGCATGAGGATCGCTGGGCGTTGATCGACCTGGATTCGATGTGTCAGCACGGCTCGGCGGGCAGCTTTGCTCCGGCCTATGCCCGGGATCGCGCGCGCTTCATGCGCAACTGGCCCGAGAGCAGTGCGCTGTATCGGGTGATTGATCAGCGTTTGCCGAAGGATGCATCGGACGCTGCGTGATTTCTTTCGCAAGCCGGTAAGACGTTTCTGCAATAAAAATCGGGTAAGGCATGTGGAGACAGGTCCTGGTGACTTGTCCTACGGCCTTCCCGGAACCCATGAACTGCCCCCCGCAAAGTCCCGATGCTAGTTTGCCCCGACGTTCCCGGAGGGCAAACCTTGGCCATCAAAACGGCTTTCACCAGCGACGCATTTTTCCTCGTCCTGCCTGGCCTCTTCATGTCCAGAGAGCACAAGAACGCTTTTCTTGAGGAGCTGACGTGCATCATTGAAGCCAGCAACTTCGTTCTGATCAGTTGCGTGGTAGACAAGCTCTCTCTTCGCGAGAAACATGGCACGGGACATAATCCTTATCACCTCGCTCTCGGCTTTTGTCTGGAAACGCTCTACGAGTTTTTGCAGGAGAAGAATCAGCAGGGGGCACTGACGCACGTGATTTTCGAGCGCCGAGGAAAGCGAGAGGATAACGAGCTTGAATTGGAGTTTCGCAGGATGTGTAGCGGGGCGAATCGATGGGGCATTCAACTGCCGTTTGACATCGTTTTTGCAACCAAGCAGGTGAACTCTACCGGCCTGCAGCTAGCCGATCTCGTTGCGAGACCCATTGGCATGAGCGTGTTGAGGGCGGGTCAGGAAAATCGTGCTTTTGACGTGCTCAAGCGCAAGTTCTATTGCAGCGGAGGGCGGAGCAAGGTTGGAGAGGGTTTCGAGAATTGGGGTTTGAAGCTTTTCCCATCCCCAGAAAGCGAAAAGCCCCGATGATCTCACCGAGGCATTAGCGCCGACCGGGATCTCCCAGTCCATTTGTGCTGGAGTCTATGGCGATGCTCCCAAGGTGTCAACGCGTTGGCCGGCCAGTTCCGCTAGAGGTTTGTCGGCGCTTTTAAGCTATAATCCCGCCCTTTAGCTGTCTCTCGCCCGGTGCGAGGGCACATCATTTTTCAAGGCGCATCGCGCCTGAATGCAGACTAAAGAGGCTAGACCCCTGTGGCATTGACGATTCTTGGCCTGTCCGGCGCCCTTAGCCATGATCCTTCAGCAGCCCTGTACATCGACGGCAAGCTGGTCGCGGCGGCTGAGGAAGAGCGCTTCGTACGCGATAAACATGCAAAGAACCGCATGCCCTACGAATCGGCGAAGTTCTGCCTGGAGCAGGCTGGCATCAAGCCGTCCGACGTTGACGTGGTGGCGATTCCGTTCGCCCCGATCAGCATTTTCGGCAAGGCCCGCTGGCAGTACGCCAAGCGTTACTGGTACGCCCCGGACCGCGCGCTCGACGCGATCCTGATGGGCAACCGTCGCTACAAGCGCTATCGCAACAAGATCGTCTGGTGCCTGGAGCAACTGGGCTTCGATCCGAAGAAAATCAAGATCGAGCCGGTTGAACACCACCTGGCCCACGCCTCCAGCGCCTACCACTGCTCGGGTTTCAAAGAGAAAACCGCGATCCTCGGCATCGACGGCAAGGGTGAGTACGCCACGACCTTCTTCGGTTATGGCGAAAACGGCAAGATCCACAAGATCAAGGAATTCTTCGATCCGGACTCCCTTGGCGGCCTGTACGGCGCGATCACCGAGTTCCTCGGTTTCGACATGCTGGACGGTGAGTTCAAGGTCATGGGCATGGCGCCGTACGGCGACGCCAGCAAATACGATTTCTCGCGCCTGGCCTCGTTCGAGAACGGCGAGCTGGTGATCAACACCGACTACGCCAACGTGATCGGCCTGCGTCGCTACAAAGAGAAGGGCAAGGGTTACTACTTCTCGCCGAAGCTGATCGAGTGGCTGGGTCCGAAGCGCGAAGGCGACATCGCCGACGAGCCTTACATCCACTACGCCGCCAGCATTCAGGCGCTGTTCGAAAAAATCGCGCTGCAGATGATCGACTACTACCTGGGCGACGTGCTCAAGGAAACCGGCAAACTGGCCTACGCCGGTGGCTGCGCGTTGAACGTCAAGCTCAACCAGAAAATCATCGCCCGCGACGACGTCAAGGAACTGTTCGTACAGCCTGCCTCCGGCGATGCCGGCACCGCCGTCGGCGCAGCGGCCTATGTGTCCAACGCTCGTGGCGTGCCGGTCGAGAAGATGGAACACGTCTATCTCGGCCCGTCGTACAGCAACGAAGACGTGATCGCCGCGTGCGCCCGTCACGAGAACAAGCCGACCTGGCGCAAGCTCGACAACATGCCGGAGCAGATCGCCAAGATCATGGTCGATGGCAACCCGGTGGCCTGGTTCCAGGGCCGCATGGAGTTCGGTCCGCGTGCACTGGGCGGTCGTTCGATCATCGGTTGCCCGAGCGTGGCTGGCGTGGCCGACCGCATCAACCACCAGATCAAGTTCCGCGAGCGCTGGAGGCCTTTCTGCCCGTCGATGCTCGACACCGTTGCGCCACAGATGATCAAGATCGATCACCCGGCGCCGTTCATGACCTTCACCTTCGAAGTGGCGGAAGAGTGGAAGACCCGCGTGCCGGAAGTCGTCCACGAAGACGGTACTTCCCGGGCCCAGGTGCTCAAGCGCGAATACAACCCGCGCTACTACGACATGATGAAGGCACTGGAGGTGCTGACCGGCAACGGCGTGTCCCTGAACACCTCGCTCAACCGCCGTGGTGAGCCGATGATCTGCTCGCCGACCGACGCCCTGAACATGTTCTTCGGCTCCGATCTGCAGTACCTGATCATGGAAGACATCCTGGTGGTCAAAGAAGGCGCAAACGCTTATGACACGCTCGGCTGAACGCCATGTGCTGCAGTTCTGTCACGGCTATGACGGGCCGTTCCTCGACTGCGCGCGGCAGTACGCCAGCCTGTTCGCGGGCACCGGTTATCGGGTCACCACGGTCTTTCTGACCGGGGCGGCCGATAGCGAGGTGGCCGCGGCCTGCGCCTCCGACGAAGTGTTGTTCATGGAATACAGCTCCAAGGCCATTCGTGGCCTGAAGCTGGGTGCCATCGGCGATCTGCACAAGATCGCCGCTTCACGCAATTTCAGTTTCTGCATCGCCCATCGCTTCAAGCCGATCTACATCGCCTTGCTCGGCACTTCGCTGCCGGTGATCGGCGTGCACCACGCGTTTGGTGACTACAAACGCGGCTCGCGCAAACTCTTTGCGCACATTTTCCGCAAGCGCCTGAGCCTGCTCGGCGTGTCCGACGCGGTGCGCGACGACATGCGCCGCTGCCTGCCGAAATGGCCGGCGACGCGTATCCAGACCCTCTACAACCGCATCGATGTTTCGGCGTTGCAGATGAGTCAGGTGTCCGCCCGTGAAGCCCGCGAGACCCTGGGTCTTGCAGCGGATGCGTTCATTGTCGGCAACGTCGGTCGCCTGCACCCGGACAAGGATCAGGCCACGCTGCTGCACGGTTTTGCCGCCGCGCTGCCCGGTCTGCCGGCCAACAGCCAACTGGTGATTCTCGGCAAGGGTCGTCTTGAAGATGATCTAAAGGCGCTGGCACGCGAACTGGGTGTCGGTGATCGCGTGCTGTTTCTCGGTCAGGTGCTGGACGCACGCAATTACTTCCGCGCATTCGATGTGTTTGCCCTGAGCTCCGACCACGAACCGTTCGGCATGGTGCTGCTGGAGGCCATGGCCGCCGGCGTGCCGCTGCTGGCCACGGCGTGTGGCGGGGCGAAGGAAGTGGTCGAAGGCGTGGGCATTCTGTTCCCGCTGGGCGATGCCGAGCATCTGGCCCAGGGCCTGAAACATCTGGCCGGCATGGACGAGCAGCAGCGTCGTCAATGCGCCGAGATGATGTTCGACCGCCTGCGCGAGCGCTTCTCCGACCGCGCCGTGCGCGACACCTTCTGGCATTTGCCGCAAGTTACCGATCTGGCACCGAGGGGCTGATGCTCAACCGATTTCAAGGCTGGCGCGAACGTGGCTGGTCGCCCGTTGACGCCTCAACTTATGCACAGGCCTGGCAGCGTTTTGGTGGCAGCGTCGCGACTCATCCCATGGTTGTCGAACGTCTGGCGGACCTGGCCGGCATCCCGGTGCGTTATCTGGCCTGGGAACAGCAGGGCGAAGTCAAAGCGGCGATCCCGACCTGGGGGCGCGACCTGGCCTTGTCCAAGGACGTGCTCAAGCGCAACGGCAAGAAAGGCCTGTTCGATCTCGGCAACGCCGAACTGATCCTGCCGGCCGCCGCCGATGCCCAGGCCCCGCTGCGTCATCGCGGGCGCTACCTGTCGGCGCTCAACGAAAACCGCTTCAGCGGCCTCAAGTTGCAGACCGAACAACTGGCCATGGCCCGGCCCCCCGAAGAACTTTCGAAGAAGTTTCGCTACAACCAGCGGCGCGAACTGCGCCTGCTGGAAGAGGCGGGCGGGGTGGTGCGGCCGGTGAGCGACTTTTCGAGTGTCGAACTGGCCGCGATCTATTGCGACCTGTTCCAGCGTCGCTGGGGTTTTCCGGCCACTGGCGCGGCACGCATGGCCGAAGTCATCGAGCTGCTGCGCGAGTTGCTGATCGGTTCGGTGATCTTCCTCAACGATGCGCCGATCGCGATTCAACTGGTGTACCGCGTCGAAGCCCCGGAGTGGATCAGCGTCGAGTACATCAACGGTGGCGTCGACCCCGAAACCCGTGAGTTCAGCCCCGGCAGCGTCCTGAGTTTTCTCAATACGCAAAGTGCCTGGGAGCATGCGCGGGCCCTGAACAAGCCGCTGCGTTTTTCCTTCGGTCGTGCCGACCGTGAATACAAGGATCGCTGGTGCAATCCTGTGCCGGTCTTCACCGTATGAGTCAGCCCATGAGCCGCAAACAGCAATTGCTCAAGCGTCACCGGCGCAATAAACGGATCAGCCTGCTGATTGCACTGATCGTGTTGATCGCCCTCGGCGTGCTGGTGGCCTGGTGGTTACCGCTGGTGCTGGCGGTGATTGGCTGGATTGCCCATGAAGCGTGGTTCGCCGACCACCTGTTCTATTCGCCGAAAGACGATTACCAATACAGCTTTCCGCCGTTCACCCCGCAACCAAAAGTGCATTTGCACGGTGAGCAATTGCGCCTCGACGAGGGCGTGATGCTGGTGGACGACGCCACGCTGATCCTCGCCGTGCGGGTGAAAAGCACCTGGCTGGGACGCTTCTTTGATCCGCGCGTCGAGCTGGCGGGTGGATCGAACCCGGATGCCCAGACCTTCGAACGAGGCGTCAACGGCCTGCGTTATCTGAACCTCAGTGGTCAGGCGCAAACCTTGTCGCAAGGCCAGTTGCGTCTGCGCGGGCGCTTTTGCCGGGTGTCCGGCGAGCCGGTGCTGTGGGCGCTGGAGCAACCGGACTACCGTCGCCAGCGGGTGATGGTGATTGCGCCCCACGCCGACGATGCCGAGCTGGCCGCCTACGGTCTGTACAGTCAGGCCGACGAGACCTGGATCGTGACCCTGACCGCCGGCGAGATCGAAGCCGAACACTATCAGCAAATGGGCCTGAGCAAGGTCGAGGCGTCGCGACTCAAGGGCCGCTTGCGGGCCTGGGACAGCCTCGCCGTGCCGCGCTGGGCCGGCGTGCCGCAAGAGCATTGCGTACAACTCGGCTACTTCTGCCTGCAACTGGCGGCGATGCAGGCTGCGCCGAATCAACCGGTGGGCTCGCGGGAAGCCGATCTGAGCGACACGCGGATTTTTCGTCAGCTGAATCCGTTTGCCTTGCCCGGCGATGCCGACGGCGCGCCGACCTGGAACAATTTGCTGGCCGATCTGCGTGACGTCCTGTCACGTGCCCGTCCGGATGTGATCGTGTTGCCGCATCCGACGCTGGATCCGCATCCCGACCATATCTGTGCCCAGGAAGCCGTGCTGGAAGCCTTGCGCGGCCTGGACTGGCAACCGACCCTGCTTGGCTACGCCAACCATTTGCACGACAACGATCGCTGGCCGATGGGCGACAGCGGGCAGGGTATCGCCTTGCCGCCGACGTTCGATGCGACTCTGGCGATGCAGCCGCTGTGCCTGCCGCTGTCGGTCGAGTTGCAACGGGACAAGGCCATGGCACTGGGCATGATGCATGACCTGCAACCGCCGGCGCCGTTCAAGCGGCGCCTGCGTCGGTTGTTTCAGCGACTGCTGGCTGGTCGGGCGCCGTCGGTCTATGGCGAGAACGAATTTTTCCGCAAAGCGGTCAGGCGCCAGGAGTTGTTCTGGGTGCTGAAGCAAAGCGAAACAGGCGCGACGGGATCGCACCGGGGAGAGTCATGAGTCAACGCGCAAAGGTGCTGCAGCTGCAGCCCGACTACAACGTCAAATCCCATGATTTCGCCGACCTCGCCGAACAGATCGTCAAGGCCCTGCCGACGGACCGTTATGAGGTGACGGCGGCATTCCTGCGCGGCAAACCCGGGCCGGGTGAGGCCGTCAGCCGGGCCGACCGTTCGGTGTATTTCGAGTTTTCCGACAAGTCCCTCAAGGGCATGCGCCTGCGGGCGATGTGGCAGCTGTACAAGTTCTGCCGGCGGGAAAAGTTCGATGTGGTGATCTGCAATCGCTTCAAACCGGTGAACATGATGCTGACCCTCAACCGCTGGTTGAAAGTGCCGTTGTGCATCGGCATTTCCCACGGTTTCGGCGAGTACGACCGCTTTTATCGCCGTCGTCAGACTCAACGCCTGATCGACCGGCACTGGCGTTTCGTCGGCGTGTCGCCGGCGGTCAAACAGTACCTGCTGGACTGCGATTGCGGTTTTACCGACCAGAATACCTACGCGATCACCAACGCCATCGACATCGAACAGGCCGAAGGCTTGCAGCACAGCCGCGAGCGTGCCCGCGAGTTGCTGGGCATCGACCCGAATGTGCGCCTGATCGGTGCGCTGGGGCGGCTGGTGTCGGTCAAGGGCCACACTTATCTGTTGCAGGCTTTCGCCCAGCTGAAAGACAAATACCCCAATACTCAGCTGGCAATCATCGGTGCCGGACGCCTGCAAGCTCCGCTGGCGGCCGAGATCGAGCAGCTCGGCCTGAGCGGTCGCGCCCACTTGCTGGGCTTCAAGGAAAACGCCCTGCAATACGTGCGTGCGTTCGATATCTGGACCATGCCGTCGCTGGCCGAAGGCCTGGGCCTGGCTCTGCTGGAAGGCATGAGCGGACACTTGCCGGTGATCGCCTCGAACGTACCGGCCATGCTGCCGCTGATCGAAGGGGCTGGTGGCCTGGCGATCACACCCAAGGATGTGTCGAGCCTGGTCGCGGCGCTGGACACCTACCTCGGGCTGTCGGATGACGAGCTCAAGGCCAAGGGTGAACAGGCCTATCGTTATTTGCAGGAACAGCACGACATCGAGGTCTTCCGTCAGGAATACCTGAACCTGATCGACTCCGGCCTGGCGCAGGCCCGCAAGGAGCAGCCATGAGTGAGGTCACCGCCCTGAGCGATGCGCAACCGATCGTCACCGTGATCATCGCTTCGTATAACCACGGACCGTACATCGAGGAAAGCATCCTCAGCGTCATCAACCAGAGCTACAGGAACATCGAGCTGCTGGTGGTCGACGACGGTTCGAAGGATGACAGCGTCGAGCGCATCAAAGCCTTGCAGGAACAGCACGGCTTCGATTTCCGGGTGCAGCAGAACCAGGGCCTGACCAATACGCTCAACGGCGCCATCGCACGGGCCAAAGGCAGCCTGATCGTACCGTTCGGCTCCGACGACATCATGTACCCGGAGCGCATCGCCACCCAGGTCGCGTACATGGACGGCAAGCCTGAAGTGGGTATTTGCGCCGGCAATATCGAGTTGATGGACGCCGACGGCAACCTCTATCCGGAAAAGCGTCAGCGCCGGGACGTGCCGTTCCGTCGCCTGGACTTCGATGACATGTTCCTGGAACGCAAGCCGTATCCGCCAGCGCCGACCCTGATGATCCGTCGCGAGGCACTGGACAAGGTGGGCGGGTTCGATCCGACGATTCGTCTCGAGGATCTGTACATCGAGCTGAAAGTGACCCGCGCCGGGTACTTCATCGATGGTCTGAACGTGGTGATGGCACGCTATCGCAAGCACGCCACCAACTCTTATAAGAACCACCGTTTCATGATCGAAAACATCCTGCGTACTTACGCGCTGTTCAGCGATCACCCGCTGTACGACGAGGTGCGCTACAAGTCGCTCAATTCGATGTTCCTGAAAACCGCCAACCGCGACCGCAAACTGGCGCGGGAGCTGCTGGCACAGATTCCGTTCAAGGCCTGGAACAAGAAAACCTGGCGCGGTCTGGGCCGGTTGCTGTTTTCGCCGCTGGAAAAGGACTGAGCCACGGGCTGGCTTCAGCGCTGGCGTGAGCGGCGCGCCAAAACGGGCATTCGCAGGATGCCGAAGATCGAACGCGGTGCTGCACGGCTCGTGCCGGCTTATCCTGACTACGCCTTTGGCCGGCGCAGTTATGGTCTGCCGAACGTTCATGGCTGGAAAGAAGGCTCGACGCTGAGACAGGTGCCCTGCTCAACGTTCCCGGGCGGCTTCATCGGCCAGTTTTCTCGGACGCTGCTTCTGGCGTAACCAGTTCACAAATGTCTTTCCGGCTTCGATTCCAGGCTTCTCGATGTACAGGAATGTCAGGCTGGCAATGACGATCAGCAGGCAACTGCAGACGACCATCAACAGCAGATAGAGGACCGGGCTCTGTGGATTGAAGGACATCAGGTGTGGCAGCTGCTGCACCATGATCCAGAGCACATAACCGTGCAGCAGATAAGTGCTGTAGCTGATCTCTCCCAGCCAGCGGACACTGCGCAGGCGCAGAGCCCCCCAAAGCGGATTTCCCGAAGCCACTATGACGAAGAATGTGCTCAGCAGCAGAAGCGGCAACAAACTGAAGGCGCGTTTGAACAGTGTCATCGCCAGAGTCAGTGCCAGCAGGGCAACCGCTGTGGCTACGTGGGTCCGGCCCCATGCCACCAGATGGGGGCGTCGTACCCAATAGGCCGCCGCGATGCCGCCAAGAAAGCTCGCCAGAAAATGCTTCTTCAGCGAATGCTCCCAACCGACGACCTGGTACAGGATGTAGATCCCGATCAGGCACAGCACGACTTGCAGCCAGTGCCCGCGGTAGATGAAGACCAGTCCCAGCAGTGGCAGTGCCAGATAGAAGAACACCTCATAAGCCAGTGTCCAGGTCACGTTGGAGATCAACATGCCACTCTGGTGGTACTGATTGATATCCGGTCGTTCGAATGTCAGCCAGTCAAAAACCTGCCCGGCCAGTTGTGCGGGAGAGTCCTTCAGTTCCCAGTCCTGCCGGTTGAACACGGTGACAAACACAATCAGCATCAGTGGCAGGTAAAGGGGATAAAGCCGAAATACCCGTGATACCGCAAATGCCAGCCAGTCGTGCTGGCGCCCCTGTTTGAGCAGACGGCTCCAGAACAGAAACCCGGTGATCATGAAAAACAGCGCAACGCTGGCCTGGCCCAACTGCGAGTAGAAGTTGCTCGGCGGAAAGTCGATCACGCCAGTGTGCAGGTAGAACCAGGTAATGAGGGCGTGATGTATGAATACGCCAAAGGCCAGATAACCGCGCAAACCGTCTATGGTGCTGTAGCGGCTTTCACCGTTGTGCTGCAAGTGCAGAGCGGCCTTGGGAACCAGACGCAGGAACATTGCCGAAGTCGCGATAGCGAGCAGGTACGCTACTGCGGCGAAGCCAGGGTTGGTATCCATCATGGTCAGTGGGCCCGGGCAGGGCGACCTCCCTGTTGCACTTGCCTGTGCAGATTATCGACAGCTGCCCGCGAGGCCATCGTCGAGTAACCCTGGAGCAGGGCATCGAAGTGGTCCTCGAACAGCCAGCGCTTGTCTTCCGTGTAACGCTGCATGTGACGCAGGTTGCGTTGACGCAATGAAAGGCTCAATGGGGACGGGTAGATGCGCAGGTCGGCCAGGTCGATCAATCCGAATTCACCGTCCTCCAGCACCAGGACGTTGCCCAGGTGCAGCGAGCGGAAATACACGCCTTGTTCATGCAGGCGGGCCATGAATTTGCCGAAACGCTCGACCAGGGCCTGCCGCACGGCCGGTGCGGTGATGCCCTGAAGTACCTGGCGCAAGGTGTGGCCCGGCAGTGGCGCGTAATGCACTGCACTGCTGCCATCGTCGAGGCGGTACAGGTTCAGCACCTGTGGGGTCGGGATGCCCATCCGGCGCAATTGTTCGCTATTGATGGCGAAGCGTTCGGAGTAAGGGTTGAAGTTGCCGGAGGTGTACCAGCGACGGCGGCGGAACAGCTTGAGGAAGCTGCCATCGGTCAGGCGCAGCACTTTGGGGCCGAGGCCGTCTTCTTCGATCACCTGAGCATCGGCCGCCAATTGCTGCAGACCGGTGGCCGACAGTTTCTGTACCGCAACGGTCAGCAGGCGGCGGGCTCGCTGGTTGATGCTCAGTGCCGCGATCAGCGCCAGAGGAATCCACAGCAGGAACCAGTGTTCCTTGGGGCGCGAAATGATGCCACCGCCTTCGGTCAGCCCGGCACCGATGCCGAAGACCAGCCAGGTGGATGCAATGATCAGCAACGGCTGAACCCGTTGACGCCAGCTGCTCAGCAAGCCCCAGGCCTGAAAAAACAGCCATGGCAACAAGCCCAGGATTCCGACGTAGTAAAGAACGCCCAGGACAAAACTGTGGGGTTCCTGAAAGCTGTAACCAACGCCGGGATCGATCGCCAGATCGGCGTTAAAGCCATGACCGATCCACGGGTGCTCGGAAATCTTTTGCAGGGCGATCTGCCAGATTTCGAAGCGGTAAGAGTCGCCACGCTCGGTAATCATCTTCGAGAACAGGCAGACCACACTGATGCCTACGGTGGCCAGGGCTCCCAGCATTACCAGAGAGCGACGGTTCCAGCAGATGAAGCTCAGCCACAGCGCAGCCATGGTCAGTGCGACCAGTGGCGTTCTTGAGCCGGTGGCGATGACTGCTGCAAACATGACCAGCATCGCCGGCAGGCTGAGCCAGAGCAGGCGGCCATGCCTGCACGACATGCTGACGCTCATCCAGTAGGCACAGAAGAAGCCGAACAGGTGGGAGCTGAGCAAGGGATTGTCGAATGCGCCACCGCCAACCAGTCGCGCGCCAGGCTCGTAATGATGGGCGAACCGGACCAGGAAACAGGTGGTGGCGATCAGTGCGACCATGGCCGCGACAAATAACATCGGCGCAAGAATATCGCTGCGGTACCGCACAAGCAGGTAACAGCCGACAAACAGCAGCAAGGTATGCAGCGGTGGCTTGAACATGCCACTGAACGACTCGCCGTCGACGGGCCCCCAGCTCAGACTGAGCATCGCCCAGGCGACAAACACCAGCAAAGCAACGATCATCGGTTCGCGCACCAGCTCCCTGAACCCCTGAGGGCGCAGGCACAGGGCAATCAGTGCCGGAATGCTGAACAGACCGTAAAAAAGTTTGTGGTGCAGGCTGCGGCCTGGCAGGAAGAACAACGCGCACAGGAGCAGGAAGTAGCCGACTGGAAGTATCCACAGGCTGATGAGATCGAAGACTCGACTGGACGTACTGCTGAAGCCGCGAAGTTGCATGCTGTGAGATTCAATCCTGAAGTTGATCGGCCATTTGGTTGATGGCTATTTGATGCTGAAAAAGACGCATAACAATACCAGCCTTTGCCCGATTGCCAGAACCCTTAAGAAGCTGTGCTAAAGTCAGCGTCCTTTTTATCGACTTTCGCGTGATATGACCGACTCCAGTCCCGCCGCAAGCCCTTCGAGCTTGAAAATCTACTTCCGCCTGCTCGGCTATGTCCGGCCGTATATCAGTCTGTTCCTGATCAGCATCGTCGGTTTTCTGATTTTCGCATCGACCCAGCCGATGCTCGGTTACATTCTCAAGTATTTCGTCGACGGTCTGTCCAATCCCGAGGCAGTGCTGTTTCCCACCGTGCCTTACCTGCGCGACTTGCAGCTTTTGCAGGCCGTACCGCTGCTGATCATCCTGATCGCTGCGTGGCAGGGCCTGGGGTCCTATCTGGGCAACTATTTCCTGGCCAAGGTCTCCCTGGGCCTGGTGCACGATCTGCGGGTGCAGCTGTTCAACAACCTGCTGGTGCTGCCGAACCGTTACTTCGACAAGCATAACTCCGGTCATCTGATTTCACGCATCACCTTCAACGTCACCATGGTCACGGGGGCGGCAACAGATGCGATCAAGGTCGTAATCCGTGAAGGCATGACAGTCATCTTCCTGTTCGCCTCGCTGCTGTTCATGAACTGGAAGCTGACACTGGTGATGGTTGCGATCCTGCCGTTGATCGCCGTGATGGTGCGCACCGCCAGCAAGAAATTCCGCAAGCAGAGCAAGAAAATCCAGCTGGCCATGGGCGATGTGACCCATGTCGCCTCGGAAACCATCCAGGGCTATCGCGTGGTGCGCAGCTTCGGCGGCGAAGCCTATGAAGAGAAACGCTTCCTCAACGCCAGCCAGAGCAATACCGACAAACAACTGCGCATGACCCGCACCGGCGCCATCTACACGCCGATGCTGCAACTGGTGATCTATACCGCCATGGCCGTGCTGATGTTCCTGGTGCTGTTCCTGCGTGGAGATGCCTCGGCGGGCGACATGGTGGCCTACATCACCCTGGCGGGCCTGCTGCCCAAGCCGATTCGCCAGTTGTCCGAAGTCAGCTCGACCATCCAGAAAGGTGTGGCGGGTGCCGAAAGCATTTTCGAGCAGCTCGATGTCGAGCCGGAAGTCGATACCGGTACGATCGAACGCGATTCGGTCACCGGTCGTCTGGACGTGCGCAACCTGAGCTTCACCTACCCTGGCACCGAGCGTCAGGTGCTCGACAACATCAGCTTCTCGGTCGAACCGGGGCAGATGGTGGCGCTGGTGGGGCGCTCCGGCAGTGGCAAGTCGACGCTGGCCAATCTGATCCCGCGTTTCTATCACCACGACAAGGGTGAGATCCTGATCGACGGTGTGGAAATCGAGCAGTACAAACTGTTGAACCTGCGCCGTCACATCGCTCAGGTCACCCAACACGTCACATTGTTCAGCGACACCGTGGCCAACAACATTGCCTACGGCGATCTGGCCGGTGCGCCCCGGGAAGATATCGAAAAAGCGGCGCGTGATGCCTATGCCATGGACTTCATCGCGCAACTGCCCGAAGGCCTCGATACCCAGGTCGGCGAGAACGGCGTGCTGCTGTCCGGTGGCCAGCGTCAGCGCCTGGCGATTGCCCGTGCCTTGCTCAAGAATGCGCCGGTGCTGATTCTCGACGAGGCCACCTCGGCCCTCGACACCGAATCCGAGCGCCATATCCAGGCAGCACTGGACCAGGTGATGAAGGGGCGCACCACGCTGGTGATTGCCCACCGTCTGTCGACCATCGAGAAGGCCGACCTGATTCTGGTGATGGATCAGGGCCGGATCGTCGAGCGTGGCACTCACGGCGAACTGCTGGCGCAGAACGGCTACTACGCGCGTCTGAACGCCATGGGCCTCGATGCCCCGGCCGAAGATATCGCCTGATCCCGCCGAACACCCTGTGGGAGCGAGCTTGCTCGCGATAGCGGTGCAACAGTCAACATCAATGTTGAATGTGCATACGTCATCGCGAGCAAGCTCGCTCCCACATTCATTTGTATCCGGATCTTTACCCTTCTTGACCAAACCTGCATAAAACCCGACACCGCGCTTGTTAAGGTTCCCGGACGAACTCTGACTTCCATCGAAGGGGCCATCCCCGTCGCGCGGGTATTTTCATGTTGCAACGCTATCTGTGGAAACTGCTGCCCAAGCCGCAGCGGGCTTTTCTGCTGGGGCGCCTGTCGGTGGTCGATCGACAGGCAGTGAACAAGTCCATGTCGGCCTGCCTGCGCTTTCCCGAAGCCTTCGAGCAACACTCCTGCCTGTTCATTCACGTCCCCAAATGCGCCGGCAGCAGTGTGTGCGAGTCGATGTTCGACGGCTGGCGTCCGGGGCACTTGCCGTTGTACTGGTATGAAGAGCAGTTTCCCGCGCAGTACGCCGCGGCATTTAAATTTACTTTCGTGCGTGATCCGCTGGAGCGTGCCTATTCGGCCTATGCCTTCCTGCATGGCAACGAATTGGGCGGGCGCGATCAGGCCGCGCAGCAAATGGTCAGGCACTACCGTGACTTCGACGACTTCGTTGCACGCTGGCTACATGCCGACACAATCGGGCGACAATTGCACTTTGCGGCGCAAACCGATTTTCTCACCGATTCACTGGGGCGCCTCGCCCTGGACTTCGTCGGCTATCAGGAGCATCTGGAGCGGGATTTTCGCCTCGTGTGCGAGCGCCTGGGGCTGACCAGCCAGTTGCAACACATCAACAGCTCCCGGCAGCGCCGCCCGCAACCGGCCCGTGACTTTTGTACGCAACGCACGCGACGCCTGGTGCGGCGAGTCTATGCACGTGATTACGAGATGCTCGGTTATGAGTGAGGCTCTGTCAGTATCGCCGCCACCGGCGATCCGTCCCTATGCGCTGTCTCTTCCCGCCGAGGCGCGTGCCGCGCAAAAGGTGCAGCGCCCTCGTTGCCTGTGGCTGACCGGATTGTCCGGTGCCGGAAAATCGACCCTGGCCAATGCGCTGGAACTGCATCTGCATCAGTTCGGGCTGCACACGTTCCTCCTCGATGGCGACAATCTGCGCAGTGGCCTCTGTCGTGATCTGGGCATGAGTGAAGCCTGCCGGCGCGAGAACATCCGGCGCACCGCCGAAGTGGCGCGATTGATGGTGGACGCCGGGTTGATCGTGATCGTGGCTGCCATTTCACCGTTTCGTGCCGAGCGGGATACGGCACGCCGGCTGTTTGCCGAAGGTGATTTCATTGAAGTGCATGTCAGCACCTCGCTGGAAGTCTGCGCCCGGCGCGATCCGAAGGGCTTGTACCGGGCGGCGCGAGAAGGGCGGATCAAGGACTTCACCGGGATCGACAGCCCGTACGAGGCGCCGCTGGCGGCCGAGTGCCGGATCGATACGGACGAGGTCGAACTGACCGATGCCTGCCATCGACTGGCGGCGTTCCTGTGCAAAAAATGAGCAAAAAAGCCTGTCGTTTCATCCTGTTGCAGCCGCCGCACAAGCCTTCGCCAACCCTGTGTTAATATCGCGCCCCTGTTCATTTTGTATGTGGGTTGCTCCATGAAGTTGTCCATGCCGCGATTCGATCAAGCCCCTGTCTTGGTGGTCGGCGATGTCATGCTCGACCGTTACTGGCATGGTGGTACCTCACGGATTTCCCCTGAGGCGCCGGTTCCGGTTGTAAAGGTCGAGCAAATCGAAGACCGCCCGGGCGGTGCCGCCAACGTTGCCTTGAACATTGCCGCGCTGGGTGCGCCGGCGTCGCTGGTCGGTGTGACCGGTGACGACGAGGCTGCCGACAGCCTGAGCAACAGCCTCAAGGGTGCGGGCGTGCGCGCCTTGTTCCAGCGCATCGCGCACCAGCCGACCATCGTCAAGCTGCGGGTCATGAGCCGGCACCAGCAATTGCTGCGTATCGACTTCGAAGAACCGTTCGCCACTGACGCCCTGGCCCTTGCTTCCCAGGTCGACGACCTGCTGGAAGGCATCAAGGTGCTGGTGCTGTCCGACTACGGCAAAGGCGCCCTGAAAAACCATCAGGCACTGATCCAGGCCGCCCGGGCCAAAGGCATTCCGGTGCTGGCCGACCCGAAGGGCAAGGATTTCTCCATCTACCGTGGCGCGAGCCTGATCACCCCGAACCTCAGCGAGTTCGAAGCCATCGTCGGCGGTTGCGCCGATGAGCACGAGCTGGTGAGCAAGGGCGCGAAACTGATGCACGACCTCGAGCTTGGCGCACTGCTGGTGACTCGCGGCGAGCACGGCATGACCCTGCTGCGTCCGGATCATCCGGCGCTGCACCTGCCGGCCCGGGCCCGTGAAGTGTTCGACGTGACTGGTGCCGGCGACACGGTGATTTCCACCCTGGCGGCCGCGATTGCCGCTGGCGAAGAGCTGCCGCACGCGGTGGCGCTGGCCAACCTGGCGGCGGGCATCGTGGTCGGCAAACTGGGTACGGCGGCGATCAGCGCCCCGGAACTGCGTCGCGCCATTCAGCGCGAAGAAGGTTCGGAACGCGGTGTGCTGGGTCTGGAGCAACTGATTCTGGCGGTTGCCGATGCCCGGGCGCACAACGAGAAGATCGTGTTCACCAACGGCTGCTTCGACATTCTCCACGCCGGGCACGTGACCTACCTTGAGCAGGCGCGAGCGCAAGGCGATCGTCTGATCGTCGCGATCAACGACGACGCTTCGGTCAGCCGCCTGAAAGGCCCGGGCCGCCCGATCAACAGTGTCGACCGGCGCATGGCGGTTCTCGCCGGCCTGGGCGCGGTGGACTGGGTAATCAGCTTCCCTGAAGGCACCCCGGAAAACCTGCTGCGCGAGGTCAAGCCGGACGTGCTGGTGAAGGGCGGCGACTATGGCATCGACCAGGTTGTCGGCGCCGATATCGTCAAGGCCTACGGCGGCACCGTGAAGGTGCTGGGGCTGGTGGAAAACAGCTCGACCACGGCGATTGTGGAAAAGATCCGCAAGTCCGAGTGATGCAAACATAAAGACCGCGTCTGCGATGACTCTCTGGAGTCACTCGCAGGCGCGGTCTTTTGCCGTTCAGGAATTCACTTTCTTGCGCGGCACGATCTTCTTCAGCAGTTGCTTGGCCTTGCCGCGCAGTCGCGCGAGCCCCGTGTCCTTGGCGGGCGGCGTCAGGCCTTGCTGGCGCAGCCAGTCCTTCCAGCGAATCCGCTCATCGCGCACCAGCCAGCCGTCCTGCCGGGCGAAGCTTTCGGCCAGATACAGGCCTCGGGTGCCTGCCGGGGATAACTGACCTTTCTTGAGCGTATACAGCTCGGGCAGTGGCTCGCCGTCCTGCAGCGGCATCAAGTACAGATCGGGTCGTTTGCGGTCGAGCCGGGCGACCAGTTGATCGCCTTCCAGCCGCTCATCGACATGGAACAGGCTCAGGTTCTTGGCTTCCTTCGGCACGTCCAGTCGCAGGTCATAGATCAATTGCAGTGAGGCGGTCGGCAAGTGCACGTAGGCCCGTGGCCGTTCGAGCAATTGCAGATTGGCGCAGCGTACCGGTCGCGCCGAACCGGACAACGGCGTCAGGCGAAAGGGCAGGGCCTCGCGATAATGCAGCGCTGTCGCGTACGGCGCCGGCAACCAGGTGTCGTTGAAACGCCCGCCGAGCCAGCCTTCCGGGGTTTCCAGCAGGCATTCTTCGGCGATCTCCTGGATCGCGGTGTGCAACGGGATATTCAATTCGTGCGCCGGCACGTAGCCGGAAATCAGCTTGAGCACCACGTCGCCGCGATCCTGCCGCCGCTGGCGCACCAGCACCCAGTAATCGCGATTCTGCCAGTGCAGGGTCAGGCGCACCGAGACGCCGAGGTTGGCCAGCTCCAGCGCAAAGCGCTCGGCATCCGCCACGCTGACCGGTTTGCGCCGCTGCAGGGTCTGGGCGAAATTCAGCGGCATGCCGACGCTCTGGTAGGTCAGGCCTTCGGGCGTCGCTTCGACGAACAGTGGCAGCGTCTTGAAGTTGCTCGGGTTCTTTCTGATGAGCGTACGCGGCATGTCGGCTCCTGCTTAAGGCCGCGGGGCGGCGTCAGTGACCACGAAGGACCTGGGCAACGGTCGCAACGTTATGGGCGAGGTGCAGCGGATTGATTGTCCCGACGATGGCACTGGCCACGCCGGGCTGAGCGAACAGCAACTCGAAGCTGGCGCGTACCGGATCCACCCCGGGACTCAGGCAAACGTGCCCGCTGGCCAGGGCCTTCTTCACCAGAATGGCTTTGCCGTGGGCAGCAGCATAGTCAATGACCGCCTTCTCGTTTTGTTCGTTCAGATTGTAGGTGACCATCGCGCAGTCGCCTTGCTCCAGCGCTTTGAGGCCGCCTTCGACAGTCTTGCCGGAAAAGCCGAAGCCGCGAATCTTGCCCTCGGCCTTCAGCGCCGCGAGGGTTGCGTAGACTTCGCTGTCATTGAGGATGGCCATGTCGTTGCCATCGGAGTGCACCAGCACCAGGTCGATAAAATCCGTTTCCAGACGTTGCAGGCTGCGCTCCACCGACATTCGCGTATGGGCGGCGCTGAAATCGTGGGTCGACTGGCCGTCGACAAATTCTTCGCCGACCTTGCTGACGATCACCCAATCCTTGCGCTCGCCGCGCAGCAACGGGCCGAGACGCTCTTCACTGCGGCCATAGGCCGGCGCGGTGTCGATCAGGTTGATGCCCAGCTCCCGCGCTTGCTTGAGCAGCATGCGTGCGGCGTCGTCATCGGGGATCTGGAACCCGTTGGGATATTTCACGCCTTGGTCGCGGCCGAGTTTGACGGTGCCCAGGCCCAGCGGCGAAACCAGGAGGCCGGTGCTGCCCAGCGGGCGATGCAGATCGTGCAGGGTCGGCAGGCTCATGGCAACAGTTGCTCCCAGGCTGGAACGCCCATCGGTGGTTTCGGCAGTTCTGGCAGCGGTGCCGGGTGGCTCGGCTGGATACCGTCGCGTTCAAGGGAGGCGATCACCCGGTCGGCGAAGTCTGGCGCCAGGGCGAGTTTGGTTGGCCAGCCGACCAAAAGGCGACCTTCTTCGGCGAGGAACGCGTTGTCCGGGCGAGTCAGGCCGGTTTGCAGCGGCTCGGCGCGGTCGACGCGCAGGGTCGCCCATTGCACGTTGCTCAGGTCGATCCATGGCAACAACTGTGCGATTTCCTTTTGCGCAGTGGCAATCTGCTCGGCCGGCTCGCGAGCCACGCCTTCGGACTCGGCAATATCGCCGCCCATGTACCAGACCCACTGGCCGTCGGCGGCCGGGTGGGTGGTCACGGTGATGCGCGGCTTGGTGCCGCCACCCAGGCAGTGGGCGTACAGCGGCTTCAGGCCCGGGCCCTTGGCGATGATCATGTGCAGTGGCCGGCGTTGCATGGCCGGCTGCGTCAGACCGAGAGCTTCCAGCAGTGCCGCAGTACCTGCACCGGCACTGAGCACGATGCGCTGGGCGCGGATCTCGCGGCCGTCGACCTTCAGGCCGACCAGCACGCCGCTTTCCAGCAGCGGCTCGATGTTCTGGCCGGCCAGCAAGCCGTCACCGGCGAGGTCGGCCAGGCGCTGGATCACGCTCGGTACGTCGACCACCAGTTCGGCGAGGCGGTAGACCTTGCCCTTGAAACGTTTGTCTTGCAGGGCCGGCGGCAACTGATCGCCCTTGACCTGATCGACCCGGCCGCGCACCGCTTTGCTGGCGAAGAAACTGGTGAGGTTGCCGGCCAGGGTGCCCGGCGACCACAGGTAATGGGCTTCGGACAGCAGACGCACGCCGCTCAGGTCCAGTTCGCCGTTGCCGGCCAGGGCTTCACGCCAGCGGCGCGGCATGTCGGCGATGGCTTCCGAAGCACCGGTCAGTGCGCCGTGCAGCGCGTACTTGGCGCCGCCGTGGATGATGCCTTGGGATTTCACGCTCTGTCCGCCACCGAGGCTGGCGCTTTCCACCAGCACGGTCGAGAAACCCTGGCGGCGCAGGCGCGCGTTCAACCAGAGACCGGCGACACCCGCGCCGACAATCAGCACGTCGGTGGAAATTGGAGATGGCATGCAACGACCTCAGTGTTCAAGACGAGGGCGCAGTATACAGACTCGGGGAAAAGGGGATTTGTCGATGATCAACAGAGGGCAGGCATGAGCCCTGCAGGCGCGAGTGCCTGAAAGGGCTCATGTCAGAATCAATGGCCTGCAGTTTTCGAGAACAGCTGGATCACCACCACGCCGAGCACGATCAGCGCCATCCCGAGCATCGCCGGCACGTCCAGCTTCTGCCCGTAAATGAACAGCGCTGCAACGCTGACCATCACGATGCCCATGCCGGCCCACACCGCGTAGGCCACGCCCACCGGCACGCTGCGCACCACCAGGGTCAGCATCCAGAACGCAATGGCGTAACCGACGATGACCAGCACCAGTGGCAAAGGCGTGCTGAAACCTTTGACGGCCTTCATCGAAACGGTAGCGATCACTTCGGCGCAAATGGCGATGGCCAGATAGACGTAAGCGTTCATGTTCAATTCCTCGTGTGAAGCGTTGCTTTCTGAGGCGGCATTCTAGTGAGTACCCGGATGGGGTAAAGTCATTACCTATCTGTTTACAAGATGGGTTGGCCGATGAGCATGCAGTGGAATCTGGATCAGTTACGTGTATTCGTCGCGGTCGCCGAACAGCGTTCGTTCTCCGCCGTGGCGCGCCAGCAACGCAAGGCACAGTCGGCGATCAGCAGCGCGATTGCCATGCTGGAAGACGACCTCGGCGTCAGTCTGTTCGAGCGTAGCAGCGGTCGCCAGCCGAGTCTTACCGAAGCCGGTGAAGCCTTGCTTGAAGAGGCGCGGGAAGTGCTGCGTCAATGTGAGCGCCTGAACGGTCGGGCCATGGCGATGGTGCGTGGCCAGGAAGCGCAGCTGCGCGTGGCTCAGGATGAGGCGATGCCCTATCAGGCGCTGGTGGAAAGCTTCGGCGCACTGGCCGAACAGTTTCCGAGTCTGGAGGTGCAACTGACCAGTGCCGCCCAGGGCGAGGTTTCGCGCAAACTGGTGGAGCGTCGGGCCGATCTCGGGTTGTTGTTCTATCACGATGAAATCCCCGAAGCGCTGGAACGTCGGGTGTTGGGCAGCGTGGAAATGGTCACGGTGTGCGGCGTCAATCACCCGCTGGCGGCGCAATCCCGGGTCAATTGCCAGCAACTGGCGCAACATCGGCAACTGTTGATGTCGACCCAGACCAGCGTCTACCCCGGCAGCGAACCGGCCAGTCCGCAGGTCTGGCGCGCCGACAGTTTCTACGTCATGGCCGAATGGCTGGTGCGCGACCTCGGCTGGGCCTGGCTGCCGCGTCATGTGGTGCAGTACTCGGCCTATCAGGGCCTGATGGTGGAACTGGACAGCGAATGGACGCCACCGGCGCTGGTGGTGGAGCTGGTCTGGCGTCGTGACGAACCACTGGGGCCGGCCGCCCGCTGGCTGGCGGAGCGATTTGCCATACACCTGCGGGCGATCGGCGGCAAAAGCCGATAAACTCCGCCGCCATGAATAGAACTCTCTACACCGCGCTGTTTTACCTGGGGCTGCCATTGGTGGCGATTCGGCTATGGCTGCGTTCGCGCAAGGCGCCGGCGTATGCCAAACGGATTGGCGAACGTTTCTCCTACGGCATGCCGACATTGCAACCCGGTGGCATCTGGGTTCACGCCGTGTCGGTGGGCGAAAGCATCGCGGCCGCGCCGATGATTCGCGCGCTGCTGCAACGTTATCCACAACTGCCGATCACCGTGACCTGCATGACCCCGACTGGTTCAGAGCGCATTCACGCACTGTTCGCCAACGAGCCGCGCATCCAGCATTGCTACCTGCCTTACGATTTGCCTTGCGCGGCGGCGCGTTTTCTCGATCGCGTGCAGCCGAAACTGGCGGTGATCATGGAAACCGAACTGTGGCCGAACCACATTCATCAATGCGCCAAACGCGGGATTCCGGTGGCGCTGGCCAACGGTCGATTGTCCGAGCGTTCGGCCAAGGGTTATGGCCGGTTCAGCAAACTGACCGCGCCGATGCTCGCCGAAATGAGTCTGTTCGCCGTGCAGACCGAAGCCGAAGCCCAGCGCTTCCGTGATTTGGGCGCCCGGCCGGAGACGGTCGAAGTCACCGGCTCGATCAAGTTCGACCTGACCATCGACCCGCAACTGCTGCAACGCGCCGCTGAACTGCGCGGCCAATGGCAGGCGCTGGAGCGTCCGGTGTGGATCGCCGCCAGCACCCATGAAGGCGAAGACGAGGTGGTGCTCAATGCCCATCGCCGTTTGCTGGCCAACCATCCCGATGCGCTGTTGATTCTGGTGCCGCGCCATCCGGAGCGCTTCAACTCGGTGTTCGAGCTGTGCCAGCGCGAAGGGTTTGCCACGGTGCGTCGTTCGACCGGCGCCAACGTCGATGCCGCAACCTCGGTGCTGCTCGGCGACACCATGGGCGAGTTGCTGTTCCTCTATGCCCTGGCCGATAGCGCCTTTGTCGGCGGCAGTCTGGTGCCCAATGGCGGGCACAATCTGCTGGAACCGGCAGCCCTGGCGAAACCGGTGATCAGCGGCCCGCACCTGTTCAACTTCCTCGACATCGCCGCACAACTGCGCAGCGCCGGGGCGTTGGCCGAGGTGGATGACGCCGAAGGTCTGGCGACGGAGGTGCAGCGCCTTTTCGAACTGCCGCGCGATGCACAGCGCATGGCCGAAGCAGGGCTGAATGTGATGCGCCGCAATCAGGGCGCGTTGCAGCGATTGCTCGATGGCCTGGGAAGGTTGATCGACCGCCCATAAAAAAACGCAGCCTCAGGGCTGCGTTTTTTGTTCAAGGCCGGGCCTTGAGCTGTGCTTCGGCGGCCTTGGCCAGATCCGGCGGCAGGAAATCCTTGTCCGGGTTGTAGTCGGCCTTCAGATAACGCGTCAGGTCCTGCAAGTCGCCCGGGTTCAAGGTGCCCGCGGCCTGCTTCAGGCGCAGGTTGTCGAGAATGTAGTCGTAACGGGTGTTGTTGTAGTTGCGCACCGAGGTGTAGAGCTGACGCTGGGCGTCGAGCACGTCGACGATGTTGCGCGTCCCCACCTGATAACCGATTTCCGTGGCTTCCACCGCGCTCTGGTTGGAGATGATCGACTGGCGGCGCGCCTGCACCTGTTCTACGTCGGTGTTCACCGCGCGGTGCAGGTTGCGGGTGTTTTCCACGATCTGCCGGCGCAGGCTTTCGCGCTGCTGCTCGCTCTGATCCAGTTGTGCATAAGACTGGCGCACTTGGGAGCTGGTCAACCCGCCGCTGTAGATCGGGATGTTCAGTTGCAGGCCCACGGTGCTCTGCTCGACGTTGCCGTGATACGGCGTGCCGAAGGCGCTCGGGTTGGAGAAACCGAGGGCGTCGTTGTCGCCTTTTTCGTATTTGGCCACGGCGTCGAGGGTCGGCAGGTGGCCGGCCTTGCGCTGTTTCAAGGTCTGTTCGGCGGAGCTCACCGCATAATTGCTGGCCAGCAGATTGAGGTTCTGTTTGGCGGCGGTGTCGACCCAGGCCTTGGCGTCGTTTGGCGCCGGCGGCAGGATCGGCAGGGTGTGGACAATGCCCTGGATCGAGTTGTACTGACGGTTGGTCAGGGTGATCAGTGCTTCGAACGCATCATCCACCTGACGCTGGGCAACGATCCGGTTGGCCCGGGCGGTGTCGTAACTGGCTTGCGACTGCAGCACGTCGGTCTTGTCCGACAGGCCCACGTCGAAGCGCTCGTTGGACTGGTCGAGCTGGCGCTTGAACGCGGCTTCTTCAGCCTTGGTCGAGGCCAGGTTGTCCTGGCTGCGCAGCACGTTGAAATAGCTTTCGGCCGATTGCAGGATCAGGTTCTGCTCGGTGGCCGACAGTTGCAGCGCGGCCTGCTCGTTGACGTCCTTGGCGGCCTGGTACTGGAACCAGCGATCGGCGCGGAACAGCGGCTGTGCCAGGGTCGCCTGATAGGAGTGCGCGCTGCGGTTGGCGATGGCCGAAGGCTGGTCGATCGAGGTGCGCACGCTGGCGGTTTCGGCGCCGCCGGAGAGGTTCGGCAGCAGCCCGGCGCGGGCCTGGGGCACCACTTCTTTCTGGGCGCCGTACTGGGCGCGGGCGGCGGCCAGATCGGCGTTGTTGTCGACCGCTTCCTGATAGACGCTGACCAGATCGGTCCTGGTCGACAAGGGCGCTTCTGCTGCCCAGACCATTGCGTTGGACGCACAAGACACGGCAACAGCCAGTGAGAGTTTGCGCAGCATGAGGCGATCCCTAGCATGAATATTATGGAAATAATCCGGGCGCCAAAGGTAAGGCGCGGGCCGCATAGCGTCAAGGCGCAGCAGGGCAAGGCGAGTGTAGTAGCGCATTGAGGCGCTCACAATCCTGTCGGCCGCCGCAATTGCGCCATTCATCATGGTGTTTGCAGCGGTGTTGGCGTTCTTTGCCGGTTGTGTCTAGACTGGCCGGGTTCTTGTCGGGGTGCCTTGCTATGAGGCTGAGATCGAATAATTTCGGATCCCGTTGAACCTGATCAGGTTAGCGCCTGCGTAGGGAACAAGATTTCTCGTCACCCGGCGAGTCCTCTTGTGCTTCGTCCGGGAAATTGTTCGACAATCGAACGCTCGACGACGATGCACAGCACCAGTCCTGGTGCGTCCGTGCCTTTCAGGTTCTGCTCCGACAATCCACTGCCTGGATGCTGTCTGGAGAGCCCGTGATGACTACAAAATCTAAAAACGCGATCAACCTGAGTGACTCGGCCAAGGTCGACGAGCAGTCGGTTCAACCGTTCACCCGTTCGCAAAAAGTCTACGTTCAGGGCTCCCGCCCGGACATCCGCGTGCCGATGCGCGAAATCACCCTCGATGTGACCCCGACCGACTTCGGCGGCGAAATCAACGCACCCGTTACCGTCTACGACACCTCCGGCCCGTACACCGATCCGAACGTGGTGATCGACGTGCGCAAAGGCCTGGGCGATGTGCGTTCGGCGTGGATCGACGACCGTGGCGACACCGAGCGCCTGCCGGGCCTGAGTTCGAATTTCGGCCAGGAACGCCTGGCCGATCCGGAACTGACCAAGCTGCGTTTCGCCCACGTCAACAACCCGCGCCGCGCCAAGGCCGGGGCCAACGTCAGCCAGATGCACTACGCCCGCAAAGGCATCATCACCGCCGAGATGGAATACGTCGCCATCCGCGAAAACATGAAGCTGCAAGAGGCCCGCGCTGCCGGTCTGCTGAACCAGCAACACGCCGGCCACAGCTTCGGCGCGAGCATCCCGAAAGAAATCACCCCTGAGTTCGTCCGCGAAGAAATCGCCCGTGGCCGCGCGATCATTCCGGCCAACATCAACCACGTCGAACTGGAACCGATGATCATCGGCCGTAACTTCCTGGTGAAGATCAACGGCAACATCGGCAACAGTGCGCTGGGTTCGTCCATCGAAGAAGAAGTGGCGAAACTGACCTGGGGCATTCGCTGGGGGTCGGACACCGTCATGGACTTGTCCACCGGCAAGCACATCCACGAAACCCGCGAGTGGATCATCCGCAACTCCCCGGTTCCAATCGGCACTGTGCCGATCTATCAGGCGCTGGAAAAAGTTAACGGCGTGGCCGAAGACCTGACCTGGGAGCTGTTCCGCGACACGCTGATCGAGCAGGCGGAGCAGGGCGTCGACTACTTCACCATCCACGCCGGCGTGCTGTTGCGCTACGTGCCGCTGACCGCCAAACGCGTGACCGGCATCGTCTCCCGTGGCGGTTCGATCATGGCCAAGTGGTGCCTGGCGCACCACAAAGAGAACTTCCTCTACACCCACTTCGACGAAATCTGCGAAATCATGAAGGCCTACGACGTCAGCTTCTCGCTGGGCGACGGCCTGCGTCCGGGCTCGATTGCCGACGCCAACGACGAAGCGCAATTCGGCGAACTGGAAACCCTCGGCGAACTGACCAAGATCGCCTGGAAGCACGACGTGCAATGCATGATCGAAGGCCCGGGCCACGTGCCGATGCAGTTGATCAAAGAGAACATGGACAAGCAGCTGGAGTGCTGCGACGAGGCGCCGTTCTACACCCTCGGCCCGCTGACCACCGACATCGCACCGGGTTATGACCACATCACTTCGGGTATCGGTGCGGCGATGATCGGCTGGTTCGGTTGCGCGATGCTTTGCTACGTGACGCCGAAGGAACACCTCGGCCTGCCGAACAAGGATGACGTGAAGACCGGGATCATCACCTACAAGATCGCCGCCCACGCAGCGGACCTGGCCAAGGGGCATCCGGGCGCGCAGATCCGCGACAACGCCTTGAGCAAGGCGCGGTTCGAGTTCCGTTGGGAAGACCAGTTCAACCTCGGTCTGGACCCGGACACCGCCCGTTCGTATCACGATGAAACCCTGCCGAAGGACTCGGCGAAGGTCGCGCATTTCTGTTCGATGTGCGGGCCGAAATTCTGCTCGATGAAGATCACTCAGGAAGTCCGCGAATACGCGGCCAACCAGCGGATCGACGCGGTCGACGTGGACGTCGCCCAAGGCCTGGCGGAACAGGCCGAGCGGTTCAAGAAGGAAGGCAGTCAGCTGTACAAGAAGGTTTGATCTGACCTGAAAGGGTGGGGCCTGCAACGGCCCCTTCGCGAGCAAGCTCGCTCCCACATTTGAATGCATTCCAAAGTGGGAGCGAGCTTGCTCGCGAATACGGTCGACACAACAACAAATGTCCCTCTGAGATAACACCCTTGAGCATTCAACCCGGTACCTATTCCCCCGACCTCGCCGTGCCCGCCGACAAGCGTGTATTCGGCGGTCGCGATCTGTTTTCCCTGTGGTTTTCCCTCGGCATCGGCCTGATGGTGTTGCAGACCGGTGCACTGTTGGCACCGGGGTTGGGCCTGTCGGGATCGCTGCTGGCGATCTTCCTTGGCACGCTGGTTGGTGTCCTGCTGCTGGCCGCCGTCGGCGTGATCGGCAGCGACACCGGCCTGTCGTCGATGGCCGCGCTGAAACTCAGCCTCGGCAGCAAAGGCGCGAGCCTGCCGGCGCTGCTCAACCTGCTGCAACTGATCGGTTGGGGCTCGTTCGAAATCATCGTCATGCGTGATGCAGCCAGCCTGCTCGGCACTCGTGCGTTCAGCGAAGGTTCGCTGTGGGCGAGTCCGATGTTGTGGACGTTGTGCTTCGGTGCACTGGCAACCTTGCTCGCCGTCAGCGGGCCGCTGACGTTCGTGCGCAAGATCCTGCGCAAATGGGGCATCTGGCTGATTCTGGCCGCGTGCATCTGGCTGACCTGGAACCTGTTCGCCAAGGCCGATCTGGGTGCTTTGTGGGCACAGGCCGGGGATGGTTCGATGCCGCTTGCCGTGGGCTTCGACATTGCCATCGCGATGCCGCTGTCGTGGCTGCCGCTGATTGCCGACTACTCGCGTTTCGGCAAGAAGGCGAAGAATGTGTTCGGTGGCACGGCCATCGGTTTCTTCATCGGCAACTTTTGGCTGATGAGTCTCGGCGTGGCCTACACCCTGGCCTTTGCGCCGAGCGGTGAAGTCAACGCGCTGCTGCTGGCACTGGCCGGTGCCGGTCTGGGGATTCCGCTGCTACTGATTTTGCTGGACGAGTCGGAAAACGCCTTTGCCGACATTCACTCGGCGGCGGTGTCCAGCGGGATTCTGCTACGTCTGAAAGTCGAGCATCTGGCCTTGGCCATCGGTGTGATCTGCACCCTGATCGCGCTGCTCGCGCCCCTGGCGCAGTACCAGAATTTCCTGCTGCTGATCGGCTCGGTATTTGCGCCGCTGTTCGGCGTGGTGCTGGTGGATCACTTCATTCTGCGCAAGCGCAGTGGCCAGGTGGCTTCGGCCGCGTTGCGCTGGCCGGCGCTGTTGGCCTGGCTGGGTGGCATCAGCACCTATCACCTGCTGGCCAACCTGTATCCGGATGTCGGCGCAACCCTGCCGGCGCTGGTCCTGGCAGGGCTGCTGCAACTCGTGCTGGGCCGGGCCTTCAGTTACGGCCGGGAAACAGCTCGGGCTTGATGATGCCGTTCAGACGCGGGTAAGGGATCTTCAGTTCGACGTGGCCCAGCGCGTAAGGCGCGATGGTGCTCACGTCGTACTTGAGGATCACGCCGCCGTAAGTCAGGGCCACGTGCGGGGTTTTGACGAACGGCCAGTTCTTCACGAACTCCGGTTCCTGATCGAGCTTGGTGCTGATCAGCCAGCTGTTATGCGCAACCTGCGCAGCCTTCCAGAACGCTTCTTCCTGACCCGGCACCAGCATGTCCGAAAGGCTCAGCACCTTGTGCTGCTGGCGCGAATAGTTGATGAAGCCGCGGCCCGGCGTGCCGTGGGCGCCGCCGGTGTCCAGGTAGCTCGACACTTCGACAATCACCAGACCGTCATGCTGCTCGCGTACTTTCGCCTGCAAATAGCTGCTGTTGCGCGGGCCGGCCGTGCGCAGGAACTGCTCGCGATAGGCCGCCAGGGTCGGCGCCACCGGTGCGTTCGGCTCGGTGCGGGTGAATTGCAGCAGGCGTTTTTCGATGATGCCGTCCAGCGCAGGCTCGGCCGGGAAGTGCAGGGTGTCGATGTTCACCAACGGACAATCGGGGTTGGAGCAACCGGGTTTCAGGGTTTCCGAGGCGTCGCGGGTGGTTTCCAGCGGCGTGCGGTAGTTGGGCTGGAACAGGCTGGCACAGGCGCCCAGGGTCAGGGCGATGGCCGCCACGGAGGCGATTTTGAAAAGCGACATGGGCGTCCTTTCTGAAACAGGGGAAGGCAAAAAGTTACCGCTTCGACTCTCTGTGAAGCGGTCAGTTCGCCACTAAGCTAATTAGAGTGGGTTTCGCCTCCACCGTCCATCCCGCTGACGGTAAAGGGGCTGCATCAAACATCGCGGGCGCGTTAGGATGGCGCGAAGTCGAGGTTGCCCGTCACAAAAAACGCAACCTCGTATTGGAATTGCAGTAAACGAGGATGCCCATGACCGATCTTGCCAAAGCCACTCCCGCCGCCATCGATATCGTGCGGCGCGAACAATGCTACAAGGGCTTCTACAAGCTCGACCGTGTGCATTTGCGCCACGAACTGTTTGCCGGCGGCATGAGCCGCGAGATCAATCGTGAAGTGTTCGTGCGTCACGACGCCGTCTGCCTGTTGCCTTACGACGCACAACGCGACGAGGTGGTGCTGATCGAACAGTTTCGCGTCGGCGCCATGGGCAAGACCGCCAACCCGTGGCTGGTGGAACTGGTCGCCGGTCTGATCGACAAGGAAGAAGTGCCGGAAGAAGTTGCTCGCCGCGAAGCGCAGGAGGAAGCTGGGCTCGACATCAAGGCGTTGTGGCCGATGATGCAATATTTCCCGTCGCCGGGGGGCAGCAACGAATTCGTGCATCTGTTTCTGGGGCGTTGCAGCACCGAAGGTGTTGGCGGCCTGCATGGGCTGGAGGAAGAAGCAGAAGATATCCGCGTCACGGTCTGGGCATTCGAGGATGCGCTGCAGGCCGTACGCGACGGCCGGATTGCCAATGCGGCGAGCATCATCGCCTTGCAGTGGCTGGCGCTCAATCGCGCCGAAGTGAGGGGGTTATGGTCGTAAACAAACTGCGCGATCGCTATCGTGTCGACCTCGTGGGCCTGCAAGCCGCCTGCGAGGCCAACTACGCGCGCCTGATGCGACTGTTGCCGGACATGCGCCGCGAACCTGAGGCGCGGCGCATCGCCGTGACCCAGGGCGACCAGATGCTCGGCGTGCTGGCCATCGAAGTGTTGCAGACCTGCCCGTACACCACGACCCTGCAAGTGCGTCAGGAACACAGCCTGCCGTGGCTGCCGGTGCCGCAGCTGGAAGTGCAGGTCTATCACGACGCGCGCATGGCCGAAGTCATCAGCGCCGAACATGCGCGGCGCTTTCGCGGCGTCTATCCTTACCCCAATGCGGCCATGCATCAGCCGGACGAAAAGGCCCAGCTCAATCTGTTCCTCGGGGAGTGGCTGAGTCACTGTCTGGCCTGCGGTCACGAGTACGCCGCCGTTCGATAGTTTCTATTACAGCGGCAAGTTGTGAACTGTGTCCGGTTCGGCGGTTTCTTCCCGGGGCCTTCCCCCAGCATAATTGCGAACCTTTCCGACCCGGCGTCCAGCCCTGGGAGAACGCCTTGCCGAGCGTATCGACTCTGACCACTGCCGATGCGGCGTTGCTGGTGCAACTGTCCGACAGTCATCTGTTCGCCGAGGCGGACGGCGCGCTGCTGGGCATGAAAACTCGTGAGAGCCTGCAAAAGGTCATCGAACTGGTGCTCGAACAACAGCCGCAAATCGACCTGATGATTGCCACGGGCGACCTGTCCCAGGACGGCACGCTGGAGTCCTACCAGCAGTTTCGTCAGCTGACGGCGCAGATCGATGCACCCGCCCGCTGGATCCCCGGCAACCACGACGAACCGCAGATCATGCAAATGGCCGCTGTGCAAAGTGCGCTGCTGGAGCCTGTAGTGGATGTCGGCAACTGGCGTGTGACCCTGCTCGATTCGGCGGTGCCGGGCTCGGTGCCGGGGTACTTGCAGGATGACCAGTTGCAACTGCTCGCCCGTGCCCTGAGCGAAGCGCCGGAGCGGCATCATCTGGTGTGCTTCCATCATCACCCGGTATCGATCGATTGTGCCTGGATGGAGCCGATCGGCTTGCGCAATCCCGAAGCCTTTTTCGAGGTGCTCGACCGTTTCCCACAGGCCCGGGCCGTGTTGTGGGGGCATGTGCATCAAGAGATCGACCGCGAGCGCAACGGCGTGCGACTGATCGCCTCACCGTCGACCTGCATTCAGTTCGAGCCGGGCAGTGTCGACTTCAAGGTCGGCGAGCAGGCGCCGGGCTATCGCTGGTTGCGATTGCTGCCGGACGGGCGGATCGAGACGGGTGTGGAGCGTGTCACCGATTTCCGGTTCACGGTGTATTACGGCTCCAACGGTTACTGATTCAGGGGCTCAGCGCTGATTTCCTCGGGTGCTGGCCCAACGACCATCGACTCCCTGTAAACTCCGCTTTCTTTAGCCGACACCCAGGGAGCTCAAATGTCCGGTTCGATCCTCTATATCCACGGTTTCAACAGCGCGCCGGCCTCGAAGAAGGCCTGTCAGCTGGTCGAGGTGATGGAGCGGCTGGGTTTGAGCGATCAACTGCGTGTCCCGGCGTTGCATCACCACCCTCGCGAAGCCATCGGTCAGCTGGAACAGGCAATTGCCGAGCTGGGCCGGCCGTTACTGGTGGGAAGCTCGCTCGGCGGCTACTATGCGACTCATCTGGCCGAACGCCATGGCCTCAAAGCCCTGCTGGTCAACCCGGCCGTCAGTCCGCACCGGATGTTCGACGGATACCTGGGGACGCAAAAAAACCTGTACACCGACGAAACCTGGGAATTGACCCACGACCACGTGACGGCCCTGGCCGAACTGGAAGTCCCGGCGCCGCAGGATTCGCAGCGTTATCAGGTGTGGTTGCAGACCGGGGACGAAACCCTGGACTATCGCCACGCCCAGCAGTATTACCGGGCCTGTGCCTTGCGTATCCAGGCCGGCGGCGACCACAGCTTTCAGGGGTTTGCCGGGCAATTGCCGGCGTTGCTGAGTTTTGCCGGCATTGGCGCCGATTTGTTTCAGGCAATCGATTTCACCGCGCTGTGAGCGGTTGCCCCCTTAATTTTCTTATTCACCGAACACTGACGACGAGACCTTATGGCCACTCCCAGCGCTAGCTCCTATAACGCCGACGCCATCGAAGTCCTCTCGGGCCTCGACCCGGTGCGCAAACGCCCCGGCATGTACACCGACACCAGTCGGCCGAACCACCTCGCCCAGGAAGTCATCGACAACAGCGTCGACGAAGCCCTGGCCGGCCACGCCAAATCGATCCAGGTCATCCTCCACGCCGACCACTCGCTGGAAGTCTGCGACGACGGCCGTGGCATGCCGGTCGACATTCACCCGGAAGAGGGTGTGTCGGGCGTTGAACTGATCCTCACCAAGCTCCATGCGGGTGGCAAGTTTTCCAACAAGAACTACCAGTTCTCCGGCGGTCTGCACGGGGTGGGTATTTCCGTGGTCAACGCCTTGTCGACCCAGGTGCGGGTACGGGTCAAGCGTGACGGCAACGAATACGAAATGACCTTCGCCGACGGCTTCAAGGCCACCGATCTGCAAGTGATCGGCACCGTCGGCAAGCGCAATACCGGGACCAGCGTGTACTTTGCGCCGGACCCGAAATACTTCGATTCGCCAAAATTCTCCATCAGCCGCCTCAAGCACGTGCTCAAGGCCAAGGCCGTGCTGTGTCCGGGCCTGTTGATCAGCTTCGAAGACAAAGGCACCGGCGAAAAGGTCGAGTGGCATTACGAAGATGGCTTGCGCTCCTATCTGGTAGACGCGGTCAGCGAATTCGAGCGCCTGCCGGATGCGCCGTTCTGCGGCAATCTGGCCGGGACCAAAGAAGCGGTCGAGTGGGCGCTGCTGTGGCTGCCGGAAGGCGGCACCTCGGTCACCGAAAGCTACGTCAACCTGATCCCGACGGAGCAGGGCGGCACCCACGTCAACGGTCTGCGTCAGGGCCTGCTCGACGCAATGCGCGAGTTCTGCGAATTCCGCAGCCTGCTGCCGCGCGGTGTGAAGCTGGCGCCGGAAGACGTCTGGGAACGCATCGCCTTCGTGCTGTCGATGAAGATGCAGGAGCCGCAATTCTCCGGCCAGACCAAGGAGCGTTTGTCGTCCCGTGAAGCGGCGGCGTTCGTCTCGGGTGTGGTCAAGGACGCGTTCAGCCTGTGGCTCAACGCCAACCCGGAAACCGGTCTGGCGCTGGCGGAGCTGGCGATCAGCAACGCTGGCCGTCGCCTGAAAGCCAGCAAGAAAGTCGAGCGCAAGCGCATCACCCAGGGCCCGGCGCTGCCGGGCAAACTGGCGGACTGCGCCGGGCAGGACCCGATGCGTTCCGAACTGTTCCTGGTGGAAGGTGACTCTGCCGGCGGTTCGGCCAAACAGGCTCGTGACAAGGAGTTCCAGGCGATCCTGCCGTTGCGCGGCAAGATCCTCAACACCTGGGAAGTCGACGGCAGCGAAGTGCTGGCCAGCCAGGAAGTGCACAACATCGCGGTAGCCATCGGTGTCGATCCGGGCGCCGAGGACATGAGCCAGCTGCGCTACGGCAAGATCTGCATCCTCGCCGACGCCGACTCCGACGGTCTGCACATTGCCACTTTGCTCTGCGCCCTGTTCGTCCAGCATTTCCGCCCGCTGGTGGATGCCGGTCACGTCTACGTGGCGATGCCGCCGCTGTACCGCATCGACCTGGGCAAGGAGATCTACTACGCCCTCGACGAAGCCGAGCGCGACGGGATCCTCGACCGTCTGGTGGCCGAGAAGAAACGCGGCAAACCGCAGGTCACCCGATTCAAGGGCCTGGGTGAAATGAACCCGCCGCAGCTGCGTGAAACCACCATGGACCCGAACACCCGACGCCTGGTGCAACTGACCCTCGGCGAAGACTTCGCCCAGACCTCGGAAATGATGGACATGCTGCTGGCGAAGAAACGCGCCGGCGACCGCAAGTCCTGGCTCGAATCCAAGGGCAACCTGGCCGAGGTCCTGGCCTGATGCGCTTCGGCTGGGCCCTGGCGGGTGCGTTGCTGCTGGGCTCGATGACGGTGTCGGCGGAGCCCGTGCAGGAACTGCGCGTGCTCTCCGAACATCCGGTCGAAGGTATGCGCGGCGGCAACCTCTCGGGGCTGGCAATGTGCGGCAACGAGCTGTGGACGGTCTCGGACCGCGACGATGATCAGATCTATCGTCTCGATACCCGCGATCGGGTCTGGCAGGCCACGGCCGTGCGCATCGATCCGCCGCCAGTGCCCGACAGCGGCTTGCCGTGGGGCATCAAATCGCGGACCTGGGCGGCGTCGTTCGTCCGTGGCGGCGATCTGGATTTCGAAGGGATCACCTGCGATAGCGCCGGCAATCGCTACATTGTCAGCGAAGGCCACGCCGCCGTCTTGCAAGTCCCGCCGCAGGGGCCGTCATCGTGGCTGAAGATTTCGCCGATGATGGTCCGCGAGGCGCGGGCCAGCGGCATGCTGCTGCAATTCAATGCGATCTTCGAAGGCCTGGCGATCAACCCGGCAGGCGATCAGATGTGGCTGGCCGCCGAACGGCAAAACCGTGGCTTGTTGCTGATCAAGCGTCAGCAGACGGTATGGGACTGTGACGGTCGTTGCGTGCTGCTCAGTGAGGGCGGCATGGAGATGCAGCCGCCGCAGTTCCCCAAGGCCAGACCGGTCAACCGGGACTTTTCCGACCTGTCATTGTTCAACGGCAAGCTGTTCACCCTTGAGCGCAACGCCTACCAGATCTGCCGCCGCGATCCGCAGACGGCCAAGGTCGAGCGCTGCTGGTCGTATGCCGACGAATTGTTGCAGGGCAACCGTCGCTACGCCCAGAACTTCGGGCTCGAAGAGGCGTTGGTGATTGATGCCGACGGTGCCTGGATCGGCGTCGACAACAACTTCGGTCCTCGCGCCGATGGTGAAGTCCGCCCGATCGTCTGGCGTTTCGCCGCACCTGAAGGTGGCTGGAGTGCCAAGCCATGAGTCAGCAGCCGCCTGGCAAACGCGCCGGTCGGGTGTTGATGATTCTGGCCTGGTGCGCGGCGCTGTTTCTGGCCACGCGTTTTTTCGGCCAGTGGGAAGAGCGCCAGCGCAATCCCAATGTGGTGGTCAGCTCGGAGCAGGTGGGCGGCGTGATCGAAGTGAAACTGGCGGGTAACGCCCAGGGACATTTCGTCGCCAGCGGACTGATCAACGGCCGGTCGGTGGAGTTCATGCTCGACACCGGCGCGACCGACGTGGCAATCCCGGCCGAGGTCGCGAAAGACCTGCGGCTGGAAGAAGGTTTCGGTGTGACCCTGAGCACGGCCAACGGCCTGAGCCAGGGCTATCGCACCCGTATCGACCGCCTGCAACTGGGCGACATCGTGCTGCGGGACGTCCGCGCACTGGTGGCGCCCGGTCTGCATGGCGACCAGGTGCTGCTCGGCATGAGCGCCCTGAACAAACTTGAATTTACCCAGCGCGGTGGCACCATGCTGCTGCGCCAGACAACGAACCGATGAGGCCCGCATGAGCGACTCCCTTGATCTCAGCCTGGACGGTGTAGAACGCCGGTCGCTGGCTGACTTCACCGAAAATGCCTACCTCAACTACTCCATGTACGTGATCATGGACCGTGCCCTGCCGCATATCGGCGACGGTCTGAAACCGGTACAGCGGCGTATCGTCTACGCCATGAGCGAGCTGGGGCTGGACGCCGATTCCAAGCACAAGAAGTCGGCGCGTACTGTCGGCGACGTGCTCGGCAAGTTCCACCCCCACGGCGACTCGGCGTGCTACGAAGCGATGGTGCTGATGGCTC
Organism: Pseudomonas sp. R43(2017); assembly: GCF_002112345.1. Lineage (NCBI taxonomy): Bacteria > Pseudomonadati > Pseudomonadota > Gammaproteobacteria > Pseudomonadales > Pseudomonadaceae > Pseudomonas > Pseudomonas sp. R43(2017). The sequence goes on from NZ_NEHJ01000005.1 coordinate 448,202, forward strand.
AGCCGTTCAGCTATCGCTACACACTGGTGGACGGCCAGGGTAACTGGGGTGCACCGGACGATCCGAAATCCTTCGCCGCGATGCGTTACACCGAAGCGCGGCTGTCGCGTTATTCCGAAGTGCTGCTCAGCGAACTGGGACAGGGCACTGCGGACTGGGGCCCGAACTTCGACGGCACCCTGCAGGAACCGCTGGTGTTGCCGGCACGTTTGCCGAACATCCTGCTCAACGGCACCACCGGTATCGCCGTGGGCATGGCCACCGACGTGCCGCCGCACAACCTGCGCGAAGTTGCCACCGCCTGCGTGCGCCTGCTCGATGAGCCGAAAGCCACAGTCGAACAGCTCTGCGAACACATTCAGGGCCCGGACTATCCGACCGAAGCGGAAATCATCACCCCGCGCGCCGACCTGCTGAAAATGTACGAAACCGGCAAGGGCTCGGTGCGCATGCGCGCCGTGTACCACGTCGAGGACGGCGACATCATCGTCACCGCGCTGCCTCACCAGGTCTCCGGGGCCAAGGTACTGGAGCAGATCGCCGCGCTGATGCAGGCCAAACCGTCGAAAGCGCCGCAGATCGCCGACCTGCGCGATGAATCCGACCACGAGAACCCGTGCCGCATCGTGATCATCCCGGTCAACAGCCGCGTCGATCACGAAGCGCTGATGCAGCACCTGTTCGCCAGCACCGAGCTGGAGTCGACCTACCGGGTCAACGTCAACATCATCGGTCTGGACGGCAAGCCGCAGCTGAAAAACCTCCGGGCGCTGCTGGTGGAGTGGCTGGAATTCCGCGTGCTGACCGTGCGTCGCCGCCTGCAATTCCGCCTCGACAAGGTCGAACGTCGTCTGCACCTGTTGGACGGCTTGCTGATCGCTTACCTCAACCTGGATGAAGTGATCCACATCATCCGCACCGAGGATCAACCGAAAGCCAAACTGATCGAGCGCTTCGCCCTCAGCGAGATCCAGGCCGACTACATCCTCGACACCCGTCTGCGTCAGTTGGCGCGACTGGAAGAGATGAAGCTGCGCGACGAGCAGGACGAACTGCTCAAGGAACAAGCCAAGCTGCAAGCGCTGCTGAGCAGCGAAGCGAAGCTGAAGAAGCTGGTTCGCAGCGAGCTGTTGAAAGACGCCGAAACCTACGGCGACGACCGTCGGTCGCCAATCGTCGAGCGCGCAGAAGCCAAGGCACTGACCGAGCACGATCTGCTGCCGAACGAGAAAGTGACTGTAGTGCTGTCGGAAAAAGGCTGGATTCGTTCGGCCAAGGGCCACGAGATCGACGCCACCGGCCTGTCGTACAAGGCCGGTGACGGCTTCAAGACGTCGGCGGCGGGGCGTTCCAACCAGTCAGCCGTGGTCATCGACTCCACGGGCCGCAGTTACTCGGTGGCCGCCCATACCTTGCCTTCTGCACGGGGCCAGGGCGAGCCGTTGACCGGCCGTCTGACGCCACCGCCTGGCGCCACGTTCGAATGCGTGCTGATGCCGGAGGACGACGCGCTGTACGTGATCGCCTCTGACGCCGGTTACGGTTTTGTGGTGAAAGGCGAAGACCTGCAAGCCAAGAACAAGGCCGGCAAGGCCCTGTTGAGCCTGCCGAACAACGCCAAGGTGCTCGCGCCGCGTCCGGTGGCCGACCGCGAGCAGAACTGGCTGGCTTCGGTCACGACCGAGGGTCGCCTGCTGATCTTCAAAATCAGCGATCTGCCACAATTAGGGAAGGGCAAAGGCAACAAGATCATCGGTATCTCCGGTGAACGTGTGGCCAGTCGCGAAGAATATGTCACGGACATCGCCGTTCTGCCGGAAGGCGCCACGCTGGTGCTGCAGGCCGGAAAACGTACCCTGTCGCTGAAAGCCGATGACCTCGAACACTACAAGGGTGAGCGTGGTCGTCGTGGCAATAAACTGCCACGGGGCTTCCAGCGAGTGGATGCGCTGCTCGTCGAAAACCTCAATTAAGCGGCCAGGGGGCATTCGCACTGATTTCTCCGGCGGAGAAAATGAGTGAGAACGCCTCTCTAGAGCGCCCGATCTTCGATTTAACCCGTAGATCGGCGCTTTGGCGCTGGAGTCGGAACGCATATTCACGGATGATATGGCCTTTCCAAGCGCCGGCGTGGCCGAGCGTTCTTCATATTTTTTGAGTATTTTCACTGTGGTCAGCCTTGTGGCGGCCACCTGGACGGGATGATGACTTCTCTGCGCCCCCTTATTTTCCTGCTCGCCGGCGTTCTTGGCCTGGCGGGTTGCAGCGTTCACCAGCCGGTGTCGCTGTATCAGCTGGACAGCGGAAGTCCGGCTCAGCCTGCGCAAAGCGCGGGCATGGCAGTTTTGCTGGGCCCTGTGACCGTTGCCGATTACCTGCAACGTGAAACCCTGTTGCAGCGTCAGCCGGACGGCAGCCTGCAGGCTGCGGTCGATGGCCGCTGGGCCGGCAGCCTTTCGTCGGATATCGATCAGTTGCTGCTGCGTCAGGTTGCCGGTCATCTGGACAGTCAACGTGTAGTGCTGGCACCGGCCACCACCGGGTTCACCCCGGATGTGCAGGTGCTGTTGACCATCACACGTCTGGACTCCGGTGCCAAGCAACCGGCGATTCTCGACGCGCAGTGGCGTCTGATCGACCGCCGTGGTCAGGTGCGGGACAACCGCATCGTTCACCTGCAAGAACTGCACAGTGGCGGCACGGCTTCGCAGGTTCAGGCCCAGGGCATCCTGTTGCAGCGCCTGGCCGAGCAACTGTCGGTCGCACTCAAACCACTGGCCAACCAGCCACCGGTTGCCGAAGCACCGCGCAAGCCGGCACCGAAACCGGCCGCGCCGGCGGCGGAAGCCGAGAAACAGCCGAAGATCCCGATGGCTTCGCCGATTCGTACGGATATGGAAGTGTTCCGCTTCTGAGGCTGGAGCGAGCCAGGACAGAGCCCGCCTTGTGCGGGCTTTGTTGTGTCTGGTAGCTGGGAATTTTCTGTTTGGCATCCGGCCTCTTCGCGAGCAGGCTCGCTCCCACAGTGTGCGCGTGCCGCAGATCAACTGTGGGAGCGAGCTTGCTCGCGAAGGGGGCAGTGAGGGCAACAAAAAAGCCCGCAGACAATCGCTCGTCTGCGGGCTTCTTCACATCAAGGCCTCAGGCCCGGCGCTCATGCATCCGCGCCAGTTGCCGCTCGAGCATCGACGGATAAGGCTCCATCAACCGCTCCACGCAGCAGGCGCCTTCAGGGCTGGCAATCGGCCGGATCCGCGCACGCTGGCGAATCAGTGCGTCATCACCGATCTTGCGCTCCACCAGCAGCAGGTTGCGGCTGTGTTGCGACAGGGCCAGGGCATCCTGGGCGGAGTCGGTCAGCAGCAGGTCGATCTGGCTCAGGCCGAACAGTTCGTCGCCGAGGGTCAGGCCCAACTGCAATTGCAGGGTAATGCCGCTGTCGGCGACTTCGATCTGCAACTGGTGGCCCAGCGCCCGCAGCAGTTCGCCGCAGCAGATGGCGTTGGTCAGGTAATCGTCGCCGCTGTCTTCGGTGTGGAACAGCATCAGCGTGCTGCCGTCGTTCAGAGTTTCGATTTCACCCTGATACAGCGAAGCAGCCTGCTCCAGACAGTCGCGATAGCGCTCCTGCAGCTCTTCCAGGCGTGCCCGTGGCAAACGGCGCAATTGCTCTTGCGAACCCAGTTGCACGGCCAGCACCGCGGTATGTTGCGGCACGCTCGGGGTTGGCTGGCGAACGGCAGGTTGTGCGGGTTCGTTCAGCGACTCGTCACGCAGATCGGCAAACGGATCCTCGTCATCGTCGTCTTCAACGGTGCTGACCACATGGCGTGGCGCAGGTTTCTGCGCAGCCATCGGGCGGGTTTCGTCAAAGCTCGGATCACGCAGGTTGCGCACTTCGAATTCCGGCTCGACGTCGTCGTCCTCGAACTCGGGTTCCGGCTCAGGCTTAGGGGCTGGCTCCGGGGCAAAGTTGGCGTGCAGTTGACGGGCCAGATCGCCGATCTCGTCCTGACGCTCGGTCCCCGGCGTGTATTCGTCGATCCGGCGCAGCCAGACCCGCAGTTGCAGCAGCGGCGTGGAGATGTGCCGGCCAAGACGCAGGCTCAGGGCCAGCGACAGTGCCAGCAGGATCGCACTCAGAATGCCCATGCTTTGCAGGCTGATGGTCATCGGCTGCTGGAACTGGTCCATATCCAGGCTGATGCGCAGTTGCCCGGCGGTCACGTCCTGGAAGGTGATCTTGCTTTCGTACATGCCCTCGGCTTCGCCCAGCAGGCTGTGCTTGGGGCGCTGACCGGACTCGGCGAGGATGCGGTTGTCCACGCTGTAGATGGCGGCGTGGGCCACCAGCTTGTTCTTGGTCAGGTTGTTGAGCAGCACGTTGAGGCTGAGGATGTCGTTGGACACCAACAGTTCGGTCGCGGAAGTGGCGGTCTGCGTGGTCAGGCTTTCGCCCAGCGCATCGGCCTGCTCGTGCATGGCCTGCTTGAACTGCAAGCCCATCACGCAGGCATAGATCACCAGGGCCAGGGCGACCAGGATCACGTTATGGCTGGCAATGCGCAATGCAATCGGTACACGGCGGTGGCGCAGTGCACGGAAGATCAGCAGGAAGAAGTTATCGGTTTTAACTGGCGTGGGCCGGTTCACTGAGCTCGGCTCTTTTGTCCGTGAAGTTGACGCGCAGTATAGCGACAGGCCCTAGACCGGCAAAGCGCTGGCGGTGCCCGATGGTCACTGAAAGTGGGTAGAATGCGGTTTTTTTCCAGTTGCGGGGGTGCGCGTTGCGCGAAATCGTCCTGATTAACATCACGGGAGTCGACCGTCCGGGTCTGACGGCGGCCATTACCGGTGTTCTGGCCCAGGGTGGTGTGAATATCCTCGACATCGGTCAGGCGGTGATTCACGACATGCTGTCGTTCGGCATCCTCGTGGAAATCCCCGACTCCGAGCAAGGCAAGTCGGTGCTCAAGGACATCCTGTTCAAGGGCTACGAGCTCGACCAGCAGGTGCGTTTCACCCCGGTGTCCGAAGAGGATTACCAGCAATGGGTGGGCAATCAGGGCAAGAAGCGCCACATCGTCACCCTGCTGACCCGCAAGGTCACCGCTGGCCAGTTGCAGGCCGTGAGCTCGATCACCGCCAAATATGGCCTGAACATCGACCATATCGACCGTCTGTCGGGTCGTATGCCGCTGGACACGCCGGCCGACAAGGGCAAGGGCTGCATCGAGTTCTCCGTGCGTGGCGAAGCGGCCGATCCACAGGCCCTGCGCGCCGAGTTCCTCAGCGTGGCCCAGGAGCTGAATGTCGACATCGCCTTCCAGGAAGATTCGCTGTTCCGTCGCAATCGTCGTCTGGCGGTGTTCGACATGGACTCGACCCTGATCGAAGCCGAAGTCATCGACGAGCTGGCCAAGGCCGCCGGTGTGGGCGACCAGGTGTCGGAAATCACCGAGCGGGCGATGGCCGGGGAGCTGGACTTCCGCGCCAGCTTCAAGGAACGTCTGGCGCTGCTCAAGGGCCTGGATGTCAGCGTGCTGGATTCGATCGGCGCCTCCCTGCGCCTTACCGAAGGCGCCGAAACCCTGTTCGCCGAACTCAAGCGTCTGGGCTACAAGACCGCCATCCTGTCCGGTGGCTTCACCTACTTCGCCAAACAATTGCAGGCCAAGCTCGGCATCGACTATGTGTTCGCCAACGAACTGGAAGTGGTCGACGGCAAGTGCACCGGCGTTGCGATCGAGCCGATCGTCGACGCCCAGCGCAAGGCTGATCTGCTGAAACAACTGGCTGAAAAAGAAGGCTTGCGCCTGGAGCAGACCATCGCCGTGGGCGACGGCGCCAACGATTTGCCGATGCTGGCGATTGCCGGTCTGGGCGTGGCGTTCCGCGCCAAGCCGCTGGTCAAGCAGTCGGCGAAGCAGGCCATTTCCACCCTGGGGCTGGATGGCGTGCTGTACCTGCTGGGCTTCCGGGATCGCGACGGGCAGCTCTGAACCCTTGCACAGGATCGCAGCCTTGGGCTGCGATCCGTGTTCAAAGGGATTTCCACAACGAATCGAAATCCTCCTCGCTCCCGCCATTCTGTGCGGCTTCCAGCGAACGATAGGCAAACTGATTGAAACTGTGTGTGCTCGCCACCCGCCGATCCAGCCCGGCGCGGTGTTCTTCGCCCTGGGTGTTGATCAGCACTTTGTTGCCTTCCTGAAACGGTAGTCGTGGTGCCAATAGCGTTGCGGGCAAGTCGATGGCGCTGATTTCCGGCAACAGCAAACCTCGCAGGTAATGACTGTGATCGTCCCGGGTGCGCACCAGTTGCAGGCCGCAGGGCTGGGCGTGTGGCGCTACCAGTTCGATGCCCATTTGTGTCCCGGCACCGCGCACCTGACGGATCCAGCGCACCACGGCAATGCTCCAGCCCTGATTCGTGGTGTCCTGGATGCCGACCATTTCCCCGGTCTGCAATTCGGCAGGCACTTCTTTTGGCCATGCCAGGCAGTAGCCGCCCGGACTGTGATTGATGACCGGCAAGGCATACGTCGGGTAGTGCGGCGGGCTGTCGGCGTCGCCTTCGTCGTCTGCCAGCGGTTCGTAGCGGATTTCTTCGTAGGGCAGGAATTCGTCGGCCTTGCTCTGCGGCGCGGCATCGAAGGCCTGACTCCAGCTGTCCTTTTCACCTTGAGCCACCGCTTGGCTGAAGTTTGCGGCGCGTGAACCCGGGTGCTTGAGCAATTCGCTGAATGTGCGTTCACCGCCCAGATAGAAGTGCAGGGCGCTCATGCCCACGCACACGGTCAGGTTGCCCTGGCCAACGGTGCGCTGAAAACTGCGCTCGGCGGCTTCACCCCAGGTGGCGTGCAGGTGTTGCAGAGTGTCGAGGGTCAGGCCGGACGGCACCGGCAGCGGCGTTGAAGTGTCCTGATGCAGCAGGTGAGCCTCGATGGCATTCACCAGCGGTTGCGGATCGAAGCCGAGCAGGCCGGGCTGCTGTTCGCTGCGAAATTTGCTGCGATAGCGCGGACCGGCGTCGATCTCCGCAGAAATCGCGAATAACCCTTCGCCCGAGGCACCTGGATGCAGTTTCAGCCAGGCGCTCCAGGGTTCAAGCACCTGCGCGAGTTGGGCGATCGGATTCTGCCGCAACTGATTGCAGCGGGCGCTGCCCAGCAGCAGAGCGGCGATATAGGTCTGTTCGACGCTCAATTCACCGGCGAGGCTGGCCAGATCGTCACGAACTCGACGGTGTTGCAACTGCAAGTCGCAGGCGCAGCGAAACAACTGGTGCAGCTCAAACCACAACTGTTCCGGCGCCGGGCTGTACAACTGCGTGGCGCGCACCAGTTGCCCTTTCAGTGCATGAACGGCGCGTTGCAGCGCTTCGCTCAGCAGTGCGGCCCGGTCTTTTGAGTATTTGGGGGCGATGCGCAGAACGATCTGCTTGTAACCGATGGCCAGATGACTTTGCAGGGCCTGGCACAGGTTGCTGATCTTGCGTGAGCGCTCGTCGAGCATGATCGCCTGATGCAAAAAGTGCCGCTCAAGGTGCTGGCAGACGAAGTACACCTCGGGCCGCAACAGCTCCAACAGATGCAGGCGATTGTCGCTGGGCGTCAGCAACTGATTGAGTTCGCCGAGCCCCTGATAGAGCTGGCGAGCGGTTTCACCGATGTTGGCTTTCGGCAGGCCGGCGATCCAGCGCTTGAGATCGCGCGGGGTCGCTTCACAGAAAGACAGACGCAACTGAGTTGGCGTCGGCGCGCTCAGTTGCGGTTGGAATCGAGGCTCACTCATGCCGTGACCAGCTCCGGCGGCGAATAGGGCAATGCCAAAAACTCTAGCAGTTGTGGTCCTTTTCGCAGGCGTTTGTCAGGCTTTTTTACCGTTGGTCTGCTGGCTTGGTGCCATTTCGGCAGGCGCTACTAGGCTCTCTGGCGTGCGATCGGAAACGCACGGTTGCACGGCTTGCCGCCAACGTCGGGCAGGTCTCTGAAAAACTTCAAGGAGATGAGGTTCATGTCTAAATACGCAGTGGCAAACCAATGGGGCGGTAGTTCGGCACCTTGGCATCCGGGTGGAACCTGGGTTCTTGGGGCGCGGGACAACCAGAAAGTCGTCGCCATCGACATCAAGTCCGGCGACGGCGGCAAAACCTTCAATGGCACCATGACTTACGCCGGCGAAGGCCCTATTGGCTTCAAGGCTCAGCGCACTGGTCAGAACCAGTACAACGTCGAGAACCAGTGGGGTGGCAACGATGCCCCATGGCATCCGGGTGGCAAATGGGTGATCGGCGGTCGGGATAACCAGAACGTTATCGCGTTGAATGTCACTTCGAGTGACGGCGGGAAAAACCTCAGCGGCACCAATACCTACGCCAACGAAGGGCCGATCGGCTTCCGTGGGCAGATAGAGTAACGGCACCGTTCAGGTCGTGTCCGCCCCTTCGCAGACGTGCGCAGGGGCGGATCAGCAGGTTCAGGCGTTCGACAGTGCCAGGGCCTGACCCATCTGTACCGGCGAGCCGGCTTTCAGTTCTTCAACCCATTTCACCTGATCCGGCCCGAACAGCACGATCGCGGTCGAACCCAGCTTGAAGCGACCCAGTTCCGCACCTTTTTCCAAATGAATCGGTGCACGGGCGGCTTCGTCATAACGGAAGGTTTTCAGCTCACGCTTCGGCGGCGTCACCAGCCCGGCCCACACGGTTTCGATCGAAGCCACGATCATCGCGCCCACCAGCACCACGGCCATCGGCCCGCGCTCGGTGTCGAAGATGCACGCCACACGCTCGTTGCGGGCGAACAGCTCAGGGACGTTTTCCGCGGTGGTCTGGTTGACCGAGAAGATCCGGCCCGGGATGTAGACCATCTCGCGCAGGGTGCCGGCCAGCGGCATGTGTACGCGATGGTAATCCTTCGGCGACAGGTAAACGGTGGCGAATTCGCCGCCCATGAACGGTGCGGCATTGGCCGCATCGCCACCCAGCAGTTCCAGCACGCTGAAGCTGTGGCCCTTGGCCTGGAAGATGCGACCGTGCTCGATCGGGCCGAGCTGGCTGATCGCACCGTCGGCCGGGCTGAGGATTGCGCCCGGCGTCTGATCCAGCGGACGTGCGCCGTCTTTCAGTGCGCGGGTGAAGAACGCGTTGAAGTGCTCGTAAGCGGTGACGTCTTCAACCAGCGCCTGGGACATGTCCACCTGATAACGCTTGGCGAACCAGGTGGTGAAGGCATTCTTGAACCAGCGCACACGGCACTCGGCGATGCAGCCGGCCAGGCGCGACAGCAAATGGTGAGGCAGCAGGTACTGGCTGATGATAAACAAACGCTCTTTCATGACTGTCCTTAAAAATCCTTAAAGCTCGACGGGGGTGTCGGGGTGGTTGCCCCATTCGCCCCAGGAACCGGCGTAGCCCTTGACCCGCGGATAACCGAGGGCCTTGGCCACCAGATAAGTGAAACCGGACCGGTGATGGGTCTGGCAGTGAGTGATGATTTCTTTGTCCTTGGTGATCCCGAGGTTTTCGAGGATCTGCGGCATGTCGGTGCGGATGCGCAACTGGCGCGACTGATCCATGCCTGCCGTCCATTCGAAATTGACTGCGCCGGGGATGTGTCCACCCTTGGCCGCCAAGACTTTCTCGCCGGAATACTCCAGTGGCCCGCGAGCATCCCAGATCGCCAGGTCGGCGGCACCGAGGCGGCTTTGCAGGTATTCGCGGGTGGCGGTCGGTTCGTCGTGCAGGGTCAGCGCCACCGGGCCGCCGACCGCTGGAGGCACCTGAATCGACATCGGCGAGCCTTCCGCCAGCCACGCCGGCAGACCACCATCAAGGTAGTGGTACTTGTCGTGACCGATCACGTCGAGCAGCCAGATGAAACGCCCGGCCCAGCCGCCGCCTTCGTCGTCATAGACCACGTAGACCGCGTCCTTGTTGTGACCCAGCTCGCCGAACAGTTCCTCGAGTTTTTCTTTTGTCGGCAGCAGGCCCGGAGCCGGTGCCTGGCCCAGCTGGGTACGCTTCGGATCGACGAAGCGTGCGCCGGGAATATGACCCTCGGCATAGCGGGCGGCGCTGGTCAGATCCACCAGAATCAGATTGCGGGCGTTGAGGCGCGGGAGCAGGTCGCTCGGCTCGATCACCAGCGCCAGGCCAGAGAAGTCAGACATGTGAGGTCTCCAGAGCACAAAGGGGAAGGATTGTAGCTGTCATTGGCCGCGCTGGCTAAAGCTGTGCAGGGCTTTCTCGATGCACTGCGCGGTTTTGCCGAAGGCTTGCACGGTGATGTCGGCGAACGGTCCGCCACCCTGGTCGGCGACCACGATCATGATCACCCGGCCGTTATGGACCAGCGAGCGCAGAAACAGATGTTCGCCCCGGAACAGTGTGCGCAGCGAGGGCGGCAGCAGGGCGGAAAACTGGGCATTGTTCTCCGGAGTGATCCGCACCTGTGCCTGCTGCGCGAGCAAGCGTTGCAGCACGGTGCTTTGGCTGACGACGAAATTGAGCGCAGCGGCTTCCTTCGGCAGACCGGAAATCTGATGCACACGCAAACTGGACTGGGTGCGGTCGGCCATCAGGATCATCACCCGACGCATGCCGCTGGCCACCAGCGCGTCGCGGGCGGCGATGGTCAGGTGCATGGCGTTGGTGAAACGGCTCGGTTCGGCCAGCAGTTCGGCGCATTGCCGGCGCCATTTGGCCAGGTCTTCGGTACTCGGCGCGGCGGCGGGCAGCATGCCGGCCGGCAAACGACGGTTGTCCCATGGCCACAGCAGCGAAACCGCCGGGTGCCACAGATCCGGCATCGAATGCCGGCGCGCACTGTTGGCGGCCTGCTGGTGCAGCTGTTGCTGCACTTCGTCCATCGGAATTTGCAGATAGAGGCTGGTCAGGTACTGCCAGCGCTCGCTGTGCGGACTGTCCCAGGCCTGTTGCGCCGACAGCGCCAGACCATTGGCCAGCAGCACGGTGTTGGCTGGCTGATTGAGCCAGTTGCGCAGGGTCGGGTCGTCATCGAGGCGGTTCTGTTGGCGCAACGGATGATCGACGTCGCGGGCGATGCGCAGAACCTTGACCAGTTCGCGCTGCTCGGTGAGCAGCAATCGATACCCCTGCTGCACCCAGATCGGCAGGCGCCAGGCTTCGACCAGTGCCGCACCGATCTTCAGCAGGCGCACGCCGAACAATTGTTTTTCCACGTCGCGCGCCGATTCGCCCTTGTGGATGACTCGTACTTCCCACTCTTCGAGCAGTTTGGGAAAGGTCAGCGCCAACGGCCACAGCGGCGACAGAAACAGCAGGCTGCCCCAGTGAATGTCCTGCCACAGCCGTGCCAGGCGACTGGCAAAAAAACCGTTGGCCTGCTGCGTGGCGTGCTGGCTGATCATCTGTATCTGGCGCAGGGCCTGGGGAATTTGCGCCTGCGGCTCGGCGGGCAGGCGTGCCAGCAGTTCTTCGGTGCGGGCCAGACCCAGGCGATTGATCGCCACCTCAAGGTTTTCGGCCGGTGCGGTCAGGCTGCCCTGGGTATGGCGGTTAGCTTCGCGGATGATGCTCAGGGCCAGCGCCGGGCTGTCCTGCATCAGGTCGGCAATGTCGCGCAACGAGCTGCGATTGTCGCGGATCGCCCGGCAGACCTTGTCATGGGCCTCTTGCGGCACCGGCAGGCGCACGCCGTCGAGCAGCTTCACCCAGCCATTGAGTGTGGTCGGTCTTGCGTGTGGGACGTTCGTTTCATTAGCCATGTCTGGACGGGATCTTGATCTGCTGTAGACGCGCCCGGCACGGGCTAAATTGGCTTTTCGCCTGAACTGGCTATAGTCTGGCGCAGTTTTGCCGATAAGTAGAAGAAGAGATTTTTTAACTTCCGAATATGACCTTGAACCCGACTTAAGTAAGTACTTTCTACCTATGGCTAAAATTATCGGCATCATCGTCGTATTCGCGAGCGTGCTCGGCGGATACGTGCTCTCCCACGGCAAGATTGCCGCCCTGATCCAGCCCTTCGAGGTGATGATCATCGGCGGTGCGGCACTCGGAGCATTCCTCCAGGCCAACCCCGGTTACATGACCATGCACGTGCTCAAGAAATCCCTGGGCATGTTCAGCTCGCGTTTCAGCCACACGTTCTATCTGGAAGTGCTTGGCCTGATCTACGAAATCCTCAACAAGAGCCGCCGTGAAGGCATGATGGCCATCGAAGGCGACATCGAAGATGCCGCTGCGAGCCCGATCTTCGCCAAGTACCCGGCGGTGCTGAAAGACGAACGCATGACCGCGTTCATCTGCGATTACCTGCGCATCATGTCGTCCGGCAACATGGCGCCGCACGAACTCGAAGGCCTGTTCGACATGGAGCTGTACAGCCTCAAGGAAGAGCTTGAGCATCCTTCCCACGCGGTCAACGGCATTGCCGACGGCATGCCCGGTTTCGGTATCGTCGCGGCGGTACTGGGTATCGTGGTGACCATGGCGTCCCTGGGTGACGGCGATCAGAAGTCCATCGGTCTGCACGTAGGTGCGGCACTGGTCGGTACCTTCTTCGGTATCTTGGCGGCCTACGGCTTCTTCGGCCCGCTGGCGCATTCCCTGGCCCACGATGCCAAGGAAGAACTCAACGTCTATGAAGCCATCAAGGCTTCGCTGGTGGCTTCGGCTTCCGGCATGCCGCCGTCGCTGGCCGTGGAATTCGGGCGCAAGGTTCTGTACCCGGCTCACCGTCCTAGCTTCGCCGAGCTGGAACAAGCGGTTCGCGGTCGCTAAGTCATGGAAAATAACCAGCCGATAATCATCAAGCGCATCAAGCGCTACGGTGGCGGGCATCACGGCGGGGCGTGGAAGATCGCCTTCGCCGACTTCGCGACGGCGATGATGGCGTTCTTCTTGGTGCTGTGGCTGCTGTCCACCGCAACGCCGGAACAGAAGATCGCCATTGCCGGTTACTTCAAGGACCCGGTCGGCTTCTCCGAGAGCGGCACGCCGTACATCATCGACCTGGGCGGTACGCCGACCCTGGCGCCGGAAAACACCCTCAACCCTGAAGTGAAGTCTCAGCCGCAACCGGACAAGGTTACGGTCGACACCGATCAGGTTGAAGGCATGGCAGAGCAGGTCGAGAAGGAGCGCCTGGAACTGTTGCTGCAGGAACTGCAGAACAAGGTCGACGAGAATCCGCAACTGCAGAAGTTCAAGGACCAGATCCTGTTCGAGATCACGCCGAACGGCTTGCGCATCCAGATCATGGACGCCGAGAACCGGCCGATGTTCGACTCCGGTTCCGCACGCCTGAAACCGTACTTCGAAGACATCCTGCTGGCCATGGCCGACACCATCAAAGCGGTGCCGAACAAGATCAGCATCAGTGGTCACACCGATGCCAAGCCGTACACCGGCACCGGCGACTTCGGTAACTGGGAGCTTTCGGCCAACCGTGCCAACGCCGCCCGGCGTGCGCTGGTGGCGGGCAGCTATCCGGACGGGCAAGTGGCACGGGTGGTGGGTTACGCCTCGTCGGCGCTGTTCGACAAGGAGAACCCGTTCAACCCGGTCAACCGCCGTATCGACATCGTGGTGCTGACCAAGAAGGCCCAGGCCGCCATCGAAGGTTCGCAAGGCGCTGAACCGGCGAAACCGGCCGAAGGGCAGAACGGCGCCGATCCGGCCAAACCGGTCGACCCGAACGCCTTGCCGGCGGATCAGCAACCGGTGCCGGCCCACGAGTTGCGCGAACGGCTGAACCTGTTCGACGACCCGCTGCCGAAACCGGCCGAGCCGGGCAGCGCAGCGCCAGCCCCGGCGCCTGCTGCACCGGCCACTGCACCGGCGCCCGTGCCGAAGCAGTGACCTACAAAAAAGCCGCGAGATGATCGCGGCTTTTTTGTGTCTGGCTGTTTAGTAGCCGTTTTCGGGAAGGCTGGCGATGATCGAGCGGTAGCTGTTCATCCGCTGCTGCTGGATGCGTCCGTCTTCAAGGGCCTTGAGCAAGGCGCAGCCTGGTTCGCGATCGTGCTTGCAGTCGCGGAAGCGGCAGGTGCCGAGCAGGTCGTCGAACTCGATGAAACCGGCTTCGACATCGGCACGGCTGACGTGGCCCAGGCCGAATTCGCGGATGCCCGGGGAGTCGATCAGTTCACCGCCGCCGGGGAAGTGGAACAGCCGTGCAGTGGTCGTGGTGTGAGTGCCCTGGCCGGACCATTCGGACAGCGGGCCGACTCGGGTTTCGACGTCCGGCAGCAGGCTGTTGACCAGCGACGACTTGCCGACACCGGACTGACCGACGAAAACGCTGATGCGTCCGTCGAGCAGCGTTTGCAATTGCTCCATGCCGTTGCCGTGGTGCGCCGATACTTCCAGCACCGGATAACCCAGCGTGCGGTACACCGCCAGAAGTGCGTTCAGCGCCGGGGCGTTCTGTTCGTCGATCAGGTCGAATTTGTTCAGCAGCAGCAAAGGGCGGATGCCGGCGTGCTCGGCTGCGACCAGATAGCGGTCGATCAGGTTCGCATGGGGCTCGGGCAGCGGGGCGAAGACGATGACGATCATGTCGACGTTGGCGGCTACCGGTTTGAGCTGACCACGGCTGTCCGGGCGGCAAAGTTCGGTGGTGCGCGGCAGCTGCGCGACGATCACACCGATGCCCTGGTTGCCGGCGCGCCAGACCACCCGGTCACCGGTCACCAGTGCAGGCAGGTTGGCCCGCAAGTGGCAACGGAAGACCTGGCCGGCCAGTTCGCCGTCAACGGCCTCGACCTCGACCTGCACACCGAAGTGGGCGATCACCAGGCCGTGCTGTTCAGGGCCCAGGTCGCCGCCTTCGAGCGCCTCGACAGCCGAGGACTCGCGTTTGGCGGCGCGGGCGGCGCGCTCGCCCTGAATCTTTTCGATGCGCCAGTTTTGACGACGATTGAGTTGGCGTTTGGCCATGGGTGTTCCGTCTGAAGAATGCAGCGATTAGGTAAAACGGCCGCGAGTTTAGCACGCCCGGGCACCGCCCTAGGCTAAACTGCGCAGCATTGCCTAGGAGCCGAAATATGCAAAACCCGCAGAACCTGATCTGGATCGACCTGGAAATGACCGGTCTGGATCCGGAAAACGATGTGATCATCGAAATGGCCACCATCGTCACCGACAGTGACCTGAACACCCTGGCCGAAGGCCCGGTGATCGCCATCCATCACAGCGACGAAGTCCTCGCCCGCATGGACGAGTGGAACACTCGCACCCACGGCAACTCCGGCCTGACCCAGCGTGTGCGCGAAAGCCGCGTGAGCATGGCCGAAGCTGAAGCCGAAACCATCGCTTTCCTCGAGAAGTGGGTACCGAAGGGCAAGTCGCCGATCTGCGGCAACAGCATCTGCCAGGATCGCCGCTTCCTTTATACCCACATGAAGTCGCTGGAAAGCTACTTTCACTACCGCAACCTCGACGTCTCCACCCTCAAGGAACTGGCCGCGCGCTGGGCGCCGGACGTGCGCGACAGCTTCAAGAAGGGCAGTACTCACCTGGCACTGGACGACATCCGCGAGTCCATCGCCGAGCTGCAGCACTACCGCAAGCATTTCATCAAGTTCTGAGATCGGCGACCTTGGTGGCGAGGGCGCTTGCTCCCGCCTGGCTGCGCAGCAGCCAGATCCCCTCGTCACAGACGTTCAGCAAAACGCACTTCTGGTGCCGCCCTGAAATGGCTAGACTGCGCGCCTTCCTGCCAGGACTGCCGCCATGTTGCTGATGCTCTACCTCGTCGCCATTACTGCCGAAGCCATGACCGGCGCCCTGTCCGCGGGCCGTCGCGGCATGGACTGGTTCGGCGTGGTGTTGATTGCCTGCGTCACGGCATTGGGTGGCGGTTCGGTGCGCGACGTGCTGCTTGGGCACTACCCGCTGACCTGGGTCAAACACCCGGAATACCTGGTGCTGACCACGGTCGCGGCGATGATCACCGTGTTCACGGCACGCTGGATGCGCCATCTGCGCTCGCTGTTTCTGGTACTCGATGCCGTCGGTCTGGTGGCGTTCACCCTGATCGGCTGCATGACCGCCCTGGAAATGGGCCACGGCATGCTGGTGGCTTCGGTCAGCGGCGTGATCACCGGGGTGTTCGGCGGCATCCTGCGCGACATCTTCTGCAACGACATCCCGCTGATCTTCCGTCGCGAACTCTACGCCAGCGTCTCGTTTGCTGCGGCGTGGTGCTACATGCTGTGCCTGTTCCTGAACGTGCCGAGCGAACAGGCGATTCTGATCACCTTGTTCGGTGGCTTTCTATTGCGGCTGTTGGCAATTCGCTTCCATTGGGAAATGCCGAAGTTCGTTTATAACGACGAACATTGACGGTCGGCATGCTGTTTCAGCGCCCATTCCACATGCTCGCGCACCAGCTCTGACGGGTATTCGCGCCGTGCCTTGAGCGCTTCCAGTACCGGGATGCTCGATGGTGCGTTGCCCAATCCCACCGCCAGATTGCGCAGCCAGCGCTCGTATCCCGCACGGCGCAGCGGCGAACCCTCGGTGCTGCTGAGGAATTTGTCTTCATCCCATAAAAACAGCTCGGCCAGTTCGGCGTTGTCCAGATTGTGCCGGGGCTTGAAGTCGCTTTCGCCGGACGGGCGGGCGAAGCGGTTCCACGGGCAGCAGATCTGGCAGTCGTCGCAGCCGAATACCCGATTGCCGATCAGCGGACGCAGGTCTTCGGGAATGGCGTTCTTCAGTTCAATGGTCAGGTAGGAAATGCAGCGTCGCGCGTCCAGCACATACGGGCCGACGAAAGCGTTGGTCGGGCAGATGTCGAGGCACGCGGTGCAGCGCCCGCAATGTTCGGTACTGTGGGGTTCATCCACCGGCAGCGGCAGGTCGACGAACAGTTCGCTGAGAAAGAAGTAACTGCCGGCCTTGCGGTTCAGCACCAGGGTGTTTTTGCCGATCCAGCCCAATCCCGCCTGCTCGGCGATGGCCTTTTCCAGCACCGGGGCGCTGTCGACGAAGGCGCGGAAGCCGAACGGGCCGATTTCGGACTGAATCTTGTCCGCCAGTTGTTGCACGCGTTTACGGATCAACTTGTGATAATCGCGGCCCAAGGCATAACGCGAGATGTAGGCTTTTTCCGGTTTGGCCAGCAATTGCGCCATTTGCGTATCGCCCGGCAGGTAGTCCATGCGCAGGGACACCACGCGCAAGGTGCCCGGCACCAGCTCTTCCGGGTGCGAGCGTTTGCTGCCGTGGGCGCCCATGTAATCCATTTCGCCGTGGTAGCCGGCCTCGAGCCAGCGTTGCAGATGCTGCTCGTGCTCGGCCAGGTCCAGACCGCTGATGCCGACTTGCTGGAAGCCCAGCTCGCGGCCCCAGTCCTTGATGGATTGGGCGAGGGCGGGAAGATCTGTGGTGATGGCGGACATGAGGCGAGAGAAACCGGAGCTGAGGTGCGTATAATTCTGCCAGACATCGGAGCCCGAAGACGCATGCCGCACACTAAAGATCAATTACCCGACGCGCTGTACCGCGCCGCGCAGGTGCGGGCACTCGATGCACGGCTGATTGCCGCCGGTACGCCGGGCTTCGAATTGATGCAGCATGCCGCCCATGCCACCTGGCGCGCACTGGTACGCCAATGGCCTTCGGCGAACGAACTGACGGTGCTGGCCGGCCACGGCAACAACGCCGGCGATGGTTATCTGATCGCTGCACTGGCCCGCCGTGCGGGTTGGGTGGTGCAGGTGCTGGCCGTCGGCGATCCGCAACGGTTGCAGGGCGATGCGGCCCTGGCGCATGCCGAAGCGGTGGCCGAAGGCGTTTCGATTGCTGCGTGGACTGCTTTTGGTGAATTGCGCGGAATTCTTGTCGATGCGCTGCTTGGCACCGGTTTGAGCGGCGAAGTGCGCGAGCCGTACTTGTCTGCGATCGAGGCAATCAACGCCAGTGGCCTGCCCGTGGTGGCTGTCGATATCCCTTCCGGTTTGTGTGCCGATACCGGCCATGTGCTGGGCCGGGCGGTGTGTGCGGATCTCACGGTGACCTTTATCGGTCTCAAGCTTGGCCTGTTTACCGGGGACGCGGCGGACCATGTCGGCAACCTGCTGTTCAACGATCTGCAAGCACCGGCCGAAACCTGCAGTGACATTGCCGTCGCCGCCCGCCGGCTCAACACCGCTAATCTGCCGCGTCTGCCCGCCCGGGCACGGGCTGCGCACAAGGGGCGTTTCGGCCATGTGCTGCTGATCGGTGGCGATCACGGTTTTGGCGGGGCGATTCTGCTCAGCACCGAAAGCGCCTTGCGCAGCGGGGCGGGGATGGTGTCGCTGGCGACCCGTCCGGAACATGTCCCGGCGGCGTTGAGCCGGGTGCCGGAAGCCATGGCGCTGGGTACTTCGTCGGCCAATCAACTGATGGGGCTGCTGGAAAAGGTGTCCGTATTGGTGGTCGGCCCGGGTCTGGGACAGGCGAGCTGGGGCCGGGCGCTGCTGTCGGCCGCCGCCAATGCGCCGCTGCCGCAAGTATGGGATGCCGACGCATTGAATCTACTGGCGTGCGGTTTCGTCAGTTTGCCCAAGGATTGCGTGATTACGCCGCATCCGGGGGAGGCGGCGCGACTGTTGGGGATCAGCACTGCCGAGGTGCAGGCTGATAGGCCGGCCGCCGCATCGGCATTGAGCAAAAAATACACAGCGGTTGTGGTGCTCAAGGGTGCAGGCAGTCTGATCGCTCATCCCGACGGGCGTCTGGCGTTGTGTCATCAAGGTCATCCGGCCATGGCCACTGCGGGTCTCGGCGATGTGTTGGCCGGTCTGGTCGGTGCGTTGCTGGCGCAGGGCATGAATGCGTTCGACGCAGCGTGCCTGGCCGTCTGGCTGCACGCCAACGCCGGGGCGCAACAAGGTAAATTCGGCCGTGGGCTGGCGGCCAGTGATCTGATTCCAGCCATTCGTCAGTTGTTGGAGGAGCATGCACCGTGTCTGAAGTAACCCTGTACCTGGCCGATGAACAGGCGATGAGCGACTTTGGCGCACGGATCGCCCGCGTAACCGGCGGCCATGGTCTGATTTTTCTCGAAGGCAACCTCGGCATGGGCAAAACCACGCTGTCGCGGGGCATCATTCGCGGGCTGGGGCACGTTGGTGCGGTGAAAAGTCCGACCTTCACGCTGGTCGAACCCTACGAGATCGGTGACATCCGCGCCTTCCACTTCGATCTGTATCGCCTGGTCGATCCCGAGGAGCTGGAGTTTCTCGGCATCCGCGACTATTTCGAAGACGACGCCCTGTGCCTGATCGAGTGGCCCGATAAAGGTGCAGGCTTTTTGCCAAAGCCCGACCTGACCATTACCATTAGCCCGCAAGACAGCGGGCGTTCGCTGACTATTTTGTCCCAGGGCTCGCGTGGCGAGGCCTGGTGTGCCGCTTTGGCGTTGGAATCCAAATAAATGATGGGGTTAGGTATGCGCTTTCGCGCGTTGGTGGCTGCCGCTGGACTGATGTTGATGGCAGTAACCGTCAACGCTGTGGCCGAGACGAAGGTCAACAGCGTGCGCCTGTGGCGGGCGCCGGACAACACGCGCCTGGTGTTCGACCTGACCGGTCCGGTGCAGCACAGCGTCTTCACCCTCACGGCACCGGATCGACTGGTGATCGACATCAATGGCGCCACCCTTGGCGCGCCGTTGAAAGTCTCCACCGCCAACACACCGATCACCGCCATGCGCTCGGCCCAGCGTACGCCGACCGACCTGCGGGTGGTCATCGACCTGAAGAAAGCCGTCACCCCGAAAAGCTTCTCGCTGGCGCCAAACGCGCAATATGGCAACCGTCTGGTGGTCGACCTGTTCGATAACCCGGCCGATGCCGCGCCGCCGCCAACCCCTGCGCCGGCACCGACGGTCGCCACTGTTCCGGCCGTTCCGGTAACCCCGGCCGAACCTGCGATCAAACTGCCCCCGGCCCCGGCCGGCAAACGCGACATCATTGTGGTGATCGACGCCGGTCACGGCGGCGAAGACCCGGGTGCGTCCGGCTCACGCGGTCAGCGCGAGAAAGACGTGGTGCTGCAGATCGCCCGTGAATTGCAACGTCAGGTCAACGGCATGAAAGGCTTCCGCGCCGAACTGACCCGTACCGGCGACTACTTCATCCCGCTGCGCGGCCGTACCGAAATCGCCCGCAAGAAAGGCGCCGACCTGTTCGTCTCGATCCACGCCGACGCGGCGCCATCTGCGGCGGCCTTCGGGGCTTCGGTGTTTGCCTTGTCCGATCGTGGCGCAACGTCGGAGACCGCCCGTTGGCTGGCCGACAGTGAAAACCGTTCCGACCTGATCGGTGGTGCCGGCAACGTCAGCCTCGATGACAAGGACCGCATGCTCGCCGGCGTTCTGCTCGACCTGTCGATGACTGCCTCGTTGACTTCCAGCCTCAACGTCGGCCAGAAGGTCCTGACCAACATCGGCCGCGTCACGCCGCTGCACAAGCAACGCGTGGAACAGGCCGGGTTTATGGTGCTGAAGTCGCCGGACATCCCGTCGATTCTGGTGGAAACCGGCTTCATCTCCAACGCCAACGAAGCGAACAAGCTCTCGGCCTCGAGCCACCAGCAGGCGCTGGCGCGTTCGATCAGCAGCGGCGTGCGTCAGTTCTTCCAGCAGAACCCGCCACCGGGCACTTACATTGCGTGGCTGCGTGATTCGGGCAAGATCGCTCAGGGTCCGCGCGATCATCGGGTCAGCCCCGGCGAAACCCTGGCCATGATTGCCGTGCGTTATCAGGTATCGGCAGCGACCCTGCGCAGTGCCAACAACCTCAGCAGCGATGAGCTGAAAGTCGGTCAGCACCTGACCATTCCGGGCACCGAACTGGCGTCCAAAGAATGAATCAGGTTCTGAACGCAGCGCGCATCGAACTGCTCAGCCCTCGGCTGGCGAACCAGATCGCCGCCGGCGAGGTGGTCGAGCGCCCGGCTTCGGTGATCAAGGAGTTGCTGGAAAACAGCCTCGACTCTGGTGCCAAGCGTATCGACGTCGATGTCGAGCAGGGCGGCGTCAAGCTGCTGCGGGTGCGCGATGACGGCAGCGGCATTTCCGCCGATGACCTGCCGCTGGCGCTGGCCCGTCACGCCACCAGCAAAATCCGCAACCTTGAAGACCTCGAACAAGTGATGAGCCTGGGTTTCCGGGGCGAGGCACTGGCGTCGATCAGCTCCGTGGCGCGGCTGACCCTGACTTCCCGCACCCGCGACGCCGATCAGGCCTGGCAGGTCGAGACCGAAGGCCGTGACATGGCGCCCCGCGTGCAGCCGGCGGCCCATCCGGTCGGCACCTCGGTGGAAGTCCGCGACCTATTCTTCAACACCCCGGCTCGGCGCAAATTCCTCAAGACCGAAAAAACCGAATTCGATCACTTGCAGGAAGTGATCAAACGTCTGGCGCTGGCGCGTTTCGACGTGGCGTTCCATTTGCGTCACAACGGCAAGACCATCCTCAGTCTGCACGAGGCCCACGATGATGCGGCCCGCGCCCGGCGTGTGGCGGCGATCTGCGGTTCGGGTTTCCTGGAGCAGGCACTGCCGATCGAGATCGAACGCAACGGCCTGCACCTGTGGGGCTGGGTCGGTCTGCCGACCTTCAACCGCAGTCAGGCGGACTTGCAGTATTTCTTCGTCAACGGCCGTGCAGTGCGCGACAAACTGGTAGCCCACGCGGTGCGCCAGGCTTATCGCGATGTGCTGTTCAACGGCCGGCATCCGACGTTCGCGCTGTTTTTCGAGGTCGATCCGGCAGCGGTCGACGTCAACGTGCACCCGACCAAGCACGAAGTGCGCTTCCGTGACGGACGCATGGTGCATGACTTCCTTTATGGCACGCTGCACCGTGCGCTGGGCGATGTACGACCGGAAGATCAGCTTGCTGGCTCGGTCACCACTGCCATCGTGCGGCCAACGGGTCTCGAGGCCGGCGAGTTCGGCCCGCAGGGCGAAATGCGTCTGGCCGCCAATGCGTTGCTGGAGCAACCGCAGGCACAACCGGCGTTCAATACCTCGTCGGGCGCGAGCACTGGCGGCGCCTATCAGTATCAATACACGCCACGTCCGCAACCTGCCGTCCCGGCTGCCGAGGCCCAGGCCGCGTATCGCGAGTTTTTCGCGCCGCTGCCCGAGGCGAATGCCAACGCGCTGCCGGCCGGTCAGGAAGATATTCCGCCGCTGGGCTACGCACTGGCGCAGCTCAAGGGCATCTACATTCTGTCCGAGAACGCCCATGGCCTGGTTTTGGTGGACATGCACGCCGCTCACGAGCGGATCATGTATGAGCGTCTGAAGATCGCCATGGCCAGCGAAGGTTTGAGCGGCCAGCCGTTGCTGGTGCCGGAGTCGCTGGCGGTCAGTCAGCGCGAGGCCGATTGCGCCGAAGAGCATGCGGCGTGGTTCCAGCGTCTCGGATTCGAATTGCAGCGTCTGGGCCCGGAAACCCTGGCGATCCGGCAGATTCCTGCCCTGCTCAAGCAGGCCGAGGCCAACCGTCTGGTGGGCGACGTGCTGTCGGACCTGATGGAGTACGGCACCAGCGACCGGATCCAGGCACACCTGAACGAACTGCTCGGCACCATGGCCTGCCACGGCGCGATCCGCGCCAACCGCCGCCTGGCCTTGCCGGAAATGAACGGCCTGCTGCGCGACATGGAAAACACCGAGCGCAGCGGTCAATGCAACCATGGCCGACCGACCTGGACCCAACTGGGCCTGGACGATCTGGACAAACTGTTCCTGCGCGGTCGTTGATGAGCCAGCTTCCTCCAGCGATTTTCCTGATGGGCCCGACCGCTGCGGGCAAGACCGACCTGGCCATCGAGCTGACCAAGGTGCTGCCGTGCGAGTTGATCAGCGTCGACTCGGCGCTGGTTTATCGCGGCATGGATATCGGCACCGCCAAGCCATCGAAAGAGCTGCTGGCCGAGTATCCACACCGCCTGATCGACATTCTCGACCCGGCCGAGGCTTATTCGGCCGCAGATTTCCGCCGCGATGCCCTGCAAGCCATGGCCGAAATCACCGCACGCGGAAAAATTCCGCTGCTGGTGGGCGGCACGATGCTCTATTACAAGGCTTTGGTCGAAGGTCTGGCAGACATGCCAGCGGCGGATCCCGAGGTTCGCGCACAGATCGAAGAAGAGGCTGCACGCCTTGGCTGGCAAGCCCTGCACGAACAACTGGCAGTGATCGACCCGGAATCGGCGGCGCGAATTCACCCGAACGATCCGCAACGCCTGAGTCGTGCACTGGAAGTTTATCGGGTCAGCGGTCAGAGCATGACTGAACTGCGGCTGAAACAATCTGTACAAAGTACCGAAGCGGCGGCATCGGGACGGCAACAATTGCCCTATACTGTCGCGAACTTGGCCATTGCTCCGGCAAATCGCCAGGTACTGCATGACCGCATTAAACAAAGATTCACAAATATGCTGGAACAGGGATTCATCGACGAGGTCGTAGCCCTGCGTAATAGAAGTGACCTGCATGCCGGGTTGCCGTCTATACGTGCGGTAGGCTACCGCCAAGTCTGGGATTACCTGGATGGCAAGCTGACGGCGGCCGAAATGCAGGAGCGGGGCATCATCGCCACGCGCCAATTGGCCAAACGCCAGTTTACCTGGCTGCGCAGCTGGGACGATTTGCACTGGCTCGACAGTCTGGATTGCGACAATCTGCCACGCACCTTGAAATACCTTGGGACCATCTCCATATTGAGCTGAGTCCTTGCAATTGCCGTCTATCCTTGGGGGTGTGGCGGCAAAAGCCATCTGATTACCTATTTTTTATATTGAATCCTTAAAGGAGTGCGGCACATGTCAAAAGGGCATTCGCTACAAGACCCTTACTTGAATACTTTACGTAAAGAGAAAGTTGGGGTTTCCATCTACCTGGTCAACGGTATCAAACTGCAAGGCACGATCGAATCGTTCGACCAGTTCGTTATCCTGCTGAAGAACACCGTCAGCCAGATGGTTTACAAACACGCTATCTCTACAGTCGTGCCGGTTCGTCCAATTCGTCTGCCAAGCGCAACCGAATCCGAAGCAGGTGACGCTGAGCCAGGTAACGCCTGATAGGAGTCTCCTTTGTTCTTTGAGCGCCACGGTGGTGGTGAGCGAGTCATCCTCGTTCACTTGGATGGACAGGACCCTGAGGCGCGCGAAGATCCGCAGGAGTTTCAGGAACTGGCAAATTCGGCAGGCGCCGAGACCGTTGCGTTTTTTAACGTACCGCGTCATCGGCCAACCGCCAAATACCTGATCGGCAGCGGCAAGGTCGAGGAACTTCGCGACCTGGTACACGCCGAAGAAGCCGATCTGGTGATCTTCAATCACACCCTTACGCCCAGTCAGGAACGTAACCTCGAACGTGTGTTCGAGTGTCGCGTGATCGACCGTACCGGTCTGATTCTCGATATTTTCGCCCAGCGCGCCCGTACCCATGAAGGCAAGCTCCAGGTAGAACTGGCCCAGCTTGACCACATGAGCACCCGGCTGGTCCGCGGCTGGACTCACCTTGAGCGTCAGGGTGGCGGTATCGGCATGCGCGGCCCGGGTGAAACCCAGCTCGAAACCGACCGACGCCTGCTGCGGGTTCGCCTGCGCCAGATCAAGGGCCGGCTGGAAAAAGTGCGCAGTCAGCGCGAACAGTCGCGTCGTGGCCGTTCACGTGCGGATATCCCTACCGTGTCTCTGGTGGGCTATACCAACGCCGGCAAATCCACGCTGTTCAATAACGTGACGAAATCCGAGGTCTATGCGGCCGACCAGTTGTTCGCCACGCTGGACCCGACCCTGCGCCGTCTGGAACTGGACGACCTGGGGCCGATCGTTCTGGCCGACACCGTGGGTTTCATTCGTCATTTGCCGCACAAGCTGGTCGAGGCATTTCGGTCTACGCTCGAAGAGTCGAGCAATTCCGACTTGTTGTTGCACGTGATCGATGCGGCCGAACCGGATCGCATGTTGCAGATCGAGCAGGTGATGGTGGTGCTGGGCGAGATTGGTGCCCAGGACTTGCCGATCCTCGAGGTCTATAACAAACTCGATTTGCTTGAAGGCGTTGAGCCACAAATCCAGCGCGACGAAAACGGCAAGCCTCAACGGGTCTGGTTGTCGGCGCGTGATGGCACTGGTCTGGAATTGCTTGAGCAAGCCATTGCCGAATTGCTGGGCAGTGATTTGTTTGTCGGAACCTTGCGTCTGCCCCAGCGGTTTGCGCGTCTGCGTGCACAGTTCTTCGAGCTGGGCGCGGTACAGAAAGAAGAATACGACGAAGAAGGTGTCAGCTTGCTGGCCATTCGATTGCCGCGCTCGGAGCTCAATCGACTGGTCAGTCGTGAAGGCGTTGTGCCGACGGAGTTCATCGAGCAACACACTTTGCAATAAAAGCCTGAAAAAGCGGTTGTGCCGCAACGGCAGGCATTCTGTAGCATTGGTCGGCGCGCCGTGGGTGCGTCTTTGCTTTATCAGATGGAGAGCGCTATGGCTTGGAATGAGCCGGGTGGCAACTCGAACAATCAGGATCCTTGGGGTGGCAAGCGCCGCAATAACGGCGACCGCAAGGGACCACCAGATCTCGACGAGGCCTTCCGAAAGCTGCAGGAAAGCCTGAACGGGTTGTTCGGTGGTGGCAAGAAACGGGGTGGTGATGACGGTGGCGGTTCGGGCAAGAGTGGCGGCTTCGGCGGCCTGCTCGGCATCGGCCTCGTCGTGCTGGCGGCCGTGTGGCTGTACAGCGCGGTGTACGTGGTGGACGAGCAGGAGCAGGCCGTGGTGCTGCGCTTCGGCAAGTACTACGAGACTGTCGGCCCGGGCCTGAACATCTACTTCCCGCCGATCGACAAGAAGTACATGGAAAACGTCACGCGCGAGCGTGCCTACACCAAGCAGGGCCAGATGCTGACCGAAGACGAGAACATCGTCGAAGTGCCGCTGACCGTGCAGTACAAGATCAGCAACCTGCAGGACTTCGTGCTGAACGTCGACCAGCCGGAAATCAGCCTGCAACACGCGACCGACAGTGCGCTGCGCCATGTGGTGGGTTCCACCGCGATGGACCAGGTGCTGACCGAAGGTCGTGAGTTGATGGCCAGCGAGATCAAGGAGCGTCTGCAACGCTTCCTCGATACCTATCGCACCGGTATCACCGTTACCCAGGTCAACGTACAGAGCGCAGCTGCACCGCGTGAAGTGCAGGAAGCCTTCGATGACGTGATCCGCGCCCGTGAAGACGAGCAGCGTTCGCGCAACCAGGCTGAAACCTACGCCAACGGCGTGGTGCCGGAAGCCCGTGGTCAGGCCCAGCGCATCCTTGAAGATGCCAACGGTTACCGTGACGAAACGGTTTCTCGCGCCAAGGGTGAGGCTGATCGCTTCACCAAGCTGGTTGCCGAGTATCGCAAGGCGCCCGAGGTCACTCGCCAGCGTCTGTACCTGGACACCATGCAGGAAGTCTTCAGCAGCACCAGCAAGGTTCTCGTGACCGGCAACAAGAATGGCCAGAGCAACCTGCTTTACCTGCCGCTGGACAAGATGATTCAGAACAGTTCGGGCAGCAGTGCACCGGTCACCGGTTCAGCCGCCGCCAGCAACAACACGGATGTCGTGCCGCATGTCACTGACCTGCCGCAGACACGTACAAGGGAGACCCGCTGATGAGCAATAAATCGCTGATCGCCCTGATCGTTGGCGTTGTTGTGGTACTGGTTGGCTGGAACTGCTTCTACATCGTGGCTCAGACCGAGCGTGCGGTGCTGCTGCAGTTCGGTCGCGTGGTTCAGGCCGATGTTCAGCCGGGTCTGCATGTGAAGGTGCCTTACGTTAATCAGGTGCGTAAATTCGACGCACGTCTGATGACGCTGGATGCACCGACGCAACGCTTCCTGACCCTGGAAAAGAAAGCCGTGATGGTCGATGCCTACGCCAAGTGGCGCGTGAAAGATGCCGAGCGCTTCTACACCGCGACTTCCGGCCTCAAGCAGATCGCCGACGAGCGTCTGTCCCGTCGTCTGGAATCGGGCCTGCGTGACCAGTTCGGTAAACGTACCCTGCACGAAGTGGTGTCCGGTGAGCGCGATGCGCTGATGGCCGACATCACGGCGTCGCTGAACAAGATGGCGGAAAAAGAGCTGGGTATCGAAGTCGTCGATGTCCGGGTCAAGGCTATCGACCTGCCGAAGGAAGTGAACCGCAGCGTGTTCGAACGTATGAGCACCGAGCGTGAGCGTGAAGCTCGCGAGCACCGCGCCAAGGGTAACGAGCTGGCTGAGGGCATCCGTGCCGACGCCGATCGTCAACGCCGCGTGCTGCTGGCTGAAGCCTATCGTGAATCCGAAGAGATTCGCGGTGACGGTGACGCCCAGGCCGCTGCGATCTACTCCAAGGCCTACGGTCAGGATCAGGAGTTCTACGGTTTCTACCGCAGCCTGCGCGCCTACCGTGAAAGCTTCGCGAACAAATCCGACGTCATGGTCCTCGACCCAAGCAGCGACTTCTTCCGTTATCTGGAAAAGTCCAAGCCTTGATACGACGTTGACCTGAATCATTCCGCCCGGCGGCTAAAACCTCGGGCGGGGTGATCCTTTCGGAAAACGTGTGTATGATGCGGCAGCCGGGAAATTCCCGGCTTTTTTGCGTCTGCACGTTTGATTGCTGTTTTTGTTGCAGAAGATCGGGTTGAATGACCCGACAGTTTTTCGAGGAAAGTGATGGGCGAAGCCGGTAACAGGCCTTTCGCCGCGTCGTTCATGCGCGTGCGTTTTGAACGGGCCGGTCATTTTCTGCTTCACTCAAGGCTCGCCCTCGGGCTGGCCGCCCGGATCTAAGGGGAATGGCGTAATGGCAACGGTAGACCGCTGGCTGCTGCCAGATGGCATCGAAGAAGTACTGCCACCGGAAGCGGCGCGCATTGAAGTCGCGCGTCGTCAGGTGTTGGATCTGTTCCAGAGCTGGGGTTACGAGTTTGTCGTGACTCCCCATATCGAGTACCTGGAATCCCTGCTGACCGGCGCGGGCCAGGACCTGGATCTGCGTACCTTCAAGGTCATCGACCCGCAATCGGGCCGGCAGATGGGTTTCCGTGCCGACATCACGCCGCAAGTGGCGCGCATCGATGCGCACACCCTGCGTCGCGAAGGCCCGAGCCGTCTGTGCTACGCCGGCAGCGTGCTGCATGCCCAGCCACGTGCCTTGTCGTCCTCGCGCAGCCCGATCCAGTTGGGCGCCGAGTTGTACGGCGATGCCAGCCCGAGCAGCGACGTTGAAGTCATCAGCCTGATGCTGGCCATGCTGCAACTGGCCGATGTGCCGGACGTGCACATGGACCTGGGCCACGTTGGCATCTATCGCGGTCTGGCCCAGGCGGCCGGTCTGTCGGGTGAGGTCGAGCAACAGCTGTTCGATGCATTGCAACGCAAGGCCATCGACGAGGTCATTACCCTGACCGAAGGCCTGCCGACCGATCTGTCCGGCATGCTGCGTGCGTTGGTCGATCTGTGCGGCGGCCGTGAAGTGTTGAGCGCTGCCCGTGAGCGCCTGGCCAATGCGCCGGCGCCGGTACTGGCGGCGCTGGAAGATTTGCTGGCGATCGCCGAAAGACTGTCGGCGCGCTTCCCGGAGCTGCCGCTGTACTTCGATCTGGGCGAGCTGCGCGGTTACCACTACCACACCGGTGTGGTGTTCGCGGTGTTCGTGCCGGGTGTCGGCCAGTCCATCGCTCAGGGCGGTCGCTATGACGACATCGGCGCCGACTTCGGTCGTGCCCGTCCGGCAACCGGCTTTTCCACCGATTTGAAAACCCTGGTGACCCTGGGGCGTGCTGAGGTCGAGCTACCGTCTGGCGGTATCTGGATGCCTGACAGTACGGATGCGGCACTCTGGCAGCAGGTTTGCCAGTTGCGCAGTGAGGGTCAGCGTGTCGTTCAGGCATTGCCTGGACAACCTTTGGCCGCCGCCCGTGATGCGGACTGCGACCGGCAATTGATCCAGCAGAACGGGCTTTGGCAAGTATCGCCACTGGCTTCTTGAGTTTTCCTGCCGGCCAACGCCGGCACCAAGTTTGCGCGAATGAGGACAAGTGTTATGGGTAAGAATGTCGTAGTCCTGGGCACCCAGTGGGGTGATGAGGGCAAAGGCAAGATCGTTGATCTGCTGACCGAACATGCTGCCGCCGTAGTGCGCTACCAAGGTGGCCACAACGCTGGCCACACACTGGTGATCGACGGTGAAAAAACCGTCCTGCACCTGATCCCGTCGGGCGTGCTGCGCGAAGGCGTGCAGTGCCTGATCGGCAACGGCGTGGTGGTTGCACCTGACGCCCTGCTGCGCGAGATCACCAAGCTGGAAGAGAAAGGCGTACCGGTGCGCGAGCGTCTGCGTATCAGCCCGTCCTGCCCGCTGATCCTGTCCTTCCACGTGGCGCTGGACCAGGCCCGTGAAAAGGCCCGTGGCGAGCTGAAGATCGGTACCACCGGTCGCGGCATCGGCCCGGCTTACGAAGACAAGGTTGCACGTCGTGGTCTGCGTGTGGGCGACCTGCTCAATATGCCGCGCTTTGAAGACAAGCTGCGTGAACTGGTGGATTACCACAACTTCATGCTGGTCGGTTACTACAAAGAGCCGGCCATCGAGTTCGAAAAGACCCTGGCCGAGTGCAAGGAATACGCCGAGCTGCTGAAGCCGCTGATGCTGGACGTCACTGCCGAGCTGCATGACCTGCGTCGCGCCGGCAAAGACATCATGTTCGAAGGCGCCCAGGGCTCGTTGCTCGACATCGACCACGGTACCTACCCGTACGTGACCAGCTCCAACACCACCGCCGGTGGCGTGGCGACCGGTTCGGGCGTTGGCCCGATGTTCCTGGACTACATCCTGGGCATCACCAAGGCTTACACCACTCGCGTAGGTTCGGGCCCGTTCCCGACCGAGCTGTTCGACGAAGTCGGCGCGCACCTGGCCAAGCAGGGTCACGAGTTCGGTGCGACCACCGGCCGTGCCCGTCGTTGCGGCTGGTTCGACGCCGTTATCCTGCGTCGCGCTATCGATGTGAACAGCATCTCGGGCATCTGCCTGACCAAGCTGGACGTACTCGACGGCCTGGAAACCATCAACATCTGCACCGGCTACAAAGACGCGCAAGGCAACGCTGTTGCGCCGACTGACGCTGACAGCTACGTAGGCCTGCAGCCTGTGTACGAAGAAGTGCCGGGCTGGACCGAATCGACCGTGGGCGCCAAGACCCTGGAAGAGCTGCCGGCCAACGCTCGCGCCTACATCAAACGCGTTGAAGAATTGATCGGCGCGCCGATCGACATTATTTCGACGGGCCCGGACCGCAACGAAACCATCGTTCTGCGTCATCCGTTCGCTTGATAAGTCGTTGATGTAAAAACACAAAGGCCCCTTCATCGGGGCCTTTGTCGTTTATGCCTGTTGGACGGCATGACCTTTGCTGTGAATCTGTCTACAAGAGTGCCATCAAATTAATGGCGTCAGAAGTAGAGGGATTCACAGTGTCGGCCGTTCTCTCACTGTTACAAAGCCGTTTGTTGCGGCCCGTATTCGTTACCCTTGGTATCGCCCTTTTGGTGCAAGTGTTGGTGGCCGTCGCCCTGACGCGGAGCACCGTCACCGCGCTGGAAGCTGACCTCGGCACTCGCCTGGGCGCCGACAGCCAGAAGCTCTCTGGTGAGCTGGAGCAGGCAGGGCGCGAAGTCACCTCGAGCCTCGATACCCTATCCACCAATACTCGCCAGCGTTTGACTGCCGGCCTGTCCTCGCGTTTGAAGGATGAGCAGGCACAACTGCGTGCGACCCTGGAAAAAGACCTGAAGGACTCGGCCAACGACATGGCCCAGTTGCTGGCCTCTGTAGCGCCTCGCGCCATGTGGGACAGCGACGTGCCGACCCTGTCCGAATTCGCCCGCCGGGCCCAGCGCAATCCCAACGTGCTGTTCGTGGTTTACGACGACGCCACCGGCCAGCATTTGACCCGTTATCTCAACCGCGAGAACCCGATCAACAAGGCCCTTCTGGAAAAAGGCCAGGGCGAGCGGGCGCTGGATAAGGTGCTGGATGCGGCGAAGCATGATCCCTCGGTCTATTACCTCGAAGCCTCGATCAATCCCAACGGCGTGGAGATCGGCAAGGTGCTGATGGGTGTCTCTACGGCCTCGGTGGACACCGATCTGGCGGCACTCGATCAGCGCTTCTCGGCGCTGATCGCCAGCAGTGATCAACTGGTCGGCGATAGCCTCAAGGGCGCCGCCGCCGACAGCGCCACGGCCATGCGCGCTCGCCTGCAGTCGGCGCAGTCCACGGCCGCGGAGATGAAAGCCAACACGACCAACACCGTACAGGACGCCGCAGCCACACTACGCTGGCGTATCGGTATGGGACTGGCGCTGGTCGGCGCCGGCGTGCTGTTGCTGTTGGCGGTGGTGCTCGGCCACCGTGTGGTCAACCGCTTGAAGATGCTCAACGCCGCCATGGATGACCTGGCGGCAGGTGAGGGTGATCTGACCAAACGTGTGCAGATCAACAGCAAGGACGAAATCGGCGACATGGCGTCGGCAGTCAACCGCTTTGTGGATAAGTTGCAGCCGATCGTGCGCGAGGCCGGGGATGTGGCTCAGCGCACCGGTGTGGAAATCGGCGCGATGACGCTGCGCAATGCGGGTGCCGATGCGGCTGCCGGGATGCAGCGCGATGAGGTTGCCGAAAGTCTGCGCGCGCTGTCGCAAATGGCTGATGAGGCGCAGTCGGAAAGCCATGCGATGCAGGCTGCGCTGAAGCAGGTGGTGGATATTCGTCAGGCCACCGACGAGAACACCCGCACGTCGGCCAAGGTCGGCAGCCTGATCGAGGCTTTGGCGGGTCAGGTCGATACCGGGGCGAAAGTCATCGAGCGGCTGGCGCAGCAGAGCGAACAGATCGAAGTGGTGCTGACTGTGATTCACGGTATCGCCGAGCAGACCAACTTGCTGGCGCTCAACGCCGCCATCGAAGCGGCCCGGGCCGGTGAAACCGGTCGCGGCTTTGCGGTGGTGGCGGACGAAGTCCGGGCGCTGGCGAGCAAGACTCAAAGCTCCACCGGTGACATTCAGGCGCATATCGTGGCCTTGCAGCAGGGTGCCCGTGAGGCGGTTGAGGCGATTGGTCAGGCCGGGCGTCAGGCCAGCGAAGGTTTGCTGGTGTTGCGTGACAGTGCGCGGTTGCAGCAGTCGGTGCAGGCCTCGGTCGAGCAGGTGCATGCGGCGATTGGTCTGGCGACTCAGGCGGCGGCGCATCAGGCTCAGGGGGCGCAGGCCGTGCGCGGTCGGGTCGAGACGATTCATGCACAGGCGGAGAAGGCCGCTCAAGCGGTGGTCGAGACCACGGCCAGCGGCAAGGTGCTGGATGGTCTGGCGGCGCAGCTCAAGGCCAGCCTGGGGCAGTTCCGGGCCTGATAGTGCGGGCAAAAAAAATCGCAGCTTCGGCTGCGATTTTTTTATCGGCTCAAATACATCCGGGTTGTCAGCAGGTAGACGGGCAACCCCGAGACCACAATCAACAACGCCGCATAAGGCGCTGCGGCTGCGAACTCGACATTCGCGGTGTGTGCCCAGACTTCGGTCGCCAAGGTGTTGAGCCCGGTCGGACTCAGCAGCAGTGTCGCCGTCAGTTCCTTCATGGCATCCAGAAAAACCAGCGCAAACGCCGCGCCCAATGCCGGGAAAATGATCGGCAGGGTCACTCGGCAGAACGCCGTGAACGATGACGCACCCAGTGTGCGGGCAGCTTCTTCCAGTTGTGGTGCGGCCTTGTTCAGCGCTGTGCGGATCGGCGCCTGAGCCAGTGGCAGGAACAGCAGCGCATACGCGATCAGCAACAACAGGGAAGTCTGATACAGCGCCGGCACGTAATGCAGGGCGAAATACACCAGCGTCAGCGCAATCACCAGCCCCGGCAGCGCATGCAGCAGATACGGCAGACGCTCAGCCCAGATCGCCAGTTGGCCTTTGTAGCGCACCACCAGCAATCCGACCGGTACCGCCAGTAGCAGACACAGTCCCGCGCCACCCAGCGACAGCGCAAGCGAAGACAGCAAGGCCTCGGTGATTGCTGCCACCGGGAACGCGGCAGATGAACCCACGGCGAGCCAATACGCCAGCATCCCCAGTGGAATGCCGCTGCCGACAATCGCCAGCATCAGGCAATACAACTGACCGGCCATTGCCCAGGGTCCCAGTTGCACTTGTTCGGCCCGGCGCGCCGCACCCTGGCCGGTCCGCACATGACGTCCCTTGCCACGCACCCGCAGTTCCAGCCATAGCAACATCAAACAAAGTGCCAGCAGCACCGCCGACAGCATCGCTGCGTTGGCATTGCTGAATTCCAGTTCGAATTGTTGATAGATCGCGGTGGTGAAGGTTTGCAGGCCGATGATCGACAGTGCGCCGAACTCCACCAGCATGTGCAACGCAATCAGCAGCGAACCGGCCAGCAGCGAAGGCCACAGCAGGGGCAGGGTGACGCGGAAAAATACGCCCCAGCGATTCTGTCCCAGTGTCCTTGCCGACTCTTCAAGGGAAGGGTCGAGATTGCGCAGAGTGGCGGCTACCGGCAGAAAGATCAGTGGGTATTTCGACAGGCTCATCACCAGGATCGCCCCGCCGAGTCCTTCGAACTGCGCGCTGAGCGATACCCAGGTAAAACTGCTGACGAATGCCGGTACCGCAAACGGCAAACACAGAATCACGCCCCACAAACGCCGGCCCGGCAGGTTGCTGCGCTCCAGCAACCACGCCAGCGACAGGCCGATCACGCCGCAAGTCACGGTTACGCCCACCATCAGTGCCAGCGTATTGCGCAGCAGGCCGAACACATAAGGGCGCCACAGCAAGTGCAGCGCCTCGGACCAGCCCGCCTGCCAGGCTTTGAGGCCGACATAGGCCAGCGGCAGCAGGCTCATCACCACCAGCAGCAATACCGGCAGCACCAGCCAGATCGACGGCCGCTTGCGCCGTGGCACGTAACCCCCGCGCGTGGCGGGGGCGGATAACGAGGCGCTCATCAGTTCAGGCCAACTTCGCGTTCCAGATCCAGTGCTTCCTCGGCATTGCCCAGGTCGGCCGGGGTAACGTCCGGTGCTTCCAGCTCACTGAAAGGCTTGAGGCCGCGATCCGATTCCATGCCGTTGTGCAGCGGATACTCGGCGGTGGTCTGGGTGATCACGCGCTGGCCTTCTTCGCTGGCCATGTAGGCGAGAAATTGCTGGGCTTCTTTGGGATGTTTGCTGGATTTCAGCACCGCTGCGCTGGAGACAGTGATCAAGCCGCCCACGTCGCCGCCGGTGAAGTAGTGCAGCTTGGAGTCGAGCTTGCCTTTCTCCCGTTGCAGGGCGAACCAGTAGTAGTTGTTCACCAGTACGGTGGCGACTTCGCCGTTTTCCACAGCCTTGAGGGCGACCATGTTGTTGCTGTAGGTCTTGCCGAAGGCGCGCAGGCCGGTCAGCCATTCTTCGGCGGCGTCACGACCGTGTTTTTTGATGATGGCGACGGCCTGTTCCTGGAAGGCACCGCTGGTGGGCACGAAACCGACCTTGCCTTGCCACTGCGGATCGGCGAAATCCAGCACCGACTTGGGCAGGTCTTTTTCATCGACCAGTTTCGGGTTGAAGGCCACCACGCGAACCCGGGCGGTGACGCCGATCCAGGTGCCATTGCCGGCGACGTATTTTTTCGGCAGGACTGCCAGGGTTGCATCGTCGGTCTTGGCCAACAGGCCGAGTTCGCCGAGGTTGTTCAGTGGCGGGGATTCTTCGGTGTAGATGACGTCGGCGGGGGAGCGGTCGCCTTCTTCGATGATCTGGCTGGCGAGCTGGTTGCTGCTGCCCTTGCGCACATTGACGTGAATACCGGTCTTGGCTTCGAAGGCCTTGGCGATCGCGTCGCCGACTTCCTTGTGTTGACCGTTGTAGAGAGTCAGGGAAACCGCATCGGCAGCCTGGGTGAGGGGAGTGGCGAGTGCCAGGCCGAGCAGGGTGAAGGTCAAGCCGCGGCGCAGGGTATTTCGAAACATCATTCGCAGGGTTCCTCACTGTCGCATTGCAAAAACTTGCAACAATGATAAACGATATCGTTTCTCAAATGCTCCTTGCGAGCAGGATAAGGGTTTGGTAGGGCGGCTTTAGTTTTTCAGGAAGCCAGAAACGCAAAAACCCGCTTTCGCGGGTTTTTGTGAGATTCAAGATCGTGACCTTGAATTTGAATTGGTGCCCAGAAGAAGACTCGAACTTCCACGACCGTAAGGTCACCAGCACCTGAAGCTGGCGTGTCTACCAATTTCACCATCTGGGCTTCATCTTCAGCGTTGCCGCTGTTGATGTGGCGCACTATACGGAGCGCCTTTTGATCTGTAAACCCCTGATTTGATTTTAATAAATCAATTTCAGAAAAAAGTCGGGACGCAGAATGCAAAAAACCCGCTTTCGCGGGTTTTTGTGTGAGTCTTGAAACTGATCTAGTCTCAAACTCGAAATTGGTGCCCAGGAGAAGACTCGAACTTCCACGACCGTAAGGTCACCAGCACCTGAAGCTGGCGTGTCTACCAATTTCACCACCTGGGCATCTCGACAGCGTCTGTACGTCGTCGATGGCGCGCACTATACGGAGCGTCTTTTTAACTGTAAACCCCTGCCAGCAAAAAAATTGGTTTTTTTTACCAGCGGTGTTCAAAACCCCTTTCAGACGTCGATACAAGGCTCAAGACGCGCCTTATAGAGTCGGAAATTTCCCGTTTGATGGCGCCTATGCCAAACTAACCCGCATATAGACAAGGTGAAAACTCTCTAATGGCCGATTGGCAGTCCCTCGATCCCGAGGCCGCTCGTGAAGCGGAAAAATATGAAAACCCTATTCCCAGCCGCGAACTGATCCTTCAGCACCTTGCTGATCGGGGTTCGCCTGCTGCCCGCGAGCAACTGGTCGAAGAGTTTGGTCTGACCACAGAAGACCAGATCGAAGCCCTGCGCCGCCGCCTGCGCGCCATGGAGCGCGACGCTCAACTGATCTACACCCGCCGTGGCACTTATGCGCCGGTGGACAAGCTCGACCTGATCCTCGGCCGCATCAGCGGTCACCGCGACGGCTTCGGCTTCCTGGTGCCGGACGACGGCTCCGACGACCTGTTCATGAGCCCGGCGCAAATGCGTCTGGTGTTCGACGGCGACCGTGCCCTGGCCCGTGTTTCCGGCCTGGACCGTCGCGGTCGCCGCGAAGGCGTGATCGTCGAGGTGGTGTCTCGTGCCCACGAAAGCATCGTCGGCCGCTACTTCGAAGAAGGCGGTATCGGCTTCGTCGTCGCGGACAACCCGAAGATCCAGCAGGAAGTGCTGGTGACCCCGGGGCGCAACGCCAACGCCCAGATCGGTCAGTTCGTCGAGGTGAAAATCACTCACTGGCCGACTCCGCGCTTCCAGCCGCAAGGCGATGTGATCGAAGTCGTCGGCAACTACATGGCGCCGGGCATGGAAATCGATGTCGCCCTGCGCACCTACGACATTCCGCACGTCTGGCCTGAAGCCGTTCTGAAGGAAGCCGGCAAGCTCAAGCCGGAAGTCGAAGAGAAAGACAAAGAGAAGCGCGTCGACCTGCGCCATCTGCCGTTCGTCACCATCGACGGTGAGGATGCCCGCGACTTCGACGACGCGGTCTACTGCGAATCCAAGCCAGGCAAGTTGCGCCTGTTCTCCGGCGGCTGGAAGTTGTACGTGGCGATTGCCGACGTTTCCAGCTACGTGAAGATCGGCTCGGCCCTGGACAACGAAGCCCAGGTGCGCGGCAACTCGGTGTACTTCCCCGAGCGCGTGGTGCCGATGCTGCCGGAGCAGCTCTCCAACGGCCTGTGCTCGCTGAACCCGCACGTCGATCGTCTGGCCATGGTTTGCGAGATGACCATCTCCAAGTCCGGCGAAATGACCGACTACTGCTTCTATGAAGCGGTGATCCACTCCCACGCCCGTCTGACCTACAACAAGGTCAGCGCGATGCTGGAAACGCCGAAAGCCACCGAAGGTCGCAAGCTTCGCGGCGAATACACCGACGTTCTGCCACACCTGAAACAGCTCTACGCGCTGTACAAAGTGTTGCTGGCCGCCCGTCACGTCCGTGGCGCGATCGATTTCGAAACGCAGGAAACCCGGATCATCTTCGGTTCCGAGCGCAAGATTGCCGAAATCCGTCCGACCACCCGTAACGACGCGCACAAGCTGATCGAGGAGTGCATGCTGGCGGCCAACGTGGCCACTGCCGAGTTCCTGAAGAAGCACGAAATCCCTGCGCTGTACCGTGTCCACGACGGTCCGCCACCGGAGCGTCTGGAAAAACTCCGTGCGTTCCTCGGCGAACTCGGCCTGTCCCTGCACAAAGGCAAGGACGGCCCGACGCCGAAGGACTATCAGGCCCTGCTGGCCAGCATCAAGGACCGTCCGGATTTCCACCTGATCCAGACCGTCATGCTGCGCTCCCTGAGCCAGGCGGTGTACAGCGCCCAGAACGAAGGCCACTTCGGCCTGAATTACGAAGCCTATACCCACTTTACTTCGCCGATCCGTCGTTACCCGGACCTGCTCACGCACCGGGCGATCCGCAGCGTGATCCATTCGAAACAGGACACCCCGCACGTTCGCCGTGCCGGTGCGATGACCATTCCGAAGGCGCGCATCTATCCGTACGACGAGGCGGCGCTGGAGCAACTCGGCGAGCAGTGCTCGATGAGCGAGCGCCGTGCCGACGAAGCGACCCGCGACGTGGTGAACTGGCTCAAGTGCGAGTTCATGAAAGACCGCGTGGGCGAATCGTTCCCTGGCGTGATCACTGCCGTGACCGGTTTCGGCCTGTTCGTCGAACTGACCGATATCTACGTCGAAGGTCTGGTGCACGTGACGGCGCTGCCGGGCGACTACTACCACTTCGATCCTGTGCACCACCGCCTGGCGGGTGAGCGCACCGGTCGCAGCTTCCGTCTTGGCGATACCGTTGAAGTGCGCGTCATGCGCGTCGATCTCGACGAGCGCAAGATCGACTTCGAGATGGCCGAGAAAACCATCAGCGCGCCAATCGGCCGCAAGAAACGTGGCGCCGAAACCGCTGCTCCAGCGGCCAAGGCTGTGGAAGAAAAGGCTCCGGCCAAAACCGCCAGCCGTCGTCCGGCCAAGGAAAAAGTCGCCGAGGCCTATCGCCCGAGCGATGCCGTGGCAAAAAACGCCGAGCTGCGCAAAAGCCGTGAGATGAAGAAGGCCTTGCTGGCCGACGCCAAAAACGGTGGTAAAGCGGCGTCCGGGGGAAAGACCGGACGGTCGGCGCCTGAAAAGGCCTCCGGCAGCAAGCCAGGCAAACCGAGCAAACACCGCAAGGGCCCGCCAAAAGCGGGTTCCGCTCCAGCCAAAAGCGGCGGAGCACGTAAACCGAAGGCGAAGTCATGAGTCAGTTGGAAAAAATCTACGGCGTTCACGCGGTAGAAGCGTTGCTGCGTCACCACCCTAAACGCGTCAAGCAGATCTGGCTGGCTGAAAGCCGCAACGATCCGCGGGTGCAGACGCTGATCGAGCTGGCCAACGAAAACCGGGTCCAGATCGGTCAGGCCGAGCGCCGCGAAATGGACGCATGGGTCGAAGGCGTGCACCAGGGCGTGGTGGCGGACGTCAGTCCGAGCCAGGTCTGGGGCGAAGCGATGCTCGACGAACTGCTCGACCGCACCGAAGGCGCGCCGTTGCTGCTGGTGCTCGACGGCGTGACCGATCCGCACAACCTCGGCGCCTGTCTGCGTTCGGCGGACGCTGCCGGTGCGCTGGCGGTCATCGTGCCGAAAGACAAGTCGGCCACCCTGACCCCTGTGGTGCGGAAAGTGGCCTGCGGCGCGGCGGAAGTGATTCCGTTGGTGGCCGTGACCAACCTCGCGCGCACCCTGGAAAAGCTTCAGCAACGTGGTCTGTGGGTTGTCGGCACGGCGGGCGAAGCCGAGGTCAGCATCTATGACCAGGACCTGACCGGCCCGACCATCCTGATCATGGGCGCCGAAGGCAAAGGCATGCGTCGCCTGACCCGTGAACATTGCGACTACCTGGTGAACCTGCCGATGGCCGGTAGCGTCAGCAGTCTCAATGTTTCCGTGGCAACTGGCGTTTGCCTGTTCGAGGCCCAGCGCCAGCGCGGGGCCAAGGCCAAGGCGGCTGCCAAAAAGGCTTAAGCCTCGCGCAGTCCAACATGTGGGAGCGAGCCTGCTCGCGATAGCGGAGTTACATTCAGCATCATTGTTGGATGTTAAGCCGCCATCGCGAGCAGGCTCGCTCCCACAGTGCTTTGTGGTGTGGCCCGGATTGGTGACTGTTCAAATAATCACCAATTGCCTTGCACCTCTTCTGTCCCTTCTCTACAATTGCGCCCCTTGCTGTGACGGCAGGCACCCATGTGCCCCGCGCCGGCAAGTCCATAAGTGTCATTCACTCCTTGTCTGACCGTTTTTGAGCGGCAGGCTACAACCCGTAAGGAGCATTCATGCGTCATTACGAAATCATCTTTCTGGTCCACCCTGACCAGAGCGAGCAAGTCGGCGGCATGGTTGAGCGTTACACCAAGCTGATCGAAGAAGACGGCGGCAAAATCCACCGTCTGGAAGACTGGGGCCGTCGTCAACTGGCCTACGCAATCAACAATGTTCACAAGGCTCACTACGTGATGCTGAACGTTGAGTGCACCGGCAAGGCTCTGGCCGAGCTGGAAGACAACTTCCGCTACAACGATGCTGTGATCCGTAACCTGGTCATCCGTCGCGACGAAGCCGTTACCGGCCAGTCCGAGATGCTCAAGGCTGAAGAAAACCGCAGTGAGCGCCGTGAGCGTCGCGAACGTCCTGAGCACGATGGCAGCGCCGATGGCGATGACAGCGATAGCGACAGCGACAACAGCGATAACGCTGACGAGTAATCCACGGACCTTTTAAGGAGCCTATCAAATGGCACGTTTCTTCCGTCGTCGTAAATTCTGCCGCTTCACCGCTGAAGACGTGAAGGAGATCGACTACAAAGATCTCAACACTCTGAAAGCCTACGTATCCGAGACCGGCAAAATCGTTCCAAGCCGCATCACCGGTACCAAAGCTCGTTATCAGCGTCAGCTGGCCACCGCTATCAAGCGCGCCCGCTTCCTGGCCCTGCTGGCCTACACCGACAGCCACGGCCGCTGAGACCGGGTAGTCGACAAGTAAGTAAGGGATCGAATGCATGCGTGCCTTGGCTGAATTCATCATGCGGGGGCGTATGCAGGCCACGCTGGTCGTGGCCGGATCTGCGGCATTGCCGCTGTTGTTCTGGTTGAGTGCCGCTGCAGGTTGCCTTGTGCTCCTGCGGCGCGGTTCGGACGCCTTGAGCGTCCTGGGTGTGGGAGTGTTGTCAGCGTTGGTGAGCTGGCACTACCTCAAAGACCCGACGGCACTGATTGTGCTGCTCGGGGCTTGCGGTCTGGCGCTGGTTTTACGCGCCGAACACACCTGGAATCGCGTGCTGCTGGTCAGCGTGGCCGTGGGATTGTTGATTGCCGTGAGCCTGGGGACCGTTTTCGGTTCCTTCACCGAAGCGCTGGCGCAGACGTTTGAACAAGTCTTGCCGCTGGCGATGGGTGAGGTCTACGAGAAATTCTCGGCAGACCAGAAGGCGATTCTCACGGGGTTGGCGGTTCCACTGTCGATCATTTCGACAGCGGTGTCGTTGCAGGTCTTTAGCGTGCTGTGCCTGATTCTTGGGCGCTACTGGCAGGCGTTGTTGTATAACCCCGGCGGTTTCGGTCGCGAGTTTCGCGCCATCCGACTGCCGAAAGGCGTTGCGCTGTCGCTTCTGGCCGTCATGTGTGTGGCACCGTTCTTCGGTCTGCACGCACTGGTTCTGTTGCCGTTGTGCAGTGTGCCGCTGTTCTTCGCCGGTCTGGCCCTGGTTCACGGGCTGGTGGCGCAGAAACGGCTGGCCGGTTTCTGGCTGGTGGGGATATACGTCACGCTCGTGCCTTTCATGCACTTGCTCGGTCCGTTGCTTGTGGTCTTGGCCATTGTCGACAGCCTGATTGATTTTCGCGGTCGTCACGTGTCGAAAGACACCGATAACGCGAACGGTGAAGGTTAAAAGTTAAGAGGATTTCCACATGCAACTGATCCTTCTGGAAAAAATCGCCAACCTGGGCAACCTGGGCGACAAAGTAAACGTTAAGGCCGGTTACGGCCGTAACTACCTGCTGCCTTTCGGCAAAGCCACCGCTGCGACCGCTGCCAACCTGGCTGCGTTCGAAGAGCGTCGCGCTGAGCTGGAAAAAGCCGCTGCTGACCGTAAAGCATCGGCTGAAAGCCGTGCTGCCCAACTGGCCGAGCTGGAAGTGACCATCACTGCCACCGCTGGCGACGAAGGCAAGCTGTTCGGTTCGATCGGTACTCACGACATCGCTGACGCACTGACCGCCTCCGGCGTTGAAGTTGCAAAAAGCGAAGTTCGTCTGCCGAACGGCACCATCCGCAACGTGGGTGAATTCGACGTGGCTGTGCACCTGCACGCCGAAGTTGAAGCCACCGTACGCGTTGTCGTGGTAGCAGCTTAAGCAACACCCTGATCGACTGGCGGCTTGTACGCCAGGCGGTTAACATCGGGCACGATCCTGTCTTCAGGTCGTGCCCTTTGTCTTTCTGCAATCCCTGCTTTTCCTGAATAAAAAGTGGCCATGAACGAAATCTCCGCTCCCGAGCAATACGATCTGCAAACCGCCGCGCTGAAGGTGCCGCCGCATTCCATCGAGGCCGAACAGGCCGTGCTCGGTGGTCTGATGCTGGACAACAACGCCTGGGAACGCGTGCTCGATCAAGTCTCCGACGGCGATTTCTACCGGCATGACCACCGTCTGATTTTCCGTGCGATCGCCAAGCTGGCCGATCAGAACTCGCCGATCGACGTCGTGACCCTTGCCGAGCAACTGGACAAGGAAGGTCAGACCTCGCAAGTCGGCGGCCTCGGATACCTCGGTGAACTGGCGAAAAACACGCCGTCCGTCGCCAACATCAAGGCCTATGCGCAGATCGTTCGCCAGCGTGCGACGTTGCGTCAGTTGATCGGCATCAGCACCGAAATTGCCGACAGCGCCTTCAACCCTGAAGGTCGCACCGCCGAGGAAATCCTCGACGAAGCCGAACGGCAGATCTTCGCGATTGCCGAGGCCCGGCCAAAAACCGGCGGCCCGGTGGGTGTGAATGACCTGTTGACCAAAGCCATCGACCGCATCGACACCTTGTTCAACACCGCCGACTCGATCACCGGCCTGTCCACCGGCTATACCGACCTCGACGAGAAGACCAGCGGCCTGCAACCGGCCGACCTGATCATCGTCGCCGGCCGTCCGTCGATGGGTAAGACGACTTTCGCGATGAACCTGGTGGAAAACGCTGTGTTGCGCAGCGACAAGGTGGTGCTGGTGTACTCCCTCGAGATGCCAGGCGAATCGCTGATCATGCGTATGCTGTCGTCCCTCGGCCGCATCGACCAGACCAAGGTGCGTTCCGGTCAGCTGGAAGACGACGACTGGCCGCGCCTGACCTCGGCGGTCAACCTGCTCAACGACCGCAAGCTGTTCATCGATGACACCGCCGGCATCAGCCCGTCGGAAATGCGTGCCCGGACCCGGCGTCTGGTGCGCGAGCACGGCGACATCGGCCTGATCATGATCGACTACCTGCAGCTGATGCAGATCCCCGGTTCCAGCGGTGACAACCGGACCAACGAGATTTCCGAGATCTCCCGGTCCCTGAAAGCCCTGGCCAAGGAATTCAACTGCCCGGTGGTGGCTCTGTCGCAGCTCAACCGTTCCCTGGAACAACGTCCCAACAAGCGTCCGGTGAACTCCGACTTGCGGGAATCCGGAGCGATCGAGCAGGACGCCGACGTCATCATGTTCGTGTACCGGGACGAGGTGTATCACCCGGAAACCGAGCACAAGGGCATCGCCGAGATCATCATCGGCAAGCAGCGGAACGGCCCGATCGGCTTCATCCGCCTGGCCTTCATCGGCAAGTACACGCGCTTCGAAAACCTCGCGCCGGGCAGCTATAACTTCGACGACGATGAGTAACGCGATTGATCATGTCAGGTGATCAAACAATTTCTGGGCAACTCGCGGGCTGATGAGTTCCCGCCAGATCCGCTGGTGGGGGCGGCCAGCCTGTTCTTCGCGCTGTTGAAACGCGCTGCCGAGCCTGCTTTGTTCCAGAGATTTCAAGTGTGCCCCCTTGAGCGTGTAGTCCAGCGCCACGCGATCCAGCCTGTCGTAATGAAAGTGGGCTTCCCACAACGGTGCGTTGTCTGAGCGGTCGCGGATCGAGTAGACATCGAGGAACGACTTGTCCCTTCCCTTGCCCATTTGTCTGCGTTCTACCGCTTTCACTACTTTCAGCTGTGAGTGATCGAGCAGGAAGCTCAGGCGCAGTACATCCAGCACATCCTTGTTTTTGTACATCCGTATCAGAATGGATTGTCCTTCGGCCTCCATTGATGCCGCGGCGGTTCTGAGCCGGCTGATCAATCCGCTGGCCTCGGCGTCCTCTGTTACCCGGTCAGTGACCTCCAGACGGTGTGCCAGATCTCTGAAGCGATCCGTCTCTGCGCCCAAAAATTCGACGATATTGGTGGGATTGGCTTTGCGGGCCTCCATTCTCCGGGCCTGGGTTACGTGTTCATTCACGCGTGCAAGGCTTTCAGTCGCGTCGCTCACAAGTTGTGGTCTGGGCGTGAGAGTGGTGACGGGGCGAATCCGTCGCCACTCACCTTCGATTTTCTCGTAGCGTTGCGGTGGCTCATGTGGCTTGAAAAGATCGGGAACCTTGAGAGTGACGCTGCCATCCGCTGCGGTGTCCTGCACCCCCACCAGAACCCGGTAAGTGCCATGATGGCGTGTCCGGAACAGTTTTCGGGGCGCGGTTGTATCGGCTGCTCCAACGGACTGCTCCGGAAGAAAATCGAAATCGATATCCTGATCGTAGAGAGGCAATTGGCTGTTGCTGTCG
Organism: Pseudomonas sp. R43(2017); assembly: GCF_002112345.1. Classification (NCBI taxonomy): domain Bacteria; kingdom Pseudomonadati; phylum Pseudomonadota; class Gammaproteobacteria; order Pseudomonadales; family Pseudomonadaceae; genus Pseudomonas; species Pseudomonas sp. R43(2017). The sequence continues at coordinate 492,281 of NZ_NEHJ01000005.1, forward strand.
ACCTGTTCATGGATTGCGTTCAGGCGGTTGTCGATTTTCTTTTCGAACGCATCCATCAAGGACAGCGCCTGACTGGTGTATCCCGCCTTTAGAGGATCTGCTGAAGTATCCAGAGATTCGAACCCGGCTCTGTCACTCCTGATGTTTTCCAGCGTCAATTGCAGCGCCAGCGGTTCGGAGTAGCCAGAAACTTCGTTCAAGTCCTTTTTCAGCAAGTGCATGCCCATGGCACTGCGCATGCCGAAAGGTGGCGGGTTTTCGGGGTCGTCGGAAATCAGGCGCAGGCAGATGTTGTATTGGCTGGAATGGATCTGGTCTACGGTAGGTACACCATGGTTCAAGTCATCCAGTTCGGATGTTGCACTACGGTCGGCTTTGCGAACCTGATCCATCACAATCTGACGATCATCCATGATCTTCAGCTTTTTGTTGAGATGGGCAAAGTTGTTCTTTAGCGACTCGACCGTTATCGCATTCACGGTCGGATAGACCCTGCGATCCATGACGGCGATCAATTTGTTGAAATAGTCGACTCTGTTCAATTGAAGAGCATGCAGTTCGCTTTTGTAGAGTCCGCCGGCCTTCAGCAGGATCAACCAGTCCTTGTTATCGATCAGTGACTTGGCGTATTCGGCCTGCATTCTTGTGTGCTTAATGACATGCACTTCAAGCTTGATCAGTGCTTCCTTTTCGGCCTGGCTTCCCTCGGGAAGATATCGGGCGCTGTCCCAGAGTTCTCCATAGCGCTTGTTGGACGCGACCAACGCCTCGAAGGCGTTTCTGACGGGCTCATACCGTTGAAGCAAATAGGCTTTATTGTCCTGGGTCTGTGCGGTGCGGCGCATGCCTCCCTTGAGTCCGTCCAGGCTTGTCGTCCAGATGCCTTCGGCATTGCGGGTGATGGCCAGCGTTTCGCCGGGTCGGCTTGCGCGATAGATATTTTCGCTGTCGGCGGCGACCGGATCCTTCGGATTGACGACGCGCCAGACATTGCGCTCGAGAGAGGAGGCATCAACGTCGCGCATCACCTGATAGGCATGGTTCTCGATGATGACGTAGCGCTTGCCTTCGAAACTATGCAGCCCTTCGCTGTCCGGGGCTGCTCCGGAGAAGTCCAGAGGCGTCCTGAAGGTCTCGAGTCGGCTGGCAGAAAGTGGGAGTGGGTTTTTTTCGAAGTCGACCAGCGGGTGCCATCGGTTGCTTTGGGGATCATGGAAGAGAATTGGGCCCGAGGGCCTTGATTCACTTCCCAGTCTGGCCCGGTAGAGAGCGGTGTCGGGATCCAGGCTGATCTGCAGGATGCTGCCATCGTGCATATCGACGAACTGTCGGCCCTTGAATCTTCTGAATCCTGATGCGTCGGCGACTGGCAATCGGGTGTTCGGGCCAATCCTGTAGGCATCAAGTAAAGGTGGTGTGGTTATTGCGGTCGGGTCTGAATGAGTTTCGCTGACGCTTACCGATGGCGCTGGAGAGATCATGTCCGGGTCTGTGCTGTCCGGGATTCTGCCCGATGTCTGTCCATTGATGAGGCTGTGCTCGACAGGACGGAAAGCGTGCGAGGCGTCGTGTCGTGGCAGATGGTCATGGGTTGGTCGCAAAGGCGGGTTATGCACCTCGACGCTGGTTACGCCTTTTGACGGTGGTTTTGCAGGCATCTGTATTCATCCTTGAATAAGTTGAAAGGTATCTTTTGGAACCGGTGTGTGGCAGGTGGGACAAAGGGAAGAGAAACCGACCACGGCCGTCGGAATTGGTCAAAATTTGTGCTATATTCCGCGCCCGCGAAATTCAATGAAAGCCAACACCGGTTATCGACATGCAAGCAGCCAAGCCGTTATTTGACTATCCAAAATATTGGGCCGAATGTTTCGGGCCAGCGCCATTCCTGCCGATGAGCAGGGAGGAGATGGATCAGCTCGGCTGGGATTCCTGCGACATCATCATTGTCACGGGTGATGCCTACGTCGATCACCCGTCGTTCGGCATGGCGATCATCGGCCGGCTGCTGGAGTCCCAGGGCTTCCGCGTCGGGATCATCGCCCAGCCGAACTGGCAGTCCAAAGACGACTTCATGAAGCTCGGCGAGCCGAACCTGTTCTTCGGCGTCGCGGCCGGCAACATGGACTCGATGATCAACCGCTACACCGCGGACAAGAAAATCCGCTCCGACGACGCCTACACCCCGGGCGGCATGGCCGGCAAGCGTCCGGATCGCGCAAGCCTGGTCTACAGCCAGCGCTGCAAGGAAGCCTACAAGCATGTGCCGATCGTGCTCGGCGGCATCGAAGCCTCCCTGCGCCGCATCGCCCACTACGACTACTGGCAGGATCGTGTGCGCAACTCGATCCTGATCGACGCCAGCGCCGACATCCTGCTGTACGGCAACGCCGAGCGCGCGATTGTCGAAGTCGCCCAGCGTCTGTCCTATGGTCACAAGATCGAAGACATCACCGATGTGCGCGGCACCGCGTTCATCCGTCGTGACACGCCGGCGGGCTGGTACGAAGTCGATTCCACGCGCATCGACCGTCCGGGCAAGATCGACAAGATCATCAACCCGTACGTCAACACCCAGGACACTCAGGCTTGCGCGATCGAGCAAGAGAAAGGTCCGGTTGATGACCCGGAAGAAGCCAAGGTCGTGCAGATCCTGGCCAGCCCGAAAATGACCCGCGACAAGACCGTGATCCGCCTGCCGTCGATGGAAAAGGTGCGTAACGACCCGGTCCTGTATGCCCACGCCAACCGCGTGCTGCACCTGGAAACCAACCCGGGTAACGCCCGTGCGCTGGTGCAGAAGCATGGCGAGATCGACGTCTGGTTCAACCCGCCGCCGATTCCGATGACCACTGAAGAAATGGACTACGTGTTCGGCATGCCTTACGCACGTGTTCCGCATCCTGCGTACGGCAAGGAAAAGATCCCGGCCTACGACATGATCCGCTTCTCGGTGAACATCATGCGTGGCTGCTTCGGCGGCTGCACCTTCTGCTCGATCACCGAGCACGAAGGCCGGATCATCCAGAACCGTTCCGAAGAGTCGATCATTCGCGAAATCGAAGAGATCCGCGACAAGGTCCCGGGTTTCACCGGCGTCATTTCCGACCTCGGCGGCCCGACCGCGAACATGTACCGCATCGCCTGCAAGAGCCCGGAAATCGAATCCGCGTGCCGCAAGCCGTCCTGCGTGTTCCCGGGCATCTGCCCGAACCTGAACACCGACCACTCGTCGCTGATTCAGCTGTACCGCAGCGCCCGTGCGTTGCCGGGTGTGAAGAAGATCCTGATTGCCTCCGGCCTGCGTTACGACCTCGCGGTCGAGTCGCCGGAGTACGTCAAGGAGCTGGTGACCCACCACGTCGGCGGTTACCTGAAGATCGCCCCGGAACACACCGAGGAAGGTCCGCTCAACCAGATGATGAAACCGGGGATCGGCACCTACGATCGCTTCAAGCGCATGTTCGAGAAGTACACCAAGGAAGCGGGGAAAGAGCAGTACCTGATTCCGTACTTCATCGCCGCGCACCCGGGCACCACCGACGAAGACATGATGAACCTGGCCCTGTGGCTCAAGGGCAACGGCTTCCGGGCCGACCAGGTGCAGGCGTTCTATCCGTCGCCGATGGCCACCGCCACCGCGATGTACCACTCGGGCAAGAACCCGCTGCGCAAGGTCACTTACAAGAGCGACGGCGTGACCATCGTGAAGAGCGAAGAGCAGCGTCGTCTGCACAAGGCGTTCCTGCGTTATCACGACCCGAAAGGCTGGCCGATGCTGCGTGAAGCGCTGATCCGCATGGGCCGCGCCGACCTGATCGGGCCGGGCAAGCACCAGTTGATCCCGACGCATCAGCCGGCCACCGACAGCTACCAGAGCGCCCGTCGCAAGAACTCGACGCCGGCCGGCAGCCATAAAGTGGCGAAGGACGTAAAAGAGAAGACCACCAAGATCCTTACCCAGCACAACGGTCTGCCACCGCGCGCCAGCGACGGCGGCAATCCGTGGGACAAGCGTGAACAGGCCAAGGCCGCGGCATTCGCCCGCAACCAGCAGGCTGCCAAGGAGCGCAAGGAAGCCGCGAAAGGCAAAGGGCCGAAGCCGGCTCGCAAACCGGTCGTGCCACGCTGAAACGCACTTGAGTGAACAGAACGCCAACCTTCGGGTTGGCGTTTTGCGTTGTGCCTCGCAACATTTGCGTGCAACTGTGCCAAAGCATTTCACCGCATCGCCCGATTTTGGTGCTGTACTGCCCTGAGCATTCCGGGAAAGCGCCCAGGCCTCTGCATGGCATAAGTCTTGCGCGCTTTCGAATACGCTTGGGCTCGCAGGAGGCACGCCGTGTCGATTCATGTCGCATTGCATCACGTCACGCATTACCGCTACGACCGCGCTGTCGAACTCGGCCCGCAGATCGTGCGTCTGCGCCCGGCTGCCCACAGCCGCACGCGGATTCTGTCGTATGCGCTGAAAGTCTCGCCCGAACAGCACTTCATCAACTGGCAGCAGGACCCTCAGGGCAACTACCTCGCACGGCTGGTGTTCCCCGAGAAAACTGCCGAGCTGCGGATCGAGGTCGACCTGTTGGCCGAGATGGCGGTGTTCAACCCGTTCGATTTTTTCCTCGAGCCCTACGCCGAGAAAATCCCCTTCGCCTACGCCGCCGATGAACGCAAGGAACTGGCGCCGTACCTCGAAACCCTGCCGCTGACGCCGAAATTCAAGACTTATCTGGACGCAATCGACCGCACGCCGCTGCCGGCAGTGGACTTCCTTGTGGCGCTCAACCAACGACTGAGCGAGGACATCAATTACCTGATCCGCATGGAGCCGGGCGTGCAAACCCCGGAACATACTCTCGAACACGCCTCCGGTTCCTGCCGGGATTCGGCGTGGCTGCTGGTGCAACTGCTGCGCAATCTCGGGCTGGCGGCGCGTTTCGTTTCCGGTTACCTGATTCAGCTCACCGCCGACGTGAAAAGCCTCGATGGCCCGTCCGGCACCGAAGTGGACTTCACGGATCTGCATGCCTGGTGCGAGGTGTATTTGCCCGGCGCCGGCTGGATCGGCCTCGATGCCACCTCCGGGCTGTTCGCCGGAGAAGGGCATATTCCGTTGGCTTGCAGTCCCGATCCGTCCTCGGCGGCGCCGATCAGTGGTCTGGTGGAACCTTGCGAGTGCGAGTTCAGCCACGAAATGTCGGTGGAGCGGATCTGGGAAGCGCCACGGGTGACCAAGCCCTACACCGATGAGCAATGGCTGGCGATCCAGGCGCTGGGCCGGCAGATCGATGCCGACCTGCTGGAAGGCGATGTGCGGCTGACCATGGGCGGCGAGCCGACCTTCGTGTCCGTCGATGACCCGGACGGTGCCGAATGGAATACCGCCGCGTTGGGCCCGGACAAGCGCCGGCTCTCCGCCGAACTGTTCCAGCGCATGCGTAAACACTACGCGCCGAAAGGGCTGGTGCATTTCGGCCAGGGCAAGTGGTATCCGGGTGAGCAACTGCCGCGCTGGTCGCTGAACTGCTACTGGCGCCGCGACGGAGTGCCGATCTGGCACAACAGCGCGCTGATTGCCGACGAGCAGCAGGATTACGGCGCCACGGGTGAACTGGCCGGGCGTTTTCTGGCGAGCGTCGCGGAGCGCCTGAAACTGCCGACACGTTTTGTGTTTCCGGCCTACGAGGACAATTTCTACTACCTCTGGCGAGAGGGCGCGTTGCCGAGCAACGTCAGCGCCGAAGACTCGCGTTTGGAGGAGCCGCTGGAACGTGCGCGGTTGCGCAAGGTGTTCAGTCAGGGCCTGGACAAGGTCATCGGTCAGGTGCTGCCACTGGCGCGCACCGCCAAGGGCGATCAATGGCAGAGCGGGCGCTGGTATCTGCGCGATGAACATTGCCGATTGGTGCCGGGGGATTCACCGCTGGGCTATCGCCTGCCATTGGGTTCGCAGCCTTGGGTGAAGGCGGCGGAGTATCCGTTCATCCATCCGAACGATCCGAATCAGGACTTCCCCGAGCTGCCCGATACCGATCAACTCAATCGACACGACGCGCCGGCTGCGGCCGACGAGCGTGTGCCGAAGATCGACGAGTCCGCCGACTGGCTGACCCGCACCGCGCTCTGCGCCGAGGCCCGGGAAGGCCGCTTGTATCTGTTCATGCCGCCGCTGGAGCGGGTCGAGGATTATCTGGAACTGGTGGCCGCCATCGAAGCCACTGCCGAAGAATTGCACTGTCCGGTGCTGCTGGAAGGCTACGAGCCGCCGAGCGATCCACGCTTGAGCAACTTCCGCATCACCCCGGATCCCGGCGTGATCGAGGTTAACGTACAGCCTTCCGCGACGTGGGATGAACTGGTCGAGCGCACTGAGTTCCTGTACGAGGAGGCGCGCCAGACCCGACTGTCCACCGAGAAGTTCTTGATCGACGGACGCCACACCGGCACCGGTGGCGGCAACCATTTCGTGCTCGGCGGGGCGACGCCGGCGGACTCCCCGTTCCTGCGCCGCCCGGATCTGCTGCGCAGCCTGATCAGTTACTGGCACAACCATCCGTCGCTGTCCTACCTGTTTTCCGGTCTGTTCATTGGCCCGACTTCTCAGGCGCCACGCGTCGATGAAGCGCGCAACGATGCGCTGTATGAGCTGGAAATCGCCTTCGCGCAAATGCCGGCGCCGGGAGAAGAGTGTGCGCCGTGGTTGGTCGACCGTTTGCTGCGCAATCTGCTGATCGATGTCACCGGCAATACCCATCGCGCCGAGTTCTGCATCGACAAGCTGTATTCACCGGACGGCGCCACCGGGCGTCTCGGTCTGCTGGAGTTGCGAGCGTTCGAAATGCCGCCCCATGCGCGCATGAGCCTGGCCCAGCAGTTGTTGCTGCGGGCGCTGGTCGCGCGGTTCTGGCGCGAGCCCTATGCGCCGCCGAAACTGGCGCGCTGGGGCACCGAGTTGCATGACCGTTTCCTGCTGCCGCATTTCATTGAGCAGGACTTTGCCGACGTCATCGTCGAACTCAACAATGCCGGTTATCCGCTACGCGCCGAATGGTTTGCGGCGCATCTGGAGTTTCGCTTTCCCAAGGTTGGCGATTACGCGGTCAACGGTATAGAACTGGAGTTGCGCCAGGCCCTTGAACCCTGGCATGTGCTGGGCGAGGAGGGCGCGGCGGGCGGTACGGTGCGTTACGTTGACTCATCGCTGGAGCGTTTGCAGGTCAAGCTTGCGGGCTTGCCGCCGCAGCGTTATCTGCTGATCTGCAACGGCATCCCGGTACCGCTGCAACCGACCGGGCGGGTGGGCGAGTTTGTCGCCGGCGTGCGTTTCCGTGCCTGGCAACCGGCCAATTGCCTGCAACCGACGATCCCGGTGCACGCGCCGCTGGTGTTCGACCTGCTCGACACCTGGATGCAGCGCTCGCTGGGCGGCTGCCAGTACCACGTTGCCCATCCGGGCGGGCGTAATTACGAGACGTTGCCGGTCAATGCCAACGAAGCGGAGAGCCGGCGAATGGCGCGTTTCTTCCTCATCGGACACACGCCGGGGAAACTTCCTATACCGAACCTGACTATCTCCGACGAGCTCCCGATGACTCTCGATTTACGACGCTTTTGATTCGTACACGACCCCCGGATTTTTCGTATATCCGGGCGTCATGTGCCTGCGTTAGTCTGACCGTTCCTTGCCGGCTGCCGAGCTTTCCATGCCTGACCTGCTTGACCGCTACCCGCTCACGGCGGGCACTTACCACGAACTGCTCGACGCCGGCGGAGCGGTGCGTCCGCACTGGCAGCGACTGTTCGACCAATTGCAGCGCAGCACCCCGGCGCAACTGGTGCAGCGTCAGGCGCTGCTGACCCGGCAGATTCAGGAAAACGGTGTCACCTACAACGTCTATGCCGACCCCAAGGGCGCGGATCGTCCGTGGGAGCTGGATCTGCTGCCCCATGTGATCGCTGACGATGAGTGGCAACAACTGTCGGCCGGAATCGCCCAGCGGGCGCGCCTGCTCAATGCGGTGCTGGCAGACCTGTATGGCCCGCAGCAGTTGATCCGCGAAGGGCTGCTGCCGGCGGAGCTGGTGTTCGGTCACAACAACTTTCTCTGGCCCTGTCAGGGCATTGCGCCCCCGGACGGGGCCTTTCTGCATCTGTATGCCGTGGATCTGGCGCGCACGCCGGACGGCCGCTGGTGGGTGACGGCGGATCGTACCCAGGCACCGTCGGGCGCCGGTTATGCGTTGGAAAACCGCACCATCGTGTCCCGGGCCTTCCCCGAGCTGTACCGGGACTTGAAAGTGCAGCATCTGGCCGGATTCTTCCGCACCTTGCAGGAAACCCTGGCCCGTCAGGCCCCCTGCGATGATGACGCGCCGCTGGTGGTATTGCTGACCCCGGGACGTTTCAACGAAAGCTATTTCGAACATCTCTATCTCGCTCGCCAGCTCGGCTATCCGCTGGTTGAGGGCGGCGACCTGACGGTACGTGATGCCACGGTCTACCTGAAAACCCTAAGTGGCCTGCGCCGGGTCCACGCGATCATGCGTCGGCTCGACGATGATTTCTGCGATCCGCTGGAACTGCGTACGGATTCGGCACTGGGTGTTCCGGGATTGCTGGAAGCGGTGCGTCAGGGCCGGGTGCTGGTGGCCAATGCGCTGGGCAGCGGCGTGCTGGAGTCGCCGGGGCTGTTGGGCTTTTTGCCGAAGATCAATCAGTACCTGTTCGGTGAAGAGCTGATCTTGCCTTCCATCGCTACCTGGTGGTGCGGTGAGGCGCCGGTGCTGGCCCAGGCGCTGGAGAAATTGCCGGAGCTGCTGATCAAACCGGCCTTTCCGTCGCAGAGTTTCGCTCCGGTTTTCGGGCGTGATCTGAGTGAAAAGCAGCGCCAGAGCCTCGCCGAGCGCATGCAGGCCCGGCCTTATGCCTATGTCGCGCAAGAACTTGCGCAACTGTCTCACGCACCGATCTGGCAACCCGAGGACGGTCAGTTGCAACCTCGTGCCATCGGCATGCGCATGTATGCGGTGGCCAGTCATGACGGTTATCGGGTCTTGCCCGGCGGCCTGACCCGCGTGGCGGCCGAGGCCGATGCCGAAGTGGTATCGATGCAGCGCGGTGGCGCGAGCAAGGACACCTGGGTGCTGGGCGACCGGCCGCCAAGCGGCGAGCAATGGAAGACCCAGCGCAATATCGGCGTGCACGATCTGGTACGCCGCGATCCGTACCTGCCGTCGCGGGTGGTGGAAAACCTGTTCTGGTTCGGCCGTTACTGCGAGCGCTGCGACGACAGCGCGCGGCTGTTGCGGATCATGCTGGCGCGCTACGTCGACGGTGATGATCCGCAGGCCCTGCAGGCGGCCGTGGCGCTCGGCGAGCGACTGATGCTGCTGCCGGACGAAGGCGAACTGCCGGAACGCTTGCTCGCGGCCTTGCTTGGCGAGGACTGGTCGTTCAGCCTGCGCTCCAACCTGCAACGCTTGCAGTGGGCGGCGTCGCAGGTGCGCGGCAAGCTCTCGCGGGAAAACTGGCAGGCGCTGGTGGAGTTGCAGCGCGAGGCGACGGAGCTGGACACCGACGAACCGGACTTTGGTGAGCTGCTGGACTTTCTCAACCGGCTGGTGATGTCGCTGGCGGCGCTGTCCGGGTTTGCCCTCGACGACATGACCCGCGACGAAGGCTGGCGCTTCCTGATGATCGGCCGGCGGATCGAACGCCTGCAGTTTCTCAGCAGCAGTCTCGCCGGTTTCCTGCGTGGCGCCGGGGCGTTCGATCAGGCAGGGCTGGAATGGTTGCTGGAGCTGGGCAACAGCAGCATCACCTATCGCTCGCGTTATCTGGCGGTGGCGCAGTTGATCCCGGTACTCGACCTGTTGCTGCTGGACGAGCAGAACCCCCATGCGGTGCTGTTCCAGTTGAAGCTGGTGACGCGCACCCTCAAGCGTCTGAACGATGATTTCGGTGTGCCACGGGAAGCCGGGTTGCCAGAGCTGGTCGAGCGTCTGGCGCGCTTCGATCTGGGGTGTCTGGAAAATCCATTGTTCGGCGAATCCAGCGTGCGTGCCGCGCTCAAAGGGTTGGCGGATCTGCTGCAAGACATCGCCGACGCCAGCGGCCAGGTCTCCGATCGTCTGGCTCTGCGCCATTTCGCCCATGTCGATGATGTCAGCCAGCGCACGGTGTCCGTCTGATGAATGCCCATTACCAGATCCTTCACGACACCTGCTATCACTACGACAGCCCTGTCTCCCTGGCACAGCAGCTGGCACACCTGTGGCCTCGCGATTGCGCCTGGCAGCGCTGCACCGAGCAGCAATTGTTGATCAGCCCGGATCCGACCACGCGTCGTGACGAGCAGGACGTGTTCGGCAATCCGCTGACGCGCCTGGCGTTCGAACGGCCTCATGATGAATTGCAGGTCAACGCACGTCTGACGGTCGAGGTGCTGGCGCGGCCGGCGCTGGATTTCAATCTGTCCCCGGCCTGGGAGCTGACGCGAAATGCGCTGACTTACAGCAGCCAGCCATTGTCCGCCGAATTGCTGGAGGCCTGCCGTTACCGGTTTCAGTCACCCTATGTTCACTTGAAGCGCAGTTTCGTCGAGTTCTCCGAAAGCTGTTTTCCACCCGGACGACCGCTGCTGCTGGGCGTGCAGGCGTTGATGGAAAAGATCTTCGACGAATTCACCTTCGATGCCGAGGCGACGCAGGTCGCGACGCCGCTGGTCGAGGTGCTGGAGCGGCGGCGCGGGGTCTGTCAGGACTTCGCCCACCTGATGCTGGCCTGCGTGCGTTCCCGAGGGCTGGCGGCGCGCTACATCAGCGGCTATTTGCTGACACGGCCGCCACCGGGGCAACCACGATTGATCGGCGCCGATGCGTCCCATGCCTGGGTTTCGGTGTTTTGTCCGGTGCTTGGCTGGGTGGATTTCGATCCGACCAACAATGTGCAACCGGCACTGGAGCACATCACCCTGGCCTGGGGCCGGGATTTCTCCGATGTGTCGCCGTTGCGCGGGGTGATTCTGGGAGGGGGGAGCCATGATCCGGAGGTGCGGGTCACGGTGATGCCACTGAATGAGTGACGAAGCACACGGCAGGGGCGGGCGAGCCCGTTCCTGCCGGTTTTGCGTTCAGTGGTCCTGCGGTATTGCTCAGGCCTCGGGTGCCTGGTCTTTCGGTGCCTCAACATCATCATCGGTCGCCACTTCACCGTCAGGGTTCAGTGCCGCTTCTTCAGCCATCTGTTTCTTGCGCTGAAGCTTTTCCTCTTTCTTCTGTTCCTTGGCCAGGTCACGTTGACGCTTGGCGAAGGAGTAATTGGGTTTGGCCATGGACGATCCTCTGGGGTCGAAGGTGAGGTTGAGCGGCGCGTATTCTGCCCTGTATCGGTGCCCGGGGGTTAACCGGGTTTCTGGTCGACCCACTTTGGCGTGACGGTCGGCTGCCATTGGTCGAGGGCATCGAGCAGCGATTGTGGCGATTCACTCACTTGCAGCATGTCACGGTGCGGTGCGCGAACGAAGCCTTCGCCGACGATGTGATCGAGAAATGCCGTGAGTTTGCTGTAGAAACCGTTCACTTCCAGCAAGCCCAGCGGCTTGCCGTGGTAACCGAGCTGGCCCCACGTCCAGACTTCGAACAGTTCTTCCAGGGTGCCGAGGCCGCCGGGCAGGGCGATGAACGCATCGCTGAGTTCGGCCATGCGTGCCTTGCGCGCGTGCATGCCGTCGACCACTTCCAGGCGCGTCAGGCTCTTGTGACCGATTTCCTTGTCCATCAGGCTCTGCGGAATGATGCCGATCACTTCGCCGCCGGCGGCCAGCGCGGCGTCCGCGACAATCCCCATCAAACCCACGGCGCCACCGCCGTAAACCAGCTTCAGCTTGCGCTCGGCAATGGCGGTGCCGAGGGCGATGGCGGCTTCAGTGTATGCCGGGGTGGTGCCGGCGTTGGCACCGCAAAATACACAAACGGATGTGAGAGACATGCCTTCCTCCTGGGTCAATCCGTCACAGGGTAATGGCTGGCACGCCTCGATCCAAGGGCTAGACTTCGCGTTTCGGGGTTTCACAGGTGCCGCTGGCGCCACAGGCGTAGGCGGCGAGCAGACTGCACAACAGGCTGTTGAGGGACATGACTGATGCTCCAGTTGAGTTGAGCCCTGAAGATACGTCCCGGCCAAACGTCTGGCTGTTAGATTGTTTCGATGAGTGTCATAGCCTGAAAGTTGTATACAATTTTTGACTCAAGTCATAGGAACTTGCGAAGATTTCAGGCAGTCTTTCCACCATTCGTGTTTTTGTTAACCCTGCCTTGGAGATTCACCATGTTTTCCAAAGTTGTTGCGGTATCCCTGCTGGCGCTGGCCAGCAGCCAATTGATGGCTGCCGAGTGCAAAACCACCGTCGACTCCACCGACCAGATGTCCTTCAACACCAAGGAGATCGTGATCGACAAGAGCTGCAAAACCTTCACCGTCGAACTGACCCACTCCGGCAGCCTGCCGAAGAACGTCATGGGCCACAACCTGGTGGTCAGCAAGACCGCTGACATGCAGCCGATCGCCACCGACGGTCTGGCCGCCGGCATCGACAAGAACTACCTGAAGGACGGTGACGAGCGCGTTATCGCCCACACCAAGATCATCGGCGCCGGCGAAAAAGACACCCTGACCATCGATGTATCGAAACTGGCAGCCGGCACCGATTACGGCTTCTTCTGCTCGTTCCCTGGCCACATCTCGATGATGAAAGGCACAGTGGTTGTGAAGTAAGAAAACCGCAGTCCAAAAAAAAGCGTCCCGAGGGACGCTTTTTTTATGCCCTGGATTCAAGGCGCAAACGGCATGACCCGCTTGTGATGGGTCTTTTTGTAGGTGTTGACGATGATGTCGAACGCTTCCTGACGCACTGGCTCGCCGTGCAGGAAAGCGTCGATCTCGGCGTAGGTCACGCCGTGGGACGCTTCGTCCGGCTTGCCCGGCGACAGGTCTTCCAGATCCGCCGTCGGCACTTTTTCCACCAGCGATTCCGGTGCGCCGAAGCTGCGGGCGATGGCCCGGACCTGGTTCTTCACCAGACCGCTCAGTGGTGCCAGATCGCAGGCGCCGTCACCGAACTTGGTGAAGAAACCCATCACCGCTTCGGCCGCGTGGTCGGTGCCGATCACCAGGCCATGGGCCGCGCCGGCGATGGTGTACTGGGCGACCATGCGCATCCGCGCCTTGGTGTTGCCGAGCACGAAGTCCACCGACACCGCGTGCTTGCCTTCGAAGGCTGCGACTTCGCTGGCCAGGGATTTCACTGCCGGGCCGATGTTGACGGTGTGACGCTCGTCCGGGGCGATGAAGTCCACCGAGGCCTGGGCGTCGTGTTCATCGAACTGCACGTCGTACGGCAGGCGCACGGCGATGAACTTGTAGGCCTCGTCTCCGGTGCGCTCGCGCAGTTCACGCATGGCGCGCTGGGCCAGCAGGCCTGCGGTCAGCGAGTCGACACCGCCGCTGATACCCAGCACCAGGGTCTTGAGCCCGGAATTGGTCAGGCAATCCTGGATGAAGGTGATGCGTCGGGCGACTTCCGCTTCGAGGGCCTGGTAATCGGCGAACGGCGGCTGAACGTTGAGCTGTTCAGCAATCTCACGCTGTACGGCTTGCATGAATTCACTCCTTGCTAGAAAGGCTGGAAACGGCAGGAACCTGGAAAACGTGTCGCAAATAGGCGACGAAATTCGGGTCTTTGCAGTGGGTCTTGCCCGGCTCGTCGGAGATCTTCGCTACCGGTTGGCCGTTGCAGGCGGTCATTTTAAGCACGATGCTCATCGGTTCGACACCCGGAATGTCACAGGTGAGGTTGGTGCCGATGCCGAAGCTGACATTGATCCGCCCCCGCAGCGCCCGGAAGATCTCCAGCGACTTGGGCAGCGTCAGGCTGTCGGAGAACACCAGGGTCTTGCTCATCGGGTCGATGCCGAGCTTGTGATAGTGAGCGATGCATTTTTCGCCCCACTGCACCGGATCCCCGGAGTCGTGACGCAGGCCGTCGAACAGCTTGGCGAAGAACAGATCGAAATCACCGAGGAACGCGTCGGTGGTGATGCAGTCGGTCAGGGCGATCCCCAGCAAGCCGCGGTACTCGCGGACCCAGCAATCGAGGGCGGCGATCTGGCTGTCGATCAGCCGCGGGCCGAGTTGCTGGTGCGCCATTATCCACTCGTGGGCCATGGTGCCCAGGGGTTTCATGTCCAGTTCGCGGGACAGGTGCACGTTGCTGGTGCCGACGAAACGCCCGGGGAAATCGTGCTTGAGCACGTTCACCACTTCTTCCTGCACACGGTAGGAAAACCGCCGGCGCGTGCCGAAATCGGCGACCTGCAACTGCGACAACTCTTCGGCCGAGGCGTTGGCGGTCAGCCAGTCAAACTTGCGGTACAGCTGCTCGCGGGCCTGTTCCAGCACGGTTTCGCGGTAGCGATAGCGGTTGCGCACTTCGCTGACGATCGCCAGCAGCGGCACTTCGAACAGAATCACATGCAGCCACGGCCCGCGCAGGCGGATGAACAGCTCGCCGTTCTCGATGCCAGTGTGCAGATAACGCAGGTTGAAGCGGAACAGACCGAGGAACCGCAAAAAATCCGGCTTGAGGAACGAGATGCGCTCGAGAAAACTCAACTGATCGGCGCTCAGGCTCAACTCGGCCAGACGCTCGACCTGGAAGCGGATCTCCGCCAGATACGGGCGCAGATCTTCACTGTTACGGCAACGAAACTCCCATTCGACTTCGACGTTGGGGTAGTTGTGCAGCACCGCCTGCATCATCGTCAGTTTGTAGAAGTCGGTGTCGAGCAGGTTCTGCACGATGCGATCGGCAAACACACTCTCGCTCATAACGGGGTCTCCAGGCGGGCCGCGCGTTGGCGCGGTATCAATCAATGGCGCTAGTGGCGCATATCCGGGGTGTGGATTGCCAGCGATTTTTATCCCGGCGCCGGCCCTCAGACCGCGTCAGGACTGTCGATCTGCTCCAGCATCCACTTCACGAAATCCCGCACCTTGGGCACTTCCGCCGCGTGTTCCGGGTAGGCCAGGTAATACGCGTCAGTACTGGGCATTGCATGCTGCCAGGGAATGACCAGTTTGCCGTCGGCCAATTCCTCTTCCACCAAAAACCTCGGCAACAGGGCGACACCACAGCCGACCTGCGCCGCGCGGATACACATATAAAAGGTTTCGAAACGCGGGCCGTGGTAGCTGTGCTCGGTCTGGTAGCCCTGGCTGTCGAACCAGTCGTGCCACGCTTGCGGGCGCGAAGCATTCTGCAGCAGCACCAGATCGGTGAGTTGCGTTGGATCAGTCAACGGCGCGTCCGGCAGGCTGCCGGGGGCGCACACGGGCACCAGCTCTTCGCCGAACAACTTCAGGCACTCGGTGCCGGGGCGTGAGCCCTGGCCGAAATAGAACGCCAGGTCGCTGCGCCCTTGCAGCAAGTCATCGGCTTCCTGTTCGTTGCACAGATCCAGATGAATCGACGGATGGCGCAGGCGCCAGCCCTTGAGGCGCGGCACCAGCCAGCGGGCGCCGAAAGTGGAGGGCGTGGAAACGCGCAGGACTTCGGTTTCGCCGCCGTAGGAACGCAGGTAATGGGTCGACATCTCGACCTGGGTCAGGATTTTTCTGACTTCCACCAGATACAGATCGCCGGCCGGGGTCATCTGCAAACGGCGGCGGACCCGGCGGAACAACAAGTGCTGCAGCAATTCTTCGAGCTGCGCCACCTGCTTGCTGACGGCGCTCTGGGTCAGGTTCAGTTCCTCGGCGGCCCGGGTGAAACTCAGGTGCCGGGTCACGGCCTCGAAGCACTGCAGCGCGGTGATCGACGGCAAGTGGCGTTTGTTCAACATGGGCGATCCTTTTCTTGTCTTTCTGCGCAGCATGAATAAACGGAATGATATCTCGCGTAAAGGTCGTTTGTTGCATGGCCTTC
The DNA here is from genome assembly GCF_002112345.1 of Pseudomonas sp. R43(2017). Lineage (NCBI taxonomy): Bacteria > Pseudomonadati > Pseudomonadota > Gammaproteobacteria > Pseudomonadales > Pseudomonadaceae > Pseudomonas > Pseudomonas sp. R43(2017). The sequence goes on from NZ_NEHJ01000005.1 coordinate 508,266, forward strand.
CTGAAGCTACAACTAAAGGCCTGCCCGGTCGTGAAAACGCGACCGCACACATTCAGTTTTTTGCTTGAGGAGTGACCCATGGTTGCCGCATTGCTTGATCGTCTTGGTGTGAACCCGGCCCTGTACCAGAACGGCAAAGTGCCGGTGCATTCGCCCATCGACGGCAGCCGCATCGGCACCGTGAACTGGGAAGGCCCGGCCGAAGTCGAGCAGCACATCAGTCGCGCAGATCATGCGTTCGAACAATGGCGCAAGGTACCGGCCCCCCGTCGCGGCGAGCTGGTGCGTCAGTTCGGCGAAGTCCTGCGGGAATACAAGGCCGACCTCGGCGAGCTGGTTTCGTGGGAAGCCGGCAAGATCACCCAGGAAGGCCTTGGTGAAGTGCAGGAGATGATCGACATTTGCGACTTCGCCGTCGGCCTGTCCCGTCAGCTGTACGGCCTGACCATCGCTTCCGAGCGTCCGGGCCACCACATGCGTGAAACCTGGCACCCGCTGGGCGTGGTCGGCGTGATCAGTGCGTTCAACTTCCCGGTCGCGGTGTGGGCGTGGAACACCACGCTGGCGCTGGTCTGCGGCAACCCGGTGGTGTGGAAACCGTCGGAAAAGACTCCGCTGACCGCACTGGCCTGCCAGGCGCTGTTCGAGCGCGTATTGAAGAATTTCAGCGATGCCCCGGCGCATCTGAGCCAAGTGATTATCGGCGGCCGCGATGCCGGCGAAGCACTGGTGGATGACCCGCGTGTCGCACTGATCAGCGCCACCGGCAGCACCCGCATGGGTCGCGAAGTGGCGCCGAAAGTCGCCGCACGCTTCGCCCGCAGCATTCTCGAACTGGGCGGCAACAACGCCATGATCCTCGGCCCGAGCGCCGATCTGGACATGGCCGTGCGCGCCATCCTGTTCAGCGCCGTCGGCACTGCCGGTCAGCGTTGCACCACGTTGCGTCGCCTGATTGCCCATGAATCGGTGAAAGAAGAAATCGTCACCCGCCTGAAAGCCGCTTACTCCAAAGTCCGCATCGGTCACCCGCTGGAAGGCAACCTGATCGGCCCGCTGATCGACAAGCACAGCTTTGAAAATATGCAGGATGCGCTGGAGCAAGCGCTGAGCGAGGGCGGCCGGGTGTTCGGCGGCAAGCGTCAACTGGAAGATCAATTCCCCAACGCCTACTACGTGTCGCCGGCCATCGTTGAAATGCCGGAGCAGAGCGACGTGGTGTGCAGCGAAACCTTCGCACCAATCCTGTACGTGGTTGGCTACAGCGACTTCGATGAGGCGCTGCGCCTGAACAACGCCGTGCCGCAAGGCCTGTCGTCGTGCATTTTCACCACCGATGTGCGCGAGGCCGAGAAATTCATGTCGGCAGTCGGCAGCGACTGCGGCATCGCCAACGTCAACATCGGCCCGAGCGGCGCGGAAATCGGCGGCGCGTTTGGCGGCGAAAAAGAAACCGGTGGCGGTCGCGAGTCGGGCTCTGATGCGTGGCGCGCGTACATGCGGCGCCAGACCAACACCGTGAACTACTCGCTGGAGTTGCCGCTGGCGCAGGGCATTACGTTCGACTGATCCCTTCGGTCAAGTGGAGATCCCCTTGTGGGAGCGGGCTTGCCCGCGAAAGCGTAAGGTCAGTTGATATAGATGTTGGCTGAAACACCGCTTTCGCGAGCAAGCCCGCTCCCACAGGATCAGCAGTGTGTTTGTTAGGTTTCTGTTGGAGTCTGGCAATGCCGTTACGCGAAGAATGTCTGTGGGAAAAACTCACGCCACAACGACCGGATAACACGGCGATCAGGGGCGAAGTCAAAGTCGATGTCTGCGTGATCGGCGCCGGGTTTACCGGTTTGTCGGCGGCGCTGCATCTGTTGGAGAAAGGCAAAAGCGTCTGCGTGCTTGAAGCCCATCGCGCCGGGCAGGGTGGCTCCGGGCGCAATGTCGGGCTGGTCAATGCCGGGATGTGGATCCCGCCGGACGAGATCGAGGCCGGGTTCGGCGAGGCGGTCGGCAGTCAGCTCAACCGCATGCTCGGTGCGGCGCCGGCGTTGGTGTTCAGCCTTGTGGATAAATACAACATCGATTGCCAGTTGCGCCGCGAAGGCACCTTGCACATGGCGCACAACGCCAAGGGCGAGGCGGATCTGCGCAGTCGTGAAGAACAGTGGAAACGCCGCGGTGCGCCGGTCGAACTGCTGACCGGCAAAGCCTGTGAACAGGCGACCGGCACGCAAAAGATTGCCGCCGCGTTGCTCGACCGGCGTGCCGGCACGCTCAATCCGATGGCGTATGTCACCGGGCTGGCGAAAGCCGTGGCGGGGCTCGGCGGGCAGATGTTCGATCATTCCCCGGTCACCCGACTTGAACGTCAGGGCCAGCAATGGTCGGTGCAAACCGGTCAGGGTTCGGTGCTCGCCGAGCAAGTGGTCATTGCCTCCAACGCCTACACCGAAGGCGACTGGACCGAACTCAAACGCAATTTCTTCCCCGGTTACTACTATCAGGTCGCTTCGGTGCCGCTCACCGAAGATGCCGCCCATGAAATCCTGCCGGGCGGGCAGGGCTCGTGGGATACCCGCCAGGTGCTGAGCAGCATCCGCCGCGACAAGGACGGGCGACTGTTGCTGGGCAGCCTCGGTAATGGCAATCAGAAACCGACCTGGTTCCTCAAGGCCTGGGCCGACCGGGTGCAGCAACATTATTTCCCCAACCTCAAGCCCGTCGAATGGGAATGCACCTGGACCGGGCGCATCGCTTTCACTCCCGATCACTTGATGCGCCTGTTCGAGCCAGCCCCCGGACTGGTGGCCGTCACCGGTTACAACGGCCGTGGCGTGACCACCGGCACCGTGGTCGGCAAGGCCTTCGCCGACTACCTGTGTAACGGAAATCCTCAGGCCTTGCCGATTCCCTTTGCACCGATGCAGCCCCTGGCGGGCGTGGGCTTGCGCAGTTGCCTGTACGAGGCCGGGTTCTCGCTGTATCACGCGGGCCAGTGCCTGCGCATCGTCATTTGAATGTTGAAAATTGTTGCGTAACGCGGCGCTTTTGCGCGTAGCGACTAGCCTGTAATGGTGCGGGTTGTAGCAGTCCCGCACCAGCAGTGTGCAGTTCGGTGACGCGGGCTGTTACAGGCTGGTTGCACGTCGTTTGGCGCCGCGGTTGCAATGATGGCGCGTGCGGGTTGCGCCTGAAAAAACAAATGGTTTCACCTTCCGCGGTTTAGACGGTTGCACGCCCAATGAAAATGGGAACGAAACAGTCGAAATAACAAGAAAGCAGCGACTTTTTGAAGAATAAAAAACCGATGGCACGGCCCTTGCTCTGAGCATTCCAGTGAAGTCGCAGTGCCAACTAAAAAAAACCTTGGAGCACCACCTCATGTCCCAGACGTTTTACAAGAAAGGCTTTCTGGCCCTCGCAGTGGCTACTGCGCTGGGTGTTTCTGCGTTTGCACAAGCTGATGTGAAAATCGGTGTGGCGGGCCCCATGACGGGCGCCAACGCGGCATTTGGCGAGCAATACATGAAGGGGGCACAAGCGGCGGCCGATGCGGTCAACGCGGCGGGCGGCGTCAACGGGGAGAAAATCGTCCTGGTCAAAGGCGATGACGCCTGCGAACCGAAACAGGCGGTGACGGTCGCCAAGGACCTCACCAACCAGAAAGTCGCCGGTGTGGTCGGCCACTTCTGCTCGTCCTCCACCATTCCTGCTTCCGAGATCTACGATGAAGCGGGCATCATCGCGATCACCCCGGGTTCCACCAACCCGCAGGTGACCGAGCGCGGCCTGAGCGCCATGTTCCGTATGTGCGGTCGTGACGACCAGCAGGGCATTGTCGCCGGCGACTACATCGTCGACGTGCTCAAGGGCAAGAAAGTGGCCGTGCTGCACGACAAGGACACCTACGGTCAGGGCCTGGCCGATGCGACCAAGGCACAGCTGGAAAAACGCGGCGTGAAGCCGGTGCTGTACGAAGGCCTGACCCGTGGCGAGAAAGACTTCAGCGCCGTGGTCACCAAGATCCGCGCGGCCGGTGCCGACGTAGTCTACTTCGGCGGCCTGCACCCGGAAGCCGGTCCACTGGTCAAGCAACTGCGTACCGAAGGCCTGAAAGACGTGAAGTTCATGTCTGACGACGGCATCGTGACCGACGAACTGGTCACCACCGCCGGCGGCCCGCAATACGTTGACGGCGTGCTGATGACCTTCGGCGCCGACCCGCGCCTGCTGCCGGAAAGCAAGACTGTCGTGGATGCCTTCCGCAAGGCCGGCACCGAGCCTGAAGGCTACACCCTGTACGCCTACGCCTCGATCCAGGCCCTGGCCGCCGGCTTCAACGGCGCCAAGTCCAACAAGGGCGAAGACGCTGCCAAGTGGCTGAAAGCCAACCCTGTGAAAACCGTGATGGGCGAGAAGACCTGGGACGCCAAGGGCGACCTGAAAGTCTCCGATTACGTGGTCTACCAGTGGGACGCGACCGGCAAATATCACCAGCTGGAAAAACAGAAGTAAGGGCTGACGCGATCGGCTGACCTCCGCAGAACTTCTGTGGGGGCAGTCCGGTCGTGGCTGACACTGCTCCGACGTAAATCTGTATTTTTCCTAGAAGAACCGCGCGCCCCCGGGTGTGCAGGTTCTCACTGCGTGAGATTGCGTTATGGATGGTATTTTCCTGCAGCAACTGGTCAACGGCCTGACCCTCGGGTCGGTCTATGGCCTGATCGCCATCGGCTACACAATGGTCTACGGCATCATCGGCATGATCAACTTCGCCCACGGCGAGGTTTACATGATTTCCGCTTACCTCGCGGCAATCAGTCTGGCTCTGCTGGCTTACTTCGGTATCGAATCCTTCCCGCTGCTGATGCTCGGCACGCTGGTCTTCACCATCGTCGTCACGGGGGTGTATGGCTGGGTCATCGAACGCATCGCCTACAAACCACTGCGCAACTCCACCCGACTGGCTCCGCTGATCAGCGCCATCGGTATCTCCCTGATCCTGCAAAACTATGCCCAGATCAGCCAGGGCGCCCGTCAACAGGGTGTTCCGACGCTGCTCACCGGTGCCTGGCGCATCGATGTCGGCTCGGGCTTCGTCCAGCTGACCTACACCAAGATCTTCATTCTCGTCGCGGCGTTCGTCGGGATGGGCCTGCTGACCTACGTGATCAAGTACACCAAGCTCGGCCGCATGTGCCGCGCCACCCAGCAAGACCGCAAGATGGCTTCGATCCTGGGGATCAACACCGACCGCGTGATTTCCTATGTGTTCATCATCGGTGCAGCGATGGCGGCCCTGGCCGGCGTGCTGATCACCATGAACTACGGCACGTTCGACTTCTACGCAGGCTTCGTCATCGGCATCAAGGCGTTCACCGCTGCGGTGCTCGGCGGGATCGGCTCGCTGCCTGGCGCCATGTTGGGCGGGATCATCCTCGGGATCTCCGAGTCGCTGTTCTCCGGCCTGGTCAACTCCGACTACAAAGACGTGTTCAGCTTCTCGCTGCTCGTACTTGTTCTGGTCTTCCGGCCTCAGGGCCTGCTGGGCCGTCCTCTTGTGTCGAAGGTGTAAGCGATGTCTTCAACCACTACAAAATCCATTGATGTCAAAAAAAGCCTGGTTGAGGCGATTCTCGCCGGTCTGATCGCCCTGATCGTGTTCGGGCCGATCGTCGGCGTGGTACTCGACGGCTACAGCTTCAACCTCGAAGCGACCCGCGTGGCGTGGATCATCGCCATCGTCATGGCTGGCCGGTTTGCCTTGAGTCTGTTCCTGCAAACCCCCAAGGGCCTGAAAATCCTCGAAGGATTCGAGAGCACCGGTTCCGGCGTGCATGTGCTGCCCGCCGATCACAAGTCCAGGCTGCGCTGGATCATCCCGCTGCTGATCGTGCTGGCCGTGATCGTGCCATTCGTTTCCAACTCTTACCTGCTGGGCGTGGTCATCCTCGGATTGATCTACGTGCTGCTGGGGCTGGGGCTGAACATCGTGGTCGGTCTGGCCGGCCTGCTCGACCTTGGTTACGTGGCGTTCTACGCCATCGGCGCCTACGGTCTGGCGCTCGGTTATCAGTACCTCGGCCTGGGCTTCTGGACCGTGTTGCCGCTGGCGGCGATCACCGCTGGCCTTGCCGGTTGCATCCTCGGTTTCCCGGTGCTGCGCCTGCACGGTGACTACCTGGCGATCGTGACGCTGGGCTTCGGTGAAATCATCCGTCTGATCCTCAACAACTGGCTGTCCCTGACCGGCGGCCCGAACGGCATGCCGGCACCTCTGCCGACCTTCTTCGGTCTGGAGTTCGGCAAGCGGGCGAAGGATGGCGGGGTGCCGTTCCACGAGTTCTTCGGCATCGCCTACAACCCGGACGTGAAGTATTACTTCATCTATGCGGTGCTGTTCCTGGTGGTGCTGGCCGTGCTGTACATCAAGCACCGTCTGGTGAAGATGCCGGTCGGCCGCGCCTGGGAAGCCCTGCGCGAAGACGAAATCGCCTGCCGCTCGATGGGCCTCAACCACGTGCTGGTCAAGCTCTCGGCGTTTACCATCGGTGCGTCCACCGCGGGTCTGGCGGGCGTGTTCTTCGCCACTTATCAAGGCTTCGTCAACCCGACCTCGTTCACCTTCTTTGAATCGGCATTGATCCTCGCCATCGTCGTGCTCGGCGGCATGGGCTCGACCATCGGTGTGGTGATCGCAGCGTTCGTGCTGACCGTCGCCCCGGAACTGCTGCGCGGCTTCGCCGAATACCGCGTGCTGCTGTTCGGGATCCTGATGGTGTTGATGATGATCTGGCGACCTCGCGGACTGATCCGCATCAGCCGTACCGGGGTCACTCCACGCAAAGGTGCCATTCACTATGAGAGGACTGCGCCATGAGTGAAGTCGTACTCTCTGTTGAAAAGCTGATGATGCACTTCGGCGGCATCAAGGCCTTGAGCGACGTCAGCCTGAAGGTCAAACGCAACTCGATCTTCGCCCTGATCGGCCCCAACGGCGCCGGCAAGACCACGGTGTTCAACTGCCTGACCGGGTTCTACAAGGCCTCCGGCGGCAAGATCGAACTCAACGTGCGCGGCCAGCAGACCAACGTCATCCAGCTGCTGGGCGAGTCGTTCAAACCGACCGACTTCGTCTCGCCGAAAAACTTCGCCAGTCGCCTGTATTACAAGATGTTCGGCGGCACCCACCTGGTGAACCGCGCAGGCCTGGCCCGGACGTTCCAGAACATTCGTCTGTTCAAGGAAATGTCGGTGCTGGAAAACCTGCTGGTGGCCCAGCACATGTGGGTCAACCGCAACATGCTGGCCGGCATCCTCAACACCAAGGGCTATCGCAAGGCCGAAAGCGATGCACTGGACTGCGCGTTCTACTGGCTGGAAGTGGTGGATCTGGTGGACTGCGCCAACCGTCTGGCCGGTGAACTGTCCTACGGTCAGCAACGCCGTCTGGAAATCGCCCGCGCCATGTGCACGCGGCCGCAGATCATCTGCCTCGACGAACCGGCCGCCGGCCTCAACCCTCAGGAAACCGAAGCGCTGAGCGCGATGATCCGGCTGCTGCGCGACGAGCATGATCTGACCGTGGTGCTGATCGAACACGACATGGGCATGGTAATGAGCATTTCCGATCACATCGTGGTGCTGGACCACGGCATCGTCATCGCCGAGGGCGGTCCGGACGATATCCGCCACGATCCGAAGGTGATTGCGGCTTACCTGGGCGCCGACGAAGAGGAAGTCGTATGACGCAACCCATCCTCGAACTCAAGGATCTGGACGTGTTCTACGGCCCGATCCAGGCCCTCAAAGGCGTCTCGCTGCAGATCAACGAAGGGGAAACCGTCAGCCTGATCGGCTCCAACGGTGCCGGCAAGTCGACACTGCTGATGTCGATCTTCGGCCAGCCACGGGCGGCGGGCGGGCAGATCCTCTATCAAGGCGTGGACATTACCCACAAGTCATCGCACTACATCGCCTCCAACGGCATTGCGCAGTCGCCGGAAGGGCGGCGGGTGTTCCCCGACATGACCGTCGAGGAAAACCTGCTGATGGGCACCATTCCGATTGGCGACAAGTACGCCAAGGAAGACATGCAGCGCATGTTCGAGCTGTTCCCGCGCCTTGAAGAGCGCCGTACCCAGCGCGCAATGACCATGTCCGGCGGCGAGCAGCAAATGCTCGCTATCGCCCGGGCCCTGATGAGCCGGCCCAAGCTGTTGCTGCTCGATGAGCCGAGCCTGGGGCTGGCGCCGATCGTGGTGAAACAGATCTTCGCCACCCTGCGGGAACTGGCGAAAACCGGCATGACCATTTTCCTTGTCGAGCAGAACGCCAACCATGCGTTGAAGCTGTCCGACCGGGCCTACGTGATGGTCAACGGCGAGATCCGCCTGACGGGCACCGGCAAGGAATTGCTGGTGAACGAGGAGGTGCGTAACGCCTATCTGGGCGGGCACTGAATTTTCGGGTTTTCCACAGCGATAAAGAGCCCCGAGACGCCAGTCCCGGGGCTTTTTTGTATCCAGAATCGATCACGATCCACGCCATTCCCGAAATTGTGGAAAACAAAATCCCCAACCTGCCAAAGCGCGACATATAGACGCTGCAAATCGCTGTTTTTCCACAGTTTTGACTTGTCCCCGTTTGCTGTGGAGCCGGCTGTGAATAACATGGGAGTAGCTGGCTGATAGCCTTTAAATCCGTGGCTTGCAGGCGTGTGATTGTTTTTTGATCAGGGCTTTTCCCGGTTGCTGAAGACCCGTTTGTCAACCTTTTTATGGCCACGGCAAAACAGGCGAATGCATGTGGGCAAGCCTGTGGATAAGTCTGTGATTAAACTCTGGAAAGACTGCGCTGAGGGCCGTGATTACTGGCCCTGCGCAATCACGGTAGTGACCGGCCGGTCGTGCAGAATGCCTTGCCCGGCACAATCGGCGGATCAGGGTCAAGCGAAAAACTTTGCTTTTGCCGCGCAAAGCCTTGTGTGGCGCGGCTTTGCGCTTTTCCACTTGCCCCCGGAAACTGTGGAAGGGCTTGTGGATAACGTGCGTGCATGTGGCTACAGGCCACGCCACTCAAGGCGTTGCGAGCATTGATCAAATAATGAGCAGAAATGCACGCCAGCCGGTGGTTGCTCGTGAATGCCGGGCCGGGCATGCTGCCTGCTGATTTTCTATTCCAATGGCTGCCCCGGGTGGCCGAAGCAAGGAGAACACGATGTCCAACACCCTGTTTATCACCGGCGCGACGTCCGGTTTTGGTGAAGCCTGCGCCCGTCGTTTTGCCGAGGCTGGCTGGAAACTGGTGCTGACCGGTCGTCGTGAAGAACGCCTCAACGCGCTGTGCGCCGAACTGTCGAAGCAGACCGAAGTGCATGGCCTGGTGCTGGACGTGCGTGATCGCAAGGCAATGGAGGAGGCGATTGCCAATCTGCCGCCATCCTTCGCCAAACTGCGTGGACTTATCAACAACGCAGGTCTCGCGCTGGGCGTAGATCCTGCACCGAAGTGCGACCTCGACGATTGGGACACCATGGTCGACACCAACGTCAAAGGCCTGATGTACAGCACTCGCCTGTTGCTGCCACGTCTGATCGCCCACGGTCGCGGTGCCGGGATCGTCAACCTCGGTTCCATCGCCGGTAACTACCCGTACCCGGGCAGCCACGTTTACGGCGCGACCAAGGCGTTCGTCAAACAGTTCTCGCTGAACTTGCGTTGCGACTTGCAGGGCACTGGCGTGCGGGTCAGCAACATCGAGCCTGGCCTGTGCGAGAGCGAGTTCTCGCTGGTGCGTTTCGCCGGTGATCAGGCGCGCTACGACGCGACCTACGCCGGTGCCGAGCCGATCCAGCCGCAGGACATCGCCGAGACGATCTTCTGGGTGCTGAATGCGCCGGCGCACATCAACATCAACAGCCTGGAACTGATGCCTGTCAGCCAGACCTGGGCGGGTTTTGCCATCGAGCGCAACAAGGCTTAACACCGCGTAACGGTTATTCGCGAGCAAGCTCGCTCCCACATTAGACCGCGATCAACTGTGGGAGCGAGCTTGCTCCGGGCGGCGATCCGACGATTGGGCCGGAACAGGCAAAATCCCCGCATGGAGTAGACTCCTCACTTAACAACCCAACCGCACCCTGCGGTTTTCAAGGTTTTTCGAGGAGTCAAAGTGAGTAACCGAGGTGAGCAGTCGCTGCTCAAACAATCGACCCTTCTGATGTTCGCCGTGTCGATCGCCGGGATCGCCACCGGTTTTGTTTCGGGTTCCCAGTCCATCCTGTTCGATGGCTTTTTTTCGCTGATTGCAACCTTCATCAAAGTGCTGATGCTGATCACCGCGAAGCTGATCGCCAAGCAAAGCAACCAGCGCTTCCAGTTCGGCTTTTGGCACCTGGAGCCGATGGTGCTGCTGATTGAGGGCAGCTTCCTGCTGCTGATTGCGATCTACGCGTTTCTCAACGGCGTGTTCGGCATCATCAATGGCGGTCGTGAAATCGAGCTGGGCCTGGTGATCATCTACGCGGCGGTGTTTACCGTTGTCGAGTTCGCCTACTTCTTCTACGTGCGCCACCGCAATCGCAAGCTCAAGTCGAGCCTGATCCAGTTCGACAACATCAGCTGGCTGGTGGACGCGATGCTCTCCGTGGGCCTGTTGATCAGTTTCCTCGCGGCATTGCTGCTCAAGTCCCAGGGCTATGGCGAATGGGCGAAGTTTGTCGACCCGCTGATCCTCATCGTGCTGGCCCTGACCATGCTGCCGCCGGCGTTCAAGATCCTCGGCCCGGCGCTGCGGGACGTGCTCGGCATTGCGCCGGACACGCTGGATGAGCAGGTGCGCGAGGTGATGGAGGCGGCGAAGGTCGAGCATGGTTTCGACGATTACGTGTCCTACGTGCAGAAGCACGGGCGGGCGCGGTTCATCGAGATTCATGTGGTGTTGCCGGCGGATTACCGTTTGCAGAGCGTCGGCCAGCTGGATGGGCTGCGTGAGGAGATTTCCGCGAAGCTGGGCAAACCGGACGCAGCGCGCTGGCTGACCATCAGCTTCACCGGCGACAGGAAGTGGATTGCCTGATGTTGTGTGGCGAGGGAGTTTGCTCCCTCACCACTGCGGTCAGCTCAGATAGTCGGCGAGGCCGCGATAGCAGGTCGCCAAGTGATACGGCGTGGTCGACGGCATGTCCTTGCGGCTGACCTCGCCCTGTTCGTCGCGGCATTCATGCCAGCCACCGGCATGCAGGAAGCGCTGCTGCAACGCCTGCAACTGGCGCAGCACGGCGGCTTCGCTGCCCGGACGCAAGGTCAGGGCGCGCAGGTACTCGGCCTGGGCCCAGATGCGCTGGGTCGAATCTTTCGGGCGACCGTCCATCTTCAGATCGAGCATGGCCCGCACGGCACCGGACGATTGCACCACGCCGTACTGCTCGGTGAAGGCAAAGGCCCGGTCCAGCGCGGCATGCAGTTTCGAACTGCGCAGCAGGGGCGAAGACTCCAGCAGGAAATACCACTCGAACTGATGGCCCGGCTCATACCAGTTATCCACAGCCCCCAGCGGTTTCTCCATCAGCACACCGGCCTGAGGATCGACGAAGTGCTTGTGCATGGCTGTGCATAACTCGCTCAGCGCTTGCTTGACCGGCGCATCTTCACGCACGGCCAACGTGGCCAGAAAGGCTTCGGCCAAGTGCATCAGCGGATTTTGCAGCGGGCCGGTTTCCAGGGTGATCCAGTCGCGGTCGAGGCAGGCTTCGTAGAGGCCGTCACCGGTGGCGAAGCGCCGGCCGATGACTTCCAGCGCAGCGTTCAGAGTCGATTCCACCAACGGTTCGCGGGACTTGTCCCAATAGTGGGCGCAGGCGAACAGGATGAAGGCGTGGGTGTAGAGATCCTTGCGCTGATCCAGCGGTTTGCCCTGGGGATCGATGCTGTAGAACCAGCCGCCATGCTCGGCATCGTGGAAGTGCCGTTGCAGGGAGCGAAACAGCGCAGCCGCGCGGACTTCAGCGTTATCCACAACCCCGATCAGGCTGGAAAACAGATACAGCTGCCGTGCGCAGGCCATGGCCCGATAGCGCTGCGGTGGCAGCGGCTGATGCGCGGCGTCGAGCGCCTCGTAAGGCAACGCCATGTCGGCGTTCCAGCCCGGTCCTTGCCAGAGGGGCACGATCACGTCCAGAAAGTGCTGTTGCACTTCACCGAACAGGGTGGTCAATTCAGGCAGGGAGGCGGAGCGGGAAGCGTGGGGCATGGGCGGACGTCGTCACGGCAGGGGCGATTGCGCGACATGGTAGCAGAGAGACCGGCCTTAGAGACGCGGTGTCTGTCAGTCCGCTTTCGTCGGATCGCCGCCCGGACCAAGCCCGCTCCCACAATGGTCACGCCGAACACAATACTTGTGAACAACACAGAACAACTGTGGGAGCGGGCTTGCTCGCGAAGAGGCCAGTTCAAGCGATAGAAATCAGCCGGCCAGCAACCATGCCCCAGTTACCGCCGAAGCCGCTCCGGCCAGTCGCACCAGCGGCGCGGCAGCCTGAGGCAGAAAACGCACGACCGCATAACCCGCCGCGTGCAACGCAGCTGTCGCGACCACGAAACCGGCGGCATACGCCCACGGGCTCGACATGTCCGGCAGCTCCAGGCCATGGGCCACGCCATGGAACAGTGCAAACAGCGCCGTCGCCGCCACCGCCATCACCAGTGGTGGACGCACCGCCAGCGCCACCGCCAGGCCCAGCGCCAGTACCGAAGCGGCAATCCCGCTTTCCAGCGCCGGCAGCTCCAGCCCTTCAAAACCGAGCAGGCCGCCGATCAGCATGGTGCCGACAAACGTGCACGGCAGCGCCCAACGTGCCGCGCCTTGCTGCTGCGCCGCCCACAAACCGACGGCCACCATCGCCAGCAAATGGTCGAGGCCGCCGATCGGGTGACTGATACCAGCCACCAGACCAGAGTCGCCGTGGCCGGGGTGGGCGAAGGCCAGTGCCGGTGTCAGCAGGAGTGCGACGGCGCCGAGAATGCGTTTGAGTGTCATGGAGAAGCTTCCTTGTTGATCTGTGAATCAGGCTGCAGTCAGCAGGCCCTGGCGTTCGATGAAGGCGATGATGTCTTCCAGGCCCTGACCGGTTTTCTGGTTGCTGAATACGAACGGCTTGCCGTTGCGCATGCGTTGGGTGTCGCTGTTCATCATCTCCAGCGAGGCGCCGACCAGCGGTGCGAGGTCGATCTTGTTGATCACCAGCAGGTCGGATTTGCAGATACCGGGCCCGCCCTTGCGCGGCAACTTGTCGCCGGCCGAAACGTCGATCACATAGATAGTCAGGTCGGACAGTTCCGGGCTGAAGGTCGCGGAAAGGTTGTCGCCACCGGACTCCACCAGAATCAGGTCCAGCCCCGGAAAGCGCCGGTTCAGTTGATCCACCGCTTCGAGGTTGATCGACGCGTCTTCGCGGATTGCCGTGTGCGGGCAGCCGCCGGTTTCCACGCCGATGATGCGTTCCGGTGCCAGGGCTTCGTTGCGCACCAGGAAGTCGGCGTCTTCGCGGGTGTAGATGTCGTTGGTGACCACGGCCAGGTTGTAGCGCTCGCGCAGCGCCAGGCACAGGGCCAGGGTCAACGCGGTTTTGCCGGAACCGACCGGGCCGCCGATGCCGACGCGCAGGGGTTGTGTGTTCATGTGATTCTCCAGACTGAAAGGCCCTAGGAACGGAACAGGCGGCTGTACTGGCGCTCATGGGCCATGCACGCCAGGGACAGACCGAACGCGGCGCTGCCGAGGTGTTCGGGATTGATTCGGGTGGCGTCCTGCTGGGCCTGTTGCAACAGCGGCAGCAGTTCGCTGGTCAGGCGCTGGGCGGCTTGCTGGCCCAGCGGCAGGGTTTTCATCAAGACCGCGAGCTGGTTTTCCAGCCAGCTCCACAGCCAGGCGGCGAGGGCGTCCTGCGGGCTGATTTGCCAGGCGCGGGCCGCCAGTGCCCAGCACAGGGCCAGGTGCGGTTCGGTGCAGTGGTCGAGAAAGTCCCGCGCGGCCTGATCGAGTTCGGGCAAGCCGTTGAGCAATTGCTGCAACGAGTAGCCCATCTGCCGGCTCTCCAGATGCAGCTCGCGGGTTTCGCGGCTGGCGCGGTGGCTTTCGCAGAGCTTGCGCAAATCATCCCAGTGTTCGTCCGCCGCCGCCTGGCAATGGGCGAGCAGCAGCGGCGCTTCGAATCGTGCGAGATTGAGCAGCAATTGATCGCTGATCCAGCGCCGGGCGCTGTCCGGGTTATTCACTCGACCGTTATCCACAGCCATCTCCAGACCCTGGGAATAGCTGTAGCCGCCAATCGGCAGTTGCGGACTGGCCAGGCGCAGCAGCGCCCAGGCCGGGTTCACAAACGGACGCCGAACTGATGCAGTTTCGGCGCGTAGTTGAAATCTTCTTCACCGTGCCGCGAATGGTGATGGCCGCCACCGTAGGCGCCGTGTTCCGGCTGGAACGGGGCTTCGATGGATTCGACCTGCGCACCGAGTTGCTCAAGCATGGCTTTGAGTACGTAATCGTCGAGCAGGCGCAACCAGCCGTCACCGACTTGCAGCGCCACATGGCGATTGCCCAGGTGATAGGCCGCGCGGGTCAGTTCGAAGGCATTGGCGCAGGTGACGTGCAGCAGTTGTTCGGGGCGGGCGCAGACCCGGACGATCCGGCCATCTTCAGCCTGCAGGCATTCGCCGTCATGCAGCGGCGGCTGGCCGCGCTCCAGAAACAGTCCGACGTCTTCGCCGTCGGCACTGAAACAGCGCAGACGGCTTTTGCTCCTGGCTTCGAAAGTCAGGTGCAACTCGGCGGCCCAGACGGGTTGGGGGTCGATTCTGCGATGAATCACCAGCATCGGAAAGCTTCCTGCTAAGAACAATGCTCAGGCTAGAGCAAGGGGCTTGCCAATCGGACGAGACGTAGGAAAACCCTGTCGGAGACTAGCGGATGTTTCAAGATGTTGCAGGATTGTGAGGTGTTTTGGTGCATGAAGTTTTTTACATGCACCAATTTGCGGCGCAAAAAAATCGCAGCTTTGGCTGCGATTTTTTGCTGACTCACTCGGTACTGCCGAGCCCTTGCCAGTGCTTCAACCCGATGAAGATGAAGCGCAACTGCTGGGTGATCTTCGCCTGGGGCGTCAGATGTTCGGGCAGGGCTTCGGCTGGCGGGTCGATGATGTCCGGCAGGGTGGCGAACACCGATTTGACGATCAGGTCGGCCATCACGCTCAGTCCCTCGCGATTGAGGTGCTGGAGTTTGGGCATCAAGGCCAGGTCCGCTGCCAGGTCGGAACTGATGTCCTCCCGCAAACGGCCAATCGCCTGACGCACCGGCAGCGATCCACCGTACTGCTCGCGGGCCAGGAACAGAAACTGCGAACGGTTGGCACTGACCACGTCGAGGAAGATCCGCACCGAGGCATCGATGATCCCGCCCATGACGAATTCGTTGTGGCGCACCAGGCGGATGGTTTCGCGGAAGGTCTGGCCGACTTCGCTGACCAGTACCAGACCGAGTTCGTCCATGTCGGCGAAATGCCGGTAGAAACCGGTGGGCACGATGCCGGCGGTTTTCGTCACTTCACGCAGGCTCAGGCTGCCGAATCCTCGGCCGCTTTCCATCAAGTGGCGGGCAGCGTCCATCAGGGCGTTGCGGGTCTGTTGTTTCTGTTCGGCGCGGGGCAGCATCGCAAGGGTGTGTTCTTAGGCAAGACAAGCGCCGCACTCTAGCAAATCGGCTTTGTCGGCGTCGAACGGCAGCGGGGGAGAGGGAGCAGGGAAATCTCGACTTCTTTATGCCGGGCTCTGAAAAGTCAAAAGCCCAATCCGGGGATTGGGCTTTTTTTCCAGGCCGCCACGGGCTTAGCTCAAAGCGCTGTTGCGTTCGATCACGCGGTCACCACCACCTTCGGCCAGGGTTTGACCTTGTGGGGTTTTATCGTAGCCATCGGAGGCCAGGGTCTGACCTTGTGGGGTCTTGTCGTAGCCATCGGAGGCCAGGGTCTGACCTTGTGGGGTCTTGTCGTAGCCATCGGAAGCCAGGGTCTGACCTTGTGGAGTCTTGTCGTAACCGTCCTGGACCAGACCTTTCTCTTCCAGACGATCACGGCCACCTTCGGCTAAGGTTTGACCTTGAGGGGTTTTGTCATAGCCATCTTGAACCAGACCTTTTTCTTCCAGGCGGTTACGACCGTTTTCAGCCAGGGTCTGGCCTTGTGGAGTGCGGTCCGAACCGTCAGCGGCAACAGTCTGGCTGAACACCGAGTGGCTCGATTTCACTTGCGGGGTAGCCTGGTCGGCAGCTGGCAGAGCGAAAGCGGTGCTGGCCAGCATCGAGAGGGTAAGACTGAACAGAAGTTGGCGTTTCATGATGGGTTGCTCCTTGGGAGGGCGATAAAGTGGGTACGAAGCCAATGCTACTCTCGATAAGTCGATATAAAAGTTCATAAACACAATGGTAATAATCAACAGAATTGATTGTTCGCTTGGGAGGCTCTAACTCGGGCGTTTCAGGCGGGCGGTTTTGCACTGCGGTGGGTATTTTCCACCCACTTGCGCCCCGCAAAAGTGCGGGGCCGGTAACGCCGATTCGACCGATCGGTCAGAATGGCCACCGTTTTTTGGCCCCGATGGGGCTTTCGATTAAACCTGCGGGCGGTTTGTCAGTCGTAGACTTCATGAGGGCCTTGCAAGGCCCGTTGTATCAGCGGCGTCGATCCGCAGTCGTTTTCAGGAGCTTTGTGCATGACGCGCACCCGTAAAATCTTCGCCTGGACCTTCGCCACCCTCGTGCTGTTGCTGGCGGTGCTGGTCCTGATCATCGTGTTCTTCGACTGGAACCGGATCAAACCGCCGCTCAACGCCAAAGTCTCGGAAGAACTGCACCGAGCGTTCGCCATCAACGGCAACCTCGCCGTGGTCTGGCAGCGCGAGCCGGACGAGGGCGGCTGGCGCGCCTGGGTGCCGTGGCCGCATGTGGTGGCCGAAGACCTGACCCTGGGTAACCCGGACTGGTCGAAGCAGCCGCAGATGGTCACCCTCAAAAAGGTCGAGTTGCGCATTTCGCCGCTGGCCTTGCTGGCGCAACGGGTGACGATCCCGCGCATCGACCTGACCGAACCCAACGCGCAATTGCAGCGCCTGGCCGATGGTCGCGCCAACTGGACGTTCAAATTCGATCCCAAGGACCCGAACGCCGAACCGTCGAACTGGGTGGTGGATATCGGCGCCATCGGTTTCGACAAGGGCCATGTCACCCTGGATGACCAGACCCTCAAGACCAACCTCGATCTGCTGATCGATCCCCTGGGCAAACCGATTCCCTTCAGCGAGATCGTCGGCGACAAAGCGGCGAAAACCGCGCTGGAAAAGGGCGGCGCACCGCAGGATTACGCTTTTGCACTAAAAGTCACCGGCCAGTACCACGGTCAGAAACTCACCGGACAAGGCAAGGTCGGCGGCCTGCTGGCCCTGCAGGATGCAGCCAAACCGTTCCCGTTGCAGGCCCAGGCGAAAATCGGCGACACCAGCATCGAACTCGCCGGCACCCTGACCGATCCGCTCAACCTCGGCGCCCTCGACCTGCGCCTGAAACTGGCGGGCGCCAGCCTTGGCAATCTCTATCCGCTGACCGGCGTGACCCTGCCGGATACGCCGCCGTATTCCACCGACGGTCATCTGATCGCCAAGCTGCATGAGCCGGACGGCGCGCAGTTCCGCTACGAGCAGTTCAACGGCAAGATCGGCGGCAGCGACATTCACGGCGACCTGGCCTACGTTGCCAGCCAGCCACGGCCCAAACTCAGCGGGGCGTTGCTGTCCAATCAACTGCTGTTTGCCGACCTCGCGCCGCTGATTGGCGCGGATTCCAACGACAAGCAAAAGGCCCGTGGCGGTGAGAGCAAGCAACCGGCGGACAAGGTGCTGCCGGTAGAGGAGTTCAAGACAGACCGTTGGCGGGCGATGGACGCCGACGTCGAATTCACCGGCAAACGCATCGTCCACAGTGAGAAGCTGCCGTTCACCGACCTCTATACCCACCTCAAGCTCAACGACGGCGAACTGAGCCTGGAGCCGCTGCGCTTCGGCGTGGCCGGTGGCAACCTTGATGCGCAGATCCGCCTCAATGGCCGCACCGAACCGCTGGAAGGCCGGGCGAAACTGACCGCGCGCAAGTTCAAACTCAAGCAGCTGTTTCCGACCTTCGAACCGATGAAGACCAGTTTCGGCGAGCTCAACGGCGATGCCGACATCAGCGGTCGCGGCAACTCGGTGGCCAAGCTGCTGGGCGGCGCCAACGGCAACCTGAAGATGTTGATCAACGACGGCGCAATCAGCCGTGAGTTGATGGAACTGGCGGGACTCAACGTCGGCAACTACGTGGTCGGCAAGGTCTTTGGCGACAAGGAAGTGAAGATCAATTGCGCGGCGGCGGACTTCGACATCAAGACCGGCCTGGCGACCACGCGGCTGTTCGTGTTCGATACCGAGAACGCGATCATCTACATCGACGGCACGGCGAACATGGCCACCGAGCAACTGGACCTGACCGTGACGCCGGAATCCAAGGGCTGGCGTCTGATCTCCCTGCGCTCGCCGCTGTACGTGCGCGGCAAGTTCATCAAGCCGGACGCCGGGGTCAAAGCGGTGCCGTTGATGCTGCGCGGTGCCGGCATGGTGGCGCTGGGCGTGATCGCAGCACCGGCGGCGGGGCTGCTGGCGCTGGTGGCGCCGAGCGGTGGCGAGCCGAACCAGTGTGCGCCGTTGCTGGAGCAGATGAAGGCGGGCAAGGCACCCGTGACCGTCAAACCCACTAAATGATTCTCTAGCGTTTATCAGAAAGCTATCGCGGGCAAGCCCGCTCCCACAGGTTCAGTGAAAACCTGTGGGAGCGGGCTTGCCCGCGATTGGATCTGGAGATATCAGAGGTCTTTCAGGATGTCCGCCATGTCATCGGCATGCTCTTCTTCCTGAGCCAGGATGTCTTCGAAGATCCGCCGGGTAGTCGGATCCTTTTCACCGATGTACTGAATGATCTCGCGATAGCTGTCGATGGCGATCCGTTCGGCCACCAGGTCTTCGTAGACCATTTCCTTCAGGGTTTTGCCCGCCACGTATTGCGCGTGGGACATCTTCGACAGCAGATCCGGGTTGAACTCGGGCTCGCCGCCCAGTTGCACGATGCGCTCGGCGAGGCGGTCGGCGTGAGCCGCTTCCTGAGTGGCGTGCTCGAGAAATTCATCGGCGGCGACATTGGCCTTCAAGCCGTTGGCCATGAAGTAGTGGCGCTTGTAGCGCAATACGCAGACCAGTTCGGTGGCCAGCGATTCATTGAGCAGGCGCAGCACTTCTTCTCGATTGGCGCTGTAGCTTTCGGTCACCGCGCCGTTTTCCACGTGTTGTCGTGCGCGCTCGCGCAGGGTTTGAACATCAGACAAATGCAGGTCACTCATTTCAGTCTCCTGGAGGCTAATCCGATTGGCGCCACGTTCTGCCGACGTGATCGCTACCCAGGTTGTGAGTGATGCGCGCTGCAAAAAGTTTTATGTATTTTTCGGCAATCTCGGCGACAGTCCGGACAACTGCGCTTCTTCCTGCAACCAGGCAAAGAACGCCCGCACCGGCGGATGACGTTCGCGACCCGGGACGCACAGTGCGCTGTAGCCCGCGCCATCGACCTGGACCTCTCCCTTGTACGGCACCAGCAAACCGCTGGCGACGCTCTCCGACACCAGAATATTGCTTGCCAGCACCAGCCCTTGCCCGGCGATGGCCGCTTGCAGGGCGTAGTGTTCTTCGTCGTATTCCCGGATCACCGGATGCTGGTTTATCCAGTTTTCACCCGACTTGCCGCACCACGCTTCCCAGCCATGGGCATACAGCTTCGAGTTATGCCAGTGCACGCTGATCAGCGCCGGTGTGCGACGGGCGGCCAGCGCCACCTGCTCCGGCGAGCCGTACACGCCGAACGATTCATCGAACAGGCACAACCCGTAGAGGTTCGGGTAATCGTCGAGGCTGTAGCGCAACACCAGATCGACGCTGGCGTCCTGATGCAGATCGATCACTTCGCAGTGGGTGTCCAGACGCACATTGATGTTCGGGTGTTTCGTATAAAACCGCCCCAGTCGCGGCACCAGCCACAGGGCGGCGAACGCGGCGGTGGTCGATAGCGTCAGGCTGCTGCCGCTGCGTTGCGGGCGCAGGGTGTCGACGCTTTGTGCCACTTCCAATAGCGCGCCGTGCAGGCTGCGGAACAGCCGCTCACCGCCCTCGGTCAGGCGCACCTGACGCGGCAGGCGTTCGAACAGCGCCACGCCGAGCCAGTCCTCCAGCGAGCGGATCTGATGGGAAATCGCCGTCGGCGTCACCGCCAGTTCTTCGGCGGCCGCCTTGAAGCTCAACAGGCGCGAAGCGGATTCAAAGGCGCGCAGGGCGGTCAATGGCAGTGAGGCGAACATGGAAAACTCCACGGATGAAATAAATTCATCCAGACTGATTTTTGCTCATTTGAGGTGAAGAAGTGATGCCTGCAATCTGGCGCCACACAGCCACTCAAGTCTAGCCCCAAGGAGTTTCAGATGAGCAAGATTCTTGCGATCCATGCCAGCCCACGCGGTGAGCGTTCCCATTCGCGGCGTCTGGCGGAAAGTTTTCTCAGTGCCTGGCAAGTCCGTCATCCGCAGGCTCAGGTCACCCGTCGCGAAGTCGGGCGGGCGTTGATTCCGGCGGTGAATGAAGCGTTTGTCGCGGCGGCGTTTTACCCGGAACCCGAAGCACGGCCGCTGTCGATGCAGGCCGATCTGGCCCTTAGCGATCAACTGGTGGGAGAGCTGTTCGATCACGACCTGCTGCTGATTTCCACGCCGATGTACAACTTCAACGTGCCCAGCGGCCTCAAGGCCTGGGTCGATCAGATCGTGCGGTTGGGCCTGACGTTCGACCACACCCTGGACAATGGCGTGGCCCAGTACACGCCGCTGTTGCGCGGCAAGAAAGCGCTGATCGTCACCAGTCGTGGCGGTTTCGGTTTTGGCCCGGGCGGCGAGCTGGAGGCGTTGAACCACGCCGACCCGTGGCTGCGCACGGCGCTGGGGTTCATCGGCATCAACGACGTCACGGTGGTCGCGGCCGAGGGCGAAGAATCCGCCGAACGCACCTTTGCGGTGTCGGTGGCCGAGGCCGAGCAGCGCTTGCTCGACCTGGCCCGGGAGTTCTAGGTGGCCTGGCTGTTTCTGCTGATCGCGGCCGGATTCGAAGTCACCTTCGCCATGGGCATGAAGTACGCCGAGGGTTTCACCCGGCTGTGGCCGTCGCTGATTACCGTGGTCGCGGCGGTGGGCGGGATTTATTTCCTGACCCTGGCCATGCGCGAGCTGCCGGTGAGCATCGCCTACCCGGTCTGGACCGCCATCGGTTCGCTCGGCACGGTGTTTCTCGGTTTCGCGCTGCTGGGCGAGAGCCTGACGCTGGTGAAATTGTTGTCGGTAGGGCTGATTGTGGCGGGGGTGGTGGGGCTGAAGTAGGCTGGTCGTGGAGTTGTCATCATCGAGGAGGATGCTTGGCGGGCGTTTTGCACGTCATGCATCCTCCCACCGACCACAGGGATGTCTGCCCATGTCGCAGGAATCGGCCACACGTTATCCACTGGTGCTGGTGCCGGGAATGCTCGGTTTCATCCGTCTGGTGCTGTATCCGTACTGGTACGGGATCATCAAAGCGTTGCGCCGGGGTGGGGCGACGGTGATTGCGGTGCAGGTG
This sequence comes from Pseudomonas sp. R43(2017), assembly GCF_002112345.1. Classification (NCBI taxonomy): domain Bacteria; kingdom Pseudomonadati; phylum Pseudomonadota; class Gammaproteobacteria; order Pseudomonadales; family Pseudomonadaceae; genus Pseudomonas; species Pseudomonas sp. R43(2017). The sequence continues at coordinate 530,042 of NZ_NEHJ01000005.1, forward strand.
TCGCCGCTCAATTCCACCGAGGTGCGCGGCGAGCAGCTGCTGGCGCGGATCGATGAAATCCTGCGCGAGACTGGTGCAGCGAAGGTCAATCTGTTCGGCCATAGCCAGGGCTCGTTGACGGCGCGTTATGCGGCAGCCAAACGCCCGGATCTGGTGGCCTCGGTGACCTCGGTGGCCGGGCCCAATCACGGTTCGGAGCTGGCCGACTATCTGGCGAAGCACTATCCGGCGGACAGCGCCCGGGGCCGCATCCTCGAGGCGCTGTTGCGTTTTGTCGGCTGGCTGATGGCGCTGCTGGAAACCGGTTACCACGGGCCAAAACTGCCGGTGGATATCCACGCGTCGCACAACTCCCTGACCACCGAAGGCGTGGCGCTGTTCAACCAGCGTTATCCACAGGGCTTGCCGGAAACGTGGGGCGGGCACGGGCCGGAAGAGGTCAACGGCGTGCGCTATTACTCGTGGTCCGGCACCTTGCAGCCGGGCAAGACCGACCGTGGCGGCAACCTGTTCGACGGCACCAACCGCAGCTGTCGGTTGTTCGCCAAAACCTTCGTGCGCGAGCCGGGGCAGTGCGACGGCATGGTCGGGCGCTTCAGCTCGCACCTGGGCACGGTCATCGGCGATGACTACCCGATGGATCACTTCGACATCGTCAACCAGTCACTGGGACTGGTCGGCAAAGGGGCGGACCCGGTGCGGCTGTTTGTCGAGCATGCGGCGCGGTTGAAAGCCGCCGGGGTCTAGGCGGCGCTTGGAGTGCGGGAGCGACCGAGGACGGTGGTCCAGCGCTCGGAAAGAATCACCCCGCCCAGCGTCAGCAAGCCACCGACCAGGTGATACATCGCCAGTTGTTCCTTCAGCACCACCGCTGCTATCAGCGCGGTGATCAACGGCAACAGGTTGAAGAACAGCGTGGTCCGGCTCGGGCCCAGGCGCTGCACGGCCTGCATCCACGCCAGTGGCGCAAGCATCGAGGCCAGCAGGCACGCGTACAGCACCAGCGGGATGTTCTGCAGGGTCAGGCCGGTTTTCGGCGACATGGCGTACAGCGGGAACAGCACCACCACCGCCACCAGCACCTGCAAGTACAGCAACACCAGCGGCGGCAGGCGCAGCTGCCATTTTTTCAGCAGGGTGCTGTAGATCGCATAGGCGAGGGTGGCGATCAGCATCATCGCGTCACCCAGATTCACCCCGTGTTGCAGCAGCGCGCCGAGGCTGCCGGACGACACCACCACCAGCACCCCGGCGAATGACAGCACCGCACCGACCAGCGCGCCGGCGGTCAGGCGCTGGCCGAGGCTGATGATTGCCATGGCCAGCGACATCAACGGCATCAGCGACAGGATGATGCCCATGTTGGTGGCGCTGGTCATGGTCGCCGCGAAGTAGGCCAGGCTCTGATAGACCGCCATGCCCAGCACGCCGAGGATGAAGATCTTGCCCAGGTTCGGGCGGATCTGCGGCCAGTGTGCAATCACCTTTTTGAGCATGAACGGGGTGAACAGCAGCCCGGCGAGCAGCCAGCGGTAGAAGCCGATTTCGGCGGGAAAGATCGCACCGACGGCCAGCTTGTTGATCACGGTGTTGCCGGCCCAGATGAAAATCGCCAGCAGGGGAAACGCGTATTGCATGGGAGGAGAAACCAGTACGTTGATGAACGGTGATTATCCCCTGTCTGGATGCAGGCCTATACTGCGAACCGGACAACCTGCCTCTGATTCCGGACAGCATGAACAGTAAACACATCGATCTGCTGGATTTCAGCGAACTGCCGTCGGCGGTGTATTTCCGCTATGCCGACTTCAACGCCCACGAATACGCCGCACCGCACCGCCACCCGTGGGGCACGCTGGAATACGCAGCCCACGGCGTGCTGCACATGGATGTCGACGGCAGCCGCTTCATGTCGCCGCCGCAATACGCGGTGTGGGTGCCGCCGCAGGTTGAGCACAGTTTCTACAGTCATCAGCCGGTGAATTATCGGGCGGTGTGTCTGGCGCCCGAGGTCTGCGCGGATTTGCCGGCGCAGGCTTGCACGCTGGCGATCAGCGATATTCTCAAGGCGATCCTCAAGGACTTCGCCGCCCGGGATGTGAAGATCCCCGCGTTCGACGCCGACCAGCGCCTGGCCCAGGTGCTGGTGGATCAATTGCGCCAGGCGCCGGTTCATCAGTGTTATCTGCCCTATGCCAGCAGCCCCGGTTTGCTGACCATCCTCGAAACCCTGCAGGCCGAGCCCGGCAACAACGAGCCGCTGGCGCACTGGGCGGCGCAGGTGCATGTCAGCGAGCGCACTCTGGCCCGGCAATTCGTGCGGGAGCTGGGGATGAGTTTCGGCGAGTGGCGTCAGCGCTTGCGCTATCTCGCCGCCATCGAGGCCTTGGAGAGTTCGCGCAGCGTGCAGGAAATCGCCTTCGATCTCGGTTACAGCAGCGGCTCGGCGTTCATCGCCATGTTCGCCCGTCAGGCCGGGTGTACGCCGGAACAGTACCGGCGCAGTCACCTGGAGAGCAGGAAGGTGTAACAAGCTTTGACTACACTCAGCCGGAGGCCGTATCCATCGATGCGGCGACAAGGAGAAAACTCCATGAAGATGCTGCGTGTCCCTTTGTTGATGATCGGTCTGCTGCTGTGCTCCCAGGGTTTCGCCGCCACGGCGCAACAGAACAAGATGACCACCTGCAACGCCGACGCCACGGCCAAGAGCCTCAAGGGCGACGAGCGCAAGACCTTCATGAGTACTTGCCTGAAGGCAGCGCCGGCGGCCAATGACGCCAAGACCCTGACCCCGCAGCAGGAAAAGATGAAGACCTGCAATGCCGACGCCAAGACCAAGGCGCTGACCGGTGATGCGCGCAAGGCGTTCATGAGTGATTGCCTGAAGAAGAAATGAGGTGGATTCGACGGGATGGGTTCGACTCGCGAACCGGCCCTCACCCTAACCCTCCCGAAACGTCGGACCGCCCAGAGGGAGAGGGGACCGATTCGGGGATGACTGGTATTTGCACCGACCTGAATGTGCAGTGCTGAATCCGGAGTCGACCCAGTCTTTCAGGCTGTGGAAACTCTGGGAATCTATGCGATCAGTTCCCTCTCCCTCCGGGAGAGGGCTAGGGTGAGGGCTGGGCCGCAAGTCAGACACCAAACCCACAAACACCGCATATCCCTAGTGCTCCCCAAGGATCGCTGGCAGACTGCCAATCCTTTTACGCCGTTCGTTTTGAGGCTGTATGCCAACGTTTTCTGAGCGTCATGTTGTGTTCTGGGTCAGTTGCATCATCATTTTCGGCGGGTTGCTGCTGGTGCTGCCGCTGCGTCTGTTGCCCAGTCTGTTGGCCGGTTTGTTGGTGTTCGAGCTGGTCAACATGCTCACTCCGCAACTGCAACGGCTGATCGAAGGCCGCCGCGCGCGCTGGCTGGCGGTGGCATTGCTGGGCACGCTGGTGGTGAGTGTGCTGGCGCTGATCTTTGCCGGGGCGATCAGTTTCCTGCTGCACGAGGCGGAAAATCCCGGAGCTTCCCTCGACAAATTCATGGGTGTGGTTGACCGTGCGCGCGGGCAACTGCCGCCGTTCCTCGACAGCTATCTGCCCGCCAGCGCCGCCGAATTCCGTGTGGCCATCGGTGAATGGGCGAGCAAGCACCTGTCCGAGCTGCAACTGGTGGGCAAGGACGCGGCGCACATGTTCGTGACCCTGCTGATCGGCATGGTGCTCGGCGCAATCATCGCCCTGCAGCGCGTGCCGGATGTCACCAAGCGCAAGCCGTTGGCGGCCGCACTGTTCGACCGTCTGCACCTGCTGGTTCAAGCGTTTCGCAACATTGTCTTCGCGCAGATCAAGATTTCCCTGCTCAACACCTTCTTCACCGGGATCTTCCTGGCGGTGATCCTGCCGCTGTTCGGGATCAAGCTGCCGCTGACCAAGACCCTGATCGTGCTGACGTTCCTGCTCGGTCTGCTGCCGGTGATTGGCAATCTGATGTCGAACACGCTGATCACCATCGTCGGCCTGTCGCTGTCGATCTGGGTGGCGGTTGCCGCGCTGGGTTACCTGATCTTTATCCACAAGCTCGAATACTTCCTCAACGCGCGCATCGTCGGCGGGCAGATCAGTGCCAAGTCCTGGGAGTTGCTGCTGGCGATGCTGGTGTTCGAGGCCGCGTTCGGCCTGCCGGGGGTGGTGGCGGGGCCGATTTATTACGCGTATCTGAAGAGTGAGTTGAAGCTGGGCGGGATGGTTTGATCCAGGTTTTGTAGCGTCAGAAAGGGCCCTTTCGCGAGCAAGCTCGCTCCCACAGGTTCAGTGTGATCCTGTGGGAGCGAGCTTGCTCGCGATTGGCAGCGCCGCAGAAACTGGATCAGTTTACTGAGCCATAACGCTTCATGGCCTCAATCGCCAGACCGCTACCGATGCTGCCAAAGATATTCCCTTCCACATGCCGCGCATTCGGCAGCATGGCCGAAACGCTGTTGCGCAGCGCCGGGATGCCGCTGGAACCGCCGGTGAAGAACACCGTATCGACCTGACCCACCGCCACATTGGCGTCCGCCAGCAATTGCGTGACGCTGCCACGCACGCGCTCAAGCTGCGCCTCGATGGCCGATTCGAACAGAGCGCGGGTCAACTCGACGTTCAGCCCGGATTCGATCCGGTCCAGCGGCACGTGACGGCTGTCGTTGTGGGTCAGATGAATCTTGGTTTCTTCCACTTCCATCGCCAGCCAGTGCCCGGCGCGCTGTTCGATCAGCTTGAACAGACGGTCGATGCCGCCGGTGTCCTCGATGTCGTAGCGCATGCTGCCCAGGGCCAGGGTCGATTTCTGCGAATACACCGAGTTGATGGTGTGCCAGGTCGCCAGGTTCATGTGGTGGCTGGTCGGCATGAACGCGCCGCTCTTCATGCGGCTGCCGTAGCCGAACAGCGGCATCAGGCCTTGCAGGCTCAGTTGCTTGTCGAAGTCGGTCCCGCCGATGTGCACGCCGCCGGTGGCGAGGATGTCGTCGTGACGGTTATCCATGCCCCGACGCTCGGGCGACAGGCGCACCAGCGAGAAGTCCGACGTACCACCGCCGATGTCGACGATCAGTACCAGCTCTTCCTTTTCGATGGTCGACTCGTAGTCGAAGGCCGCGGCAATCGGCTCGTACTGGAACGACACGTCCTTGAAGCCGAGTTTGCGCGCCACTTCCACCAGGGTGTCTTCGGCTTCCTGGTCGGCCAGCGGGTCGTCATCGACGAAGAACACCGGGCGGCCCAGCACCACCTGCTCGAACTCACGACCGGCGGCGGCTTCGGCACGGCTCTTGAGCTGGCCAATGAACAGCCCGAGCAGGTCCTTGAACGGCATCGCGGTGCCGAGGACGCTGGTGTCGTGCTTGATCAGCTTGGAACCGAGCAGGCTCTTGAGCGAGCGCATCAGTCGGCCTTCGTAGCCTTCCAGGTACTCGTGCAGCGCCAGGCGACCGTAGACCGGGCGGCGTTCTTCGATGTTGAAGAAGACCACCGACGGCAGGGTGATCTTGTCGTCTTCCAGCGCGATCATCGTTTCCATGCCGGGGCGCAGCCAGCCGACGGTGGAGTTGGACGTGCCAAAGTCGATGCCGCAGGCACGGGCTGGAGAGGCGTCTTTCATGTCTTTCGGTTCCGGTCAAAAAAACGGCCGCGCAGTGTATGTCAGTGCGCGACAGATTCGAAGGCCGGTCATCCGCTATTTCGCGTCTAAGCTTGCTTGAAAGTCGGCGCTTTGCCCCAAACTTGCTGGCATGGGCCGGCAGACACACCGGCGGTCGCAAGAACCGCCGTCCACTGCCGATAAACTTCTGCTGCGCCACCCGGTCACAACCTTGAGATCGGTCAACCGGCCTTGCGCGAATCGGCGCATGCTGGCAACGGCGCGAAATCGATAACGGATGGTGATTCCTTCGATGGACTTCAAAGACTATTACAAGATACTCGGCGTGGAGCCGACGGCTGACGACAAGGCAATCAAGGCTGCCTATCGCAAGCTCGCGCGCAAATACCACCCCGATGTCAGCAAGGAAAAAGACGCCGAGGCCAAGTTCAAGGACGCCTCGGAAGCCTATGAAGCGCTGAAAAGCGCCGACAAGCGTGCCGAATACGACGACCTGCGTCGCTACGGCCAGCACGGTCAGCCGTTTCAGGGCCCGCCGGGCTGGCAGAGCCGTGGGGGCTTCGGTGGCGGTGGTGGCGAAACGGGTGATTTCTCGGACTTCTTCAGTTCGATCTTTGGCAATCGCGGCCCCGGTTTCGGTGGCGGCGCTGGCCGGCAATCCCGCAGCTCCGGGCGCCGAGGGCAAGACGTGGAACTGGAACTGCCGATTTTCCTGGAAGAAACCCTGTCGAACGAATCGAAAAAGATCAGCTTCCAGGTACCGCAATACAACGCCAGCGGCCAGCACGTCAGCAACACCAGCAAGAGCCTGAACGTGAAGATCCCGGCGGGCGTGACCGACGGCGAGCGCATCCGCCTCAAAGGCCAGGGCGCACCGGGCATCGGTGGCGGCGCCAATGGCGATCTGTACCTGACCATTCGTTTCGCGCCGCACCCGAAATTCGATGTCGAAGGCGAAAACCTGATCATCACTTTGCCCCTGGCACCGTGGGAACTGGCGCTGGGCACCGAAGTGGCGGTGCCGACCCTGACCGGCAAGATCAACCTCAAGGTGCCGGCCGGCAGCCAGAACGGTCAGCGCATGCGCGCCAAGGGCCACGGTCTGCAGAACAAGGCCGGCGAACGCGGTTACCTGTTCGTCCAGCTCAAGGCCGTGATGCCGAAGGCCGCCGGCGATGACGTCAAGGCGCTATGGCAGGAACTGGCGAAGAAGGCCGCCTTCAATCCGCGAGAGAACTTCTGATACTGACGACGGAGTAGCCCATCATGAGCAGCCCCCTGATCGTTCAACTGGACATGGCAGAATTCTGTGAGGCGGCCGATCTGTCGGACGTCTACGTGATCGAAATCGTCGAACACGGCATCCTCGAACCTCAGGGCGCGCAGCCCCGGGAATGGCGCTTCACCGACTACGAACTGGCCCTGGCCAAACGCGCCGCCAAGCTGCGGCGCGACCTGGAGCTGGAGTGGGAAGGCGTCGCCCTGGCGCTGGACCTGCTGGAAGAAGTGAAGGAACTGCGGGCCGAGAACCGCATGCTGCGTCAGCGGTTGGGGCGGCTGGTGGTCGAGTGACCGCTTCAGCTCTTCCTTGGCAGCATCACGCTGAACAGCGTCCCTTCGGTTTCGCTTGAGCTGACTTCGATCGTCCCGCCATGGGCGGTCACCACTTCCTTGACGATGAACAGCCCCAGGCCAAGGCTGGTGGACGGCTGGCCAAGTTCTTCATCGGCGCTGCGTACCAGTGGATCGAAAATCGTGCCGATGGCTTCATCCGGGATCGGCTCGCCATAGTTGTGCACCGACAGATGCACCGCGTCGTTCTCGCCGCGCAGGGTCACGATCACTTCTTGCGGATTCGAACCATGTTGCAGGGCGTTGCCGATCAGATTCTGCAGCAACTGATCCAGCCGCCCGGCATCCCAGACACCTCGGGTATCACCATCGATCTTTAGGGTCGGATCGCACTCGGGATTGCCGGCGCAGGCTTCGGCGATGGCCGCCCGCACCGTGTCGGCCAAATCCATCGGTGCCGGTTCGATCGGCAGGCTCTTGCCCAGGCGGCTGCGTACCAGCTCCAGCAGATCGCTGACCATCGCCGCCATGTGCCGCGCGCCGTGTTTGATATTCAAAGCGCAGGTCAGCGCATCGCCTTCCAGAGTGGTTTTACGCATCAGCAGCTCGGTCGACATGCTGACCGCTTGCAGCGGTGCGCGCAGGTCGTGGCCGAGAATGGCGAGGAAGATGTCCCGCGAGCGATTGACCTGTTCGGCGTAGGCCGCCGTTGATTCGGCGAGGGCTTCATCGATGGCTTCGTTGAAACGGATCATGTCCTGGAAGTACGCCATGTCCGGCGACTGCAACGTGCCGACCCACAAGCGGATCACGCAGGCACGCAGGTGACGGAATTCCGAAGTCATCTGCACCAGGTCGAAGCCCACGGTATGGCGCAACTCACCGTGACTGGCGCCGGCCTTGTCCAGGCTCGGGGTCTTTTCCGGGCCTTCGCCCTTGGCCTTGGCGATTTGCTCGCTGGCGGTCTGTGCGGTGTCCATATCCCGGGCGGCGGCCAGCAGAATGGCCCGGGCATGGTCGCGCAGCGCCGCCTGGTCCAGGGTGTCGGCCGCCGGGGTGATGGTCCTGGCGAACTGTTCCCATTCCTCGACGATGTGATCCGCGTGTTGCCTGATGAATTCGGATAAACGCATGTCCGGGTTCCTGGAAATTCAAGGCGGGGCGTTCGAATATTAGCCCCTTTGTGCGGGAATGAAAGCGCCGCCGGGGCCTGAAATTTGCGCTGACAAGACGTCATGCGGCAAGACATATGTACCTCGGCCACGGCGGTTCTCCATGGTCTGCTTTCGCTCCATTTCAAGGAGTGAACCCATGTCCGACATCCCTGCCGCCTCACCTTCTCTGGACGCCGTTGCGCCACCGGGCCCGGTGGTGACGCAAAGTCTGCACGCCGACCTGCTGCAGCAGTCCAGTCCCGGGTGGCTGATCAACGCTTCGCCGCGCCAGCGTGAGGCTTTGAAACATGCCGATTCCGCCACACCGGACTGGTACAGACATGCGTCCCGCGATCAACGCAAAACCGTGGGCGATGCCCTGACCGCCAGCTTCGTCGCTCAGGCAAACCTGGACAAGGCCATGTCGGGTTTTCAGGACATCGATCAGTTTGCTGCGCCGTTGCTGACCAAGGCCCTCAAGGACCGGTTCAACGTGACGCTTGACGTCAACAAGACCTGGCTGGTGCTGAACAAACCGGTGGAAATGGGGATTTTTTCCATCGAAATCGATTATTTCGAAGTCCTGAAGCAGCCTCTGCTGCAAGCGGCGCTGCATAACTTCGAAGCCCGGGAATGTGAAAGCGGGGCCTTTCATCGAACATCGGGATTTCGCCTCGAAACCTCGACTGCAGGAACCCTGGAACCGTTGAATACCCGTCTGACGGTCGAGCAGTTCACAGGGCTGTGCCGATCACTCGACATCGGGGCGAAGTATCAGGCGTATCTCAAGGATTTCCTGCACCCCAAAGATGCGGTGGCCGTACATGTGCTGCGCGACAAATTCATCGACGCGTACAAGACCGCCCTGCGTGCGGCTGCCGAACTGGCCCTGGTCAAGGGCGACATCGGGCGCGAAGACTACGCATCGATCCGCTCGGTCCTCAATGGTGAGCTGGCGCCTCGTCAGGGTCATCGGCAGATCTGGTTTCGTGATCTGGGCCTGATGGGTCGGCGCATGACCGGCTGCGTGCTGTTCACAATCTGCGAAAAATATCGCTACAGCGACGACTCGATCCTGTATATCCCGGGCGATCCTTTCCACCCGCTCAAGCGCTACAAGGGCCGGGAAATAGAAGCGATGTTCAAGCAGCGCTTCACCACGCGAGACGCCAGTCGGGCACACCCCGCAAAGCCGAATGCCTACCAGCGTTTTTTCAGCCAGTTTGTCGCCTATGGTGACCGGCCATACTTTTTCAGTCAGTTCACCAACGACACGCCCGACCGGACATTCGCACAGAAACTGGAGCCCTACGCACCGCAGTTCAATGAGATTTACAAGGCCCTGAACCCGATCAACGGGGCGTTGACCGGCATCCGTGAATTGCCGCCGGTGTCACCAGTCGCGCAGGTGCCGAATGCGGATCCGTATCTGAATCCCGTGGACCTGTCCCGCAAGGGCCACGGGATCTGGGCGGATAATGTCGATCTGTGGAACTACCTGTTCGACCAGCATCGCGACCGATTGATTGCCGATGCTCGCAGCCATGCGGTACCCACGGCGGATGTCGATGCCAGAGTGCGCTCGGAAAAGCTCGCCGTGCTGCTGAACATCGGCATGCTGGTGCTGACCGGCATTTCGATGTTCGTGCCGGTATTGGGCGAAGTGATGATGGTGGTGATGACCGGGCAATTGCTCGAAGAAACCTTTGAAGGCTCCATCGAGTGGAGTGAGGGGGATCGCAAGGCTGCAAAGGCACACCTGATCGATGTCGCGCAAAACCTCGCGTTGATTGCCTTGATGGCGGGGGCCGGCAAGGGGCTTGCCCGGCTGACTGCTGCCAGATCGACACCGGTCATCGAGAACCTGCATCAGGTACAGATGCCAGACGGCAGGACCCGATTGTGGAAGCCTGATCTGAACGGTTACGAGAGTCCGGTCACGCTGGACTCGCGTGCGGCGCCCAACGCACTGGGGCAGTACCGGGTCGGGCAAGACCACTACATTCGGCTTGAAGGCAAGACGTACCGGCAGACTTACGACGAGTCGCTCAAGGCATGGCGAATCGATCACCCGAACGATCCGCAGGCTTATCAACCGCCGCTGGCCCACAACGGCGCCGGCGCCTGGCGACATACGCTCGAGCGCCCGCAGGCCTGGGACCGGCTGACACTCCTGCGGCGTATCGGCCACAGCAATGATGTTTTCGCTAACGAGCAGTTGCTGGCCCTTGCCGATACGGCCGGTGTCAGCGATGGCGCCCTGCGCAAGATGCACCTGGACAATGCCTTGCCGCCCCCGGAGCTGGCGGAGGCCATGCGCCTGTTCAACGCCGAGCGGGATGCCGGACTGATCGTCGAGCAGATTGCAGGGCGGCAACCCATCGACGGCCGTTATCTTCAGGTGTTGCCCTTGCTGCCCGAGATGCCGCGATGGCCGTGGGGGAGGCAATTGAAGATTTACGATTCCTCCGACTTTTCTGGGACCGCGCTCCGTTACGGGACACGACGCGGTGGCAAGGCGCCGATCCGGGTCAGCCGGGCCGAGGTGCTCAACGGTGAGTTGCCGGCGCGTATTCTGGCTTCGCTGGATGAAACCGAAGTGGTGCGATTGCTGGGTGGTGAACCCGCACGCGTAGCGGCCATAAGACCGCAGGAGTTGGCCAGGCAGATCGGCGACTTTACCGAGACCCGCAAACCGGCGCTGTTCCAGGGCCTTTTACGCACCGGCGATCCTGTTGCTCCCCGTGTCGCAAAGCTGCAGCGAATCCAGCCGGGCCTGACAGAGCGGGCTGCGCAAGCCGTGTTGCGACAGGCGGATGCCGAAGAGCTGGCACGGCTGGACAGTTCGTCGCGGGTTCCGCTGCATTTGCAGGAAATCGGCCGCTGGTATGCCGGCGAAGGGCGCCTGACCCGGGCCATAGCCGGGCTGCGCAGCGACACCATGGCGTCGACCGACAGCGCCCGACTGGCGCTGCACACATTGAGCAGGCTTCCGGGCTGGCCCGACGACGTACGTCTGGAGCTGCGCGAAGGCAGTGTCGGCGGGCCGCTGATCGATGGCATCGGCAACGAGACGGCGTCGCACCGCAAATTCGTGGTCAGGAACGGCACATCCTGGCAGGCCTTCAATGACCGCGCCGAAACACTCAACAGTATGCCCGCCAGAGGGGGCAACTTTTACACTTCGCTGATGCATGCCCTGCCCGATGAGGCGCGGCGCTCGATCGGATTGCCACAGGTGGGGCAGAGCGGGGAGTTGCAACGCGCGATCATTGATTACGCAGGTGCTCACCGCAGTGATTGCACGCGGGTGTTTCAATCCGCCTCTTCCGCCGGCCTGCGGTTCAGACCGCCTCGTCGTATTGCTTCCGGGTTGCTGGGTTATCCGGCCAGTGGCGATGGACCGGGGCCGGACCCGGTGTTGACCGGCCACGTCCAGAATGTCTATCCCCGATTGAGCGACGCGCAGGCCCGGGGTTTCATTCTTGAACAATGGCGCCTGGGCAAGACCGACCAACAGATCTTTCATCTGCTCAACAACCGCATGAGCGAGTGGCGGGAGCTTGAAGCGACGCTCGACCGATGGCTTGCCGGGCAGGACACGCGCTTTCACATCGCCGAAGATGAGTTCAGGCGATGTGTGCAAGGTATCAAAGACAGTTGGCGCAACGCGCCCTTGGCCGAACACGATCCTCAGGCGGCGAGCCTCACGATCGTCAGCGGCACCCGGTTGCCGTCGCTATCGGCGGATTTCTCCCATGTGCGCGAACTGACGCTGCGTGCCCCGGCGGTCGCCGATACGCTCGCCGCATTTCCCAATGTCGAGAGGCTGGCGCTGAGCGCGAGCATTGCTGAGTTCGACAAGGTACTCACGACACTCAGGTCGCTGCGGCACATGACTCGCCTGAAACTGTCGACACCGGTTACCGCGAAAGTGGCGGCGCGGCTTCGGGAGTTGATCCGGCTTGAAGAGCTTGAGTTGCACTGTACCGGTGGCGGGATGCATCCAGTGGTGCCGACGACGCTCGATGTGAGTGGCATGCGGCGGTTGCGCAGGCTCGAAGTCGCCAGCCCGGCAATGTACCAATGGCCGCTCGGCGTGCTGGACCTGCCCCGGCTCGAGCGTCTGAACCTGCGCTCGACGGCGATCAACAGCCTGCCGGTGGAAATCTATGAAGGCCATCAGCGACTGTTGTCCGGCCTTTCTCTGGACTGGTCGAAGTTTCCGCGTCGGGTATTCAAGCCGATCTACGAGTTCATCCGCAGTCAGCCGCGTCATCTGGTCGATCTGGAGGAAATGGTCGCTGATTACTGTCGCGGCGAACTCAAGCGTTTTGTCGGCATGGAACCCAGTCTGTTCGATGTCTTGAGCAATGGGTTCAAAGCGCAATTCACCGACTCGACCAGCCGGCTTGCGGCCATCGAAACCCTGGGGGAGCAGTTCGGCGAGCTGAACCGGTTGCAGGAGTGGGTCGGCCCCGGACCGACCGTGTTCAATGGCGGTGCCGCACGTTCGGCGGTGGTCGAGGCACTGAAGAACAACTGGCGTGGCGGGTTGTTTCAGCGTTTTGGTGCACCTACCGAAAGCGTTTTTTTCAATCTCTACGTCAGTTTGCCCAACGATGCCTCGGTGCTGGAAATTCTCGGTTCGCCCATGGACAGCCTGCCGACCTTGTCCGCCGAAGGATTCAGCCACGTCCGAAGTTTGCACCTGGCAGGGCTGGAGGCTCCGCTGGAACACATGCGTGGTTTCATCCGTACTTTCCGTGGCATCGACACCCTGGACCTGAGCCATTGCAATCTCTCGGCATTGCCGCTGGAGCCGGGCAATCTGCCGGCGCTCGAAACCCTGAACCTGCATGACAACCCGCTCAACCGTATTGATTTGCGCGGGATGAACCGACTGAAAGCGCTGGACCTGAGCAAGACCGCCATCGATCAATGGCCGGTCGGTGCCGAGGCATTGCCCGAGCTGACCTGGCTCGATCTCAGCGACAGCCGCTTGACGACGCTGCCCGATGCACTGCTGGCCGGTGACCGGTTGTTGCTCGACACCAGCCTGACCGGTACTCCGTTGAGCCCGCAGGCACAGGCCGGGCTGGCCGTCGCCCGGCGGCGGATCGAGGACAGCAGGGGACTGATCGCCGGTTCGTTGCAACGCTTTGCTCTGGAGGAACCGCGTCATCGTACGCCGCCCACGGAAAGCGGCTCGGTGATTGCCCGACGCCTGCTGCCGCTCCCGCCGGTGCCGGTGGACGAGGGGCCGTTGACGTGGGGTGCGCGCGTGCAGCGGTTGCGCCCGGATTACGACGCCGCCCGCGCGCAGACGGCCATCGAACGGATGCAGGACGCCGGATTGGCCGAGACGCAGATCAGCGCCCGGATCGTGAATTGGGAGCAATCGTTCGAGTCGCTGACCCGGCGCCTGAACGACTGGCTGTTCACCCATGAAACCCGTGGCATGGATTGGGTCGTATCGTCGCGCAGCCGCCAGCTCGCCGCGCAGCGCATCATCCAATGCTGGCGCGAAGGTGCGATTGACTGGAGCGGCGTGACTGACCGCGAGTTGAGCCTGGACGGCCTGCAAGTGGGCAACCTGCCTGAGCTGGACGACGTAATGCCTGCGGTCAGCAGTCTGAATCTGTCCGGGGTCAAGCTCACCACGAATGGTTCCAGCGGTTTTCTCAAGGCTTTTACGCAATTGCGTCGACTCAGTCTCAGTGGTAACCAGTTGTCGGCAATACCGGACCCCGTCGCGCAGATGCGTCAACTGGAACGGCTTGAGCTGTCGTTCACCGGCCTTGTGCAATCCACGACTCTGTATCCGCTCCTTGAGGGACTGGAGCAACTGCGTTGGCTGGATCTGAGCCATAACAGCCTGCGCACGTTCGACATCACCCGTCTCGGCCGGCTCGAGCGACTGAATCTGCAAGACAATCTGCTCACTGCCTGGCCGGACGGGGCGCTGCAATCCCCGAATCTGCAAACGCTCGACTTGAGCAACAACGAAATCGCGTCGATTCCTTCCGAACTGTATGACGGCACTCACGGGGCACTTATCGCTGGCAGCAATCTCTCGGAGAATTACGAAATATCGCAGCAGAGTCTTGTCCGGCTGCGTGCGTATGCCGATGCCCATGGCCGTCACGATGCACTGGGCATGACTTATGCCGACATCGACCGGATGATAGACGACCTGGACAGCACCACCGAAAGCGATGACGAAGGTGCGGGCCCGGAGAGTGAGCCGGAAATGGATGAGGTGCTTTCGACGCTGACTGAAAGCGCCCTCGAACAACAGGTCACCCCGTGGATTGAAAACATTGCCCACGAGGACGTCGTCTCCCATCGAGCGATGTGGAACCGGCTGGCAGCGGAACCCGACAACGCGGCGTTTTTTCATCTGCTGTCACGCATGCCGGATACCGAAGAGTTCCGGGTGTTTCGTGCCGATCTGACGCGGCGCGTCTGGGACATCATCAAGGCGGCCGACGGCAGTCATGAATTGCGCGAAACGCTGTTTTCCATGGCCAGCACGCACACCACTTGCGTCGACGGGCGAACCCTGGCGCTCAGTGAAATCGAGGTCAAGGTGTTCGAGTACAACGCCTTGCAGCATTTGCAGCCCGGCCTTGCAGACAAGGGGCGCGCCTTGCTCGACCTGTCACGGCAACTGTTCCGTCTGGGCGAGGTGGAAAAACTCGCCGCCCGCAGCATGAGCCGTCATGCCGACCCGGCGGAGGTTCGCCTGCAGTATCGAATCGGCCTGACCTCAGGCTGGGAGGATGGTTTGCAACTGCCGGGGCAGCCCAGCCATATGCGGTTCGCCCGGCCGATCAGGGGCGATGAGCTGGCAGCCGCGCGTGCGGCGGTGGTGAAGGCAGAGAAAAGCGAGCGGTTCTATGAGGACCTGATCAGCCGCGAATACTGGGTGCAGTACCTGAACGAGAAATATCCGGAGGCGTTTGCTGCGCTCGGCCGCGATGCAGATGAGCAACTCGAACGGCTCGAAAATGAACACGAGGACGTGAGCAGCGCAGCCTATCGGGAGGCGGTGCAGATGCTTGAGGTCGAGCGGAGCGTTGGGCGCAATCTGAAACTGATCGAGCTGTCGCACCTGGAGACCGGCGAGCCTATGTCCAGCGGAACCGGCGGTACTTCCCGGGACCTGATGGACACGTCGACCGGCTGACCACCAAAGCCCCGGGCATCGATCGCATCGACGACCGGGGCTCTGTTTTAGAACAGAAAGTAACGCTGAGCCATCGGCAGCGTCTCGGCCGGTTCGCACCAGAGCAGCACGCCGTCGGCCTTGACCTGATAGGTCTGCGGGTCGACGTCGATCTGCGGCAGGTAATCGTTGTGGATCAGGTCGGTTTTCTGCACGTCGCGGCAACCTTTGACCACGGCGATTTTCTTCTTCAGGCCCAAGGCTTCGGGCAGCCCGGATTCATGCGCCGCCTGGCTGATGAAGGTCAGGCTGGTGGCGTGCAGCGAGCCACCGTAACTGGCGAACATCGGGCGGTAGTGCACCGGTTGCGGGGTCGGGATCGAGGCGTTGGCGTCGCCCATCAGGCTCGCGGCGATGGCGCCGCCCTTGAGGATCAGCGTCGGTTTCACGCCGAAGAAGGCCGGGCGCCACAGCACCAGATCCGCCCATTTGCCGACTTCCACCGAACCCACTTCATGGCTGATGCCATGGGTGATCGCCGGGTTGATCGTGTACTTGGCGATGTAGCGCTTGGCGCGGAAGTTGTCGTTGTCTTCGCCGTCCTGTGGCAGCGGGCCACGCTGCTTTTTCATCTTGTCGGCGGTCTGCCAGGTGCGCGTGATGACTTCGCCGACACGGCCCATGGCCTGGCTGTCGGAGCTGATCATCGAGAACGCGCCGAGGTCGTGGAGGATGTCTTCGGCGGCAATGGTTTCGCGGCGGATGCGGCTCTCGGCGAACGCCACGTCCTCGGCGATGCTCGGGTCGAGGTGGTGGCACACCATCAGCATGTCGAGGTGTTCGTCGATGGTGTTGCGGGTGAACGGCCGGGTCGGGTTGGTCGAACTCGGCAGCACGTTGGCGAAACCGCAGGCCTTGATGATGTCCGGCGCATGGCCGCCACCGGCACCTTCGGTGTGGTAGGTGTGGATGGTCCGGCCCTTGAACGCGCCGAGGGTGGTTTCGACGAAACCGGACTCGTTGAGGGTGTCGGTGTGGATCGCCACCTGCACGTCGTACTGGTCGGCGACGCTCAGGCAGTTGTCGATGCTTGCCGGGGTGGTGCCCCAGTCTTCATGGAGCTTGAGGCCGATGGCGCCGGCCTTGACCTGCTCGATCAGCGGCTCCGGCAGGCTGGCGTTGCCCTTGCCGGTGAGGCCGATGTTCATCGGGAATGCATCGGCGGCCTGGAGCATCCGCGCAAGGTGCCACGGCCCGGAAGTGCAGGTCGTTGCGTTGGTGCCGGTGGCCGGCCCGGTGCCGCCGCCGATCATGGTGGTGACGCCGCTCATCAGCGCTTCTTCGATCTGCTGCGGGCAGATGAAGTGGATGTGGGTGTCGATGCCGCCGGCGGTGAGGATCATGCCTTCGCCGGCAATCACTTCGGTGCTGGCGCCGATGGCGATGGTCACGCCGGGCTGCACGTCCGGGTTGCCGGCCTTGCCGATGGCGGCGATGCGCCCGTCCTTGAGGCCGACGTCGGCCTTGACGATGCCCCAGTGATCGATGATCAGCGCGTTGGTGATCAGCGTGTCGACCACTTCGGCGGCCAGCAACTGGCTCTGGCCCTGGCCGTCGCGGATCACTTTGCCGCCGCCGAATTTCACTTCTTCGCCGTAGGTGGTGAAGTCCTGTTCGACTTCGATCCACAGCTCGGTGTCGGCCAGGCGCACCTTGTCGCCGACGGTGGGGCCGAACATGTCGGCGTAGGCTTGTCTGGAGATTTTCATGCGCATGCCTTGAGATTCAATTGTTTTTGAGACTGTTCGCTTCGCTCACAGATTCGCGAGCAAGCCCGCTCCCACATTTGAGAGGGTTTCTTCAGGTGGAATGCAGGCTAATGTGGGAGCGGGTTTGGTTCGGGCGGCGATCCGACGAAGGGGCCCACGCAAACGGTATAAATTCAGAGGTCACCCATGACCCGCCCGGCAAATCCGAACACCCGGCGATGCCCGGCGTAATCCACCAGTTCCACCTCGCGGCTCTGGCCCGGCTCGAAGCGCACGGCGGTGCCTGCCGGGATGTTCAGGCGCATGCCACGGCTGGCGGCGCGGTCGAAGGTCAAGGCGTCGTTGGTTTCGAAAAAGTGGTAGTGCGAGCCGACCTGGATCGGCCGGTCGCCGCTGTTCGCCACTTTCAGGCTGATCGTGCGGCGACCGACGTTGAGTTCGATCTCGCCGGGCTGGATCCGGTATTCGCCGGGAATCATCAGTTCGCTCCTTGCAGGACTTTGTAATAGAGGGCCGTCGGGCGATAGGTGCCGTTCGGGTCGCAGGCGTAATCGGGGATTTCCCCGGCGCGGGTGTAACCCAGGGCCTTGTAGAAATCTTCGGCGGGGGAGCCGGCCTCGGTGTCGAGGTAAAGCATGCCGCGCTTGTACTGGCGGGCCGTCAGTTCCAGCGCTTCCATCAACTGCTGGCCGAGGCCGCGCCGGCGGGCCTGTTCGCGCACCAGCAGTTTCTGCACTTCGGCGCGGTTCAGGCCGTTGGCCTTCTGGCACAGGCCCAGTTGCACGCTGGCCTGCACCTGTTCGTCCTTGACCACCACCCACAGCAAGACGTTGCCCTTGTTCAGGTTGTCCTGCACTTCATCGAAATAGGCGCGGGCCTGGGTGGCATCCAGATCAGCCATGAAGCCGACGCTGGCGCCATAACCCACAGCGTCCAGCAGCAGCTCGATCAGGCCCTGACGATAGTGCGCAAAACTTTCCGCATTGACGCGTCGCAGTTGGGCGGGGTTCATCGGTGTCACTCCTTGTTGGCGGGCGGCGGCTCCGCGCCAGGATTGAGGGTCAGTTGCATGAACGTCAGGTCGAGCCAGCGACCGAACTTGGTGCCGACCTGCGGCATCTGCCCGGTGGTGATGAAACCGGCGCGCTCGTGCAGACGGATCGACGCCGCGTTGCCGCTTTCGATGGCGGCGACCATGACGTGCTTGCCACAGGTTTTCGCGCGTTCGATCAGCGCGGTCATCAATTGCGGGCCGAGGCCGTTACCGCGCTGGTCGCTGCGCACGTAGACCGAATGCTCGACGGTGTGACGGAAACCGTCGAACGGCCGCCAGTCACCGAACGAAGCGTAGCCGAGGGTGGTGTTGTCGGCGTCGACGACCACCAGGATCGGATAACCCTGGGCCTGGCGGGCGCTGAACCACGCCTGACGGTTGCCCAGATCGACGGCGGATTCATTCCAGATCGCCGTGGTGTTGAGTACGGCGTCGTTGTAGATGTCGCGGATCGCCGGCAGGTCGGCGTGCAGGGCATCGCGGATGGTGTAGGTCATGGCGCGGCCTCAGACGATCGGTTGGTGGACGGTGACCAGTTTGGTACCGTCGGGGAACGTCGCTTCGACCTGGATCTCCGGGATCATTTCCGGGATGCCTTCCATCACTTGATCGCGGGTCAGCAGGGTGGTGCCGTAATGCATCAGCTCGGCCACGGTCTGGCCGTCCCGGGCGCCTTCGAGCAGCGCTGCCGAGATATAGGCCATGGCTTCCGGGTAGTTGAGCTTCACGCCACGGGCCAGTCGCCGCTCGGCAACGAGGCCGGCGGTGAAGATCAGCAGCTTGTCTTTTTCGCGTGGGGTCAGGTCCATCGTTTGAAATCCATTTGGGCAGATTTGTGTGGTTCTTGTAGTGAGTGGGGTGTCAGTTGGAACCGCCCCTCACCCTAGTCCTCTCCCGAAGGGAGAGGGGACTGATCCAGGTTGTTTGTTATGGCCAGTTCAGTCAGCAACATTTTTGAGTTAACAAATTCTTATCAGGCACCTCGGTCAGGCTCCCTCTCCCTCCGGGAGAGGGCGGGGGGTGAGGGCTGGTTTTCAGGTGTTCCATATTCTTGGCGGTACTGCCTCGCGTCCCATCAATTTCGGCCGCAACAAGCGCCACAATTCAATAAGCCACGCTCGCGCCAGCAACGCTTCACTGGCCAGACAGCGCGCAACCAGTAACCCCGGCAATTGCGTCAGATCCCCGCGCACTTCATGCCCCAGCGAGCGGCAGCGCTCCAGCAGTTCGGCATCGATTTCACCGGTCACCAGCATCGTCGCAAACACCGGATGGCCGTCCAGCCCGATCGGCGAATCAAGCAAACCATCGTTGCCGACGATGCGCTGGCGTTCATGCCACAGCAACCTGCCATCTCGGCGAATATCCAGATGCGCCTGGAAATGCCCGAGGTCGAAACGCTCGCCACTGGCCGGACGCCCGAGGGCCACCACGTCCCAGTAGAACAGCCGCGCATCGCCTTCAAGGTCGATCGAGGTCGAGAGTTCCGCCTGGGCGGCGCTGTAGACGATGGTTTCCTGGGGCAGCCACTCCAGTGTCGCGCCGGCGGCGACATGCAGGTTCAGCGACTGATAAGCGGGGCCCGCCGCGCGATACCACTTGGCGGCACCGGGGCTGGTGATTTGTGCCCAGGCGCCCGGTTCGACGCGGGCGCTGATGTTCAACCGGTCACCGCCGGCAATGCCGCCCGGCGGGTGGACGATGATGTGCTGGCAGACCTCGGGCCCTTCGGCATACAGATGCTTTTGCACCCGCAACGGTCCGAGGTGTCGGCGACGGACAGGGCGCGTGCAATCGCCGAAGCGGGCATAGGCCAGCTCAAGCTCGGCATGCCAGCTCGGGGTAAACAGGGCAGTCGCTAAAGGTAGATTCATATTTTCTGATTATCGTTAGGACGCTACAGGTTAGATCGTAACCAGCCCGCGCACACCCTCGCTTTCCATATTTTCTCCACGGCCCTGCTGCACGATCTCGCCCCGGGACATCACCAGGTACTGATCGGCCAGCTCGGCGGCGAAATCGTAGAACTGTTCCACCAGCAGAATCGCCATGTCGCCCCGGGCGGCGAGCTTCTTGATCACTGCGCCGATTTCCTTGATCACCGACGGCTGGATGCCCTCGGTGGGCTCGTCGAGGATCAGCAGGCGCGGGCGGCTGGCCAGTGCGCGGCCGATGGCGAGCTGTTGTTGCTGACCGCCGGACAGGTCGCCGCCGCGGCGCTGTTTCATTTGCAGCAGCACCGGGAACAGTTCGTAGATGAACGCCGGAACCTCTTTGGCTTCGCTTCCGGGGAATCGCGACAGGCCCATCAGCAGGTTTTCTTCCACGGTCAGCCGGCCGAAAATCTCCCGGCCCTGGGGCACGTAGGCGATCCCGGCGTGTACCCGTTGATGCGGTTTGTACGTGGTGATCGGTTTGCCTTCCCAGTTCACCGCGCCTTCCTTGGCCGGTAGCAGGCCCATCAGGCATTTGAGCAGCGTGGTCTTGCCCACGCCGTTGCGGCCGAGCAGGCAGGTCACTTCGCCGACCTTCACGTCAAAGCTCAGGCCCCGGAGGATGTGGCTTCCGCCGTAGTACTGGTGCAGTTTGTCGACTTGCAGCATGTTGGTATTCCTCTTCAGCGCCCGAGATAGACTTCGATCACGCGTTCGTTGTCCTGCACCTGTTCCAGCGAGCCTTCGGCCAGCACGCTGCCCTGATGCAATACCGTGACGTGGTCGGCAATCGAGCCGACGAAGCCCATGTCGTGTTCCACCACCATCAGCGAATGCTTGCCCGCGAGTGACTTGAACAGCTCGGCGGTGAATTCGGTTTCCGCATCGGTCATGCCCGCCACCGGCTCATCGAGCAACAGCAATTGCGGGTCCTGCATCAGCAGCATGCCGATTTCCAGAAACTGTTTCTGCCCGTGGGACAGCAGCCCCGCCGGACGATTGACCGAGGTGGTCAGGCGAATGGTGTCGAGCACTTCGCTGATCCGGTCTTTCTGCTCGCCGCTCAACTTCGCCCGCAGACTGGCCCACACCGACTTGTCGGTTTTCTGCGCCAGCTCCAGGTTCTCGAACACGCTCAGGGCTTCGAACACCGTGGGTTTCTGGAACTTGCGGCCGATGCCGGCCTGGGCGATCTGCACTTCGCTCATCTGCGTCAGATCGAGGGTTTCGCCGAACCACGCCTTGCCGTGACTGGGGCGGGTCTTGCCGGTGATCACGTCCATCAGCGTGGTCTTGCCCGCGCCGTTGGGGCCGATGATGCAGCGCAGTTCACCGACGCCGATGTACAGGTTCAGAGCGTTCAGCGCCCGGAAACCGTCGAAGCTGACGCTGATGTCTTCCAGGGTCAGGATCGTGCCGTGACGGGTGTCGAGGCCCGGACCGACGCGTTGCCCGAGGCCGATTGAGTCGCGACTGGTGCCTTCGTCCTTGTTGGGCTCCACCGGGAAAAAGGCCGGTTCCAGCATGAATTCAGCGCTCGCCGTGACTCTCATGATTCACCTCGTTTCTTCAGCAGACCGACCACGCCTTTGGGCAGGTACAACGTCACGACGATGAACAGCGCGCCGAGGAAGAACAGCCAGTATTCCGGGAAGGCCACGGTGAACCAGCTCTTCATGCCGTTGACCACACCGGCGCCGAGCAGCGGACCGATCAGCGTGCCGCGCCCGCCAAGGGCTACCCAGACGGCGGCCTCGATCGAGTTGGTCGGTGACATTTCGCTTGGGTTGATGATCCCCACTTGCGGCACGTACAGCGCACCGGCCAGACCACACAACACCGCGCTCAACACCCAGACGAATAGCTTGAAGCCGCGCGGGTCGTAGCCACAGAACATCAGACGGTTTTCCGCATCGCGCAACGCGGTCAGCACCCGGCCAAACTTGCTGCGCGCCAGACGCCAGCCAATGAACAGACTCGCCACCAACAACAGCACCGTCGCCAGAAACAGCACCGCGCGGGTGCCCGGTTCGGTGATGCCGAAACCGAGGATCGTGCGGAAATTGGTGAAGCCGTTGTTGCCGCCGAACCCGGTCTCGTTGCGGAAAAACAGCAGCATCCCGGCGAAGGTCAGGGCCTGGGTCATGATCGAGAAATACACGCCCTTGATCCGCGAACGGAAGGCGAAAAAGCCAAACACCAGCGCCAGCAACCCCGGCGCCAGCACCACCAGGCACATGGCCCAGAGGAAGTTGCCGGTGCCGCTCCAGTACCACGGCAACTCGGTCCACGACAGGAAGGTCATGAACGCCGGCAAGCCATCGCCGGCGGCCTGACGCATCAGGTACATGCCCATCGCATAACCACCGAGGGCGAAGAACAGACCGTGGCCCAGCGACAAAAGACCTGCGTAACCCCAGACCAGATCCAGTGCCAGGGCGACGATGGCGTAGCAGAGAATCTTGCCGACCAGCGTCAGGGTGTAGGCCGAAACGTGCAGCGCGCTGTCCGAAGGCAACAGCGACAGCAGCGGCAGGGCGATCAGTAGCGCGAGAACGACGGCACCAACCGCGAGGGTGACTTTGGGGCCGGCCTTCTGTGTGGCCGTAAGCATCAATGGCTGATTCATCAGTCGATCACCCGTCCTTTCAGTGCGAAGAGGCCTTGCGGACGTTTCTGGATGAACAGAATGATCAGCGCGAGGATCAGGATC
The DNA here is from genome assembly GCF_002112345.1 of Pseudomonas sp. R43(2017). Taxonomy (NCBI): domain Bacteria; kingdom Pseudomonadati; phylum Pseudomonadota; class Gammaproteobacteria; order Pseudomonadales; family Pseudomonadaceae; genus Pseudomonas; species Pseudomonas sp. R43(2017). The sequence continues at coordinate 553,049 of NZ_NEHJ01000005.1, forward strand.
TTGCCGAGCACCGCACCGATCTGCGGTTCGAGAATCTTGTTGGCGATGCCCAGGCCGAACGCGGCGAACACACTGCCGGCCAGTTGCCCGACGCCGCCGAGCACCACCACCAGGAACGAGTCGATGATGTAGCTCTGGCCGAGGTCCGGGCCGACGTTGCCGATCTGGCTCAGCGCCACGCCACCAAGCCCGGCGATGCCCGAGCCGAGGCCGAAGGCGAGCATGTCGACACGCCCGGTGGGTACGCCGCAGCAGGCGGCCATGTTGCGGTTCTGGGTGACGGCGCGCACGTTCAGACCGAGGCGGGTCTTGTTCAGCAGCAACCAGGTCAGCACCACTACGAACAACGCGAAGGCGATGATCACGATGCGGTTGTACGGCAACACCAGATTCGGCAACACCTGAATCCCGCCGGACAACCAAGCGGGGTTCGCCACTTCAACGTTCTGCGCGCCGAACACCAGACGCACCAGTTGAATCAGCATCAGGCTGATGCCCCAAGTCGCGAGCAGGGTTTCCAGCGGGCGGCCGTAGAGGTGACGAATTACCGTGCGCTCCAGGGCCATGCCGATGGCGGCCGTGACGAAGAACGCTACCGGCAGCGCAATCAACGGATAGAACTCGATGGCCTGCGGTGCGTAGCGCTGGAACATCAACTGCACGACATAAGTGGAGTAGGCGCCGAGCATCAGCATCTCGCCGTGGGCCATGTTGATCACACCCAGCAGGCCGAAAGTGATCGCCAGACCCAGGGCCGCGAGCAGCAGAATCGACCCGAGGGACATGCCGCTGAACGCCTGACCGAGCAGTTCGCCGATCAGCAGTTTGCGTTTGACCTGGGCGAGGCTGGTTTCGGCGGCGGTGCGCACGTTGGCATCGGTTTCGACGCCGGGTTCGAGCAGGCCTTCGAGGCGAGTGCGGGCCAGTGGGTCGCCGGTTTCACCGAGCAGACGCACAGCGGCGAGACGCACCGCCGGGTCAGTGTCGACCAGTTGCAGATTGGCCAGCGCCAGGCTCAGGGCGGCGTGGACGCTTTCATCTTTTTCGCCAGCCAGTTGCCGGTCGAGGAATTTCAGCTGCGCCGGTTTGGCGCTTTTCTGCAATTGCTGCGCGGCGCTCAGACGGGTTTTGGCGTCGGCGGCGAGCAATTGGTGGCTGGCCAGTGCGGTGTCGATCAGACCCCGCAGGCGATTGTTCAGGCGCAGGGTCTTGGTTTGGCCATCGAGGGTCAGTTCGCCTTGTTGCAGGGCGTTGATCAGTTCGATGCGGGCCGGGTCGGGCTGCGCGGCCCAGGCTTCCAGCAGCTTGGCTTGCTGCGTCGGGTTGGCGGCGACGAAGTCTTCGGCATCCCCGGCATAGGCGGCCATCGGCAGCAGCAGTGCGATGGCCAGGATCAAGCGATAAAGGGCAGTGGGCATAGAGAGGCGCCTTGCTCGGACTATTGTGGGAGCGAGCCTGCTCGCGAAAACGGTCTGACATTCACTATCGATGTCGACTGTCAGGGCCCCTTCGCGAGCAAGCTCGCTCCCACAGGGATTTGTACCCGCCTCAAGTATCGAGGCGGGCATCCAATGGCTCAGTTGCTCTTCACCGCATACTCCGGCTTCTTGTCATTCCCCGGAATGAACGGGCTCCACGGCTGCGCACGAATCGGCCCTTCGGTCTGCCACACCACGTTGAACTGACCGTCGGCCTGGATCTCGCCGATCATCACCGGTTTGTGCAGGTGGTGGTTGGTCTTGTCCATGGTCAGGGTGTAGCCGGACGGCGCAGCGAAAGTCTGGCCGCCGAGCGCTTCGCGGACCTTGTCGACGTCGGTGGACTTGGCTTTTTCCGCCGCTTGCGCCCACATGTGGATACCGACGTAAGTGGCTTCCATCGGGTCGTTGGTCACCGCTTTGTCGGCTCCCGGCAGGTTGTGTTTCTTCGCGTAGGCTTTCCAGTCATCGACGAACTTCTTGTTCACCGGGTTCTCCACCGACTCGAAGTAGTTCCACGCCGCGAGGTTGCCCACCAGCGGTTTGGTGTCGATGCCGCGCAGCTCTTCTTCGCCCACCGAGAACGCCACCACCGGTACGTCGGTGGCCTTCAGGCCCTGGTTGGCCAGCTCTTTGTAGAAAGGCACGTTGGAGTCGCCATTCACGGTCGAGATCACCGCAGTCTTCCCGCCGGCCGAGAATTTTTTGATGTTGGCGACGATGGTTTGATAGTCGCTGTGGCCGAACGGGGTGTAGACCTCTTCGATGTCTTTGTCCGCTACGCCTTTGGAATGCAGGAACGAACGCAGGATCTTGTTGGTGGTGCGCGGGTAAACGTAATCGGTGCCGAGCAGGAAGTAGCGCTTGGCGCCGCCGCCTTCTTCGCTCATCAGGTACTCAACCGCCGGGATTGCCTGCTGGTTCGGCGCGGCGCCGGTGTAGAACACGTTCGGCGACATCTCTTCGCCTTCGTACTGCACCGGGTAGAACAGCAGACCGTTGAGTTCTTCGAACACCGGCAGCACCGATTTGCGCGACACCGAAGTCCAGCAGCCGAACACCACCGCGACCTTGTCCTGGGTCAGTAGCTGCCGGCCTTTTTCCGCGAACAACGGCCAGTTCGACGCCGGGTCGACCACCACCGGTTCGAGCATCTTGCCGTTCACCCCGCCCTTGGCGTTGATCTCGTCGATGGTCATCAACGCCATGTCCTTGAGCGAGGTTTCGGAGATCGCCATGGTGCCGGACAACGAATGCAGAATCCCGACCTTGATGGTCTCGGCGGCCTGTACCGTCCAGGTCATGCCCATCGCGGCAATGGATGCCGTGAGTGTGAAAGCCTTGATCAAACTGCGACGCTTCATTGTGCGATCTCCACGAACGTTAAAGTTTTTTATGGTTGGCAGATGCGAACGACTGAAGGCTGTTTTGCAAGGGCTGTGCCCGGTCGGGATCGGGCAGGGAAATGTCGGTTTAGAGCGGTTGCGCGCAGAGGCGGCGCACCATGAAGGGACGTGTTGCAGGCAAGGGTGCAGCGGGGTGCGCCAGATTGGGGCGCGCCCCGGAGAGTCAGCGGCGGCGCATCAGGCCGATGAAGAACAGCCCACCGAGGGCCGCGGTGGCGACGCCGATGGGCAGGTCTTCGGGAGCGATCAGCGTGCGGGCGGCGACATCGACCCACACCAGAAACACACTGCCGAGCAACACGCACACTGGCAGCAGGCGCCGATGTTCTGCACCGATCAGACGCCGGGCGATGTGCGGCACCATCAGCCCAACAAAACCGATGGAGCCACTGATCGACACCAGCACCCCGGTCATCAGCGAAGCGATCACGAACACCCGCAGACGCACCGACCGCGCATTCAGGCCGAGGGTGACGGCAGTCTGTTCGCCGGCCATCAAGGCGTTCAGCGGTCGGGCCATGCCGATCAGCAGAATCAAGCCGAGCAAGACGCTGAGCGCCGGCACCGCCAACAACTCCCAACGCGCCAGACCGAGGCCGCCGAGCATCCAGAACATCACCGCCGAGCTCGCCCGGTGATCGCCCATGAACAGCAGCAGGTTGGCGACCGCCATCATCACGAACGACACCGCCACTCCACACAGCAGCAGGCGATCACTGTCCAGCCGACCCTGACGGTTGGCGATGCCCAGCACCAGAAACATGCTCAGCAACGCGCCGATGAACGCGGCAATCGGCAAGGTCAGCAGACCGACGATTTCACCGACGTGCAGCACCACGATCACTGCACCGAGGGTGGCGCCGGAGGTGACACCGAGCAGGTGCGGATCAGCCAGCGGATTGCGCGTGACCGCTTGCAGCACTGCGCCGATCAACGCCAGCCCGGCCCCGACCAGCGCACCGAGCAACATGCGCGGCACGCGGATCAGCCAGACGATGTGCTCCTGGCCGGCGCTCCAGTCCGGTACGCCGAGGCCGAACAACTTGTGCAGCAGAATCCGCCACACCACGTCCACCGGCACCCGCGCCGGGCCGAAGCCCAGCGACACCACGCAGGACACCAGCAGCACCGCGCCGAGGGCGATCAGCAGCCAGGCGTAACGACGATTGATCATTCGCCGTGGAACCCTTTGGCCAGAGTTTCAACCGCGAGCACGTTGTCGATCCCCGGCGTGGCCTGCACGTAGGGGATGACGATGAAACGCTGGTTCTTGATCGCGTCCACCGATTGCAGGGCCTTGTTCTTCAGCAGGAATTCAATCTTCTGCTCGGCGGTGATTTCGCTGTAGTCAACGATCACGATCACCTGCGGATTGCGCTCGACCACGGTTTCCCAGTTGACCCGGGTCCAGCTCGCTTCGACGTCATCGAGAACGTTGCGCCCGCCGGCGGCGTCGATCAGCGCTTGCGGCATGCCGAGACGGCCGGAGGTCATGGCGCGGTCCTCGCCGCTGTCGTACAGGAACACTCGCGGTTTTTCGGCGGGCAGGTCTTTGCGGATTTCCGCGACCTGATTTTGCATGTCGGCGATCAGTGCATTGGCGCGGTCCTGCACGTCAAAGATCTTTCCGAGGTTGCGCAGGTCGTTGTAGGTGTCGTCCAGCGTGGCGGCCGGGCGCTTCATCACAAAGGCACAGGACTCGGTCAGTTCATAGACGTTGATGCCCAGCGGTTGCAGGGTTTGCGGCGTGAGATCGCCACCGACGCGCATGCCGTAATCCCAGCCGGCGAAGAAGAAATCGACATTGGCGTTGAGCAACGTTTCCACCGACGGGTATTTGGCTGCCAGCTCCGGCAGGCCATCGAGCAGCGACTGCATTTCCGGCGTCACCGACTTCCAGCCACTGACGCCGCTGTAGCCGGCCATCTTCGACTTGAGACCTAGGGCAAGCATCATCTGGGTCATGTTGATGTCGTGGCTGACCGCGTGTTTCGGCGCTTCCTTGAAGGTCACTTCGCGGTTGCAGCTCTGGATCGTCAGCGGGTACTTCGTGGCCTCGGCGAAGGCTTGGGTGGTGCCCAGCAGCAGAGCGAGGCAAAGCAGGGAGCGCACAGTCATGGTCGGGTTATCCAGGTGATTCGCGGGTAGCCGTGGAGGGGGTGTGGATCGATCAATGCTTCGACGCCGAACACGTCGCGCAGCAATTCAACAGTGAGCACTTCTTGCGGGGTGCCGCTGGCGACGATTTGTCCGTGATTGATCACGTACAAGCGATCGCAGAATGCGGCGGCCAGGTTCAGGTCGTGGATGCTCGCCAACGTGCCGATCTGCAAACGCTTGACCAGTTGCAGCAGTTCCAGTTGATAACGCGGGTCGAGGTGGTTGGTCGGCTCGTCGAGGATCAGCAGTTGCGGTTGCTGGGTCAGGGCGCGGGCGAGGATCACCCGCTGTTTTTCACCGCCGGACAGCGTGGCGAACGCATGATCTTCGAAGCCGTCCAGCCCCACGGATTTGAGGGCCTGAGTGGCGAGTTGGCGGTCTTCCAGCGTGTCGCCGTCGAACAGGCCTTTGTGTGGTGTGCGGCCCATGGCGACCACTTCTTCGACGGTCAGACCGAAGGCGTCGGGGAACTCCTGCAGGACCACGGCGATGCGTTGCGCGCACCAGCGCGAGGATTGCTTCCAGACGTTGTGGTGCTCGAGTCTGACCTCACCGTGCTCCGGCTGACTGAAGCGATAGGCGCAGCGCAACAGGCTGGTCTTGCCGCTGCCATTGGGCCCGATCAGCCCGACGAACTCACCGGCGGCCACTTGCAACGAAGCGTCACGCAGCTGGAACTGGTGATGGCAGTGGCCGTGGCCCAGTGGGGACCATTTCAGGTCGGTGAGGGTCAGTGAAGTCATGCATCTCTCTTGAAAACTATGGTGCGGCGGATACCGCTTTCGCGAGCAAGCTCGCTCCCACAGGATCTGCACAATCCCTGTGGGAGCGAGCTTGCTCGCGAATGGGGCCTTGAATCAAAAGGTGTAGTCAGCGGTGACAAAGAACGAACGAGGCTCACCCAGAATCCACTGCTGGCCCTCATTGTATTGGCTTTGCGCGTAGGTCCGGTCAAACAGATTGTTCACCTGCAGACCCAGCGTGGTGTTGCGCAGGGCTTTCCACGACAGCGTCGCATCGACCACGGTGTAGCTCGGCAGCTCGTTGCGGTTGGCCATGTCGGCGTAACGTGCATCGACATAACGCACGCCTGCGCCGGCCTTCAGGTCATCGGTCAGCGCCTTGCTCAACCACAGATTTGCCGTGCGCCGAGGCACGTCCACCGGACGATTGCCATTGCGCGACACCGGCACGCCGCCGACCACTTCTTCAAAATCGTCGTACTTGGCTTTGACGATCGCGGCGTTGGCCTGCAGTTGCCAGGCGTTCGGCAGTTGCAGATCGAGGCTGGCTTCCAGGCCGTTCGACGATTGCTGGCCGACCTGCTGCTTGAGCGTCGGGTTGCCCGGATCGTCGGTCAGCAGCTTCTTCTTCACGATGCGATACGCCGCCAGGGTGAACTCGCCACGCTGATCCCAGAACAGCTGCTTCAGGCCGATCTCGGTTTGCCGCGCGGTGGACAGGTCATATTGTTGCTGGCTCGGGCTCAGGGAAATCAGCCCACCGATGCCATCGGTGCTGGTGGCGACCTGGCCGTAGAACGAAGTGTCCTGGGTCAGTGCGAACACCAGACCGGCCTTCCAGTTGTTGCCGGTCAGGGTCTTGTCGCTCTGGCTGTCGTCAACCAGATTAGTGCGATCCACATGCACGTAGTCGCGGCGCACACCGGTCACCAGCGACCAGCGCTCGCTCAGTTGCGTGCGGTTTTCGGCGAACACCGACATCTGCTTTGTGGTGCTGTCGAACTGATCGCGATACGGGTTGGCGCTCTCGAAATAGCCAGGTTGCGGGTGATACAGATCCAGCGGCTGGCCGTTCGGCAATACGTCATTGAACGGCGAGTTGCTGTCGAGCTGGAAGCGGATGCGGTTGTAATCAACGCCGGTCACCGTCTGGCTGTCGAGGCCGAACAGCGAGTGCTTGAAGGTGAAGGTCTGGCGGTCGCCGACCTGTTCCTGTTTGTGGCCGATGCCGAAGTAGCCGCTGCGGCTGAGCTGCTGGCTGTCGGCGTCGAAATTGTAGTTCTCGGCGTTCTGCCAACGACGCTGGGCCTTGAGGTAGTACAGCTCGTTGCTGGCGCTGACCGCATCGTTGATCTGCCAGTCAGTGGTCAGGCGCGTCCATTGATCGTTGTAGTGCTGCTTGTCGTCGCGCACGTTGTAGTTCTTGTTGCGCAGACTGTCCTTCAACTGGCCGTTGATCAACGGCGTGCCGAAGTAGTTCTGCGGGCGCTGGTCGCCGTAATCGTGGGCGAGGGTGAAGGCCAGATCGTCGGTGGCCTGCCAGCGCAGGGCGGCGCTGATGACGTCGCTGGACGAGTCGCCGCGATCGACCCAGCCATTGCTGCGCAGGCGATTGAGGTTGAGGCGATAGCTCAGGGTGTCGGTCAGCGAGCCACCGCTGTCGAACGCCTGCTGCTGGCGGTCGAACGAGCCGTAACCGACGCGCACATGGTTTTCGATTTCGCCTTCGAACGGTTTCTTCGGGATCACGTTGACCACCGCGCCGGTCGCGCCTTCGCCATACAGCACCGAGGCCGGACCGCGCAGCACGTCGACGCGCTCCACCGACCAGGTGTCGACCGGGAACGTCACGGTGCCCATGCCGGTGTACATGCGGTTGCCGTCATACAACTGCATCACCGAACTCTGCCCGGTAAATCCCCGGGCCTGCAACGAAGTGCCGCCATCGCCCGGCGTGCCGGTGCGGCTGATGCCGGTGCTGCGCGACACCGCGTCCTGCACGCTGCGATCACCACGGGCGCGGACCTGCTCACCGCTCAGGCTTTCGACGCTGGCCGGGGTTTCCATGGCGCTGAGGTTCAGACGCGAGCCGGCGCTGGTCGGCGTGGTCAGGCTGACGGTCTGGTCGTCATTGGCCGGGGCGGTGATGGTGCCGGTGGGCAACGTCAGCGGCGCGTTGTCGGCATGGGCGCTGTTGTTCAGGGCGAACAGACAGAGGCTGGACAAGAGGTACTTGTTCATCGGGCGGTGAATCACTTCTTCAAATGAAAAGCCCGCAGGCTCATGACCATGCATGGCTGCGGGCAGAGCAGCAATTAGTGTTATACAGTAACACTAAAAATTGCCGGAGTTTAAGCCCCGGCAGTTTAAAGATCTGTCTAGGTCGCGCATCTCGCCTGTTTCATGATGAAGTTGAGGCAGATTCAGTTTGCCGGCCCAGACGCGACAACAGCAGCCGATCCAGCAACCACACCACCACCAGCGAAGCGCCCACCAGCGGAAACACCACCGCCAGCACGAGCATGATCGCCACCCCGGTTTTCCACTTCGGCAGATCGTGACGCAGCGGCGGTACGCCGAACTTGCCTTGCGGGCGACGCTTCCACCAGATCACCACGCCGCTGACGGCGCTGAGCAGAATCATCAGGCAGATCAGCAGCACGATGATCTGGTTGAAGGTGCCGAACATCTTGCCTTCGTGGAGCATCACGCCGATCTCGGTGGCCCGGGCCACGGCACCGTAGTGCTCGAATCGCACGTCGGCCAACACCTTGCCGGTGTACTGATCGACGTGCAGCGTGGCGTCGTTGCGCGGGTCGTCGGCGAATACGGCGATGGTGAACACGCCGGTGGCGGTGGTCGGCAGGGTGATGCTGTAGCCGGGCTCGACCTTGCGTTCGATGGCGATGTTCTGCACATCCTGCAGGCTGATGGCCGGCGCGGCAGGGCCGTGTTGCATGCCGCCGTGGGCCATGTGCTCGGCGTGGTCGCCGGACATCGGCATCGGCGTGTTTTCCATGGCCCACGGTACGGTCTGGCGGGCGGCGTTGTTGAGGCTGCCGGCCTCGACGTCGGAGGTCGGCACGTTATTCCACATCGCCGCCGGGAACACGTTCCACACCTGGGCGTACTGCTTGCCCCAGAAGCCGGTCCAGGTCATGCCGCTGAGCAACATCACCAGCAGCAACGCCGCGCCCCAGAATCCTGTAACGGCATGCAGATCACGCCACAGCACGCGACCGCGACTGTTCAGCCGTGGCCACAGAATCCCCGCGGCCTGACCGCGCGGCCACCACAGGAAAACCCCGGACACCACCAGCACCACGCCCCAGCCGGCGGCCAGTTCGATCAGTCGGTCACCGACGGTGCCGATCATCAATTCGCCGTGGATCGCCCGGGCGAGCGCCTGCAGGTTCTGCTTGGCGTCCTGCTCGCCGAGGATGTCGCCGTGGTATGGATCGACGAACACGTTCAGCTCATGGCCGGCATTTTTCACCACGAATTGCGCGCTGCGTTCGGCGTTCGCGGGCGGCAGGTACTGGGTGACCTGGCCTTGTGGATAAGCGCTTTTGACCTTTTGCAGCAGGTCATCGGCCGGTACGGTGTGATGCCCGGCCGGGACGTTCAGCAGGCTGCTGTACATCAGCGAATCGAGCTGCGGTTTGAACAGGTAAATGATGCCGGTCAGGGCCAGCATCACCATGAATGGCGCGACGAACAATCCGGCATAAAAATGCCAACGCCAGGCCAGGTTGTAGAAATTCGGTTTGGGCTGTTTCATCACGAGTGCTCCGCTTGGCTTGGATCTTCTAGTTGTCTGTTGGCACTCGCTCCCTCAAGGGGAGCGAGTTCCCTTGAGGGTTAGAAACTCATGTCCACCTTGGTCCAGAGCGTGCGCCCCGGCTCGTTGATGGCTTGCGGGTCGTTGGCCGGATAGCCGAACCCGGCGTTGCCCGCCAGGTTGAGGTGTTCGGCGTAAGCCTTGCCGAACAGGTTGTCGACGCCGGTACTGACCTTCCAGTTCTTGTTGATCCGGTAGGCACCGTTGAGCGAGAACACACCGAAGCCCGAACTCTTGTCGTAATCCTTGCCGACCACGTTGCCCTTGTTCTGGTCGATCCGGTTTTGCGCGGCAACCACCCTCCACAGTGCGCCGGCGCTCCAGTTGTCTTCGCTGTAGGTGAGGCCGAAACGTGCATCGAGCGGCGGCATCTGCGGCAGGGCCTTGCCGTCGCTGCTGTTCTTGCCCCAGGCGTAGGCCAGGGTCGCATCGGCTTTCCAGTTGTCGGTGAGCTTGTAGGCTGCACCGAGTTCACCGCCCATGATCCGCGCGTCGATGTTCTCGGCGCGGGAGGTGCTCATACCCATCATCGTCGGGGTGTAGTCGAACAGGATGTAGTCGCGCACCACACCGATGTAGCCCGAGGCCCAGGCTTCGAGGTCGGCGTCCTTGTAGTTCACGCCGAAATCGAGTTGGGTGGTTTTTTCCGGTTTGATCGAATCGAAGGCATTGACCGAACCTGCCGGGCCGGACTTGGGCGAGAACAGCTCCCAGTAATCCGGGAACCGCTGCGTGTGTCCGAGGCCGGCGTAGAGCGTGGTCGGGCTGTCGGCCAGGTCATGCTCGTAACGCACGAAACCGCTCGGCAGGGTGTCGGCGCGGGTATCGCCGGCAGTCGGGTTCGGCCGGGACATCATTCCCGATCCGGTGGTCTGCCGGAAATCCCTGGCCGAGGCGCGGTCGACCCGGGCACCGGTGATCAGCCGGTCGCGGTCGGCGGCGTACCAGGTCATCTCGCTGAACACGCCGTAGTTATGGAAGTCGGCGTCCTTGGTGTACGGCTGATCCTTGTAGGTATCGATGCCCATGCCGCTGCGCTGACGGTGTTCGTTGGTCTGCGCATCGAGACCGGTGATCAGCTGGACATCGGCCCAGCGCCAGGTGGCCTTGATCCGCGCGCCAAGGGTGCGACGGTCGACGTTGGACGCCATGGGGCCTGCCATCATCCCGGTGCCGGACGGCGTGCGCAGGGTGTAGTTGTCCATCACGTGGTCGGCGTAGTTGTAGTAGACCTGGGCTTCGAGCTTCTCCAGCACGTCGGTGATGTTGGATTTCTCGAAACGCAGGCCGAGGCTTTCCCGCAGGAACTGCGAGCCGTCCATGCCACGCCCGGCGTAGCGTGCTTCGCCGTCACCCTTGCCGGCGGTGAGTTCGATCAGGGTGTCGGCATCCGGGGTCCAGCCCAGCGCCACGTCGCCGTTCCACTTGTCATAGCGCGAGGCGACGGTGTCGTTATTGCCGTCGCGGTAGTCGTCGGAGTGTGCGGTGTTGCCGATCACCCGCACGTAACCCAGCGGGCCGCCGGCCGCTGCATCGACGACTTTGTCGAAGCGTCCGTTGGAGCCTGCCAGCACGCTGGCGTTCACCCGTGTGCCGAGTTCACCGAAGTTCTCCGGCTCACGGTCGAAGAGGATCGTGCCGGCGGATGCACCCGGTCCGTAGAGCACGGTTTGCGGTCCTTTGATCACGGTGAGTTTGTCGTAGGTCTCGGGCGAGATGTACGAGGTCGGCGCATCCATCCGGCCGGGACAGGCGCCGAGCATCATGCTGCCGTTGGTGAGGATGTTCAGGCGCGAACCGAACATGCCGCGCAGTACCGGATCACCGTTGGTGCCGCCGTTGCGCACCATGGCGAAGCCGGGAATCGTCTTCAGGTAGTCGCCACCGTCGCTGGCCGGCACCGGTTGGCGCGGGTCTTTCGGGTTGGTGACGATGGTCAGCGGCGAGCTCGGAGCGATGGCGGTGATCACCGTCGGGCTCAGTTCCTCTGTATGGCCGGCATGTTCATCGGCGTGGACCAGCGGGGACAGCAGGACGCCGCAAAGGACGGCGGTAGCGTGCCTGAAACGAACGCGGGATTCGTTCAGGGCGAAGGACGCCGGGGCAGAACCCGAGCGTGGGACAGCAGAAAACCTGGACATGACAATTTCCATCAAACAGTCGTAAACGACACGGCCGGCAGCCTGAAGCTGTCTTCTCAACCGTGTGCAATCGGTGGTGGGTGTTTACGCTGCGACGGGCGGGGCGCGGCTGCGGGCGCCAGGGAAGAAGGTCTGCCGGGCGTGGCCCAGGCGCGGGGAGGGCGTGGTGAACGTATTGACGTGGGGGATGCTGAACGTGGCAAACGTGCCGCCACCGGTCAGTGCCGGGCAGTTGAACAGCAGGCTGCAATAGCCGCACTTTTCCCACAGCACATGGTGCGACGATTGCGGTGGGCAGTGTTCGGCCGAGGGTTTTGCTTCATGCGCGGAATGATCCATGCCCGCCATGGCCATCGACATGTCCATGTTCATTGGCATGGATGTCGAGGCGTGCTGATCCATCGGCATCGACTGAGAAATCAGCGGGCCGATGAAGATCATCAACATGGCGAACAGGGCGATCCAGCTGCCGCGTGTCAGGTGTCCGGTCTGACGGCGTTGCACGGATGCCCCGGCGCTGCGCGGGCGCACGGGCGGAGTCTGCCGGAACGGTTATTGGGCGTGCGCGTGTTCCGGCATGTCCTGCGGTGGTTTCTTCTGCACGGCGACTTCGACGGTCACGTCACCGGCCTTCTCGAAGTGCATCGTCAGCGGGAAGCGCTTGCCGTCGGTCAGCAGGCTGCGGTCGGTCGGATTCATCAGCATCACGTGATAGGCCATCGGCGCGAAGGTCACGTTCTCGCCGGCCGGGATGGCTACGTTCGGCACCTGTTGCATCTTCATCAGATCACCCTGCATCACGTGTTCGTGCAGCTCGGCTTTTGAAGCGATGGGCGAGTCCACACTCAGCAGGCGGTCAGCGGTTTTGCCACCGTTGTGAATGATGAAATACGCGGCAACCGTCGGCGCATTCGGCGGCAGTTCCTGCGACCACGGGTGGGCGATTTCCAGCTCGCCGGCCTTGTATTCGTGGGCATGGGCGAAGCACGCCGGCAGCAACAGCGCAGCGATGACGATGAATTTGTTCAACATGGCAGTTCTCCAGAACGATTTGAAACGCAGGTCAAATGCGGGAACAAATCAAACCAGAGGGGAGGCGCGGGGATTGAGGCTCGGCCATTGCTGGCGCGGTGTCGGGGTTTGCAGCAAGGAAGGTGCCACGCTGCGATTGCTTTCGTATCGGGCGAAATACAGCTGCGGCGAATGCCCCGGCAACGCCACCACCGGCGCCGATCCGGAACAGCACCAGCAATGCTGCATGGTCGAATGATTGTCACCGCTCTGCGGCGCTTTCTGATCGAGGCTGCTGATGTCGATCGCCACCATCTTCGTGCCGCTGCCGGTGCAGAAACTGCTCCACAGCAACTGCTCGGCCGGCGTCTGCGCCGCCTGCGCCATCGCTCCCGTCAACGGCATGGCGAGCATGTTGAACAGCACTGCGAAGCAGGCGATCCAGGCAAATGCGAGCCGGTGTCGGTTCATGGGACAGATCCGTAGGGTGGGCGATCAGGCGCGGCTATTTAGCCTGATCAGGGCCGATAAGTAAAAAAGCGTCGTGCGGTTTGGTGTCGCAGCGCTACCTGCAATTGTGCGAGTAGCACGCTTGCCAGTTCCGTCTCGCCGTTATGAAAGAGTGTAGCGGCTTCGATTCGCAATGCCTGTGCGAAATCCGGATCAGATTGAATTCTCAATCGGATGGTCTGCTTATAGTCTCGGAGCGCCACGCGGTTGAATCGCCCATCGCCTGAGTCCAGTTCCGAACATGCCTTGACGTAGTGCACCAGTTCAGCAGGCGTGTGGAGAAAGTCCTTGATGTCGAAGCGGGTGAATTTTCCGTTCATTGGAACGTGCTCACAAATTCGATGAAACGCTAAACGTAAGCCTGGGCAGCTCACGCAGATAGTCAGCGAATCTTTAAATTCTTGTGGGCAGTGTCCTAGCACTCAGTAGGACTTGAGCTTTTTGTTTTTCACGGTCGGACTTCGGCCGTTAGGGCAGCGATGGCTTCATCAATCGTCCAAAACTCCCGATCAACCCCCGCCAACACCGGCCGCCTCAACACCATCACCGGCACCCCAAGCTCCCGCGCCACTTCCAGCTTCGGCTCGGTCGCAGTGCTGCCGCTGTTCTTGCTGATCAGCACGTCGATCTGCCGCCGTTTGAACAACACTCGTTCATCCTCCAGCAGAAACGGCCCACGGGCACCGATGACTTCGCAGCGTTCGTTGCCGGGGTAGGCGTCGAGGGCGCGCAGGGTCCAGAACTGGTGCGCGGGGATTTCATCGAGGTGTTGCAGTGGTTCGCGGCCGAGGGTGAACAGTGGGCGATGGAAAGGGGTGAGAGCGGTGATCAGTTCCGCCCAGTCGGCGACTTCGCGCCAGTCATCGCCCGGTTGTGGTTGCCACGCCGGGCGGCGCAGGGCCCAGCAGGGGATGCCGGTGAGTTGTGCAGCGGTGGCGGCGTTGTGGCTGATTTGTGCGGCATACGGATGGGTCGCGTCGAGCAGCAGATCGATGCCTTTATCGCGAATGAACTGCGCCAGCCCTTCGGCACCGCCGTAGCCGCCGACGCGCACCTGGCACGTCAAATCGGTCGGCACCCGGCCCACTCCGGCCAGGCTGTAAATGTGTTCCGGCCCCAACATGCGCGCGATGGCCAACGCTTCAGTCACGCCACCCAGCAACAGAATCCGTTTCATGCAAAAGCCCCCGCATGGCCGACGATGCCGCCCTGACGATCAATCGCAAACACCTCGACCTGGACCTGCGCGGGCACCACGCTGCGGGCGAATTCCAGGGCATGACGGCAAACTTCATCACCCAGGGCAACACCCGCCGCACTGGCCATCGCCAACGCCTGCTGACTGGTGTTCGCCTCGCGGATGGCTTGCTGCAAGGTGTCATCGGCGCCAATCGCCGCCGCCCATTCGGCCAGTTGCGGCAGGTCGATGCTCGAATGGCGCGAGTGCAAATCCATGTGCCCGGCCGCCAGTTTGCTGATCTTGCCGAAGCCGCCGCACAGGCTGAGTTTATCCACAGGCACTTTGCGCAGGTGCTTGAGCACGGCGCCGACAAAGTCGCCCATTTCGATCAGGGCGATTTCCGGCAGGTCGTAGACCTGGCGCATGGTGTCTTCGCTGGCATTGCCGGTGCAGGCGGCGATGTGCAGGTAGCCGTTGGTTTTCGCCACGTCGATGCCTTGATGGATCGAGGCGATGTACGCCGCGCAGGAAAACGGCCGGACGATGCCACTGGTGCCGAGGATCGACAGGCCGCCGAGAATGCCCAGGCGCGGGTTCATGGTTTTCAATGCCAGGGCTTCGCCGCCCTCGACGTTCACCGTCACCTCGAAGCCGCCGCGATAGCCGGTTTCTTCGGCGAGCAGCGTCAGGTGATCGCTGATCATCTTGCGCGGCACCGGGTTGATCGCCGGCTCGCCGACGCCCAGCACCAGCCCCGGTCGGGTCACGGTGCCGACGCCTTTGCCGGCGATGAAGCGGATGCCCGGCTCGGCCATCAGTTGCACGCGGGAGTAGAGCAGGGCGCCGTGTGTCACGTCCGGGTCGTCACCGGCGTCCTTGATCGTTCCGGCTTCGGCGCCGTTCTCGGTCAGCCGACAGAACTCCAGGCGCATCTGCACCTGCTTGCCCTTGGGCAGCACGATCTGCACGGCATCCGCCACCACTCCGCCGAGCAGCAGGCGCGCGGCGGCGAGGCTGGTGGCCGTGGCGCAGCTGCCGGTGGTCAGGCCGCTGCGCAGGGGCGCGGGTTGTTCGGCGGTTTCGTCACGCATCAAGGGGTTTGACCAGATCGAGCAGGGTGATCGGCAAGGCCTGGCGCCAGGTGTCGAACTCGCCCAGCGGCTGCGCCTGGGCGATGTGGATGCGGGTCAGTTCGCCGCCGTGGCGTTCGCGCCAGCTCATCAAGGTCATTTCGCTTTGCAGGGTTACGGCGTTGGCCACCAGTCGGCCGCCGGGTTTGAGTTGTTCCCAGCAGGTTTCCAGCACGCCTTCACGGGTCACGCCGCCACCGATGAAAATCGCGTCCGGACGCTCCAGCCCTGCGAGGGCCTGGGGTGCGCTGCCGCGAATCAGTTGCAGGCCGGGAACACCCAGTGCATCGCGGTTGTGTTCGATCAGTTGCTGGCGACCATCGTCGGCCTCGATGGCTAGCGCGCGGCAGCTAGGGTGCGCGCGCATCCACTCGATGCCGATCGAACCGCTGCCGGCGCCGACGTCCCACAGCAGTTCGCCCGGCGTCGGCGCGAGGCGGGCAAGGGTGATGGCGCGCACGTCGCGTTTGGTCAATTGCCCGTCATGTTTGAAGGCCGAGTCCGGCAGGCCGGCCAGGCGCGACAGGCGTGGGGTCTGCGGATCGGCGAGGCACTCGATGGCGATCACGTTGAGATCGGCAATGACCGGATCGTTCCAGTCGTTGGCGGTGCCATCGATCCGGCATTCGGCGCTGCCACCCAGATGCTCCAGAACGCTCAGGCGACTGGCGCCGAATCCGCGCTCACGCAGTAACGCGGCAACAGCCGCCGGGCTTTGACCGTCATTGCTCAGCAGCAACAGGCGCACGCCGCTGGACAGCTGACCATTGAGGGCCGCAAGCGGGCGAGCAACCAGCGAAAGGATGCTGACCTCCTGCAACGGCCATCCCAGCCGGGCGGCCGCCAGCGAACATGAGGACGGCGCCGGCAGCACCAGCATTTCGCTGTCCGGAACCTGCCGCGCCAGGCTTGCGCCAACGCCGTAGAACATCGGATCACCGCTGGCCAGCACACACACCGCTTCGCCACGGCGCTCGAGAACCGGGGCCAGGGAAAACGGGCTCGGCCACAACTGGCGCTCGCCACGGATGCACACCGGTAACAGATCAAGCTGACGCTGACCGCCGATGATCCGCGAAGCGCCCATCAGGGCGCGCCGGGCATTCTTGCCCAGGCCCTTGAAGCCGTCTTCACCGATTCCTACTACTGTCAGCCAGGGTGACATCTGTAGCCCCTCAAAAAAGTGTCCGCAAACGCGTCGTTCCGACGGGCAGACTTTTCATGCCGTCGGACAAAGCAGGCATAATACCGCGCCTTCGCCCGCGAAGCGCCTTTCCCACAGAGCTGCCAGCCCTTGAACGAACGCTTGATGTCCAACGCCATACGCCCCTCGGCCTGTCCGGGGTTGCTGCGTATCGTCCAGGCGCTGGATGGCGGGATCTGCCGGATCAAGCTCGATGGCGGTTCGATCACGGCCGATCAGGCCGATGCGGTGGCCAATGCCGCCGAGCGGTTTGCGGGTGGAGTGATCGAGGCGACCAACCGGGGCAATCTGCAGATCCGCGGCATCGGCGACCAGTCCGCTGCGCTGATCGACAGCCTGCTGGCCGCCGGTCTCGGGCCGCGAACCGCAGCGGGCGACGACGTGCGCAACCTGATGCTCAGCCCGGCTGCCGGCATCGACCGACAGATGCGCTTCGATACCCGTCCATTGGCCGGGCAGATCCTCGAGACCCTGCAAAGCCATCCGCGCTTCCATGAACTGAGCGCCAAGTTCGCCGTGCAACTGGATGGCGGTGAAGCGCTGGCGATGCTCGAACATCCCCATGACCTGTGGTTGTCGGCATTCAGAAACGGTGAAAACACGTTGTTGGCGTTCGGTCTGGCGGGTTGTCCGACGGATCGACCGCTGGCCGCTGTGGCGCTTGCGGACGGACATGCGCTGGTGGTCGCGGTGCTGGAATTGTTCCTCGAACTGGCCCGACCGGAGCAGACGCGAATGCGTCATCTGCTGGATGAATGCCCGGCGGCGGTGTTCCTGGAAAAGCTCGGTCAGCGGATCAATCTGCAAAGCGTCGGCGACTGGCAGCGTGAAGCCGCGGAGGAAGGCTTGCACCTCGGCGTTCATCCTCAGCAATCGATTGGTCAGGTGTATATCGGTGCCGCACCAGTGCTCGGTCGTCTCGATCCGGCCATGCTGTGTGGCGTCGCACAACTGGCCAGAACCTTTGGCGACGGCAGCCTGCGTTTCACCCCATGGCAAAGTATGTTACTGCCCTATGTGCGGGAAGCCGATGCGGTTCAAGTGCTCGACGAGTTGAGCAATCTGAACCTGCTGACCCGAACCGAAGATCCTCTGTCCCACCTGATCGCCTGCACCGGCTCCAACGGTTGCGGCAAAGGCCTGGCCGATACCAAACACGATGCCCGCGTTCTGGCTACGCTGTTGCCACACGCCGTGGATGTGCACCTGTCGGGCTGCCCGCGTTCCTGCGCCGCCGCGCACCGTTCAGCAGTCACTCTGCTGGCAGTCGGCCCCGGTCACTACGATCTCTATTTTCGCGATGCAGCACAGCCCGGTTTCGGCGCGCTGCACACTCACAACCTTACTATCGAAGCGGCCGCGACCCTGCTCGCCGCCCGCTCACGGAGCCCCCTTGATGCTTGATTACATCCGCGACGGTCAGGAGATCTATCGCAACTCCTTCGCGATCATTCGCAGCGAGGCCAACCTCGCGCGCATCCCGGCCGACCTGGAAAAACTCGCTGTGCGGGTGATTCACGCCTGCGGCATGGTCGAGGCCATCGACGGGCTGCAATTTTCCGAAGGCGCGGGCAAGGCCGGGCGCGATGCGCTGGCTGCCGGTGCGCCGATTCTGTGCGATGCGCGGATGGTTTCCGAAGGCGTGACCCGTGCGCGCCTGCCGGCCAACAACGAGGTGATCTGCACCCTGCGCGACGACAGCGTGCCGGAGCTTGCGCGCGAGCTGGGCAATACTCGCTCGGCAGCAGCGCTGGAACTGTGGCGCCCACATCTGGAAGGCAGCGTGGTGGTGATCGGCAATGCACCGACCGCGCTGTTCTATCTGCTGGAAATGCTCGACGCCGGCGCCCCGAAACCGGCGCTGATCCTCGGCTTCCCGGTGGGCTTCGTCGGTGCTGCCGAATCCAAGGCCGAACTGGCCGCCAACAGCCGTGGCGTGCCGTTCGTGATCATGCAGGGTCGCCTCGGCGGCAGCGCCATGGCCGCCGCTGCGGTCAATGCCCTCGCCACGGAGATCGAATGATGCAGGCTAAAGGACGTTTGATTGGCCTGGGCGTCGGCCCCGGTGATCCGGAACTGATTACCGTCAAGGCCCTGCGCCTGCTGCGCGAATCGCCGGTGGTGGCGTATTTCGTAGCCAAGGGCAAGAAGGGCAACGCATTCGGCATCATCGAAGCGCACCTGCAGGACGCGCAGAACCTGCTGCCGCTGGTGTACCCGGTGACCACCGAAGTGCTGCCGGCGCCGCTGTCCTACGAGCAAGTGATCAGCGATTTCTACGATGACGCTGCCGAGGAAGTGGCTGCGCATCTGGATGCCGGTCGCGACGTGGCGGTGATCTGCGAAGGTGACCCGTTCTTCTACGGCTCCTACATGTACCTGCATGATCGCCTCGCCAGCCGTTACGAAGCCGAAGTGGTGCCGGGCGTCTGCTCGATGCTCGGTGGTGCTTCGGTACTGGGCGCGCCGCTGGTGTATCGCAATCAGAGCCTGTCGGTGCTGTCCGGCGTGCTGCCTCACGATGAACTCAAGCGCCGTCTGGCAGATGCCGACGCGGCGGTGATCATGAAGCTGGGGCGCAACTTTCCGAAAGTGCGTGAGGTGTTGGGTGAGTTGGGCCTGGCCGAGCGCGCGCTGTACGTCGAGCGCGCGACCATGGCCAACCAGAAGATCGTGCCGCTGGATGAGGTCGAGCCGATGTCGTCGCCGTACTTCTCGCTGATCATTGTTCCTGGCGAACGGTGGCAAGGCTGATGACCCATTCCACACCGGCCATCGTCATTCTCGGCCAGGGCGCGCTGGGCACGGCCCGTCGTCTTCAGCAGGTTTATCCGGGCGCGCAGATTCATGGCCTCGCCGGGCGCGTCGAAGACGCCGACCTGACTTACAGCGAATTCGGCGCAACCCTGCGCGAGCTGTATCGGCAGGACACACCGATCATTGCCTTGTGCGCGGCCGGCATCGTCATCCGCACACTGGCGCCACTGCTGCTGGAGAAAGGCGTCGAGCCGCCGGTGCTCGCCGTGGCTGAAGACGGCAGCGCCGTGGTGCCGCTGCTCGGCGGCCTCGGCGGGGTGAACGTCATGGCCCGCGAGCTCGCCGCTGCGCTTGAAGTGGCGGCGGCGATCACCACCAGCGGCGAACTGCGTTTCGGCACCTGCCTGCTCAATCCACCCGGCGGTTATGCCCTCGGCGATCTGGAGCAGGGCAAACGCTTTGTCTCCGACTTGCTCGCCGGCCACAGCGTGCGCATTGATGGCGAGGCGCCGTGGCTTGAGCAGGCGCAGCTGCCGGAAGATCCACAGGCACAGCGCTCGATTCATGTCGGCAG
Source organism: Pseudomonas sp. R43(2017) (assembly GCF_002112345.1). Classification (NCBI taxonomy): domain Bacteria; kingdom Pseudomonadati; phylum Pseudomonadota; class Gammaproteobacteria; order Pseudomonadales; family Pseudomonadaceae; genus Pseudomonas; species Pseudomonas sp. R43(2017). Next base: position 573,184 of record NZ_NEHJ01000005.1, read on the forward strand.
CGATGCCCGCGTGGCGAGCGCCAGTGAGTTGTTGATTTATCCGCGCAGCGTGGCGGTGGCGGTCGGTTTAGACGTGCCCGATCTGCCAGGTACGATTCGCGATGCGTTGCAGCAGGCCGGTGTGGCGATTCAATCGCTGGCCTGTCTGGTGGCGGCCGATGTTCAGATGGCCAGTCCGGCACTGCGTGAAGCGGCGCTTGAACTGGCAGTGCCGTTGCGCTTTGTCGCGCCGGCGAATGACATCGGTGAGCTGGCTCGCGATGCAGTCTCTCACGCTCGAATCATCACAACCTCCTACGACATTGCCATCGCTGTGGCCGAACAACCGTTGGATGTTTCACAGGTTGGTCGTGCGCGCGGTCGCCTGGCTGTCATCGGCCTCGGCCCTGGTGCGGCGGAGCTGATGGTGCCGGCGGTGAAAGCCGAACTCGCTCGGGCCACCGACGTTCTCGGCTACGAAACCTATGTGCGCATGGCCGGCCCGTTCCGCGACGATCAGGTGCAGCACTGCACCGATAACCGCGAAGAAATGCAGCGCGCCCGTCATGCCTTCAGGCTGGCTGCTCAGGGCCGTTCGGTGATCGTGGTTTCGTCGGGCGATCCGGGTGTTTTCGCCATGGCGGCGGCGGTACTCGAAGCGTTGCACGAGTCGACGGATCCGGCGTGGCACAGCGTGGACCTGGAAATCCTGCCGGGTGTGTCCGCCTCGCTGGCCACCGCCGCTCAGGCCGGTGCGCCGCTGGGCCATGACTTCTGCGTCATGTCTCTGTCGGACAACCTCAAGCCGTGGTCGATCATCGAAAAACGTCTGGATCTCGCTGCCGAGGCCGATCTGGCATTGGCGTTCTACAACCCGATTTCCCGCGCCCGCCCGTGGCAACTGGGGCGCGCGCTGGAAATCGTCGCGCAGCATCGTGCGCCGCAAACACCGGTGGTGCTGGGGCGTGATATCGGTCGTCCGGGGCAGACGCTGCGGGTGACGACACTTGGCTTATTGACGCCGGATCAGGTGGACATGCGCACCATGGTGCTGGTGGGATCCTCCACGACCTGCACTTTCCCACGGGCTACCGGTGGTGACTGGGTTTACACGCCACGCTGGTATGGCGATAAACCCAATACCTGAGACATGAAAAAGCGGCTCTTCGGAGCCGCTTTTTCATTTCATGGGTGTCGGGTCAGCCAAGATAACCCTTCACCCCGGTAAAGATGATCTGCGCAGCCAGTGCACAGACAAACAATCCCATGAGCCGGCTGACGATCTGCAACCCCTGATCGCCAAGAATCCGCTCGATCCGGTTGGACAGATACAGCACCACTCCGACAGTGAAGCTGGCCAGGATGATGCTCATGATCGCGACCAGCTTGTCGTCCCAATGCGGCTGACTGACACCCATCACCAGTAAGGCACCGATCGTGCCCGGCCCGACGGTCAGCGGAATGGTCAGCGGGACGATGGTCACGTCCTGCTGCACATTGTCGGCCTGCACAGCCGGCTTGCCCTGCGCCATGCCCAGCGCCGATATGAACAATACGCTGCCGGCCCCGATGCGGAACGCATCCACCGTGATGCCGAACACATCGAAAATGATTCGCCCGAACAAATACAGCAACACACTGGAAACCAGCGTGGCGATTGCCACTTTCCACGCCAGGCGCCGTTGCTCCTTGCGCGAATAGCCACGAGTCAGACTGATAAAACACGACAACACGAAGAACGGGCTGTAGAGCACCAGCATCTTCAGGTAAACGCTGAACAAAGCATGGAGCATGGTTTTGGCTCGCATCCAGAGAGGGTGAGTCGAAGTCTATCAGTCGACCCATTGTCTGTGGGTGTCGAATTTAAAAAGAGCATGAAGTTGTTATGTGTAACTAGTGCGTGCGCAGTTTTTGTCTGGCTGGTAAATGTGTGCAAGTAATGCTGTGGATGATGTTACATGTTTTGATTTGTGGGGTGCGGCGTTATTTGATTATTGTTTGTCTCGCCAGGTTCATGATGGGCCTGTTCATAATTTTATAAGGAAGATAACGTGAAACATATTTTCAATGAGAGTTATATTGCCTCCTGCCTGGAAGCTCTGGATAAGTACGATATTGGCGAGCCTGTTATGGCTTTCCGGTCGCGCAGTGTTTTTGCGGCAGGCGATGAAGTTGAAGTTCCGTCGAAAGGCTCGATTGTCGGGGAAGGTATTATAAGTTTCAGCGGAAACCTTAGCGGTGTTAACCGCAGTGATGCACAGAATGCTTTTCACTATGCGACTTTGGTGGCAAACAAACAGTTTCCTAACGAACACCAGGGCAGGGAATGGTACGAACTGTTCCGCGAAGTGATGACCAACACGGGCTGGACACCCATCAGCCGGTATTACAACGATCTGGAAGTATCGGGAACTTCCGTCCGCATGGACAAACTGGTGCTGGAAATCCTTGCTTCGGTAGTCACAGGTCTTGCTGTGCCAGGCCCGGCTACGGCATTGATGCTGAAAACCGCGGGTGATGCGATTGCCGCCTTGCAGAAGCGCGATACCGCCTTGACGCTCTATGAGCGTAACTTGCTCAAACAAGGTGTGGGTGGCGTCACTGTCGGTTCGTGTACCGAAATTAACGGTGTGGCTGTATTTGGCATTGGCGCAGTAAGGTTTACACGACGGAACTCATCGACCAAAGTCATGTTTGTCGATACGGATGTTCGTAATGTAAATATGTATCGCGGCGAAACAGCGTTCGAAAGGAATGACCTGCTGGCTGAGGCTACTCGTAAAAAGATAGCGGATGCACTTATTAAATACTCGGCTGACAAACTCGATTACGATATTTGATGAATGCCTGGAAGAACAGTCGTTATCGCGGCTGTTCTTCTACGCGTGGAGGCGTCGATATGGGATTTGATTACTCGGTGTTGATCGTTAGAGGGGCGGTTCTGATCATTCCGGAATCCAGGGGCCTGACCCGTTATGATGATTTGGTTAATACGGTGTTGTATGCACAGTTGGCCGCTGATAAACAAACGGAATCAGAATCGGATGTGAACTGGTATGACTTTTACATGAAAGTTCTGGACGGGATCTGGATGTGGCGCGGCAAGGCGCGTGAAGATCTGGTTGTCCCTGCCGAGAGTGTCGATACGGCGGTCGAGTGGGCCGTTGAATCAATGTCCAGAGTAGGGGCTGATGAGGGGCGGATGACGGCTGATGCGTTGTCATCGATTGTCAACGAATCGGGCATCGATCCGGCGCTCGATCTGTTACGCAACCATATGCAAAGCGTGGGAAAAAAGCAGTCTGCCGAGCTACCGGTGGTAACTGAGATGGATGTTCGTATGCTGGTGATCGTGGCGTCAGCGCCGACTTCGTTCAGCAGCGTGTGCATCGAGATCAAAACCCGCCAGTCGCTGAGTGCCAATCCTCTGGCACACCTTTATTGGGGCGAGGATGTACAGGGTCCCGTCAGTCGGCGATATGCCCGGGCGTACCTCTCGGAAGTGGTCTATGCCCCGCTGCGGGACAAAATCGCGCTGAAGGTCAAGGACCGCATCAAGGACAATGTCGCCTTGCTGAGCCTGAACAATCAGGGTGGTGATGCCGGAAAACACCTGGAGGTCAGCTCATGACGGAGCTAATCGCACCACCGGCAGCGGTCGTTGGGGGAAGTCTCGTATCGTTCGCCAGCGACTTGCCTGCATCTCATCGGGAAGACATATACATGAGCACGGCTTTTGCGCAAAGAGCCACCCGGGCTGCTATCAGCGACGGATTATCGGGAGACTGGTTCAATTACTACTGTAATCAGCTGCGTTTTCTGGGGTGGGATGTTCCCACGCCTCAAGCGATATCGCCTTCACCTGCCGCGCCAATGGGGAACAAGGCGCTACAGCGTATCCGGGACACCATCGGTGAAAGGTTCTCCACGTCCGTCAGCAATGCCCTGACATCATTGGAGCGGAATGCGCAGGCCCTCAAAGTATTCGAGTCCATAAGTCTGAGCGGGGAGACAGCTCACTTTCAGATGATTCCTTGTGTAAGGAATGGTCAGCACAAAGTGGATATGGCGATCTATTACCGCAGGTTTTCGATGCTGAAAAATGTCACTCGTTACCTGTTCACTAAAAATGAATCGCTTGAACAGAAAAGTACCGAACAGATCACGACGATCACGTTCAACACGCTTCATTACGGTGAATACAGGGAGACGGTGAAACGCTCGGTGATCAAACAGTCCCTGAATTATTTGAGTGCCCTGGACATCTGACCGAGCGCCGGACCGGAGGCATTCACATTGTGGAGGCCGTCCGGTTCTGTTGATCACGCTGGGCCACCCAGTGCTCGATCAGCTCGCGCAGTTGCGACAGTTCCACCGGTTTGGCCATGTGCCCGTCCATGCCGGCCTGGCGCGCACGCTCCTTGTGTTCGGCGAGGATGTGCGCGGTCAGTGCGACGATCGGCGTACGGATGCGCTGATTGCCGACTTCCCAGGCCCGCAGTTGCTGGGTGGCGGAAAAACCGTCGAGGATCGGCATTTCGCAATCCATCAGCACGAGGTCGTAGCGCTGGGCCTTCATGGCCTGCAAGGCTTCTTCGCCATTGCTGGCGGTGTCCGGCTGCAGGTTGAGCTTGCCGAGCATGCCGCGAATCACTTTGGTGGAAATCGTGTTGTCTTCGGCGACCAGAATGCGGAAATCGCTCGGGACCTTGACGGCTGTGGCCGGGCCAGTCGGTTGTGGCTGGAACACTGCCTGACCGCGGTTGCGCTGGTTCAACTCGTCGGCCAGCGTGGTCTTGAGGGTGTAGCCGGCCACCGGTTTGGCCAGGATGCGTTTGATCCCCGAATTGCGCGCGATGATCTTGCTCGGCGCATTGCTGATGCCGGTGAGCATGATCAGCAGGATGTCGTGGTTCAGGCTCGGGTCTTCCTTGATCTTGGCCGCCAGTTGCATGCCGGTCATGCCGGGCATGTTCTGGTCCAGCAGGACTACGTCGAAGTAATCACGCAAGTGCGCCTTGGTGCGCAGCAGGGCCAGCGCTTCCTTGCCTGACGGCACCGCACTGACGTTCAGGCCCCAGGCGCTGCACTGTTGCACCAGCACTTTGCGGCAGGTGTCGTTGTCGTCGACCACCAATACCCGCGCGCCCTGTAGCGGACTGTCGAGATCGGAGGTCGGATGCTCCAGGCGGTCAGGGTCCAGCGGCAGGGTCAGCCACAGCGTGCTGCCCTGGGTGGCGCCGCTCTTGATACCGAACTCGCCCTGCATCAGACGAATCAGTTGCCGTGCGATTACCAGCCCGAGGTTGCCGCCCAACCGGTTGGCCGACAGGAAGTGCTTGCTGTGCAGCTCGGCGTGCATCAGCGCGTCGCGTTCTTCCTGGTCCATCGGCTGGCCGCTGTCCTGCACGGCAATGCGCAGGCGCGGTTTGGTGCTGCGCTCATCGAGGGCGACCACCACCAGCACTTCGCCTTCTTCGGTTTTCTTCAGGGCGTTTTCCAGCAGGCTCAGCAGCGTCTGGCGCAGACGGGTCGGGTCACCGCTGATGACCCGTGGCACTTGCGGCTGGATGAAACTGATCAGCTCGACGTTCTGCTGCTCGGCCTTGGCGCGGTAGATGCTCAGGCAGTCGTCGATCAACGCATTGAGGTCGAACTGCACGTCGTCCAGTTCGATCTGCCCGGACTCGAGCCGGGAGATGTCGAGGATCTCGTTGATCAGGGTCAGCAGTTCGTTGCCGGCGCTGTGAATGGTCTGCACGTAGTCGCGCTGCTTGACCGACAGCGGTGTGCCGAGCAGCAGTTCGGTCATGCCCAGCACGCCGTTCATCGGGGTGCGGATCTCGTGGCTGATCTTGGCCAGGAACTCGGCCTTGGCATTGATCTCTGCATTGCTCGCGGCAAGGTCGCGGCTGATGCTGAAACGGCTTTCGGTGATGCTGCGCTGGCGCTCGCCGAGGGCGATGCTCATCAGCAGGCCACTGATGCAGATGAAACCCATCAGGGTCATGATCAGGCCTTGCGGCGCCACCAGGGTCAGCCCCAGCAAGGCCGGGAGGATGATCAGCGTGCCGATGTTGAACACCACCATCGCGGCAACGAACAAGCGGGCAGGGCGGTAACCTTTCTGCCAGTGATAGAACGCCACCAGCAACATGCTCAGCCCGGCCAGAGCCACCAGCGCGTAGGTGATGATGTTCAGCGGCAGGGTGTTGACGAACAACAGCAGCAGGCTGCAGATCACGATGAACAGGATGTCGCCCAGCAGCAGCTTGTTCAGCGGATGAGGGCCGAGCGGGGCAAAGAAGCGGTAGGCGAACATCAGGCCGGCGGGCGCGGTCAGCAGCAGGGCCAGGTAGGCGCCAGGGGTCTGGATTGCATGCCAGTTCGGCAGCCAGGGGCCGGCGAGGTTGAGCAACAGCAACAGGCTCAGGCTCAGCAGGCCTTCACACACCGCCAGCCACAGGCTGCTGCGCGAGCGGGTGTAGGCGTAGCGGATCAGGTTGTGCAGGATCAGCATGGCGAGACAGCCGAACAGCAAACCGTAGATCAGCGTCTGGTTATGGTTGGCCGCGCCCATCACCGCCGATTGCAGGGTGATGTACGGACGCAACTGGTGGTCGGAGACCAGTCGCAGGTAGACGTCGAGGGACTTGTCACTTTGCGGCAACGGCAACAGGAAGTCGCTGCTGGGCAGCGGCCGTTCGACCTGAGCCTGCGTGGTGCCGGTTTCCCGCTGTTCGATCAGCCGGTCGCCATCGAGCACGTACAGGTTGAGGTGTGACAGGTCGGGAGCGAAGATCCGCAGCACTTGTTCGTGCTTGCCGGGCGCCAGTCTGAAGCGCAGCCACAACGCGCCGTCGGGCTCGGCCGCGGTGAGGCGGTCAAGCTCGATGGGGCTGAATTGATTGGTGTAGCGGGCGGAGCGGATGTCGCTCAGCTGGAGGTTGCCCTGATCGTCGAGCAATACCGACCAGCCACTGCCTTGCGCGGCCTGGGCCGGAAGCATGCAGAGCAAGGTCAACAGTGTGACGGTGAAACCTATGGCAATCCTGAGCCAGCGCACGGCGAAATCCCTTCGTAGGTTGATGCCAGAATATAACGATGCGCAGCGTCGGAACAGTCCGGCAAGGACCAAGGGCCCTTGCCGGAAACACAGCGTAGCTTATTACCGGTTTTCGCCGCGTTCACGGGCAATGGCACGGTAGCCGATGTCGGTGCGGTAGAAGCAGCCTTCCCAGTCGATGGCCTTGGCCAGCTTGTAGGCCTGCTCCTGGGCAGCACTCACGCTGGCGCCCATGGCGGTAGCGCAGAGCACCCGACCACCGGCTGTCACGACGTTGCCGTCCTTGAGCGCGGTGCCGGCGTGGAAGACCTTGCCTTCCAGGCTCGCTGCTGCGTCCAGACCGTTGATCGGCGCGCCCTTGGCGTAGTCGCCCGGGTAACCGCCGGCCGCCAGCACGATGCCGACGCTCGGACGTGGATCCCACTGCGCTTCGACTTTATCCAGGGCCTGGGCCAGGGCCGCTTCGACCAGCAGCACGAGGCTCGACTGCAGGCGCAGCATCACCGGTTGGGTTTCCGGATCGCCGAAACGGCAGTTGAACTCGATGACCTTCGGATTGCCGGCCTTGTCGATCATCAGACCGGCGTACAGGAAACCGGTGTAGACATTCCCTTCTTCGGCCATGCCGCGCACGGTCGGCCAGATCACCTGGTCCATCACGCGCTGGTGAACGTCGGCGGTAACCACCGGAGCCGGGGAGTAGGCACCCATGCCGCCGGTGTTCGGGCCGCTGTCGCCGTCGCCGACGCGTTTGTGGTCCTGGCTGGTGGCCATCGGCAGAACGTTCTTGCCGTCGACCATGACGATGAAGCTGGCTTCTTCACCGTCGAGGAATTCTTCGATCACGACGCGGGAACCGGCGTCGCCGAAAGCATTGCCGGCGAGCATGTCGCGCACGGCGTCTTCGGCTTCGGCCAGGGTCATGGCGACGATCACGCCTTTGCCGGCGGCCAGGCCGTCGGCCTTGATCACGATCGGCGCGCCTTTTTCACGCAGATAAGCCAGGGCAGGCTCGATCTCGGTGAAGTTCTGGTAGTCGGCGGTCGGGATCTTGTGGCGAGCCAGGAAGTCCTTGGTGAAGGCTTTCGAGCCTTCCAGCTGCGCGGCACCGGCGGTCGGACCGAAGCAGTCCAGGCCACGGGAGCGGAACAGATCGACGACGCCGGCAACCAGCGGTACTTCCGGGCCGACGATGGTCAGGGAGACGTTCTTCTCGGCGAAGTCGGCCAGTTGCTCGAGGGCCAGCACGTCGATGGCGACGTTTTCGCACTTGGCTTCAATCGCGGTACCGGCGTTGCCCGGGGCGACGAAAACCTTCTGCACACGCGGATCCTGAGCCACTTTCCAGGCCAGGGCGTGTTCGCGGCCACCGCTGCCAATGATCAAAACATTCATTTCAAAAACCTCGGATGACGCTAATTCTGTTGAGCGCCGCTGGGGCGCTTTTCTGTGGGAGCGAGCTTGCTCGCGAAAGCGGTTGTGTCAGTCACATCTGAAGTGAATGTGCCGCCGCCTTCGCGGGCAAGCCCGCTCTCACAGTGGATCGTGTACTTAGTGACGGAAATGACGCATGCCGGTGAACACCATCGCGATGCCAGCCTCGTCGGCAGCAGCAATCACCTCAGCATCACGCATCGAACCACCCGGCTGGATCACCGCAGTGATGCCGACCTTGGCCGCATTGTCCAGACCGTCGCGGAACGGGAAGAACGCATCGGATGCCATCACGGAGCCTGCGACCTGCAGACCGGCGTGTTCAGCCTTGATTGCAGCGATACGCGCCGAGTTCACGCGGCTCATCTGGCCGGCGCCGACACCGATGGTCTGACGGTTCTTGGCGTAGACGATGGCGTTGGATTTGACGAACTTGGCCACTTTCCAGGCGAAGATCAGATCGTGGACTTCCTGTTCGGTCGGGGCGCGCTTGGTCACCACTTTCAGGTCGTCGGCGCCGATCATGCCGATGTCGCGGCTCTGTACCAGCAGGCCACCGTTGACGCGCTTGTAGTCCCAGGCCGGAACGCGATCCGCCGACCACTCGCCGCAGGCCAGCAGGCGCACATTGGCCTTGGCAGCAACGATGGCGCGGGCTTCTGCGCTGACGCTCGGGGCGATGATCACTTCGACGAACTGACGCTCGACGATCGCCTTGGCGGTCTCGGCATCCAGTTCACGGTTGAAGGCGATGATGCCGCCGAATGCCGACTCGGTGTCGGTGGCGTAGGCCAGTTCGTAGGCCTGACGGATGCCGCCTTCGGCGTCCGGGCTCACGGCCACGCCGCACGGGTTGGCGTGCTTGACGATCACGCAGGCCGGTTTGACGAAGCTCTTCACGCATTCCAGCGCGGCGTCGGTGTCGGCCACGTTGTTGTACGACAGCTCCTTGCCTTGCAGCTGGGTGGCGGTGGCGATGCCGACTTCGGCAGGCTTGGCTTCAACGTAGAACGCCGCGCTCTGATGCGGGTTCTCGCCGTAGCGCATTTCCTGGGCCTTGATGAACTGGCTGTTGAAGGTGCGCGGGAATTCGCTGCGGCCTTCGGTGCTGAGGGTTTCGGCAGCCTGGTTCACGGTGCCCATGTAGTTGGCGATCATGCCGTCGTAGGCGGCGGTGTGTTCGAACGCCTTGAGCATCAGGTCGAAACGCTGAGCGTAGGTCAGGCCGCCGGCCTTGAGGTTCTCCAGGACGTTGGCGTAATCGCTGGCATTCACCACGATGGCCACGTCTTTATGGTTTTTCGCCGCCGAACGGACCATGGTCGGGCCGCCGATGTCGATGTTCTCGATGGCGGTCGGCAGGTCGCAGCCTGGCTTGCTGATGGTGGCTTCGAACGGATACAGGTTGACCGCTACCAGATCGATCGGCTTGATACCGTGCTCGTTCATGATGGCGTCATCGATACCGCGACGACCGAGGATCCCGCCGTGGATTTTCGGGTGCAGGGTTTTCACCCGACCGTCCATCATTTCTGCGAAACCGGTGTAATCCGCGACTTCCACTGCGGCCACGCCGTTGTCCTGCAGCAGTTTGAAGGTCCCGCCGGTGGAAAGGATTTCCACGCCCAGGGCTTCCAGCTCCCTGGCGAATTCGAGGATCCCGGTCTTGTCGGAAACACTGATCAAGGCGCGGCGGATCGGCAGGCGGGTAGTCTGGTCGGTCATCTCAATTTCCATCAAAAGCAAGGGAAGTCAGCAAAAAAGGCGACCGGTTTTACGCGGGCGCCTTTCTGGTTGGATTGAATGCTTACAGCAGATCGTACTGCTTGAGTTTCTTGCGCAGCGTGCCGCGGTTGAGTCCGAGCAGCTCGCTGGCCTTGGTCTGGTTGCCCTTGACGTAGTTCATCACGCTTTCGAGCAGGGGAGCCTCGACTTCGGAGAGCACCAGGTTGTACACGTCCGTGACGGCTGCGCCCTCAAGGTGGGCGAAATAATTGTGCAGCGCCTTCTCGACACTCCCGCGAAGGGTCTGGCCTTCTTCGCTCGGGGTATTGAGGTGCTGTTTCAAATTCACGTTGTCGCTCACGGGTGTTGTTCCACTCACTAAAGTCTCGGTCATCATCGTCATGCGGCCACCCCTTCTCCGTCCCCTGTCAGGCTCTTGTAACGTTCGGCGAAGAACTCCCGAACGTTGGCGCATTGTGTTTCCGTACCATCCAAACGATTGAAACGGGCGCGAAACTCCTTGGCGCCCGGCAAGGTTGCGAGATACCAGCCCACATGCTTTCGGGCAATGCGTACGCCCATCACGTCCCCATAAAAGGCGTGGAGGGCAGCCAGATGCTCAAGCAGAATGCGTTCCACCTCGGACAGCTCCGGCGCCGGCAGTTTTTCGCCGGTACGCAGGAAGTGTTCGATCTCACGAAAAATCCACGGCCGCCCCTGGGCGGCCCGGCCGATCAACAGGCCATCGGCACCGGTCGCGTCGAGCACGTAGCGGGCCTTTTCCGGCGATACGATGTCGCCGTTGGCAAAGACCGGAATCGACACCGCCTGCTTGATCGCGGCAATGGTGTCGTACTCGGCTTCGCCGGTGTACAGGTCGGCGCGGGTGCGGCCATGCACCGCCAGCGCCGTGATCCCGGCCTGCTCGGCGATCTTCGCCACCGTCAGGCCGTTCTTGTTGTCGCGATCCCATCCGGTGCGGATCTTCAGGGTTACCGGCACATCAACCGCAGCCACCACGGCATGCAGGATCTCGGTAACCAGTGCTTCATCCTTCAACAACGCGGAGCCGGCAGCCTTGTTGCAGACCTTCTTCGCCGGGCAACCCATGTTGATGTCGATAATCTGTGCGCCCAGCTCGACGTTGGCCCGGGCCGCATCCGCCAGCATCTGCGCGTCGCCACCGGCAATCTGTACCGAGCGTGGCTCGGGATCGCCTTCGTGGATCATGCGCATGCGCGACTTGCGGGTGTTCCACAGGCTCATGTCGCTGGTGACCATTTCCGAGACTACAAGCCCTGCGCCCAATCGCTTGCACAACTGACGAAAGGGCTGGTCGGTGACACCCGCCATGGGGGCGAGGATCAAGCCGTTCTGCAATGTATATGGGCCGATGCGTACCGCCGACATAGGACTTCCCTGAAGTGGGGCCGGATCATGAGAGTTCGAAAAAGGGTTGGCATGATACCCGCTCTCGATGACTGGATAAAGGCTGAATTGAACAAAATCTGAACAGTCATTTCGTTATTGCCTGCGGTTTGGTCGCGCAGGGCAAAGTCAGAAAACTGCCGTCAATCCTGGAGCGGTGAAGTGTTTCACTCGGGGGAGTGGAAACTCAGACTGTAGTTCACCGCTTTCGGTCCCGGATCGAGGATGTCCAGAGCGATGTGGATGGGAGTCTGCGGCGGCATTTCCGCCATGCCCTCGAGATCGCCGTTGAGGTATTCACCGGGTTTGAATCGGCGACTGGCGATCAGGTGGCCGTTGAGGTCGGCAAAGCGCAACTCCAGCAGCGGAAACGGTTGCGAGAACGGGGCGCGGTTGTAAATGATCGCGTCCACCACCAGTGCGCCGCTGAATTCCGGGTGGCTGCGCACCACCAGGTTGCTGCTCTTGATCTTGGCGATATCGACCTTGGACGGCACCGTGCAGCCGATCTGCGGGCACAGTTGCTGGAACCATGGGCGGTACTGGTCCTGGCGGGCCAGTTCGTCGAAGTGATAGGCGATGTACTGGCCGGCGAGACCGGCGGCGGCGAGCAGCACCAGCACCAGCCACAGCAGGCGTCGGCCCCAGGGCGAGCGGCGTTTTTGCCAGTCCAGCTGCAACGGATCGTCGGTCAGGTCCTGCAGAACCTCGGCGCGCACGCCGGGTTCGTCACGTTCGCGCTTTTTGCGTGGAGGTTCGATTGCAGGCAGATCGTCGTCGACGTCATCGCTGGCCGACAGGCGCTCATGGCGGGCGGAAGGATCGATCGGATCGTGCAGGCGCAGTTGCGGAATGGGAGGCTCGTCGTCGAGGTCTACCGGTTCCAGCGACAGCGAAGGCTCGGTGCGTTCCGGTTTCACCGGTTCGAAATCGACCGTTTCGGCCGTGTGTTCAGGCCCGATTGTCCGCTCGTCCGCCGGTTCGCTGAACAGGCTGCCTGACCACGGCTCGTCTTCCGGCTCATGGCTGTCGCGGCGAGCACTGAGGGATTCCTCGCGTGCACGGCCGAATTCGGTGGTCGGCTGAATTTCCCGCTGCTCGAGGCGGGCCAGTTCTTCGTCCAGATCGAGGCTGTCGAGATCGAGCTCGGCCGCGCTCCACTGCTTCTGGCTGATGGCGCGAGGTTCGGGTGCTTCGATTGGCTCCGGTTGTCTGGCGACGACCGGCGCTTCGATAACCGGTGCCGGTTCGACAATGGCTGGCGCTACCGGCGTGACTGCTTCCTTGCCTGCGCGTTGCTCAAGCAGCTGTTTGGCGGCGTTGAACACTTGCAGGCAGGAGCCGCAACGAACCACCCCGCGGGCCACGCTCAACTGAGTGTGGCTGACGCGGAAACTGGTTTGGCAATGCGGGCACTGGGTGACGAAGCTGTCGGTCATGCGGCGATCCGGATTGAGCAGGCGGTCATTCTAGCGCCGACGGCCAGTGATGCGCACCCAGCCATCACGATTGGCGATCGGGTCAAGATCGAAGTCCTGCGCGTAGGCGGCGGCGACTTCTTCGCCCTGTTCGGCGAGGATCCCGGACAGCGCCAGACGGCCACCGGACTTGACCAGACCAGACAGTTGCGGCGCCAGGGAAACCAGCGGGCCGGCCAGAATGTTGGCCACCAGCACATCGGCTTTGACCTGTGGCAGATCTTCCGGCAGATACAGCGGGAACAGATCGTCGGCAATGCCGTTGCGACCGGCGTTGTCGCGGGAAGCTTCCAGCGCCTGCACGTCGATGTCGGTACCGACGGCTTCTTTCGCGCCGAGCAGCAGGGCGGCAATGGCCAGAATCCCCGAGCCGCAACCGAAGTCCAGCACGTTGCAGTCTTTCAGATCCTGGCCGTCCAGCCATTCCAGGCACAGGGCGGTGGTCGGGTGGGTGCCGGTGCCGAACGCCAGGCCCGGATCCAGCAGCAGGTTGACCGCGTCAGGCTGCGGCGCGGCGTGCCAGCTCGGCACGATCCACAGGCGCTGGCCGAATTGCATCGGCTGGAAACCATCCATCCAGCTGCGTTCCCAGTCCTGGTCTTCGATGACTTCGCTGTGATGCTCGGGCAGCGGGCTGCCGGTCAGCAGTTCCAGATGGGCCAGTACCGGGGCGGCTTCGGTGCCACCCTCGAACAGGGCCAGCAGGTGGGTGTGCGCCCACAGCGGGGTGGTATTGAGTTCCGGTTCGAAGATCGGCTGATCTTCGGCGTCCATGAAGGTCACCGAAACGGCGCCCACTTCAAGGAAAGCGTCTTCGTAGGTTTCGGCTTGTTCTGGGCTGATGGCGAGACGGACTTGCAGCCAAGGCATGGCGGGCACCTGTGAAAAAGATTGATTGCAGCCTAGCGGCCTGCGAGAAGCGCGCAAGTTTACGCGAGCTCAAGGCTTTTGTGGGAGCGAGCTTGCTCGCGAAAGCGGATTGCCAGTCACTTTGATGCTGACCGACGCGCCGCCTTCGCGAGCAAGCTCGCTCCCACTGGTTTTTTTGCAATCTCCAGAAACAACAAGGCCGCCCGAAGGCGGCCTTGTCATGTGCGGGCTTGAGCTTAGTGCTTGTCGCCAGCCAGCTTGTGCTCGAGGTAGTGAATGTTCACGCCCCCTTTGCAGAAGCCTTCGTCGCGGGTCAGATCACGGTGCAGCGGGATATTGGTCTTGATCCCGTCAACCACGATTTCGTCCAGGGCGTTGCGCATGCGTGCCATGGCTTCGTCGCGGGTGGCGCCGTAAGTGATCAGCTTGCCGATCAGCGAGTCGTAGTTCGGCGGAACCGCATAACCGCTGTACAGGTGCGAGTCGACGCGAACGCCGTTACCGCCTGGCGCGTGGAAATGCTTGACGGTACCCGGGCTCGGCATGAAGGTTTTCGGGTCTTCAGCGTTGATCCGGCATTCCAGCGAGTGACCGCGGATAACCACGTCATCCTGAGTGAACGACAGCTTGTTGCCAGCGGCGATGCTGAGCATCTCCTTGACGATGTCGATACCGGTGACCATTTCCGAAACCGGGTGCTCCACCTGAACACGAGTGTTCATTTCGATGAAGTAGAAACGACCGTTCTCGTACAGGAACTCGAAGGTGCCGGCGCCACGGTAGCCGATGTCGATGCACGCCTTGACGCAGCGAGCGAGGACTTCCTTGCGCGCGTTCTCGTCGATGCCCGGTGCCGGCGCTTCTTCGAGAACCTTCTGGTGGCGGCGCTGCAGCGAGCAGTCACGGTCGCCCAGATGGATGGCGTTGCCCTGGCCGTCGGACAGCACCTGCACTTCGACGTGACGCGGGTTGGTCAGGAATTTTTCCAGATAGACCATCGGGTTGCCGAACGCCGCGCCAGCTTCGGAGCGGGTCAGTTTGGCCGAGGCGATCAGGTCTTCTTCCTTGTGCACCACGCGCATGCCGCGACCACCACCGCCGCCGGCGGCCTTGATGATCACCGGATAGCCGACTTCGCGACCGATGCGCAGCGCCGTTTCTTCGTCTTCCGGCAACGGGCCGTCAGAGCCTGGAACGGTTGGAACGCCCGCTTCGATCATCGCGTGCTTGGCCGATACCTTGTCGCCCATCAGGCGAATGGTCTCGGCTTTCGGGCCGATGAAAGCGAAGCCGGAATTCTCGACCTGCTCGGCAAAGTCGGCGTTTTCCGCAAGGAAACCGTAGCCTGGGTGAATGGCGGTAGCGCCAGTCACTTCAGCGGCCGCGATGATTGCCGGGATGTGCAGGTACGAGTGCGCGGCAGAAGCCGGGCCGATGCAGACGGATTCGTCTGCCAGACCCAGGTGCATCAGCTCTTTGTCGGCCTTGGAGTAAACGGCGACGGTCTTGATGCCCATCTCTTTGCAGGCACGCAGAATCCGCAGGGCGATCTCACCGCGGTTAGCGATCAGAACTTTTTCCAACTTCGCAGTCATCAAAGGCTCTCCGCAGTTCAAACGATGGTGAACAGCGGTTGGTCGTACTCAACCGGCTGGCCGTCTTCGACGAGGATGGACTCGATCACACCGCTGGTTTCAGCTTCGATGTGGTTCATCATCTTCATGGCTTCGACGATGCACAGGGTGTCGCCTTTCTTCACGGTCTGGCCGACTTCAACGAAGGACGGCGAGGTTGGCGAAGATTTGCGATAGAAGGTGCCGACCATCGGCGAACGGGCAACGGTGCCGTTCAGCGCTGGAGCAGCAGCGGCCGCTGGAGCGGCTGCAGCAGCAACCGGAGCGGCAGCGGCGGCAGGTGCAGCGGCCGGAGCCTGCATCGGAGCCGGTGCGTAGTACTGCTGCGCCGGGGTCTTGCTGTGACGGCTGATGCGTACGGACTCTTCGCCTTCCTTGATCTCGAGCTCGTCGATGCCGGACTCTTCCAGCAATTCGATCAGTTTCTTAACTTTACGGATATCCATGAATCATCAACTCCCAAGGGTCGGTCAGGGGCGTATAGCTTGTTGTTCAAGCTGCTCTAGTGCAGCCTCCAGGGCCAGTCGGTAACCGCTGGCGCCAAGGCCGCAGATCACTCCCACCGCTACGTCGGAGAAGTAAGAGTGATGGCGGAAAGGTTCGCGTTTGTGCACGTTGGACAAATGCACTTCGATGAATGGGATGCTCACTCCCAGCAGCGCGTCACGTAATGCGACACTTGTGTGCGTAAAAGCTGCCGGATTGATAAGTATGAAGTCCACGCCTTCGCTGCGCGCGGCATGGATACGGTCAATCAATTCGTACTCGGCGTTGCTCTGCAGGTGCAGCAGATGATGGCCGGCTTCACGGGCGCGGCGTTCCAGATCCTGATTGATCTGCGCCAGGGTGGTCGACCCGTAGGTCCCGGGTTCCCGGGTGCCGAGCAGGTTCAGGTTGGGGCCGTGCAGCACCAGTAGCGTTGCCATCTGCGTGTTCCTTGTTATGGGTGAGCCTCGTCAGAACCCGGCGACTATGCCGCAAAGACTTTGTGACTGTCCAGTTCTCTGCAATAGCCAGCACGATCTCCGATGTTTGCGCGAAATATGTGACTGAGTGATCAGATCCGGTCATTCACACCGCCAAACCCGGCACAATCGCGATCAGACGCGGAATGCCTGCACCGCTGTATGCAGTTGCCCACCCAATACCAGCAGATTCTCCCCCTGTTCGCGTCCTTCACCGATGCGCAGCAGGTTATCCCCACCCAATTGGTGAATCCGTTCGCTGTGATCGCGGATTTCGCTGACCGCGCCGCTTTGCTGCGCGGTGACATCGGCAATGCGCACCGCCGTGTCGGAAATGGTCTGGATTGCGCCGACGATCTTGTCCAGCGCACCGTCCGCCGATTGCGCCTGATTGGCCGTGGCTTCGGCGTGTTCAACCTGGGCGCGCATGCCTTCGACCGATTGTCGGGCGGCGGTTTGCAGGCCGGCGATCAAGGTCTGGATTTCCGCTGTGGCGCCGGCGGTGCGTTGTGCCAGTGAGCGGACTTCCTCGGCCACCACGGCAAAACCACGACCCATTTCCCCGGCGCGGGCGGCCTCGATCGCCGCGTTCAGTGCCAGCAGGTTGGTCTGATCGGCAATCGAGCGGATCACCGTCAGTACGCCACCGATTGTGGCCGACTCTTCGGCCAGATGCTCGATCATCTGCGCGTTGCCTTGCACCTCTTCTACCAGTGCATGCAGGCCGGTGAGGCTCAGGCCGATGACTTTTTGCCCATGTTCGACAGCCTGGCCCGCGTGATGACTGGCGTCCGCAGCCTGACGCGCATCGCCGGCCACTTGCTGGATGGTCGCTTCCAGTTCGCTCAGGGAGTCGCGGATCAGCGCTGTATCGCCGGCCTGATGTTCGGCGCCGCTGTGCAGGTCGTTGCTCAGTTCGGCCAGGGTTCGGCTGCTGCCCGCCACTTGTTCGGCATTGCCACGAATGGTCCCGACCAGATCCACCAGATAGGCACGCAGGCGATTGAGCGAGGCTTCGATGTCGTGCAATTCGCGGTTGGTCTTGCCCAGATGGATGTCGCGGCTGAAGTCGCCTTCGGCCCAGGTCGAAAGGGCTGGGGCGAGGTTGGTCAGGGTACGGGCCAGGCGTCGCTGCAGGGTGTCGATCAGCAGGGCGATCAACAGGATCAGGCCGATCATCACGCCTTGCATCAGGCGCACTTCGCTCTGGATCTGGCCATGCTGGGCGCGCACCACGGGTTCGAGCCCGGCGATGGCTTGTTGCACGGCGGCGATTTTCTGGTGGGTCGCAGTGCTGAGGTCGGTGCGTTTCTGGATCTGGTCGCGGGTACGTGCCAGTTCGGCCGGGTAGCGATTGAGCAAACTGTTGAGGTCGCGTTTGAGGCCTACGCCAGCGTCTTCGGCGACGGCCTTTTCAGTGCTTTCAATGCCCATCATAGAGGCGAAATCGTCGCTGCCGGATTCGCTGCTGGCGACCACGCCGAGCAAGGGCAGGGTATCGATTGCCTGAGCCTGGGTGCGGATGTTGCTGACCTCGCGTTCGACATCGGCGGCCAGCTCGCTGCGCCCACTGCTGACCAGTTTGTCCCTGGCCAGCGACAGCTTGCCCAAATGCTGAGACGCGGCGAGCAACGGTGTCAGGTACGCCACGTTGCCACCGGCATAAGTGCTGAGCTGATCGAGGCTGGCACTCAGTTCCCGTTCGGCTTGCAACAGCAAGGCTTGCGGATCGCCGGCCAGTTTGCCGGCAGCGAGGAGGTCGGTCTTACTGAATTCTTCGAGGCCCGACAAGCTCGGACGCAGCGTTTCGGCCAGCGCCGGTGGCAGCTCGCCGAGTTCTTTCTGCAGGCTGTCGATGGCCTGGCTGGCACTGCTCAGGCGCAGGGCATCGCCGCTGCCGAGGTAGTCTTCGACGTTGCGCGCGACTTCATTCTGAAATTGCTGCGACAACCCGAGGTAGCGCTCCATCAACAGATACGGGCGTTCGAGGGCTTTTTGCGACCACCAGAGCGTGGCGCCGAGGGCCACGCAGACGGCGACCAGCAACAGCGTATTGAGATTGGTGAGCAACTTCAGGCGCATGACGGCTACCAACGGCAGTAATGGTAAGCGCCTGAATTTATTGCGGTTCTGTTACAGGGTTATGACCGAATCGGTGGATTCCGGTGAAAAAGTGGCACTTTGCTTTGAGTCCCGCGCGGTCTGCACCCGATTGCGGCCTTCACCCTTGGCGCGGTACAGCGCCTCGTCGGCCTGGCTGGCCATCATCAGGCTGTCGGAGTCGTCGTGCATCTCCACCACCCCGGCACTGAACGTGCACCACAGATCCTGCGGCTGGGCCGGGTAATGGATTTCGGCGAAGCGCTGGCGGATTTCGTCGAGCACTTTGTGCGCCGCTTCTATATCGGTGTCGGGCATGACGATGGCGAATTCTTCGCCGCCGTAACGGCCGATGAAGTCGGTCTTGCGCAGACGCTGCTTGAGGAACAGCGCCAAGCTCTTGATCACCCGGTCGCCCATGGGGTGGCCATGGCTGTCGTTGACCCGTTTGAAGTGGTCAATGTCGAGCATCGCAAAACTCAGCGGCTTGTTTTCGCGGCGGGCGCGGAACGAGCAGTCTTCAAGCAGTTGCAGGATGTGTGTGTGGTTGTACAGGCCGGTGAGGCTGTCGCGCACCATCCGTGCCTTGAGGTTGCGTGCCCGCGCCGCGCGGTTGCGTACGGTGGTGATCAGGTGGCGCGGTTTGATCGGCTTGGTCAGGAAGTCGTCGCCGCCCTCGCTCATGGCGTCGAGCTGCTTGTCCAGGTCGTCTTCGGCCGACAGATAAATGATCGGCACGCTGACATAGCGGTCGTTGTGACGGATGACCTTGGCCAGCTCGGTGCCGGTGCAGGCCGGCATGTACATGTCGAGGATGATCAGGTCCGGCTGGAAATCCGCCAGTTCGGCCATGGCCTGAATCGGCTCGATCAGCGTGCGGGTGACGATCCCGGCGCTGTTGAGCAGACGTTCGGTGTGCATTGCCTGGGCGCGGGAGTCGTCGATGATCAGCACTTTATAAGGTTCGTACTGGGCGACGCAGGTCAGGACTTCGATTTTCTCCAGCAGGCTCGAGGCTTCGAGGGTGCCGGTGAGGAATTCCTGACCGCCGGCGCGCACGGCGGCGAGGCGGGTCGGGGTGTCGGTTTCGTGCAGGCTGAAGAACAGCAGTGGCAACGGTTCTTCCAGGCCTTGCTGGGCTTCGGCCGCGAGTTTCAGGCCAACACCGGCGCCGCTGAAGTCCACGTCCATGACGATGGCGGCCGGCAGACGCTCGACCATCGAGGAGCGAAACGCCGACACACTGTCCAGCGCCTGGGCGCTGAGACCGAAAAACTCAAGTTGCTTGGCCAGCCGCTCGGCGCGGTCGTGATCCTGAAGCATCACGTAGATCGGCTTGCGCAGGGGCGGCAGAAAGGTCTGGTCGAGCTGATCGCCATGGCGCAGGCCAGTGCGCGACAAACGCTGCATCAAACGGTTGAGGTCGGTGATCAGGCCGCTGCTCAGGCGCCCGCGATTGGCATCCACCGCTTCCAGCGACTGGCTGATGTGGTGAGCCAGTTGGGTGTGCTCGGGCTGTTCGAAGCGCTCGGCAAAACGCAGCAGGCGCAAATTGGCCTCGCTCAGTTCGGCGAGGTCGGCAGTGGACCACTCACTGCGTTGCAGGCGCTGCCATATCTCAAGAATCTGACGTGCCTGATGAATTACCCGCTGGGCAAAGTGGTGCTTGAGGCGCTCACGGCTGGGGTCTTCTGGCTCGGTCATATCCTGACTACTAGTTAGGGTGCATGCTGAGATCGACTGGTGGCTCTATGCTAGCACCTCTTTCCGGTTACATGAGTGTCGTACGTCAATAATCTGCGGTGCGTCACCATTCAGTTTGTGACCATGGGGTTTCAATTCGAACCCGCTCGTCGGGAATACCCCCGTGAACAGGGCGTCGCGTGGCAATCCGCAGATCCGGTTTTGTTGCTGGCGAGAAGCTGATATCCGGTGATTCACGATTTTTTCCGTTCCCGTCGACAAGAGTTTTTCGGGGCGAGGCGTATCAGGGAATCCCTTAGCTGCCGGAATCGGTTCTGAAGCGTCACCGCCTGTCATTATTCACGGGTGCGGGGCAGAGGCACGTTGTTGTATGGTTGCTGTCGAACCGTTGAACCCAAGATTGAAAGGATATCGCCATGCTGGACTGGAAGAATCGCGCGGGCAGCGCGCCCGAACGTGCCGCCGAGCCGAAATCCGCCGCCCGCAGCTATGTGGGCGGCCTGTTGTTCAGCCGCGCGCTGGCCACGCTGGTTGGTATTTACCTGTTGGTGACCATCGCCCTTGGCTGGTACTGGAGCGAAGAGCCGGCCCTGTTCCCCGTGGCGCAGAACGCCCAGTTGGCCGCCGAGAAGGAAGGCAAGCAGATGGTGGTCGGCTACACCACCGTCGAAACCCTCAAGACTGTCGCCGGCACCTTGCTTAACAAACCGGGCGGCTACATTTCCAACGACCGCTTCCCGCCGGGCCTGTGGATGGACAACATGCCGAGCTGGGAATATGGCGTGCTGGTCCAGGTGCGTGACCTGACCCGTGCCTTGCGCAAGGACTTCGCCCGCTCGCAGTCGCAATCGGCTGAAGACGCTGATCTGGCCAAGGCCGAGCCGCGCTTCAACTTCGACAACAAGAGCTGGATCCTGCCGTCCAGCGAGTCGGAATACCAGGAAGGCATCAACTCCCTGAGCCGTTATCAGGCACGCCTGTCTGACCCGACCCAGAAAAACGCCTTGTTCTACGCCCGTGCCGACAACCTGAACAACTGGCTGGGCGACGTCGGTACTCGTCTCGGTTCGCTGTCGCAACGGCTGTCGGCCAGTGTCGGTCGCGTCAAACTGAACACAGCGCTGAAAACCGAAGTCCCGGCGGTGGGTGAAGTGCCGCAGGTTGACGAGGAAGTCGTCGAGACCCCGTGGATGCAGATCGACAACGTGTTCTATGAAGCCCGTGGCCAGGCCTGGGCGCTGTCGCACCTGCTGCGGGCCATCGAAGTCGACTTCGCCGACGTGCTGGCGAAGAAGAACGCCACGGTCAGCGTGCGTCAGATCATCCGTGAGCTGGAGGCTTCCCAGGAAACCGTCTGGAGCCCGATGATTCTCAATGGCAGCGGTTTCGGCATTCTGGCCAACCACTCGCTGGTGATGGCCAACTATATTTCCCGGGCCAACGCCGCCGTGATCGATCTTCGTCAACTGCTCAACCAGGGCTGAGTCATGAGCGACAACGCCAGAGAGGCGGCCCACCGCGCCGCCTCGGACGCCGAACAGATCGCCTGGGTCGACGAGCAGGACAACCTGCTCGGATCCCTTGTCCGTTCCGACTTGCGCGAGCGCGGGCTGATCGGGCGCGGCACCTATATCATGCTGTTCAACTCCGCCGGTGAACTCTGTGTCCATCGGCGGACCCTGAGCAAAGCCATTTATCCCGGCTACTGGGATGTGGCGGCCGGCGGCATGGTGCAGGCGAACGAGACCTACGCCGAGTCGGCGGCCCGTGAGCTGGAAGAAGAGTTGGGGGTGAGCGGTGTCGAACTGACCGCCCACGACCATTTCTACTTCGAGGACCCCGGCAATCGACTGTGGTGTTCGGCGTTCTCGGCGGTGTGGGACGGGCCACTGATCCTGCAGCCGGAAGAAGTGCTCGAAGCACGCTTCATTCCGGTCGATCAGGTGATGCTGGAAATCGAGCACAAGCCTTATTGCCCGGACTCTCTGGCAGCCTTGAAGCGCTATCTGAAGGCTCAACGAAGCGACGTCGCAAAGAACTCATAAATTGGCGCCGATTGGCACTTAGCAATCGGCGTTTTTGCCGTTACACTGCGCGACCTTTTCAAGCTGTGCCGGCCTGCTTTACAGGAGCAACCGGTGCAGTAGCGCTGCCCCTGCCTGAGTGGGGCTTCGCGGTCGATAGCCTTGCCCAAGGCTGCGATCAGTCTTTGTCCTCCCGAGAGGATTGCCGGTGGCCAAAAAAGCCGCATCCTTCGCCGCCCTGGGCGGCCTGGTATTTTCCACCGACGCAGGTCGTCATTGCCCGGAATGCAGTAAACCGGTGGA
The DNA here is from genome assembly GCF_002112345.1 of Pseudomonas sp. R43(2017). Classification (NCBI taxonomy): domain Bacteria; kingdom Pseudomonadati; phylum Pseudomonadota; class Gammaproteobacteria; order Pseudomonadales; family Pseudomonadaceae; genus Pseudomonas; species Pseudomonas sp. R43(2017). The sequence continues at coordinate 595,894 of NZ_NEHJ01000005.1, forward strand.
CGCCTGTATCTGCAGACAAACCGTGATCCCGGCCGGCGACGGCATTGCCCGCGTACGCCGCGAGAGCAAGGGTCGTGGCGGCAAGACGGTGACCACCATCACCGGCGTGCCCCTGGCTGAAGACGCACTCAAAGAGCTGGCGACAACGTTGAAGAAACGTTGCGGCACCGGCGGTGCGTTGAAAGACGGGGTCATCGAGATCCAGGGCGATCATGTCGAGCTACTCTTGGCCGAGTTGGTCAAGCACGGTTTCAAGGCGAAGAAGTCCGGCGGCTAGCAGCCTCTGTGAAAACCACCAGCGGCTTGATCCGGCTCTGATGCTCATCAGTTCCGGCGTCGTCTCCATGGTTTTCACAGAGCCTGTTCATGACCGGTTTCTAAACTCAACGCTGTCAGCGCGGTCTACCGCCCCGCTGACGAACCGTCATTTTCATTCTTTAGACTGCGCCGGCCTGCAATCAGGCGACGCACTATGACTTCTTTATAGGGGACTTCGATGTCCGTACGACGCACACGCAAAGACGATGGCAGCCAATGGACAGTTGCGGACAGCCGCAGTGTTTACGGGATTCGCCATTGGGGGGCCGGGTATTTCGCGATCAATGACGCCGGTCGCGTCGAAGTTCGTCCGAACGGCCCGAGCAGCTCGCCTATCGATCTGTTCGAACAAGTCGACCAGTTGCGCAAGAGTGGCCTGTCGTTGCCGTTGCTGGTGCGTTTCCCCGACATCCTGCAAGACCGCGTGCGTCAGCTGACCGGTGCTTTCGACTCGAACATCGAGCGTCTGGAATACCAGAGCAAATACACCGCGCTGTACCCGATCAAGGTCAACCAGCAGGAAGCGGTGATCGAAAACATCATTGCCACCCAGAATGTCTCCATCGGTCTGGAAGCCGGCTCCAAGCCTGAACTGCTGGCCGTGCTGGCGCTGGCGCCGAAGGGCGGCACCATCGTCTGCAACGGTTACAAGGACCGCGAGTTCATTCGTCTGGCGCTGATGGGCCAGAAGCTCGGTCACAACGTGTTCATCGTGATCGAGAAAGAATCCGAAGTCGGTCTGGTGATCGAAGAAGCCGCCTCGCTGCGGGTCAAGCCACAGGTCGGTCTGCGGGTGCGCCTGTCGTCGCTGGCCTCGTCGAAGTGGGCGGACACCGGCGGCGAGAAATCCAAGTTCGGTCTGTCGGCAGCGCAACTGCTGTCGGTGGTCGAGCGTTTCCGCGCGGCGGGTCTGGATCAGGGCATCCGTCTGCTGCACTTCCACATGGGTTCGCAGATCGCCAACCTGGCCGACTACCAGCATGGCTTCAAGGAAGCGATCCGTTACTACGGCGAGCTGCGCAACCTCGGTCTGCCGGTCGATCACATCGACGTCGGTGGCGGTCTGGGTGTGGACTACGACGGTACCCACTCGCGCAACGCCAGCTCGATCAACTACGACATGGATGACTACGCCGGTGTCGTGGTCGGCATGCTCAAGGAGTTCTGCGATGCGCAGAGCCTGCCGCATCCGCACATCTTCTCCGAGAGCGGCCGTTCGCTGACCGCGCACCACGCGATGCTGGTGGTGCAGGTGACCGACGTCGAGAAACACAACGACGACGTGCCGCAGATCGAGAACAAGGAAGCGCTGCCGGAAACCGTGCAGTGGCTGGTTGACCTGCTCGGCCCGACCGATATCGAAATGGTCACCGAAACCTACTGGCGCGCCACCCACTACATGAGCGACGTGGCGGCCCAGTACGCCGACGGCAAGCTGACCCTGGCCGAGAAAGCCCTGGCCGAGCAGTGCTACTTCGCCGTGTGCCGTCGCCTGCACAACTCGCTGAAGGCCCGTCAGCGTTCGCACCGCCAGGTGCTGGACGAACTCAACGACAAGCTGGCCGACAAGTACATCTGCAACTTCTCGGTATTCCAGAGCCTGCCGGACACCTGGGCGATCGATCAGGTCCTGCCGATCATCCCGCTGCACCGTCTCGACGAAGAGCCGCTGCGTCGCGCGGTACTGCAGGATCTGACCTGCGACTCCGACGGCAAGATCAACCAGTACGTCGACGAGCAGAGCATCGAGACCAGCCTGCCGGTGCACGGACTGAACGACGGTGAGGACTACCTGCTGGGCGTGTTCCTGGTCGGTGCCTATCAGGAAATCCTCGGCGACATGCACAACCTGTTCGGTGACACCGACTCGGTGAACATCTACCAGAACGCCGACGGCAGCGTGTACCACGCCGGCATTGAAACCCACGACACCATCGAAGACATGCTGCGCTACGTGCACCTGTCGCCGGAAGAGCTGATGACCCACTACCGCGACAAGTGCGCCAGTGCCCGCATCAGCGCCAGCGAGCGCACCCAGTTCCTCGATGCATTGCGCCTGGGTCTGACCCGCTCCTCCTACCTGTCTTCCTGACGGCAGGTTCCGAATCCATCAGGTTGTCTGAAATTGTTCCGCACGCAGCGGAAGTTTCAGATGACCTGATGCGACTTCTCTTTTTTTTCTAGCGAAATGCCCTTCATCCACGCGAGAAAAGTGACGTCGTCTGCTTTTCGCGTAGGCCATTTCCTAATTTGTACTTCGGCTCTCTACTCGGCCTTGGCTCTCGGCGAGAATCCCCGGCCGCCCCTCCTGTAGAGAATCGCCCATGTTCGATCCAGCCCACGAGCCGTCGTTTCGTCTCGATGTCGCGGGTCTGTCCGCCCCCCTCGAAGTCCTGGCTTTTACCGGTTGCGAGGCGATCAGCGAGCCTTTTTCGTTCGAAGTCGATCTGTTGATCGACGATCCTCATCTCGATCTTGCCGGTCTGTTGTATCGCTCTGCACGCCTGTGCTTCGGGCCTCCTGGCAATGGGGTGCACGGACAGTTGCAGGGTCTCGTCCAGCATGAACATGGCGACGGCGTCCGGTTGTGCCGGGCGCGGCTGGGTCCGAAGCTGGGGTGTCTGGGGCTGCGCCATAGCCAGCGCATTTTCAGCGGCCGGTCGGTGCCACAGATGCTCGATCAGGTGCTCAGGGAGCACGGCATTACCGGTCATCAGCGCCGGTTCGAATTGCAGGCCGATCATCCGCCCCGCAGGTTCTGTACTCAATACGGTGAATCAGACCTGCAACTGGTGCAGCGTCTGTGCGCGCAGTCGCGGATCCACTATCACTTCGAGCATGGGCGCGAGAGCCATTGTCTGGTGTTCGGCGACAACCCGGCGCGGTTGCCGCGAGCGGGGGAAGTGCCATTCGATGTTCAGGCGTCGGCACCGGCGGTGCGCCGCTGGCTGATTCAAGAGCAAGCCAGCGGAGCCTCTGAAGCCTCAGTGCGTTCCCGGACGGCGCAGGGGCATTCGGACGTGCCAACCTTGCGTTGCGGTCGGTGGCTGAGCTTGTCCCCGCAGCCGTTTGCAGAGTGCGACACCCACTGGCTATTGACACGTATCGAGCACCGCGCCGATCAGATGCTTGAACCCTCCTACAGCAACCGCCTCTGTGCCGCCAAGCACTTGAAGGCGTGTGAACCGGTCGTCGAACGTTCGGTATTGTGTATGGGCAGCCTGCAGCGGGCCTGGGTGGTGGCGGTCGATGAACCTCAGCCTGATCGCTCGCGCCCGGTCGCAGTGCAGTTCGACTGGCTCTATCAGGGCGAAGGCGCGACGCCCAGCCACTGTTGGCTGCCTTTGGCGCCCGCATTGGCGGATGCGGCATTGGGGTCATTGCATGAAGGCGTCGAGGTGGTCGTGAGCTTTATCGAAGGCGACCCCGAGCAGCCGGTGATCAGTGGTGTTCTACAGCCGGCGGCAACCGCCGAGGTCCATGGGGATGAGGAGCCGCTGCCGCTGCCCGACACCCTGGCAAGTGAAGGCCTGGCGCCATGGCTGAGTGCGCGCGAGCCTTTGCTGCTGTTATGTCTGATGCCAGGGGGCGGTAGCTACCGGCACTGTCGGGAATCGGTCTGCAGCTGTCGGCTGGTCGCCGGACTCAGCCCTGGCGACGGACGATGAGCGGCAAGGCACCGGGGCAGCGTGCGCAATGGCTGTTGCTGGATGTCGTGCATGCACCGCAGGCGTTGAGCGTTTTGCGCCAGGCATTCTCCGGCGTACCGAGCCTTGAGCTGTTTGACGGTACGGAGTTTCAGCCCGTGAGCGAGCAGGGGCCGTTGTTGATCGATCTGCGCGATTGCCCGGTGCTGTCGGCGTTGTGTCACACCGATCCGCACACCTGGTGCGGGCTGTTGCTGGGCAGCGATGCCACGATCGAATCGCTGCGTGCGCATTTGCAGCGGATGCTGACAGTCTCTGTGGGCCTGAATCATCGTGCGCTGCTCAATTACTACGACCGGCAGACCGCCAGCTACTTTTTCGACGCCTGTGATGCTCGTCAGTTGAGCTGCTGGCTCGGACCGATCAACTGGCTGCGCTGGTTCGGCGGTACCTGGGCTGACCGGGCGAGCGGCAGTCTGGGCTGGCAACAGCTGCGTAATCCGGGCCTGGACGTAGAGCCACTGATGATTGAACAGGGGCTGACCCGTCATCAACGCGAGCGCCTGCATCGCTGCCTGCTGGAACAACACATCTGGCGCTGGAGCCAATCGACGGGAACCGATTACCGCACGCTGTGCTCCCACGTTGAACAAGGCCTGACATTGGGTTTCAGCGAGCGGGCCGTGCTGGACGACTGGTTGTGGCTACGCTTGCTGCATCCGCGCGCAGAACTGGAGCAGCCGCCACAAGGGTTGACCCAGCAAGAGCGGCTCGATCATCTGCGTCGCCGCTGGCAGAACAATTCACCCTGAGACGAGGTTTCGCGCGCATGGCCCACTCTTTACGGCATTGGTTTTGCGCGGTCCCTGCCGGTTTCTTGCTGTTGCTGCTCAGTGCTTGTTCGCCGCTGAAAATGCTGAACGGCCTGACACCGGACGGTAGCTACGTCAAAGCCGCGAGCATTGCCTATGGAGACGATCCGCGTCAGAAGCTCGATGTCTACGTGCCGCGCCATTTGCTCGAAGATGCCCCGGTGGTGGTGTTTTTCTATGGCGGCAGCTGGAACAGTGGCGAGCGTGGTGATTACCGGTTTGTCGGCGAGGCGCTGGCCTCCCGGGGCTTCGTGACGGTGGTGGCGGACTATCGGTTGTACCCGCAGGTGCGTTATCCGTTGTTTCTCGAGGACGGAGCCCGCGCCGTTGCGTGGACCAAGGCCCATATCCATGAATATTCCGGCGATCCCCGGCGGCTGTACCTGATGGGACACAGCTCCGGGGCCTACAACGCATCGATGCTGGCGCTGGACTCGCGACTGCTGGGCGCGGTCGGGATGTCCCCCGCCGACCTGAGTGGCTGGATCGGTCTGGCCGGTCCTTACGATTTTCTGCCGATCAAAAATCCCGAAGTGCGCCCGGTGTTTTTCTGGCCGGATTCGCCGCCGCAATCGCAGCCGATTCGGCATGTCAGCCACGGCGCGCCACCGGCACTGTTGATTGCCGCGAGCCGCGACAGCCTGGTCGATCCGACCCGAAATACCGGCGGCCTGGCGCAAACCCTGCGCGAGGCCGGGGTGCCGGTACAGGATTTGTACTATGCCCGGCCCAACCACGCGACGCTGGTGGCGACAATGTCTCGGCCATTACGTTGGCTGGCACCGGTACTGGATCAGGTTGTCGGTTTTATCCGGCACACGCCGTCTCAGTGAGTTGCGCCGGCAAACCAGCCGTCGTTGCGCCGCAATCGCCAGGCCAATGTGCCGAGGGTCAGGCTGCGCAGCACCATGAACAGCAGGAAAGATATCCACAGGCCGTGATTGCCCAGCCCGCTCAGCACCCAGGCGAAGGGCAGCAGCAGAGCGACCGTCAACAGCATGCCATTGCGCATTTCCCGGGCGCGGGTGGCGCCGATGAACAGGCCGTCGAGCAAGTAACTCCACACCGCAATCAGCGGCAGCATGGCGAGATAAGGCAGATAGATGAACGCGGTTTCGCGCACGCTCTGAATGTCGGTCTGCATTTCGATGAACAAGTGCCCGGCGAAAAGAAACAGCGCAGCAAAACCCACGCTTGCCAGCAACGACCAGCCGCCGGCCACCACCAGCGAACGACGCAGCGCAAGACGATCGCGAGCGCCGATGGCATGCCCGCACAAGGCCTCGACCGCGTGGGCCAGACCGTCCAGCGCATGGGCGGTCAACAACAGGCCATTGAGCAGCAGCGCATTGGCCGCGACCGTAGCGTCACCCAACCGTGCGCCTTGTACGGTGATCAGGAAAAACACCGATTGCAGCGCCAGGCTGCGGATGAAGATGTCGCGGTTGACCCCCAGCAGCGGCCGCCAGCTCTGCCAAACCCTCAATGCCGCCCAGACGATATGCCCGGGATAAGCGCGCAAGGCCTTGCGGGTGAGCGCCAGGCCGAGCAGGGCGCCGCACCATTCGGCGACCACCGAGGCCCGGGCCGAACCGACCACGCCCCAGTCAAGACCGATGACGAACCACAGGTTCAGCACGATGTTGATCAGGTTGGTGGTCAGCAGAATCGCCAGCGGCGCCCGGGCGTTCTGGGTGCCGAGGAACCAGCCGACCAGTGCATAACTTGCCAGCGCCGCCGGCAGGCCGAACAGGCGGGTGTGGAAGAAATCGCGGGTCAGCTGATTGAGCTCCGGCGATGGCTGCATGAAGTGCAGGGCGACGCCACTCAGCGGCACCCCCACGGCTCCCAGCAGCAACGCCAGCCCCATCGCCAGCAACAGACCTTGCAGCAGGATCTGCCGCAGCGCCGCACCATCGCTGCGCCCGGCCGCCTGCGCGGCGAACCCGGTGGTGCCCATGCGCAGGAAACCCATGGCCCAGGCCAGCACGGTGTACAGGCTTGCCCCGACCGCTACCGCGCCCAACTGATGGGCGTGAGGCAGGTGACCGATGACGGTGCTGTCGACCAGCGCCACCAGCGGCACGGAAATGTTGGAAAGGATCATGGGGGCGGCGAGGGCCCAGACCCGGCGATGGGTCGGGCGGTCGCGCCAGTCGGCGATCAGGTTGGACATGCGGGCTCCTTGGGGAGCGGCATTGTAGCGGGAGGTGTCAGTGAATGATCCAGCTCAGCAGCCACAGACCCAGCAGCAGCCAGATGATCCCGGCAATGATCGACGCATTCATGAAGGCGCGAATCGCCGACCACAGCAGCATCAGGCCGACGATCAGCGCGATGATGCTGATGATCGAAGTGTCCATGCCCAGGGCCTTCGCCAGCCCGTCGACGAAGTTGCCGCCAGCATGGCTCAGCACGTTGAACAGGCCGCTCAGGCCGTCGACGATGAAGCGGATGATCGAGCCGAGCGCCTGGCCCAGCCATTCGAAAAAGCTTTCTACCTGCATGTTTGCATCCTGATGAAAGAGCTGAGCCTTGGGCCGCGCCGGGGGCGGCCGAGTTCCCTGCAAGCATAGAGGGTTTGCCGGGTGGTGGCTGCCCCTTGCCTTCGCGCGGCATCCCCCCGAAGCTATACGCCTTCAGGAGAACCCGATGAACCTTGTTGAACTGACCGAGCGCCTGCACGCCATTCGCGATCGCAATGACTGGCGGCAATTTCACAGCCCGAAAAACCTGGCCATGGCCGCCAGCGTGGAAATGTCCGAGCTGGTGGAAATTTTCCAGTGGCTGACCGAAGACCAGTCCCGCGAATTGCCGGCGGATAAACTGGCCCATGCCGGCCAGGAAGTCGGTGACATTGTCCTTTATCTGTTGCTGCTGTGCAGCGAGCTGGGGCTGGACATGAATGAAGTGGTGCGCAGCAAGCTCGCCGACAGCGAACGGCGGTTCAGCTGATGAGCGACCGTCATTTCGATCAGTTGGCGACCCGTTTCGCCGAAAAGATCTACGGAGGCGCCAAAGGCGCGATCCGCCTCGCGGTGTTGCAGGCCGATCTTGCCGAAGCCTTGCCGGATCGTCCGTTGCGGGTGCTGGACATCGGTGGTGGTCTGGGCCACATGTCGCTGTGGCTGGCCGAGCGCGGGCACGACGTGACCTTTACCGAGCCGGCCGAGCCGATGCTCGAAGGCGCGCGCCAGCGGTTCGCCGAGGCCGGGCAGACCGCAACGTTCATTCAGGCGCCGTGGCAGGAACTGCTCGGGCAACTCACCGAACCCTATGACGTGGTGATCTGCCACGCGGTGCTCGAATGGCTCGCCGAACCCCATGCGATCCTGCCGGTGCTGCATCAATTGACCAAACCCGGCGGCTGGCTGTCGCTGGCGTTCTACAACCGTGATGCGCTGGTCTACCGCAACCTGCTCAAAGGCCATTTCAAGAAGATGCGCAGGAACGACATGGCCGGCGAAAAGCAGAGCCTGACCCCGCAGCAGCCGCTCGATCCACGGGAACTGGCCACGCAACTCGACGGGTTGTGGCAGGTCGAAACCCAGAGCGGGATCCGGGTTTTCCACGATTACATGCCGGTGGAATTCCAGGCTCGCGCCGAGTTGATTGATTTGCTCGAGATGGAGCTCGCCCACCGTCGTCACCCAAGCTTCGCCGGGCTTGGGCGCTACTTGCACTGGATCTGCCGGCCGATCTGATCGGAGCATGAAATGAAAGGTCATTCCGGGTTATTGCTGATCTGTCTGGGGTTGGCCGCGTGCCAAGGCAGCAACCCTTACGTGGCGCAGTCGCGGCCCTTGCCGCCGGCGCCACCACAAGCCGCGACCACCTTCGACCGCAGCGCTTATCCCGCGCCGCCACGGGATTACGGGCGCTACCGCAGTTGGGCGTGGCTCAACGGACGCCTGCCGCCGGGGAGTGCCTGGGCGGACTCGGCGCAAGTGGCCGAGGCGGTCAGCAGTGCGCTGGACCAGCGCGGCTTGCGCCCGTTGCACGACAATCGCCCGGCCGACCTTTTTGTCAGCGCCAACCTGAGCCTGGAAACCCGCTTGCGCCAGGTCCAGGACGATTACGGTTACTACGGCGGATACGGTGGCTATGACCGTTACGGCCGCGGCTACGGGATGTACAACACGGTGCCGATCGTGCGCACCTATCAGGAGCAGGTCGTGGTGGTACGGGTCGATCTGTTCGACGCCGGCACCGGTCAGCCGGTCTGGAGTGCCAGCGCCGAAACCGGCACTCAGGGCAACCAGAGTGATCGGTCCGATGCGATCCGCGAGGCTGTCGAAAAGGCCATGTCGGCGTATCCTCCCAGTTAGCTTCCCGTGAACCGGAAGCTCCCTCAGGTTCATGTTTTCCACCGGAGAAAAACCATGTTCCGCCGTTTTGCTTTACTGGCCATGGCCGCGCTGCTCAGTGCCTGCGCCGCCAACCAGGTCAATCATGACTTTGACGCCAGCCGCGACTTTGCCGCCTACCGCAGCTGGAGCTGGAAAGAACCCGCCCTGCAATACCGCCCCGACGATCCACGGATCAAGAGCGACCTGACCGAACAACGGATTCGCCAGTCCGTCGCCGATCAACTGGATCAGCGCGGCCTGCGCCCGGCCGCTGCGGGCACCAAGGGTGACTTGAATGTGCAAACCTACCTGATCGTCGAGGATCGCCAGCAGCAGGTCACCACCAACTATGGCGGCGGTTGGGGTGGCCCATGGAACGGTTACTGGGGCGCACCGATGTACAACGAAACCCGCAACATCACCTACAAGGTCGCGACGATCCAGATCGACCTGCTCGATGGCAAGGACGGCAAACTGGTGTGGCGCGGCAGCGATGAACAGATGCTCAGTCGCACGCCGAATCCGGCGGATCGCAGCAGCGCCATCCATGAAACGGTGACGCGGATTCTGTCGAACTACCCTCCGCGCTGAGTCTGCGCACAAAAACGGGAGCCAATGGCTCCCGTTTTTTATGGGGAAGCGGCTGGCGCGTTGCCAGCAGTGTCGTTGCGCCGGGTCTACACTGACATCCACCAATGGAGCTTGCGCCCGGCCCGTGCGCCGGCAAAGGAGTGCGCCATGTCGCGTCTTTCGCAGTGTCGCGGCCCCGCCCGACAGCGCGGGGCCATCGGCTTGATGGCGGCCGCGACCCTCAGTCTCGCGCTGATTCTGATGTTGCTGGTGGTGGACACCGGCCGTCTGTACATGGAACAACGCAAGTTGCAGCGGCTGGTGGATAACGCGGCGCTGGAGGCGGTCAGTCGTGGCGGCAATTGTCTGCCGGGCCTTACAGCAGCCAGTTATGCGGGGCAAAGTGCGACACGCAACGGTTTTGTCACGGACGCGAATAACGTGCTGGTGGTCGACTGCGGCACCTTGGTGACGGCTTCCAGTGGTTTGCGCACATTCAGTGTGGACGCCACCCAGGCGGTGGCGGTCAAGGTCGCGGCCAACCACACCGTGACCACCAGTTTCGCCGGCGGCGTGCAGTCACTCTTCAGCGGCACACCGTTGAGCCTCAACACCGTGCTCTATGCCTCGGCGGTGGCCGCTCAACCGCAGCCCACCGTGGCCCAGCTGAACATCCGCAGCAACCTGGCCAACATCAGCACCGCTCAGTCGAGCATCCTCAACCCACTGGTCTCCGGCCTGCTGGGCGGCAGTGTGAATCTGACGGCGGTGGGCTGGAACGGCCTGCTCAACACCGACATCAACCTGCTCAGTTATCTGAATCAACTGGCGATCAACCTCAACGTCGCCGCCGGCAACTACACCCAGTTGCTCAATACCCAGACCACCGTGACGCAATTGATCCAGGCCGCGATTACGGTGGTCCAGCTCAACGGCGCAACCGCCGATGTGATTACCGCGTTGGGCCAACTGCAAGTTGCGGCGATCAATGCCGCGCCACTCAAGCTGGGCGATATCCTGCAGTTGCAGACCGGCACCACGGCGGCCGGACTCGACGCCAATCTGCAACTGCTGCAACTGATCCAGGGCGTGATCCAGCTGGCCAACAGCAACAGCGCGGTGGCCGCCACCCTGCCGATCAGCGTGCTGGGGCTGGCGAATGTCACGGTACGGGTCAAGGTCATCGAGCCGCCGCAGTTTTCCGCCATCGGCGATCCGGCGCTGGCCAAGGCCAACCCTCTGGGGCCGAACCGTATTTATGTGCGCACTGCGCAGATCCGCACGATGCTCTCGGTAAATCTGCCGGTATTGTCCGGGGTGACCGGGCTGACCAACGCCGTGCTGGGGCTGGTCGGAACCTTGACCCCGACGCTCAATGCGCTGCTCAGTCTGAATCTGGTCGCCACCCTGAATTCGGTGGGTTGCCTGCTCGGCGCCGGTTGCGAGCAACTGGACCCATTGCTGCTGCCATCGCCGGAAATCGACATCAGCCTCGATGCCGGCGGCGCCATCAGTTACGTCACCGATTACAGCTGCCCCACCGGCAGCACCGGGACCAAGAGCCTGACGGCCCACACCATCACCTCCGTTGCCGATCTCAAGGTGGGCAAGATTGATCCGACTAACGCCTTTTCTTCATCTGCCGAACCGACGGTCACGCCGTTGCCGCTGGTGGATCTGGGCACCGTGACCTGTCACAAGATTCTGGGGATCGGCAGTTGTGACGAAAGCACCCACGTGCAATACGGCGCCGGCGGCATCGCGATCATGGTCAACACCAGCGTGGCGCAGAACACTCAGGATCTGGTGTTTTCCAGCGGCACGCCGTTCCCCACGCCACCCAACCTGAAACTGCCGCCGAGCGTGATATCTGCCGCACCCACCAGCAATATCGTCAACAGCCTGGCGAGCACGCTGGCGGGGATCAACCTGATCGTTTACAAACCCCAGGGCAGCAACCCGCTGGGGGCGATCATCACCGGCGTTGCCAGCCTGATCAGCGGTGTGACGACAATCCTGCAACCGCTGATCACCAATCTGGTCAGCCCATTGCTCGACCCGCTGCTGAACAACTTGCTCAACGGGCTGGGCATCAATTTGATGGACGTGGACGTCGGCGCCAACATGACCTGTGGCCAGACCGGCAAGGCGTATCTCGTTATCTAGTCATCGGGGGCGATCGGCAGTTCGATGCAGAACCGCGCACCTTCTGCCGAGTTGCGCACGCTGAGATGGCCGCCCATGTTCTCGATGATTCCGTAACTCACCGACAACCCCAGGCCGGTGCCGACACCCACCGGTTTGGTGGTGAAGAACGGCTCGAAGATCCGTTCCAGCAGACGCGGATCGATACCGCCGCCGTTGTCCTCGACCCACAGCCGCACCTTTTCTTCATCCCGTTCGGCGTAGATCGAAATCCACGGTTTGAACCCTGACTCCGACTCGCGCTTGCCCAGCAACGCATCCCGGGCGTTGACCATCAGGTTGATCAACACCTGCTCCAACTGATCGACGTAACCGCGCACCTGAACCTCGAACGGGGTTTCACTAATGCGCAAATCCACGCCTTTGCCGCGCATGCCTTCGGCCAGCAGCGACAGCGTGCCTTCGATGGCGCTGGCCGGGTTGAACAGCTGTTGTTCGATCTCCGAACGGCGGCCGAACACCCGCATGTGGTCCACCACTTTCGCGGCACGCTGGACCTGGGCGTCGATGCGATTGAGTTTGTCGGTCAGGTAGTCGATCTGCACATCGCCGTTGCTCAGGCGCTTCTGCACGTTGACGATGGCCATGCGCATGACGTTCAGCGGCTGGTTGATTTCGTGGGCGAGGCCGGTGGCCATTTCGCCGAGGGTGGCCATTTTCGCGCTCTGGGTGAGTTGCTGCTGGGAGCGGCGCACTTCGGTGTTGTCGCGGCCAACGGCTTGCACTTCGATCAGTTTCCCGTGCTCATCGAACACGCCGCGATCCGACCACACCCACCACGCATGCTCGCGCCCCGGCAATTGCAGGTTGATTTCGGCGGTGCTGACGGGGGATTGCGGGGTCAACAATGCCAGACGCTCGACGAAGTCTGCGCGTTGTACGTCCGACATCCAGCTGCCCAGATTGACCCCGGGTAATTCTTCGGGCGCGCATTCCAGATACTTCGCCAGCGGCTGGTTGCCGAAGGTCAGGATCAGGTCCGGGCGATAACGGCAGATCATCGCCGGCGAGTCTTCCACCAGAATCCGGTAGCGTTCTTCACTCTGTCTGACTTGTTCGGCAGCCAGCGTGGCTTCGGTGACGTCCAGCCACAAGCCGACGGCCTCCACCGGCAGCCCGAGGTCGTTGCGCAGCAGGCGGGCCTCGTCGAGCAGCCAGTGGTAATCGCCGCGACTGTCGCGCAGGCGATAGCGCGCGCGTACCGAACCTTCGCGCAACAGCTGCCGGGTGCGTTCGAAATACAGCGCCCGGTCATCCGGGTGGATCCGCTCCACCAGCGCACCGGCATCGAAGTCTTCCAGACTCCAGCCCAGCAAGGGTTGCAGGCTGGCGCTGAAAAACGCTGGCAGCAAGGCCCCTTCGACGTAGTGCTGGACGTAGATGACCGCCGGTGAACTGGCGATCAGATTGTCCAGCCGCGCATGGGCCGCAGCGGCCAGTTGCTGCTGGTTCTTGATGTCGCTGATGTCCAGCATGAAGCCCGCCAGCCGACGGTGATCGCCGGTGCCGCTGACCTGCCCCTGAAGGCGATACCACGCCGGCGCCTGACTGGCGTCGTGAGGATGCAGACGCACGCACAGATCGAGGATTTCCCCATGCATCTGCAGGGCCTGCAGGCGGCTGCGCACTTCTTCGCGGTCAGCGGGGTGGATCAGGTTCAGCCAGTGTTCCAGGGGCAGCGTCGAGCTGTCCTGTTGCAGGATGGCGGCCAGCGTCGGGGCCAGCTGGATGTGTTCGCCACTGCTGCCGATTTCCCACCAGCCGGTGCCCAGCAATGTCTGCAACGACTCGAGGCGCTCCAGTTGCAGTTGATGCTGCTGCTCACGCAAACGCCCGAGCAACGGCCCCGCCAGTGCGCCGGCCAGCATCAGCCAGTCACGGTCGATCAGATACGGCGCGGTCTTGTCGACTGCGTAAAAGCCGCAGAGCAACCACGCCATGACGCCTCGATCATCGCTGTAAGGCACGGCGAACCCCTCGGCATTGCCGAACAGCCCCTGCACCCGTGAATGTTCATACTGGCCGTAATGCGCGCCGAGGCGCTGCGGGCCTGTGCCATTGAGGCTGTCCAGCGGCGTACCGAGGCGCTGGCCGTCGTGCCACAGCGCGGGTGCGTCGTGGGCGTGGAACTGGCAGTGAACCTGCCACACCTGTTCCTGCTCATTGAGCAAGGCGAGCGCCACACACGGGATCTGCCAGCGTTGGGCGATGATCTGCAGCTGTTCGCTGACGACCATCGGCAGTCGTCCCAGACTGCAACTGCGCAACTGCTTGCTGATCTGCCCGGCAATCGCTTGGCACGCCTCGCGTTGATGCGCTTGCTGGCGTTCGGACAAGAGGTCGGCAATGTCGATCAGTTGCAGCAGCCAGCCGTTGCCCAGAGGCTGGGCCCAGCCGCGCAGGTGCAGGGTCTGTTCGCCCAGACCGGGGAAATCCAGGTCCAGCAACAGCCCTTGCCATTCCTGTGGCCGGCCTTCGATCGCCAGGGTGCTGTGGGGCAGCAGTAAATCGTGCAGTGGCAGCGGTTTGTCATGGGGCATCTGCTGTGCCAGCAACAGGCGCAAGGGGCCGGCCATCTGCAACACGGCGCCTTCGCCATCGAGGTACAGGTGCAGGCCCGTCGCGGGGGAGCCGAGCACGTCCGGCAGGTCGCCGGCCAGCGGCGCGCGCTTGAGCAGGCGGCCGAACAGATTGTCCCCGGCCGTCAAAATTTCAGGCTCGAGCTGGCGGTCAGGTTGGTGGGCAGGCTGGGGACGGCGCCGACGCCCGGCAACACCAGAAACGGAATGACCTGATTGAGTTTGCTGACGGGGTAATTGACGCTGACGGTGAGCGTGCCCTGCGTCGAGTCATAGACCGCTGAAGTGTCCACGCCGACCACCACGTTCAGGGCGCTGGGCAGGCCTGAAAACTGCTGGGTCAGGGCGGCATTGGCGGTGTTGACGACAACTGTCGAGTAGTTGGGCGTCGTGGGGTCGACCGCCACGCTGCGCCGTACCGCTTCGGCCGTGGCCTGATTGAACGTCTGCATCAGCACGAACGGCAGGGCATAGCTGACCAGGCCGTAAAACACCGCGAAGAAGATCACGAACACCAGGGCGAATTCGATCGCCACCGCGCCTTTTTGCGCCTTCCGAGAGCCGGTTTTCATCCGTGCGTCTACCCTGACAGTCACTGCGTAGTATCAGCATAGAATCATTCAGCCAAAACGGACGGTTTTTACCGGATGCAAAGCCTTGTTCTTCTGATCTGGTTGACCTTGTGTGCGGCCCAGGATGCCCGGCAACGGAGGATCGCCAACGCCATGACATTGGGCGTTGGCGCCCTGGCACTGGTTTATCTGCTGTATTTCGGAACGACCTGGACGGGCGCCGCAGCAGAGCAGGGCGGCTGGGCCTGTCTGGTGGCGCTGGCGTTCACCTTGCCGGGGTATTTCATGGGGCGCATGGGGGCCGGCGATGTGAAATTAATGACAGCCCTCGGCCTTGCGACGGACGGTCTGTCGTTGCTCGGGATTTTTATCGGCGCCGGCGTCGCAAGCGTCGTCTGGATCCTGCTGGCGCCAAGAGTCTGGCTGCATATGAGTCAAGGGCTTAGGCATCGTCTTCGATATATGGCGCCATCCATGTCAAAAAAGCTGCCATTTGCGCCGTTCGTGCTGATCGGTTTCCTGCTTGTACTACCTTGGATCCATTAGTCGCCAAACGCCACTAGTCTTATGTACATAGTCGGAAAGTGCGTCTACTTTCAAAGGTACTGGTTATACGGCCAACGGCTGACAGTACAGGAATGGTCAGTTTTGGCCCGGGCATGGAGTGGCACGTGAACAAGCTTACATCTGCGGTAAAAGTCCTCGTTGTCGATGATCAGGCGCTGATTGTCGAGGAACTCTGTGAGTTTCTCGAGAGCAACGGCTATCGCTGTGTCCCCTGCGGGTCCGGCAAAGAGGCCGTCGAGCGTTTTGCCGAGGATCCGGCGATCGGTCTGGTGCTGTGCGATCTGCACATGCCGGACCTCGACGGCATTCAGTTGGTGCAGGAACTGCAGCGACAGGCCGGCAAGTCGCGGGTGTTCGAAGCGATCATGCTCACCGGCCGCGCCGACAAACAGGATGTGATCAAGGCGTTGCGCGCCGGGATTGCCGACTACTACCAGAAACCGGTCAACCTCGACGAACTGCTCGAAGGCCTGCAGCGTCAGGAGGCGGTGCTGCAGGAGCGGCAGAAAACCCTGCAATTGGGGCACCTGAATCAGAAGCTGCAGGACCTGTCGTCGTCCATCGATGATCTGTATCAGGATCTGGACAAGGTGCGCCGCGGGCCGGCTCCCGTCAGTGAGCAGGCATCCGGTGACACCGACGCGCTGGAGATCCCGGCCATTTTCAATCAGTTGTCGCCACGGCAACTGGACGTGGCGCGTCTGGTGGGCAAGGGGCAGACCAATTACCAGATCGCCTGCGAGCTGGGCATCACCGAAAACACCGTCAAGCTTTACGTCTCGCAGGTGCTGCGCCTGACCCACATGCACAACCGCACCCAACTGGCGCTGGCCTTGTCGCCGAGTGCGGCGGCGTTGCGGCAGCGGGTAACCGCGCACTAGTCCATTGTGCCTGGCCGCCATCGCGCGGCCAGGGACGTCAGTTCTTCCTCTCGATCTTGCCCCCGGCGTCGGGGTCATAGAAATCGGGGATGTCATATTTGTATTTCTTCAGCCAGCGCTGCATGGCCAGCTCTCGTTCGGTCGCCGTGGCCGCCTGCGGATCGGGGGAGGCGGCCTTGTTGCGGCTTTGCAGCAACAGCCAGCCTTCGGTTTCCTGCTGCTGGGCCGAGGCGGGGCCGGCGTCGATGGCCAGTGCGCCGAGCGGCAGGCTCAACAGACTCATGCAGCACAGTGTTTTGCAGATGTTCATGTGGCCTCCCTGAGGTTCACTTGATCGTCGCCGGTTGCGGGTCGGCGACCACCGCGACTTGATTGCCGGTGGCAGGTTTTGCCTTGATCGGGGACTTGAGTTTTTCCGCCCGCTCCTGAGCGTCGGTGAACTGTTCCGGGGTCAGGTGCGCGCGGCTGACGATTTCAGCGGCCTGCTGCCAGTTGTTCTGGTAGATCAGCAGAGTGATCAGGTTCAGCGTCGCCAACTGGTTGTTCTGCTTGAGCTCGATGGCCGTGAGGAACTCGAAGCGCGCGTCTTCGAGCCGCAACTGATTGAGGTACACCACGCCCAGATCGTTGTGGATGTTTTCATTGGTCGGCGCCAGTCGAACGGCCCGTTGCAGGTGAGCCTGCGCCTGACCGTTATCGCCGCGTGCGGCATACAGCTGACCCAGACCGTGTTCGGCGTCGGCGCTCAGGCAAGTGCCGAGCAGGCCGCGATACAGCGGTTCGGCTTCGCTGCGCCCCAGCAGGCGGTAGACCTTGGCCTTGCGCAGACGCACCTCCACGAGGTTGTCGGGCAGGCCTTGCAGGTTGGCCAGGCTGGCGTGCAGCTTGCCGTCGTTGGCCAGATCGTCCACCAGATTCAACGACAGCTCCTGCTCGGCGCTCAGCTTGCTGCAATTGGTCGGCGCCAGCATGGCGGTCCACGGCGCCTGACCATCGGTTGCGCAACCGCCCAACAGCAACAGGCTTGCCACCACCATCAGTGCTTTCATCAAACGCTCTCCATGTCAGGACGCAAACGCCCGGGTGATTGCGGTAAATCCGGGGCCTGCCAGTACGATCAGCAAGGCCGGAAACAGGAACAGCATCATGACCACCGACATCTTCGCCGACATCTTCGAGATGTATTCCTGCAAGCGCGTCAGGCGTCGGTCATCCAGCAATTGCTTGAGCGCCAGCAGCGATTTCATCGCGCCACCGCCCTGTTGAATCAGTTGTTGCAGGATCACGCAGGTGTCGGTGAACTCATCCACCGCCAGCATCACCGCCGCCTTGTTCAGCTCCTGGCCCAGCTCCAGCCCCGAGTCGACACGGGCGAGGATCAGGCGCAATTCGCTGGTCAGCTCCGGCAGCAGCTTCTGCCCCTCGATGCTCAGCACGCGCAATGCCTGTTCGACCGCCATGCCGGACTCGAACAGGATGCGCAGCAGAGGAATGAACGTCGAAACCTCCACCGAAATGATTTTTTGCCTCCGGGCGGCGGCATAGGCCAGCAGGCGCTTGGGCAACAGGTAGCCCAGACCGGTGGCGAACATCGGCACCAGCCAGCCCTTGGGCGCCTGGGGAAAGAACACTTCCTGCAGAAACAAACCGATGCCCAGTGCCAGTAACGGCGTACCGATCTGGCACGCGGCAAACAGCGAGCGTTCGCTGGCCCGGCGCCAGCCGAGACGGTTGAGCAGGGTCTGGGTTTCGCTGTCCATGCTCACCGAACGCTGGCCGAACCGGCTGTTGCCCAGCGCTCGCAACAAGGTGCGCAAACGGCTCTCGCGCACCAGATGGCCCTGCAGGCGCTGGTTGACCTGGCGCACCCGGCGACGTTCGGTCAGCAAATGGTTGCCGACCAGCAAGAACGCTCCGAGCAGCAGCATGAGACTGGCCAGGATCACCATCTCAGACACTCCTCAACATGCGCCACAGCGCCAGGCTGCCGATGACCTGCAACACCACCGCGATGATCAGCATGGTCTGGCCGCCGGGGTCTTTCCACATGCCGAGCATGTAACCGGGATTGGTCAGCATGAAGTAGCTGACGATGATCACCGGCAGCGATCCCAGCACCCACGCGGTCAGGCGGGTTTCGCCGGTCAGGGCGCGCAGCTGGCGGGCGCCCTGGTCGCGTTCGCGGATCAGCTTGATCAGGTTTTCCAGCAACTCGCTGGCATTGCCGCCGTAGCGGTGATTGACTTTCAGCCCCAGGGCAAACATGCGCAGTTCGTCCTGTTCGTAGAGCTCGGCGAAGTCGCTCACCGCATCCGGCAGGTTCACTCCCAGTTGCACGTTGCGCTGCACCCGGCCCATTGCGGTCTTCAACGGATCTTCGCTGGAGTCGATGCCGCCCAGCACCGCGTCGTTCAGGGTGCGCCCGGATTTGAGGCTGCGCACCGTGTGGTCCAGCAACTGCGGCAGTTGCTCGATCATGCGGTTGAGCCGGCGGCGATACCGCCAGGCGATGTACAGGCGCAACACCAGGGGCGGCGCCAGCATCATGATCAGCAGGCCGATCCACTCGGCGGTCAGGTAACCCAGCATCATCGCGATGGCCCATAACGCCAGCCACAACCCCAGACGCTCGCCGGGGCGGCCCAGGCCGGCCCGCAGGAACATGCGTTCGAGTCCCGTCCAAGTAGTTTTGCCGGGCGCTGTCTGCGGTTGCCCGGCGGCCAGTCGCGTGAGCACCCGCTCGTTGGCGGTCTTGCGCACGCCATGCAGGAACAGACGAATCGACAGCCCCAGCAGCATCAGGCAAATGACGATGAGAATCACCGGCCCCATCATGACGAAAGCTCCATGCGCTCAGCCCAGGCTCGACTCGTGCCGCAACTTGTCGCCGGCCGGATTGACCGCTTCGCGCAGGAAGCCGAACCCGGTGCGTCGATCGAGGCGGAACAACGTGTTGGTGACGTAGATGTCTTCGCGCACGCCGACCACTTCCACCACCTCGCTCACGCAGCGGCGGCCGTCGGGCATGCGGGTCAACTGGATGATCATGTCGAGCGCGGCACAGATCATTTGCCGCAACGTGCGTTCGGCCACCGTGCGACCGGTCAGGCCGACCAAGGTTTCCAGACGCAGCAACGCATCCTGGGCATTGTTGGCGTGAACCGTGCTCATTGAACCGTCGTGACCGGTGTTCATCGCCGTGAGCACATCGAGCACTTCGACGCCACGGATCTCGCCGAGGATGATCCGGTCCGGGCGCATCCGCAGGGCGTTGCGGATCAGGTCGCTGGCCTTGACCTCGCCATGACCTTCGGCGTTCGGCGGCCGGGTTTCCAGACGCACCACGTGCGGGTGGCCGAGCTGCAGTTCGGCGACGTCTTCGATGGTCACCAGCCGTTCGTGGGGGTTGATCAACTGACTGAGAATGTTCAGCAGCGTGGTCTTGCCGGTGCCGGTGCCGCCGCTGATCAGGATGTTGCAGCGTTTGCCCACGGCCTCCTGGAAGCAATCGAAGATCGCCAGGTCGATGGTCTGCATGGCGATCAGGTCGCTGCTCTTGAGCATGTCCTTGCGGAATTTCCGGATCGACAGACACGGCCCGTCGAGGGCGATCGGCGGGATGATCGCGTTGACCCGGCTGCCATCGGGCAGGCGCGCATCGACCATCGGCGACGACTCGTCGAGCCGTCGCCCGAGCGGCGCGAGAATGCGCTGCATGACCCGTTCGACGTGGTGCGCATCGATGAAACGCAGGTCGCTCTGGTGCAGCACGCCGTCGCGTTCGATGAATACCCGATGCGGGCCGTTGACCAGGATCTCGGTCACGGCGGAGTCGCGCAGCAACACTTCCAGCGGGCCGAAACCGGTCAGCTCATCGACGATTTCTTCCGCCAGCCGCTCCATCTCGTAACGGGAAATCGCCAGGTGCAAACGGGCGATGTATTCGGCGACCTTGTCGGTGACGAACTGGGCCAGCAGTTGCCGCGAACCTTCGAGCAGGTTTTTCCCGGATTCCTCGATGGCATCGATGATGTAGCGATGCAGGACCAGTTTCAGGCCTTCGTGGTCGGTGTTGCCCGACTGACCGCGAGCCGGGGCACCGAAGAGTTTTTCCGGACTCATGAGCTGCCCCGCAACCGGTCGAACCAGGTGACCTTGGGTTTGGCCAGGCCTTCGGAACGTTTGGCCAGCCGTTCGCCAAGCGCCCGCAGGCTCTGGGTGAGTTTTTCCCGGGGGGCCAGTTCAAACAGGCTCACGCCCTGATTCTTGGCATTCAGACGCAACTCCGGACTCAGGGCCAGCACGGCGATCACTTCCAGATTGAAGGTCTTGCCGAGGGTGTCCGCATCCGGCGCGACGTTGCTCAGATAACGGTCGACCAACAGCCGTCCGTGATCGAGCTTCATGCCTTTTTCCCGCCACAGGTTGAACATTGCCAGGTTGCGCCGGCAATTGAGCACGTTCTGGTCGGTGTACCAGATCAGCTTGTCGCAATGGCTGACAAAGGTGCGCAAGGCTTCGCTGTCAGGCTGGCCGGTGAGGTTTACGACGATGTGCTGGAAGTGCTGGCGCAAGGCGCTGAGCAACATGTACAGCTCTGCGGCGCTGGTGCTTTCCAGCGGCTCGTCATTGTCGGCGTACGCGAGAATCCGCAGCCCGGCTTCGGCGCTGGTGAAGGCGCTGTCGATCAACGTCGCATCGAGCCTGCGCAAATGGCGCAAGGCATCGCCAAAGTGGAACGAACTCTCCAGCCCCAGCAGCGCCAGGCTGTCGCCACGGGGCAGGCCGAGGTCCAGCAGCAGCGTCTGTTGCCCGCTCTTTTGCACCACCAGCGCCATATGGTTGGACAACAGCGCGCCGTCGGAACTGCTTTGCACGCCGTACAGCACCGTCAGGCCACCCAGTTGCGTGTTGTGGGTCACCGGCGGCATGCGTTTGCTCAGGCGGCGCACCAGCCCCGCGACTTCGCTGGAGCGCGAACCGTAGGCGACGAAATCCCTCGCCCCGGCGCGCATGGCGTTGAGCACCAACTGATTGTCCATGCCGTCGCCGAGGGCGACGATCGCCAGCATCGGCTTGGCCTCCAGCGCGCCTTCGATCAACGCGCTCTGGGCTACCACGTGTTCACGGTCGAGGCCGACAAACACCAGGCTGGCGAAGGTGACATCCACCAGCGCAAGCAATTCATCGAGGCTGCCCGTACCGGCGCTGACCACTTGCCCCAGCGGCGCGAGCGCACTTTGCAGCCATTCCAGATCGGTGCTGTTGCGGGTGATGGCGAGAAAGGTCTGGCTCAGGCTCTGGCTCATTGGGACAACCCGCTGCGCTTGTCGAAGTTGCCGTTTTCCATGAAGAACATGCGATAGAAGTTCGGGTCGTAGTTACGCAGTTTTTCTCCCGGCAGCGACGGCAGTTGCGCTTCCGCCGACAGTGGACGCACCAGATGCGGGGTGACGATCATCAGCAGCTCGCGCTCTTCGCGTTTGATCTGCGAGCTTTTGAAAAACGCCCCGAGCACCGGGATATCGCCCAGCCCCGGAAACTTGTCGACCTGGGAACTGTTGGTGGTACTGATCAAGCCGCTGATGACAAAACTCTCGCCATCGGCCAGGGAAATGCTGGTGTCGGTGCGGCGGATGGTCAGGGCCGGCACCGTGGTGCCGGCGATCTGCACCGCATTGCTGAAGTCCAGTTCGCTGACTTCCGGCGCGACTTTAAGGGCAATGCGGTCGTGGCTGATGATGGTCGGCGTCAGGGTCAGGCGGATGCCGAACTCCTTGTATTCGATGGACACGCTGTCGCTGCCGGAGCTGGGGACCGGGATCGGGATCTGTCCCCCCGCGAGGAAACTCGCGCTTTGTCCGTTCAGCGCCACCAGGCTTGGCCGCGCCAGGGTGTAGGCGAAGCCGCTGCCTTCAAGGGCGTTGATGATCGCCATGGTATTGCCGCCGATCCACGAGAAGTTGAACAGCGAGTTGTCCACCGGCAGTCGCGGCTGCGGCACACCATCGATGGGCGGCAGTGTCCCGGGGGAACCGAACAGGAAATTGCCACGGGTGCCGATCAGTTTGGCCGAGGCCTGTTTGAGTTTGGTGCGGCTGACTTCTACGAAGCGAATGTCGGTCTGAACCTGCGAAGGCAGCTGCGCGTCATCTGAAGGCAACGGGCCGGCGCCGGTGAGGGCGTTCGTGGCAGCGCCCTGGACAAATACCATGCTCTGGCGCGGCTCGCTGGAGCAGCCGGTCCAGACCATCAGGCTGGTGGCGCCGGGGGCTACGCCCGTGATCAGAAACGACGAGTTGCCGGTGGCGTGCACGTCGGCGATTTTCGGATCGCCAATGGCCAGGCGGGTGATTGCCACCGGCGATTGCAGATCCTTTTGCCAGCCTTCATTGACTTCGATTACCGGCGGCAAACGGCTCAGGGCCGAGCAATTGCCGGTGGCCGCCTGGGCGGCATTGATCGACAGTCCCGTCAACAGCAAGGCCCGGAGCAGGGGATTGAAGGTCGGCCAGAAACGACTCTGCATGCACTTGGATCCTTGCTCTGTCATGGGTTCTGTTGGGTGATCTGATTGCCGCGAATCACTTCCACCGCCGGCCGCGTTGCACCGCTGTGCTCGCCGCTGGACGGGATTTTCGGCGCAGCGCCCAGCGCAAGCTGGGTGAACTGGAAGAGTTGGCTGTTGGCGGCCACCAGTTTGTCCGGTGCCTGGTTTTCGCCGGCCCAGTATTTGGCCAGGCGCTGTTCCTCACTGCTGCGCACCGCCAGGCGCAACGTCCCGACCTGGGTGGCGAGCATCATCCGGCTCAGCAGTTGTTCCGGCACCGCCAGCACCACGGTGCGCGCGGTGAGTCGGCGCTGATCCTGTTTGAGCTTGTCGTCGGCGCTCAGCGCAGGTGTGGCCGGCTGACCGTCGTTGGTCAGGCCGTACTGTTCGCCGACGCCGAGTACGCGCATCGCCGGCACCACAATCTGCGCCGACTGCTGTGGGTTGCTGGCGTCCTGACGCAGGTAGAGCAATACATCGACGTAATCGCCGGGAATCAGTTGCCCGGCGGCACCGATCACTTCATCGACCGACACCGCCAGCGCGCGCTCGTCGCTGTGGATCATGCGCGCCAGCGCGCCGCCGGCCTCGAAGCTTTCAGCATTGAGCCAGGTGCCGGCACTCAGGTGACGCCACGGTGTGCGGCCCACGGCCTGATCGATTGCACTCAGGCTGCCTGCGGGGGCGCTGCGCAGTTTCTCGATGGCCAGGTCGGCGGCGGTGAGGGGGGTGAACGGCGGTACGTCATGCACCAGCACCACCACTGGCTGGCGGGTCTGGTCTTCGGCGGCGGCGACGGTCTTTTCCACGGTGACCACCGCAGGCGCCGGTGCCTCGGTAACCGGTGCCGGTTGCCGGCTGAGCACCAGGCCCCAGTAGCCGACGACGATAGCCCCCAGCAGAAGCACGGCGGCAAGACCCATGGTGACACGACTGTTCATGACGGCTCTCCCTTTCCTGCTGCACTACCAGCCCGCACTTCCAACCAAGGGAACATCGCAATCAGGCAGCTATGAACATCCAACTATTTCGCTATTTCCACGCTAGCTGAAACAAGCCAAAACGCCATTACTGGCCGGCAAATAACCTACGAAAGTATGGGTGTTGGCCAATTAGCAGTCGAAATCACGGAGGTTGACGAAGCGGTTAATGCTTTGTGATTAACCCGTTCTTACAGTTGTTGACGGGGGCTTTGTTGACAATGCTCAGATAGCACGGTGGAAGCTTTGCCGCTGTCGCGACATCGGCGCCATGGGCGCAAAGGAGTGGACGTATGATTCTCGATTATCTGCTGGCCAGGGCCCGTTTGTTTTTCAAGAGTGAGGAAGGGGCTTCGGCTATCGAGTACGCGATCGTGGTAGCGATGGTGGCGGTGGTGGTCGTGGTGTTCGTGACACCGATGGGCACCAAGGTCTTCAATATTTTCAGCGCGATCCTGACCTCGCTCGGTGGCACTGCCCCGACCAAGCCCGGCATTCCTTGACCGAACGCTCTCTCCCTCTGTCGATGCCTGTCTGCTGCCGAGCAGGAGCGTTCAGGCATTGTCCCGATCATAGGCTTTCCGGTGCCCGGAAATTCCCGGGCATGAAGGAGAATGTCCATGCTCTTCGAATACCTGATGATGCGTGCCCGGTCGTTCCTGGCAAGCACCGAAGCCGCGTCGGCCATCGAGTACGCAATTGTGGTGGCGATGGTCGCCATTGTGGTTGTGGTGTTCGTGACGCCGGTAGGCGCCAAGGTGCTGGCGATCTTCAACAACATCCTCGTGGCCCTGGGTGGTACGGCACAGACTGCGCCGACGCAGTTACCCTGACTCGATGGGTGGCGAATCTCGCACTACACTCGGTTCCACCTTCAGTTTCTCAGGGATTGACCAATGACTGCTTCTTCACTGCCCCGCCAACAGTTGCTTCTGGTTGACGATGAAGAGGACGCATTGCTGGAGTTGGCGGAGTTGCTGGAGGGCGAGGGCTTCGTCTGTCATACCGCGACCTCGGTGAAGCTCGCCCTTCATCATCTGACCCGCCATCCCGACATCGCCCTGGTGATCACCGATCTGCGCATGCCGGAGGAAAGCGGCATGTCGCTGATCAAGCGCCTGCGCGAACACACCTCGCGCCAGCACCTGCCGGTGATCGTGACCTCGGGGCATGCGGACATGGAAGACGTCAGTGACATGCTGCGCCTGCAGGTGCTGGATCTGTTCCGCAAGCCGATCTATCACGTGCGGCTGCTGGAAACCCTCGACAACCTGTTTCCCAAGCCCAGGGCCAATGTTTCCTGAATCCTGAGACCGCTGCAGTGACCGTCAGTGGTCTCAAGGCTGACGGTCACTGCGAAAGAACCTCAATCCGACGCCCGATGGCTACAGCTGATAGCTGAAGCTGATGCTGTAGCGCGGCCGGCGGTTGTAAGTATCCAGCGCCTCATCCGACATGGGTTTGGCCGCTTCCAGGGCGATGTTGTAGTACTTGGCATCGCCAAATCTGAGGCCCACGGCTGCCGATGACAGGCTGTTGGCCTGCACCGGCAACTGGTTGAACCAGCTGCGGGAACGGTCGAGCACGACATAGGGTTGCAGGATGCGCACCCAGTTGCCGTCGCGGTTGAAGCTGTAGTTGATCTCGTATGCCACGCCCCAGCCCTTGTCGCCGGACGCCTGATCGTCCGGGTAGCCACGGCCGAAATTCTGCCCGCCGAACACCGCGCGCTCGCTGTCGGGCAGGGTGTCGTCGGTCCAGTACAGCGCGCCGGACAGCACGCCTTGCCAGTTATCGAAGAACTTGTCGCTCTGCACCCCGGAAAGGCGCAGACGCAGGAAATTGAGATCGATGGCGCTGTTGTTGGTGTGCGCCCCCATGCTGTCCAGTCCTTGATAGACGCCGCCGCTGAGAATCCGCAACTGGCGGGCGTCGGCCTTGCGCCAGTCGCTTTCGAAGGCGAGGGCGCGGATGTCGGTGCGTTCTTCGATACTCAGCGGGTAACCGATGACGTTATAGCGGGTCTTGTCGTTGACCGCGTACAGGCGCGCTCCGGCGGTCAGTAGTTCGTTCGAGGCGGCAATCAGCGGCAGGCTGAAGCCGACCGAGTACCGGTCGTTCTCGCGGTGGGGCTTGAGTTCCAGGCCATTGTCCAGCGCGACGTTGGTGCCGGGGTCGGCACGGTAGCGCGAGGCGGACAGGTTCAGTTGCGTGCCTTCGGCGTCGAGGAACTGGCTGTAGTCCAGACGGTAGTAATGCTCGTGATCCTTTCCCGGTGGAAACAGCCCGCTGAGCGTCAGCTGTTCGCCCATCGACGTCTGCGAGTTGCTGCTCACACCGAGCAGGGCCTGAGTGCCCTTGCGGTTGTCTTCGGTGGTGCTCAGGGAACTGGTGAAGGGTTTGCGGCTGGCCTGGGCGACCAGCGTGGTCGCGCCATCGGTGGTCCCCGGCGGCGGCACCTGGGCCTGGATCGTGACGCCGGGAATACGGGTCATCAGTGTGGTGTAGCGTTCGAAGGTCTTGCGGGTCAGCGGACGTTCTGCCTGGATTTTCGCCGCCAGCCTGTCGAGCAGCCCCTTGACCCGGCCCACATCGCCCTGCACCTGCACATCCCGCACATAGCCTTCCACCAGCACTACGCGCGCCACACCGTTATCGAAATTCTGTTTCGGCAGGAAGGCGTAGGACAGCAGATAGCCGTCATTCTGGTAGCGTCGGGTGATATTGCGGGTGGCTTCGATCAGGTCGGCCAGGCTGGACTCATGGCCGATCAGCGGTTTGTAGATCTCTGCCAGTTCGTTCAGCGGGTAGATCGTGCCGCCTTCGATCTGCACGGTTTTCAGGTTGATCTTGGTGCCCATCATCAACGGCTCGGCCGCTGCGGCACCGGGCTCCGGGACTTGCAGCGGGGCTGCGCTCGGCCGGTAGGCGTCGGCAGGCAGGTTCGGCACCGGAAGGTTGCGGATGGTTTCGTTACTGTTGAGAAAGCTGGGCAGGGTGTCGGCGAGGGCGGTGGAACTGAGACTGAGCAACAGCAGGGATGCCATTACGCGCATAGGACACTCCATGTTCAAACCGCAGCACCGGGCAGGGTTTTCCTAAGAAAAAAAGCGGAAGACTCACGGGAATCTTCCGCCTTCAACCAAGCGTAGGCGCTGTAGGTGCGGCCGTCGAATCGGCCAGGTGCAATTCAGCGTTTGTTGCCGCCCAGTGCGCCGGTCAGGCCACCGAGCACACCGCCCAGACCGCCACCGACGCCAGTGCCGGTACCCCCGGTGGATGCGCCACCGTTGACCAGCCCGCCGACCGCCGCCACGGTACCGCCCACGTTGCTGACCAGGCCACCGACGGCGGTAGTGACCGGGTTGTTGGTGGCGGCGATGGCGCCACCGAGATTACCCACCGCACCGCCGACCTGACTGGTGATGCCGGCCACCGGAGCACCAAGTCCGGTGGCGCCGCCGACGTTCTGGGTCAGGCTGGTGACGGCGCTGGTGACAGGTGCGAGCCCGCCGCCGACGCCGCTGCCCAGGCTGGCCAGAGGCGTAGTAGGGCTGGTGATCGGTGAGCCCGAGCCGCCGAGCACGGTGTTGAGCGAAGCCACGGTATTGCCGGCCGAGACCAGCACGTTGCCCGGTGCGCCGAGGGTGCTGTTGCCTGCACCCAGCCCGGCGCCGACGTTGACCACTGCGCCGCCAACGGTTTGCAGCAGGCCATTGTTGCCGACACCGCCGAGTCCGCCACCCACGCCGGTGCCCGACCCGGTGCCGTTGTCCACCAGCCCGCCGGCCTTGCCGACGGCAGTGCCGACATTGCTCAGGGCGCCGCCGACGGTGTTGGTCAGTGCGTTGCCGTTGCCGGCTGCGGTGACGTTGTCGCCCACGCCGTCGACGGTGCTGCCGACTTTCTGCAGGACGCCGTTCAATGGCGCACCGAGGCCAGTGGCACTGCCCAGTTTGTCGGTGGTGCTTTCGACCATGGCGATCACCGGAACGAGTCCGTTGCCGACGTCTTTGGTCACCGAACCGAGTGGGCCGGTGGTTGTGGCCGTGCTCAGGGTATCGCCGAGCATGGTGACTTTTTCACCCACCCCGTTGAGCAATGGCGCAACTTTGGTGACCACACCGCCGACCACGGGAACGCTGCCGGTGGCGCTGGCCAGTTTGCCGCTCAGGTCAGACACGCCGTTGCCGACATCCTGCACCACGCCGCCGACCGCCGAAGCGGTGACGCCCAGGCCGTTATCGGTCGTGCCGAGCTTGCCAAGGCCGTTGGCCACGCCGTCGCCCAGTGTGGTGACCACATTACCGGCAGTCCTGGCAGCGCTTTGCACGACACCGCCGACCACGGGCACACCACTGAGGGAATCACCGACCTGACCGACACCACTGCCGACGCCGGCAACGGTGCTGCCGACATCCTGCACCAGCGTCGAAGTCACCAATGGAGCGGGTGTGCTCGGGTTGGTGGGGTTGGTCGGATCCGTCGGGTTGGTCGGATTGGTCGGGTCCGTGGTGCCGGTGCCACCTGTTCCGCCCGTTCCGGCAGTGCCGCCAGTCCCGGTCGAACCACCGCTGCCACTTGTTCCGCCAGTGCCGGCGGTGGAACTGTCCGGAGTCGAGCTGCTGGAGCTGCTGTGATGACCGCCACCGCCGCTGCTGCAGCCGGCCAGGCCGAGGGAGAGGATCAATGCCAGCGCTGTTGCCGATTTGCACCACACTTGAGTTTTCATGATGGTAATTCCTTGCACCTGTCACAACGTTCGTTGTCTTCGATGGTCTGCCGATTCTGCCGCCGGCAATGCCTTCGCCCGTTGTGCCCATATCAATCGCAAGGCTGGATCCACACCATTCTCGACTTGGTATTAACGCCTTTATATAGATCGGTGAACCTGCTGCTTAACGACTAATGCCGAGGATATAAACGCGCAAAAAAAAGCCTTGAAAATCAAGGCTTGGGGTTTGACTTGTGGGCAGGTGGCGCCCGTAAAAACTTAAGTTATATACACACAATTAATCATGTTCCGCCGCTGTGATCCGCCTCCCGCCAGGGACGGGAGAGCGGCCGAAGCGGCGTATCGATTCAGGCAATCGGTTGCCAGTTGCCGACCATGTGCTCGAGTTCTCCGGCACCGATCAGGCGCAGTTCACCACTGGAACCCGCCGCACTGGCGAACAGCGATACTTCACTCGGCAGGCGCACCGGCTTGCGAAAATGCACGGTGACTTCCAGATTGGCCCGGGGCAGGTGATCCGCCAGTGCCGCCAATGTACGGGCCTTGTTCCACAGGCCGTGGGCAATGGCCGTGGGGAAACCGAACAGCTTTGCACTGGCCGCGCTCAGGTGGATCGGGTTGTAGTCGCCGGAGACTTTGGCGTACTGCCGGCCGATGTCCGCCGGGGCTTTCCATTGCGCGACCTGCATCAGTGGCAGCGCGGGTTCCCACGTCTGTTCGAGCGCTTCGCCCTCAAGCTTCACGCCTCGACAGAGCATCCGGCTTTCGGCCTCCCACAGCGGGCCGAGCTGATCGTCGAGGGTGGTCAGCAGGTCGAACGTCGCACCTTTCGGATGGGGTTGCAGGTTGTGCACCCGGACGCTGACCTGCGCCCGACTGATCCCGCCCATCGGCCGCAGCACGCGGATGCGGTTGCTCAGATGGATCAATCCCAGCAACGGAAATGGGAAGTCCCTGGCCGTGAGCAATTGCATCTGCAACGCAAACGCCAGGACGTGTGGATACGTCGGCGGCAGCAGACCGTCATCGGCAAAACCGCAGACCTTGCGATAGGCCGCGAGGAGTTTGCCATCGACGTCGACCCAGCAGCGCAAACCGCTGTCGGGCAACGTGGTGCCGGTGATTTTGCGCCGGGTCGCCGCCCGGACATACAACCCGGGCAGGCTCGGCTCTCGGTGCAGCGTGTGCCATTCAATGCTCATGCCTAAGCCCCCAGAACACTTTGTCCACAGACCCGCAGCGCCTGCCCGGTGAACGCGCCGGTGCCCGGTTGCGCCAGCCACGCTACCGCTTCGGCGACGTCTTGCGGCAGGCCGCCCTGGCCCAGCGAACTCATGCGGCGCCCGGCCTCACGCAGGCCGAACGGAATGTGCGCGGTCATCTGGGTTTCGATGAAACCTGGCGCCACGGCGTTGATGCTGATGCCACGTTCCAGCAATGTTGGAGCCCAGGCCTGGGCCAGCCCGATCAGCCCGGCCTTGCTCGCCGCGTAATTGGTCTGTCCGCGATTGCCGGCGATGCCGCTGATCGACGCCAGCAGAATCACTCGTGCGTTGTCGCGCAAGGTGCCGCTGTCGAGCAGGGCCTTGGTCAGTACTTGCGGGGCGTTGAGATTGACCGCTAGCACCGCGTCCCAGAACTCGGACGTCATGTTGGCCAGGGTCTTGTCGCGGGTGATGCCGGCGTTGTGCACCAGAATGTCGAGGCCGTCCGGCAACTGTTCGATCAGTTGCGCGGCGGCGTCTTCGGCGCAGATGTCGAGGGTGATGGCACGCCCGCCGAGGCGCGCGGCCAGGGCTTCGAGATCGGTTTTTGCTGGCGGTACGTCAAGCAGGATCACTTCGGCGCCGTCACGGGCCAGGGTTTCGGCGATGGACGCGCCGATGCCGCGCGCCGCGCCGGTGACCAGCGCCTTGCGCCCAGCCAGAGGGCGCGTCCAGTCGGTCACTGGTGTGGCGCAAGGGTTCAGGCGAATCACCTGCCCGGAGACGAATGCGCTTTTCGGCGAGAGGAAAAACCGCAGCGGCCCTTCGAGCTGATCCTCGGCGCCTTCGCCCACGTAGATCAATTGCAGCGTGCCGCCGCTGCGCAATTCCTTGGCCAGCGAGCGGGAAAAACCCTCAAGTGCGCGCTGTGCGCTGGCGGCAAACGGTTCGCGCACGGTTTCCGGGGCGCGGCCGAGGATCACCAGATGTGCGCTGTTGTCGAGGTTCTTCATCAACGGCTGGAAGAACTCGCGCAGCTGCTTGAGCTGGTCGGTGTGCTGCAGATCGCTGGCGTCGAACACCACAGCCTTGAGTTTCGGACCATGGCCGGGAATCCATTGGGTGGCAGACGCAGGCTGATCGCCGTAGCGATAAATGGCATCGGTCAGCCGGTTGGCGAAGGCGCTGACCCGTTCGGCCAGCGGCCCGCCGCCGATCAGCAGCGCGCCCTCCACCGGCCGCAGGCGCCCGGCCTGCCAGCGTTCCAGCCGCACCGGCGACGGCAGGCCCAGGGCCCCGACCAGACGGTGGCCGATGGACGAGTTGGCGAAGTCGATATAGCGGTCAGACATGGAACGCTCTCCAGAAGATGGGGTTCAAAGTGTGGACTGCGAAGGGCAATCAATCGTTCGATCCACACATTTAGGCCTACGCTAGAACAGCAGAGTAGTTTGCCCCCGGTGTTTTTGGGGCCCGGCGGGATTTTCAGTGCCCGATTTTCAGACTGGATATTTCACAAGGAGTTTTTCATGAGTCAGCTGCGCCGCGTCGCGATCATTGGTGGCAACCGCATTCCGTTCGCCCGTTCCAACGGCCCGTACGCCACCGCGAGCAATCAGGTGATGCTCACCGCCGCCCTGGAAGGCCTGATCGAACGCTACAACCTGCACGGCCAGCGCATGGGTGAAGTGGTCGCGGGGGCGGTGCTGAAATTGTCACGGGATATGAATCTGACCCGCGAATGCGTGCTCGGCTCCCGCCTGTCACCGGCCACTCCGGCCTATGACATCCAGCAGGCCTGCGGCACCGGTCTGGAAGCGGCGCTGCTGGTGGCGAACAAGATCGCGCTCGGGCAGATCGATTGCGGCATTGCCGGCGGCGTCGACACCACGTCGGACGCACCGATCAGCGTCAGCGAAGGCCTGCGCAAGATCCTCCTGCAAGCCAACCGCGCCAAGACCACCGGCGACAAGCTAAAGACCTTCCTGCAATTGCGTCCGAAACACCTGATCCCCGAATTCCCGCGCAACGGCGAACCGCGTACCGGCCTGTCGATGGGCCAGCACTGCGAACTGATGGCGCAGACCTGGAACATTCCTCGCGAAGAGCAGGATCAATTGGCCCTCGAAAGCCATCACAAACTGGCGGCGTCCTACAGCGAAGGCTGGCACAACGACCTGATGACCCCGTTTCTCGGCCTGACCCGCGACAACAACCTGCGCCCGGACCTGACCCTGGAAAAACTCGCAACCCTGAAACCGGCCTTCGAGAAAAGCGCCAAGGGCACGCTGACCGCCGGCAACTCCACGCCACTGACCGATGGCGCCTCGGTGGTGTTGCTGGGCAGTGAAGAGTGGGCGAAAGAACGCGGCTTGCCGATCCTCGCGTATCTGCGGGACGGCGAAGCGGCGGCGGTGGATTTCGTCAACGGCGCCGAAGGGCTGCTGATGGCCCCGGTGTATGCGGTGCCGCGCTTGCTGGCGCGCAATGGGCTGACCTTGCAGGACTTCGATTACTACGAAATTCACGAGGCATTTGCCGCGCAGGTGTTGTGCACGCTCAAGGCCTGGGAGGATCCGGAGTACTGCAAGACCCGGCTTGGATTGGACGCGCCGCTGGGCTCGATTGATCGCAGCCGCCTGAACGTCAAGGGCAGCTCACTGGCGGCGGGGCACCCGTTTGCCGCGACGGGCGGGCGGATTGTGGCGAATCTGGCGAAGTTGCTGGATGCGGCGGGTCGGGGGCGGGGGTTGATTTCGAT
>NZ_NEHJ01000006.1:0-416800 GCF_002112345.1 Pseudomonas sp. R43(2017)
GAAGACCGAACCGTTGAAAGCGCCAGACAAACCGGCATTTCCAACTCCTTCCAGGCTTCGATGATCTGAAGCAATCCGCCATCGAAACCTACATAACTCATTGAATCTCAAGGAGTTTTCCGTTTCGACTGCGCCGGAAGTGGGGCGAATTATAGAGACTCAGAATCTGCCGTCAACCCTTAATTTGGTTTTTCTATCAGCCGAATCAAAAAGCCCGCTTATATATAGACGCAACACCAGCGAATGCGCAGTATATTGCCCATCACTCAGTTAGTGCCTTCTACTGCCTTTACTATCGGACGATGCCACGCAATGAACGACCAACCCCGCAGTCTTGTATCCATCCTGTTTCCGGTTGGCCTGATATTGATCGCCATGGCATCGATCCAGTCAGGCGCGTCTCTGGCCAAAAGCATGTTCCCCATCGTGGGCGCCCAAGGCACAACAACGCTACGCCTGATGTTCGCCAGTGTGATCATGCTGCTATTGCTGAGACCCTGGAGGGCAAAGCTGACGGCCAGATCGCTACGAACCGTGATCGTGTACGGTATGGCGCTGGGCGGCATGAACTTCCTCTTCTATATGTCCTTGCGTACCGTCCCGCTCGGCATTGCGGTTGCGCTGGAGTTCACCGGGCCGCTGGCCGTCGCCATCTACGCGTCCCGTCGTGCAATCGACTTTCTCTGGATTGCCCTTGCCGCCGTCGGATTGCTGCTATTGATACCAACAGGTGCAGCGACAGCTGGTCTCGACCTTACCGGTGTGGCCTATGCGCTGGGTGCTGGTGTTTGCTGGGCACTTTACATTCTCTTTGGTCAGAAGGCCGGCGCTGACAACGGCGTGACGACGGCGGCACTGGGCGTGATGATCGCAGCACTGTTCGTCGCCCCCATCGGCATCGTCCACGCCGGCGCCGCATTGCTGACGCCGTCATTGATCCCGATAGCCATTGGTGTCGCAATACTTTCCACCGCCCTGCCCTACACCCTGGAAATGGTCGCCCTCACCCGTATGCCCGCTCGTACTTTCGGTACGCTGATGAGTATCGAACCTGCATTTGGTGCGCTATCGGGGCTGCTGTTCCTGCAGGAATATCTCTCCTTGTCACAATGGATGGCCATCCTCTGCATTATTCTGGCTTCGGTCGGTGCAACGATGACCATGGGCAGTCATGCCAAGCCCGTGATTGCGGCGGATTGAGAGCGGTTGTAACGAAGGTCTGGCATTTGCCGCTCATTTAGGCCATGTTTAGCCTCGCAACTCAGCGCCAGATATGGACTTTTTTCGGATAGGGACATCGGAACGCGTCAAGCGAGAGCGAATGCAGGCAGACCCGAGCGCCAGACTCGAGGCCGCCATAAGGACGGTAATGAAACGAATTTTGATACTGATCGCCATACTCGCCATTTCGGGATGCGCGGCGACCTCCAAGGCTCAGGTAAAGCACGGCAAAAAAGGGCTGCACATCAACTGTTCAGGACTTTCATCCTCCTGGGACAAGTGCTACACCAGTGCCGCCAACTCCTGCGCGCCGAAGGGTTACAAAGTCATCGCAAAATCCGGGGATGCGGTGGAGGAGCCGGGTGATTATCCCTTCGGCCTCAACCCCGCCGGCTATACCAGCCGAAGCATGATCGTTATCTGCAAATAAGCTACCGCCGCTATTGTGCTCGCTGAACAGCGAGCTGGCGGCCAATCTCTTCGTGACTGGATTCGAGCACCCGCTGCTGAATCTGCGGGGATGCCAACATCCGCGCCACCACCAATGCCCCGACACATTGCGACAGAATCGCCCAGGCCAGGCTGTCGCTCTCCAGAATCTGCGCCCAACTTTCCTGAAGCCGACAAATCCACAGCTCCGCCTGTTCCCGCACAACAACATCCGAGCGCGCAATCTCGGCGCCCAATGCCGGTAACGCGCAACCCAGCTCAGGTTGCTCGACATGAGCCATGCTCAAATACAGCTTCAGGCACCGCTCCAACCGTTCGCGATCCTGCTCACCCCGCCCGCCCAGCCGCTCCAGGCTCTGGCACAACTCGCGCTCGACAATAGCCGCGAATAACGCGTCCTTGGATGAGAAATGGCTGTAGAAAGCCGCGCCACTGAGGCCGATCGCCTTCATCAGTCCGTCGACGCCCATGGTTGAAAACCCGGCTTTTTTTGCAGACAGCGAGCTGCTTTGCAGTAGCTTTTCTTTGGTTTCAAGCTTGTGACCGGCGGAGTACCGCATGTATTTGCCCTCGCAATGGACTGCCTTGACGCTGGGCAAATCCTAGCATAACGTTCGTTCACTTAACGATCGTTTACTAAAGGGATCCACCCATGAATAACAAGAAGGTCGTATTGGTTGTCGGTGCTGGTGATGCCACGGGCGGCGCCATCGCCAAGCGGTTCGCCAAAGAAGGTTTCATCGCTTGCGTCACACGTCGCAGTGCCGACAAATTGCAGCCATTGGTGGAAGCCATCCAGGCAGAAGGCGGCGAAGCCCACGGTTTTGCCTGCGACGCGCGCAAGGAAGAAGACGTGATTGCGCTGATCGAAGATATCGAAACCCGCCTCGGTCCGATCGAAGCATTCGTTTTCAACATCGGCGCCAATGTGCCTTGCAGCATTCTCGAAGAAACGGCACGCAAGTATTTCAAGATCTGGGAAATGGCCTGTTTCTCCGGATTCCTCAATGCCCGCGAAGTCGCCAAGCGCATGGTCACGCGCCAGCGCGGCACCATTCTGTTCACCGGTGCTACCGCCGGGCTGCGTGGCGCTTCCGGTTTTGCCGCATTCGCCGGCGCCAAACATGGCATCCGCGCACTGGCGCAAAGCATGGCCCGGGAACTGGGCCCTATGAACATTCACGTCGCCCACATCGTGGTCGACGGCGCCATCGACACCGACTTCATCCGCAGCAATTTCCCCGACAAGTACGCCACCAAGGATCAGGACGGTATTCTCAATCCCGAGCACATCGCCGAGAACTATTGGTACCTGCACAGCCAGCCAAGGGACGCCTGGACTTTCGAGCTGGATCTGCGCCCCTGGAACGAACGCTGGTAACCCCTCCCAATAACAACAATGAGTGCAGCGATCATGAGCAAAACCGTGGAGTTCTACTTCGACCTCGGCAGCCCCGCCACCTATCTGGCGTACACCCAGCTGCCAGGAATCTGCGCCAAGACCGGCAGCCAGCTGATTTATATTCCGATGCTGCTGGGCGGCGTATTCAAGGCCACCGGCAACGCCTCACCGGCGATGATCCCGCCCAAGGGCCGCTACATGTTTCAGGACCTGGACCGCTACGCCAAGCGCTACGGCGTCCCCCTGAAATTCAACCCGCACTTTCCGATCAACACCCTGATGCTGATGCGGGCGGTGACCGGCATTCAATTGCGCCACCCGGAGCGCTTCCAGGCGTTCATCGACTGCCTGTTCAAAGCGTTGTGGGTTGAGGGTCGCAGCCTCGATGAACCGGCAACGGTTGCAGCGGTGCTGACCGAACATGGCTTCAATCCTGAGCAGGTACTGGCATTGACCAATGATGAAGCGGTCAAGACTGCCCTCAAGGACAACACCGAGACAGCCGTGAAACGTGGCGTTTTCGGTGCACCGAGCATGTTCATCGATAATCAGTTGTTCTTCGGTCAGGACCGGCTCGACTTCGTTGAAGAAGCCCTGCGCTAGATCTCTACCACCAGACGTCCCCGGGCTGCTTTCGATGAAAGCAGCTCATGGGCCTCGCCGGCTGATTCAAGCGTAAAACGACGCGCATCAAGCAGCGGCTTCACCTCTCCGGCTTCAATCAACAAGGCAGCCTGGTGCAAGATCTCGCCATGATGCTCGCCACCCTTTCCAGTCAGCAGAGGCATCAAGGTAAACACGCCAGAGTAGGTCGCCCCCCGGAATGACAGCGGCGCCAGACTATGCTGCCCCCAGCCCAGGCAACTCAGGACATGCCCGTGGTAGATAAGCGCAGCCTTGAAGGACGCATCCAGCGTTTCGCCGCCCACCGTGTCGTAAACGATGTCAAACCCCTCCCCGGCCGTGTACTCGCGGACATAGTCGTCAACCGACATTTCACGGTAATCAATGAACGTCGCACCATAACCTTCAATGATCTCGCGTTGCCCTGCGGAACCTGTCGCAAAAACCTCGGCACCAAACGAGCGGGCAATTTGCACCGCCACATGCCCGACGCCACCCGCCCCACCGTGAATCAATACTTTTTTCCCGGCACTCACCCGTGCCCGATCCACCAAGCCTTCCCACGCCGTAATCAGCACCAGCGGTAACCCTGCGGCCTCACGCATGCTCAGATTGACCGGCTTACGCGCAAGAAGCCGCGCATCAACCACCGCAAATTCCGCCAGCGAACCCTGCACGCCGCCAATGCCGGTCGCCAACGCATAAACCTCATCGCCCGGCACCCAGCCCGGCACACCCTCGCCCACCGCTTCAATCACACCCGCCAGATCCAGCCCCAGCACTGCCGGCAACGGCTGTCGAGCATGGGCGGCCTGCCCGGCACGAATTTTCAGATCCAGCGGATTCACACCACTGGCCTTGATCCGCACCAATACCTGCCCGGCACCCGCCACGGGGCGTTCAAGGGAAACCAAGCGTAGCGGCCCATTGGCGGCGTCCACTATCAGGGCATTCATGTGCAGTGAGTCAGTCATTTCGGTCATTCCTGTGGGAGAAAGTGAAGCCATGTTCTCCCAACCTAACCATGCCGATAAGACACCGAATGACTATAGTGATCATGCCAATCTGGCATGAATGAGGCGCTTCGTGGACAAGCTCAACGCAATGGCAATCTTCGTCCGGGTGGTCGAGCGCGGCAGTTTTTCCGCCGTGGCCCGGGAGTTGCGGACCACCCAACCCACCATCAGCAAGGTTCTGCGCGCCCTGGAAACCCAACTGGGCGGCAAGCTGATTGCCCGCAGTACGCGCAAGCTGTCGCTGACCGATGAAGGTCAGCGGTACTACAACGAATGCCGGAATATTCTTGCAGCGGTGGATGCTGCCGAACACAGTTTTCAGTCTGGCCGCGAAACAGTCGCCGGGGCGTTACGCATCGGCTCGTCAGTCAGCTTCGGCCGCCTGCAGATCGCTCCAAGACTCCCCGATTTTCTCAAGCTATACCCACAGGTTCAGATCGACCTGCACCTGAACGACCAGAACCTGGATCTGGTCAGCGAAGGCCTGGATGTAAGCCTGCGCATCGGAGAATTGAACGACAGTGGCATGATCGCCCGGCGCATCGGCACCACACATCGTGTCACCGT
This sequence comes from Pseudomonas sp. R43(2017), assembly GCF_002112345.1. Taxonomy (NCBI): domain Bacteria; kingdom Pseudomonadati; phylum Pseudomonadota; class Gammaproteobacteria; order Pseudomonadales; family Pseudomonadaceae; genus Pseudomonas; species Pseudomonas sp. R43(2017). Next base: position 5,281 of record NZ_NEHJ01000006.1, read on the forward strand.
CGCAGCACCTGTTTATCTGCAACGCCACGAACATCCGCAATCGCCGCAGGATCTGGCGCAGCACAACTGCCTGCAATTCAACCTGCTCGAATCGCAAAACCTGTGGACTTACGAAAAGGACGGCCAGCGCCACGAGGTGCGCATCAAAGGCAACGCCCAGAGCAACAACTCCGAGGCGATCCGCGAAATGGTCCTGGGGGGATTGGGGATTTCGCTGTCACCGGTCTGGCTGTTCAGCGAGGACTTGAAGGCCGGTCGAGTGGTTGCCCTGTTGCAGGACTACCAGACCCGATCACTGCCGATACACGCGGTGTCCCCGGCGAACCGTCGCCAGTCCGCCAGGGTCAACGCGTTTGTCGAGCACATGACCCGGGCGCTGGCAACAGCACCCGAGCTTCAACCCATCAAATAGCGGCAGTACGCGTGTTCAGCCACGCCAGCGCCTCACCGCTGAGCAACGGGCTCAAACGCTCGCGCACTTCGGCGTGATAGGCGTTGAACCACTGCTTCTCTTCCTGCGTGAGCAAGGACGGTTCCAGGCAACGGGTGTCGATCGGGCACAGGGTCAGGGTTTCGAACTTGAGGAATTCGCCGAACTCGCTGCTTCCGGCAACTACGTTCATTGCCAGGTTCTCGATCCGCACACCCCAGCGACCCGGACGGTAAGTACCCGGTTCGATGGAGGTGATCATCCCCGGTTGCATGGCGGTTTGCGGCGCAGGCGCAGCCTGATAGGCAATCACCTGCGGACCTTCGTGCACATTGAGGAAATAACCTACGCCGTGACCGGTGCCATGGCCGTAATCCACGCTCTCGGCCCAGATCGGCGCACGGGCAATCGCATCCAGCAGCGGCGACAGAATGCCTTTCGGGAAATGCGCACGGGACAACGCAATCACGCCCTTCAACACGCGGGTGCAGTCACGTTTCTGTTCTTCGCTCGGCGTGCCGACCGCCACCATGCGTGTGATGTCGGTGGTACCGCCCAGGTATTGGCCGCCGGAGTCGATCAGCAGCAAGCCGTCACCCTCGATTACCGCGTGTTCTTCCGGGGTGGCGTGGTAATGCGGCATCGCGCCGTTGGCGTTGTATGCAGCGATGGTGTTGAAACTCAGCGACACATAATCCGGACGACGCTCACGGGCAGCCGTGAGTTTCTCGTCAATGGTCAGCTCGGTAATGCGCTCGCGGCCCCAGGCCGATTCCAGCCAGGTGAAGAACTCGCACAGCGCCGCGCCGTCCTGCTCCATCGCCTGACGAATGTGCTCGGCATCCGCCGGGCTTTTTTGTGATTTGGCCAATGTGGTCGGATTCAGGCCTTCAACCAGTTTCACGCCACTGTCGAGGTTGCCCAGCAGGCCGCTGGTCACCCGCGCCGGATCCACCAGCAGGCTCGCGCCGTTCGGGATCGCAGCCAAGGCCTCGGCGACTTCGCTGTAGTCGCGCAAGGTCACGCCGTCTTTTTCCAGCACGGTGCGCAGATCAGCGTCGACCTTGCTCAAGGCTACAAACAGCGTGGCCTGTTGTTGACCGATCAAGGCAAAAGAAACGAACACCGGGTTGAACGACACATCGCCGCCACGCAGGTTGAACAGCCAGGCGATGTCGTCGAGGGTGGCGATGAAGTGCCAGTCGGCGCCGCGTTCCTGCAGGGTTTCACGCAGCTGGGCGAGTTTCTCGCCACGGCTGACGGTCGCCTGCGGCGGCAAGTGTTGATAGATCGGCGCGTTCGGCAGACCCGGACGGTCGCTCCAGACTTCGTTCAACAGGTCGAGGTCGGTACGCAGGCTGGCGCCCCGCGCTTCGAGCTTGCTGCTCAGGGTCCGCGCCGACGCCACGGCCATTACCGCGCCATCGACGGCGACCACGCCACCTTCCGGTGTCTGCTCGGCGAGCCAGTCCAGCGGGCTCGGCTGACCCGGTTGCAGCTTCACCAGTTCGATGCCGCTGCCCTTGAGCTCCTTGGTCGCCTGTTCCCAGTAACGACTGTCAGCCCAGACCCCGGCGAAATCGGTGGTGACAATCAAGGTGCCGACCGAGCCATGGAAACCCGACAACCATTGCCGCCCCTGCCAGTAACCCGGCAGGTACTCCGACAGGTGCGGGTCGGCGGACGGCACCAGCAGAGCGTGGATGCCTTCGCGACGCATCAGTTCGCGGGTGTGCGCCAGGCGCTGGGGAACCGTTCCTTCGGTCAAAGTCTGGGTACTCATCGTGTCTCCTGCCAATCACTTCATCGTTATTGTTCGGTGCCGTTCGAAGCCGGCTCGTTAAAGCCCTGTCGCCCAGAATGCCGGAGCACTGGCGCAGGCGGTCTTGATCAGATCTACAGCTTTGTCGATGTCCTCAGCGGTGGTGAAACGGCCGAGGCTCAGGCGAATGGTACGGCCGGCCAGATGGGCATCGTGCCCCAATGCCAGCAAAACGTGGGACGGTGTATTGCTGGCGGAATTGCAGGCCGAGGTCGCGGAAAACGCGATCGAATGGCTCAGCGCCGCCGGGTTGAACTCGCCTTCGCCGAAGGTCAGGCTCAAGGTGTGCGGAATTCGTTGAGTAACGCTGCCATTGAGGCGTACGCCGGGCAGGCTCAAGAGTTGTTCGAGCAGACGCTCGCGCAATGCAACGATAGTTTTCTTCTCGTCATCGAAAGCCTCGGCGGCCAGGGCAAACGCCGAGCCCATCGCGGCGATCTGGTGCGTCGCCAACGTCCCGGAACGCAATCCACCCTCGTGGCCACCACCGTGAATCTGCGCCTGCAAACGCTGCTGCGCACGCGGGCCGACATACAACGCGCCGATGCCTTTGGGGCCATAGAGTTTGTGGGCCGAGAACGACATCAGGTCCACCGGCCATTGCGCCAGATCGATCGCGACCTTGCCGGCGCCCTGAGCCGCATCGACATGGAACAACGCCCCGCGCCCGCGCACCACTTCGCCGATGGCCGGGATGTCGTTGACGGTGCCGAGTTCGTTGTTGACCAGCATCAGCGACACCAGAAAGGTGTCATCGCGCATCGCTTCGCTGACCGCTTGCGGAGTGATCAGGCCCTCGGCATCCGGCACCAGATAGGTCACGGCAACACCGGCATCCTGCAATTGCCGGGCGGTATCGAGGATGGCCTTGTGTTCGATCTGACTGGTGATGATGTGGCCGCCGGACACCCCACGGGCCTGGGCGACGCCCTTGAGGGCAAGGTTGTTGGATTCAGTGGCGCCGGAGGTCCAGACAATCTGTTGCGCCTGGGCGCCGACCAGTTCGGCGACTTGCCGGCGAGCGTTCTCGACCGTTTGCCGGGCCTGCTGGCCAAAGGTGTGGGAACTGGAGGCCGGGTTGCCGAAGTTACCGTTGAAACCCAGACACTCGATCATCACCTGGATGACCCGCTCGTCCACCGGAGTGGTGGCGGCGTAATCGAAATACAGCGGACGTGTGTTCATAAAAAGACTCGCAGAGCGTGTTCCGGGATCAGGAAGCTCGTGTCTACAAACGGCACGACGCAGCCTTGTGAGCTGCGTCCGGGTTCGAGAGCGTCATCAATACCTGATCGGATGCCGTTAAAGAAGAACAACTTCATTTAAAAGTGCGTAGGAACGCTCCTGAACGCGACTTTAACAGGCATCGGGCCGGCGGTTGTAGCACTGCGTCAGCTAAAGCTTTCAAGGAGTAACGGATACAGCGAAATCACCAGCAGCGCCGCCATGCCCCAGTTGAACACCCGCAACCAGCGACGATCCTTGAGCACGTTGCGCAGCAAGGTCCCGCACGCCGCCCAGACGCCGACGCTCGGCAGGTTGATGATGGCGAACACCGCCGCAATCACAATCACGTTGGTGAAATAACCCTGCATCGGCGTGTAGGTACTGATGGCACCGATGGCCATGATCCACGCCTTGGGATTGACCCACTGGAAGGCCGCTGCGCCGAGGTAGCTGATCGGTTTCGCCTCGCCGGATTCGCTTTCGCCGACCGGGCCGGAATGGGCGATTTTCCACGCCAGGTACAGCAAATACGCCGCGCCCACATAACGCAGAACCGTATAAAGAAGAGGATAAGTCTGGAACACCGCGCCCAGACCAAAACCCACCGCCACCACCAGCACAAAGAAACCGCAGGTAATGCCGAGCATATGGGGAATGGTGCGGTTGAAGCCGAAATTCACCCCCGATGCCAGCAACATGGTGTTGTTTGGTCCCGGTGTGATCGAGGTGACAAGGGCAAACAGGGCAAAGCCCAGCAGCAGGTCGAGCGAGAGGGTCATGGCAGGCAGTCCGTCAGGGTCATTCAGGTGTTGACCCTATCCCACGGCGCCGCGCAAACCCACGGACAGTTGGGTAAAACTTCGAGCAGTACAGTTTCGGATCAGCTAGGACGACCGTGCAGCTGTATGGTCCGCTCCGCGCTCATTTCACCCTTGTTATCAAACCCGAAAGGCTTCTGTGGCTGGCCGAGCAGTTCGGCTTTTTTCACCTGGTATTCCTCGAAGGACAAGCCGCGACGGTTCAGGCTTTCGAGGGCCAGTTCGCGGGTTTCTTCCGCCGTGTAAGGGCGAAGTTCCGGGGAAACGTGGCTCGCGCAACCGGCGAGAACGGAGACAGCGAGCATCAGAGAAACAGTCAGTAAACGATTCATGGGAGCGTCCTGGCGAGCAGTGTGGGTCGATGGAGAAAGGCTACGCCCGGGCTCGTCGCGGCAGAAATCAACGCTCTCAATAGTGGCTATCAGGTTTCCGACAGATCAGCTTCGAATATTCAAAAACAATCTATCAATATCAATTAACAGTCTTTTACGGAATAACAGTCAGCCCTTATAAATCCTTCATCGCGTTCGGCACTGTTGCTCCAGCAACTGTTTCCCAGGCAACAGCGGTTCAACAAACCGACCTGATAGTCACAGGACCACAGCCCCCGACAACGCTCAAAGCCCCGGAATACGGGCCTTCCAGGAATTGGTACAGCGCTTGCTCTGCTCCAGTGACTACTCACTGCTCGCCGAGCAACTGTTGAAAAAGGAACTGACCATGTCGCGTCCATTGAAAGTCGTTGCCCTGTCCGGCGGAACCTGGCGTCCATCGCGCACCCTGGTGCTGACCCAGGCCCTGCTGACCGAATTGTCCGGGCACCTGCCCGTCGAGAGTCATCTGATCGAACTCGGCGACATCGCCCGCCCGCTCGGCGTCGCACTGTCGCGTCAGGAACTGCCGGCGGAAATCGAAGCCGAGCTGCAAGCCATCGAACAGGCTGACCTGTTGATCGTCGCGGCGCCGGTGTATCGCGGTTCCTATCCGGGACTGCTCAAGCACCTGTTCGACCTGATCGACCTGAATGCGCTGATCGACACCCCTGTGCTGCTCGCCGCCACCGGTGGCAGCGAACGCCATGCGCTGGTCCTCGATCACCAGCTGCGCCCGCTGTTCAGTTTCTTCCAGGCCGTGACCCTGCCGATCGGCGTGTACGCCACCGAGGCCGATTTCGCCGACTACCAGATCACCAGCGAACCGCTGAAAGCGCGCATCCGTCTGGCCGCCGAACGCGCCGCGCCGCTGTTCGGTGCACACCTCAAACCGTTGCTGAAAATTGCTTAAGGAGCTGTTCATGGATGTTTTCTGGTTCCTGCCGACCCACGGCGACGGCCACTATCTGGGCACCACCCAAGGCGCGCGCCCGGTCACCCTCAATTACCTGAAACAAGTGGCGCAAGCCGCCGACAGCCTCGGTTACCACGGTGTGCTGATTCCCACCGGGCGATCCTGCGAAGACTCGTGGGTGATCGCCTCGGCGCTGGTGCCGTTGACCGAACGCCTGCGTTATCTGGTGGCGATCCGTCCGGGGATCATCTCGCCGACCGTCTCGGCGCGCATGGCTGCGACCCTGGATCGACTGTCCAACGGCCGCTTGCTGATCAACGTCGTGACCGGCGGTGACCCCGACGAAAACCGTGGCGACGGCAGTTTCCTCAGCCACAGCGAACGCTACGAGGTCACCGACGAATTCCTCAAGATCTGGCGCCGCGTGTTGCAAGGCGAAGCGGTGGATTTCGAAGGCAAACACCTGAAGGTACAGAACGCCAAAGCCCTGTATCCACCGGTGCAGAAACCCTACCCGCCGCTGTATTTCGGCGGTTCCTCCGACGCGGCTCACGATCTGGCCGCCGAGCAGGTCGACGTGTACCTGACCTGGGGTGAACCACCGGCCGCCGTCGCCGAAAAGCTCGCCGATGTGCGTGAACGCGCCGCCCGTCACGGGCGCAAAGTGAAGTTCGGCATTCGCCTGCACGTGATCGTGCGCGAGACCGCCGAAGAAGCCTGGAAAGCCGCCGACAAACTGATCGAGCACATCAGCGACGAAACCATCGAGGCTGCACAGAAATCCTTCTCGCGCTTCGACTCCGAAGGCCAGCGGCGCATGGCCGCCCTGCACGACGGGCGCCGCGACAACCTGGAAATCGCCCCCAACCTGTGGGCCGGCGTCGGCCTGGTGCGCGGCGGGGCCGGCACTGCATTGGTGGGTGATCCGCAGCAGGTGGCGGAGCGGATCAAGGAATACGCGGACCTGGGCATCGAGAGCTTCATCTTCTCCGGCTACCCGCATCTGGAAGAGGCCTACCGTTTTGCCGAACTGGTCTTCCCGCTGCTGCCCGAGCCGTATGCAAGCCTGGCCGGACGTGGCGTTACTAACCTCACCGGGCCGTTCGGCGAAATGATCGCCAACGATGTTCTGCCCGCCAAAGCCAACGCCTGAGGAAGACCGAGTGACTGCCAAACCGCAAAGCACCCTGCTCTCCCCGTTGCAGACCGCCCGCCAACTGGCCGCCGAGTTCGCCCTGACCGCCGTCGAGCGCGACGAGCGCGGCGGCACGCCGAAAGCCGAGCGCGATGCCCTGCGCGACAGCGGACTGCTGGCCCTGAGCATTCCCACCCGTTACGGCGGCCTCGGTGCGCGCTGGAGCGAAACACTGGAAGTCGTGCGCGAGTTCGCCAAAGTCGACAGCTCGATTGCCCACGTCTTTGGTTTTCATCATTTGATGCTGGCTACCGTTCGCCTGTTTTCCCGACCGGAACAATGGCAACCGTGGTTTGAGCAGACCGCGCGACAGAACTGGTTCTGGGGCAATGCGCTCAATCCGCTGGACACCCGCACCGTGGTCAAGGACCTCGGTGGCTGGCGCGAGTTTTCCGGCAAGAAAAGCTTCTGCTCCGGCGCCAGCGATTCGCAAATGCTGATCGCCTCGGCGGTGGACGAAAGCAACGGCGGCAAACTGCTGATCGCGGCGATCCCCAGCGGCCGCAGCGGCATCACTTTGCACAACGACTGGAACAACATCGGCCAGCGCCAGACCGACAGCGGCAGCGCCACGTTCGAACGGGTGCGAGTCGAGGAATCGGAACTGCTGCTGGATCCGGGTCCGTTGAGTACCCCGTTCGCCTGCTTGCGCCCGTTGATCGCACAACTGACGTTCACCCACATGTTTCTCGGCATCGCCGAAGGGGCCTTCGAAGAGGCGCGGCAATACACCCTCAGCGAAACCCGGGTCTGGCACAAATCCTCGGTGCGCGAGGTGCGTGAAGACCCGTATGTGCTGGCCCATTACGGCGAGTTCTGGGTCGCCCTCGAAGGCATCCGATTGCTGGTGGAACGCGCCGCCGCGCTGCTCGACGAGGCATGGGCCAAAGGCCCGAACCTCAGCGCCGAAGAACGCGGCCACCTGGCCACGGCGATTGCCACGGCCAAGGTCGCCGCGAGTCGTCAGGGGCTGGAGATTTGCAGCCGACTGTTCGAAGTCACCGGCGCCCGTTCGACCCATGCGTCGCTGCGTCTCGACCGCCACTGGCGCAACCTGCGCACGCAAACCCTGCACGACCCGCTGGATTACAAACTCCATGAGCTGGGCGACTGGGCACTGAACCAGGCCCTGCCGGTGCCGACGTTCTATTCCTGATTTCCTTTCGTGGAGCGAGACCCATGCAACTGCTGACCCTGCCGCCCTCACCCGCCCTGGCCACTTCGATTCGCGCCACTGCCCAGGTGTTCGAAGACCCGAAATCCCAGGCCCTGCTCGCGCATCTGCAACAAGTCGCGCCGAGCGAAGCCAGCGTGCTGATCATCGGCGAAACCGGCACCGGCAAAGAACTGGTAGCGCGGCATATCCACAACCTGAGCAACCGACGCAACCGGCCATTCATTGCGGTCAACTGCGGGGCGTTTTCCGAATCGCTGGTGGAAGCCGAATTGTTCGGCCACGAAAAAGGCGCCTTCACCGGCGCCCTCAGCGCCAAAGCCGGGTGGTTCGAAGAGGCGGATGGCGGCACCTTGTTCCTCGACGAAATCGGCGATTTGCCGATGGCGATCCAGGTCAAATTGCTGCGGGTCTTGCAGGAGCGCGAAGTGGTGCGCCTCGGGTCGCGCAAGAGCATTCCCATCGATGTGCGGGTGCTGGCGGCGACCAACGTGCAACTGGAGAAAGCCATCAATGCCGGGCATTTCCGTGAGGATCTGTATTACCGGCTGAACGTGGTCAATCTGGAACTGAGCCCGTTGCGCGAACGGCCCGGCGACATCCTGCCGCTGACCCGGCATTTCATCGAAGCCTACAGTCAGCGCCTGGGTTACGGACGCATCACCATCAGCCCCGGCGCCGAACACAAATTGCGCGGCTACAGCTGGCCGGGCAACATCCGCGAACTGGAAAACGTCATCCACCACACGCTGCTGATCTGCCGCAACGGCGTGATCGAGCGCGACGACCTGCGCCTGTCGAACCTGCGCATCGACCGTCCGGACGATCAGCACGGCAGCGTCGACGACTCACCGGAAGCGCTGCTCGAACGCGCCTTCCAGAAACTCTTCGAACAACAGGCCGGCGCCCTGCATGAAAAGGTCGAGGATGCGTTGCTGCGTTCGGCTTATCGCTTCTGCCACTACAACCAGGTGCACACCGCCGCGCTACTCGGCCTGAGCCGCAACGTGACCCGCACGCGGCTGATCAAGATCGGCGAACTGGCAGTGAACAAGCGGCGGCCCACGGAAAACCTGCAGGGCGAGCGCTTGATCCAGCTGTCGATCTAGCCCACCAGTTGGCAGTGCAAACCATCGTCGTGACTGCGGGCGATGCTGCTCAGCACCTGGAATGAACCGAAGGTCACGGTTCGTGCCTGATGGGTGCGGATCAACTGCCAGAAATCCTGCTCGCCGGTTTCGAAACTCTGGAACGCCGCCTCCCCCGCCTCGCGGGATTGCCATTGCAGGAAACCCAACACCCGCCGGCCATCGTCGCTGGCCTGAACGCTGGCGCTGACGAAACCGGCGTAACGCTGGGCCAGACGCTCGGTCTGCACAGTCAGCGCCGAGACCAGCGCCGGCTGTTGGCCGGGTTCGATTTCAAATTCGATCAATTGGGTAAAGCTGCGGTTTTTCGCTGTGACTTGCATAACGCCCCCACTCGGTCAGGCGAATCTTGCGATTCGAAGGCCTGCAGGGTAAAACCTCGAGTTAACTAGAGGTCAAGGGGCAATTTTCAAATGGTCACAGCGGAAAACTTGCACAGGCAACTCACCGTCGGCGAAGTCGCGGCCCGCAGTGGTGTCGCCGTCACCGCCCTGCATTTCTATGAATCCAAAGGTTTGATCAAAAGCCAGCGCAATGCCGGCAATCAGCGCCGTTATCCACGGGAAGTGTTGCGGCGGGTGGCGTTGATCAAGGTGGCGCAACGGCTGGGCATACCCTTGGCAGAAATCGGCGAGGCACTGAAACAGCTGCCGGACAACCGCGCGCCGACGGCAGCGGACTGGAAAGTGTTGTCGGAACAGTGGCGGCGGGAGCTGGATGAACGCATCAATCAATTGATGCTGCTGCGGGATCGGCTGACCGGTTGCATCGGCTGCGGCTGCCTGTCGATGGAAGCCTGCCCGCTGCGCAACCAGGGCGATGTGCTGGGCGAGCAAGGGCCGGGAGCGCACTTTCTCGATGTCCCGGATTGACGGTTCCCACGGCGTGGGAACCGTCAAATCGAACAATCAGAAGCCCGGTGCAATCTGCCCTTTGTAGCGGGTCAGGATGAACTGGCGCACTTCATCGGAGTTCAACGCCTTGGCCAGTTTCTGCAGGCCCGGATCGTTGATGTTGTCGGGACGTGCGACCAGAAACTCGATGTACAGGCTCTTGCCCTTCTCGACGATCAATGCGCTGTTAGTGTCGATCCCGGCTTCCAGCGCGTAGTTGGCGAACACGAAGGCCAGGTCCACCTGACTCACCGAACGAGCCAGCAGCGCGCCTTCCAGTTCACGGATTTTCAGGTGCTTGGGGTTTTCGACGATGTCGCGCTGGGTGGCCAGGGTGTTGCTCGGATCCTTGAGCTTGATGAGCCCCGCCTCATGCAACAGCACCAACGCGCGACCGGTGTTCACCGGGTCGTTGGGGATCGACACACTGGCGCCGTCCTTCAGCTCCGAAATGTTCTTGATCTTGGTCGAGTAGGCGCCAAACGGTTCGATGTGCACGCCGACCACCGGCACCAGATTGGTGTGGCGGGTCTTGTTGAAATCATCGAGAAACGGCCGGTACTGGTAGTAGTTGGCGTCGAGGTTTTTCAGCGCCAGTTGCTGGTTGGGCTGGATGAAGTCGGTGAAGACCTTGATGTCCAGATCCACGCCTTCCTTGGCCAGGGTCGGTTTGACGAATTCGAGGATTTCCGCGTGCGGCACCGGGGTGGCACCGACGATCAGTTTTTCGTTGGCGTGAGCGCCGAACGACAGCACGGCAGCCAGAACGGCCAGGGTCTTTTTCATGGTTTGCTCCAAGGCAGATTTGAGTGGCCGTCGTGGGGTGGACGTGGGGCCTTTATGGGATGAACTGTTTTTTCTTCAGCGGCGGCTGTAGTGCGCCACCAGTCGGTCACCGGTCATTTGCAGGGCTTGCACCAGAATCAGCAGCAACACCACGGTGACCACCATCACGTCAGTCTGAAAGCGCTGATAGCCGAAGCGGATCGCCAGATCGCCGAGCCCGCCGCCGCCGATCACGCCAGCCATGGCCGTGTAATCCACCAGCACGATGGCAGTGACCGTCACCGCTGCCAGCAATCCTCCGCGGGCTTCCGGCAACAAGGTGTGCCAAATGATCTGCCAGGTGTTGGCGCCCATGGCCTGGGTTGCCTCGACCACGCCGCGATCGACTTCGCGCAACGCGGTTTCCACCAGCCGCGCAAAGAACGGTGTGCAACCGACCACCAGCGGCGGAATGGTCCCGGGCACACCCAGCGAGGTGCCCACCAGCAGCGTGGTCAGCGGAATCAGCACGATCAACAAAATGATGAACGGCAGCGAACGCAGCATGTTCACGATCACCGACAGCACCCGGTACACGCCGACCGTTTCATGCAACTGGCGTTTGCCGGTGAGAAACAGCAGCAACCCCAGCGGCAAGCCCAGCAACACCGTGAACAGCAGCGCCGCGCCGAGCATGCTTAACGTGTCGAGACAGGCCTGGGCAATGTCGGCCCAGTAAATGTGTTTGAACCACTCGGCCATGATCAGGACCAGTCGTGACGCGGTGGTTTGACGCCGTTGAGCAGCCAGTTGCCGACCACGTGGTATTTCCAGCGCACCGGGTCATGCAAGGTGTGGACCCGGGCGTTGCGCCAGTGGCGGTCGAAGTTGTGCTTCTTCAGGGTCGAACGGGTGCCACCGAGTTCGAACAACTTGTTGCTGGCTTCGATGGCGATTTCAGTGGTCAGCACTTTGGCCTTGGCCACGGCCAGGGAGGCCAGCGCGACGTTGTCTTCATCGGGTGCCGGGCGCGCGGCGTCGAGTGCCCAACCGGCCCGTTCGAGCAAGGCTTCGGCGGCTTCCAGACGGATTTCCAGCGCGCCGATCTGAATGATCGTCAGCGGATCTTCGCTGGCCTTGTCCACCCCGGCGTCGATCCATGGCCGGGCAAACTGACGGACGAACTCAACCGTGTCATGCAGCGCCGCCCGGGCAATGCCGGCGTCGATGGCGGCAGTGGTCAACTGGGCGAACGGCCCGGCCAGGGTCGGGCTCTCGTAGGAACGGTACGTCGGGAACAGATTGAACGGCGCCACGTGAAGATCTTCCGCCAGCACGGTGCCGCTGGACGTGGTGCGCTGGCCGATGCTGTCCCAGTCGTCGACGATCACCAGCCCTTTTGTGCCGCGCTCGACGAAAGCCAACTGACCCTTCTGTTCCTCATCCAGCGCCAGCACCGCCAGCCAGTGAGCATAGAGCGAACCGGTGCAGTAACCCTTGCGGCCGTTGATCACGAAGCCGTCACCATAACGACGGATCGTGGTCTGGATGTCCTGCACATTCTTGCCGCCGGTTTCCGACAGCGCATTGGCGAAGCGATGACCTTGCAGCGCCAGCTCAAAGAAGTGCGCCTGCTGTGCGGGCGTGCCTTGCAGGCGAATATCCTCGAGCAGGCAGTAGTGGTTTTGCGGGATCTGCCCGAGGGACGGATCGGCGGCGGAAATGATCGCGATCACCTGCGCCAGCACCGCACAGGACACCTGCGCACCACCGTATTCCTTCGGCACGGTGATGCCCCACAGGCCACTGTTGGAATACAGATCGACGACTTCGGCAGGGACTTCACGGTGGCGGTCACGCTCGGCGGCGTGCTCCTGCAAAACGGCGGCAGCCTGTGCGGCCACGCGCAAGGCTTCGGCGTCGTCGGCGATCCGATGGGCGGCCGGCGGGTTGATCGGATAAACGGAAGATTCAGACATGGATGACTCTCGGTATCGGTGTTGTACCGGGTCATTGCAGCTTCTGTGCCTGACTGGCAGCCCTTGTCTGACGCGGCTTTCAACGGCTTTCAACAGATCCTGACGATAAAAACCCGCGCATTCTGTTGCTTCACTGTCGATGGCTGAACACTGCTCGTCGGCTACTCGTTCATGGCTGCGCGACGGATCTATAGTTGAGCGACCGGAAACCCCGGCGAAGGCAAACCTTCAGTCACTCATAAAAAAGGGAGTACCGCCATGAGCGTCCAACCCATCCCGGAGGGGTACCACAGCGTGACCCCATATCTCGGCATCCATAAGGCCGCCGAGGCCATCGATTTCTATAAAAAGGCGTTCGGTGCCACCGAAGTCATGCGCCTGAGCATGCCTGACGGTCGCGTCGGCCACTGCGAACTGCGCATCGGCGACAGCGCGATCATGCTGGGCACACCGTGCGACCAGGGACCATTGAGCAACCCGGACAGCGCCGTGTCCGTCGGTCTGCATCTGTATGTGACCGATGTCGACAAGTCGTTCCAGCGTGCACTGGATGCCGGGGCGAAGGCAGTGTCCGAGGTCAAGGATCAGTTCTACGGGGATCGCAGCGGTACGTTGAAGGATCCCTACGGGCATCTGTGGTTCCTGGCCACGCGCAAGGAAGACCTGACCCAGGAGCAGATCGAGCAGCGGGCGAAGGAAATGTTTCAGCAGGCTCAGTAACGACGATTCTCCATTCCCGCGCCGCGCGCGGGGATGGGTGAACACGATTCATGAACCGTCGAACCACACTTCACGCCTTGTCATGAACGCCCGGCGATTTCAGGATGCAGGTCAACCGCCTGAATAAAGGATCTCCCCCGATGTTTGCCGGATTCGTCAAAGACCAGCGCCACGTCAATGGCGTGGACATCACTTATCGCCTCGGCGGCAGCGGCCCGGGCCTGCTGCTGTTGCACGGACACCCGCAGACCCACGTCATCTGGCACAAGGTCGCCGAGCAACTGGCCGAGCATTTCACCGTGGTCGCTGCCGACCTGCGCGGTTACGGCGACAGCAGCCGACCACCGGCCGATGAGCGGCACGCCCAGTATTCCAAACGGGAGATGGCCCGCGACGGCGTGGAATTGATGAAGGCGCTGGGCTTTACGCAGTTCTCGATCCTCGCCCACGACCGTGGCGCCCGGGTCGCCCATCGTCTGGCCCTCGATCACCCTGCTGCCGTGCAGCGCATGGTGCTGCTGGACATCGCGCCGACCCTGGCAATGTACAGCCAGACCAACGAAGCCTTCGCCCGGGCCTACTGGCACTGGTTTTTCCTGATCCGCCCGGCGCCGCTGCCGGAAACCCTGATCGAGGCCGATCCCGAAGGCTATCTGCGCAGCGTCATGGGCAGCCGCAGCGCCGGGCTCAAGCCGTTCACTGACGAAGCGTTCGCCGAATACCTGCGCTGCCTGAGCCTGCCCGGCAGCGCCCGTGGGATCTGCGAGGACTACCGGGCCAGTGCCGATATCGATCTGGAACACGACCGGGCCGACCTCGCGGCTGACCATCATCTGAGCCTGCCGCTGCTGGTGCTGTGGGGCGCCGAGGGCACGGTCGGTCGTTGCTTCGATCCACTCAGGGAATGGCAGCAGGTGGCCACCGACGTGCGCGGCAAGTCCTTGCCCGCCGGGCATTACCTCGCTGAAGAAGTGCCTGAGCTGTTGCTCGCCGAAGCGCTGCCGTTCCTGCGCTGAGCCATCCCGCCCATCCGCTCACCACGATTCCAACCGGTGTCGTGATGAGATTGCAGTCGCGAAACATTTACTTTCATATCCTTCATCGGGATTTGCTTCAGTCATCCGTCTTATAGAGATGCGGGCCAGTCGCGTAGGCAAAAGCCACGACCGGCCCTTCAGGGACTCCCGTGCTGCGAAGCCCGTAGCACCGAGCCCCCTCACTGAATCAAGACCCGTCATCATGTCGAAGAAATCCCGCTCGAAACTGTGGTTCCTCATACACAGCTGGTTGGCGTTGCCGATCTGGTTTTTTGTACTGATTGTCTGCGTCACCGGCACCCTGGCGGTGGTCAGCCAGGAAATCGTCTGGCTAGCCAACCCGCAGATGCGCGCCAGCGCCCCTTCGGACGACGCACCGCGCCTGAGTTACGACCAGATCCTCGCCGAAATCAAAAAAGCCGAACCGCAGACGCTGGTGCAAAGCATCAGCCGGCCTGACGAGTCGCACTTTGCCCTCGATGTCGAGGTCAGCTACCCCGACGGCCGCTCGCTGACGGTCTACGTCAATCCGTACACCGGGGTCATCCAGGGCACCGCGCCGACCTTTGACTTCAAGGCCTTCACCCGCGCCTTGCACGGCTGGTGGCTGGTGCCGTTCACCAACGGTTTCAGCTGGGGCTGGTATCTGGTGTCGTTCCTCGGGCTGCCGATGCTGGCGTCGCTGGTGACCGGGCTGGTGGTGTACAAGCGCTTCTGGAAGGGCTTTTTCCGCCCGACCCTGCGCTTCAACCACGGCGCGCGAATCTTCTGGGGCGACTTCCATCGCTTGAGCGGTATCTGGTCGATCTGGTTCATCGCGGTGATTTCCATCACCGGGGTCTGGTTTCTGATCCGCGCCCTGCTGTTCGATTTTCAGATTTCGATTTCCAGCGAGCCGATCATTCCGGCCATGTCCCGTGAAAGTGTGCCGATCTCCGCCGACGGCACGCCCCCGCCAAAGATCAGCCTGGATTCGGCCATCGAGATCGCCCAGACAAAAATCCCGGGGCTGGAAGCCAGTTTCGTCAGCCTGCCCGGCAACGCCTACAGCCACATGAGTGTCGGTGGTCGCGGCTGGTATCCACTGATGTTCCAGACCGCCACGCTCAATCCTTACAACGGTGAGATTGCCGCCTCGCGCCTGCTGTCCGACCGGTCGGCCGTAGAGTTCGTCACCGAATCCATGCGCCCGTTGCACACCGGCGATTTCGGCGGAATATGGATCAAACTGGTCTGGTTCTTCTTTGGTTTGCTGCTGAGCATGATGGTCCTCAGCGGTCTGCTGATCTGGACCAAACGCACCGCACTGGCCACGCTCAACGCGCTCAAGCGCGAAGACAAGAGAAACCGCAAGGCGATACCACGCTCGACTTCCCGACAGGAACCTTCGGAGGTGAGCCCGTGAGCCAGAGCAAAGCAACATCACCCTCGCGCCTGAGCCGGTTCTGGCACAAGTGGCGATTCCATCTCAATGTCCTGCTGTTGCTGATCCCGCTCGGGTTCATGCCCAAATATTTTGCCGATGCTTCGCTGTTTCGCGGCGACAGTGGACTGGGCGAACGGGAGGTCGGCGAAATCCAGGTCGGTCCCTGGAGCCTGCGTCTGGCGGAACTGCGTAATCAGGCGCCGATCCTGACCGGCCCTGCCGGTTACATGAAGGACTTCAGCGCCGCCCTTTGCGACGCCTGCATCGATCACGTCAAGGCAACTTACCTTCGCATCGGCAAACCCCGCAGCCTGCGGGCTGCCGGCGTGATCTTCTTCGGCACGCCGTATCGCATGGGCACCCGGTTGCCAGTGCCGGAAAAGACCGCCGCCGACGCCGAGCTGTGGATCACCATGGAAGGCTGGGACGGCAGCATGCACCAAGCCTCGATTCCGCTGAGCCAGGCCTCACCCGCCACCCTTGCCTGGCTGAACAAACAAGGAGCCAAACCATGAGTCGCCCTTTTCACCCGATCATGAACGCTGCCTTGCTGGCACTGTGTGCCGGTTTCAGCGCCAGCGCCCTGGCCCACAACCCGATGTGCGAGTGCAAAGCCATCGATGCCGAGCAGATCAAATGCACCGGCGGTTTCTCCGACGGCAGCGGCGCGCCGGGGGTGACCCTCGACGTGATCGGCTACGACGAAACCATCCTGGTACCGGGCAAGCTCGGCGCCGATTCGACCCTGACCTTCAAGAAACCCGGCGCCGAGTTCTACGTGCTGTTCGACGCCGGCCCCGGCCATGTGGTCGAAATCGACCAAGCGGATATCGAAGCCCCATGAACACGCCGACCACTCAAGTCGTGCGCCCTGCCGGCGCCGGCCATGAAACCCTCAATGTGCTGCTGATGTGCCTGCTGATCCTCGCGGTGGCCGGCTCCGTGGTGGCGTGGCGCGGTGTTTCCCATGAGCCGGAGCCGGTTTCCGGCCATCAGCTCGACGCCCGCCGCGACCTCGGCGCCAGCGAGCAAGGCATCTACGCCGACCTGCGGGTGACCCTCGACGAAATCCACCTGTTGCGTGAAGAACAGCAAGCGCTGCCAACCCCGCAGAACCTGGCGGATGAAGGTTTCGCGCCGTTCGCCCAGGACGCCAGCTCGGTCAGTCGTGGCAGCCATATCTGGCAATTGCTGGCCAACGCCGCCTATTTCGGCCACAGCCAGGCACCGGCCGTGGCCGGTTCGTTTCTGATGCGCCTGAACGACGCCGCGCCGGACATCTGGCTCAACCGCGCCGCCGATCTGCAGGCACCGACAGACCTGTCCGACGCGGCACTGACCGCCACCGGATGGAAACAGATCGTCGCGCAATTCGATGCCGGGGTGACCCGCGAACATCGTCATTGAACCCTCGCCTTCATTCGAGAGAAGACCGCTTGCCCATGTCTAGTTCATCTCAACGCCGCCCTTTCCTGCGCCTGCTGCTGATCGGCCTGTGCGCCTGCCTGCTGAGCCCGCTGGCCAGCGCCGATCCGGCCAAACGCCTGCGCATCGGCATCACCCTGCACCCTTATTACAGCTATGTGGCGAACATCGTCGGCGACAAGGCCGACGTCGTGCCGCTGATTCCTGCCGGCTTCAATCCGCACGCCTACGAGCCGCGCGCCGAAGACATCAAACGCATCAGCGGGCTCGACGTGATCGTGCTCAACGGTGTCGGCCATGACGACTTCGCCGACCGCATGATCGCCGCCAGCGAAACGCCGGACATCAAGACCATCGAAGCCAACGAAAACGTGCCGCTGCTGGCCGCCACCGGTGTCGCCGCGCGCGGTGCCGGCAAAGTGGTGAATCCGCACACCTTCCTGTCGATCAGCGCCTCGATTGCCCAGGTCAACAACATCGCCCGGGAACTGGGCAAACTCGACCCGGACAACGCCAGGACCTACACCCAGAACGCCCGCGCCTACGGCAAACGCCTGCGGCAGATGCGCGCCGACGCGCTGGCCAAACTGACCCAGGCACCGAACGCCGAGTTGCGCGTCGCCACGGTGCACGCCGCTTATGACTACCTGCTGCGCGAGTTTGGCCTGGAAGTGACAGCGGTGGTCGAGCCGGCCCACGGCATCGAGCCGAGCCCGAGCCAATTGAAGAAAACCATCGATCAACTGCGGGAACTGGACGTGAAGGTGATCTTCTCCGAGATGGATTTCCCGTCCACCTACGTCGAGACCATCCAGCGCGAATCCGGGGTGAAGCTGTACCCGCTGTCGCACATTTCCTATGGCGAATACACCGCCGACAAGTACGAAAAGGAAATGACCGGCAACCTCAACACCGTGGTTCGGGCGATTCAGGAGTCTGGCGCATGACTTCTAAAGAAAACCATATCGCCCGGGATATCGAGCACCCTGTGGGAGCGGGCTTGCCCGCGAAAGCGTCCGGACAGCCAGCATCATTGCCGGATGACACACCGCATTCGCGAGCAACCTCGCTCTCACACGTATCAGGCCCGACTTTGGATTTTTCTGAGGTCAGCCTGACACTCGGGCGCACCACGATTCTGGACAAGGTCACCTTCCAGGTGCAGCCCGGCAGCGTGCATGCGCTGGTCGGCCCCAACGGCGGCGGCAAGAGTTCGCTGATCAAGACCCTGCTCGGGCAGATGCCCCATCAGGGCCGGCTCAGCCTGCAATGGCCCGGCGAGCCCGGCACCATCGGCTATGTGCCGCAGGCGCTGGAATTCGACCGGGGGCTGCCGATGACCGTCGACGATTTCATGGCCGCCATGTGCCAGCGCCGCCCGGCGTTTCTCGGCCTGAGCAAACGCTATGCCGGCGCCATCGGTGATGCGCTGGAGCGAGTCGGCATGCAGGACAAGCGCAAGCGCCGGATGGGCGCGCTGTCCGGTGGTGAACGCCAACGGGTGCTGCTCGCTCAAGGCCTGATCCCCGCCCCGCAATTGCTGGTGCTGGATGAACCGATGTCGGCCCTCGACGAAGCCGGGATCCAGGTGTTCGAACGCCTGCTCGGCGACTGGCGCGCGGCGGGCATCACCGTGCTGTGGATCGAACACGACCTGGAAGCCGTCGGGCGTCTGGCCAACCGCGTCACAGGCCTCAACCGCCGGGTGCTGTTCGACGCCACGCCGCAACAGGCCCTGACCCCGGAACGTCTGCTGACCCTGTTCTCGACCCATCCACGGAGCGCTGCCTGATGAGTTACGAAGCCTTTCGTTTGATGGTTCAGGGCTGGGCGTCGTCCGGTTACCTGCCGGAAGCCCTGGCCTACGGTTTTGTGGTCAACGCGCTGCTCGCCGGCCTGTTGATCGGCCCGGTGCTCGGCGGTCTCGGTACGCTGGTCGTGGTCAAGCGCTTTGCGTTCTTCTCCGAAGCGGTCGGTCACGCGGCACTGACCGGCGTGGCCATCGGCATTCTGCTCGGCGAGCCCTACACCGGGCCGTACGGCAGCCTGTTCGGTTACTGCCTGCTGTTCGGCATCCTGCTCAATTACCTGCGTAACCGCACGGGCCTGGCCCCGGACACCCTGATCGGCGTGTTCCTCTCGGTGTCCCTGGCGCTGGGTGCCAGCCTGCTGCTGATCCTCGCGGGCAAGATCAACGTGCACATTCTGGAAAACGTACTGTTCGGCTCGGTGCTGACGGTCAACGGCAATGATCTGGCGGTGCTGGCCATCGTCGGTTCACTGGTGATGGCGCTGGCGTTGCCGCTGTACAACCGCATCATGCTTGCGAGTTTCAACCCGCAACTCGCGTCGGTGCGCGGCGTCGCGGTGAAGACCCTGGATTATCTGTTCGTGATTCTGGTGACCCTGATCACCGTCGCGGCGGTGAAAGTCATCGGCGCGATTCTGGTCGGCGCCCTGCTGGTGATTCCGGCGGCTGCCGCGCGTTTGCTCAGCCAGTCGCTCAAGGGCTTTTTCTGGTGTTCGGTGCTGATCGCCACGGTCAGCACGCTGTGCGGGATTCTCGCGCCCATCGTCTTCGACCTGCCGATTCCGTCCGGCGCCGCGATCATCCTCGTCGCCGGCATCGGCTTCGCCCTCGCGGCCATTGCCCGGGGCATCGTCCCCAGTCTGAAAGGGAACCTTGGATAAATGTCTTTTTCATTGCGACAACTTGCCCTGGCCATCGCCCTCGGCGGTGCCGTCTCCAGCCCATTGCTGGCCGCCGAAAAACCCGTGCGCGTACTGGCCTCGCTGCCGATCACCTACGGTTTGGGCGAAGTGCTGCTCAAGGGCACCGACATCAGCCTCGAACGCGCGGCGCCGGCAAACCTGCCGGGCAGCCGTCAGTACGCGTACTTCACCGGGCGCGGCGCTCCGGCACTGGACAAGCTGGCCAGCGGCGCCGATGCAGTGATCGGCGTGCGCTCGCTGTGGGCCGATGACCCGCTGTACCCGATGGCTCGACGCAGCAACATCCGCATCGTCGAAGTCGATGCCGCCCGGCCGGTGGACGGCGCCCTGCCCGGCATTGCCGTGCAGCCGGAGCTCAAGGTCGATGGCCTGAACAGTCAACCGTGGCTGGCCAGCAACAACATGGGACGCATGGCTGATGTGATGGCGGCAGATCTGGTGCGCCTGGCACCGAAAGACAAACCGAAGATCGAGGCCAATCTCGCCGCACTGAAACAGCGCCTGCTGAAACTCAGTGCCGACAGCGAGGCACGTCTGGCCAGTGCCGACAACCTTAGCGTGATGAGCCTGAGCGATCACTTCGGCTATCTGATCGGCAGCCTGAATCTGGAGTTGATCGGACAGGATCCGAGGCCGGATGCCGAATGGACGCCGGAAGACCTGAAAAAACTGACTGCAACGCTCAAGGACAACGACGTGGCGGTGGTGCTGCACCATCGGCAGCCGTCGGATGCGGTGAAAGCGGCGATTGCCGAGTCGGGCAGTCATCTGCTGGTGCTGAGCACCGATGCGGCGGATCCGGTGGCTGAGCTGGAAGGGAACGTGGATGCGCTGCTCAAGGGTTTGAGCGGCGCGTAACACCGAACCTCCGGACATGAAAAAACCCGCTGACTGTTTCCAGTCCAGCGGGTTTCTTTTTGGCTGAAGACTTACTGTGCAGCCGCTTGCGCTTCCATCTTCTGGCGCAGGCTCAGCGGGCGCATGTCGGTCCAGACTTCTTCGATGTAGGCCAGGCATTCTTTCTTCAGGCCGCTCTTGCCCACGGTGCGCCAGCCTTCCGGGATGGCCTTGTAATCCGGCCAGATCGAGTACTGCTCTTCGTGGTTGACCACGACCTGAAAGAGGATGTCCTCGCGGTCGAATACTGACGTCATGCTGTGTCTCCATCGTTGTAAGGGTGGGCTGCACGGTGGGTGCAGCCGGGTATGTAGAAGGAACGTTCGGCGCGGCGAAAAATTTACAGGGCGGCGGTAGCAGCGCTCAGCGCACGGCCGAAGATCTCTGCGACGCGGTCGATTTCAGCGGCGGAGATCACCAGCGGCGGCAGGAAGCGCACTACCGCACCATGGCGCCCACCCAGCTCCAGGATCAAACCGCGCTTGAGGCACTCGCGCTGCACCAGCGGCGCCAGACGTGCAAAGGCTGGCGGATGACCCAAAGCATCCGGCGTGCCGTCCGGATCCACCAGCTCGACACCGAGCATCAGGCCACGACCGCGAATGTCGCCCAGTTGCGGGAAGTCACGCTGCAGGATATGCAGATGCTCGCTCAGGCGTTCACCCATGGCGGCCGCGTGATAGCAGACGTTGTGCTCGACCAGATAACGCATCACCGCAGAACCGGCGGCCATCGCCATCTGATTGCCACGGAAGGTGCCGGCGTGGGCGCCCGGCTGCCAGGTGTCGAGCCAGTCGCGGTAGACCACCACCGCCAGCGGCAGGCTGCCGCCGATGGCTTTGGACAGCACCACCACGTCCGGGGTGATGCCGGCGTGCTCGAAGGCGAACATCTTGCCGGTGCGGGCGAAACCGCTCTGGATCTCGTCGACGATCAGTGCCACGCCAGCCTTTTCGGTGATGCGACGCAGACCGCGCAGCCACTCGATGTCCGCCGGGATCACCCCGCCCTCGCCCTGCACCGCCTCGACGATCACCGCCGCCGGCAGTTGCACGCCAGCCTCCGGGTCGTTGAGCAGGTTTTCCAGGTAACTGAGGTTGGCCTTCACGCCCGCCGCGCCACCGAGGCCGAACGGGCAACGGTAGTCATACGGGAACGGCATGAACTGCACGCCGTTGCTAAGCAGCGCGCCCAACGGTTTCTTCGGCCCCAGGCTGCCCATCAGGCTCAACGCGCCCTGGCTCATGCCGTGGTAACCGCCGGAGAACGACAGCACGGTGCTGCGGCCAGTGGCGGTACGCACCAGCTTCAGCGCGGCTTCCACGGCGTCGGTGCCGGTCGGGCCGCAGAACTGGATTTTCGCTTCCTTGGCCAACGCTGGCGGCAGCAACCCGAACAGATCCTGAACGAATTGGTCCTTCACCGGCGTGGTCAGGTCGAGGGTGTGCAGCGGCAACTCATCGGCCAGCACTTGCTGGATGGCCTCGATCACCACCGGGTGGTTGTGCCCCAGCGCCAGGGTGCCGGCACCGGCCAGGCAATCGATGAAGGTGCGGCCTTCAACGTCTTCGACATACAGACCCTTGGCACGCTTCAGCGCCAGGGGAATGCGTCGCGGATAGCTGCGGGCATTGGATTCCTGCTGGCTCTGGCGGGCCAGCAGCGGCGATTCATTGAACTGATACAGCGTTTCCGCCGGCGCGGAGGCGATCCGGGCCGACGACTCTTCGATAAGGCTGGTGGCGACTGACATCTCTCGACCCCTCAATTCGCTATGGATAGTGACCAAAACTGCACACCGCACAGGTGCGCGTTCCGGTCCCGGGGCGCACATGCAGGTTTTCCTGTTCTGGAAACGCACCAGCACGTCGAGGATTTACACCCTTGAGCGAGTTGTCATGCCGACAGCGGCAGCGACTTGTGCATCGGCAGGCTGCGCATGCCGTGGCGGATGAGCGGCGGTGCCGATTCGCGATAACCCAGACGCCGGTAGAAGGCTTCACCAGTGCGAGTGCTGGTGAGCACGGAACGGGCGCTGCCGCGAGTCAGCAGCCAGCCTTCAAGGTCAGTCATCAGCGCCCGGCCCACGCCCCGGCGAAACCATTCCGGCTGCACATGACACAGCGTGATATCGCCGTCGGCCAGCGCCATGCCGACGCCCACCGGTCGGCCTTGCATCAGGGCGATATTCAGATAGCGCTGCGGATCGGCGAGCCAGGCGCTGATGTGTTCCGGCGATTGCTGACGGATCCAGAGATCCACGAGGTGGGGGTCGTTACGATGGTCGAGCGCGCAACCGACGCGAATCGAACGTTCTACGATGCGGCTGATGATGCCGGTATCGGCCGCAGTGGCCGGACAAATGTAGATGGATGCATCCATGGCGCTGTTCCCTCAATCCATTGAGTCAAAGGCTGCGGCGACAATAGCGGCGCCGCCGGCGAATGACCAATGAAGAGAGGTTACATTTGATGTGCCGGGCTCAGGCCGGTTGCAGCGGCATGGTCAGCTCGACCCGCAAGCCATCCGGGCGACTGTCGAAATGCAGGGTACAGGCACAGCGCTGGACAATCGCCTGGACAATCGCCAGCCCAAGCCCGCAACCGGTGCTCTGGCCGTTGCGCCAGAAGCGTTGGGTCAGATGTTGCAGATCGTCCGGCGCAATCCCCGGTCCATGATCGCGAACGACAAAGCGCACGCGGTTGCCGATGGTTTCCAGACTCAGCTCCACGGCCCCCTCGGTCGGGGTATGGCGCAGGGCGTTATCGAGCAGGTTGCGCAAGGCCGCGATCGACAACACCGCCGGCATTTGCAGCGGTGCGCTGGACAGTTTTTCAGGCAGATGCAGTTTGATCCGCTGCCGCTCGTCGCTGGCAGAATCCTGAATCGCCAGTCTTGCCACTTGCTCGGCGCTGCACTGCACGCCGTCGTCGAACGACAGACTGCCCTCGACCCGGGCCAGCAACAGCAATTGTTCGAGGGTGCGGTGCAGACGGTCGGCGCCCTCCTCGGCCCGGGCAAGGGACTGATCGCGGGCGCTGCCGTCGGTCATGCGCGCCACTTGCAGGTGGGTCTTGATCGCCGTCAGCGGGCTGCGCAGTTCATGGGCGGCATCGCCGGTCAGGCGACGTTCACGCTCGATGGTCTTGCCGATGCGCTGGAACAGTTGATTCTGGGTTTCCAGCAGCGGTTTCAGTTCGCTGGGGAATGACTGCAACTGCAACGGTTCGAGGGAGTCGGCATTGCGGCGCATCAAGGCTTCGCGCAAGCGATTGAGCGGTGCCAGGCCCTGGCCGATCCCCAGCCACAGCAGGCACAGGCAGCCGAGCAGCGCCACACCCACCGGCACCGAAGCGGCCAGCAGGATCGACATGTTCAGGGCTTCCCGCTCGATCACCCGGTCGGCAGTGGTGATGCGCACATCGCCCCGGGCCAGGGTGAAGGTGCGCCATGGTGCACCGTCGATCATCTGGTCGTGGAAGCCCATTTTCTGCGCCTCCAGTGCCTGTTCCGGGTTGTTGTGGCTGCGGGCAAGGATCTCGCCACGCAACGAGCTGACCTGACAGGCCATGCCGCCGGGAATGTTCAGTTGTTCGGCACTGAAATGGGTGCCCTCGCCCTTGCTCGGAATTGCCGGCAATTGCTCCAGCAGCCCGGCGACCATTCGCGCCGAGGCCACCAGTCGCTGGTCGAGTGAAAACATCATCTGGTTGCGCAGGTCGCTAAGCATCCAGGCGGCCGCCAGGGCCCAGATCAGCGCGAACGCGGCGCCGAGGGTCAGGCTCAAGCGCAGGCGCAGACTCATCACTTGTCGGTTTCTCCACCATCGGCCGGGCCCAGGCGATAACCGAGACCACGCACGGTTTCAACGATGCCTTTGCCCAGTTTGCTGCGCAGGTGATGGATGTGCACGTTGAGGGCGTTGCTCTCCAGCTCATCGCTGAAACCGTAGACGCTGTCCTTCAATTGCTCGGTGGACAGCACTCGGCCACGGTTGTGCAGCAGGGCTTGCAGCAGGGATTGCTCGCGACGGGACAGGTCCACCGAACGGCCGGCCAACATGGTTTCACGGCTGCTCGGGTCGTAGGTCAGCGCGCCGTGCTCAATCAGGTTGACGCTGCGCCCGGCCACCCGGCGCAGCAGGGTTTGCAGACGGGCAAACAATTCACGCAGGTCGAACGGCTTGAGCAGGTAATCGTCGGCGCCGGACTGCAGGCCGTCGACCCGGTCGGTCACCGAATCCCGTGCGGTAAGGATCAGTACGGGAATTTCCAGACCTTGCTGGCGCAGCTGCTGCAACAGTTTCAGGCCATCTTCGTCCGGCAGACCGAGGTCGAGCACCATCACGTCGAATTCGGCGACCTTGAGGATCGCCCGGGCCTTGGAGGCGGTGTTGACGTGTTCGACCGTCAAGCCCTGGGCCGTCAGCCCGGCGACGATGCCACTGGCGATCAACTCGTCGTCTTCGCAAACCAGTACGTGCATTGGGGCGCTCCCTGAGCAAAAAAGCGAGTCAAACAGGTGAGGATTAAGATCAAATTATGACGATGGCGTCGATTCTCGCAAAGCGCATTCGCGCGAACGGACCGACCCTGAACTCCAGACAACATAAACAAATAATAAAAACTGTAAATAGCACCCACTAAAAACAACCACGCCCGTTTCAACCTGAAACATACCAATCAACCAGGCACCTTTTAAAATCCCGATATCAAACGCTACTATCCACCCACCAAACAAGCACAACAAACAAGCCCGATTACAATCATCTCAACACCCAATAATACCCAAACAACAAAGAGAGCACCCTTATGAAAAACTTCGTCACCGTCGACTGGCGCAATGGACCTGATCGTATTTTTTTCTTCTTCAAGGACACTAATACCTACTCCAGCTTCCATCTTGGAAACAATCACGTTGAAGAAGGCTACCCAACTTCTGTTGCTGGTCACTGGGGAGATTTCGGCCAGCACGTAAAAGACCTGAGGTTCGGGTTCACTACCCCGAGCCCCGACTGGCATAGCGCCGGCGGAGGAGACATGGTCTGGTTCTTCTACCTTGACGGCGATACCCCGATGGTTTGCAAGTATTCCCAGATCAATTCAAAGGTCGTATTCAAAAAAAATCTTTCAGATACCGACTGGTGGCCTCTAGGGAACTTTTTCAACAAAATCGTTGGTGTCATGCTGGATGAAAAGGCGGACTCCAAGCACACTTACTGGGTTTTCCTTAACGACGGGCGCTACTTTCAATACAGCCCTCGAACTCCAAGACCCCCTAAAGTAAAACCATTCAATGGCTCCGAATGGAAAGAACTTGAAAATTACAAGGACCGGATAATCACGACCGCCTTGAACGATTTTTCGATCTTCAACGCTTATTTCTACTTCTTCCTGACCAACAATGAATATTTGAGATTCGACGTTAAGAAAAGAACTGTAAACGGTCCTTTCCCGCTCCATGAAGGAACGTGGCCAGGATTGATTACAAAATGAACTCCCCGTGCATGGATGACAGGCAGGACGCGCCTTTGATGAACCGGTTGAGGGCTCGACTACTATTCTGGTAATCGCCGGTCGACACCGGACCGCAACCAACAACCTGGTCAGAGGTTGCCCCCTGAAAGAGTGCCGATTAGGCGGTTGGCCGTTTAAGCTGACATTATGCCGCGAACGCCACAGCGACAAGGGTGCCGCGGTTAATCATCGGTTAATCGCCGCCGCCCATTGTGCTCATCACTTGCACAGGGACAAGGCTCCTCCATGCGTCATATTTTTTTATTGTTTGCACTGTTGATTTCGGGTCTGGCCCAGGCAGGGAACGATCCTTTTGCGACAAAACCGGAATTTCTCCCGGTCGACAAGGCCTTCGTGCTGACGTCCGAACGTCTGGATTCCGGCGAAACCCAACTGTTCTGGCAGATCGCCGACGGTTACTACCTGTATCAGAAACGCCTGAAATTCGACGGGCTGGCGGCGGAAAACGCTCCGGCGCTGCCCGAAGGCGAATCCCACAGCGACGAGTATTTCGGTGAGCAGACGGTCTATCGCCAGGGCCTCGAGCTGAAAATCCCGGCGGCAGCCAAAGGCCAGATCAAGGTCAGCTATCAGGGCTGCGCCGATGCCGGCCTGTGCTACCCGCCACAGACCCGCGTGATCGACCTCGGTGGCAAAGCGGCCGCTACAGCGACGGATGAGGCGCAGGATCAAGCGTTGGCCAGCGGTCTGCAACAACACTCGTTGGGCTGGAGCCTGCTGGTGTTCTTCGGGCTCGGTCTGCTTCTGGCCTTTGCGCCCTGTTCGTTGCCGATGCTGCCGATTCTGGCGGGCATGGTGGTCGGCAGCGGTGCCACGCCACGTCGTGGTTTCGCGCTGGCCAGCAGCTATGTGGTTTGCATGGCGCTGGTTTATGCGGCAATGGGCGTGATCGCCGCACTGCTGGGGGCGAACCTTCAGGCCTGGTTGCAAAACCCGTGGCTGCTCGGGACTTTCGCGGCGGTGTTCGTGATTCTGGCACTGCCGATGTTCGGCTTCTTTGAACTGCAACTGCCGGTGGCCGTGCGTGATCGGCTGGAACACGCCTCGCGCAGTCGCAGCGGCGGCAGCCTGGTCGGTGCGGGTGTACTGGGCGCTTTGTCCGGCCTGCTCGTCGGCCCGTGCATGACCGCACCTCTGGCCGGTGCCCTGCTCTACATCGCGCAAAGCGGTAATGCGCTGCACGGCGGCTTGATCCTGTTTGCACTGGGCATCGGTATCGGCATCCCGCTGTTGGTGCTGGTGACGGTCGGCAATCGCTTCCTGCCGAAACCCGGCGCGTGGATGAACCTGCTCAAGGGCGTGTTCGGCTTCTTGTTCCTGGGTACGGCGGTGTTGATGCTGCGTCCGGTGCTGGACTCGTCGCTGTGGCTCGCACTGTGCGGCGCGCTGCTGCTGATCGCGGCCTACAGCGCGTGGAAACAGTCCGAAGGCTTCGGCCGGGTCGCCCAGTTGTTCGGTGCCAGCTCGCTGTTGCTGGGACTGTGGGGCAGTTTGCTGGTGGTGGGTGCAGCAGGCGGCAGCGATGATCCATTCCAACCGTTGCAGGTGTATAGCGCCGGACGCACCGGCACGGCGGCACCGAAGGGTCATGAAGCATTCATTACGATCAAGGATCCAGCGGCCCTGCAAAGTGAACTCGACGCCGCCAAGGCTCAGGGTCAGTGGGTGTTGCTCGATTACTACGCCGACTGGTGCACGTCGTGCAAAGTCATGGAGAAAAAGGTGTTTGGCCAGGCGCGGGTGATGCAGGCCCTGAGCGATGTGCGTTTACTGCGCCTCGATGTCACCGATGACAATGCCGCCAGCCGCGAACTGCTCGGCCGCTACAAGGTGCCAGGGCCACCGAGTTTTGTGTGGATCGGCACCGACGGTGAAGAGCGCCGCAGCCAGCGCATCACCGGCGAGGTCGATGCCGACACCTTCCTGCAACGCTGGACCACCACCCGAGACGCCCATTAATGCTGACCTTCACCCTCGGCACCTTTGCCATTGCGCTCAATCACCTGCTGCTGATCAGCGCCCTGGCGCTGGCGACATTCGTCGGCTGGCGGGTGGCCAAACGCGGTGGCGATAACCCCGAGTCGGCGCTGTTCAGCCTGTTCCTGTTGGGCATGCTCGCGGCGCGCATCGCGTTTGTCGCCGTGTACTGGGGTCACTATCGCAACGATCCGTGGCAGATCATCGACCTGCGCGATGGCGGCTTTCTCGCCTGGCCGGGGGTGATCGTGCTGTTGCTGGCGGCGCTGTATCGCGGCTGGCGCCGACCGGGTTTGCGTCGACCGCTGGGTTTTGGCGTGATCAGCGGCGTGGCGTTCTGGGTACTGGCGACCCTGTCGCTGAACATCTATGAACAAGGCACGCGCCTGCCGGACATCACCCTGCGCAACGCCGCCGGGGAAACCGTGAAACTCGCCGACTATCAGGGCGGCCCGCTGGTGATCAACTTGTGGGCCACCTGGTGCCCGCCATGTCGCCGGGAAATGCCGGTATTGGAAAACGCCCAGCAGCAACGCCCGGACCTGACGTTCCTGTTCGTCAACCAGGCCGAAAGCATGCAAAGCGTCGCGACCTTCCTCGAAACCCAGGGCCTGAGCCTGAACAACGTACTGTTCGACCGCAGCGGGCATCTGGGTCAGGCCGTGGGTTCCATGGCATTGCCGACTACGCTGTTCTATAGCCCTGACGGTCAATTGCTGGCCAGCCATCTGGGCGAGTTGTCGAACGCCAGCCTGGCCCGGGCCCTGGAAAACTTCGACACCCCGAATCCGACTACGAACGCCGCACCGGCCACCTCTGCAAGGAAACTGCCATGCCCCGCCTCCGCCACCTGCTGACGCTGTCTCTGGGCGCCGCCCTGCTGCACTTGCCGTCGGTGCAGGCCGCTGAAGAATTGCCTGATGCGATCAAGAAAATCGAAGCCAAGGGCGCCAAAATCGTCGGCCAGTTCGACGCCCCCGACGGATTGCGCGGTTACGCCGCGCAATACCAGAACCGTGGCATGGCGCTGTACCTGACGCCGGACGGCAAGCATGTGCTGTTGGGCAATCTGTACGACGCCGACGGCAACGACCTGAGCAGCGCACCGCTGCAAAAACTGGTGTACGCGCCGATGGCCAAGGAAGTCTGGGCCAAGTTCGAGGCGAGCAACTGGATTCAGGACGGCAAAAAGGACGCACCGCGCACGGTGTACCTGTTCAGCGACCCGAACTGCCAGTACTGCAACATGTTCTGGGAACAGGCGCGCCCTTGGGTCAAGGCCGGCAAGGTGCAGTTGCGGCACATCATGGTTGGCATCATCCGCGAAGACAGCCCGGCCAAATCCGCCGCGCTGCTGGCGGCCAAGGACCCGGCCAAGGCCCTGGACGATCACGAGAAGGCCGGCAAGTCCAGCACCCTCAAGGCCATGAAGGATATTCCGGCCGCCGTGCAGACCAAACTTGCAGCGAACATGCAGTTGATGGAGGACCTGGAATTGCAGGCCACCCCGGCGATCTTCTACATGGACGACAAGGGTGAACTGCAACAACAGCAAGGCGCGCCGACGCCGGACAAGCTGGCGAAGATTCTCGGGCCGATGTAAGGCTTGATATGCAGGCGCCCGAACGGGCGCCTGTTCGCGAAGAGAGATTCGCTCTAGCGGTTGCGCTCGTTCAGAAAAGTAAACAAAACCTCCGTCACAAACCCGGGATTCTCCAGATTGGAGATATGCCCCGCTTCCGGCACCAGCACACACGGGCAGCCGATCAGCTCGGCCATTTCCCTGGCTTCCGACGGAGGACGGGGTTTGTCCTGATCGCCGCAGACCACCAATGTCGTTGCTGCATTCAGTTCGCCCAGACGCGACAGCAGATCATCGCGGCCAAAGGTGATACGCCCCATCGGCACGATGCTTTGACGCAGGCGTTCGGCGGAATAGCCGGCGAGTTTTGCGCGGAAATCCTGATAGAGCGCCGACTCGCGGTCGATGCCCGGACGGAAGAAGATCGGCACCACGATGTCGAGCAACTGCTCGGAGATCCCGCCGCTTTCCTCGATCTGTTTGAACAGCGAGAAGTAATACTGGCGGGTCGGCTCCGGCTCGACGCGGACGTAGGTGTCCATCAGCACCAGACCGTTGAGCCGCTGCGGTGCCGACAGCGCGAGGCGCACGCCCCACATGCCGCCCACCGACAGCCCCACCAGCGTTACCCGGTCGATCTCCAGATGATCGAGCAAGGCCAGTGCCTGACGTGCGATGTCATCCAGTGATGTGGTGTTTTCAGGCAAGCGCCCGGATTCACCATGACCCCAGAGGTCCAGCGCAATCACCCGATAGTGCGGCGACAACGCGGCAATCTGCGGTGCCCACATGGCCTGGTCCCACAGGTAGCTGCCGGCCAGCAGCACCGCCGGGCCTGTGCCTTGATCAATGTAGTGAAGCGCTTGTCCGTCGACCTCGAAGAAAGCCATCGATTCACCTGCACGGTAAAAAAGAGAACCGGCAGACTGAGCTGCCGGTTCTCGATCGTCAACCCTGGAAATGTACGCGAATGTACAGGTTGAATGGTGTTGAACACGCAGCGCTGAAGACTACAAACCCTCCAGCTCCGCCATCAGATCATTCAACCGATCCACCTTCTCCTCGGTAATGTCACTGGCCGCCAGCCCTTCAATGTATTCGGCCAGTTCCTCCACCGTGCTGCATTCGAACATCGCCCGTAGCGGCACATCCCGTTGCAGGGCTTTCTGCACCCGCGAGGCGATCTGTGTGGCAAGCAGCGAGTGGCCGCCGAGTTCGAAGAAGTTGTCGCGTACGCCGACTTTCTCGACCTTCAGCACCTCGGCCCAGATATCGGCCAGGGTTTGCTCCAGTTCGCTGCGCGGCGCCAGGTAATCCTGGCTCTGCAACTGGCCGATCTCCAGCGCCGGCAGGGCCTTGCGGTCCAGTTTGCCGTTGGCGTTGAGCGGCAACCGGTCGAGCCACAACCAGTGCAGCGGCACCATGTATTCCGGCAGTTCGGCGCGCAGGCGCTGCTTGACTCGTTCCAGCCGTTCGCTCGGATTCAGTGCGGAATCTGCGGCGACCAGGTAGCCGACCAGATGCTTGCCATTGACGCCTTCCTGCACGCCGACCGCGCCATCGCGGACTTCCGGTTGTTCGTGCAGACGCGCCTCGATTTCACCCAGCTCGATCCGGTAACCGCGAATCTTCACCTGATGGTCGACCCGGCCGACGTATTCCAGCACGCCGTCACTGCGGCGGCGCGCCAGGTCACCGGTGCGATACAGACGCTCGCCCGGCGCACCGAACGGGTTCGGTACGAACACCGGCGCGGTGCGCAGCGGATCGCTGACATAACCGCGACCGACACCGGTGCCCGCCACGCACAACTCGCCCACCGCACCCAGCGGCACCAGATCCAGCGCGCCATCGAGCAGGTACAGCAAGTTGTTGTCGGTCGGCGTACCGATTGGCAGGTAACTGCCGCGAGTCGAGGCCATATCGACGCGGAAGAACGCCACGTCATCCGAGCACTCCGCCGGACCATAGGCGTTGACCAGACCGATCTCCGGATAACGCAGCAACCATTGGTGTGCCAGCTCCGGCGGCATCGCTTCACCGGTCGGCAGCATCCAGCGCAAACCGTCGAGGCTCAGGCGATCCGAAGCGAGCACGCCCTGAATCAGTGACGGCACGCTTTCCAGCACGGTGATGCCCTGCTGCTGAACATGCACCAGCAAACCCTGCGGATCGTGGGCGATGGTGTTCGGCACGATGTCCACCCGCGCCCCGAACAGCGGCGCGGCGAGGAACTGCCAGACCGAAATGTCGAAACTTTGCGAAGCGGTCTGGGCGATCACATCGGCGTCGCTCAGGTTCAGGTACGGAACCTTGCTCAACTGGTTGTTGAGCATGCCGCGCTGCTCGACCATCACGCCTTTCGGCAACCCGGTGGAGCCCGAGGTGTAGATCACGTAGGCCAGGTTGTCCGGCCCACTGAAGATGCCCGGATTCGCCGACGACACCGCGCCCGCCTGAACCTCTTCCCACACCAGCAGGCGTGGGCGGTTGGCGCAGCTGAATTCATCCAGCAAGGTTTTCGCCTGCTCTCGGCAAGCCTCGGTGCACACCAGCACCGGCGTGCGGCTGAGTTCGATGATGCGCTGCAGACGCTGACTCGGCAGCCCCGGATCCAGCGGCAGGTAGCCGGCACCGGCCTTGAAGCTGCCGATGATCATGCCCAACAGATCCAGATTGCGCTCGCCCAGCAGCGCCACCGGTTGATCCATCTGCACACCCGCAGCAACCAGCGCGTGGCCGAGACGGTTGGCGGTCTGGTTCAGCTCGACATAGCTCAACTGCTGATCGAGGCAACTGGCGGCAATACGTTGCGGATGCGCCGCGACCTGCGCTTCGAACAGTTCGACGTAGCTCTGCTCCAGCGGATAGTCGTGCTCACTCTGGTTGCAACCGTGGAGCAGGAAATCCTGTTCCTCATGGCCCAGCAGCGGCAAGTCAGCCATGTCGCCATGGAAGCCGTCGACCAATGCCAGCAGCAGACGCTTGAACTCACCGAGCATGCGTTCGATGGTTGACTCGTCGAAATAACGCTGGTCATAGGACAGGTGCAGACCGAGGTCGTCGCCGGGGTAGCAAACAGCAGTCAGCGGGAAGTTGGTATGGGTACGGCCCGAATCCGACGTCGCGTTGAGGCTCTGCGCACGGTCCAGCACCGAGACTTCCACCGGGGCGTTTTCGAACACGAACAGGCTGTCGAACAGCGGCTGGCCTTTCGGCAGTTCGCTTTGTTCCTGGATGTTCACCAGCGGCAGGTATTCGTACTCGCGCAGTTGCATGTTGCTGTCGAGCAGACCGCTCAGCCACTGACGCACGCTGGCACGCTGATCGTCCGCCGGGATCTGCACCCGCAGCGCGATGCTGTTGATGAACAGGCCGACGGTGCGTTGCATCTCCGGCATTTCCACCGGGCGCCCGGCCACGGTCACGCCGAACAACACGTCGCGATCACCGCTCAGGCGGCGCAGCACCAGCGCCCACGCTGCCTGGGCGAAGGTGTTGATAGTCAGTTGATGAGCCTGAGCCAGCTCACGCAGACGGGCGCCGTCCTCGACATTGAGTCGGGTGTAGCGGTCGCCGACGATCATGCCGCCGCTTTCGCCGGCGTGTTCACGCAGGAACGGCCGGTCGCTCGGGATCGGCGTGGTGCGCTCGAACCCTTGCAGGTTCTGCTGCCACCACTGACGCGCTTCGGCCAGACTCTGACGTTGCAGCCAGCCGATGTAATCGCGGTAGCGCGGCGGCACTGCCAATTGCGCTTCGCGACCTTCGCCAAGGGCGGTGTAGATCTCGAAGAAATCGTTCATCAGCAGCGAGCGGCACCAGGCATCGATCAGGATGTGGTGGTTGCTCATCATGAACCAGTAACGCGCCGCGCCGACCTTGATCAGGCGCAGGTGGAACGGTGCCTGATTGAGCAGATCGAACCCGGCCTCGCGCTCGGCCTTGAGCAGCGCTTGCAGTTTCGGCTCCTGCTCGGCGTCGGCGATGGCGCTCCAGTCCAGGTACTCGATCGGCGTGCGACCCGGGGTGTGGATCACCTGCAGCATGTCTTCGCCGACGTTCCAGCAGAACGACGCACGCAACGCTTCATGACGGGCGACCACAGCCTGCCACGCCTGGGCGAAGCGCTCGGGATCAAGTTCGCTATTGATGCGGTAGCGATCCTGCATGTAGTACAGACCGGTACCCGGTTCGAGCAAGGTATGCAGCAGCATGCCTTCCTGCATCGGCGTCAGCGGGTACACGTCTTCGATGTGCGCCGCCGGCACCGGCAGTGCGTCGAGTTGCGCCTGGGTCAGTTTCGCCAGCGGGAAGTCCGACGGCGTCAGGCCACCGGCGTCGTCCTGCAGGCAATGTTCGATCAGGCTCTGCAACTCGCCGAGGTAGGCGTCGGCCAGCTCGTTGATGGTCTGCGGGTCGTAGCGTTCGGCGCTGAAGGTCCAGCGCAGCAGCAGTTCCCCGCCGTACACCTGACTGTCGACGCTCAACTCGTTCGGCAACGGTGCGTGCGGATCGTGGGCCGCGCCAACCGATTCATCCAGCGGACGGAACAACGCGTCGCTGCCGAAGCTCTGGTCGAACTGGCCGAGGTAGTTGAAGGTGATCGGCGCGTTCGGCAATGCCGCCATGCTTGCGCGACTGGCGTCATCGGCCAGATAACACAGCACGCCATAACCCAGGCCTTTGTGCGGAACGGCACGCAGTTGTTCCTTGATCGCCTTGATCGAAGCGCCCTGCCCGGCGGCTTCTTCGATGTTGTGCGGGGTCAGCCGCAGCGGATAAGCGCTGGTGAACCAGCCAACGGTGCGGGTCAGGTCGATCTCGTCGAACAGGGTTTCGCGGCCGTGGCCTTCCAGTTGAATCAGCGCCGATGGCTGGCCGCTCCAACGGCACAGCACGCGGGCCAATGCCGTCAGCAACAGGTCGTTGACCTGCGTGCGATAGGCGCTCGGTGCCTGTTGCAGCAGTTGTTTGGTTTTTTCTGCATCCAGACGCACGCTGACGGTTTGCGCGTGACGATTCTCGTGACCGCCCTCAGGACGTTCGCATGGCAAATCGGCAGTCGGGCCAGCCAGTTGCGCCTGCCACCAGCTCAATTCTTCACGCAGGGATTCGCTGCCGGCGTAGGCCTGCAAGCGTGCCGCCCAGTCCTTGAAGGCACTGGTTTTTGCCGGCAGTTTCACCGACTGATCGGCGTCGAGCTGGCGATACACGGTTTGCAGATCGTCGAGCAGAACGCGCCACGACACACCGTCGACCACCAGGTGATGAATCGCGATGAACAAACGTTGCTGGGCGTCCGGCCCATCCACCAGCACCGCACGCAGCAACGGGCCTTGGGCAAGGTCGAGACTGCGCTGGGCGTCGGCGAAAAGTGCAGCGCACTTGTCCATCGACGGCACGCGAACCTGCCACAGCACGGCGGCATCGGTGACCGGTTGATGGGTTGCTTGCCATGTGCCGTTGGCCTCGGTGAAGCGCAGACGCAGGGCGTCATGCTGCTCGATCACCGCCAACAGTGCTTGCTCCAGACGGTGCGGTTCAAGCACAACAGTCGGTTCCAGCAGCAATGCCTGGTTCCAGTGCTGACGCTCGGGAATTTCCGTGTCGAAGAACCAGTGCTGGATCGGGGTCAGACGCGACTCGCCGGACACCAGACCTTGTTCAGCGGTCACGGTTTCACTGCGGCTGGCAACAGCGGCCAGGGTCTGCACGGTCTGGTGCTGGAACAGATCACGCGGGCTGAAATGAATGCCTTGCTGACGCGCCCGGCTGACCACTTGAATCGACAGGATCGAGTCGCCGCCCAGCTCGAAGAAGTTGTCGTTCAGACCGACCTGCTCGACGTTGAGCACTTCGCACCAGATCTGCGCCAGGGTCTGCTCCAGCTCGTTGCTTGGCGCCACGTAATCCTGACGATTGAGCTCCGGATCCGGTGCCGGCAACGCGCGACGGTCGAGCTTGCCGTTGGCGGTCAGCGGCATGCTCGCCAGCAGGATCAAATGGGTCGGCACCATGTAATCCGGCAGTTGCGTCTTCAGGTGCGCCTTGAGGGCTTCGCGCAGTTCGGCTTGCTCGGCTTCGCTTCGCGAAGCGATCTCGGTCACGAGATAGCCGACCAGTTGCTTGCCGCTCGGCGCATCCAGCGCCAGCACCACCGTTTCGCGGATCGAATCGTGGTCGAGCAGGCGGGTTTCGATCTCGCCCAGTTCGATACGGAAACCACGGATTTTCACCTGATGGTCGATCCGCCCGAGGTATTCCACCAGACCATCGGCGCGCTGGCGCACCAGGTCGCCGGTGCGGTACATGCGCCCGCCATCGGCGGCAAACGGGTCAGCGACAAAACGCTCGGCGCTGATGCCGGCACGGTCGTGATAACCCTGAGCCAGACCGGCGCCGCCGACGAACAACTCACCGGTCGCGCCTTGCGGCACCAACGCCAGATCGGCGTCGAGGATGTAGGCCACGCGATCACCGATCACGCTGCCGATCGGCACGCTGCCGGCGCCCTCTTCCAACACCTCCGGCGCAAGACTGGCCAGCGGCATGACCACAGTTTCGGTCGGGCCATAGGCGTTGAAGAACAGGCTCGGCTTGAACGCTGCGCGAATCCGTTGCAGGTGTTCGCCGGTCAACGCTTCGCCACCGGTGATGATCATGCGCACCGGCAGAATGTCGTTTTGCGTGGCGAGGAACTGCGCCAGCTGGCTGCCGTAGCTCGGGGTGAAACCGAGAATATTGATCCGATGTTCGCGGATCAGGCCGCAGATTTCTTCCGCGTCCCACTGCCCCTGCGCCCGCAGCACCACCTGCGCACCGCTGAGCAGCGGCACCAACAGGCGCTCGGTGGCGGCGTCGAAGTTGATCGAATAGAAGTGCAGTTCGCAGTCGTCCGGACGCATGCCGAAGCGCTCGATCACCGCCTGGCAGTGCATGGCGATTTCACCGTGGGACACCACCACGCCTTTCGGCTTGCCGGTGGAACCCGAGGTGTAGATCAGGTACGCCTGATGCTGCGGCAGGCTGATGAACGGAAGTTCGGTGGCCGGGTAATCGGCCAGCGCCGCACTGTCGTCTTCCAGGCACCAGCGCGCTACGTTCGACGGCAATTCACCGAGAGCCTTGAACATCGCGCGGTCGCTGAGCAGCAGGCCGACGCGGCTGTCTTCGATCATGTAATGCAGGCGATCGAGCGGGTACTCCGGGTCCAGCGGCACATAGGCGCCGCCGGCCTTGAGGATCGCCAGGAGGCCGACGACCATTTCCAGCGAACGCTCCAGCGCCAGGCCGACCCGCACTTGCGGACCGACACCGCGCTCGCGCAGGGCCCAGGCCAGACGATTGGCGCGGGCGTCGAGCTCGGCGTAGCTCAGGGTCTGCCCGGCGAAGGTCAGGGCCGGCGCATCTTTGCGCGCCAGTGCCTGTTCGGCGAACAGGTGATGAATGCACTGGTCGAGACGATGCTCGCCCGGTTCGACGCCGAGGCTGTCGAGCAATTGTTGTTGCTCAGGGGTGTCGAGCAGCGGCAATTCGCTGAGGCGTTGCTGCGGATCGGCGATCAACGCTTCCAGCAGATTGCGCCAGTGCTTGGCCATGCGCGCGATGGTCGGCTCATCGAACAGGTCGGTGCTGTAAGTCAGGCAGCAACCGAGGCGATGGTCGAGGTCGGTGACTTCCAGGTTGAGGTCGAACTTGGTCGCCCGCGCATCGTTGGCCAGATACTCGACGGTCATGCCGGCGAGCGTGCGGCTCTGCTGGAACTCCCAGCGCTGCACGTTGCACATCACCTGGAACAGCGGGTTGTA
Source organism: Pseudomonas sp. R43(2017) (assembly GCF_002112345.1). NCBI lineage: Bacteria > Pseudomonadati > Pseudomonadota > Gammaproteobacteria > Pseudomonadales > Pseudomonadaceae > Pseudomonas > Pseudomonas sp. R43(2017). The sequence continues at coordinate 43,164 of NZ_NEHJ01000006.1, forward strand.
CGCGGCGCTGCGCGGTGGCTGCAGGGCTTCAACCAGATGATCGAACGGCAGGTCCTGATGGGACTGGCCTTCGATCACGGTGTGGCGCACTTGCTCGAACAACTCGCCGACCGACATCTGGCCGTCGAGCTGGCAACGCAGCACCTGGGTGTTGAGGAACGCACCGATCAGCCCTTCGCTTTCCGGACGGATCCGGTTGGCCACCGGCGCACCGATGCGCAGATCGGTCTGGCCGCTGTAGCGGTAAAGCAGAGTCGCGAGTGCGGCGGTCATGGTCATGAACAGGGTCAGACCGTTCTGCGCGTTGAACGCCCGGACCCGTGCGGCAAGGTCATCGCTCAGGTCGAAACGGAACAGTTCACCCTGGTGGCTTTGCACCGGCGGACGCGGACGGTCGCCCGGCAATTCCAGCAGCGGATGTTCGCGGCCCAGTTGCGCGGTCCAGTAGTCGAGCTGACGCTGACGCTCGCCGGATTCCAGCCAGTGGCGCTGCCACACGCTGTAGTCGAGGTACTGCACCGGCAGCGGTTCCAGCGGTGAATCGCGATCATCGACAAACGCTTCGTACAGCGCGCTGAGTTCCCGGGCGAAGATGTCCATCGCCCAGCCTTCGGTGACGATGTGATGCAGGGTCAGGACGAAGTAATGCTCCTGCTCACCGGTCTTGACCAGACAGGCGCGCAGCAGCGGGCCGGTCTCCAGATCGAACGGCAGATGCGCTTCGTCGTCCGCCAGTTGCTGGACTTTCTGCTCGCGCACATCGGCGGCGAATTTCGAGAAATCCTTCCAGTCCATGCGCACACCGGTCTCGGCATGCACCTGCTGACGGGCCACACCGTCGACGCTCGGGAACGTGGTGCGCAGGGTTTCATGACGCAGGATCAATGCTTGCAGCGCCGACTCGAAACGCCCGACATCCAGCACGCCCCGCAGGCGCGCCATGCCGCCGACGTTGTACGCCGGGCTGTCCGGCTCCATCTGCCAGAGGAACCACATGCGCTGCTGGGAATAGGACAGCGGCACCGGTTGGCTGCGATCAACCTTGTCAATCGGTGGCTGTTTGTTGGTGCGGCCACTGGCCTGGATCTGGCGGATCTGCTCGGCGAAATCACCCAGTTCGCTGTGTTCGAACAAGGCACGCAGCGGCAGCTCGACGTCGCATGCCTGACGGGTGCGGGAGATGATTTGCGTGGCCAGCAGCGAGTGACCGCCCAGGGCGAAGAAGTCGTCGCGCAGGCCGACCTGTTTCAGGCCCAGCACTTCGCGCCAGATGGCAGCGATCTGTTGTTCCAGTTCGGAAACCGGTTCGACGTGTTCGCGCACTTGCCATTGCGGTTCGGGCAAGGCGCGGCGGTCGAGTTTGCCGCTCGGGCTCAGGGGCATTGCGTCGAGGCGCATCAGTTGTGCCGGGACCATGTATTCCGGCAGCTCGGCAGCCAGTGCGGTTTTCAGGCGAGCGGTTTGCGCGTCCTGATCTTCGCTGGCATCGGTTGCAGTGAAGTAGCCGATCAGTTGCGGGCCGGCGACGGTTTCGCGCACCAGAACGGCGGCCTGAGCGACGCCGTCCTGAGCCAGCAGACGCGCTTCGATCTCTTCCGGCTCGACGCGGAAGCCGCGCAGTTTGACCTGCTGATCGAGACGGCCGAGGTATTCGATCACGCCATCGTGGTTCCAGCGCGCGCGGTCACCGGTGCGGTACAGACGCGCACCCTGCTCGCCCAGCGGATCGACCACAAAACGTTCGGCGGTCAGCGCCGGGCGGCCGAGGTAACCACGGGCCAGTCCGATGCCGCTGATGCACAGCTCACCCGGCACACCGGCTGGCACGGGATTGAGATCGCTGTCGAGCACGCGGCAGACCACGTTGCCCAGCGGACGGCCAATCGGCGAACGCTCGCCATCGGCCACGCTGCAATGCCAGTGGGTGACGTTGATCGCGGTTTCAGTCGGGCCATAACGATTGTGCAGTTGCACCGCCGGCAGTTGCGCCAGCACGCGGTTGCGCAGTTCCGCCGGCAGCGCTTCACCGCCGGAGAACACGCGACGCAGGCTGGTGCACTCGGCGCTCAAAGGCTCGTCGATAAACAGCGCAAGCAGCGGCGGCACGAAGTGCAGCGTGGTCACGCCATATTCTTGAACAAGCTGCGCGATGCGATGCGGATCACGGTGTTCACCAGGGCCGGCGATCAGCAGACGTGCACCAGTGATCAGCGGCCAGAAGCACTCCCACACCGACACGTCGAAACTGATCGGCGCCTTTTGCATCAGCACGTCGGTGCCGTTCAGGCCATAGGTGTTCTGCATCCATTGCAGACGTTCGGCCAATGCCGCATGAGTGTTGCCCACGCCTTTCGGCTGGCCGGTGGAACCGGAGGTGTAAATCACGTAGGCGAGGTTGTCGCCGTGCAGGTGCAGGCCCGGTGCCTGGCTAGGCCAGTTTTCCAGGTGCAGGGTGTCCATGGCGATCACGCTGACGCCTTCGCTGGCCGGCAAGCGGTCGAGCAATGCAGTCTGGGTCAGCAGCAGTTCGACGCCGCTGTCGCTGAGCATGTAGGCCAGACGATCGGCCGGGTAATCCGGGTCCAGCGGCACGTAGGCGCCGCCGGCCTTGATGATCGCCAGCAGGCCGATCAGCAGTTGCGGCGAACGCTCGGCGGCGATGGCCACGCACACGTCCGGGCCGACGCCTTTGTCACGCAGGTAATGGGCGAGACGGTTGGCCTGGGCGTGCAGTTCAGCGAAGTCGAGGCTGCCGCCGTCCCACACCAGCGCGGTGCGATCAGGCGTCTGTCGTGCTTGTTCATTCAGCAGTTCCGGCAGCCATCGTTGCGCCGGGGTGCACGGGGCGACGCTCCACGTGTTTTGCTGAGAGCGCTCGGTGGCGGTCAGCAGCGGCAGGTCACCGATGGTTTGCTCCGGACGTTCGCAGACAGCACGCAGCAAGTTGCTGAAATGTTCGGCCAGACGCTCAATGGTCGCAGCGTCGAACAACTCATCGGCGTAGTCGAACGACAGCGTCAGGCGACCATTGCGGTCTTCTTCGCTGTGCAGTTGCAGATCGAACTTGGCCTCGCGGCTGTGCCACGGCAGTTCTTCGGCGAGCAGGCCCGGCAGACGCTTGAGCGCACTCAGATCGCGTTGCTGGTGGTTGAACATGACCTGGAACAGACCTTGTTCGCGGGCCTGAGGGAAGGCTTCGAGCAGTTGCTCGAACGGCAGGTCCTGATTCGCCTGGGCACCGAGCGCAGCCTGACGGGTTTGCGCCAGCAACTCGGTGAACGGCAGACGCGAATCGACGTCGGCGCGCAGCACCTGGGTGTTGATGAAGAAGCCGATCAGGCCCTGGGTTTCCAGACGCGGACGGTTGGCGTTGGGTACACCGATGCGGATGTCACGCTGGCCGCTGTAGCGATGCAACAGACTCTGCAACGCCGAGAGCAACAACATGAACGGCGTGGATTGATGGGCTTGAGCGGTCTGGCGGATGGCGTCGCTGAGGCTGATCCCCAGGCGAACGCTATGGCGTGCAGCGCTGTGTTTTTGCTTGGTCGAACGCGGATGGTCGGTCGCCAGTTCCAGCGTCGGATGCTCATCACCCAACTGCGCTTTCCAGTACGCCAGTTGCCGTTCACCCTCGCCCTGCGCCAGCCACTGGCGCTGCCAGCTGCCGTAGTCGGCGTATTGGGTGGGCAGTGGCGCGAGCTCGGCGCGCAGGCCTTGGGAAGCGGCGGCGTACAGGCGCGAGAACTCGTCGATCAATACGTTCAGCGACCAGCCGTCGGCGATGATGTGGTGCATCGTCACCAGCAGTTGGTGATCTTCGTCGTCGAGGCGAACCAGCGTCACCCACAGCAACGGGCCTTTCTCCAGATCGAACTGGGTGCGCGCTTCGTCTTCGCGGATCTGTTGTGCGCGGGCTTCACGTTCGCTGGCCGGCAGGTCGCTGATGTCGATCAGTTGCAGGTTGAATTCACCCGCCGCTTCGACCTGTTGCAGGGCCACGCCATCGCGTTCGAAGAAACGTGTGCGCAGGGATTCGTGGCGCTCGATCAGTTGCTGGAAACTGGCGCGCAGGGCTTCTTCGTCCAGTTCGCCACGCAGGCGCAGGGCGCCGGGAATGTTGTAGGCGCTGCTTTGTGGGTCGAGTTGCCAGGTGATCCACAGACGGTTTTGCGCCAGGGATTGCGGCAGTGCTTCGGTGCGCGACAACGCGGTGATTTCGCCCTGAGCGCTGCCGCCGTCCTGTTGCTGTTGCGCCACGGCGGCGGCGAACGCGGACAGGGTCGGCGCTTCGAACAGCAGACGCAGGTTCAGCTCGAGGCTCAGTTCTTCGCGCACCTTGGCAATCACTTGGGCGGCGGCAATCGAGTTGCCGCCGAGCAGGAAGAAGTGATCGTCGGCGTTGACCTGTTTGACGTTGAGCTGGTCGGCCCAGATCTTGCCAATCAGCGCTTCCAGTTCGGAGGCGGACGCGGTCGAATCCTGAGCGGTTTCAGCCGTAGTCATCGGGAACACCGCGTAGCTATCGAGGCTGCCGTCAGCCAGGCGATTACGGCAGGCCGAACGTTGCAACTTGCCGCTGGAAGTCTTCGGCAGCGCTCCCGGATTGAGCAGCACCACCACGCTCGGTGCTTCCTGATAAGCCTCGGCCACAGCCTGGCGGATGGCTTTGATCAGCGCTTCGGGCGGCAGAATCTTCTGCACGCTGCGGCTGATTTCCGCCGCGATGCCGATGCCTTCTTCACCATTCTGATTGACCGCGAATGCAGCAACGCGACCCTTGCGCACAACCTCCACTTCGTTCTCGACTGTTTTCTCGATGTCCTGCGGATAGAGGTTGTGACCGCGCACGATCAGCATGTCTTTCAGGCGACCGGTGATGAACAGTTCGCCGTCGCGGATGAAGCCCAGGTCACCGGTACGCAGCCAGGTCTGGCCGGCGTGCCGGACGAAAGTCTTGGCAGTCGCCTCGGGATTGCGCCAGTAGCCGTGGGCGATGCTCGGGCCTGTTGCCCAGACTTCGCCGACGGCGTTGTCGGCCAGTTCTTCGAGGCTGCCCGGCTCGACGATCAGCACCGCATGATCGGGCTGACTGATGCCGCAACTCATGATCGGACTGCCCTCGCCCGCTTCGGCACGGTTCTGGGCCAGTGCTTGATCGTCCACACGTAGCGCCGGAATGCCGGTGCCGCGCGGCGTGCCGGCGACGAACAAGGTCGCTTCCGCCAGGCCGTAGGACGCCATGAAGCTGCTTTCGCTGAAACCGCAGGCGGTGAATTTTTCGGCGAAACGATCGAGGGTGTCGAGACGGATCGGCTCGGAGCCGGAATAGGCGACGCGCCAGCGGCTCAGGTCGAGACGCTCGAGCGCTGACTCGCTGACCCGCTCGCTGCACAGTCGATACGCAAAATCCGGTCCGCCGCTAATGGTGCCGCCGTATTGGCTGATCGCTTCGAGCCAGCGCAATGGTCGGCCGAGGAAGTACGCCGGCGACATCAGGATGCACGGCACGCCGCTGAAGATCGGTTGCAGCAGGCCACCGATCAGACCCATGTCGTGGTACAGCGGCAGCCAGCTGACGATCACGTCGTCCGGGTTCACGTCGATGCCGAAGCCGTGACGGATCAACAGCTCATTGGCCACCAGGTTGCCGTGGCTGACCTGCACGCCTTTGGGCAGTGCCGTCGAACCGGAGGTGTATTGCAGGAAGGCGATGTGGTCTTGCGGCAGGTCCGGTTCAACCCAGTGTTCCGCCAGTGCACCGTCGAGGGTGTCGACGCACAGCAGCGGCGGCGCGCCTTCGATTTGCTGCAAGGCGTCGCGAAGGTCGGCGCTGGTCAGCAACAGGCGCGGTTCGGCGTCGGCGATGATCGACAGCAGACGCTCTTGATGGTGACGTTTGGCCGATTCCGGCGGATAGGCCGGCACCGCAATCACGCCCGCGTACAGGCAACCGAAGAACGCCGCGACGTAATCCGGGCCACTCGGGAACAGCAGCACCGCGCGATCACCGAGTCCAGCCTCGGCCTGCAACGCAGCAGCGATGGTCCGGGCGCGCTGATCGAGTTCGCGGTAACTGAGCACCACAGCCTGCTCCTCGGTTTCGGCGAGAAAGCGCAAGGCCAGCCGATCCGGCGTCAGGGCCGCGCGGTGCTGGAGGGCTTGGACCAGGGTGCTGGGGAGTTCGAACGCGTCGGTCATGAGGTTTCCTGCCTGAATTCGGCTTGCTGGTGGAATCGGGTTGGCTGCGGCACGCCCATGAGAGGCATGCGGGACACGGTCTTCGCCGACCGTGCAAGGCATTGGAATGCGGTAGGTCCGGGGCTGCGTACCCGGATCCATTCACCAATGAGAACGGATGACGTCTTGAAATAATTAGTCGGCAGGCTGGATCGCCAATGGGGCTGGGCGCATGGACGAATGCGGCGGCGTGTCGCAGTTCTCAGATCGCACCGTTATGGATCATTAGTTCTCTTTCTCAATTGACAATCATTATCATTCAACATAATTTGTCGCTCGATGTGTAGGACGGCCCCGTCCCCCAGGCGTCCCACTAACCTATTGGCAGCAAGGTGATTTCCATGACGGAACAAGTATCCACAAGCAGGTGCGATTCACCGCTACTTCAGGCATTCGTCGACAATCGACTGATTCTGGTCAAGATTGCAGCCCGCATTACCGGCTGCCGTTCACGCGCCGAAGATGTGGTGCAGGATGCGTTCTTCCGACTGCAATCGGCGCCGCCGATCACGTCGTCGATCAAGGCCCAGCTGAGTTATCTGTTCCAGATCGTGCGCAATCTGGCCATCGATCACTACCGCAAACAGGCGCTGGAGCAGAAGTACGCCGGCCCCGAGGAGGAAGGGTTGAACGTGGTCATTCAGGGTGCCTCGCCGGAAACCTCACACATCAACTTCTCGACCCTGGAACACATCGCCGATGCGCTGACCGAGCTGCCGGTCCGCACGCGCTATGCGTTCGAGATGTATCGTCTGCACGGCGTGCCGCAGAAGGACATCGCCAAGGAACTCGGCGTTTCGCCGACCCTGGTCAACTTCATGATTCGTGATGCGCTGGTGCACTGCCGCAAGGTGTCGGGCAGCCGCGCTGATGCAGTGTCGGCAAACCGTCGCTGACCGCACACCGCCAAAAAAAAAGATCGCAGCCTTCGTCGAAGGGCTGCGATCTTTTTTTGTTTCAGCGAGACGTCACGCCAGTTTGCAGCGATCAAAAAACCGCTCACGCCCGAGGATCATCAGCGCCGCGCGCTTGTGCGGGAAGTCGAATTCCTTTTCGCAGTGGAAGCACTGATTGTGCATGTGGCCGATCATCTTCGCGTTGTCGGCACGCGGCTCGGCGACGACGCGCTGGGTACGTGGATCATCCAGAAACAGATAGTGCACCAGCGCTGAAAGCCAGCTCGCCACTTTGTGCGGGCCGCGATGGTCTTCCTCACCGACCAGCATGTGAATGCCACGATCGTAATTGTCGGCATCGTAGAACGGCGCGATGCGATCTTCCTTGGCCCAGTAGGCTTCGAAGTAAGCGAATGGCTGATCGTCGAAACACCCGATCAGGGTCAGCGTATGCGGATCGGCGTCGAGTTTGCTCAGGTACTCGCGATGCTGTTCGAGGCTGCCCTCTTCCTGCCAGAAACTGGCCACTCGCGGGCTGTTCTGCCAGCGATTGAAACGCGTCAGATCCTGCTCGATCTCCACCGTTCGCAGAGAAATCCACGCACCCAGACGCGCATCGAAACGTCGATAGACCTCACCGCGCGGTTTGACCGGGCGCAGCGGATGGCGCTTGCCGTTGCTGATGACCATCTGCTGCGGGTAGCTGCCGGTCAATGAGGTACCCAACCAAGGCTGCGGCAGTTGCCAGAACAACGTGCGCTCGCAGCGATATTCGCCCGCCACGTCGGTGCTCACCAGCAAGCCGCTGAGCAAGGCTTCGGTCGGTGGCTGATCCAGTTGCCAGATCAATTGCTGACGTGCCGGATCCCGGGCGAACAGCCAATAACAGGCCGCCCACAGCGCCTGGCCTGGCGGCAGCGCATAACGTTCATCGATCTGGATCGGCCCCTGGCCTTCACGATCAAGACGCAGGCGAATCAGCGGTTGCCCGTCCAGGCTGAGGCTCAGACGGCTTTCGGTGGCATCGGCTATCAGTTGACTGCCCGAAGGCAAGGCCAGGGCAGTCAGGTCATTCAGATTGGACATGGGTCGGGCTCACGATAATCGTCGACAGTTCAACGATGGGACGTGAGCCGAAGCGGGAAATTTAGGCCGGGCGGATAAAACCACAGCTCATGAATGAGGCACCGGCACCACCGCAATCTTGTACGGATCGAAGATCTTCAGCATCTGGCCGTTGTCGCGCAGCCCTTGCAGCAGTTTGCCGAACGCTTCGCCGGTGATTGGCGTCTTCGGGCTGAGAATCGCGTAATGGTGGTAGATCTGGTCGATGCGCTGGGACACCAGCAGTTCGTCACGCACCTTTTCGTTGCGCAGCAGGTAATCGAACAGGTACGAGCGAGTCACCAGCGCAATGTCCGCCCGCCCGCGCAGCACCATTAACAGGTTGCTGTCGTGGGAATAGGTCAGTGTCGCGTTGTAAGTTTCAGCGAGGTACTTGGGGTCGGCATTGAAGTTGGCGAATTCGTAGTGATAGCCGCTGTACAGTGCCAGCCGCTTGCCCTTGAGATCGGCGAAGTAATTCTGCTGGCGACCGGGTTCTTTCTGCGCGACGAAAATCTCTGCGTCTTCCAGCCCCATGTCGACCGTGGTGTGGGGAATGTCTTTCCAGCCCCAGTCCGGGTTCTCGAAGATCGCCATGTCCGTGCGACCTTCCTTGAAATCGCCGAACCGCCGTGGAATCGAGGTGGGGACAAGCTCGAAACGATAGTCGCTCTGCGAGTGGTTCAATGCCTCGACCAGTTCCGGCAGCAGACCGGTGTCGGCGCCGTTTTCCGGGCGAATGGTGTAAGGCGGAAAATGCGCCGCGCCCACCCGAACCACTTGCACCGCCTGAGCGGGCAATACCCATAGTGCAGCCAGCGCTGCGAGCATCAGCCCCGCGGCCGTCCGATCTGGCGAAGACTTCAAAACACCCCACTCCCCGAAAAAGTACCGTTGCATGCATTCAAGCTAGGCGGTTTCGCCCAGTTAGCCAGTTTCCCGGGCCGATAGAAAGCGATTAGCGCTCTTCGAGCACCAGAATCAACGCCTCTTCGGCCAGTTGATCAAGGCTCAGGCTGCCGCCGGCGCGGAACCAGGTGGTGGTCCAGGACAATGCGCCCGTGAGAAAACGTCGGGTAATGAACACATCGCCGCGAATGAACCCCGCTTCTTTGGCTTCGCCCAGCACTTGCAGCCAGATGTCCTCGTAGATATCACGCAACGCCAGCACCCTGGCCTGACCGTCTTCGGACAGCGAGCGCCATTCGTACACCAGCACCGCCATCGCTTCGCCGCTGCCGCCCATGATCGACTGCAATTCGCAGCGGATCAGCGCCAGCACGCGCTCGCGCACATTGGCCGCATCGGCCAGGGCCGCCCGCATCAGCGCGGTGTTGTAGCGAATGGTTTCTTCCATCACGGCACGCAGGATTTCATCCTTGCTCTTGAAGTGATGAAAGATGCTGCCCGACTGAATGCCCACGGCACCCGCCAGGTCACGCACGGTGGTGCGTTCGTAGCCCTTGTTGCGAAACAGGTGGGCCGCCACTTGCAGCAGTTTGCCGCGAGCGCTGTCCGGGTCGGTCAACTGGCCTTCATCGACCAGTTCGCGCATGACCTTCAGGGCTTTTTGCTCGTCCACCCGTTCTCTCCTACAGTCGTTCAGTCGTCTGCCGCCCTGAAACCGCAGGGTTGCGCGGGCAATTTAAGCCGCCGGCCGCGACCAAGCAAGCGCTTGGGCAGAAGATAATTTCGCCTGTTTACAAACCAAGCGCTTGCTTGGTAGCCTCGATGCACTTCTGTCACAGGTTGCTGAGTCGGAGATGAAAATGCCCACCACGGTTCGCATCGGATGCGCCAGCGCATTCTGGGGAGACACCTCGACCGCCGCCGCGCAGCTTGTGGCCGGTGGAAAGCTGGATTATCTGGTGTTCGACTACCTGGCCGAGATCACCATGTCGATCATGGCCGGCGCACGCATGAAGGACCCGCAGGCCGGGTTTGCCGGCGATTTCATCGAAGTCCTCACGCCCCTGCTGCCGCAACTGGCGGAACAGAAAATTCGCGTCATCAGCAATGCCGGCGGGGTCAATCCCCAGGCCTGCGCCGCCGCGTTGCAAGCGGCCTGCGACAAGGCCGGCGTGGCGCTGAGAATCGCCGTGCTGTCGGGCGATGACCTGCAACCCCAGTTCAAACAACTCGCCACCCAAGGCATCACGGAAATGTTCAGCGGCGCCCCGCTGCCGCCGATGTGCGTGTCGACCAACGCCTACCTCGGCGCCCCTGGCATCGTCGAAGCCCTGCGCCTGGGCGCCGACATCGTCATCACCGGCCGCGTGGTCGACAGCGCGGTGGTCAGCGCAGCGCTGGTGCATGAATTCGGCTGGTCGTGGCACGACTACGACAAACTCGCCCAGGCCGCATTGGCCGGGCACATCATCGAATGCGGCGCGCAGTGCACCGGCGGCAATTTCACCGATTGGCGTGACGTGCCGGATTACGAACACATCGGTTTTCCGATCGTCGAGGTCAGCGCGGACGGCCAGTTCATCGTCAGCAAACCCGAAGGCTCCGGCGGGCTGGTCACGCCGCTGACCGTCGGCGAACAGATGCTCTACGAAATCGGCGATCCGCAGGCCTATCTGTTGCCCGATGTGGTCTGCGATTTCAGCCAGGTCAAACTCCAGCAACAAGGCAAAAACACAGTTCGGGTCCACGGTGCGAAAGGCCTGCCACCCAGCGACAAATACAAGGTCAGCGCGACATACCCGGACGGCTTCCGTTGCACCGCCAGTTGCCTGATCGCCGGTATCGATGCGGTGGAAAAAGCCCGGCGCGTCAGTCAGGCGATCATCGACAAGACCTCGGAAATGCTCGGCCAGAAAGGCCTCGGGCCTTACACCGAAACCCATATCGAACTGCTCGGCAGCGAAGCCACCTACGGCCCCCACGGCCAGCGCCGGGACAGCCGCGAAGTGGTGATCAAACTCGCCGTGCGCCACCCGAACAAACAGGCCCTGGTCCTGTTCTCCCGGGAAATCGCCCAGGCCGCCACCGGCATGGCGCCGGGCCTGACCGGCATCGTCGGCGGACGGCCGACGGTTTATCCGCTGATCCGGCTGTTCTCGTTCCTGATCGACAAAAGCGCCTGCAGCTTGCAGATCGACATCGACGGCGAGCGTCACCCGTTTGCCCTGCCCGCCTCGGCCACACTCGACAGTCAGGATCTGCCCCTGCCCCACGAAACGCCCAAACCTCAGGGCCGCGCCGACGCCAGCGTGCCATTGGTAAAACTGGCGGTGGCGCGCTCCGGCGACAAGGGCAATCACAGCAACATCGGTGTGATGCCGCGTCGCCCGGAATACCTGCCGTGGATCGCCGAAGCGCTGACCCCGGCGGTGGTTGTGGACTGGATGAGCCATGTCCTCGACCCGATTCATGGCCGGGTGGAACGCTGGTATCTGCCGGGTACTCACAGCCTGAATTTCCTGCTGGAAAACGCCCTCGGTGGCGGTGGTGTGGCGAGCCTGCGCATCGACCCGCAAGGCAAAGCGTTCGCCCAGCAATTGCTGGAAATCCAGATCCCGGTGCCGCAGAGCATCGCCGAACAGTTCGACTAGAGGATTGGCACCATGGCGTATGAATCGATTTTCAGGACCGATCTGTTCAGCGGCCAGACGGTGATCGTTACCGGTGGCGGCAGCGGCATCGGACGTTGCACCGCTCATGAACTGGCAGCGCTCGGGGCGACCGTGGTGCTGGTCGGACGCAAGCCGGAAAAGCTGCAAACCGTTGCCGCCGAAATTGCCGAGGACGGTGGCCGGGCGCACTGGAAGGCCTGCGACATCCGTGACGAAGAAGCGGTGAAGGCGCTGGTCAGCGAACTGATCCGCGAACACGGGCCGATCCACGGACTGGTCAACAATGCCGGCGGGCAATACCCGTCGCCGCTGGCCTCGATCAATCAGAAAGGTTTCGAAACCGTGCTGCGCACCAATCTGGTCGGCGGTTTTTTGATGGCCCGGGAAGTGTTTAACCAGTCGATGAGCAAGCACGGCGGCAGCATCGTCAACATGCTCGCCGACATGTGGGGCGGCATGCCGGGAATGGGTCACTCCGGCGCCGCGCGGTCGGGCATGGACAACTTCACCAAGACTGCCGCCTTCGAATGGGGTTACGCCGGCGTTCGGGTGAATGCCGTGGCGCCGGGATGGATCGCGTCCAGCGGCATGGACACCTATGAAGGCGCGTTCAAGGCCGTGATCCCGACCTTGCGCGAACACGTGCCACTCAAGCGCATCGGCACCGAATCCGAGGTCAGCGCAGCAATCGTGTTTCTGCTGAGTCCCGCTGCCGCATTTATCAGCGGCAGCACCTTGCGCATCGACGGCGCCGCCAGTCTGGGCAGTCGTGCATGGCCGCTGCACAAGGCGACCCACAGCGAATCCTTCAACGGTTTTCACCGGGCCTACATGCCAGACGTCTTGAAGGACAAGGAGTAAGCCATGCCGGTCATTCAGTCACAGCTCGACCCGCACAGCGAAGCCTTCGCTCGCAACCGCGCGGCGATGCTCACCGCCATCGAGCAAGTCCAGCAGCTCGAACAGAACCTGCTGAACAAGGCTGCCGAAGCCAAACCGAAATTCGACAAGCGCGGACAATTGCTGCCTCGCGAACGCCTGAACCTGCTGCTCGACCCCGGCGCGCCGTTCCTCGAACTGGCGAGCCTGGCCGGCTACAAACTGCACGACGACAAGGATGGCAGTTCGGCAGGGGGTGGCTTGATTGCCGGCATCGGTTACGTGTCCGGAGTGCGCGCCTTGATCGTGGCGAACAACAGCGCGATCAAGGGCGGGACGATTTCCCCGTCGGGTCTGAAAAAATCCCTGCGCCTGCAACAGATTGCCCAGGAAAACAAACTGCCGGTCATCACCCTCGCCGAAAGCGGCGGTGCCAACCTCAATTATGCGGCGGAGATTTTCGTCGAAGGCGCACGCAGCTTTGCCAATCAGGCGCGGATGTCGGCCATGGGGCTGCCGCAGATCACTGTGGTGCACGGCTCGGCCACCGCCGGCGGCGCGTATCAGCCGGGGCTGTCGGATTACGTGGTGGTGGTGCGCGGCAAGGCCAAGCTGTTTCTTGCCGGCCCGCCGTTGCTTAAAGCGGCGACCGGTGAGGTGGCCACCGACGAAGAACTGGGCGGCGCCGAGATGCACGCGCAAGTCGCCGGCACCGCCGAATACCTGGCCGAAAACGATGCCGACGGCGTACGTCAGGTGCGGGAAATCGTCAGCCTGCTGAACTGGAACGAGCAACTGCCGTGGCTACCCGAACCACAATTCAAAGAGCCGCTGTACCCCATCGACGAACTGCTCGGTCTGATCCCGGACGACCCGAAAAAGCCCTACGACGTACGCGAAATCATCGCGCGGATCGCCGATGAGTCGCGCTTCCTGGAGTTCAAGGGAGAGTTCGATCAGCAGACCGTTTGCGGTCACCTGAAAATTCAGGGCCGCGCCTGCGGCTTCATCGGCAACAACGGCCCGATCACTCCGAATGGTGCGAGCAAGGCGGCGCAGTTCATTCAGCTGTGCGACCAGAGCCAGACGCCGCTGCTGTTTTTCCACAACACCACCGGGTTCATGGTCGGCACCGAATCAGAGCAGAACGGCGTGATCAAGCACGGCTCGAAACTGATCCAGGCCGTGGCCAATGCGCGGGTGCCGAAACTGACGATCGTGGTCGGTGGCTCCTATGGTGCGGGCAACTACGCGATGTGCGGACGCGGGCTCGATCCGCGCTTCATCTTCGCCTGGCCCAACAGCCGCACGGCGGTGATGGGCGGCGCCCAGGCCGGCAAAGTGCTGCGCATCGTCACCGAAGCCAAACAGTTGAAGGACGGCCTGGTGCCCGATCCGAAAATGCTCGACATGCTGGAACAGGTCACCGCGCAGAAACTCGACAGCCAGTCCACCGCCCTCTACGGCAGCGCCAATCTGTGGGACGACGGGCTGATTGATCCGCGCGACACCCGCACCCTGCTCGGCTATCTGCTGGACATCTGCCACGAAGCCGGCATCCGCACACTGGCCCCCAACAGCTTTGGCGTCAGCCGGTTCTGATTGCCACGGACTCAAGGAGAACAATAAAAATGATCTTCACCCCGGAACACGAAGCCCTGCGCCGCACCGTCCGCCAGTTCGTCGAGCATGAGATCAACCCCCACGTCGATGAATGGGAAAAGGCCGGGCGCTTTCCGATCCACGAGATTTTCCGCAAGGCCGGCGACCTCGGTCTGCTGGGGATTTCCAAGCCGGAAAAATTCGGCGGCATGGGCCTGGATTACAGCTATTCGATCGTCGCCGCCGAAGAATTCGGCACCATCCATTGCGGCGGTATTCCGATGTCGATCGGCGTGCAGACCGACATGTGCACCCCGGCCCTCGCACGCTTCGGCTCCGATGAGCTACGCGACGAATTCCTGCGCCCGGCGATCACCGGCGAGCAGGTCGGCTGCATCGGAGTGTCGGAAGTCGGCGCCGGCTCCGACGTCGCCGGGCTCAAGACCACCGCGCGCAAGGATGGCGACGACTACGTGATCAACGGCAGCAAAATGTGGATCACCAACTCGCCAAGCGCCGACTTCATCTGCCTGCTGGCCAACACCTCGGATGACAAACCGCACGTCAACAAATCGCTGATCATGGTGCCGATGAACACGCCGGGCATCAGCCTCAGTTCACATCTGGACAAGCTCGGCATGCGCAGCTCGGAAACCGCCCAGGTGTTTTTCGATAACGTGCGCGTGCCACAGCGCAATCGCATCGGCCATGAAGGCGCCGGGTTCATGATGCAGATGCTGCAGTTCCAGGAGGAACGCCTGTTCGGCGCGGCCAACATGATCAAGGGCCTGGAATACTGCGTCGACAGCACCATCGAATACTGCAAGGAACGCAAGACCTTCGGCAACGCACTGATCGACAATCAGGTGATCCACTTCCGCCTCGCCGAATTGCAGACCGAAATCGAATGCCTGCGGGCGCTGGTCTATCAGGCCACCGAGCAATACGTGAAAGGCCAGGACGTCACTCGACTGGCCTCGATGGCCAAGCTCAAGGCCGGACGCCTTGGCCGCGAAGTCAGCGACAGTTGCCTGCAATATTGGGGCGGCATGGGCTTCATGTGGGACAACCCGGTGGCCCGCGCTTACCGCGACGTGCGGCTGGTATCGATTGGCGGCGGCGCCGACGAAATCATGCTGGGGATCATCTGCAAACTGATGGGCATCCTGCCGGGGAAAAAGAAATGAGCACCCTGCCCGCTTGCCAGACGCTGTTGCTGGAGCCGCATAACGGCGTGCTGTACATCACCCTCAATCGCCCTGAAAGCCGCAACGCCATGAGCCTGCAAATGGTCGCCGAACTGCGCGCAGTGCTTGCCGCTGTGCGCGATGACCGCAGCGTACGCGCCCTGGTGCTCAGCGGCGCCGGCGGGCATTTCTGTGCCGGTGGCGACATCAAGGACATGGCCAACGCCCGCGCCCAGGGCAGCGATGCCTATCGCGAGTTGAATCGGGCTTTCGGGTCGCTGCTGGAAGAAGCGCAGCACACACCGCAAGTGTTGATCACCGTGCTGCAGGGCGCGGTGCTCGGTGGCGGTTTCGGGCTGGCGTGCGTGAGCGATATCGCGATGGCCGATCATCAGGCGCAATTCGGTCTGCCGGAAACCAGCCTCGGCCTGTTGCCGGCGCAGATCGCGCCGTTTGTGGTGCAGCGCATCGGCCTCACCGAAGCCCGCCGCCTGGCCCTGACCGCCGCCCGCTTCGATGGTCATCAGGCTCGACGGCTGGGGCTGGTGCACTTTGTCGAACAGGATCCGCAGGCACTCGCCGAGCGTCTGGATGAAGTGCTCGATCACGTCTTGTGTTGCGCCCCCGAAGCGAATGCCGTGACGAAAAAACTGCTGCTGGCCAGCGCCGGCCAGCCATCGAGCGAACTGCTGGATGAAGCGGCGCAGTGGTTCAGCGAAGCGGTGACCGGTGCCGAGGGCATCGAAGGCACGATGGCGTTTGTGCAGAAACGCAAACCCGGATGGAGCACCTGACCCTGTGGGAGCGGGCTTGCCCGCGATGAGGCCCTTCCATCCACCGCCAACATTCAGGAAAAACCACCATGCCCGCCATCCATAAAATCCTGATCGCCAACCGCGGTGAAATTGCCTGCCGCATCCAGCGCACCGCCCAGGCCCTCGGTTATCGCACGGTCGCGGTGTTCAGCGACGCCGACGCCGATGCGCTGCATGTGCGGATGGCGGATCAATCGGTGCATATCGGCCCGGCACCGGTGCAGCAGTCCTATCTGAACATCCCGGCCATCCTCGACGCCGCACGGCGCAGCGGTGCCGACGCAATTCATCCCGGTTACGGATTCCTGTCGGAGAACGCCGAATTCGCCCGGGCCTGCGAACAGGCCGGCCTGACCTTCATCGGCCCCAGCGTCGAAGCCATCGAGCTGATGGGCAGTAAACGCCAATCGAAAATCGCCATGCTCGCCGCCGGTGTGCCATGCATCGCCGGCTATCAAGGCGCCGGGCAGGACGACGCGACCCTGACACGGGAAGCCGAACGCATCGGCTATCCGCTGATGATCAAGGCCAGCGCCGGCGGTGGCGGACGTGGCATGCGGCTGGTGCATCACGCATCTGAATTGGCGGAGCAATTGCGCACGGCTCGCTCGGAAGCCTTGAATGGATTCGGCAGCGACGAACTGATCCTCGAACAGGCACTGATCGAACCGCGCCATGTTGAAGTGCAACTGTTTGGCGATCGCCATGGCAACCTGATCTACCTCGGCGAGCGCGACTGCTCGATCCAGCGTCGCCATCAGAAGGTCATCGAGGAAGCGCCGTGCCCGGTGATGACCGAAGAGTTGCGTCAGGCAATGGGCGAAGCAGCGCTCAAGGCCGGGCGTGCGGTGAACTATGTGGGCGCTGGCACCGTGGAGTTTCTGCTCGATGCCCGAGGCCAGTTCTTCTTTCTGGAGATGAATACCCGATTGCAAGTCGAACACCCAGTAACGGAGTTGATTACCGGACTGGACCTGGTGGCCTGGCAACTTTTGGTTGCCGAAGGCCAGCCGCTGCCGTTGACCCAGGCGCAGGTGAAACTCGATGGCCACGCCATGGAAGTGCGACTCTATGCCGAAGACCCGGCCCAGGGATTCCTGCCGCAGACCGGGCGTGTCGAAGTCTGGGCACCGGCACTGGATCGGGGAGCCCGGATTGATCATGGGCTGATCGAAGGTCAGTCGATCTCACCGTTCTACGACCCGATGCTCGGCAAACTGATCGCCCACGGCGCGACCCGCGAAGAGGCCCGGCGCAAACTGTTGTGCGCAGTTCAGGACAGCGTGTTGCTGGGTGTGCAGAGCAATCAGCGGTTGCTGACCAGTCTGTTGCAGCATCCGCAGTTCATCAGCGGCGAATTCAGCACCGGGTTTATCCCGCAACACTTCGCCGACCATCCATGCCTGCGCCCGCATACACCGAGTGCCGAAGAACTCGCGATCGCGGCGTTGCTGTTCTATCAATCTGCCGCGGGTTCGCATCGCGCACCGTTGGCCGGTTGGCGCAACAATGCCGGCGCGCCACTGCACTATCGCCTGGGTCTTGAAGATCAGGAATGGAGCGTGCAATTACTGGCCGCCCCGGATGGCATCGTTCGGGTACAGGTCGCTGAACGCGCCTTCGAACTGAAGCTCATCGAACACGGCGAACGCTCGATTTCCCTGGACATCGAAGGCCTGCGCCAGCGCCACGCCTATCGCCTGCACGACGACCAGCTCTGGCTGTTCACCCGTCCCGGCAGCCTGCGTCTGGTGGATCGAACTCATGCCGTGATCGACAGTCAGACCAGCGTCAGCACCGGCACCTTGAAAGCCCCGATGGATGGCGCAATCATCGACGTGCTTGTCAGCGAAGGCAGCCCGGTCAGTAAAGGCCAGCTGCTGGTGGTGCTGGAAGCGATGAAAATGGAGCACCCGCTCAAGGCCGGCATCGATGGCGTGCTCAAGCGGGTGCAGGTCAAGGTCGGCGATCAGGTGAAAAATCGTCAGGTTCTGTTGCAGGTCGAGTAGTCACCGCGCGCATCCGCAAGGTTTGACTACGCTCTGAATAATCAGGACGCGGAAATCAGGAACCCTGCGATGCCCCATTGGCTGGTCATTGATCTGGAAGCCACCACCGATGAAGGTGGCTGGCCGGTTACGGAAATGGAGATCATCGAAATCGGTGCCACCCTGGTGGATCGAACCGGTCGCGAGCAGGATCACTTTCAACGCTTCGTCAAACCGACGCGTCGGCCACAGCTGACGCCGTTCTGTCGTGAGCTGACACACATCACCCAGGCCAACATCGACGCGGCGCAACCGCTGACCGAGGTCTGGCCGGCGTTCGAGCGCTGGCTCGCTCAGCATCAGACTCGCCTTGAAGGCTGGGCCAGCTGGGGTGATTACGACCGCAAGCAATTGCTTCAGGAATGGCAGCGCCTGCAACTCGACAGCGCCCTTAGCCGTGTGCCGCACATGAACCTCAAACAGCGCTTTGCCAAGGCCCGACGCCTTGAACGGCCTCTGGGACTCAATGGCGCCCTGCAACTGGCAGGCATGCAGTTCACCGGGCAGCAACACCGGGCACTGGAAGATGCGCGCAATACCGCCCGATTATTGCCGCTGGTGCTGCCGCTCTAGCGCAGGTGACGGCGCCTTGAGCCTTGTGCATACTGGCCGACCTTTTTGACCCTTTTTAAGCCCTTTTCGAGAGGAATCGCCCATGTTTAAAGTCAACGAGTACTTCGACGGCACCGTCAAGTCGATCGCTTTTGGCACCGCTGAAGGCCCTGCGACCATCGGCGTCATGGCCCCGGGCGAATACGAATTCGGCACCAGCCAGCGTGAAATCATGCACGTGGTTTCGGGCGCACTGACCGTCAAACTGCCGGACAGCAGCGACTGGGAAACCTTCGCCGCCGGCAGCCAATTCAACGTGCCGGCCAACAGCAAGTTCCAGCTGAAAGTGGCCGTCGACACCGCTTACCTGTGCGAATACCGCGGCTGAAACCCCGGTTTCCTGCGGCAATAAAAAATGCCCGTGTCCAAGGACACGGGCATTTTTCGTTTCGGGACGGTTATTCGAGGATTTCCACCGGCATGCCGACTTCTAGTCGACCGTTGCTGTCGTTGACCAGGTTCTGACCGAACATTGCACCGTCGGCCTGGGCACGGGTCTTTTGCAGGGTCGCCAGTGGCTCGCGGTCGGCGCTGCGCTCACCGGTTTTCGGGTCGATGGTGGTGAGAATGCAGCGCGAGCACGACTTGACCACGCGGAATTCGACATCGCCAATGCGAATGCGCTTCCAGCCATCCTCGGCATACGCCTCGCTGCCCTCGATCACCAGATTCGGCCGGAACCGCAGCATTTCCAGCGGACGCCCGACTTCCTGCGATAGATGTTGCAGCGACGCCTCGCCAATCAGCAGCAGCGGGAAACCGTCGGCAAAGGCCACCTGGTCGTCATCGTTGCCGTACCCGGCCTGAGTCATCCGGGCGCGGTCCAGTGGCACTTGCACCAGTCGGGTCGGCTTGCCGATGAATTCGCTGACCCAGCGGGCCGCTTCTTCACCGGCATCCGGCACACGCAAGGTGTCGCGCCAGATGGTCACGCCGCGCAGTTCGGCTTCGTTACCGGGCAACGCGATATCAATCGCCGAATGTCCCGGCGCATCAAGGGTCAGGCCACCGTCGGCATTCCACAGCGCGGACAACTGGCTCATCTTCGCTTCGGCACGCTGAGTCAGGAAGCGCCCGCTGGCCTCGTCCACCAGCATCCAGCGTCGGTCGCCCTCAAGCCCCAGTTTGTCCAGGCCGATCCCTTGCAGGACCTCGGCCTTGCCGGATTTCAGCGGGTAACGATAAAGCGCGCTCAGACGCAGCATGGCCAGCTCCCTGGTGGGTGAAAAACGCCACCCTATACGAGCTTTGTCGCCGAATCAAAGGCTGACGCCGGGTCAGCCTCGACAAGTTGATCAGGCCGGTACTTCGTCGAGCATCAGACGCTGGCGCACCACATCGACCAGCTTGTCCGGCTGGAACTTGGAGAGGAAGTTGTCGCAGCCGACCTTCTTCACCATCGAGTCGTTGAAGCTGCCGGACAGCGAGGTGTGCAACACCACATACAGGCCACGCAGACGCGGGTCGTTGCGGATTTCGGTGGTCAGGCGATAGCCGTCCATTTCCGGCATTTCCGCGTCGGTGAAGATCATCAACAGCTTGTCGGTCATGTTGACCCCGGTGTCGGCCCAGGCCTTGAGCATGTTCAGGGCTTTCAGACCGTCGCTGGCGATGTGCATCTTCACGCCCAACTGGCCGAGGGTGTCGCGCAATTGCGACAGGGCCACATTGGAATCGTCCACCAGCAGCACTTCACGGCCGCGGGCACGCTCCAGGACCGGATCTTCCAGTTTGTCGCGGGACACCTTGGCGTTGTACGGAACGATTTCGGCGAGGACTTTCTCGACGTCGATGATTTCCACCAGTTGATCGTCGACCTTGCTGATGGCGGTCAGGTAGTGCTGGCGGCCGGCACTGGTCGGCGGCGGCAGGATGGCTTCCCAGTTCATGTTGACGATGCGATCCACGCCACCGACGAGGAAGGCCTGCACCGAACGGTTGTATTCAGTAACGATGATCGTGCTGTTGGGGCCCGGCACCAGCGGGCGCATGCCGATCGCCTGGGACAGGTCGATCACCGGCAGGGTCTGGCCGCGCAGGTTGACCACACCGCAGACAAACGGGTGACGCTGAGGCATCAGGGTCAGCTTCGGCAGTTGCAGAACTTCCTGAACCTTGAACACGTTGATCGCGAACAATTGGCGCCCGGCCAGCCGAAACATGAGAATTTCCAGGCGATTCTCACCCACCAGTTGCGTGCGTTGGTCTACCGTATCGAGAATGCCGGCCATCAATGACTCCTGGGCTTGTTCTGGTGAATTCATTAAAGGGGGTTATCGGCGGATTCCGGCCAATCTTGATCCCCATACAAATCACCTACAAAATGCCATGAGCAGGCATTGATGTCACATTAACATCATGCTTTACTGGCCCCGTGATTTCATCTGCTACATTCTCTGCGGCGCGACCACGGTTTGCGCGGCAGGTTCCCGTGCCTAAGGGATTCCCCTAGTAACAATCAGGCCCAACCTGATGTTCGCAATATCCAATAGCCATTAATGTGACGCCATTCTCATTGCATGAACGGAGTCAGGCTTTTGTGTGCGATCGCAGTTCAGTGGAACCCCATCCTCTCGAAACCCCTGTCAAAAGCCTCGGCACCGCAGGGCGCGATCTCACGACGGTTCATGATCGTCGACACACACGACATTCGCTCATCAGACATGACGTTGTGGAGATAAGCATGCCGAACGACCGTAAAGAGTGGGCGCAGCGGTTCCCCGATTTTCTTGTCGAGGCTGAAACGCTCCTGGCCAAGTCCGAAGAGTGCCTGAGTCATTTGCAACTGATCAGCAATGACAAGGACGCAATCGATTGCATGCTCAGCACCCTGCTCAAACTGGCGAACAAGGCCGATGCCCTGGCACTGGTGGCAGTCTCCGAGTTCTGCCTGCACCTGCACGGTTTGCTCACTCAGACGCAAGATCATGTCGACCTGCATGCCCAGGCACTCGACGCCCTGAAAGACTGCTTCACCCTGATGGCCTGGCAACTTGAGCTGGTCGACCAGAGCACCGGCCAGTTGAGCCTGGACGAAAGCGAGCAGACGTCCCTCATCGAAGCGTTCGCCTTCCAGGTTGGGCAGAGCCAGTTTCAACCGCCGCTCAGTGCCAAACCCTTGTCCCTCGTGTCTTACTCGGAGCGACAAGCGTAATCGAGTGCACCCCGGGCCCGTTGGAGCCTGTTAGTTCGAGCCATCGAATGTCGCAATTGAATAACTCATGCCTGCCAGCGACATCTCCAAATAAATAATTACGCTTCAACATGCAGACTGCCTACCGTTGAAGTCAGGGTTTACCTGTGTATAAAAACTGAAGACTTCAGGTGTCATCGATAATTATCGACTCCAATAAATCAACTTTTTCCATTATGGAACTCGCGTCCAACATGGCGTATTTCCTGACTCTTTGGACATATAGGGCGAACGCGACCAACGGTATGTTAAGTGGTATTATGCCGCGCGTTAGTTGCTTTCACTTAATGGCACAGTGACTTCAATGATCGTTCTGCTCCGAAGTTGGCAGTCAATTATCGATCACTGAACCGTTTTGAAACCAACAACCTGAATCACAGATTTTCAGACAGAGACCGCCAGCCACTTTGACCGGTCTGCCCGCAGCGAACATCCATTGGCTCCATCCGCTATGTACGCCAGCCTCAAGTCAATCGCCACATGGCCACCCTCCAGAGAAAACGCGCGCAGGTTCACGCTCACGCTTTGCATTGGTGCAGCTTTGGGCAGTCTGCTGACTTATTGCCTGTCCGCACCGTTGTCGTTTGGCCTGCTGCTGCTCAACATGGCAGCCGCCGCTTGCGTCTTTACCCAGCATCGCCTGTCACGCAAGTCGATCAAGTTCCAGCCCCAGGAGCTGGCCGATCGATTGCTCGAAGTCCAGGAAAACGAACGCCATCGCCTCAGCCGCGAACTGCACGACGATATCGGCCAGTTGTTGACCGCCGCCAAGTTGCAGAGCGAATGGCTCAAACGGCGTCTGCCCGAGGACCTTCAGGAACAATGTTCGGCACTCTGCGACACCCTTGAGGAAACCCTCAATAAAGTCCGTGATGTTTCGGCCATTCTCAACCCACGGCAACTGACCAGCCTCGGGCTGGAAGCCAGCCTGCGCGCGCATTTGCTCAAGACACTGGCCAATACTTCGGTTCACTGGAGCCTGGACTGTCAGCAGCGTTTGAACGGCATCCCCGAAGAAATGGCTGTCGCCGCCTTCCGCATTACTCAGGAAGCCGTGACCAACATCCTGCGACATGCGCAGGCCAAGAACCTGCTGATCCGCGTGCAACGCCTTCCCCAAGGCTTGACCCTGCTGATCAGCGATGACGGTCTGGGGTTTGCCCCGGCCGCCAATCCCGGTCGTGAAGGACAACGAGGCATGGCCGGGATGGCCGAACGGATCGAGCAACTGGGCGGCAGCCTGAGCGTGACGAGCGAACCGGGCAAAGGCACTCAAATCGAAGCACTATTCCCCTGGGCGCCCCGTGCACTCGAGCGGGCCAGTACGAATAAGGTTATGCGTTGACTTGTAACTTACTTCTGGTGGATGACCACTCGCTGATCAGAGCCGGCGTGCGCGCTCTGGTGCTGGATATTCCCGGTTACGCGGTAATCGGCGAGGCCAATGACGGCTCGCAATTGCTCGAGATGGTCGAGCAGTTGAACCCCGATATCGTCTTGCTGGATATTTCCATGAGAGAAACCGGCGGCCTGGAGGCATTGCAGCGGCTCAGACGGGTTCGTCCGCACAGCAAAGTGCTGATTCTGTCGATGCACACCGACCCTGCGCTGATCATGCAGGCACTGGAGTCCGGCGCTCATGGCTATCTGCTCAAGGACACCACGGCCACTGAGCTCGAACACGCACTGGAAGCGCTGCGCAACAACGAACGCTATCTGAGCCCGGCCATCGCCCACACGGTGATCAACCAGGCCCTGACACGCAATCAGAAGTTGCAACCGGAAGTCGCCGATTCGCACAACCTGACAGCGCGCCAGCTGGAAATCCTGCGCCTGATCGTACGCGGCAAGTCCACCCGTGAGATCGCCAATGGTTTGGGTCTGAGCATCAAGACTGTGGAAACCCACCGCTCGCAGATCATGAAACGCCTGCAGATCTACGATGTGGCGGGGCTGGTACTGTTTGCCGTACGGGAGCAGATCATCAGTCTGGATGACTGACCCGCCGCGTCCTGCCCAACAGCGGCGAGTTCTCCGGCAAATGCACACGCAATGCCGCCGGACGCGCCGCAAACCGCAGACTGTCCCCTTCCAGCGGTTCACCATCGAGATTGATGCAGAGCCCTTCGGCGACCTTGATTTCGACCCACGGCAATCGTGTGCGGACAAACATGTTGTCGAGACCAAATCCGTCGCTGAGCAAATTTTTCAGCGTACCGACCAGTTCCTGTGGTGCCGGAAGAATACTGATATCCAGCAGGCCGTCATCCGCCAGTGCCTCCGGGCACAACACATGCCCTCCGCCTGCCTGGCGGCCATTACCGATACCCAGCGCGAGCAGTTCACCGCTCCAATGAAAGTCCGGCCCCTGCAATTCGCCATAGGCGGCGTGCAACTCACTGAATCGCGACAGCCCCGTAAACAGATAGGCCGCGCCGCCCAGCACCTTTTTCAGATCCTCCGAGGTATTGGCGGTGACCTGACTGCCAAACCCGCCCGTGGCCATGTTCAGGAATATCTGACCGCCCACCTCCCCCAGATCAATGTCACAGGCTGGCGCGTCAAGCAAATCGAGTGCCGCATCCGGTTCCAGAGGAACACCGGCCGCGCGGGAAAAATCGTTGGCGGTCCCCAACGGCAACAGCACCAGACTCGCCTTGCCCGGGTGAGCCGCCAGGGCCTCGGCGATGTCGCGCAAGGTGCCATCGCCACCGCCGGCAATGATTGTCCCGTATCCGGCAGTCAGCGCTTCTTCCACCAGACGCTGGGCATCGCCGGCCTCCCAGGTCAGGCGTACCGCCAGATCCCAGCCCTGTCCGCGCTTGCGTTCAACAGCGGAGCGAACCGCTTCGTTGAGTGCCTGCTTGCCATGCAGAATCAACAATGCCCTGCGCTCATCCATATTGGCCACTCCCGTTATTAAATCAGTTCGGGACATCTTGACCTTCACGGCACGCAAAAGAGCCACCGCAATCCCAAGTATTTCCTGAGTCCCGTCTAACTCGTCCTACAGGGCGGTATTTTTTCGTACGAAATGTAAGGAATCGGCTCAATTGACCAGTCTCGACCATTGGTACACCGTGTGTCGACAGCAACAATCTTCAACCCGATAACACAAGGATGTGCAGGTAATGAGTCACTACATCATCAGGTCTTTCGATCATTCGAGTTGCGGTTTCTGCCAGCAGAAACACATGGCAGCAGGCGGGGGTTTCCATGCACAGCCATGAAGCAAGAGTGGCGGTGAATCCGGTTGCCCCCCTCTCCAACAGTCGTGCCAGTCAAAAAGCCGAATTCAACAGCTGTACCAAAAACACTGGAGAAACCGTTATGGAACCTCGTGTCACCGAACTGGAAACCCACATCAAATACATCCGCCGTGACATGGACGAAGTGAAAGGAGACGTCAAAGCCATCAAACACCGTCTCGCCTACTCCGCAGGTGCCACAGCGGTTGTCCTTGGATTGTTGGGCTGGATTGCCAATAGTCGCTTTGACCAGCTCGTGACACTGATCAGCCGATGACTTACAAAGATGCAGGCCCGCGTTGGGCCTGCATTACGATGATCAGCCGAGAAGGTCACTCAGGGGAATGAAGGGCACCATGTCTCCCTGGGCCAGGGTACGCCCCTCCTGCACCTCTACCAATCCATCAGCCCAGGCGGCGCTGCGCAGAACACCTGAACTCTGGTTTCGGTAGATAGTTGCCTGTCCCTGCTCCAGTCGCCCCCGCAGGAATTCACGCCGATTGCCGGCCTGGGGCCAGACGAATCCAGCCGGGACTGGAAACTTGAGAGGCTCGACATCTTGCACACCCTGACGACGCAGCAGATAAGGCTTGGTCAGCAAGGCAAAAGTCACCAGGGTCGACGCGGGGTTGCCGGGCAGGCCGATGACCGGAACACCCCGGAAATGCCCAACAGTCAAAGGCTTCCCGGGCTTGATTGCCAGCTTCCACAGTGTCAGCTCACCCTCCTCCCTCAGCGCGACGCCGAGGAAATCCGCTTCCCCAACCGATACGCCTCCGGTCGACAGTATCAAGTCGGCCTCTTCGAGTTCCCCAAGACGTGCGCGGGTGGTGGGCAAGTCATCCGGAAGAATCCCGGCATCCAGCACCTCACAGCCCAAACGTTGCAACCAACTGCACAGCACCACCCGGTTGCTGTTGTAAATCTGTCCCGGGCCCAGTGCCGCTCCCGGTTCAACCAGCTCATCACCAGTGGACAGCACTGCCACACGGGGCTTGCGGATCACTTCAAGGCCGGCGCAGCCCAAAGACGCAGCCAACCCCAACTCGATCGGACCGAGCCGGGTTCCCGCGGACAGGATCAATTCGCCCACCGTGGTTTCCTGCCCCTGCGGGCGGATGTTCTGCCCGGACACCATGGGCTCAGTGAACCGAACTCGTTCGTCGGCCTCGATCACGGCGTTTTCCTGCATCTCGACGCAATCGGCACCTGGTGGAACGGGTGCCCCTGTAAAGATACGGGCACAGGTGCCTGGCTCCAGCGGCTCGGGCGCCTGACCGGCAAAAATCTTCTGACTGACCGGCATCGGCTCACCGGTCCAGTCAGCCAGGTTCAAGGCATACCCGTCCATGGCACTGTTGGGCCATGGCGGCAGGTCCAGTGTCGAAACCAGATCCCGCGCCAACACCCGGCCCTCAAGCTGCACCAATGGCAGATACTCGGACTCGGCGATACGCGAGGCGTCAGCCATTTCCAGCAGACGCGCCAATGCCACCTCGACCGGCATCAGGCTGCCGGTCTTGCCAGGCTTACCCGCGGGATTCACAAGGAGCCGCCTGTTTCAGGTGAGGGACGAAATTGCACGGACGATGCCGTGAATCCAGTTGCTCGGCCAGGATGCCATCCCAACCGGTGCGCACCGCATTGGTCGAACCCGGCAGACAGCAGACCAGCGTACCGTTGGCCAGTCCAGCCAGTGCACGGGATTGCACAGTGGAAGTGCCGATATCGGCCACCGAAATCTGTCGGAACAACTCACCAAAACCATCGACTTGCTTGTCGAGCAGGCACGCAACGGCTTCGGGTGTGCTGTCACGACCGGTAAAGCCTGTGCCCCCGGTAATCAGCACCACTTGCACGACATCTTCAGCAATCCAGTGGGCAACTTGCGCGCGGATTTTGTACAGGTCATCTTTGAGCAATACCCGCTCCGCCAGGTTGTGACCGGCAGCGGTCAAACGGTCGACGAAGACCTGGCCGGAGGTATCGGTTTCCAGAGTACGGGTGTCGCTGACCGTCAATACCGCGATATTGAGCGGTGCAAAAGGTACATCAGCCTTGGCTTTCATAGGCTCATCCAGTTGTAGGAGAAACAGCCCGGTGTTATATCACAGCGCCCCATTTTTTCGCCGAACCTGCGGAGAGTTGCCATGACTTCCAATACCCCTTTGCCACCCTGCTCCGTCCTGTTACTGGCCGGTGGACGTGGTCAACGCATGGGTGGCCAGGACAAGGGGCTGATTGAATGGCACGGGGAACCGCTGATCGCTCATTTGCAGCGCAAGGTTCGCCCGCTGACCGACGATCTGATCATTTCCTGCAACCGCAATCGCGAGCGCTATGCGCCCTTCGCCGATCAATTGGTGACGGACGACGAAGAAGACTTTCCCGGACCATTGGCCGGCATCCGTGCCGGTTTGCGAGCCGCTCGCCATCCCCATCTGCTGGTGTTGCCGTGCGACGTACCGCGAATCGATCTTCCCCTGTTACAGAGCATGCGCGAGACCGCCAGCCTGCACCCTGAAAACCCGTTGATGCTGCGTCACGACGAGCACTGGGAACCACTGCTTTGCGTAATTCCCGTGGCGCTTCTGCCCGCATTCGAAGAGGCCTGGCAAGAGGGAGAGCGCAGTCCTGGCCGGCTCATGCGCAGCCTTGGTGCCCAAGCACTGATTTGCCCGGACAACGACCCACGGCTGGCCAATCTCAATACCCCGGAACTGTTAAGCTCTCATAACACTGTGTCAGACTGACCGCATTCAAGGAACTCTCACGCCTTGCATACGTCTACAGCTCAGTAACCAAAAGAATTCCCTTCGGAGACAAACACATGACTCAACGGACTCTCGCCACTTTCATGCTCGCACTGGGCCTGGCCACCCTCGCCGGTTGCGCTTCGCCAACGGTGATCACCTTGAATGACGGTCGCGAAATCCAGGCCGTCGACTCGCCTAAATACGACAAGGATTCGGGCTTCTACGAATTCGAACAGCTGGACGGCAAGCAGACTCGCATCAACAAGGATCAGGTTCGCACCGTTAAAGAACTGTAAGCGACGCCAGATACAGAAAAGCCCGCATTTGCGGGCTTTTTCGTGAGCGTCAGAAAGATGGTTAGCACTATTACTCACCAGTCCAACGTGATCCGGCTTTCAAAATCACGCACCTGCCCAGTCACTGGATCAATGAACCGCAAACCCTGCGCCAGCAGCTTGAGCGGTTTGGTGTAATCGTCCTCGACGTCCTTCAACACCTCGGGATAGAACGGATCGTTGCAGATGCTCGCGCCCAATGCCGTCATGTGCACCCGCAACTGATGTTTCTTGCCGGTCACCGGATACAGGCCATAACGCCAGAGGTCGCCGTTCCGTTCCCGCACTTCCACTGCCGTTTCGGTGTTGCTGACACCGGGACCTTCCTGCATGCGGAAAAAAGGCTCGCCATCGACCATACGGCTCTTGTGTACCAACGGAAAATCCAGCCCCGGCAATGCAGCAGCGATCGCTTCGTAACGTTTTTCGATTTGCCGTGTCGGGAACAATGACTGATACGCCGAACGTGTCTGCGGATTGGCCGAAAAAATCACCAGCCCGGCGGTGTGCCGGTCGATTCGGTGCAACGGCACCAGGTGCGGGTTGTCCAGACGACGAATCAACCGGCGCAGCAGCGTCTGTTCCACGTACTCCCCTGCTGGCGTCACCGGCAGGAAATGGGGTTTGTCTGCGACGACCAGATGTTCGTCCGCGTAGAGAATCGACTCGACCACCGGAATCGGCTTTTCATCCGGCACTTCGCGAAAGTAATGGATGCGCAGGCCTTCCTTGTACGGCAGGTCCAGCGCAATCGGCTGGCCTTCGCCATCCAGTACCCGGCCTCGGGCAATCCGGTCCAGCCACTGATCGCGTCCGATGGCACTGAAGTGATCACACAGACAATCAAACACCGTCCGCCAGTCGCCCGGGGGCAGGTAAAGCGTGCTGGCCTGATTCTGTGCGGCGGAAAATGATGATGTGCTGGACATACGGAGAACTCGAACCCTCAAAGCAGAGCGGCATTATCCAACACCGGACGCAGCAGACCTAGCGCAGAATCAGGCGGGGATCGATTTGAGGGCCGCCGCCTCGGTGAACTCCTTCAGCCAGCGCAGTACATCGACAGCCTCCCAGCGGCCCGGGTCGTACAAGGCGTACAACAACCCCTGATAACCCACCACATCCAGTTGCTTGTGATAGCCGGCGCGCTGGAACAAGGCCTCGATCTCGGCAAAACAGGTATTGAAATGCAGCTTGTTGAAAGGCGTCTTGCCCTCCGTGACCAGACCGTCCAGACGCAATTCGCGGACGGCGTCGTGCACCACATCAACCGACATCCGGTTCACGCTGCTTTTCAACTGTTCGACATTGACCACGATTCATCCCTCAGACGTCCTGGCTGCCATGCCCGTTGCCCCGGAAGGACACAGCACGGCGAGCCCACTCAATTACTGTATACACATACAGTAACCGAATAAACCCGCAAGTGCCAAGGATCGATGAGCGTCGCGATGAATGGCCACGCCGGAACAACGTCGAGGGAAAAAGCTAACGCAGAAATGCCACAACCTGATCGGCACTGAACGGCCAGCCCAGCTCCGCTCCGGTATCGGCCCGGCGCAGCACAGGAATCCGCAGGCTGTAGGCCTCGAACCAGGATTCATCGTCGGCAATGTCAACCAGTTCCACCAGCAGTCCATGCTCGACGAACGGCATCAGCTCGGCTTCAGCGACTTCACACAGATGGCACCCCAGGGTGCCGAACAACTGGCATTCAGGAAGCATGCGCGTTCAATCCCAAAATTTGATTGGCCATTTTAGGCCTGACCTGTGAACCCGTCGACCCATCAGAGCCCTCGAGCCATCGACCGGTTCTGTCCTCGCAAAACCCTGACTCAAATCAGCCCGCACAAAGGCGTTTTACACCATGCTCCGGTGTTTTTTGCCTCTACGCTTGAAGAGCCTGACCCTGCCACCGGAGTGTTTTGTGTTTGCCAATCTGTTGATCATTCTTGCCTCGTCCCTGGTGATGATTGCCCTGTTTCGCCGCCTGCGCCTGCCACCGGTGCTGGGCTATCTGTGCGTCGGGCTGATGGTTGGGCCGAAGGCGTTCGACTGGATCAACGAGAGCGAACACCTGCCGGACCTTGCCGAACTGGGCGTGGTGTTTCTGCTGTTTTCCCTAGGGCTGGAATTCTCCCTGTCGAAAATGATTGCCCTGCGCCAGGTGGTTTTTCGTCTGGGCAGCCAACAGGTGCTGGTCAGTACGGCGCTGTTGGGAAGCGTGCTGATGCTGCTGGGCATGCCTCTCACCCCGGCGCTGCTGCTCGGCGCAGGGCTGTCGCTTTCTTCCACGGCGATCGTCACCAAGGAGTTGGGCAGCCTCGGCGAAATCTTCAGCAGCCACGGCCAGAACGCAGTGGGCGTCCTGTTGTTTCAGGACGTGGTAGCCGTGTTGTTGCTGACGCTGGTTCCCGTCTTCGCCGGCAGCAGCGATCAAGCCTGGTATTGGGCGTTGCCACTGACGCTGCTCAAGACTGTCGTGCTGTTCATCGGCTTGCTGCTGGCCAGTCGCTGGCTGTTGCCACGCCTTTTTCAGGAGGTGGCGGCATCGCGCTCGGCCGAGCTGTTCGTGCTACTGGCGCTGGTGATCGTGTTGCTCACGGCATGGCTGACTCACCTGCTTGGCCTGTCCCCTGCCCTCGGCGCCTTCCTGGCCGGCATGCTGCTGGGGGAGAGTCATTATCGGCACCAGATCGAAGCCGATATCCGGCCGTTCCGCGACATACTGCTCGGCCTGTTCTTCGTCAGCATCGGCATGCTGATCGACCTGCAATTGTTCGCCAGTCACAGCCTGTTGATTATCGCCATGACCCTGGGTTTGCTGCTGATCAAGGGTTCAGTGGTGGCGCTGCTGGTGAAATGGCGTGGCAGCGACAATGAAACCGCCTGGCGCAGCGGCCTGGCTCTGGCTCAGGGTGGCGAATTCTGTTTCGCCCTGATGGCGCAGATGCAGCAGAACCGGCTGATGCCCGCCGATCTCGGCGCCCTGCTCCTCGCTGCGACGTTCTGCTCGATGCTGCTCACGCCGCTGATGTTGCGCGCGGCCCCCCGCATCGCCGCCGCCCTGCACCGCAAACCCAATCAGGAAGCGCAGATCGAGGAAATCAGCGCCCTCAATGCCGGCCTGGATCAGCATGTGGTGATCTGCGGCTACGGGCGTGTCGGTCAGTCGATCGGACGCTTCATGCGCAATGCCGGGCAACCTTACATCGCCTTGGACAACGACCCCGTACGTATTCAGGAGGCAGCCACCGTCGAACGCGACGTGCATTACGGCGACTCTGCGCGTGGCGACCTGCTGACTGCGGTCGGTTTGCTGCGTGCAAGGCTGCTGGTGATTGCCGTGGATAAAAGCGATGTGGCGCTGCGGGTGCTCAAGGAGGCCCGGAGACTCAATCCGAAAGTGCCGATTCTGGTGCGCACCCGCGACGACAGCCAGTGGGCCGAACTGAAAGCCGCCGGCGCCAGCGAAGTGGTGCCGGAGCTGTTGGAATCAAGCCTGATGCTTGCCTCTCACGCCTTGATCCTGCTCGGTCTGCCGGCACACCAGGTGCAGGAGAAGGTCGATCGGGTGCGCATCGACCGCTATCGCCTGCTGCATGGCTTCTACCCGGGTGCCGAAGATGAAGAGACCTAGTCCTGACTCACCGCGCCGATCTTGTGCAACGACAGGTCCGCACCGTAATACTCCTGTTCCTGACTCAGGCGCAGACCATGCAGGGCCTTGATCGAACCGTAGACGGCAAATCCGCCGGCCAGGGCCACCACAACGCCCAACGCGGTACCGATCAACTGGCTGATCAGGCTGACACCACCCAGCCCACCCAGTGCGGTCGAGCCAAAGATCCCGCAGGCGATGCCGCCCCATACGCCACACAAGCCGTGCAGCGGCCAGACACCCAGCACGTCATCGATCCGCCATTTGACCTGCGCCGACGTGAAGCACCAGACAAACAGGGCGCCGGCAATCGCACCGGTGACCAGCGCGCCCACCGGATGCATCAGGTCGGAGCCGGCACACACCGCCACCAGACCGGCCAACGGACCGTTGTGCAGAAAGCCCGGGTCATTGCGCCCGACAATCAGGGCCGCCACGGTACCGCCCACCATCGCCATCAACGAATTGACCGCCACCAGGCCACTGACGCCCTGCAGGGTTTGCGCACTCATCACGTTGAAGCCGAACCAGCCGACGATCAGGATCCACGATCCCAGTGCCAGAAACGGAATGCTCGACGGTGCGAATGCCACCAGCCGGCCATCGCGATAGCGTCCATTACGCGGGCCCAGCAACAGCACCGCCGCCAGCGCCAGCCAGCCACCCATGGCGTGAACCACCACGGAGCCGGCGAAATCATGGAACGCGGCGCCGAATCGCGCGGCCAGCCAGGCTTGCAGACCATAGTTGCCGTTCCAGATCATCCCCTCGAAAAACGGATAGATGAACGCCACGATCAGCGCCGTCGCACACAGCTGTGGAACGAACCGCGCGCGCTCGGCAATGCCGCCGGAAATGATCGCCGGGATCGCCGCCGCAAAGGTCAGCAGGAAGAAAAACTTCACCAGCCCGTAACCATGATCGGCGCTGAGCACCGCCGCCGGTTGCAGGAACGTCACCCCGTACGAAATCCAATAGCCTATAAAGAAATAGGCCAGGGTGGACACGGCGAAGTCGCTGAGAATTTTCGACAGAGCGTTGACCTGATTCTTCTGGCGAACCGTTCCGACCTCCAGAAAGGCGAAACCGGCGTGCATGGCCAGCACCATGACCGCACCGATCAGAATGAACAACGTGTTGGAACTATGAACGAGCGTATCCACAGCGCTTTGCAGATTTTCCATGAAGAGGCAGACCCAAGGCTGAAAAAGGCACCAAAGCGGTTCATGCAGACATTTCATGCACCAAGTTGCGACCGCGCAGTCACAAGCCCGGGGGGCCGGCGAACCGCTTTGGCGCACGAGGTCGATGTCCTGAGCTGAACCCGTGTCATCCGGGCTATGATTTCCCGGCTTCGCGCCCGGCAACAGCGCACTGCTGCCGGGGAACGCACCACGACACAGCAAAAGATGTACCAGTCATTTGTACTGAACCTTCACGCAAGGCTCATACTCGAAAGTTTCAGAAGCCGCTTCAGACCGCCACCTACGGAGATTCCCAATGGCCAGCACCAAGGCAAAGACTGCTCAAGAAATCCTGATGAACGACTTCCAGACCCTGGTCAGCGACACCGAACGGTTGCTGGAACACACCGCCACGCTGGCCGGTGATCAGGCTGATGAATTGCGCGAACAGATCCATGAAAGTCTGCTGCGCGCGCGGGAAACCCTGAAGCTGACCGAAGACACTTTGCGCGAGCGCGGCCAGGCTGCGGTCACCGCCACCGAAGATTATGTGTCGGCCAACCCGTGGCAATCGGTGGGTATCGCCGCCGGCGTAGGCTTTCTGATCGGCCTGCTGGCCACGCGGCGCTGATCATGTCGATCGGTGAATCCGGCCCGACTGCGGGCACTGCCTCTTCCACACGGCGCCTGGGTGCTGCCGTCCTAGGTCTATTGCACAGTCACGTCGAGTTGTTCGGCATCGAGTTGCAGGAACAGAAAGCACGCACCGTCAGCCTGTTGCTGTTCGCAGGCCTCGCGCTGGTGTTTGCACTGCTGTTGCTGGTCGGCCTGTCGACCCTCGTCCTGATCGTGTTCTGGGACACGTATCGGCTCGCCGCCATCATCGGCCTGTGCGTGTTCTACACCCTGGCCGCGATCTTCTGCGGGCTGCGCCTGAAGGCTGCGATCTTCGATGAATCCTCGCCCTTCCATGGCACCCTGGAAGAACTGGCCAACGACCGGGAGCGCCTGCTGCCATGAGCCTGCCTGAACTTCCGCACAACAGCTCGCGCCAGGAAATGCGCAAGGCCCTGATCCGCCTGCGCATGGAAATGCATCGTCAGGAAATCCGCCACGAAACCGGCCAGGTGCTGCAGCCCTTGCAACGCATGCGCGGCATGTCGCAGAACCTGCAGGACGGTTTCGGCATCAAGCATGCGCCGTTGTGGGGCGTGGCCGCCGTGACACTGCTGGGGTTCCTGACCGGCAAAGGTGCGAAAAGCGGTGGCATCGGCGGCCTGAGCCGGTTGATCCGCCTCGGTACCAGCCTCGCGCCGCTGATCAAACTGGTCATGCAGAACTCGGGCAAACGCTGAGTTCCACATCTGGCTGCATTCTTGCACTGCTGGCGGGATTGAGTCTCTTCACCCGGAGATTCAATCCCGCTCGCCTACCCGGCCGGCAGGATCCGACCAGAACAACAATGACCAAGGAGGCCCCGTGATCGACGGGCAACCGCTCGCCTGCTTTCAGCCTTTCATCGATACCGCCACCGGACGCATTGCAGGCGTCGAGGCTCTGGGTCGATTGCGCCAGGTGCAAGGGCAACTGACATCGGTCGGGCCGCTGTTCGCCGACCCACGAACGCCCGCAACCGCCTTGCGCCGCCTCGACCGGCAGATTCGTGACAATGCGCTGAGCCGATTTCACGAAGCACCGCCGGACTGGTTTCTCAGCCTGAACATGTCACCGCGCTGGATCAGCCGTCTGCGCGCCGACCAGGCGCTACCCAGCCTGAAACAGCTCGCCCGGCATGGCATCGACCCGCAGCGGATTGTTTTCGAGATCACAGAACTGGGCGGCAACAGTCAGCGTCTGTCTGAAGTCGTCGCGCGCTATCGTGATGCCGGAGCGCGAATCGCCATCGACGATTTCGGCGCCGGCTATTCACAGCTCGATCGCGTGCTGGCCTTGCAGCCGGACATCCTCAAGCTCGACATGCGCCTGTTTCAGGCTGCCGCGCTCGGCGGGCCCAGCAGCGATGTGGTCAAGGCACTGGCGCAGATGGCCGAAAGGACCGGTTGCTGGATCATCGCCGAGGGCGTGGAGACCGAAGCGCAGCTGAATTTCGCACTGGAATGCGGCTCACGTTACGTGCAGGGTTTTCTGTTCGCCCGGGCGCAGGAGGCTTTCTTTGCGACGGATGCTTTCGTCCAGCGCTTCGCTGAACTGCGCCAGGCCTATGTGAAGCAGAAACTCGCCGAGCGCGGCAAGTTGATGTCCATGCGTCGACAGCTTGGCGAGTTGATGACGATTCTGCAGAGCTGGGCTCAAACCCGCGCGCCGCTCAGTGCCTTGCCGCAACTGGACGCCTTTCCGTGGTTGCTGCGGTTTTATCAGTGCGACCGTCAGGGCACGCAACTGACGCCGAATCTGGAATGGCGGCAAAGCGGCTGGGTCGCCGACAACCGTTACCTGGGTCACAACTGGTCGTGGCGTCCCTACTTCTACCACCTGCTGGCCGAAGGCTGGGAAGAACGCCGGCTGACGCTTTCCAACACCTACCGCGATGCCACCAGCAACCAGTACTGCCTGACCGCCGGCCAGTTTTTCGACAATGGCGAGCGCCTGCTGTTGATCGACATTGACGCCGCCGGACTGTAGTTGCGCTTGCAGACACTCGCCCGAACCGGGAAGCTAGGGCACCAGTCACCCGACGGAGAGAATCAGCCTTGGATTGGCAAACCCTGCTCAACCGCGAACGTCTCGGCAAACCGCTGCACAGCCCGCAGGAACTCGGCCGCAGTCCGTTTCACAAAGACCATGACCGCATCATTTTCTCTGGCGCCTTCCGCCGCCTGGGCCGCAAGACCCAGGTGCATCCCGTGTCGAGCAATGACCACATCCACACGCGCCTGACCCACTCACTGGAGGTCAGTTGCGTCGGCCGGTCGCTGGGCATGCGAGTGGGCGAAACACTGCGTCGCGCTCTGCCCGAGTGGTGCGAACCGAGCGATCTGGGCATGGTCGTGCAGTCCGCCTGCCTGGCCCATGACATCGGCAACCCGCCCTTCGGCCATTCCGGCGAAGACGCCATCCGCCATTGGTTTCAGCAGGCCGCCGGGCGCGGCTGGCTGGATGCGATGAGTGACGCCGAGCGCGGTGACTTCCTGAACTTCGAGGGCAATGCCCAAGGGTTTCGGGTCCTCACACAGCTGGAATATCACCAGTTCGACGGTGGCACCCGGTTGACCTACGCGACCCTCGGTACCTACCTCAAGTACCCGTGGACCGCACGTCACGCCGACTCTCTGGGTTACAAGAAACACAAGTTCGGTTGCTATCAGAGCGAGTTGCCATTGCTGGAGCAGATCGCCCACAAACTCGGCCTGCCGCAACTCGAAGAACAGCGCTGGGCGCGTCATCCGCTGGTTTACCTGATGGAGGCTGCGGATGACATCTGCTACGCGCTGATCGATCTGGAAGATGGCCTGGAGATGGACCTGCTGGACTATGCCGAGGTCGAGTCGCTGCTGCTGGGTCTGGTCGGTGACGATCTGCCGGAAACCTATCGACAGCTGGGCCCTCAGGATTCGCGCCGGCGCAAACTGGCGATCCTGCGAGGCAAGGCCATCGAACACCTGACCAACGCCGCCGCCCGGGCCTTTGTCGAACAACAGGACGCGCTCTTGGCGGGAACGCTGCATGGGGACCTTGTGGAGCACATGCACGGCCCGGCCAAACGTTGCGTGCTGAATGCCAAGGACATCGCCCGCAAGAAAATCTTTCAGGACAAGCGCAAGACCCTGCATGAAATCGGCGCCTACACGACACTGGAGATTCTGCTCAACGCGTTCTGCGGTGCGGCCCTCGAACAGCACAACGGGCGTACGCCGTCGTTCAAGAGCCGCAGAATCCTCGACTTGCTGGGCAACAATGCGCCGGACCCGCACGGCCCGTTGCACGCATCGTTCCTGCGCATGATCGACTTCATCGCAGGCATGACCGACAGCTATGCCAGCGACATGGCCCTGGAAATGACAGGGCGCTCCAGCCATTGATACGTCGTCGCCCGCCCGGTCAGGCATTGACCGGGCGGGCGACTGATGGATATTCCAATCCTTTCCTTATATCCCTGTTCGACGCTCGCGACGTATCGCCAACAAAAAACCGAAACTCATTGATGACTGACAAACATTAAACAAACAGGATTTTCAGTCACCCCCGCCCCCTCCATCGAACAAGTTCAGCTCGCGAAGCCATCCGCTACCTACGTCAAAACTAGTTCACACGTAGTCCCATTCCTCTTTATTTGTAGGACCGATCCTAGATTGCCACCGAGGTCCTGTCGGCTCATGCGACCGCTCTTTCATCTGAGCTAAGGTGCGCCCTTTATTAGTGTTCGCATGGGACTTTGTTATGAACTCCGTTTTTATTGTCGACGATCATCCGGTTATCCGTCTTGCCGTTCGAATGCTATTGGAACATGAAGGTTACAAGGTCGTCGGTGAAACCGATAACGGGGTCGACGCCATGCAAATGGTCCGCGAATGCACACCCGACCTGATCATTCTCGACATCAGTATTCCAAAGCTGGACGGCCTGGAAGTCCTTGCCCGCTTCAACGCCATGAGTTCTCCGTTCAAGACACTGGTCCTGACTGCACAGTGCCCGACGCTGTTCGGCATTCGCTGCATGCAGTCCGGCGCATCGGGTTATGTCTGCAAACAGGAAGACCTCAGCGAACTGGTCAGTGCCATCAAGGCCGTCCTTTCCGGATACAACTATTTCCCCAGCCAGGCCCTGAACCCTGTTCGCAATGATGATGTGCGCTACGCAGAACTGGAACTTTTCAAATCCGTCAATGACCGGGAATTGATGGTATTGCAACTATTCGCCCAAGGCCGCACAAACAAGGAAATCGCCAAAGGCATGTTCCTCAGCAACAAGACCGTCAGTACTTATAAAAAACGTCTGATGCAGAAACTCAAAGCCAAATCCCTTGTAGAACTTATTGAAATGGCCAAACGCAACGCACTCGTGTGAGAGACGACATGCCCAGTCGCTTGAAAAACTGCCTGATTGTATTGAGTGCATGCCTTGGGTTAAGTGCTCATGCAGCAGCCGCCCCCGTCATCTCGCAAGACCTGGCCCTGCTCAGTCGCTCGACCGACAAGCCACTTCCAGTCCTGCTCGATCATGCGCAACGGGATTGGTTGCGAAATCGCAATGAGCTGGTTCTGGGCACATCGGCTCCCGACTATCCGCCATTTGACATGACGGCCAGCGGCCGCGATTACGAGGGGTTCACGGCCGATTATGCCGGACTGATCGGTCAGGCAACCCGCCTGCCGGTCAGGGTCAAGCGCTTTGCCACACGGGACGCCGCGATCCGGGCACTGGTCGACGGCAGCATCGACATGCTTGGCACGTCCAATGGACTGGAGGCGGAAAACGCCAACATCATACTGTCCAGCCCTTACGCGATCGATCAACCGGTACTGGTCACCCGCACGGGTGAAACCCGGTCTCTGAGCGAAGGTCTGGCCGGATTGCGGCTGAGCATGCTGTATCACTATCTGCCGCTGGACGAAGTCAAGGCGCTGTATCCCAAAGCCCTCATCACCTCCTATCCGTCCTACCAGAATGCAATCAACGCCGTCGCCTTCGATCAGGCGGATGTGTTTCTCGGCGATACCATTTCCACTCACTACATGATCAGCAAGGGGTATCTGAACAACATCCGCATGGCCAATTTCGGCAAGCACGAAGCCCACGGTTTCAGCTTTGCCGTACGTCGCGACAATCCTCAACTGCTGGGTATCATCGACAACGTGCTCAAGGCTGTCCCGGGCAGCGAGCGGGAAACCATCGCCAAACGCTGGAGTGCCGGCAGCGATACCTTGCTGACCGACCAGAAACTGCAACTGACCCACCGCGAAGAACAGTGGCTGAAGAAACATCCGGTGGTGAGTGTGGTCGTCAACGAAGCCTTTGCCCCCCTGAGTTTCTTTGACACCGATGGCAACTTTCGCGGCATCAGCGCCGACCTGCTGGAACTCATCCGGTTGCGCACCGGCCTGCGCTTCGAAATCCGCCGCAGCCGCAGCGACGCCGAGATGATCAAACAGATCGAGAACCATCAGGCCGACCTGATCGCCGCCCTGCTGCCGACCGCCCAACGCGAGGAAACCCTGAAGTTCAGCCGCCCCTACCTTGAAAACTCCTATGTCCTGCTGACCCGCAAGGCTGCCGACAGTCCGACCCACCTGGGTCAGCTTAAACGCAAGCGCCTGGCCATCGCCCAGGGCAACCCGATGATCGAGTACCTGCGCAACGAGTTTCCACGCATCCAGTTGATCGAGACCCCGGACACTTTCAGTGCCGTGGCATTGCTCGACGAGGGGCTGGTCGAAGGCGCAGTGAACTCGCTGGTGATCGCCAACTACTTCATCGCCTCGCACATCTTCGAACAGCCCTTGCAGATCACTACCACCATCGGCACCCGGCAGGCAGCCTTTTCCCTGGCAACCGCCAGAGACAACACCGAACTGGGCTCGATCATCGACAAGACCCTGATGAGCATATCGCCCGAAGAACTGGGCATCATCAATGGTCGATGGAGGGGTTATTCAAGCCTTTCGCAAGGCACCTGGCACCAATATCGACGCCTGTTCTATCAGGTGATCGGGGCGGCCGGCCTGCTGTTGCTGCTGTCGATGCTCTGGAATGCCTACATGCGTCGCCAGATCAAGCAGCGCCAGGCTGCCGAACGCGCCTTGAACGATCAGCTGGAGTTCATGCGCTCGCTGGTCAACGGCACGCCTCATCCGATCTATGTGCGCGATCGACAGGGATTGCTGCAAAGCTGCAACGACAGTTACCTCGAAGCCTTCAAGGCCAGACGCGAAGACGTCATCGGCAAGAATGTGATGGAAGGTGTTCTGAACAACGCTTTCGAAGCCAGGGCCTTTCAGGCCGACTACCAGCGGGTCGTGAACGAGGGCAGACCGCTGGTGCTCGACCGGCCGTTGCAAATCGGCAACCGGCGCATGACGATCTATCACTGGATCCTGCCGTACCGCGACTCCAGCGGCGATGTTCAGGGGATCATCGGCGGCTGGATCGACATCAGTGAACGTCATGAACTGCTCGACGAACTTCGTGCTGCCAAGGAACGCGCGGATGATGCCAACCGTGCCAAGAGCACTTTCCTGGCGACCATGAGCCACGAAATCCGTACACCGATGAACGCGGTCATCGGCATGCTTGAACTGACACTCAAGCGCATGGACAAAGTGCATCCGGACCGCTCCAGCATCGAAACCGCCTACAGCTCGGCCAAGGATCTGCTGGGGCTGATCGGTGACATTCTGGATATTGCCCGGATCGAATCCGGACGCCTGAGCCTGAGCCCCGAACGGGTCAATCTCATCGATACCATTGCGTCGGTGGTCAGGATCTTCGAAGGCCTGGCCCGGCAGAAACGGCTGGCACTGATGGTGAACGTCTCCCCGCCCGAACTGAACATCGACGTACATCTGGATCCCTTGCGTTTCAAACAGGTGCTGTCGAACCTGATCAGCAATGCCATCAAATTCACCGAAAAAGGCCAGATCAGGATCTCGCTGGAACTGCTGGACAGCGATGATCCCGCTTGCTCGCAGGTGCAACTGACGGTTCAGGACAGCGGCATCGGTATTACTGCCGAAGACCAGCGGCGGCTGTTCGAACCATTCACCCAGGCCAGCCATGGCAGGAACAGGACAATCAGCGGCACAGGGCTGGGACTGGTCATCAGCCGCAGCCTGTGCGAAATGATGGGAGGGCAACTGCAATTGAGCAGCCAGCCCGGGATCGGCACACAAGTGAGTGTGTCGCTGCCGCTGGCAATCATGCCCGCTGAGGTGAAAAGCCGGAAACACGAACCACAGATCCAGACCGCCCTCACGCCCCTCAACGTTCTGGTGGTCGACGATCACCCGGCCAATCGCCTGCTGATGTGCCAGCAACTCGAGTTTCTGGGACACCGTTTCAGCATTGCCGAAGAAGGCCAGAGCGCACTGGAACAATGGAAAAACGGCGCATTCGATCTGGTCATCGCCGATTGCAACATGCCCGTCATGAACGGCTATGAACTGACCCGCGCAATCCGGCGCCACGAGAGCCTCACGCAACGCCCGACCTGCACCGTGCTGGGGTTTACCGCCAATGCCCAACCGGAAGAGGTACTTCGCTGCAAGCAGGCCGGCATGAACGAGTGCCTGTTCAAACCACTGAGCCTGAGTGCCTTGAGCCAATGGGTCGACAGTGTCCGGCCAATCCTCGATGCACCGGTGTTCCATGCACCTGCGTTCAACCTGCAGGGGCTTTATGCGCTGACCGGAGGGAACCCCGCCCAGACCAGGCGACTGTTGACCGAACTTCTGAAAAGCAGCCGGAATGACCGCCAGGATCTGCAGGCCTTGTCTCCCGGACGGGATCACCAGGCGCTGGCCGAGATGGCGCACAGGATCAAAGGTGCCGCACGCATTGCCCAGGCATCACGTCTGATCAACTGTTGCGAAGCACTCGAACAGGCTTGTCTGCAAGCTTTGCCGGTGGAGGAGATCGAACGCCGATGCAAGGCGAGCAACTTCGCCATTCTTGAGCTGGAGAAGGCGTTGGAGCAGCAACTGACGTTGACCGACCACAGCAGAATGACCGGGCCTTAACTATGCTTGGACGCTGAGCAGTGTGTTTATCAACTCGGAGAGTCCGTAATGCCCAGCCCACTGCGCCCGGATCAACGCCGGTTCCCCCTGCACGTGCATATCAGCGTCATGTTCACCTTTCTGCTGTTGCTCACCGGGGTTGTGCTGGGGCTGTTCAACTACCGGCAGACCACGCAGATCATTCTGTCGAGCAGCGAAAAGCTGTTCGAGCGCATCGAGCAGGATGTGCGCGTCGATCTGCAATCGACCTATGCGCCGATCCGGCACTTGCTGAGCCTGCTCGCGGACAACCCCGGGACTCAGGCCTCCGCCCTTGAACAACGCCTGACACTGCTCAAACCGTTCAGCCAGTCACTGGCGGACAACCCGGACCTGGCATCGTTGTATCTGGGTTACGACAACGGTGATTTCTTCATGGTGCGGCCGTTGCGCACCGCGTCGCTCAAAACCTTGCTCAAGGCGCCGGACGCAGCGGCCTATCAGGTCTGGAGCATCGAGCATGATGCCAATGGCGGTGTCCGGTCACAGTCGCTGTTCTTCGATCAGGCGTTGTCGGCGGTCGGTCATCAGGACAATCCGGACGATGCCTACGACCCGCGCAGCCGAAGCTGGTACACCGGCGCACAAAAACAGAACGAGCAGATCACCACCGAACCCTACGTTTTCTTTTCCACCCACAATGTCGGCACCACCCTCGCCCGGCGCAGCGGTGAGCACTCAGTGATCGCTGCCGACCTGACCCTCGACGCGCTGTCGGCGACCCTGACCAAGCACGTGGTGACGCCAGCGACAGAAATCGTCCTCTTCGACGCCGAAGGCAACGCCGTAGCGTACCCCGACAGCAGCCGGCTGATCGTCGATGATCGCACTGCGCGCCTGGCCAGGGCTGCCGACCTGAGCCCGGGCCTGCATGCCCTGCTGTCTGCCGATCATCAGGGCAAACGCCTGAATGCTGACGGGCGACGCTGGATCGTCGCCCGCAGCAGACTGCAGGAAGGTGGTCCGAAAGGTTTGCAGTTGGCCTTGCTGGTGCCGGAAGACGAGCTGCTGGTCGATGCCTATCGCATGCGTTGGCAGGGTGCGTTGATCACCCTCGCCACCCTGCTGTTGTGCCTGCCGCTGGGCTGGTTGATCTCGCGGATTCTGGTCAAACCGCTGCATTCACTGGTCAAGGAAGCCGACGCCATCCGCAGCTTCGATTTCAACTTTCCCGTGACCCGTCGCTCGCCGGTGCTGGAGGTCGATCAGTTGAGCGTGTCGATGGCGCGGATGAAAGACACTCTGGCCAGCTTCTTTCGCATCACCGACAGCCTGACCGCCGAAACCCGCTTCGCCCCGCTGCTGCAGCGGGTGTTGTTCGAAACGGTGCAGATTGCTCAGGCTCAGGCGGGGCTGATCTACCTGCGGGAAAGTGATGGCAACCGCATGGAACCTTATGGGCTGGTGGTCGATGGCACCTCACAGACGCTGGCTGCCTTCGATATCCAGGGACACAACCTCGACGCCACCCAAGGCCCCGGCTGGTTTGAGCAACTGGCGAAGGCCGACAACGTAGTGAGCAGCCTCGGCTTCGAACAGGCTGCCGACTTGCAAAAAGTACTGCTGGCCATGGAAACACCGCGCGTACACCTGATCGGGATCCGTCTGCACAACCGGCACAACGAGACAATCGGTCTGCTGGTATTGCTGATCAGCGACAGCGGCACCCCGGCCGACCTGGAAAAGCTGCGTCCCGACCGCATCGCTTTCCTGCAAGCGGTGTCCGGCGCGGCGGCGGTGAGCATCGAGAGCCAGCGCCTGCAAGCGCGGCAGAAACAGCTGCTCGATGCGTTCATTCAACTGCTGGCCGGCGCCATCGATGCCAAGAGTCCTTACACCGGCGGCCATTGCCAGCGCGTGCCGGAACTGACCCTGATGCTCGCCCACGCCGCGGCGGCGAGCGAAGCCCCGGCCTTCAGCGACTACCAGCCCAGTGAGGATGAATGGGAAGCCTTGCACATCGCCGCGTGGCTGCACGACTGCGGCAAGGTCACGACGCCGGAATACGTCGTCGACAAAGCCACCAAACTGGAAACCCTGAACGATCGCATTCACGAAATCCGTACCCGCTTCGAAGTGCTCAAGCGCGATGCCTGGATCAGCTACTGGCAAGCTCTGGCATCGGGTGGGGACGAACGACAACTGGCCAGCCTGCGCGACACGACGCTGGCGTCTCTGGATGACGATTTCAGTTTCGTCGCTCGCTGCAACCTGGGCAGTGAAGCCATGGCCGACACCGACCTTCAGCGTCTTGAGGGCATTGCGCAGCGCACCTGGACCCGCACGCTGGATGATCGGCTGGGCGTGTCCTGGGAAGAAAACCGACGCCAGGCACGAACGCCGGCGCCGACCCTGCCCGTCAGCGAAAAATTACTGTCCGACAAGCCCGAACACCTGCTCGAACGCGCCGACAGCGAGCTGATTCCGGAGGACAACCCATGGGGGTTCAAACTCGATGTCCCGCGCTACAAATACAACCGCGGCGAGCTGTACAACCTGAGCATTCCTCGCGGCACGCTGACACGAGAGGAGCGTTACATCATTAACCACCACATGGTGCAGACGATCCTGATGCTCAGCCATCTGCCCTTCCCCGGGCATCTGAACAACGTGGCGGAAATCGCCGGCGGCCATCACGAAAAAATGGACGGCACCGGTTACCCGAAACGCTTGAAACGCGAGGAAATGAGCCTGCCGGCACGGATGATGGCGA
Organism: Pseudomonas sp. R43(2017); assembly: GCF_002112345.1. NCBI lineage: Bacteria > Pseudomonadati > Pseudomonadota > Gammaproteobacteria > Pseudomonadales > Pseudomonadaceae > Pseudomonas > Pseudomonas sp. R43(2017). The sequence goes on from NZ_NEHJ01000006.1 coordinate 87,950, forward strand.
TTGCCGACATCTTCGAAGCGCTGACCGCCGCCGACCGCCCATACAAAAAGGCCAAGACCCTCAGCGAGGCGCTGGGGATCATGGCCACCATGTGCCGTGAGGCGCATATCGATGCCGAGCTGTTCGGCCTGTTCATCCGCGAAGGCCTTTACCTGCAATACGCCAGTCGGTTCCTCGAACCGCAACAGATCGATGCGGTCGATCCCGCCGGCGTGCTGCGCAAGGCGGGCCTGGCAGCGTGATCAGCAGTCGGTCAGGCGCAGGAAGATCGCTGCCAGTCGTTCGATTCCGGCCTGATCGTCTGCGCCGAAACGCGAAAGCTTCGGGCTGTCGAGGTCGAGCACACCGATCAGGCGGCCGTCCTTGACCAACGGCACCACCAGTTCGCTGTTCGACGCGCTGTCACAGGCGATGTGGCCGGGGAACGCGTGAACGTCTTCGACCCGTTGTGTCTGCAGACTGGCCGCCGCCGCGCCACACACACCGCGACCGAACGGAATGCGTACGCAAGCGATCTGACCCTGGAACGGACCGAGCACCAGCTCTTCATTGCGATTGAGGTAAAAACCGGCCCAGTTCAGATCGTCGAGCTGGTTGAACAGGAACGCCGAAAACTGCGCGGCATTGGCGATGAAATCGCGCTCGTCCGCCAGCAGCGACTCCAGTTGCGCGGCCAACATGCCATAGCCTTCGAGGCCCTGGCCGCTCTGTTGCAAATCAATCATGCCTTGTGCTCCAGCAATTTCAGTCCCACCCAGTAACGGGCGAATTGGTACGCGCAACGTCCGTTGCGGTTGCCACGGCCGGTCGCCCAGCGCACGGCGAGAATGTCCAGTTGTTCGTCGCGCTGCCAGGTCAGGCCAGCCTTGGCGGCCAGTTGCCCGATCCAGTGTTCGACGACATTGAGGAAATGTTCCTGAGTAAACGGATAGAACGACAGCCACAGGCCAAAGCGATCCGACAGGGCGATCTTGTCTTCCACCGCTTCGCTCGGATGCAGCTCGCCGTCGACGCGCTTCCAGTTTTCGTTGTCGCTTTCCTTTTCCGGCACCAGATGGCGACGGTTGGAAGTGGCGTACAGCAACACGTTGTCCGGCGCTTGTTCCAGCGAGCCATCCAGCACGCTTTTCAGCACGCGGTAATCGCCTTCGCCGGATTCGAACGACAGGTCATCGCAGAACAGCACGAAACGCTGCGGCAACTTGGCGATCTGCTCCACCACCCGTGGCAGGTCGGCCAGGTGATCGCGCTCGATCTCGATCAGACGCAGGCCGGCCTTGGCGTGTTCGGCCAGCAACGCCCGCACCAGCGAGGATTTGCCGGTACCACGTGAACCCCAGAGCAGCGCATGGTTGGCCGGCATACCGTCGAGGAACTGTTGGGTATTTCGGCCCAGTTGCTCCAGTTGCCGATCGACACCGATCAGGTCCGACAGGCGCATGTCGAGGCTGACTTCCAGCGGCAACAGATAGCCGCTGCGACCATCGCGCTGCCAGCGTGCAGCCAGGCAAGTGCCCCAGTCGATGACCGGGCGCGGCGCCGGCAGCAGCGGTTCGATCCGCGCCAGAACCGACTCGGCGCGCTCAAGAAAAGCATTCAATCGGGAATCCACGTCTTCTCCTCGGGCTGGTTCACAGTAATGATGGCGATACAGCGACGACCGATAGCGTTCGACACCCGGCCCGGCCCTTGTTACAAGGCGATGCGGGAACTCCGGTATCCATGCATGATCGACTATGCTTGAGCAGCGAAGGGAAACGTAAGTGGTTCAACACCCCATGGATATCAAATTCACCCACCGGCTGTCTTACAAGCAAGCCAGGCTTACCGTGCTGGTCGGGTTCATTCTGGGCACGCTGCTCAGTCTGCTGCAAATCGGCATCGATTATGCCAGTGAAGACGCCTCCATCAACCGTGAAATCCTGTCTTTGCTGGAAATCAGCCATAACCCGGCCTCGCGCATCGCCTACAACATCGATGCCGAGCTGGCCCAGGAACTCACGCTGGGCCTGCTGCGCTCGCCGGCCATCATTTCCGCGCAACTGACCGACAACAATCAGACGGTGCTGGCCAGCGTCAAACGCCCGGAACTGCAAAGCGGCTATCGGTTGATCAGCGACTTTCTGTTCGGCGCCAAACGCGAGTTCGAAGACCGGCTCTATCTCGACCACTTGCCCAACGAATCCCTCGGTACGTTAAGCCTGGAAGTGGACACTTATGCCTTCGGCAGCCGCTTCCTGCGCCGGGCCGAAATCACGCTGCTCAACGGGTTTGCCCGCAGCCTGATCCTGACCGGCATCCTGCTGGCGCTGTTCTACGTGATGCTGACCAAACCACTGGTGCGGGTGATCCGTGAACTCAGCGGGCGCGATCCGCGCAGTGCCGAACCGACCACCCTGGAATGTCCGGGCGGACACGCCAACGACGAGATCGGCGTGCTGGTGAAGGTCGCCAACCAGCAGTTCGAGAACATCGCCACGGAAATCCAGCAGCGGCGCACCGCAGAAAACCGCCTTACTGACTACCTCGCTCAACTCGAAGATATCGTGTCGGCACGCACCGCCGAACTGAAGGCCATCAACGCCCGCCTCAGCCAGTCCAACGAGGAACTGGAGGTCGCCCGCAGCACCGCACTGGACATGGCCGAGGCGCGCTCGGCGTTCCTCGCCAACATGAGCCACGAGATCCGCACTCCGCTCAACGGTCTGCTGGGCATGATCGCGCTGTCCCTCGACGGCCCGCTCACTGGCGAACAACAGCAGCAACTGTCCATTGCCCACGACTCGGGCAAGGTGCTGGTGGAGTTGCTCAACGATATTCTCGACCTGTCGAAATTCGATGCCGGGCAACTGGAGCTCGAGCACATCCCGTTCGACCTCGGTTCGCTCGTTGAAGACACTGCCAACCTGCTGTCACAGAATGCGGCGCCAAGCGTCGAACTGACGTGTCTGATCGATCCGCACTTCCCGGCGCTGGTGCTCGGCGACCCGACCCGGGTCAGGCAGATTGTCAGCAACCTGCTGTCCAACGCCCTGAAGTTCACCCGCTTCGGCCGGGTCGATGTGCGTTTGTCGACCTGGAAGGACGGCGTGCGCATCGAGGTCTGCGATACCGGCATCGGCATTGCCCAGGAAGCCCAGGTGAAGATTTTCCAGCCGTTCACCCAGGCCGGGGCCGGTATCACTCGCCAGTACGGCGGCACCGGACTGGGCCTGGCGCTGACCTACAACCTGTGCGAAGCCATGGAGGGACGCCTGACGATCAGCTCGGAAGTCGGTTTCGGCAGCCAGTTCTGTGCCGAACTGCCACTGCCCTGCCACACCCGTGCGGTCATTCCGGCACAACTGCATGGCAGCGTGCTTGCCATCACCACAGCGGCCAGCGGACTGTCAGAGCTGCTGAGCAGTCTGTTGCCGGTCTGGGGCCTGTCGTACGAACAGCGCACGATTGAAGCGTCACTGCTCGGCCCGTCACCGGACATCATCATCACGGATTGCCCCGAATGCCTGTTCGGCCTGCGACCGACCATGACCGCACCGATTCTGCTGGTGACCGCCTACGGCAGTTTCCTGCCGGGCGAAGAAGCCGCCGCCCTCGCCCCATTGCAACAGCAGGCTCGCCCCCTGGCACGCAATGCGCTGTATCAGAATCTGCGCCGAACCCTGCAACCGGACATCACCACCATCGACCGCGGGCGGCTTGAAAGTTTGCCTTCACAGCGTCGCGGTCGGGTGTTGCTGGTGGAAGACAATCCGGTCAACCAACTGGTGGCCAAAGGCATGCTCAGTAAACTTGGTTGCGAAGTGGTAGTGGCGGCCCATGGCGCAGAAGCGCTGGATCAACTGGAACACCACGAATTCGATCTGGTGCTGATGGACTGCAACATGCCGGTGATGGACGGTTACGAAGCGAGCCGGCAGATCCGCCAGAGCGGTCGCTGGCCGCACTTGCCGATCGTGGCGTTGACGGCCAACGCCATGTCCGAGGAGCGGGAACGCTGTCGGGCGGCGGGCATGAGCGATTACCTGGCCAAGCCCTTCCGCCGCGAAGAACTGGCCGCGCTGCTGGATCAGTGGATACCGACTACGACAGCGCTTTGATTTGCCCCAGCAGATGATCAAGGCCGGTGCGCAGCTCGTTGAGCCGATCCAGGTCCACTCCGCTGTCACACAACAGGCGATCCTTCAACGGCCCGACCTGCTCGCGCAGCGCCAGCCCCTGAGGCGTCAGGCTCAGGTGAACCTCACGCTCGTCCCGCGCCGAGCGTTGACGCTGCACCAGTTGCAGTTGCTCCAGACGCTTGAGCAGCGGCGTCAGCGTCCCGGAATCCAGCGCCAGACGCTCACCCAGTGCCTTGACAGTGGGTTGCTCCGGCGGCATGTCCTGCCATTCCCACAACACCAGCATCGCCAGATATTGCGGGTAGGTCAGCCCGAGCTGATCGAGCATCGGCTTGTAGGCACGAATCACCGCCCGGGACGCGGCGTACAGCTTGAAGCACAACTGACTGTCGAGCTTCAGCGCATCGGCTGACAGTTCGTTCATTTGAGCAGGGCTTCGATCTCGCGGCTCAGGTCCTGCGGCTTGGTGGCCGGGGCGAAGCGCTTGACCAACTGGCCGTCCTTGCCGATCAGGAATTTGGTGAAGTTCCACTTGATGCCCTGGGAACCCAGTACGCCCGGTGCGCGTTTCTTCAGTTGCACGAACAGCGGATGCGCACCGGTGCCGTTGACTTCGATCTTCTTGAACAGCGGGAAGCTGACGCCGTAATTGAGCTCGCAGAATTCGCTGATCGCACCCTCGTTGCCGGGTTCCTGCTTGCCGAACTGGTTGCACGGAAAGCCCAATACCACCAGGCCCTGATCCTTGTAAGTCTGCCAAAGCTCCTCAAGGCCTTTGTATTGCGGGGTGAAACCGCACTTGCTGGCAGTGTTGACCACCAGCACCGCTTTGCCGGCGAAATCGGCCAGGGTCTTTTGCTCACCCTTGATGGTGGTGCACGGGATGGTCAGCAGGTTATCGCTCATTGGTGCGCACTCCGGGAAGTTGAGAAGCTGCAAAAATAGCGAGCAATTGAATTGTGTGCAATTTAATTATCCGAAAGGCGATCCAAAGATCGCCCGCATCGGTTATTCGCGCGGCACCAGGTCCAGGCACACCGAGTTGATGCAGTAACGCAGACCGGTCGGCGGCGGGCCGTCGGGGAATACGTGGCCGAGGTGCGCGTCGCAACGGGCGCATTTCACTTCGGTGCGGATCATGCCGTGGCTGGTGTCACGGATTTCAGTCATGGCGCTGTCGCCGATCGGCGCGTAGAAGCTGGGCCAGCCACAACCGGAGTCGAATTTGGTCTTGGAATCGAATAGCGGCTCATTGCAGCAGACGCAGTGATAGACGCCGTCGGTCTTGGTGGCGTTGTACTTGCCGGAGAACGGTCGCTCGGTAGCACTGAGACGACACACGTTGTATTGCTCCGGGTCGAGCATCGCGCGCCATTCTTCCAGGGTCTTTTCTATCTTTTCCATCATCACACCTCAGCGGCTGAAAAAGCCCGATCTGTACCTTTTCCACGGATCGGGCGGCACGTATGATTGCGCCTCGTCATACGCCAGTCTGGCAGCGGGATCCTGCGCATTCAAACGGATTGTTGGAAACCGCCGCTCAAGACGCTTGCCTGTGTGAAGACGCAGGATTCCCAGCACGGTTGTCCACTCGCCGTCTGGATCGTTCATTTTCGGGATCACATTGCCATGCAGTTCAGCAAATCGAACAAGCTCGCCAACGTCTGCTACGACATTCGCGGCCCGGTGCTCAAGCACGCCAAACGCCTGGAAGAGGAAGGCCATCGCATCCTCAAGCTGAACATCGGCAACCCGGCGCCCTTTGGTTTCGAAGCGCCGGACGAAATTCTCCAGGATGTGATCCGCAACCTGCCGACCGCCCAGGGCTACAGCGATTCCAAAGGCCTGTTCAGCGCACGCAAGGCCGTGATGCAGTACTACCAGCAGAAGCAGGTCGAAGGTGTCGGCATCGAAGACATCTACCTGGGCAACGGCGTGTCCGAGCTGATCGTGATGTCGTTGCAGGCCCTGCTCAACAACGGCGACGAAGTGCTGGTGCCGGCGCCTGACTATCCGCTGTGGACCGCTGCCGTGAGCCTGGCCGGCGGTAACGCCGTGCACTACCTGTGCGACGAAGGCGCCGACTGGTTCCCGGACCTGGCCGACATGAAGGCCAAGATCACCCCGAACACCAAGGCCATGGTGATCATCAACCCGAACAACCCGACCGGCGCGGTGTATTCGAAGGAAGTGTTGCTGGGCATGCTGGAACTGGCCCGCCAGCACAACCTGGTGGTGTTCTCCGACGAGATCTACGACAAGATTCTTTACGACGACGCCGTGCACATCTGCACCGCTTCGCTGGCACCAGACCTGCTGTGCCTGACCTTCAACGGTCTGTCGAAGTCGTATCGCGTGGCGGGCTTCCGTTCCGGCTGGATCGCCATTTCCGGGCCGAAGCACAACGCCCACAGCTACATCGAAGGCATCGACATGCTGGCCAACATGCGCCTGTGTGCCAACGTGCCGAGCCAGCACGCGATCCAGACCGCCCTCGGCGGCTATCAGAGCATCAACGACCTGGTGCTGCCGCAAGGTCGCCTGCTGGAGCAGCGCAACCGCACCTGGGAGTTGCTCAACGACATTCCCGGCGTGAGCTGCGTGAAGCCGATGGGTGCCCTGTATGCATTCCCGAAGATCGACCCGAAAATCTGCCCGATCCACAACGACGAGAAATTCGTCCTCGACCTCCTGCTGTCCGAGAAACTGCTGGTGGTTCAGGGCACAGCGTTCAACTGGCCGTGGCCGGATCACTTCCGCGTCGTGACCCTGCCCCGGGTCGATGACCTGGACATGGCCATCGGGCGCATCGGCAACTTCCTCAAGTCCTACCGCCAGTAACCGGCCATCCGTGCGCAACGAGCCTTTCGTTGCGCACTGTCTGATTCAGCAACACTTCTGCTCCGCCCCCTTCCGCACGCCTTCTACACTGTCGATTCGTACCGGTCACATGCGCCTGATGCAATGCCGGTGGGTGGCGCGTGGCTGTCATCCATGTCGTCTTCAGGAGTGGGAATTGACCCGCCCACCGGAGAATCCGATGCAGGACACAGTTTGAAATAGTCACTCGGTTGAATCACCCGGTGCCGCGCCTTATATACCCCGCAGTACGCTACATCTTTAGCTTGAGGAGATTTCTACAACCATGATGCGCATCCTGCTGTTTTTGGCCACTAACCTGGCGGTCGTGCTGATAGCCAGCATCACCCTGAGCCTGTTCGGCTTCAACGGGTTCATGGCGGCCAACGGGGTTGACCTCAACCTCAGTCAGCTGCTGGTCTTCTGTGCCGTCTTTGGTTTCGCCGGTTCGCTGTTCTCGCTGTTCATCTCCAAGTGGATGGCGAAGATGAGCACGAGCACCCAGATCATCACCCAGCCGCGCACCCGTCACGAGCAATGGCTGATGCAGACCGTCGAGCAACTGTCCCGCGAAGCCGGGATCAAGATGCCCGAAGTCGGGATTTTCCCGGCCTACGAAGCGAACGCGTTCGCCACCGGCTGGAACAAGAACGACGCGCTGGTCGCGGTGAGCCAGGGCTTGCTCGAGCGATTCAAGGAAGACGAAGTGAGGGCCGTTCTGGCCCACGAAATCGGCCACGTGGCCAACGGTGACATGGTCACCCTGGCGCTGATCCAGGGTGTGGTGAACACCTTCGTGATGTTCTTCGCGCGGATCATCGGCAACTTCGTCGACAAGGTGATCTTCAAGAATGAAGAAGGCCAGGGCACGGCCTACTACATCGCAACCATTTTCGCCGAACTGGTGCTGGGCATTCTGGCCAGCGCGATCGTGATGTGGTTCTCGCGCAAACGCGAGTTCCGAGCCGACGATGCCGGTGCACGCCTGGCCGGTACGGGCGCGATGATCAACGCATTGCAACGCCTGCGCGCCGAACAGGGTCTGCCGGTGCACATGCCTGATACCCTGAACGCCTTTGGCATCAACGGTGGCATCAAACAGGGTCTGGCCCGTATGTTCATGAGCCACCCGCCGCTGGAAGAGCGTATCGACGCCCTGCGTCGTCGCGGCTGACCAGCCCCGCTCAAACAGAAAGGCCCGCAGTGATGCGGGCCTTTTTTGTGCCTGTTACTGACCGGCCAGCCGGTACGCCCGCTCCTCCAGTCTTGTCACTCCCGCCTGCAGGAACTTCCCGCTTTCGCTCAGCACGTCCTGTTCCTCCAGCGCCTGCACCGTCCAGTCACCACCGAACAGCCGCTGCACCTCGGCATCTGTCACTGCAAACGGTGGTCCGGGCATCTGAGCCTGATCGTAATCCAGCGTGATCAGCAACCCACGCAGCCCCGTCGGCAGGATGTTCAACAAATGCGCCGCATAGCGCTCACGCATTGGCGCCGGCAAGGCGATCAGCGCCGCACGGTCATACAGCGCCGTGCAATCGGCCACATCATTCGCGGACAAGGCAAAGAAATCCCCGCACCTCAACTCGATCGCCCCGGCCCGATAGACTTTGAAGCCACCCTCTTCGCTGATTTGCGGTTGTAGTTGCTGCTCGCGGAAGAAATCCTCGACAGCCTTCTCGGACAGCTCGACACCGAGAACCCGATACCCCTGACCGGCCAACCACAGCAGATCCAGGCTTTTCCCGCACAACGGCACCAACACCCGCGACTGCGCCGGGATTGCCATATCGGGCCAATGCCGCTGCAAATACGGGTTCACCTCAGGCTGATGAAAGCCGATCTGGTTCGATTCCCACTTCTTGTGCCAAAAATCCGGCTGCATGCATCCTCCCAAGAATTCGATCAAAAAGCGTTAAAACTTATATTGGAATTAGATCAATGATCTGACTGAAGATGAGCCATCTTAACGCTCAGGAACCCTTCCATGTTTCCCAGCCTGTTTATCTCTCACGGCTCGCCCATGCTGGCGCTGGAGCCCGGCGCCAGCGGCCCGGCCCTGGCGCGCCTGGCCGCCGAACTGCCACGCCCGAAAGCCATTGTCATCGTTTCCGCCCATTGGGAAAGCCATGAACTGCTGGTCAGCAGCCATCCGCAACCGGAAACCTGGCACGATTTCGGCGGTTTCCCTCGTGCTTTGTTTGAAGTGCAGTACCCGGCACCGGGCAATCCGCAATTGGCCCGCGAAGTCGCCGATCTGCTGACCGCCAACAACCTGCCAGCACGCCTCGACCCGCAACGCCCCTTCGACCATGGCGTTTGGGTGCCGCTTTCGCTGATGTATCCGCAAGCGGACATCCCGGTGGTCCAGGTGTCCCTGCCCAGCCGTGGCGGCCCGGCGTTGCAGACCCGCGTGGGCCAGGCGCTGGCCGGCCTGCGCGATCAGGGCATTCTGCTGATCGGTTCCGGCAGCATCACCCACAACCTGCGGGAACTGGACTGGCACGCCGGCCCGGAAAGTGTCGAGCCGTGGGCCCGGGACTTCCGTGACTGGATGATCGACAAGCTCGCTGCCAACGACGAAACCGCCCTGCACGCTTACCGCCAGCAGGCACCGAACGCCGTGCGCAGCCATCCGAGTGATGAACACCTGTTGCCGCTGTACTTTGCCCGTGGCGCCGGTGGTGATTTCAGCGTTACGCACCAAGGGTTCACCATGGGGGCGCTGGGCATGGACATCTATCGCTTCGGCTGATGCCCAAATCGCAGGCAAAAAAAATCCCCGAACCAGTCGGGGATTTTTTATGTTCGATCAATCAGCCCGGGGGCAGATCAATCTTCGCGGTAGCGACGCAGCTTCAGCTGCTTGCCGGCAACGCGAGTGTCCTTCAGTTTGGTCAGGAGCTTGTCCAGACCATCTTCCGGCAGCTCGACGAGGCTGAAGCTGTCACGCACCTGGATGCGACCGATGGCTTCACGTGCCAGACCACCTTCGTTGAGGATGGCGCCCAGCAGGTTTTTCGCCGCGATACCGTCACGCGCGCCCAGCGCGGTACGGCAACGGGCACGGCCTTCGCCCAGCGGCATCGGAGCACGACGCTCGCGGTCACCACGGTCCGGACGATCACCGGAACGCTCAGGACGATCGCCACGTGGGGCGCTGTTCGGCACCAGTGGACGTTCCTTCTCGATCGCTGCCAGGTTCAGCGCCTGACCATTGGTGGCCTTGCGCAGCAGCGCGGCAGCCAGGGCACGCGGGGTGCAACCGATGTCGGCGGTCAGACGATCCAGCAGATCACCGTGAGTCGATTCGGCGTCAGCCACCAGCGGCGACAGGCTGTTGGTCAGTTTCTTGATGCGAGCATCGAGAACGGCCTGGGCGTCCGGCAGACGCACTTCGGCAACTTTCTGACCGGTCACACGCTCGATAACCTGCAGCATGCGGCGCTCACGCGGAGTCACCAGCAGCAGCGCGCGGCCTTCGCGACCGGCACGGCCGGTACGGCCGATACGGTGCACGTAGGATTCCGGATCGTACGGCATGTCCACGTTGAATACGTGGGTGATGCGCGGTACGTCCAGACCACGGGCGGCAACGTCGGTCGCCACAACGATGTCCAGACGGCCATCTTTCAGCGAGTCGATGACGCGCTCACGCTGGTTCTGGGCGATGTCGCCGTTCAACGCTGCGGCTTTGTAACCTTTGGCGTCGAGGGCGCTGGCCAGATCCAGGGTCGCTTGCTTGGTGCGCACGAACATGATCAGAGCGTCGAAGTCTTCCACTTCCAGCAAGCTGAGAACGGCAGAAGTCTTCTGGTCAGCGTGAACCAACAGATGAGCCTGTTCGATCGCGGTAACGGTCTGAGTCTTGCTCTGGATCTTCACGTGCTTTGGATCGCGCAGGTGACGCTCGGCGATGGCACGGATCGATTGCGGCAGGGTCGCCGAGAACAATACGGTCTGACGGGTTTCCGGCATGGCCTTGAAGATGACTTCGAGGTCGTCCATGAAGCCCAGTTTGAGCATTTCGTCTGCTTCGTCGAGAACCAGGTGGTTCACGGTCTGCAGCACTTTTTCGTCGCGACGCAGGTGGTCGCACAGACGGCCCGGAGTGGCGACAACGATCTGTGCGCCATTACGGATTGCTTTCAATTGTGGGCCCATCGGCGCGCCGCCGTAGACAGCCACAACAGTTACGCCCGGCATTTGCTTGGCGTAGGTTTCGAAAGCGGTTGCAACTTGTAGCGCCAACTCACGAGTTGGGGCCAGGATCAGAGCTTGCGGCTCGCGCTTGGACGGATCAATGCGGTGCAGGATAGGCAGGGCAAAGGCAGCGGTTTTACCGGTACCGGTTTGCGCCTGACCAATCATATCGTGACCGGCGAGGATGATCGGGATCGACTGCTGCTGAATGGCCGAAGGCTCTTCATAGCCGGTAGCGACTACTGCAGCGACAATATTGGGATGAAGTTCAAGAGCGGCGAAGCCGCCGATTTCCTGGGTCATGGGTCTGCCTCTAAGTGCATCCGCAAAGACCCATGCTCCAAAGCTGCACATGCCGTGTTGAGACTCAAGAGTCGCCCTGGCAGCTTTGTCGGCGGGGATTTGCGAAAACGAATGAATGAAAAAGAATCGTCAAGGAAGAGCCCGCAGTGCGGACGTGCAGCCGAAGCTGACTTCGGGGAATTGCGCTACCTAAACGCGGCCCGGTTAAAGGCCGGCGCGCACTATACCGGAATTTGCCCAAAAAGGGAGCTTTTTTTATCGGCGAAATACAGTTGTCACCGCTGTGTAACGGGGTTTTGCGGATAATCGGGCAAAGGTCTATTTTTCAAAGACCCCGGCCCTGCGGGCGATGGCGCTTAAACGATTCACCGACGTGCGGCATCTGGTCGCTGCACCCTTTCTTCCCGTCCGAGGAAACACCCATGAATCAGCCCTGCCCCGGCCGCGTCAGCCGTGCGCGCCACGGCCACGTCCATTTGATCGGTCTGGACCGTGCAGCCAAGCGCAATGCCTTCGACCTCGATCTGCTCAACGACCTGGCCCTGGCCTACGGCGAATTCGAGGCCGACAGCGACGCGCGGGTGGCGGTGGTGTTCGGCCATGGCGAGCATTTCACCGCCGGACTCGATCTGGTCAACGCCAGTTCCGCCCTCGCCCAGGGCTGGCAGGTGCCGACCGGCGGCTGCGATCCCTGGGGCGTCTTCGTCGGACCGCGGGTCAGTAAACCGGTGATCGTCGCCGCGCAGGGTTATTGCCTGACCATCGGCATCGAGCTGATGCTCGCCGCCGACATCAACCTGTGCGCCAGCAACACCCGCTTCGCCCAGATGGAAGTGCAGCGCGGGATCTTTCCATTCGGCGGTGCGACTTTACGCTTTCATCAAATCGCCGGCTGGGGCAATGCCATGCGCTGGCTGCTGACCGGTGACGAGTTTGATGCCCATGACGCGTTGCGCCTGGGTCTGGTGCAGGAAGTCATGGCCAGCGAAGACTTGCTGCCGCGCGCCATTGAGCTGGCCGAACGGATTGCCCGACAGGCGCCGCTTGGCGTGCAGGCGACACTGATGTCGGCGCGCCAGGCGCGCTATGAAGGCGAGACCGCAGCGGCGCAGAGCTTGCCGCCGCTGGTGAAGAAACTGCTGGCAACCGAGGATGCCAAGGAAGGTGTGCGTTCGCTGGTGGAGCGCAGACCTGGCGACTTCAAAGGCTTTTAAGACTCAAGTCGCCGGACGGATGCAGTTGATCAACGACTGCAACGAATAACCCAGCTTCGGCGCCAGCGCTTCAGCTCGCGCGGTAAGCGCCTGCATGTCCAGTACCTGATCGAGATCCGCCGGCACGATCAGAATCACGTTGCCCTCCTTCACTGGCAGTTCCCAGTAATGCCGGTGATAGAGCCCGCGCAGCAGCGCCGCCCCCAGCGGTTTGCCGTCATCGGTGGCCCACTGGTTGATCACCAGCCAGCCACCTGGATTCAGACGTTTCTGACAGTCACCGAGGAAATTCCACGCAAGGTGCGCGGCGCCCGGGCCGACATCGGTGTAGAGGTCGACGAAGATCAGATCCGCCGGTTCGGCCGTCGGCAGCAGCTCGATTGCATCGCCAACGCGGATGTACAGACGCGGATCGTCATCGAGACCAAGGTATTCGATGGCCAGACGTGGCACGTCCGGGCGCAGCTCGATGGCTTCGACGTCTTCCAGTGGCAGGAACTTGAGGCAGGCCTGGGTCAGCGTGCCGGCGCCAAGGCCGAGAAACAACGCGCTCTCCGGTTGCTCATGACACAGCGCGCCGATCAGCATCGCCCGGGTGTAGTCGTACTCCAGCCAGCTCGGGTCGGCGGTAAACACACAGCTTTGCTCGATGGCATCGCCGAACTCCAGAAAGCGGTAGTCGGCCACTTCCAGCACGCGAATCACGCCGAACTCATCCTGTACCTCGGCGAGCAACAGCTCGACGCGCTCCTCAGTCATTTCGTCTCCAGATCATTACCGCAACAGCACTGTGGCAAAGCGGCGATTGTCCGCGATGCGGCACGAGCAGGTCACGCACTAATTGCTGCTAACATGGCCGTCCGTGCGTAGAACCTTAGAGACCGTGATGAGCCAACCCTGGAGCCCTGACAGCTGGCGCGCCCTGCCGATCCAGCAACAACCCCGATACCCCGACGCCGCGCACCTGCGCCAGGTCGAGCAGACGCTGGCCAGTTATCCGCCGCTGGTGTTTGCCGGCGAAGCGCGGGAGCTGCGTCGTCAGTTTGCCGAAGTCACCCAGGGCCGGGCATTTTTGCTGCAGGGCGGTGATTGCGCGGAAAGCTTCGCCGAGTTCTCTGCCGCGAAGATTCGCGACACCTTCAAAGTGCTGCTGCAAATGGCGATCGTCATGACCTTCGCCGCCGGTTGCCCGGTGGTGAAAGTCGGGCGCATGGCCGGCCAGTTCGCCAAGCCGCGCTCGGCCAACGACGAGACCATCGACGGCGTGACCCTGCCGGCCTACCGGGGCGACATCGTCAACGGTATCGGTTTCGACTCGGCCAGCCGCGTGCCGGATCCGGAGCGTCTGCTGCAGTCCTATCACCAGTCCACCGCCACCCTCAACCTGCTGCGCGCCTTCGCTCAGGGCGGTTTTGCCGACCTGCATCAGGTGCACAAGTGGAACCTGGACTTCATCGCCAACTCGGCGCTGGCGGAAAAATACAGCCACCTCGCTGACCGCATCGATGAAACCCTGGCGTTCATGCGCGCCTGCGGCATGGACAGCTCGCCGCAACTGCGCGAGACCAGCTTCTTCACGGCCCACGAAGCGTTGCTGCTGAACTACGAAGAAGCCTTCGTGCGCCGCGACAGCCTGACCAACGATTACTACGATTGCTCGGCGCACATGCTGTGGATCGGCGACCGCACCCGTCAGCTCGACGGCGCTCACGTCGAATTCCTGCGCGGGGTGAACAACCCGATCGGGGTGAAAGTCGGCCCGAGCATGAACCCCGACGACCTGATCCGCCTGATCGACGTGCTCAACCCGGACAACGATCCGGGCCGCCTGAACCTGATCGCGCGGATGGGTGCGAACAAGGTCGGCGATCACCTGCCGGCGCTGATCCGCGCGGTACAGCGCGAAGGCAAGCAGGTGCTGTGGAGTTCCGACCCGATGCACGGCAACACCATCAAGGCCAGCAGCGGCTACAAGACCCGCGACTTCGCGCAGATCCTTGGCGAAGTGAAGCAGTTCTTCCAGGTTCACGAAGCGGAAGGCAGCTACGCCGGCGGCATCCATATCGAAATGACCGGGCAGAACGTCACCGAATGCATCGGTGGCGCGCGGCCGATCACCGAAGATGGCTTGTCGGATCGCTATCACACCCACTGCGACCCACGGATGAATGCCGATCAGTCGCTGGAACTGGCATTCTTGATCGCCGAGACGCTGAAACAGGTCAAACGCTAAATCGCGATGACGTTGGCTCGGTCGTTTTCGACTTGAGCCAACGTCACCCGCAACCGGTCGGCACTTTCGCGCTGGCAATTGAGTTGCACCTGCTCAAGCCCCAGCCAATCCGCCATCTGCCGCAGGTTCAGCGCCAAGGCCAGCATCCCCGCGTCGTCCAGTCCCGTTTCTTCCTCGTGCACCGCATGCACTGCCAGGCGCCCGGCCGCCCGTTCGGCACGCAGATCGACCCGCGCAGCAATCCGTTCGTTGTGCAGGAACGGCAGTACGTAATAGCCGTAAACGCGCTTGTCCTGCGGCGTGTAAATCTCCAGCCGATAGCGGAAATCGAACAGCCGCTCGGTCCGGCTGCGCTCCCAGATCAGTGAATCAAACGGCGACAGCAATGCACTGGCCTCGACCTTGCGCGGGGTTTTCGGCTCGGGCAGGCAGTAGGCAATCTGGCGCCAACCAGCGACTTCGCAGGTCAGCAGTTGCCCGTCCTCGACCAGTTCGGCCAGGCGCGGGCGGGCATCGGCAGGGTTCAGGCGGAAATAATCGCGCAGGTCTTTTTCCGTGCCCACGCCCAGAGCTTCGGCCGCGTGCCGCAGCAAACCGCGCTGCGCCTCGGCCTCATCGGGCAATGGTTGTTGCAGCACGGAGGCCGGGATCACTCGCTCCGGCAGGTCATACAGCCTTTCAAAGCCGCGCCGTCCGGCGACGGTCACTTCGCCGGCGGCAAACAGCCACTCCAGTGCATGTTTTTCCGCGCTCCAGTCCCACCAGGGGCCGGCCTTTTCCTCACGGGTCGACAGGCTTCCGGCGCCCAGTGCGCCCTGCTCCTCGACCGACGCCAGTACCCGGCGAATGGTGTCCTGTTGCTCGCGGCCGAAACGTGCCAGTTGCTGATAAATGTCTTCGCCCCGTTTGGCCCGCTGCATGCGCCAGCCCATCAACGGGTACATCGACAGTGGCAGCAACGACGCTTCGTGGCCCCAGTATTCGAACAGCGAACGACGTCGCCCCGAACTCCAGGCAGCCTGATCGAGCAAATCGGAAGGATAGGAACCGAGACGGGAAAACAGCGGCAGGTAGTGCGAGCGCACCACGGCATTGACGGAGTCGATCTGCAACAGGCCGAGGCGTTCGATCAGCCGGTTGACGTGCAGGGCTTTGACAGCCGGCGGCTGGCGCCCGTGAAACCCTTGGGCAGCCAGTGCCAGACGTCGAGCCTGTTTAAGGGAAAAGGACAAAGTCGCGGGCATATGTACCTCCGTGTCTGCTCGCAACCTACCTCACTACAAAGTGGTTTGTGTAGCGATGGCCTCATCATTTATGCATCGGATCGTCCCAGAACGGCCGAATCGCTTCATGTTCGACATCGGCACGGCTGACCCCGATATCCTTCAAAGCCTCGTCGCTCAGACTGGCGAGCAGTTCGCGTTCACGGTGAAGTTCGTACCAGCGGCTAAACTTGTGCAGCAAATCGGAAATCAGATGGACCGGCACTCTTTCATCGCTCACATACAGTTTTTGACCTTTCATCGTGTTGCCTCCTTTTTGGGATGGCTCAAGTCTCGCGCCGGGGCTACGATCAATCCAACGAATGTTTCTGATGGCATGCATCACGGAGATTCATCAATTGTCGGCGTACCCCAGTATCGATACCGATGTGCTGCGCACCTTTGTCGCGATTGCCGATCAGGGCGGTTTCACCCGCGCCGGTGAAATGGTCAACCGCACCCAATCGGCCGTGAGCATGCAGATGAAGCGTCTGGAAGAGGACGTGTTGCAGCGCCAGTTGTTCGAGCGTGACGGGCGTCAGGTGCGCCTGACCGCTGAAGGCCAGGTGTTGCTCGGCTATGCGCGGCGCATCCTGAAACTGCACAGTGAAGTGTTCAACACCCTGCGCGAGCCGCACATGGTCGGTACGGTGCGGATCGGCACGCCGGACGATTATGTGATGCGCTTTCTGCCGGGGATCCTGTCGCGCTTCGCCCAGTTCTATCCGTTGATCCAGATTGAAGTGCACTGCGAGTCGACCCGACAGCTACTGCAACGCACGGATCTGGATCTGTCGATCGTCACCCGCGAGCCGGGCAACGAGATTGGCCAGTTGCTGCGCAAGGAGCGCTTCGTCTGGGCCGAGGCGCAGAACTTCAGCGCCCACGAGCAGACGCCGTTGCCACTGGCGATGTTCAACAGTGATTGCTTCTGCCGCCTGTGGGCCTGCAATGCGCTGGACGCCATGGGCCGCGAATACCGGATCGCCTACAACAGCACCAGCCTTTCGGCATTGATGGCAGTGGTGAGCGCGGGTCTGGCGATCACCGCGCAACTGGAAAGCCTGATAACACCGGACCTGCGGATTCTCGGCGCCGCCGAAGATCTGCCGTTGTTGCCCGAGGCCAGCATCATGCTGATCCGCAACCTGAACAATCCGTCGCCAATCACCGAGTGCCTGGCCGAGCACATCGTTGAAGGCTTCAAACTTTAAAGGCGAGCATCACCGCACACAGCACCAGGAACCCGCAGAACAGCCCACGCAGGAGTTTTTCCGGCATGGCGTGGGCCACTTTCACGCCCCAACTGATGCTGGCCAGACCGCCGAGGGCCAGCGGCAGGCCGATCATCCAGTCCACTTCGTGATGCACCGCGTACGTCACCAGCGTGACACCGGTGCTGGGCAATGCCAGCGCCAGCGACAGGCCTTGGGCGACCACCTGAGTGGTGCCGAACAGGCTGGTCAGCACCGGTGTCGCCACCACTGCCCCGCCGACCCCGAACAGACCGCCCATAGTGCCCGACGCCGCGCCCAGCACGCCCAGCCACGGCCAGGAATAACGCATCTCGGAAGTCGCTGCCCGCCGCGCGCCGAACATTCGCACCAGGTTGTAGGCCGACAACGCCACGAGGAACGCGACAAATCCGATGCGCATGGTTTGCGCGTCGATGCCCACGGCCCAGATCGAGCCGATCCACGCAAAACAGAATCCCATCACCGCCAACGGCAGCGCGTGCCTCAGTTCAATGCGGTTGCGCTGATGATAACGCCACAGCGCCAGCATCACGTTCGGCACCACCATCACCAGCGCCGTGCCTTGGGCGATCTGTTGATCGAGGCCGAACCACACACCCAGCAGCGGAATGGCGATCAAGCCGCCACCGATGCCGAATATCCCACCCAATGTGCCAAGGGCGGCGCCAAACAACAGGTACAGCAAAAACTCGATCACAGCAGAATTCCTCATACGTCAGGCGCCCCATCCTACGCAGTCGGCGCTGGCACGGAAACGCACAGCAACGCACAATGGCTGTGCCAAATTCGCATAGGCACTGAGCCGATTCATGAACCCCAATCAATTGACCGAACAACTCGGACTGTTCCTCGACGTACTGGAGAGCGGCAGTTTTTCCGCCGCCTCACGTCGACATCCGCTCACGCCTTCGGCCGTCGCCCGGCGTATCGACAGCCTGGAAAGCGCTGTCGGCAGCCAGTTGTTCATCCGCAGCACGCATGCGGTGCGCGCCACACCGGCCGGTCTGGCATTTGCCGAACGGGCGCGGCGAATCGTTGCCGAGCTGCAACTGGCCCGCGCCGAAGCGGTGTCACTGAGCAGCGCGCCGGAAGGCCTGATTCGGGTGGATGCGCCGGCAGCGTTCGGACGGCGGCACCTGGCGCCGGTAATTGCCGATTTTCTGGTGCTGTATCCGGGCCTGGACGTGCAACTGCATCTGATCGACAGCTTTGTCGACATGGATGGCTCGAACCTGGGCAAGGTCGATCTGGTGTTGCGCGCCGGGCAAATGGCCGACACCCGACTGGTCGCCACACCGCTGGCGAGCATGGTGCGCATCGCCTGCGCCAGCCCCGACTATCTCAAGCGTCGGGGCGTGCCGAGCGAGCCCGCTCAATTGGGCGAACACGACGGCCTCGATTGGGATGGCCTTGCCCCGCCCTTCGCCTGGCGATTCGAACACGACGGGCAAATGCAACTTCACCGTCCGGCGCGCATTCGTATGAGCGCCAACAACGCCGAGGCCTTGGTCTGCGGCGCGCTCGCGGGACTCGGGATCGCGCATCTGCCGACCTGGCTGGCCAGCGAATACCTGTTGCGTGGCGAGTTGCTGCCGCTGTTCTGTGAAAACGGCCTGCCGAAACCGGAGAGCACCGGCATCTACGCGCTGCGGCTGGAACAACAGGCCAGCTCCCGCAGCCGCCTGCTGCTGGAATACCTCAAGACCCGTTTCAGCCCCGTGCCACCGTGGGATCTGGCGCTGCAACGAGAGCTTGGCCGGCACTGACCGATTCGCCACCGGGCACAATTGTCTGGCGCATTAAACAATCGAGCGCTAGATTCATCCGCATTACCGTTCAAGGCACCGACATGACCACCGACCGCAACACCACCGACCACTGCGAAGAACTGCTGCTCGACAATCAGGCCTGCTTCGCTCTGCATTCCACCTCGCTGATGATGACCAAGGTCTACAAGCCCTTGCTGCAAGCACTTGGCCTGACTTATCCGCAGTATCTGG
Source organism: Pseudomonas sp. R43(2017) (assembly GCF_002112345.1). NCBI lineage: Bacteria > Pseudomonadati > Pseudomonadota > Gammaproteobacteria > Pseudomonadales > Pseudomonadaceae > Pseudomonas > Pseudomonas sp. R43(2017). The sequence goes on from NZ_NEHJ01000006.1 coordinate 107,401, forward strand.
CGATGATGGTACTGTGGGAGAAGGATGGTCTGACCGTCGGAGAAATCAGCACGCGCCTGCTGACCGACCCGGGTTCGCTGACCCCGCTGCTCAAGCGTCTGGAAGGTGAAGGACTCTTGAGCCGGACCCGCAGCCGCGAGGATGAACGGGTGGTGATCGTTGAACTGACTGCACAGGGACGCGCGCTGAAAGACAAGGCTCGGACCGTTCCGCAATGCATTCTGGGGGCCAGTGGCTTCACGCTGGAACGCCTGCAAAACCTGCAAGCCGAATTGCAGGCCTTGCGTGGTCATCTGCAGGACAGCCTGATTTAAGCGTCCCCTTCCCTGCAGGAGCAGTTTCGCACCTGCAGGGAAATCGCATTTTTCTCTGCTTCACCCCCCTCTCCCGAAATTTTTTTCTCTCGTTTTTATCTCAAAAAAAACCTTTCATATCAGAAGCTTGAGATCTCATCCCGAGCTGATCCACGTCTCGCTTCCGTACTTTCGCAAAAATTTATCTTGCGCACTAAATATTAGCGAAGTACATTTACTTCGCACCTAGTTAGCGCGCAAACAATTAGCGCAACAAACCACACACTCGACGAGGCTCACACCATGCAAACTCTCTACACCGCAATCGCAACCTCCACCGGCGGCCGTGACGGTCGTGCGATCTCCAGCGACAACATCCTCGACGTCAAACTGGCCACTCCGAAAGAACTCGGTGGTGCCGGCGGCGCGGCCACCAACCCTGAGCAACTGTTCGCTGCCGGCTACTCGGCCTGCTTCATCGGCGCCCTGAAATTCGTCGCCAGCCAGACCAAACGCAAAATCCCGGACGACGCGTCGATCACCGCTCACGTCGGCATCGGTCAGATTCCTGGTGGTTTCGGTCTGGACATCGACCTGCACATCGCCCTGCCGGGCCTGGAACAGGCCGACGCACAAAGCCTGGTCGACGCCGCCCACCAGGTCTGCCCGTACTCCAACGCCACCCGTGGCAATGTCGATGTACGCCTGCATGTGACCGTGTAACTGCCCGGCAGCAAAAATCGCAGGCACAAAAAAGCCCGACTCAATGGTCGGGCTTTTCCTTTCCGCAAAAAGCAGTGCTTATTTCGCACGGCCTTTGTAGGAACCGCCTTCGCGGGTATCGATCTCGATCATGTCGCCGATTTCGATGAAGTCAGCAACCGACAGCTCGGTACCGTTCTTCAGTTTGGCAGGCTTCATCACCTTGCCGGAAGTGTCACCGCGAGCGGAACCTTCGGTGTAGTCAACCTGACGCACGATGGTGGTCGGCAGTTCTACGGAAACCAGACGCTCTTCGAAGAACACGGCTTCGCAAACGTCGGTCATGCCTTCTTCAACGAAAGGCAGAACGCTTTCGATGTCTTCGGCGTTCAGTTCGTACATGGTGTAGTCAGTGGTGTCCATGAACGTGTAGGTGTCGCCGCTGATGAAGGACAGGGTCGCTTCTTTGCGGTCGAGGATCACGTCGTCCAGCTTGTCGTCCGCACCGTAAACGGTTTCGGTCTTGTAACCGGTCAGCAGGTTCTTCAGCTTGGTCTTCATGATCGCGCTGTTACGGCCCGATTTGGTGAATTCAGCTTTCTGAACCAGCCAAGGATCGTTGTCGATACGGATCACGGTACCGGGTTTGAGTTCTTTACCAGTTTTCATTGCGAATATCCGAATTTGGATGGGATTTACAAAAATCTAGGCCGCGTATCATATCCAATTTCGGTAAAACTGTACCAGCGCCGTCGCAAGATCGGCCTGCAAGGCCTGTTCCAGACACCATGCTTCGGCATTTTCCTGCAGTTCGGGCCAGTATTTACGGGCCTCAAGCCAGTGCTGGCCGATAGGCTGCCCGGCACTCCAGGCCCGCCAAAGACCGTTCATCGCCTCGGCAGCGGCGGGCGAAAGGCCTTTTCCGTAGAGCGCGAGGAAGGCGTCGAGCTTGTCCAGATGGATATCTTCGTCCTGCTGATAGATGTGCCACAGCATCGGACGACCGGCCCACTGCGCACGGACAAACGAGTCCTCGCCGCGCACCGCGTTGAAATCGCAGCACCAGAGCAATTGATCGTATTGATCCTGGCGGACAAACGGCAACACCTGCACGGTCAGCGCCTGGCGCACATTGAAGTCGCCGACCGACAGCGACTCGACACCGAGCCAGCGCGCGACATCACCGAGAATCCGCCCTTCCGGCACCAGCAGATGAGTCGGTGTCGAATCAGCGGCGAGCACATCCAGCCAGCTGGCGAGACCGGCATTCTCGTAGGCGAACAGCGAAATCAGTTGCGCACCGGGCGCAGGAACGACCCCCAAGGCTTGCAGGAATTGTCGCTGCGACTCGGGATCCTGCTGAAACCGCCGACGCCGATCCAGCAGTCCGCTTTCACGCAACAATCCGCCAGTGCCGGCCTGGAACCCCGGGAAGAAAAAGATCTTCTGTACGGACTTGTACTTCACCGAAGGCAGACCGTGGCAGCCAACCACCCAGTCCTCGGCGCTGAGATAGTCGAGGTTCATCCACAATGGCGGCTTTTCCCGCTCGGCCATGGCGTCCATGTAGGCGCTCGGCAACTGGCAGGCGAACGCGGCGATGACCACGTCGGCTGCGTCGGTTACTGGCCATTCTGCCGGCCAGTGCCGGACCTCGACACCCTGCTGCCATTGCGCATCGAGACTGATGTCGAGCTCCGGGCAAATACGCTCGAACGCACGCAGATCATCAACCCACAGCCGCACCGCCAGCGCATGCTCGGCCGCCAGTTGCCGGGCCAGACGCCAGGTCACGCCGATATCACCAAAGTTGTCGACCACGGTGCAAAAGATGTCCCAGCGGGTTTTCGGTTGCGGCATTCAAGACTCCCGTTGGCAAAAGCGCCGATTGTCCGCATTAATGTCCGCGTGCAGAAGAGCCGACGACAATTAATCTTCGTGCGACAATCGCCACTTGCCCGCAATCATCCGCCAGGAGGCAGCCATGCCCTACCGTCCTACCCCACGTCGCCCCTTGCCTGTCCAGCTTAGCGCGCTGCAATTGACCGGCAGCATTGCCCTGGGTCTGTGGCTGGGATTCCTGGCCATTGCGCTGACTTGCTGGCTCGCTTCGATGCTGTTCAGCCGCCAACTGCAACCGGTGGCGGATGCAGTGCAACAGCTGAGCAAGCCTGCGGTAGTCGCCCAGCCGCAGACCGAGCCCGAGTCGCAAAACCGCCTGTTCGAGCAGTACGAAGAAAACCTGCGCAAGAACGAACAGCAGAATCGCCTGGATCAGGCCCGCAGCAGCACGCGCAACCAGTCGAACCCTAAATGCCAGTTCTGGCTCCAGCAGGATCAGACGGCCCCAAGCGAAAAGAGCCGCGCCAACGTCCTGCAATTCTGCGATTGATCATGAACAAGCACACCGTCCACCAACTGATTCTCGACAAACTGCGCGTCGACCTCGATATCGCCGAACGCGCGGCACAAACCGCTTACGAAACCGCGACCCACGAAGAGAACATCGCCGAAAACAAGTACGACACCCTGGGGCTCGAGGCGTCGTACCTGGCGGCCGGGCAAGCGAAACGGGTCGAGGAGATCCGCCAGTCACTGGCGGTCTGCCAGAACCTGACGCTTCGGGCCTATGACGATCAACGCGGAATTGAGATCGGCGCCCTGCTCGGTCTGGAAGATGAAAGGGGTCGTGAGCAATGGCTGTTTCTGGCGCCGGATGCGGCGGGCCTGAAAGTCGACGTGGTCGGCCAGCCGGTCACCGTCATCACCCCGCGCTCGCCGCTGGGCAAAGGCTTGCTGGGCAAGTTCGAGGGTGACGAGGTGGAGATTCTGGTGGCGGGCACCCGGCAACAGTTCGCTGTTACCGAGGTGCTGTAGACAGGAGCTTAGTGAACCGGCAGTTCGACGCCTTCGAACAGCTCTTCGAGTTCTTGCTTGTTGTGGCACTGGATGGCCTTGGCCATGACTTCGCGGGTCAGGTGCGGTGCGAACTTCTCGATGAAATCGCACATGAAGCCACGCAGGAAAGTGCCGCGACGGAAGCCGATCTTGGTCACGCTGGACTCGAACAGTTCGCTGGCATCGAGTACCACCAGATCGTTGTCGAGTTTGGTATCGACGGCCATTTTCGCCACGATGCCGACACCCAGACCCAGGCGCACGTAGGTTTTGATCACGTCGGCGTCGGCGGCGGTGAACACCACTTTCGGCGTCAGACCGCGATGACTGAAGGCTTCGTCGAGTTTCGAACGGCCGGTGAAACCGAACACGTAAGTCACGATCGGGTATTCGGCCAGTGCTTCGAGGGTCAGCTTCGGCAGCTTGGTCAGCGGGTGGCCCTGAGGCACGACCACGCAGCGGTTCCAGCGGTAGCACGGCATCATCACCAGATCGCCGAACAGCTCCAGCGCTTCGGTGGCAATGGCGAAATCCACGGTGCCGTCAGCAGCCATTTCGGCGATCTGCATCGGCGAACCCTGGTGCATGTGCAGCGCCACGTCCGGGTATTGCTTGATGAAATTGCTGATCACCGGCGGCAGTGCATAACGTGCCTGTGTGTGTGTGGTGGCGATCGACAGGGTGCCTTTTTTCTCGTTGGAGAATTCCTGGGCGATCTGCTTGATGCTTTCGACCTTGCGCAGAATCTCACCGGCGGTGGTGATGATGCGCTCGCCGGCCGGCGTGACGCGGGTCAGGTGCTTGCCACTGCGGGCGAACACTTCGACGCCCAGTTCGTCTTCCAGCAGACGGATTTGCTTACTGATGCCCGGTTGCGAGGTGTAGAGACTTTGGGCTGTAGCGGAAACGTTGAGGTCGTGGTGCGCCACTTCCCAGATGTAGCGCAATTGTTGAAGCTTCATATGAATCCCTCAAAGCAGGTAGACGCCACGGGCATCAGCGACGGTATATAACTATATTAATGGTTTGAAGAATAAATCTAGAACTTTTTTATCAAAACGCCATTATTACCGTCTCAGCGATCCTCCCGGCGCCGACGCTCCACCAGCGGCACCATGTAAACCGGCACCTTGGACAATTGCAGCAATCGCGTCGCCGTGCGCCCCAACGGTGTTTCCGCCCCGACCCCGTGGCTGTGACTTCCTACGATCAGCAAATCGACGGAGAGTTTCTGGACCTGGTCGAGAATCACCTGCGACGGATCGCCCTGCAGCACCCGCACCGCGCGAATACGCAGCAGATCCTGCTCGCCCTCGTCCCCCAGCTCTTCGCGAAAACTGTCGAGCACCCGTTGCTCGATATTGGCGATGACGGTTTTCAGACCCTGACTGTGAAATTCGTTCAACGCCTGTTCGTCGAGATAGCTCTGCAACACCGACTCGGCAAACAACCCCATGGGCTCCACCGCGTGCACCACATACAAGTCGGCATTGAATGTTCGCGCCATCGCCAGGGCATGCTGCATCACTAACGGTGCGTACAGACCGAGGTCAGTGGCATACAGCATCGAACGAATCATATGACCTCCTCGCAAGCCAACATGGCGGAGATTTGATTCAGCTTAGCAGTGCCTTGGCGAGTACGACGTGCGACGCAACGTCTTGAACCACGAGGGCTTTAGACCGCCGGTTCGTTGCTGATGCCGTGGGGGACATGGCCGGTGGCAACCACCTCCCGGGCCAGCTCGCAGTGACCGGCCTGATCGTCGAAAAACACGTCCGCAGCGAACGCTTCAAGGAACGCCGACTTGGTCAGGCCGCCCAGAAACAGCGACTCGTCCAGACGGATGTCCCACTCACGCAAGGTGCGGATCACCCGCTCGTGGGCTGGCGCCGAGCGCGCGGTGACCAGTGCGGTGCGGATCGGGCAGTTATCGTCCGGGAACTCACGCTGCAACAGATTTAGCGCTGCCAGGAAGCCCTTGAACGGGCCGCCGCGCAACGGTTCTCGAGCGGATTCACGCTCCTTGGCCTGGAAGGCTTCGAGGCCGCCGGACTGATAAACCCGCTCAGACTCGTCGGAAAACAGCACCGCATCACCGTCGAAGGCGATGCGCAATTCATCACTGGCCGCACGGCTGGCGCCACCGGAAAGAATCGTCGCCGCCGCAAAGCCGTTGTCCAGCGCCGAGCGCACGTCCTCAGCATGAGTGGAAAGAAACACGTCGCAGCCGAACGCCTTGAGATAAGGATAAGGACTGCGCCCGCCGACAAACGCCGCACGGGAAATCGCCAGGCCGTAATGATCGATCGAGTTGAACACCCGCAGGCCGGTGTCGGCACTGTTGCGCGACACCAGAATCACCTCGACCCGGGCACGGCCGAGGCGACTGTTGAGGTTGAGCAGCTTTTCCACCAGCGGAAAGGCATCGCCCGGCGCGAGGATTTCGTCTTCGTGCTCAATCTGATATTGCCGATAGGCCTCGACGCCACTCGACAGGTAGACCTTGTGACTCTCGCTCAGATCGAACAGGGCACGGGACGAAATCGCCAGCACCAGTTTGTCATCGATGTTCTTGGCCATGCCTTCCCCCTGATCCCCTCAAAGAATCGACTCAGGTGTTACGCCGGTCGATGAAACGCAAATGGCGATACAACGCCTCGATTCGCGGCAGCTCGCAACCTGCCGCTTTTGCCGCCGCCAAAGGTCGAGCGTAGATGGCGTCCAGCTCCAGCGGTCGCTTGTGCAGAAAATCGTGGTACATGCTCGGCCAGTAGTCGGGCATTTTCTCGGTCATCATGAACAGGTACTCGGCGTAACCGGGCGGCATGTCATGGCCACAGGCCTTGGCGCCCTGCACCACTTCGGCCATCAGCGCCTGGATCTGCGCGCGGCTGTCGGCATCGGCCATCAGCGGCGTGGTACTCGCCCCGAGCAACACCGAAAGACCATTGTAGGGAATGTTCCAGACCAGTTTCTGCCAGCGCGCCTGATGCAGGTTCGGCATGGCCTGGGAGTCGATGCCGGCGGCACGGAACAGACCGACGCCCTCCTCGACGACCGCCATGCGCGCCGCATCATCGGCTGCCGGGCCGCTGTGATAACCGACGTTCACCGCCCCCAGCGCCTGATGGGTGATGTGGCCCGGACCTTCCCGATGAACGCAGATCAGGCACAGGCCGCCCAGCAAGTGCAGGGAATCGGGCAGCAACGCCCGCAGACTGTCTTCGACGTCGAGGCCGTTCTGCAGCACCAGCACTTTCGCGTCGGGTTTCGCCGCCTGAATGATCGACGGCGCCAGGCCAGCGTTGCTGGTGGTCTTGGCGCCAACCAGCAACCAGTCACAGGGCGGCATGTCCTCAGCCGATGAATAGGCCTGCACCGGGTTCAGCGTCAGTGTGCCGTGAACCGCGCTGTCCACCTGCAAGCCGCGCTCAGCGACCGCGGAAAACTCGCTGCGCAGCAAAAAGTGCACATCGAATCCGGCCCGGGCCAGCATCAAACCGTAGAACCCTCCGATTGCGCCGGTGCCGATTATCCCTACCACCGGCTTCTTGACGACTGCCCCCATCACGGCAACTCCTCTGCAATTCGATCCAGCGCCTGCGCCACGGCTGCGTTGAGCTCAGCGGCATTCAGACGCGTGTGTACTGCCCCAAAGAACTCGCCGTCGCGCACCACGAACAGCGCCGGCAAATGAAAGACCTGATAACGCTCGACCAGACCACCATTGTCGCCGGCGTCGATCCAGCACAGGCGATCGACTGCCAGATCCAGCCCCGGCAGAACCTCGCGGGCATAACGGCAACTGGCGCAGCCGACACTGGTGAAGATCACCAGCGAAACGCCGCTCATCGCCAGCAGCCGTTGGTCGGCGTCGAAATCGGTCAGTTCGGATTCGAACACTATACTGGGGGAAACAATGTCAGATGGCCGACACAGGGAGTCTGTGCTCATGGGACGGTTTATTCCTCATCCGGATGATGTGCCCGTCGAATTAACGTTGCTCAAACCTGAGTGTATTTCGCGGCAACAGCTGCACACTATCAGCCTCGGCGGCATCGCTTGCAATTACCACCGCGCCTGGCGTCATGGCACCGCGCTGCAAGTGCGCATGCCGACCCTCAATGCCGACATCTGTTATCCGGGCTACGTGGCCTGGTGCCTGCGACGCAAGAAAGGCTATCTGGTGGGCATCGCCTTCACCGACGAGCAGACCCTGTTCAGCGCCCGAATGGGTGAGCAGGTGTGTCAGATCGAACGCTATTGCCGACTCAACGACGCGCACGACGACCTACAGGATATTCAGGCCCTGGCCCTGCAATGGGTCGAACAACACGCCGACGAGTTCTCCCACGACACCGTTCGCAAGGCTTTTGCGCAGCCAGTACTGGACTGAACAGTGACTTGCCCATTGTCGACAGGCGCCTGACGCGCTAAGGTTCGGCTCCCCGACGCGCTTAAATCTGCTGTGCTCCGCCGCGCGGGGATCGCTGGCGGCCGGCACCCGTGACCTGACGAGTAACCGATGGCTGATTTACCGATCAACGACCTGAACGTCGCTTCCAACGAGACCCTGATCACTCCCGATCAGCTCAAGCGTGATATCCCTCTGAGCGACGCTGCCCTGCGCACCGTCACCAAGGGTCGCGAAGTCATCCGCAATATTCTCGATGGCACCGACCACCGTCTGTTCGTGGTCATCGGGCCTTGCTCGATCCACGACATCAAGGCTGCCCACGAATACGCCGACCGCCTGAAGGTGCTGGCGGCGGAAGTGTCGGACACCTTGTATCTGGTCATGCGCGTGTACTTCGAAAAACCGCGGACCACCGTCGGCTGGAAAGGCCTGATCAACGACCCGTACCTGGATGACTCGTTCAAGATCCAGGACGGTCTGCACATCGGTCGCCAGTTGCTGCTGGACCTGGCCGAGAAAGGCCTGCCGACCGCGACCGAAGCCCTCGACCCGATCTCTCCGCAGTACCTGCAGGATCTGATCAGCTGGTCGGCCATCGGCGCCCGCACCACCGAATCCCAGACCCACCGCGAAATGGCTTCCGGCCTGTCCTCGGCGGTCGGTTTCAAGAACGGCACCGACGGCGGCCTGACCGTGGCGATCAACGCCTTGCAGTCGGTCTCCAGCCCGCACCGTTTCCTGGGCATCAACCAGGAAGGTGGCGTGTCGATCGTCACCACCAAGGGCAACGCCTACGGTCACGTGGTACTGCGCGGCGGCAACGGCAAGCCGAACTACGATTCGGTCAGCGTCGCCCTGTGCGAGCAGGCGCTGAACAAGGCGAAAATCAAGCCGAACATCATGGTCGATTGCAGCCACGCCAACTCCAACAAGGATCCGGCCCTGCAACCGCTGGTGATGGAGAACGTCGCCAACCAGATCCTCGAAGGCAACCAGTCGATCATCGGCCTGATGGTCGAGAGTCACCTGAACTGGGGCTGCCAGGCGATTCCGAAAGACCTCGCAGACCTGCAATACGGCGTTTCGATCACCGATGCCTGCATCGACTGGTCGGCCACCGAAAACACCTTGCGCAGCATGCACGCCAAGCTCAAGGACGTACTGCCGAAACGTCAGCGCGGCTGACAGCCGTTTCGCAGGCATAAAAAACGCCGGGCATTGCCCGGCGTTTTTGTGTGTGCGGTGTGAGGTCAGTCAGATCTTGGCAGTGCGCCGCTGATGACGCTCCATGTAGCGCTCCACGTAGGAGCACGACGGGATGACCGTGTAGCCCATTTCATCGGCGTACTGCAGTGCCCGCTCGGTCAGGGCTGCCGCGATGCCTCGGCCACGCAATGCGTTGGGCACGAAGGTGCGGTAGATATCCAGGGTCTGTTTCCCCAGATCCATATAGGTCAGGTAGGCACGATGACCGTCCACATTGGTCTCGAACTGATGACCAGCCTGGTCATGGTGGATGGACAACGCCTCGCTCATCACTACTCCTCGCGGGTCTCGAATGCTGACCCCTACCTTACCGATGTTTTCCCGGCGAAGGAACATCTACGCCACCCCGTGCCTGATGGACACCGAGAAGAACCGCACCGATCTCGCGCAACCCGAGCACGTATCAAATAGTAGGCACCAATGACGAAAATGCTCAAGGCGCACTCGTCATCAGGCTGATTGACGGGGCAGTTCCGGTGGACTCAGGACCGGGTCGGGAGAACCTTGTCCCGCACCGAAAGGCTGAACATCGCCGGATGTTGAGACTTAAGACGTGCCTGGTTTTTTAAAGTCACCTGAACATGGACAAAGATATGCGAGCTGTCACGCAAAATCGGAACAAAAGTGTAGACGAACCCATATAGGCAGACTCTAGCCACTACCTGCAAAACAGCACCCGACAACGGGAACTTTTTCTCAATAACTCGCTCACGACGGGCGTTACAGCTGAATATTTTTTATACAGCCCGGTTAAAAGTTGCTCGAAAAAGAATCAACGCCTACAATTTTTTTTGCTTCTTGCCTTACGTCAGTTTACTTACTACAAGTAATGGGTAGTATGTACGCCGGCTATTTCCTCAATCGGAGGAGACAGCCACTTAATTGAAAGTCCTTGAAGGGGAACACGATGAACAACGTTCTGAAATTCTCTGCTCTGGCTCTGGCCGCAGTTCTGGCTACCGGTTGCAGCAGCGCATCGAAAGAAACCGAAGCACGTCTGACCGCTACTGAAGACGCAGCTGCTCGCTCCCAGGCTCGTGCAGACGAAGCTTACCGTAAAGCTGATGAAGCTCTGGCTGCTGCTCAAAAAGCACAACAGACTGCTGACGAAGCTAACGAGCGTGCTCTGCGCATGCTGGAAAAAGCTAGCCGCAAGTAATAGTCCTTCGGGATTGTTATCAAGCCGACCCGTTTTTCGGGTCGGCTTTTTTTTGCCTGAAATTTTCTTCATGCAATAAAAAACCCGCCGACGCGCAAGCATCGGCGGGTTCTGTTTTCCGGCTTACTGTTGCAGGTCGATCGGTGCGCTGGAAACGATCGGCGCCGAGGTGTTCGGTGTGCCGATTTCGGTTGGCAGGCCATCTTCCGCCGCCACCACATCACGCACCACATCCCAGTTCATGCGCAGGTTGTTGGTGATGTCTTCACGCTTGAGCATCGCGTTGATCACGGCGGTGTGCTTGTCGACCACCGACGGGTTGCCCTTGTCGTCGATCGGCGTGTGCGCTTCCAGGTAGATCTTGCCGCCACTGCGACCGAACTTGTACGCGTCGTTGAGTATTCGGACCGAAGTCCCCACCGGCACCATGCTGGCCATTTCCAGCACGTTGTTGTTGAACATGCGGAAGCAGCCGTGGCTGGTGCGCATGCCGATACCGAACTTCTTGTTCGAACCGTGGATCAGGTAGCCCGGCGTGCCCAGGGTGAACTTGAACGGACCCAGCGGGTTGTCCGGGCCGGCCGGCACTACGTTCGGCAGCGGATCGCCATCGGCGGCGTGTTCGGCCTTGATCGAGGCGGGTGGTGTCCAGGTCGGATTCGGCGTTTTGGCGGTGATCGTGGTGTGGGCGATTGGCGAGCCCCAGCCTTCGCGACCGATACCCAGCGGGAAGGTGTACACCACGTTCCGGCCTTTCGGGTAGTAGTAGAGACGGTACTCGGCAAGGTTGATCACGATGCCTTCACGCGGACCCGGCGGCAGGATGAAACGGGTCGGCAGGACCACTTCGGTGCCGGCGCCCGGCAGCCAGGCATCGACGCCCGGGTTGGCTGCGACCATTTCCGAATAACCCAGATCGTAGGTGGTGCCCAGATCGGCAAAGGTGTCTTCGTATTTGGCCTTGATCACCTGCACCTGGCCGATGATGTCTTCACCAGGTGGTGGCAGGGGAAACTCCAGGGCGGCAACGGGACCGGCCACACACAGGGCGGCAAGAGACAGGCAGCGGGTGACGGCAGGGAAACGCGGCAACATCCGGAGAATCCTTCGCAAGATCGACAAGGGTATAAGAACGCGATTGTACACCGCGCCCAGGGAATTCGGGGAGATGCGCCGATGGGCTGGCAGCAGTCTTCATAATTGAAGCTGTCGCCAGACCGGACGGTGTCCGGCAGGTGCGCGTGCTTAAAGCTCGAAACGTAGCTCGGGCCAGATCGGCGAGGTGCCACGCTTCTGCGATTCGAGAATCGCCCGGCACAGCGAGCACAGGCGCTGATCCTGAAACACCCGGCGATCCACGCTGGACCAGCGCGGTTGCGCCGGCAGCAGACTGCCGCAAAGGGTCCGGTCAGCCGAGCCACCGAGCTCCAGTTGACGGGTCACCAGATGCACCCGCACTTCCTGGCAGGCGAACAGATCCAGCTGTTCGTCAGGCTCGATCAGTTGGTAGGCAAACAGGGACCAGGCAGAACGCGACATCGGGGGCTCCATTTAGGGGGGCGCCACATTAGCCGAAAGCCTGCCGCTAGAAAAGCCTCATAACAGCGGTTTTAGCGTCGGCCAGACATTTTCCAGCAACTTGCCCTGAGCCCCGGCTGCCGGGTGCAGACCATCGGCCTGCATCAAGTCCGGATGCCCGCCCACACCCTCGAGGAAAAACGGCACCAGCGGGATCTTTTTCTCCTCGGCCAGCTTGCCGTAGACCTCGGCAAAGGCATCGGTGTAGCGCTTGCCGTAATTGGGCGGCAGTTGCATGCCGAGCAACAGCACCCTGGCACCGCTTTGGCGAGAGCTGTCGATCATCGAGGCAAGATTTTGTTGCAATTGCGTCGGCGGCATTCCGCGCAGGCCATCGTTGCCCCCCAACTCGAGGATCACCAGCTCCGGTTTATGCTCTGCAAGCAGCGCCGGCAGCCGCGCCTGGCCTCCGGCACTGGTGTCGCCGCTGATGGAGGCGTTGACCACTTTATCGTCAAAACCTTCGGACTTGAGCCGCTGCTCGAGCAACGACACCCACCCCAACCGGGTATCCAGTCCGAAACCGGCGCTGATACTATCGCCAACGATCAGGACTGTACCCGCCGCTGCGTTCTGGGCCATGCACATCAAGGCCAGGCCAGCACTCAAAAACCACACACGCATCGGATTCTCCATGGGCGCAAGCATTCTCACCGCGAAGAACCTTAGCAAAGTGGTTCCCAGCGCGGAAGGTGAACTGACCATCCTGCACGAACTCAGCCTGGAACTGAACAAGGGCGACAGCCTGGCCATCGTCGGCGCGTCCGGTTCCGGCAAATCCACCCTGCTCGGCCTGCTCGCCGGCCTCGATCTGCCGAGCAGCGGCGAAGTCGTTCTCGCCGGCCAGTCCCTGAGCAATCTCGACGAAGACCAGCGCGCGCGCATCCGTGCCGAGCACGTGGGCTTTGTCTTTCAGTCGTTCCAGTTGCTCGACAGTCTCAATGCCCTGGAAAACGTCATGCTGCCGCTGGAGCTCGATGGCCGCAAAGACGCCCGTGGTCGCGCCACCGAATTGCTACAACGGGTCGGTCTCGGCCAGCGCCTGACGCACTCGCCGCGCCAGCTCTCCGGTGGTGAACAACAGCGCGTCGCCATCGCCCGGGCCTTTGCCGCCGAGCCGGACGTGCTGTTCGCCGACGAACCCACCGGCAACCTCGACAGCCACACCGGCGAGCGCATCAGCGACCTGCTGTTCGAACTGAACAAGGAACGCGGCACCACCCTGGTGCTGGTGACTCACGACGAACGCCTGGCCCATCGCTGCCGGCGCCTGATCCGACTTGAAGCCGGCCTGCTGGTCGCCCCCCTGGAGCCTTGATGGCACGTCTGCCGCTGTTGCGCCTCTTCAGCCTTGCCCTGCGCCAGCTCATGCGCGATGCCCGCGCCGGGGAGTTGCGGGTGCTGTTCTTCGCCTTGCTGGTGGCCGTGGCGGCAAGTACTGCCATCGGCTACTTCGGCGCCCGCCTGAATGGTGCGATGACCTTGCGCGCTACCGAGTTTCTCGGCGCGGATCTGGTGCTCGAAGGCAGCTCCCCCGCACGGCCGGAGCAAATCAGAAGCGGCACCGATTTGCGCCTCGACCATGCACAGATCGTTGAATTCTCCAGCGTCATCGCCACCGACAACGGCATTCAGTTGTCGAGCATCAAGGCGGTCGACCGTGCCTATCCGCTGCGTGGCGAACTGAAAAGTGCCCCGGCACCGTTTGCTGCCGAAACGTCCGGTGGCGAACCACAACCTGGAGAAGCCTGGGTCGAATCGCGCCTGCTCACGGCGCTGGACCTGAAGATCGGCGACAGCATCGACGTCGGCATGAAGACGCTGAAACTGACAAGGGTGCTGACTTACGAACCGGATCGCGCCGGCAACTTCTACAGCCTGACGCCACGGGTGCTGATCAACCTCGACGACCTCGCCGCGACCGGCGTGGTCCAGCCCGGCAGCCGGGTGAGCTACCGCGAATTGTGGCGCGGCGAACCCAACGCGCTGGAAACCTATCGTCAACTGATCAAACCGGGCCTTGCCGCCAACCAGCGGATTCAGGATGCCCGCGACGGCAACCGGCAGATTGGCGGCGCACTGGGCAAGGCCGAGCGCTATCTGAACATGGCCAGTCTGGTCGCCGTGCTGTTGGCCGGCGTAGCGGTGGCGCTGTCGGCGAATCGCTTCGCCAGCCGCCGTTTCGATGCCAGCGCCCTGCTCCGCTGCCTGGGACTGTCACGCCGGGAAACCATGGTGCTGTTCAGCCTGCAACTGGCGGTACTCGGCCTGTTCGCCAGCCTCAGCGGCGCCCTGCTTGGCTGGCTTGCTCAGTTGGGATTGTTTGCGCTGCTGCATGATCTGTTGCCGACCGACGTACCGCCGGGTGGCTTGCTTCCGGCGCTCGCGGGGATCGGCACCGGGCTGGTGGCGCTGGCCGGTTTTGCTCTGCCGCCGCTCGCCGCCCTCGGCCGTGTGCCGCCGTTGCGAGTGTTGCGCCGCGACATGCTGCCAATTCCGTCGAGCACCTGGATGGTCTATGGCGCGGCACTCGGCGCGCTAGGGCTGATCATGTGGCGCCTGAGCCTGGATCTGCTGCTGACGTTTGCCTTGCTCGGCGGTGGCGTGGTCGCTGCGCTGGTCCTGGGTGGATTGCTGTTGCTGCTGCTCAACAGTCTGCGTCGCCTGCTGGCTCGCGCATCGCTGCCGTGGCGCCTCGGTCTGGGCCAGTTGCTGCGTCACCCTCTCGCGGCGGCCGGGCAGTCCCTGGCATTCGGTCTGATCCTGCTGTCCATGGCGTTGATTGCACTGTTGCGCGGTGAATTGCTCGACACCTGGCAAAACCAGCTGCCGAAAAATGCTCCCAACTATTTCGCCCTGAACATCCTGCCGGCGGACAAACAGGCCTTCACCGATCACCTGATCAATGTCTCGGCCCAGGCCGCGCCGTTGTACCCGGTGGTGCCGGGACGGCTGATCAGCATCAATGGCGAAGCGGTGCAACAGATCGTCAGCAAGGATTCGGCCGGCGACCGGGCGATCCAGCGTGACCTGAGCCTGACCTGGGCGGCCGACCTGCCGGCGGGCAACAAGCTCACCGCCGGTGAGTGGTGGAAAGATCAGCCACAGGACGATGTTCCGGGCGTGTCGGTGGAAGGCAAGGTTGCCGAAAGCCTCAAGCTCAAACTCGGCGATCACCTCGTGTTTACCGTTGGCGGAGTCAATCGCGAAGCGAAGGTCACCAGCCTGCGAGAAATCAACTGGGACAACTTCCAGCCGAACTTCTTCATGATCTTTCAGCCCGGCACGTTGAAAGATCTACCGGCGACCTACCTCACCAGCTTCTATCTGGCGCCCGGTCACGACCAGCAGATCGTCGAGCTGTCGCGAACATTCCCGGCGGTGACCATCCTGCAGGTCGAAGCCTTGCTCGAACAGCTGCGCAGCATCCTCGCCCAGGTCACCCTGGCGGTGGAGTACGTGTTGTTGTTTGTGTTGGCGGCCGGGATGGCGGTGCTGTTTTCCGGGTTGCAGGCCACGCTCGATGAACGCATTCGCCAAGGCGCACTGTTGCGTGCGCTGGGGGCGGAACGGCAGTTGCTGGTCAAGGCGCGGCGGATAGAGTTCGGCCTGCTTGGCGCGGTCAGCGGATTGCTGGCGGCCATTGGTACGGAAGTGGTGAGCCTGGTGTTGTATCGCTTCGCATTCGATCTACCCTGGCACCCGCATCCATGGTTGCTGGTACTACCGTTGATCGGTGCGGCCCTGATCGGTGGCGCCGGCGTGTTCGGCACCCGTCGGGCACTGAATGCGAGCCCGCTGACAGTGCTGCGCGAGGGTTGATAGACTCCAGCCCTCAATACCACAAGAAGTTGCCATGAGCCGTTATCGCCCTCCCCGCACCGCTGGCACCGCGCTGATCACCCCCGAAGGTGAAGCGCGGATGCGCGCCGAATTCCATGAGTTGTGGCACGTACGTCGGCCACAGGTGACGCAGTCGGTTAGCGAAGCGGCGGCTCAAGGCGATCGGTCGGAAAATGCCGAGTACACCTACGGCAAGAAGATGCTGCGCGAGATCGACAGCCGCGTGCGTTTTCTCACCAAGCGCCTCGAGGCGCTGAAGGTGGTCAGCGAAAAACCGAGCGATCCGAACAAGGTCTACTTCGGCGCCTGGGTGACCATCGAAGATGAGGACGGCAAACAGTCGCGCTACCGCATCGTCGGCCCGGACGAGCTGGATCTGAAACTGGGCCTGATCAGCATCGACTCGCCGCTGGCCCGTGCCCTGATCGGCAAGGCGCTGGACGCCGAAGTGCGGGTCCAGACGCCAACCGGCGAGCAATTCGTTTATATCGTGGCGATCGACTATCCCTGACGCTCAGCGCCGGGCAATCAGACCCTGGCGGGCAACGCGGGTCAGTTGATGGATCATTTCCGGAGCGTCTTCAGCGCTGGGCGACTGGATCACCGCCAGGTCGAAACTGTCATCGGCAAAACGCGCCAGCGACTCGCCGTCTTCAACGAACTGGATCAGGAATGCGGCAGGACCGCCGCTGCGACGTGGCCAGCCATCGAGATAACGCAACAGCGTCGGCTGATGTTTACCGCCAAGCAGGATTTTTGGATTGCGCTGGGTGATATGCGCGGTGATCGGCGCGGGACGTGCTGGAGGGCGAAGTGCATTCATCGTGTCGTGTCTCTGCCTCAAAAGTCTGCATGGCAGGTGAGAGGCAACACCGAACCAGCGCTTTAGCGGTATTTCGAAGCCCTGTTCCGGCTTCTGACGGCAACTGAAGAATAGTCACCTGGCGCCCCGCAAGTAGCTGTTTAAATCGGCGCATGAGCGGCATCCTAGAGAACGTGACCAGCGAGTGTCAAGAATCAGCCGCAACAAAAAAGGCCCGCACAATGCGGGCCTTTTGCTTGAACCAGAGCGGTTAACCGGCGATGGCGCGGTCTACCGAAAGTTTGCCGGCGCCTTCGATCATTACCGCGAGGCTGCCACCGAGCAGAGCCAGGGCGAACTCGTAACCGTTGTTGGCCATGAACAGACCGTTGCTGATGTGCACGGTGAAGATCGCCACCAGCGACAGGAAGGTCAGACCGAGTGCCGCCGGACGCACCAGCAGGCCGATGATCAATGCCAGACCGGCGAAGAATTCAGTACCGCCCGCCAGGGTCGCCATCAGGTAACCAGGCGTCAGGCCGATGCTTTCCATGTATTGCGCGGTGCCGGCCAGGCCGTAGCCACCAAACAGGCCGAAGAGTTTTTGCGAACCGTGGGCGGCGAAGATCACGCCGACGGCAATGCGCAGAATGGTCAGACCGTAGCCGGCGCGGGTGAACAGGACCTTGTTGATCAGAGAGCTCATGTTTGTATTCCTTGTTGGAGAAGTGCTTGTTGGTTGGCCGCCATATTAATCAGTTAAATTTATGTTAAAAGCGCAAATATTCCGCCATAACAATCAATTTATTTGATCATTTGCGTGAGACAACTTTCTGTCCCCGGGGCTCCAACGACTCACGCTCCCGGTCGAACGCCAAGTAATACTTGTTCACACTATTAACATAGCTGACGGCGCCCATACCCACCTGCTCCATGGCGATGCGCTCGACCTGGAAGAACCACTGGTTCGGGTTAAGCCCGCGGCGCCGGGCCTCGGCACGCATGCCCTGCACACGTTCCGGGCCGATGTTGTAGGCAGCCAAGGTGAACGCCATGCGCTCGCGCTCGTTGAGTTTGGGGCTGTTGAAGAACTTGCGGCGGATCATCGCCAGGTACTTGGCTCCGGCCTGCACATTCGCATCGAGATTCTGGATGTTGTTGACGCCGACCCGCTGCGCGGCGGACGGCGTGATCTGCATCAGCCCGGTCGGTCCGCCGCCACCGCGCGCACTGGGTTGCAGTGCGGATTCCTTGAACGCCAGCGCAGCCAGATTGAGCCAGTCCATGTTCTGCGCTTCGGCATGCTTTTGCAGGGTCGGACGCAGTTTTTCCAGGCGCTGGCGGTCAGCCTTGGCCAATGGATAGTGGACTTGATAGAGACGACGGTAGATCCGCAGAAACGCCGCGTCTTCGTTCGACGGCGTCTTGTAGCCGGTCAGGAAGCGGTCGATGCTCGCCCGCAGCATCGAGGCATCACGCCGCACGAACCAGTATTCCTCGCCCGGTTCGCTGATCATCAACTGCCGGTCGAAGCGCAGCTTTGGCAGGATCTTGCCCCAGCGCTCGGCAATCGGTTGCTCGACGATGGTCAGGTGGAAGATGCCACCCTGGACCATTTCCAGCACGTCCTCGACGGCCAACGTAGGATCGACCCATTCGATCTTGATCGGCGCCAGTTTGTGCAGCGCCAGTTTCTGGTTGAGCTGACTGACCGCGTCCCCCGCCGCACTGCCGGTGGGCAGCGCCAGGGTTTTGCCGGCCAGTTGCTCGACCTTGGTGTAGCGCTTTTCGCCCTTGATGCCGACCAGCACCAGCGGCACATTGCTGGCGATCGGCTCGCTACTGGCGACCGCGTGGCCCGGTTGCAGGTCGAGCAGTTCGCCCGGGGCCACCAGATCACCTTCGCCACGCTGTAGCGCGCCGAGTAACTGATCCTTGGCTTTGGGAATGATCTTGAGGGAAATTTCCTGGCCGTCACGAGCGTGGCCATTGAGGTACTGCTCGAAGGCGCGCAAACGGTGATATTCGACGCCGATGGTCTGGCCCTGGACTTCGCCGGAGCTATTGCGGCTCTGGTTGACCAGCACTCGCAATACACGGCTGCTGCGAATCTCGGTCAGGTCGCGGACCTTGGCGGCCGGCACGGCTTGCAGCGGCCCGGGCAGGCGCGCAACCGCCGTCAACGGCAGCAGCAACGAACCACACAGCAGGAGCAAAACCGAGGGACGAACCATCCACTCTCCGGAAAGAATACGGGGCGTTTTTTGCCGCTGAACGGTCGCAAAAACACCGACGAAAACAGAGCGCCTGGAGCGCTGATAAAGTGCGAGAGACTGGCACAGTGATGGCAACCGCGCCACCCCGTGTTGCCTCGCGGCCTCAACAGACAGCCATAAGCCGTTGTAGTTCTTGGTTTTTCTTTTAAATCTACTGCTCTGATATGCTTTCCGGCCTTCGGCCCGAGGTAGCACCATGCAACTCATCGATATCGGCGTCAACCTGACCAACCCCAGTTTCGCCGACAAACATCAGGCCGTGCTCGACCGCGCCTACGCTGCCGGGGTCTGCCAACTGGTGCTGACCGGCACCAGTGTCGAGGGCAGCGAACAGGCACTGGAACTGTGCCGGCAACTGGATGCGGACGGCCAGCGACTGTACGCCACCGCCGGTATCCATCCACATTCGGCCAGTGACTGGAACGCTGAAAGTGCACGGCGTCTGCGCGCTCTGCTGAAGGAATCGAACGTGGTGGCGGTGGGTGAATGCGGGCTGGATTTCAACCGCGATTTTTCCCCGCGCCCGCAGCAGGAAAAAGTCCTCGAAGAACATCTGGCCCTGGCCGTGGAACTGCAACTGCCGGTGTTCCTGCACGAACGTGACGCGAGCCAGCGCCTGCTGGAAATCCTCCGCGATTTTCGTGACCAATTGCCTGCCGCCGTGGTGCATTGCTTCACCGGCGAGCAGAAAGCGTTGTTCAGCTACCTCGATCTGGATCTGCACATCGGCATCACTGGCTGGATCTGCGATGAGCGTCGCGGCACCCATTTGCATCCGCTGGTGAAGGAGATCAAACGGGGTCGCCTGATGCTGGAAAGCGATGCGCCGTATCTGCTGCCGCGCACACTGCGACCGAAGCCGAAAAACGGACGAAACGAGCCGGCGTTTCTGACCGAAGTGCTGCGTGAAGTGGCGCTGCATCGGGGCGAAACCGAGGAAGATCTCGCAGCCCATACCACTGCATGCGCCCGGGCATTTTACAGACTGCCCGCCCTGCCCTGAGCCAATTCAGATGCATCAACTGTTGATGCATATCAAGATCCGGACACCTGCGTAGCGGCACAATAATGGCACCTTGCCAAAACTGTTTCCGCTATCAGAGAAGACCTCCATGGGTGCCTGGCTTAGCAATATCTCGCTGAAATACAAATTCTGGGCGGTCAATGCGGTCGCCTTCGTCACCACCCTGTTGTTGGTGCTGTACGCCGTACAGCTCGAACAACAGGCTCGCAGCCACGCCGCGCAGGCCTCCGTACAGGCCCAGGCGCAGTTGCTCAAGGCCTGGCCGGCCGGACAGGCGCTGCCCAAATCCGATCAAGTGCTGACGTTCAAACGCGGTGAAGCCCCGCGCCTCAGCGATCAGCCGCTGCTGGAGATCACCGACAGCAACGGCTGGATCGAGATCAGTCACCTGCCGTTGTTCGGCGAAAACCCGCTGCTCGGCGCCGAGGTGTTCAGCCGTGCCGATGGCCAGCAGGTCGCCGTGATTGCCTACGCCCCGAGCCTCAGCCAGGTGTTCAGCGAACGCTTCGCCAACTACGCGGTGGCGGTGTTCATCCTGATGCTGGCGATGCTCGGTGCTTCGCAGCTGCTGATCCGCTTTCTGCTCAGCCAGCTCAACACGCTCAAGGATGTGATGCTGCACGTGGAAAAAACCGGCGACCTTTCGGCCCGGGTGCCGCTGGCCTGCAAGGACGAAGTCGGTCAGATGGCCAATGCCTTCAACGCGATGCAGGCCGGCTACCAGCGCGTGGTCACCACCGTGGCCAACACCGCGCGGCAACTGGACGTCGGCGCAGCGCGGCTGGCGTCGAGCATGAACGAGGTGCGCCACGGCATGCTCGGCCAGCAGAGCGAAACCGATCAGGCCGCCACGGCGATCAACGAAATGACCGCCACCGTCTACCACATCGCCCAGCACGCCGGTGCCACGCGCGACTTGTCGCAGACTGCCGACGGTCTGGCCGGCAGCGGTCAGCAAGTCGTCACCCGCGTCCAGCATTCGATTGCCGGCCTGTCCAGCGGCGTGCAGCAGACGGCCGAGATGATCCAGCGTCTGGCCGAAGACAGTCAGAAAATCAACGGCGTGGTCAGCGTGATCCACAGCATCGCCGAGCAGACCAATCTGCTGGCGCTCAACGCCGCCATCGAAGCGGCCCGTGCCGGGGAAATGGGTCGCGGGTTCGCGGTGGTCGCCGACGAGGTGCGCAACCTCGCGAAACGTGTGCAAACCTCCACCGATGAAATCACCACCATGGTCTCGGCGTTGCAGGCTGGTACTCGCGATGCGGTGGATTTCATGCAGGAGAGTTCGTACAAGGCCGACGACTGCGTGCAACAGGCGCAAGAGGCCGGCGAAGCGCTGGCGGAAATCACCGGCGCGGTGGCGCAGATGCGCGAGAGCAATACGCAGATTGCGGTAGCGGCGGAACAGCAGAGCCAGGTGGCCGAAGAGATGAACCGCGCGGTGGTGAGCATTCGTGATGTGACCGAGAACACCGTGCAGCAGACCGTGGATTCGGCGACCACCAGTAACGAGCTGGCGACGCTGGCCGGGGAACTGAACAAGGCGATCGGTCAGCTGAAGCTCTAGGGGGCAACATCAGGAATGGCCATTGTCCCTATCACTGCAATAGCCAACCTTGATTCGCCGCCCTGGCTGCCCGGGCCTATTCTTCAACCATGAATCGAACATGGATTGAGGAGCAACAACATGGGCAAACGTCACCCCAACCTTCCCGCATGGCAATGGCGCGCGTACCCGGCCAATCACCAGCACCCGACCAATCTGGTGCTGCACTTGATTGCCGTGCCGCTGTTCATCGTCGCGTTTTTGCTGATCGTCTCGGGCGTGTTCAGTCTGAGTCTGGCGAGCGTGGTGATTGGCGTGATCGGGATCGTCGCGGCGCTGGGTCTGCAGCGCCACGGCCACAGCCTGGAGGCGCAAGCCTCCGAGCCGTTCAGTGATCGCAAGGACGCGGTATCGCGCCTGCTGGTCGAGCAGTTTCTGACCTTCCCGCGCTTTCTGCTCAGCGGCGGCTGGTACCGCGCCTGGCGTGAACGGCACCGCCGGCATTGAGTCAGGCGAAGATCGTCACCGTCTGCCGGCTCATGGCGATCAGTTCTCCCTGGGCGCTCCACAGTTTGGCGGCGACATGACCATAACCGTCGGCGGCGTACTCGATGTCCGCCAGATACTGGCACCAGTCCAGCGTGCTCAAATCGTGTAAAGGCTGAACGAATTCGATGGTCCAGGTCAGCGTGCTGCCCGGCGCCGGTTTCTTCAGATACGGCAACAGCGCAGGCGGCCAGGCATCAACCAGCGCCAGCAGATGCGCCTCGTTGACCGGCTCTTCCTTCACATCCCCACGCAAGCGCACCCAGCCGCCCATCAGCCGCGATTGAATGCCGGTGAACGGCATGCCGCCGACACTCCAGCGCATCGCCAGATGGCGCATGAACTCCGGGGTCACGCCTTTGATGTAGGGCAGTTCCTGGCAATCGTCCCAATGTTTCATCTCGGGTGCCGGATAGGCTTCAACCGCCACTTCCGAAGGGCGCGAAGCACCGAAGCTGCCTTGCACCATCGTCACCACCTGGCCGTTCTGTACGGCGCGTCCCAGCACCTGAATGACCGCTTTGCCTTCACGCAACACCTCGACCTCGAAGCTCACCGGCACTTCAGGCTCGACCGGGCCGACGAAGGTGATCGCCAGCGAACGTACCGGTCGATCGGCTGGCACCCGGGCGCGCATCACTTCAAATTGCAGTGCGGCAACCAACCCGCCAAAACTGGCCCGACCCTGGCCCCACTCGGCCGGAATGGTGACCTCCGGTTGACGGCGGACAGCATCGATCAGATCGCAGAAGCGCATGGGAACCTCGGACACGAAAAAGGGAATGACCGGATCTTAACCAGCGCGGCAGAGCGGCGCAGCGTCCATTCCGGTCAAAGAGACTGACAGATAAGACAGCCGCGCCGAGCTGTAGAGGGATTCAGGATTTGAAGCAGGCGGCGCTGAGTTTTTCCAGCACCCGGTCAGCCTTGCTTTCGGCCTTGATCATGGTGGCCTGCCAGGTGGCGACGCAGGGTTGCAGATCCGCTTCCTGCTCGGCCTTCGCCAGCCATTGCCAGCAATCGTGCCAGTCACCCAACGCACCCTGTGCGGACTTCAGGCGCTCCAACGCGGGTTTTGGCAGGCGATCGAGTTCGGGATAAGCCTCGATACCGTAGCGCACACGCTTGATCAGCAGGCGCAGGCGATGGCGGTCGTGGGCCGGATCGTGCAGCGCCACGTCGAGGTTTTTCCATTGTTTGCCCAGGCGTTTTTCGATGCGCTTGTCCAGATCATCGAGCAATCCCTGACGCTGGGACGCCCGCAGGAAACGCGGGAAGGCATCGAGGATCATCAGCAGCGAAGCCACTTCCGCACTCGCCGCCAATGCCGGATAAGCCTCGGCCATCTGCGCCATGCGCCGCTGCGCAGCCTCAGGCTGGCCATGTCCAAGCAGGTACGCCGCCAGCACCTCGCGGTCGCGCCATGGCGTGGTCACTTGCCCGACACCGGCCGCCGCATCTTCCAGTTGCTCGACACCGGGCAAACCGCGCAATGGCCGCAACAGGCTGCGCAAGCGGCGCACGGTGGTTCGCAAATCATGCAGCGCCTCAGGGTCGGTCCGGGCGGTCAAACGTGCCTGACAGGCCAGCAGCCTGACTTCCAGGCTCAGGACATGAGCCACCAACCGGTCGACCAACGCAGACATTACTTGCTCCTGTATTCAATGGCGCTGCATGAGTGTGCACCTGCGCAAGGCACCTGCACTTGCGCTACGTCAGCAGCTTAGCGCCCGGCGCGGGATTCGCGAATGTAGAAACGCGCCTTCTCGGCTTTGTTGCTGCAACCTTCGAAACCCTCGAATTGCTGCTGGGTCTTGGCCGCCGTCAACAACGACAGGGCCTTGGAGTAACTCACCGTTCCGGCAAAACCCTCGGCCTTGGCCAGATCCAGCTCATGCCATGCCGCATCGAGCTGGCTGCCGCAGCTGTCGCGGTAGGCAGTCTTGCCGGCGCAACCGGCCAATGCCAGAGCAATCAAGGGCACACAGATCCAGGCTTTCATCGCTTACACCTCAAAGATAGGTCAACAGTCGTGCAGTTAAGACGTTCGGGTGGTGAAAAAGTGCCTTGTGCCCCGTGAATCCACCGCACGGCAAAAGATAACGCCAGCGGGTCATGAAGTATCGAAATAACGACGCCAGCGCCACCCCGAACGACCCTGACGATTGTAGCCCGGCCCTCGATGGGTGCATTGTGGAAACCTGTCGGGGAGGAAGTCTGATGAAAAAGCGTGTCGCACTGGTGCTGGGCTCCGGTGGCGCCCGGGGCTATGCCCATATCGGGGTCATCGAGGAGATCGAACGGCGTGGTTACGACATCGCCTGCATTGCCGGTTGTTCGATGGGGGCGGTGGTCGGCGGAATCTACGCGGCCGGCAAACTCGACGAGTACCGACGCTGGATCGAAGGCCTGGATTACCTCGATGTGCTGCGGCTGGTGGACGTGAGTTTCCGCCTCGGCGCGATCCGTGGCGAAAAGGTCTTCGGCCAGATCCGCAAGATCGTCGGCGAAATCAACATCGAGGAGCTGCGCATCCCCTACACAGCCGTGGCCGCCGACCTCACCAATCAACAGGAAATCTGGTTTCAGGAAGGCTGCCTGCATCAGGCCATGCGCGCCTCGGCGGCGATTCCCAGCCTGTTCACCCCGGTGATGCAGGGCAACCGGATGCTGGTGGACGGCGGCATTCTCAATCCGTTGCCGATCGTGCCGGTGGTGTCGAGCCACTGCGATCTGATCATCGCGGTCAATCTCAACTCGACCAACCAGCGCCATTACAAATTGCCGGTGATCCAGCGCCCTGCCGCGTTTCGTAGTCGCTTCGACAATCTGATCAGTTCACTCGGTTCGAAGATGCCGTTCCGCCGCACACAAGCCGAGCAACTGCTGCGACTGGAACAGGAAGCGTTGCGCGCCGAGGCCGCCGAGATCAATCCATGGGTCGAAGGCGCAGAGCCCGAAACCCAGCAACCGGCCGCCGCCCCCGAGCGCGACGGCGCACCGAAGTCTGCCACCGGTTCGTTCATCGTCGATAACGTCGGGCCGGCGTCGTTACTGGATCTGATCAACCAGAGTTTCGAGGTGATGCAGACCTCGCTGGCGCAGTACAAGATCGCCGGGTATCCACCGGACATCCTGATCAACGTGCCGAAGCGAGTGTGCCGGTTTTTCGAGTTCTACAAGGCGCCTGAACTGATAGCACTGGGCCGCGAAATTGCCCGGGATACGCTGGATCGCTATGAGAGCGAGCAGAGCTAAACGCTGTTCTCGTTCAACAATCGATAGCCGACACCGGCCTCGGTCACGATGAATCGTGGCCGGGTCGGATCGTCCGCCAGTTTCTGCCGCAGATGGCCGACGACGATCCGCAGGTAATGACTGTCCTCGGTGTGGGTCGGCCCCCAGATGTCCTTGAGCAGTTGCTGCTGGGTAATCACCCGCCCCGGATGCCGCGCCAGTTGCGCCAGCACCGCGTATTCCTTGCGAGTCAGGGCGACTTCGACGCCGTCGAGCAGCACCCGGCGATAAGCCAGATCCACCGTCAGCGGGCCGAACTCGAGTGCCGCTTGTTGCGCCTCTCCGGCCGGGGCCTGGCGCAACAATGCTCGCACCCTGGCAAGAAACTCCTGAATGCCGAACGGTTTGGTCACGTAGTCGTTGGCACCGCCATCCAGCGCCTGGACTTTCTGCCCTTCGCTGGCCCGCACCGACAGCACCAGCACCGGCGCCGTGGCCCACTCGCGAAACTCGCGCAGCACTTGCTGGCCGTCCATGTCCGGCAGGCCGAGGTCGAGCACCAGCAGGTCGGGCTTGTTCAGCGCCGCCTGGGCCAACCCCTCGGCGCCGGTGCCGGCCTCCAGCACTTTGTAGCCTTGCGAGGCGAGGCTGATGCGCAGGAACTTGCGGATCTGCGGTTCCTCGTCGATGACCAAAATGGTCGCGGTCTGAGTCATGAGTTCACATCAACACAAAAGATTGGCAAGAGAGTAGCGCAGGCGGATTCAGGCTTCACCGTCCATCCCCGGTTGCGTCTGCAACGGCAGGTGCAGGGTGATGCAGGTGCCGTGTCCGTCGATGCCGTCGCCGACGCTGATCCGCCCGCCATGGGCGCCAACCATGCCCTGACAGATCGCCAGTCCCAGGCCGGTGCCCTGCCCGCCACGATCGCCCCGGGCGGCGGTGTAGAACATGTCGAAAATCTTCGCTCGCTCATCGACGGGAATCCCCGGCCCTTCATCGCTGACCGAGAAAAACACCTCGCTGTCATCCGCCCCGGCGCGCAGTTGCAGACGGCCGTGGGACGGCGAGAATCGCGCAGCGTTTTCCAGCACATTGACCAGCGCCTGTTCGATCAACGCGGCATGGACGAACAGCAGCGGCAACTCGGCCGGCACATCGGTGCTCACCTGTAACGACGACAACACCGCGCGCAGACGATTGAGCGCACTGCCGACGATGTCTGCCGGCGACACCCAGTCCCGCGCCAGCTTCAGGGCACCATGCCCGAGGCGAGTCATGTCCAGCAGGTTCTGAATGTAACGGTCGAGACGCTCGGCCTCATCGCGGGTGCCTTCGAGCAATTCGCGGCGATCCTCCAGCGGGATCGCTTCGCCGAGGGCCAACAGGCTGTCGATGCTGCCGCGCATTGAGGTCAGCGGCGTGCGCAGATCGTGGGACACCGAGGCCAGCAAAGCACTGCGCAGTTGTTCGGTTTCGCCATGCAAACGCGCGGCTTCCAGATCATCGGCCAGTTGCGCCCGGGCCAGTGCCTGCGCCAGTGGCTGGCTCAACGCGGTCAACAGACGCCGGCGTTGGCCACTCAATGTCTGGCCTTCTTTGGCGCACACACCGAGCAGTGCGAGCGGCCCGTCCTCCACCGACAATGGCCACCACCACCAACGCCCGAACGGCAACGTGCCGGTGCCCATACCCGCCGGTTGATCGTGTTGCCAGGCCCAGTCGGCAGCGGCGCGTTCCGACTCGGTGAATTGCAACGGCCCGCCGGTCTCGACTTTCCAGCCGCCCTGCCCGTCGCGGTTGAGCAGGCACAATTGCAGATCGCTCCAGCCATTGAGGTGCTGGGCGGCAGCGCTGACCACGGCCTGACGGTCGGTGGCGGCGGTGAGTTTGCGCGACAGGTCGAGCAGCTCGGTGGTCTCTTCCTGGGTATCGCGCAACGCCTGCAATTGCCGCCGCTGACGCGCCGCCAGATTGCCGGTGAGCGCCGCCATCAGCAGGAAAAACAGCAAGGTCAGCACGTCTTCTTCGCGCTGGATGGCGAAGGAAAAATTCGGCGGGATGAACAGAAAGTCGTAGGTCAGGAACGACAGCGCCGCACAGGCCAGCGACGGCCCCAGACTGCTGCGCACCGCCACCAGCAACACTGCCGCAAGAAACACCAGCGAGATGTTCGGCAACGGCAATACGCTGGACACCGCCCACGCCAGCGCACTGGCCAGAATGGTCGCCACCAGCGCCAGCGCATAGTCGAACCAGACCAGCGTCGGCGCCGTCCGCAGGCGTGGCGCGTGCTGCTCGTGATCGCTGTCCAGCACGTTGATTTCCAGGCCGTGGGACTGACGCAACAGACGCGCCGCCAGTCCACCGCCGAACAGCCGTCGACGCAGGCTCGGCCTTGACTGGCCGACCAGCACCAGACTGGCCCGGCGCTCGGTGGCGTGCTGGATCAAGGTCTTGGCCACTTCGCCGGCCCGCAACAGCACCACTTCACCGCCAAGCCGTTCGGCCAGTTGCTGGGCGCCTTGCAGGCGTAGACGTGATTGCTCGTCGCGCACGCTGCCGTTGTCGACGTGCACCAGGCTCCACGGCAAATGCCGACGCTGAGCCACACGACTGGCGTGGCGCACCAATCGTTCGGCATCGGCATTGCCATCGACGCCGACCAGCAGACGTCCGCGTACTGCCGGCGCCGCTTGACCGAGCTTGCGGTAGCCCTGGGCCAGATCGTTGTCGACCTGCGCCGCCGCCGTCTGCATCGCCAGTTCCCGCAACGCGGTGAGGTTGGTCTGAGTGAAAAACGCATCGATCGCGGCCCGGGCCTGCTCCGGCACGTAGACTTTGCCTTCGCGCAAGCGCTCAAGCAGTTCCCGGGGCGGCAGGTCGATCAGCAGCAGTTCGTAGGCTTCCTGCAGCACCCAGTCCGGCAGGGTTTCGCGCACCTGCACACCGGTGATGCCACGCACCTGATCGTTGAGGCTTTCCAGGTGCTGGACGTTGACCGTGGTGTAGACGTCGATGCCGGCGGCGAGCAGTTCCTGAATGTCCTGCCAGCGTTTGGTGTGGCGACTGCCGGGGGCGTTGCTGTGGGCGAGTTCGTCGACCAGCACCAGTTTAGGCTTGGCGGCGAGGAGACCGTCGAGGTCCATCTCCTCCAGCGTCACGCCACGGTATTCCGAACGCACCAGCGGCAGTTGCGGCAAGCCGCCGAGCAACGCTTCGGTTTCGGCACGGCCGTGGGTTTCGACCACACCGGCGATGACTTTCACGCCCTGGCGCAGCTGGCTATGGGCGGCCTGCAGCATGGCGAAGGTCTTGCCCACACCCGGCGCAGCGCCGAGGAAAACCTTGAGCCGGCCGCGTCCGTCGCGGGGCAGTTCTGCTAACAGCGCGTCGGCGCGGCCGGAGTCACTCATGCTTGAAGCTCTCTTCCTGAAGGATTCATTACAGCTTTTCCAGCGCCATGTTCAACGCCAGCACATTCACCACCGGCGGGCCCACCAGCGGCTGTTCGATGTGCGCGTCGAGCAACTGCTGCAAGGTCGCCACCGGCAAGTTGCGCGCGTGGGCGACACGCGCCAGTTGATAGGCAATCGCGGCCGGTGGCAAGTGCGGATCGAGACCGCTGCCGGAGGTGGTCAACAACGCCAGCGGCACCGGGCCCTGACCGGGCACCAGCAGCTTGTTGGCATCATCGATCACCCGAGTGGCCAGCGCCGGATTGCTCGGCGCCAGGTTGCTTGCGCTGCTCGACACAGTCGCGAAGGCACCGGCCGAAGGGCGTGGATGAAACCACGCATCGCCGACAAAATCCTGAGCGATCAGCGACGAGCCGCGCACCTTGCCTTCGGTGTCGCGCACCAGGCTGCCATTGGCCTGCTCGGGGAAGGCGACCTGGGCAACGCCAGTCACCACCAGTGGATAGGCAACGCCGGTGACCAGGGTCATCAGCACCAGCAGGCTCAGGGCCGGACGTAATATTGTGAACATTTCGGAATCCTCGAATTCGTGCTTGAAGCGGTGTGCCCGGCACACCGCTGTTCAGGTTCAAACCAGATGCAACGCCGTCAGCAGCATGTCGATCGCCTTGATCCCCACGAACGGCACCAGAATCCCGCCCAGGCCATAGATCAGCAGGTTGCGTCGCAGCAGCGCCGCCGCACTCGCCGCCTGTACTCGCACGCCGCGCAGGGCCAGCGGAATCAGCACGACAATGATCAAAGCGTTAAAGACGATGGCCGACAGGATCGCGCTCTGCGGGCTGCTCAAGTGCATGATGTTCAGCACGCCCAGTTGCGGGTAGATCGCAGCGAACAGCGCCGGCAGGATCGCGAAGTACTTGGCCACGTCGTTGGCGATGGAAAAGGTCGTCAGCGCGCCACGGGTCACCAGCAACTCCTTGCCGATCTGCACCACGTCCAGCAGCTTGGTCGGATCGCTGTCGAGGTCGACCATGTTGGCCGCTTCGCGGGCGGCCTGAGTGCCATCGTTCATCGCCATGCCGACGTCAGCCTGGGCCAGCGCCGGAGCATCGTTGGCACCGTCGCCGCACATGGCGACCAGACGACCGTCGTTCTGCTCGTGGCGGATGCGGGCGAGTTTTTTCTCCGGTGTCGCTTCGGCCAGCACATCGTCGACGCCCGCCTCAGCGGCAATCGCGGCGGCGGTCAGCGGGTTGTCACCGGTGACCATCACCGTGCGAATCCCCAGTTTGCGCAGCTCGGCGAAACGCTCGCGGATGCCCGGTTTGACCACGTCTTTCAGATGGATCGCACCGAGCAGTTTGCCGTCGGCGCAGACCAGCAATGGCGTGCCGCCGCTCTGGGCAATCTTGTCGATTTCCCGGGACAGCGCCGGCGCCAGATCCTTGCGTTGTTGACCGAGGAACGCCAGCAGCGAATCCACCGCGCCCTTGCGGAATACACGGCCCTGATAGTCGACACCGGACAAGCGGGTTTCGGCGCTGAACGGAACGGCAGTCAACGTTTCAAGTGCAGGTTCCGGCTGCGGATTGGAGCCGCGCAGGTACTCGACGATGGACTTGCCTTCGGCCGTTTCATCGGCCAGCGAGGCGAACAGCGCGCCTTCGGCGAGTTCACGGGCATTCACACCCGGCGCGGCATACACCGCGCTGCAGCGACGGTTGCCGAAAGTGATGGTGCCGGTCTTGTCCAGCAGCAACACGTGCACATCACCCGCCGCTTCCACTGCACGACCGGACTTGGCGATCACGTTCAGGCGCACCAGACGATCCATCCCGGCGATACCGATGGCCGACAGCAGGCCGCCGATGGTGGTCGGAATCAGCGTGACCAACAGCGCCACCAGGAACACCAACGGCAGGCTGCCGTTGGCGAAGTGGGCGAACGGTTGCAGGGTCACGACCACCAGCAGGAAGATCAGGGTCAGGCCGATCAGCAGGATATCCAGCGCCACTTCGTTCGGGGTCTTCTGGCGTTTGGCACCTTCGACCAGCGCGATCATGCGGTCCAGAGTCGACTCGCCGGGGTTGGCGGTGATCTTCACCAGCAGCCAGTCGGACACCAGCCGGGTGTTGCCGGTGACGGCGGAACGGTCGCCGCCGGACTCGCGAATCACGGGAGCCGATTCACCGGTGATCGCCGCTTCATTGACCGCCGCGATGCCTTCGATGACTTCGCCGTCACCGGGGATCATTTCCCCGGCTTCGACGCGCACCACATCGCCCTTGCGCAGGCTGGCGGCGGGCACCACCTGAAAGCTGCCGTTGGCCAGTTTGCGTCGGGCGCTCAGGCCTTCGCTGCCGGCCTTGAGGCTGTCGGCGCGGGCCTTGCCGCGGCCTTCGGCCAGCGCTTCGGCGAAGTTGGCGAACAGCACGGTGAACCACAGCCACAGGGCGATTTGCGCTGCTACGAAGGTCGGCACGACGTTGTCCGGGATGAAGCACAGCACGGTGGTGAAAATCGCGGTCAGTTCGACCACCAACATCACTGGCGAACGCACCAACTGGCGTGGGTCGAGCTTGACGAACGCTTGCACCAGCGCCGGGCGCCACAGGGCGCTGATCGCGGTTTTGGGCGCTTCTGCCGACTTGGCAGCTACCGCAGGTTTTGAAGCTGGAACATGCATATTCATGATGGATTCCTTAGAAGCCCATGCTCAGGTGTTCGGCAATCGGGCCGAGCGCCAGGGTCGGCAAGAAGGTCAGGCCGCCCACCAGCAAAATGGTCACGGTCAACAGGGTCACGAACAGCGGGCCGTGGGTCGGGAAGCTGTTCTGGCCGATCGGCGCGGTTTTCTTCATCGCCAGGCTGCCGGCCAGGGCCAGTACCGGGAGGATGTAACCGAAGCGACCGATCAACATGCCCAGGCCCAGCATCAGATTGTGGAACGGGGTGTTGGCACTCAGGCCACCGAACGCCGAACCGTTGTTGGCACTGGCCGAGGTGTAGGCGTACAGCAACTGGCTGAAACCGTGGGGGCCGGGGTTGCTGATGGTGGCCGCCGGGCCAGGCAAAGCAGCGGCAATCGCACCCAGCACCAGCACGCCGACCGGCATCACCAGCAAGGTCACGACCAGCAGTTGCACTTCGCGGGCCTGGAGTTTCTTGCCGAGGTATTCCGGGGTGCGGCCGATCATCAGGCCGGCGAGGAACACCGCGATCAGCACGTTCAGCAACATGCCGTAGAGCCCGGCACCGACGCCGCCGAAGATCACTTCGCCGACCATCATGTTGACCAGCGCCACCATGCCGCTGAGCGGGTTGAGGCTGTCATGCATGCCGTTGACCGAGCCGTTCGACGCCGCCGTAGTGGTCACCGACCAGAGCACGGTGGCGGTGGTGCCGAAGCGCGATTCCTTGCCTTCAAGCGGCGCGGTCTGTTCGACGGCCACGTTGTTCAGCGCAGGGTTCGGCTGATACTCGGCCCACATCGACGTAGCGCCGCCGATCAGGAACAGCGCGAGCATGCAGCCGATGATGGCGCGGCTCTGACGCAGGTCCTTGACGTAGTGACCGAAGGTGAACACCAGCGCCACCGGGATCAGGATGATCGAGGTGACTTCGAACAGGTTGCTCCATGCGGTCGGGTTCTCGAACGGATGCGCCGAGTTGACGCCGAAGAAACCACCGCCGTTGGTGCCCAGTTGCTTGATCGCAATCTGGCTGGCTGCGGGGCCGAGCGGGATCACCTGATCGACGCCTTGCAGCGTCACCGCATTCACGTATTGCGCGAAGGTCTGCGGCACGCCCTGCCACACCAGGTACAGCGCCAGCAGCAGGCACAGCGGCAGCAGGCCGTAGAGGGTGGCGCGGGTCATGTCGGCCCAGAAGTTGCCCAGAGTCTTGGTCGATTTGCGACCGATACCACGGCACAACGCAACGAGCACGGCGAGGCCGGTGGCGGCGCTGACGAAGTTCTGCACGGTCAGGCCGACCATCTGGCTCAGGTAGCTGAGGGTCGCCTCACCGCTGTAGGACTGCCAGTTGGTGTTGGTCATGAAACTGACGGCGGTGTTGAACGCCTGGGTCCACTCCTGGCCCGGCAGGTTTTGCGGATTCAGCGGCAGGTGATCCTGGAACAACAGGATCGCGAACAACAGCAGGAAACCCGCGAGGTTGAACGCCAGCAGCGCCAGCGTGTACTTCTGCCAGCTCTGTTCGTCCTGCGGATCGACCCCGGCAATGCGGTAACAGCCGCGCTCGACCGGACCGAGAATCGGCGTCAGCCAGGTGCGCTGACCTTCCATCACCTTGTAGTAGAAGCGCCCGAGGAACGGCGCCGGCAGCAACACCAGCGCGAAAAACGCGACGATCTGCCAATAGTCATAACTGTGCATAGCCGCTCCTAGTTCCGGTCCGCGCGCAACAGCGCAACCAACAGATAAATGAACAGCCCCACTGCCAGCAGCAGGGACACCCCGTCCAGAACGCTCATGGAAGATCTCCGTGTTACGGCGTATTGCCGCGTGTGGAGGCATTGTCGGAAAGGAGGCTGTAAAGGAACGAGACCGAGGGTGCGGGCGGGGCATAAAGAATGCGTAAAGAGTGGGTTTATGCCTTCTTTACGACTGCTCCCGATGTCCGACGCACCTGACTGGCGCACAGAAATGTGGCTATCGAGTCGCGAACATCCCCGATACGACAGCTTTCAGCCCATTGCGACCCGCCAATACAAAATGGCACGCCCACTGCACACGCCCTCCCCCGAGCTTTCCAAACCGTTCAGGGAGCAAACGCATGAACACACAACTCAAACCCACGCTGGGCACGCTGCACCTGTGGGGCATCGCGGTGGGGCTGGTGATTTCCGGGGAGTATTTCGGCTGGAGCTATGGCTGGGGCGTCGCGGGAACACTGGGCTTTCTGGTGACCTCGTTCATGGTTGCGACCATGTACACCTGCTTCATTTTCAGCTTCACCGAACTGACCACGGCGATCCCGCACGCCGGCGGGCCGTTTGCCTACAGTCGCCGGGCGTTCGGTGAAAAAGGCGGATTGATCGCGGGACTGGCGACGCTGATCGAATTTGTCTTCGCCCCGCCCGCCATCGCCTTGGCAATTGGCGCCTACCTCAACGTGCAGTTTCCGGCCCTCGATCCGAAACACGCAGCGGTTGGTGCATACATCGTGTTCATGGGCTTGAACATTCTTGGTGTGAAACTGGCAGCGACCTTCGAGCTGATCGTCTGCGTGCTGGCCGTCGCCGAGTTGCTGGTGTTCATGGGTGTGGTCGCCCCGGCCTTCAGCTTCAGCAACTTCGCCCTCAATGGCTGGGCCGGCGCGGACGTGTTCGGCGCACCGGCGATTGCCGGGATGTTTGCGGCGATCCCGTTTGCGATCTGGTTCTTCCTCGCGATTGAAGGCGCGGCCATGGCGGCAGAAGAAGCCAAGGATCCGAAACGCACGATTCCCAAGGCTTACATCAGCGGCATCCTGACCCTGGTGCTGCTGGCGATGGGCGTGATGTTCTTTGCCGGCGGCGTCGGCGACTGGCGCACCCTGTCGAACATCAACGATCCGTTGCCACAGGCGATGAAAGCGGTGGTCGGCGACAATTCCGGCTGGCTGCACATGCTGGTGTGGATCGGCCTGTTCGGGCTGGTGGCGAGTTTCCACGGGATCATTCTCGGCTACTCGCGGCAGTTCTTCGCCCTCGCCCGTGCCGGTTACCTGCCTGCCTCGCTGGCGAAACTGTCTCGCTTCCAGACCCCGCACCGGGCGATCATCGCCGGCGGAATCATCGGCATTGCCGCCATTTACAGCGACGGCCTGATCAATCTCGGCGGCATGACACTCACCGCCGCGATGATCACCATGGCCGTGTTCGGCGCCATCGTGATGTACATCATGAGCATGCTCAGTCTTTTCAAGCTGCGCAAAAGCGAACCGAATCTGGAGCGGACTTTCCGCGCGCCGTGCTACCCATTGATCCCGTTCATTGCGCTGGTGCTGGCGATCGTGTGCCTGGTGGCGATGGCCTGGTTCAACGCGCTGATCGGCCTGATTTTCCTGGGCTTCATGGCCGTCGGCTTCGGCTACTTTTTGCTCACCGGGCAACTACGGGCGAACGCGCCGGCGGACGCCATGTTGACCGGTCTTTAACCGCACCAGGCATAACCGGCCTAGAATGGAACCACTGCGATTTCCCATCGCTCAAACGTGGTAAGCAGCATCGCCGGCGAAATCCTCGCCCGACGACCTGCCATTAAGGAGAGCCGCTATGCCCTGGTATGCCTGGTTGATTCTGGTCGTTGCAATCGGCTCGATCGTGGGGGGGCTGATGATGCTGCGCGACACCGCCAACAAGGTCGAACTGACCGAAGAACAACGTCAACGCGTTGCCGAACGCAATGCCGAAGCGGACATCAAGGACGCGCAGGACCGCTGAACGAAAAACCCCGCCTGAATCGGCGGGGTTTATTTTTTATCGCGGTTACTTTTCCCATTCGGCCTTCGCAATGTGCAAGCCATGCAGGCCTTTGTACGCCGCGCGTTCCGGTTGGCTCCAACCTTCGAGCAGCGCATCGTCCAGACGATAGATTTCCACACCCAGCGGACGGCAAACGCTCAACGGATCCTGCGCGTCCGGCCCCCACATCGCCAGCGACAGATCACCGCCGGGGCACGTCGACAATGCACACAGCAAATCGATTTCCGCGAAGAATTCCAGATAATCGCCCTTTTGCGCCGGGCAGGCCTTCATGAAATACAGGTCATCGTGATTCAGGCCCGTACACTGAAAGATGTTCAGCACGTCGTGCACGTCGAATTCGGTCAGACCGTGGGGTAAAACGGCGCGAGTCAGGTTTGAATGGCAATGATGATGGAAATCTTCGCCGGTGAGCATCTTGTTCACATACGGATCACAGCGCGTACCGAGCAAATCGTGCAGGCGCCCGCCGTGTTCATCGATGCCGTAACCGGCCAGGCTGTCATCGGTAATGGTGACCAGCGGCCGCAGAAAAGGCAGGTTCGACCAGAGACGATCATGGGTGGTGACATGGGCGCCCTGCAGTTGTCGGGTGCGCGCCGCCCACATCCGTTCGCGCGGATCGTGGGCATTCCACACATTGAAGTCGCCCACCTGAGGCCCCACCGGTGTGGTGACACGAAACACATGGCCCGCCGGAACATGCCAGGCGCGGCCGGTGCGGATCGGCACTTCGAATTGCTCGATCAGGGTCCGCGCATCCTTGCTGTCGCGAATCCGCTCGTAGAACGGTGCATTGACCTGCAAGGCCGAGCCCTTACTGACTTGATAGGCGGCCGGATAGTCTTTGTACATGGTTCTCCTGCTCCTTCGGTGATGGCAACTTTGTGAGCTGCAACCACTATCCGTGCCAACCGTTGATGGCTGTTACGAACTTGTTGGATTCACCGGCAGGCTTTTTAGAAGTAGAAGTACAGTCACCATTCAATTTGCATTGGTTAAGATGGCGGTCTTGTTGCGGAGAGTTTAAATGCGTTACTCGCAAGATCATAAAGCCCAGACCCATCAGCGCATCATCAAGGAAGCATCCGAGCGGTTTCGCAAGGACGGCATCGGCGCGACCGGTCTGCAACCTTTGATGAGGGCACTGGGACTGACCCACGGCGGCTTTTATTCGCATTTCAAATCCAAGGACGACCTGGTCGAGAAAGCCCTGCAAGCCGCCGGCGATCAGGTCGCAGGCTTGTGCGAAGAGTTGTTCGCCCAGGAAAAACCGCTGGAAGCCTTCATTGATACGTACCTGTCCGAATGGCACCAGACCTCGCCTCATGAAGGCTGCCCGCTGCTGACCATTTCTTCGGAACTGGGATTGCGCGGCCAACCGAGCCCGACCAGCGACGCCGTGCTCAAGGCGCGTCTGGATCAGATCCAGAACACTCTAGACGGCGAGAACGCGGCCGAGAGCAGCATCGTCATCATGGCAACACTGGTGGGCGCGCTCCTGCTCTCTCGCAGTGTCGCGGATGCCGGATTTGCGCAGCAGATCCTCGACGTCACCCGCGAACACCTCAAGCGTTCCGAAGACTAAGCCTGCCAGCGCTTGAACAGCACGCTGGCATTGACCCCACCGAAACCGAAGCCGTTGGACAGCGCGTATTCGATCGGCATTGACCGCGCCTGACCGTGGACGATGTCCACGCCTTCGCTGGCCGGATCGGGATTGTCCAGGTTGAGGGTCGGCGGAACGGTCTGGTCGCGGATAGCCAACAACGTGAAGATCGCTTCCAGGCCACCGGCAGCTCCCAATAAATGGCCGGTGGCGGATTTGGTCGAAGTCACGGCGATTTTGTTCTGCGCTCCAAACACCGACTTGATGGCCGCCAGCTCGCCGAGATCGCCAACCGGCGTCGAGGTCGCATGTGCATTCAGATGATGCACCTGATCCGGCCCGATACCGGCCTGAGCCAGCGCCAGCGTCATGGCTCGTCGAGCTCCGCTGCCGTCCTCCGGCCCGGCGGTCAGGTGATAGGCGTCGGCGCTGGTGCCGTAGCCGACCAGTTCGGCCAGTGGCCTGGCACCACGGGCCAATGCGTGATCCAGAGATTCGATCACCAGCAACCCGGCACCCTCGCCCATCACAAAACCGTCACGCGCGCTGTCGAACGGGCGCGAAGCACGCTCGGGCGTGTCGTTGTAACCACTGGAGAGCGCCCGTGCCGCTGCAAATCCGGCAAGGCTCACGCGGTCGATGCATGCTTCCGCGCCGCCGCACACGGCAATGTCGGCCTCACCGGCACGAATCAGCCGAGCGGCGTCACCGATCGCCTGCACGCCAGCGGCACAGGCGGTGACCGGCGCACCTAGCGGGCCCTTCAGACCGTGCTGGATCGAGACATGGCCCGCCGCGAGGTTGACCAGAAACGAAGGAATGGTGAACGGCGACAAGCGACGCGGACCACGGCTGTCGGTGGTGCGCACTGCATCGGCAATTGCACCGAAGCCACCGACACCGGAACCGATGATGGTCGCCGTACGTTCCTGAGCGTGGGAGTCAGACGGATGCCAGCCGGCCTGCTCAAGCGCCTGCCGTGCAGCCTCCATGGCAAACAGAATGAAACGATCCATTTTCTTCTGTTCTTTGGGCGGCGTCGCCCGATCCGGATCAAAACCGGCTTCGGCGTCCTCTTCCATTGTCGGCACCGCGCCGCCGACCCGCGCCGGCAGATCCGCAACGACCGCCTCCGGCAGGTTCCGCAATCCCGAACGCCCGGCCAACAAACGCTGCCAGACGACTTCGACATTACAGCCCAGGGGCGATACCAGGCCCATACCCGTGACAACTACTCGACGCTGATCCATATCGGGTTGACCTCTCACGACTCAAAAGTCATTTACTTGTATCGGCTGGCCGCCGAGCTGTGGGACAGATTGGGTGCCATTACATGACGTGCAGCAACGAAGGCTTGCCATTCACCGGCATCGGGCAGCGAAGGTATCGTCACGAGTTCGCCCTGGTCCAGACCCGACAGCGCCGCATCCACCATCTCGCCCGCCTCCATGACCATCTCCGCCGGAATACCGCTGGCATCAAAACCGGAGCGCGCCCAGATTTCGGTGCGGGTCACCCCCGGCAATACCGCTTGTACCTTGACCCCGGTGCCTTCGAGTTCCGTATTCAGCGATTGAGTGAGGCTCAACACGTAGGCCTTGCTGGCACTGTAGGTGGCATTGAAACGCTCGGGGAACAAGGCGACCACTGACGCGATATTGATGATCGTGCCGCGCCCGGCCTTAGTGAACGCAGCGGCTGCGGCGGCTGCCAATCGGGTCAGGGTTGTGACGTTCAACTGAATCAGTTGCTCCAGTACATCGGGATCGGCATTGGCCAGCAACCCGTTGACAGCTACCCCGGCATTGTTGACCAGCAGGCTGATGCTGAAATCGCTACGCAGGCGCTGCTCAAGCTTGAGCACGTCATCCCTTTGCGTCAGATCGGCCTTGAGCACTTCGACCTGAACACCATGGTCGTTTCGCAATTTGCTGGCAGCAGACTCCAGACGTTCCTGATCGCGAGCCACGAGCAATAGATCAAAACCGCGCGCCGCCAACCGCTCGGCATACACCGCACCAATGCCTGAAGACGCGCCCGTGACAAGCGCCGTACCTTGGGATTTCGGGGAACTCATGACGATACTCCTGGAGTGCGTGAGAAATGAGCAGCCTTTGAAAGCACGATGGCTTTCGTGGTTGCCGAAATTATTATAGGCATAATCTCAGCGCAATATGATAGCCGTAATTTTCCATATTCCGACGGAAAGGCACTCTGCTCCCTCGCAGTCCTTCAGGACCGGGAAGCAAAAGGGCCGGTCAATGACCGGCCCCTTGGCATAGAACAACCAGCTTAGTTCACTTCCAGCTTGTCGCGATTGCGATCCAGAATCGCCTTGCCGATGCCTTTCACTTCCAGCAATTCATCTACGGATGCAAACGGCCCATTTGTTTCACGATAAGTAACAATCGCTTTTGCCTTGGACTCTCCGATACCCGACAGCTCCTTTTGAAGGGTGGCTGCATCAGCCTCGTTGAGATCGACTTTCTGGACGGCGGAAGTAGCTGACGAATCCATCACCAAAGGGGGCTTGTGCGCATCGGACGGCGCCACAGGCGCTGCGATTGCGGCAATCGAGGCGCTGGTCAGCAGGGCAAAAATCAGGGAGTAGAAATAACCGGTACGCATAAGTGACGCTCCATCATCAATTGAGAAAGCAGCTTTTCCGAAGCTGCTCTCCAACGTTAGGCGATGATGGGGGCAAGTCAAAAATGCGTCCGTTACAGGATGTGAAACAATCAGGGTTCGAGGCGACGCTGCTGATGGATCCAGTCGACGATCTCGCCGTCCGGTGTATAGCCGCTGACTGTCTCTCTCAGCAACTGACGAACCCTTGAATAATCATCGCGCTCCACGGCCTCCAGCAAGTCACCCAACCGGGCCTTCAGGAGATCCCAAGGCAGATGGTCTTCATTGGCCGTCATGATCATCGGATGGGGAGTGGCCGCCACATTATCGCCGATCAACAGCTCTTCGTAGAGCTTCTCTCCGGGACGCAGGCCAGTGAACTCGATGGAAATATCACCTTGGGGATTGCGCTCTGAACGGATGCTCAAACCTGACAGGTGGATCATCTTTTCCGCCAGTTCGACGATTTTCACTGGCTCCCCCATGTCGAGAACGAAAACATCGCCGCCCTGCCCCATGGAGCCTGCCTGAATAACCAACTGGGCGGCCTCGGGAATAGTCATGAAATACCGAGTAATTTTCGGGTGGGTTACCGTCAAAGGCCCACCTGACTTGATCTGACTGTGAAACAGTGGAATCACGGACCCTGAAGACCCGAGTACATTACCGAAACGCACCATGGTGAATCGGGTTTTGTTGACCCGGGAAACGTTGGCCTTGTCCCCAAACAGCACCGGTGCAACTTCACGACTCAAGGCCTGGAGCGTCAGCTCTGCCAACCGCTTGGTACTGCCCATGACATTGGTCGGACGAACAGCCTTGTCGGTCGAGATCAGCACGAAATTCGAAACACCCGACTGCAACGCTGCTTGCGCGGTGTTGAGCGTACCGATCACGTTGTTCAACACCCCCTCAGCGATGTTGTGCTCGACCATTGGCACATGCTTGTAAGCAGCCGCGTGATAAACGGTATCGACCTTCCAGGTTTTCATTACATCCAGCAGCTTGTCCTGATGGCGAATGGAGCCAAGGATCGGCAGCAATCGGACCGGAACGGATTCGCGGCAACCACGCTGCTCCAGTTCCGACAGGATGCTGTACAGATTGAATTCGCTGTGTTCGAACAGCAAAAGCGTGGTCGGCTGCAAAGAAAATATCTGTCGGCAGAGTTCCGAACCGATGGATCCCCCTGCCCCCGTGACCATCACCGTCTTGCCCTTGATGCAGCGTTCCAGCAGATCCGGCTGAGCCGGCACCGCGTCACGCCCCAACAAGTCGGCGATATCGACTTCCTGAATGTCTTCGACCTTTACCCGGCCACTGGCCAGGTCGGTAAAGTTGGGAACACTGCGCACATGCAGCGGAAAACCTTCCAGGAAATTGAGTATCTCCCTGCGTCGGGCACGGGTGGAAGAAGGCAAGGCCAGCAAAATCTCCTGTGCCCCCGTAAGGTCAATCATCTGCTGAATATGCTTTGGCTTATAGACCTGAAGTCCGGAAATAGACCGATCGGCAATACTCGAATCGTCATCAATAAAGGCCACTGGACGCATGACACGCCCCATGCGTAAGGCTGCGACCAACTGATTGCCCGCCACTCCCGCTCCGTAGATCGCCACTTTGGTCAGGCCATCATCGCGATTGGTGAAAGGCACATGCTGGGTTGCCGAAAACCAGTCGCCCATGAAGTACTGGCGCATACAAAGTCGTAACCCACCGATGATCACAAGGCTGAGCCACCAGTAGTTGAAAATGATCGAGCGCGGCACAACCGCTTCGTGATTGCTGTACCAGTAGACGACCAACGCAAGAATGAGGGATGACAGACTGACTGCCTTGATGATGACCACAAGCGCGTCGTTGCCGAAATAGCGCATGACCGCCCTGTACATCCCAAAGCGGATAAAAAGCGGAACGGCGATAACCGGGGCACAGACAAACAACCAGAGATGGACCCGGAGGGGATTGACCATTTCGTCAATGCCCAAGCGCACGATGAAAGCGAGCCAGAGCGCGACCCAAACGAGAACGACGTCAGTCAATACCTGTATCAACCGTTTCTGGCGCCGTGGAAGAGCCAGCAATTTGCTCCGCAATCTATCCATACGTTCCTGTACCAATCTGGCCTCCTCCTTCATTGGGTCTGATGAATCGCATTGTACGTAGGTAGCGATCACGGTTACACAAAATAGTAGAGCTCATCCCCCGCCTGACGAAATCTATCTCTGCACTCCACGCCCTCGCCAGACAGCTGCACGTTAAAAGGCCAGGCAGGTGCTCCGCCTCGTTCACCAAGGTATACTCCGCAGCCAAAATGTATATCACGCATCCGTCGAGCCGATGGAACGGCCTTTCAGAATCCATCGCATTGATGCCACACAATTTTCCTCGAAACTCCAAAACTGTACATTTAAAAAAATTTCAGGATTGACTCATTCGGCATCGCCATAGAAAAACTTCTCCAGTGGCACAGCAACATTCAAAAATAGCGATTATCGACCAACAACCGAAAACAACTACCGCATTGAAAAGTGAGCAAAAGCGATGCAGATAGCGTCCAGAATAAAACTGAAGATCATTGCAAAGATAATACTCTTTGCTTGCATTCTTACACCTGCCATTGCCTGGCTTTTACTCAAGACTTCACTTTCTACGCCAACGCTGTCGATATACACTGGAGTGTACCCAGCTGACCAATCCCAGTTATTTTATCAGCATGGCGAAGCATTCAGCGAAAGCAACTCTTCCGTCGTAAAGTTCAACAAATCAACACAGTCCTTTGACTTTCCGCTGCCTTCTTACGATTACAGCAATCTTCGCTGGGACCCACTGGAAAAATCCGGCACTTTTGACATCAAGTCAATTCGTCTCAGCTTTATGGGCTACCGAACCAACGTTAGTTTTGAAAACATCGTTCCGATCGCGGAAGTCGAAGAAACCGTCAGAGAAAAAGATCGGATTCACTATATCGTTCCAGAGGGTGCAACAGACCCGCAGATACATATTCATATCAACAGCCTAGTCATAGAGAAGCTGCGAACGATTACGACGTTTTTTGTGTCGGCGATTCTAGCCCTGCTGATTGCCATCTGGACAACTTCGCACAAGTCCATTATGGAATTTGCACAGCGTGATCATCTATTTATCAGAAAGATAAGAACGCATCTTGCGAACGAGCAATTCTCTCTGCAGGAATTCACCAAGCTACTCGGCATCGGAGTATTTCTAAACATTGTTCCCATCGTCAACTTTTTTCTGTCTATTGATGACGAAGCAGGTGCGTTCCGGACCGATCCCTCTATCTGGATTGCAGATGGACGCTGGACAGCATTTATCGTAGAAAAATTTATCTTCACCCAGCCGGTGATGCCTTTTGTTCCCAACCTGTTCTTCTACGTCTGCCTCGCCGCATCCTACATGTTCATTCTTCGCGCTTACCAGTTGCGCTTTTCCTGGATTACTGCGCTTGCGTACGGTGTGTTGATTGCCCACCCGATCTGGTGGTTCATTGCCGAGTTCTATTCCAATACGCCTTCCACAGGCCTGGGAATTCTCAGCCTTTCGATTGCAACGTACATCATCATGAAGACAGGAGCCCACGATCGCGTTGGCGCCAAAAAAATCATCCCACTGCTGGGGGCAAGCTGCTTTATCGCTATTGCTATTGGCGCATATCAATCATTAGTGATGTTTTATCTCGTCGCCGCAATTGGCGCCGTAATCTTTGAATTTCAGAACAAACAGTCCACTGCCTTGGTTGGTAGAAGCATTCCACTGAAAAGAATAATGTACTTGATAGCGGCACTGATTATGGGCCTCATCATCTATGTGATCATCAACAAATTTGCGCAATCCTTTCTCCCTTCAAACGGGGCATACATAAACAGTTTCCTGCGAATAGATGACCTCCTTGCTGACCCCGTTGGAATCAGTAAAGCCGTACTGAATGAAATGTGGAAAATTTACACGGGGTCAGGTGAAAGCTATGGTGTTACTTTTCTCGGGTCAGCTGCTGCCCTGGGACTTGCCATCTTCTTCCTGATGCATCAGAAAACAGTTAAATCAACGATCTGGATTGCAGCATGCATATCCGCACTGTTGGTTGCTCCATTTCTGCTTCACTTTGTAACAGGTGCCGTGTATCTGCCTTTACGATCAATGCTGGCCGTTTCTCTGGTCATCTGGATTGCGGTCGTAGTGATCCTGCAAAAGAAAGGTATTCTGCGAGGTATCGGAGTAGCGGTCACCCTGATCCTGCTTTTCCAAATGGTATCGGTCAACGGACAATATTCCGCGAGCACGATTATGGCGACAACCCATGACCGTCTGACAGCAGAAGCGATCTATTCAAGGATCGCTCAATTGAACCCTGATTTCGACAGAGATACCGTAGCGACACTTGATATCTATGGCCGCCTCCCCTTCAAAAGCCACTATCCAGCACCGCTCACTTCAACCATGAGCGCTTCATTCTTTGACTGGGATGACGGAAACCTGAATAGAATGGTGACCTATATGCAGTTGATCGGTTTCAATAATGTTGAAGAACTGGACATGGAGTCCAGAATCTCGTTGACGCCGCAATTTGAAGACATGCCAATTTGGCCAGCGAAAGACTCGGTCCAATTCAAGAACGGAATATATTATATAAAGCTCAGCAAGACTCCCGACCCTGTCCATGCCAA
Organism: Pseudomonas sp. R43(2017); assembly: GCF_002112345.1. Taxonomy (NCBI): domain Bacteria; kingdom Pseudomonadati; phylum Pseudomonadota; class Gammaproteobacteria; order Pseudomonadales; family Pseudomonadaceae; genus Pseudomonas; species Pseudomonas sp. R43(2017). The sequence goes on from NZ_NEHJ01000006.1 coordinate 151,828, forward strand.
ATACTATAAAAGCAGTTGAACAACATGGCAGTCATAGCTTTTTTGAATGAATAAAAAGCCTGCACCCTGAAGGGTGCAGGCTAGGCAGACTGTAGACTTTACGTAGAGAGCGGGCTATCTACCTGGCGAAGTACTTAGCTGCTGAATGGGAAAATACCTGCGCTTTAACTTTAGGGCTCGACGCCCCAGCTCGAGTCCAAACTTCTCCACCGTCTCGTACAAACCGTAACAAACGAGCAGCAAAATTATTGCAGTGATTAATTTTGCTGAGATCCCGTCAAATCCCAGTTTTTCAACAGGAAGCAATATATAAGCCCACAACCAGTTATGAAAAAGATATACAGAGTATGTCAAATTGGACAACAAACGTAGCAAAGAGCTATCGACCAGGCGATCACGCAACAACAATGCAAATATAAATATCAGAATCGATATCAAAGCATAGTTGTTTTCTTTCCAGTTCGGATGAAGCTGAGTAATCAAATCAACGAACATAAAAAACAGAGCGCCACAAACCAGCAAACATGCCAATACACCAATTTTTCTGCTTTGCGCCAGATAAATGCTCGAGCCTATGAAGAGAAACGATGTATACAGACTTAAATAACCATCACTCCAACCGTAGCCTGTTGGAAACGCGGGCAAATAATAAAGCATCACTCCGAGGGCAAGATAAATAACAGGAAGAACTTTCTGTCCGCGAAATGCACCTGTCACTTTTAGAAAACACATCAAAACATAAAACAGGACTTCAATACGTAAAGTCCACTCAACACCTGCCAGGCTGTAAGGGGTACCAAAAAAATCACCGAGCAATAGTATTCGCGGCAGCATGACATGAAGTTCAGGAAACGGCGTACCATAGACTGCCAAGCCGAAAAACTGCTCTGCAATTACTGCAAATATGTACAGTGGATAGATTCGAAAAAAACGCTTTATCAGAAAGTCCGCAGGCATCTCGGATTGAAGCACATGAGTGATGATATACCCCGACGTCATAAAGAATACAACAACGCCCGCGGCTCCACCCTCGCACAGCGGAATCAACAATTCTCCCAGACGCCTGAGTGCAATATGATTTCCCGGATTAGATGCAAGAGCAATCACGTCTTCAAAAAACTTATGCCCAATCAAGACGCTTACAAAAGCGAAAACTCTCATATAGTCTAAAAAAACGATTCTTCCCTTCATTGACTCGGGCATCGGTATATCCTGCATTTATAGCTCCAGCACCATATTATTAGCTGCTTTTACAATACCCGTCGGACACTCTATTATCGCCCAACAAATACCCAATGACTAAGAGCATAAGTAAGCGGAAGAGACAACACCACGACTACCAATGGCGCAAACTCTGGATAAAACGCTAACTTAGCAACAAGAACCCAAAGCACAATCATCCCAAACAAATACTGCGCTACATAAACGAGCGGAAGATAAAGAACAGACTTAACACCCCTATCACTCTTGAATACGAGAAACTTACCCAAGAAAAATGCCAGGACTATTCCGCACAAATAGCTGATGGTATAGCTCCATGAATAGGGAAGCACCAGCAGCAATACCAGGTATAATCCGTATGTCACCCCTGTATTCAAACCGCCACTTAGCAGAAATCTGAAAGCGCTGGACTTCATCAACTTTGCGACTAGCATGTTAGTCATCAACATCTTGTTTTTTTTCTAAAAGAAACTGATCGTAGTTCCGGATATAATCCTCTGAATCATAATAATCAGATGCAAAAACCAACAAAACCGCATCTGCTGAATACTTGTATTGAACCCCCCACGTCATCGCTGGCAGGTAAAGTCCAAGCGAGTGCGAGTCGAGCAAGAATTCCTGCCGCTGAACCCCATTGTCAGCCACGACATGAACACTTCCCTTCACAGCAATCAAAAACTGCTCGCATTTACGATGAGCGTGCTCCCCTCTGGTCTCCGCTGTAGGTACGTTTGTCACCAGAAAGTATCGCTTCACCGCAAATGGAACATCGCGTTCGAATTCACCCACCGACAGCCCACCGCGGATATCAACGGCTTCCAGCATGCGATGTAGCGTTACACCACATGGATATACCTCAGATGTACCAACACGAGCAGGGCCTTCGACATGCTGACCATCATTTGGCTTGGCATCCACATAGCCGATAATCTTGGCCGGGTTACCTACCACGATCGCATTGGGAGGCACAGAACGAGTGACCACGGCTCCAGCACCAACCATTGCCGACTTCCCGATGGTAATACCTGGCAAGATGGTTGAGTTCGCTCCCAGCGAGGCACCGCTCTTGATCAATGTTCTCGCAAATTCCTGAGGGTATACTTTGCTGCGAGGGAATATATCGTTTGTAAAAGTCACATTGGGACCGACAAAAACATCATCTTCGATCGTGATGCCATCCCAGACCTGCACCCCACATTTCAGAGTGACGCGAGAACCGATGTGCACATCATTCTCGATGAAAACATTATCGCAAACATTGCAGTCGTTACCGATGGACGCTCCCGGTAAAACATGGGCGAATGCCCATATCCTTGTACCATGACCTACTTTAGAGCTCTCACAGATCGCTCGATCATGAACAAAAAACTCAACAGAACTACTCATCTCGAACTCCAAACTCCGAAATCTTCATAGGAATCGCCAGTGGCCGACCTTTCGTATTCTCGTAGGTTCGCCAAGCGTACGAGCCAATGATCCCCAATCCGAGCAAATTTAAACTGCCAAGCAAAGTGATTGTAAACAGGGTCATGGCGTAACCCGGAACATCAATAAGGCCGCCCATACGCGCAATCAATACACTGACACCGTATAGTGCAGACAGTACTGAGCCCGTAGCGCCTACTCGAATGAGCAGTCGTATTGGCAAATCCGTAAATGAAAATACACTATCCATCAGATAGTTAACTTTCTTCCTGAAGGTCCATGCTGATTTTCCATGCTGCCTGGCAACTCGACTGTAATAGACAACTTTTCGCCGAAAACCCAGCCAGAATATCTGCGCCACCAAAGAACTATGTCGCTCATCGAGCTTCAGTAGATTATTTCTGAAATCGAGATTGCAGCCAAACATATCAACACCACCCGCCGGCATTTCGGGGATGACATAACGCTTGTAAAGCCCCCAAAAGGTTTTTGAAGCCAACTTCGAAAAAAAAGGATCCTGGCGGCTCTCACGAACCCCTACAACAACATCTACTGGCTCCTCTTTTAGAATCTGGTTCATACTTAAGACAAGGCTTGGCGGCTCCTGCAAATCTGCGGCCATTACCGCAAATCGGCATCCCTTGGCATGTTGCAGCCCGGTCCTGATGGCCATAAAAGAGCCAAAATTTTTAGACAGCAGTATCAGTTGCGAACGAAAATCGTGACTAGCTAGAAGACTTTGTAGCAACTCATATGATTTGTCAGGGCTGCCATCAACAACAAAGACAACCTCAAGTGAGTCCAGTAATTTTGAGCGAATATCTTCGATTGCATCCAGCAGAAAAGGAATCGATTCCTCGTTTCGATAGACAGGAATAATCAGCGATAGCACATTAATTTTCCTGCTCGAAGAATTTCTTAACAGTATTGATTACTCTCTCGACCTCTTCAGAGGTCAAGCCTGGATAACAAGGCAAGGAAACAACTTCAGTACAGGTCTTCTCAGTGACGGGCAAGTCACATTCTGCCTCATACTTGTAAGCCTGCTGCCGATGATCAGGGACAGGATAATGAACGTCCGTGGCGACACCATGTTGTTTGAGATAAGCGATGAACGAATCACGCTTCGCTACTCGCAAAACGAACAGATGACTGACAAAATCAACCCCGGTACTGCAAGGGAGCTTTACAGGCAGACCTAAAAATGAATCGCAATACCGCTGGGCAATCGAACGCCGCTCAGCATTCCAACCATCGAGCTTAGGGAGTTTCAAACGAAGTATCGCAGCCTGCATCTCGTCTAATCGACTGTTGCGACCGCCAGGAGTCGTTACATGATACTTGGTCGACCATCCATACTGTCGCAGCGTGGATAATTTTTGCGCCAGATCGGAAGACGAGGTGACAATCGCACCACCATCACCCAACGCGCCAAGATTTTTTGTTGGATAAAAGCTGAAGCATGCTGCGTCCCCAAAAGCACCCGCCATCCCGTCAGCAGATCTCGCGCCATGGGCTTGAGCACAGTCCTCAAGCACCAGGGCATTCCTCGAGCGCGCGATGGAAGCCAGAGTCTGAATGTCGCTCAACTGGCCATAGAGATGGGTGACGATTACCACCTTCGCATCGACGTTCAGGGCTTTTTCCAGCGAAACCGGGCACATCGTCAGGGTAACGTCGTCGACATCCACATAAACAGGTATCGCACCGACAGCATGAATGGCGGTACTGCTATAGAAACCAGCGTTGGCAACAGTGACAACACGATCACCTGGCTTGACTCCCAGCGCCAGCAACGCTATCTCAAGGGCTTCCGATCCATTCGCTACGGAAACACAGTGATCGGTCCCGACGTAATCGGCAAACTCACGCTCAAAGGCCTTCACTTCCTCTCCGAGAATGTACCAGTGCCGATTAATGACCCGCATAATCGGCTCGGCAAAATCAAGCCCGGCATTGGCCGCAACTGCTGAGAACAACGAGATTTGGTGATTTGCGTCCATGATTCATCCAGTTTTTTGGCTACCGAGTATAGGTATGCGGCGCACGAAAGCGATGTCGCGAAGGCAATCTCTCAAGGGCATCGCGGCACGACTGTTAACGTAAGGGCATAAGGCTTGCATAATGCCACAAAATATCCTGTGCAAACAGTGTTGGGGCGCGCTCACTTCTTCAAGAAGCATCGTGAGAAAGCTCCGGATCACGTCTCTTGACGGGCGGACGGTCCGGGATACTTGGTAAACGATAAAAATAAGGTACAATAAACGCCATTAGTTAATAAAAACCTCATCAAAAACTATCAATTCTCCGGATATAAAGTGATTACAGCAGACAAAAAAATCGCTGTTTTAATTCCCAGCTACAAAGTCAAAGAACATATTCTCGGGGTCATTTCGGCTATTGGTCCTGAAGTTGATACCATCTATGTAATTGACGACTGCTGCCCCGTTGAGTCTGGTAAGTTTGTCGAAGCAAACTGTACCGATCCTCGCGTTCGAGTGCTTAGAAACCCTGAAAACCAGGGTGTTGGCGGTGCAATGATGACTGGCTATCGGGCCGCCATCGCCGATGGTATGGACGTGATGGTTAAAATCGATGGCGACGGACAGATGGATCCATCCTTAATAACCCATTTCACCGACCCTATCCTGGCTGGCGAGGCTGATTATACCAAGGGCAATAGATTCTTCGATCTGGAAGAAATACGTGCAATGCCTAAAATGCGTCTATTTGGGAATGCTGTACTGTCTTTTATGACCAAGTTTTCCTCCGGTTACTGGGAACTGTTTGACCCCACTAACGGCTACACCGCAATTCACCGGGATGCAGCCCGACACTTACCATTTGACAAAATAAGTAAACGCTATTTTTTTGAAACTGACATACTGTTTCGCCTGAACATACTCCGCGCAGTAGTGATAGATATCCCCATGGACGCCAAATACGGGGACGAAGTCAGTAACTTAAAAATATCAAAAATTGTCGGTGAGTTTCTACTCAAGCATATCAGAAACTTTGGAAAGCGAATTTTCTACAGCTACTACCTACGAAACATGTCGGTGGCATCTCTAGAGCTTCCCATGGGGGTCATTATGTTGGCCGGGGGAGGAATATTCGGCTTGAGTCATTGGATTGATTCGATAAACTCAGGCATTCCCACGCCAGCCGGCACAGTCATGTTATCTGCGCTGCCAATTATTGTTGGCATCCAATTTATCCTGGCTTTTCTCGGGCACGATATCGCCTCCACCCCGAGACGTGCATTTCACCTGAACAAGAAAGGCGCCAACGCCGCTACACTTGCAAAAAGCGAAAGCAATTGATGATTTATTTTATAGCAATTCTCTGCGTAGTCGGCATCGCAACGGGCCAGATACTCTTCAAACTGAGTGCAGCCTCACTGCAGAAGACGGGTAGCTTCTTTGACCCCAATACAATGTTCATTATTTTCTGGGCTTTGGCGCTCTATGGAATCACCACCATTGCCTGGATCTGGGTTCTGCAAAAAATCGAGCTTGGGAAAGCGTATCCTCTAATGGCACTTGCCTTTGTGCTTGTTCCTATTGGCAGCCATTTTTTCTTGGGAGAAAGATTTCAGCTTCAATATTTCATCGGAGTTGCTTTGATCGTTTCCGGCATCGCAGTTGCTCTTAAAACGTGAAGCACTTACTCACAGTACGCTTAACAAAAAATTAATGAGCCTCACTGCCTTGAGAGCATCCGAAGGATTTTATTATGTCTGTTGTTCCTAAAGAATTGAAGCCCGAGACAGGACACTCCTGGAGGCATTGGTTCACGATCGATGCGACGATTTTTATATACTGCGTGATTGCCCTTTCTATTGTTTCCTCGCTCGGCGCTATAGCAATACATGTTCCAGGGCAAATCTCGATGGATACCAGTATCCAGCTATACGAAGCGGCAACAGGAGAACTTGCCAGCTTCAATCCGCCTTTTATGTCAGCGCTTTTACGCTGGCTCGGCGGAGGAGCTCAGTCAACATCCATCATTGTGATCATCAACGCCGTATTACTATACGGTTCGATGGCAACAGTCATCATTGTCCTGACGAACCTTAAACGCACTGATGGAACATTGCGAATTCAGGCCTGGCAAGTAATAGCTTCCGTATGCTTGATTATCAACCCAATCCTTTTCATTTATACCGGTATCATCTGGAAGGATGTCCTTTTCGGATCATTTCTAGCCGGAGCCTGCGCGGCAGGTTTGGCCGCCACAGGTGGGGGACTGCGATTCAAGCTGTCATGCACTGTTTTCTGCCTGTTCTTTCTTTCAATGGCCTACCTCACGCGGCAACAAGGGATTTTCATGGTTCCCGTGCTGCTCATCATTCCTACCATCGCACTCTGGAATCAATTTCCAAAAAATAGAGTTATAACCGTACTGTCGCTGGCAATCACTTTTGGTCTCATTACTGTAAGTTTGCAAAGTCTGGTCAAACTGAGCATTCATAGCCCGACCCAAAACTTTGAATCTGTCGGCTACAACAGCATTATGAAGTTTGACCTTGCTGGCATTGTTAATTACTCGGAGAGAACCAGTTCAGAATTCGCCTTTCCGATTAGTGATGATCAACGCAACGCGATCCGCTCGGTTTACAGCCCTAGCAGAGTGGACTTTCTCGATCGCAACCCGGTATCAAGCGCATGGCTGACGTTAACGTCCGACACGCTCAAAACCGCGTGGAAAGCCATGCTTCTACAAAACCCGGAAGCTTATATCCATCATCGCCTGCAGTCCTACGCCACGCTGCTTGGCCTGAAAGGTATTGAGGGAACACTCCCTGTACATATTGGAGTCGATGGCAATCCGCAATACCTGAAAGCAGTATCACTGGAAATAGGTGTGAATCAGCGAAGCCACCTGCTTTACAGCATCGCCTCAACCTTTTTCGACTGGCCGATTTACAGACACGCCTTCTGGCTGGGGCTAATGGTGCTGGTTTCCGCGGCGGGTTGCAAAGCAAGGTACGTCGGACACGCCAAGTCCATAGGAGCCCTGATATTCGTCGCCGCAGGCCTGATGTATGCTTCATTCCTGCCCACAACGATAGCATCAGATTTCAGGTACCTTTTCGGCGCTATTCCATTAGTTTCGATTATTTGCCTGATCGTTGTATTCGGACGAGTAAAGTCGACTGAACAAGGATCAAATCAGTAGAACAAAAACACCAAAAGCAGCAAAAGCTGCTTTTGGCAAACCCGTGACTTGCTTCCAATTCCCTTCCTATTTAGATTGCTCTTGATTTTCCGATGTTCCCGCCCTGAAGAACAGTGCCAAGAGCAATAACGGTGCATAAGCAATCAGCACTCCAGTTATGCCGGCAATAACGCTCGACACAACCAAATAAGCTATCGGAAATAACCAGAAGACGTTGATTAACGCCACACCCGCCGTAACCGGCATATGACTTCCAAAGCGTCGAGAAGCAAACTGATAGGCATGGCTTCGGTGAGCTTCATATACTTTTTCGCCACGAATCATGCGCCGAAATAGTGTAAAAGTGGCATCAACTATAAAGACACCTAAAAGGATGACCCACATCCAGATAAAGCCGGGTCCAATCCACGTGGATTGCAGCGACAGCAGCCCAAGGATTATCCCTAGAAAACCACTCCCCGCATCCCCCATGAATATCTTGGCTGGAGGGGCATTCCAACAAAGAAACCCACCGACCGCTGCTGCAAGCATGAGCGGCACCCACGCTGCCTGGCTTTCTACACCTCCAAGCCAATACAACAAACAAGCACCCAAGCAAACGATAACTGCCTCAACACTGGCAATTCCGTCAATACCATCCATGAAGTTATATAAGTTCAGCATCCATACCAAATAGAAGACTGCCAACACTTGCCCTAACCAACCAAGGTCGATAGTTGCATCAAATACAGTGATCGGCGCCATACCACCCATACAAAGCAGAATCCAAATAGCCGCTGCCGCATGTCCTAGTAATCGCCATCTGGCAGCAATATGGCCATGATCATCCATAAATCCGATAATCGCGACAACACCTCCCCCGCCAATCCCTGCCAACACTGTACCGAGCGGCAAATTCCCAACCCAGGCCAACGTTGCGTATGCAAACAAAAACGAAATAACTATTGCCACACCTCCACCACGGGGCGTGGGAACAGAGTGGGAACTTCGCTGATTGGGAATATCCATCAAACTATTAGTCAAAGCATACTTACGCAATGCCGCGGTCAGGATGAATGACAGTACAAATACAGAAAAAATCAGCCACCCCACCCTCATGATAAACTTTCCTTCTGAAAATATTGCGCCGTAGACTTCATTGCATCTTCAATGCTGACAGGAGGTTCCCAGCCTAATAACTTCTCAGCCTTGCTGATATCAACCTGGAGAGAATCAAATAACCGAGACGCAACGCCACTGCGCTTTACCAGACCTGCTATCACTTTCATCAAACTTACTGGAACTGGAACCAATCGGGCCGGCTTTCCTAGCGCCTCTGCCATCAAGCGAAGTAACTCTGTGGTTGACAAGTCTCTCCCGTCACTCACCAGGAATGTTTCATTGCTCGCATTGGGGTGTTCCAGGCAGACACATAAAAGATCAACCAGATTGGCCACAGCGACAAAACTACGTTTATTAGAGACTCTTCCGAATGGCAGCACCACTCCACGATTCAACCAACGCATCATGGCGTGAAAATTTGCTTTCACTCCCGGTCCATAAACCAATGGAGGCCGTACAATGACAAGCTCCATTCCAGTACTTTCAGCTATCTTGCGTAGCTCAACCTCCGCTTCAAATTTTGAAACAGCGTAGGGATCAGAAGGAGCCGGTTTATCATTTGCAGTAAATGGATGTGCGACTTTAGTAGCCTCTCCATTAACCTTTATCGAGCTTAAAAATATGAAACGTTTTGTTCCACTAGCCGCGGCCTGTCGAGCCAACGCCAGGGTTCCCTCGACATTAACAGAGCGAAACTCTGCCAAAGGATCAACCGCCAGTTCATTCATTACATGAACTCTCGCAGCGCAATGCACAAGGACATCAACCCCGCTCAGCACATCCTTATAGTCGCAGTCTTTACTTAAACTCGGAATTTCACGAACGGTCACACCGACCGGAGCTTCAAAACTATGCCGGACCGCAACAATAGTTTCGTAACACGGTGACATCGCTAAACGGTTCATCAATGCCGAACCAACAAACCCTGACGCACCTGTCACTAGTATTTTGGTTCGTTTCATGGAAATTTCATACCAACTACAAATAATTAAGACTTGCAGTCCAAGCCGCTCCCGCAGCAGGTCCGGTCAAATTAGAACCTACTGCGAGCAAGCAAGTTTTATCGAGTCATTACCTTTTTAATAAAACCGCTTACGCCGTCGCGTTTGATTACTCTCACAACGGTTTTAAAATGCTGAACGCCGACTTTAGGCGACGCCAGGCTTTGTCCTATTAGTGAAGCGATGCTTTGTTTAGGAACGCCACCGTCTACCGGTTGAGAAGCGCCGCTGTTGGTTTCAGCTTTCCACCAACTGAAATAGCATGGTTCCTGGGTACTGTAGGGAAGCGGAAATGCCTTCTGCACATCTACGCGCTGCTGATACAGACGACGAGCCTTTGCGGGAATAGGCTCACCGTTGTCAAATTGGCCCAGATACCAACCCTTCAGTTTTTGGTCACCTTGACCTTCTGCCTTGATATCCCGCGCGTAAATGTCCCATAGCTCCTGAGCAACATCTTGGCTGGATGCATAGCGCGCGAGCATTCCAAATCCGGCTCCGCTGTCATAGCCGGTAAAATGATAGAAGCGCAGAGGAACGCCGGCTACAAGGAAATTGCCCTCGTTATCTTTACTGAGCGGCCGATGGGCGATGTTCCAGGTAGCGACGTTGCATCCCCGGTCCCTAACAATATGCAAGCCACTGAAGAACGCCGGAGCCAGATCGCACCAGCGCTGATCAGTAAAGATACCCGCAGGGATATCATCACGGCAGAACAAACGTAAACGGTTCGCCCACCATTGGATAAATTCGAGTCCTTGGCCAGTCGTGCGGGCAGCGAAGAATCCAAGATTGTAGACCCCATGCTTCAATGCAGAGAGTTCATTGTCGCAAATCGAGGCGACATCCGACTCTTTATCCAGCAGATGAGGTGTCAACAAAATCTCATGCTGATCCAACAGCTCTGCGAGGACATTCAACGAGTTGAAAACCTTGATATCCGGATCAAGGTACATAACTTTGTCGACACCCGGCCGCTGGGCCAATACCTCTGCCGCCGTCCCTTTGACCGCAGTACAAAGCTCAACTACGGTGTGACCAAACGCCCACTGTTTCCAATCGGGGATGCCGAGATTTTCAATCGTGAGAACTTCATCGAATGGTTCCTCAGCCAAGTTGAATCCCGCTGGCAAATCATCGGAGTAGAGCAACACAAAAGTCCAGTCCGGGTGAAACTTTTTGACCGACTTTGCGAGCACTCTGGCCTTAGGCAGGTAGCTTTTGGTAATAGAGGTATAGACCAACATAATTTTATTCCTTTGCAGCTTTATGGATAGATTGGATAGCGGCCAGAATCTCTTCGGGGGCAGCACCGACCGGCACGACCTTACCCAATCGATATTCCTTGACCCGTCGTCCCTGAGCACCTATGTCAAAGGCGACAATAGGCATCCCCATCTCTATTGCTTCTGAAATTGTGTAACTGAACGTCTCCGGGACAATGGAAGCCATCAGCACTACGCTAACGCCAGTGGATTCAATGATCGATGGCAGCTCAACCGGGGAGTAACGACCATAGACGATTGCACTATCAGGCAGTGGAGTATAGCTCTCTCCAATGATGACTACCGGCACCTCTAGCGCTTGATTGTCAATATATGAGCATAGCGCACTGACCGAATCCCCACCCTTGATATGAGAAAGCGTGCCAATAACACCAACACTCAACTTTTCCGGAATGGCAACCTTCCTGGAAGACGCCAAATACTTCGCCTGATGCGGAACGACATGGAACTTTTCTTCAGGAATAACGAAGTCCAAGAGTAATATGTCGATCGATGAAGCATCGAAGCATGTGATCACATCACATACATCAAACAACTTTTGAAAAGGAGAACGCCATGCATCGATATCTACAGCCCTGTCGCTTTCGTTTAACCATGCGTGATACCAACTCAGGTTCTTAGGCAGGCATTTCTTGCAGACATTGTGATCAACCGGTACACCACAATATTTTTGTTCACTGTCTGAAAGATGTGGCGAAGGGCACAGTGCGTGGAAGTCATGCACTTTAAAATCGAGAGCGGCTCCCAAGCAATTCTTGAGATCGATAACATGATCAATAGATTGTTCTATGAATTTGTATCCATAAAACGAATTGACAACAATATTTTTGGCACCGGAAGCAGCCAGACACGCAAACAGCTCTTCGAGGCTTGAGGTCGAGTAGACCTTGGCATCAGACGCCGATTCGGTCCTGAGCTGAACATACCAATCGGCCTCCCAGCAATAAACTCTCAGAGACGGTTTATTTTCCGCAAGCATTACGGCAATCAGTTCAGAGGTATAAGCGTTCGACCCACCGCCTCCATTGTGGTCAAAAACAATCGTGTCGATTATAAGATCCGCGCTCGCAAGCTCGGACTTAAGCTTATCAATTTCAACAGCATTAACCTTGGCCGCCGAGTTATTAACCTGCACAGGAGATGTCATCGTCTGACGAAACATTCTCAATCTGTTTTTTAAAGCAGGTACGCCACCTTCACCCAAATCTTTGCGGACCGTACTAAAAAGTTTTGATACACCCTTGAGTCCCGGATATTTTCTATAATATGCGGAGACCATCGGGAGAATTTTTTTTAGCTTATAAAAATACCTCATGGCAAACCGCACAGGCGCAGTAACTCGCCACGAAGTGGAGGTGACCAGTGCCTGAATATCGCTATGCAAAGAGTATATGACTTGCTGCTTTGAATCGGCATCCGCTGCCAACGCAACTATCTTTTGTTCTGACTGCACAGCATTGAACTCGAGAATATCGATTCTTCGTTCTTTTTCGATGAGTACAGATTGATACTCATTTTTTTGTCTGACCCGCTCCCGGTCATTCAAAGGGGAGGGGAAATATAAGCCAAGCTTTTTCGCTGACTCTGTATAAGCCAGAACCTCGTGCGCGTACTGTGGCTTATGCAGCAATGGAAGAACAAAATCTTCCAGGTTGTTTATCTGAATCAAGCTCTCAAACAAACCTGCACGCTCAAGCGCTTCAATCTGTGTAGCAGGTGCCAACAATAGAGAAACCTCTTTAGCATCACCGAAGATATTTTCAGCAACACCATTGAAGTTTTCCGGATTGTAGGCATCGGACAATATCGCGAAAACCGTATAATTCACACCGTTACAAAACTCAAAGATCTCATAACCTGATGCGAGGGAGTTACACTCACAAAAAATCAATGGGCGGTCTTTTGAAACCACATTTCGCGCGCCCTCAAGGACCAGCCTCTCCATGCCCTCGACATCAAGCTTTATGAAGTCTATCGAGGGAACATCAAGTGAATCCACTGTGGAAATATCAACTTCATAGATATTGTTGATTTCCTTTGGCACGACATCATTTATCGATAGCCCGCCAAAGTTAACCGATTCGGTGATATCTATAGATTCCAGCGCGATGGTGCCCGGGGCTTCTGCCAACCCCATGTTGAACACGTGGACATTCTTTAAATCATTCAACTGAATGTTGGATGATAAAACCTGGTGAATTTCTCGACGCGGCTCGAACGAATAGACGCCACCGCTTTCACCTACGAACTTAGAAAACGCCAGCGTGTGAGTTCCGATGAATGCACCTACATCGAGCACATTCATACCTGGCTTTATTAGTTTATTCAGAAAAACCAGCTCGTCACCGGCCCATTCGCCGTATAACGAGAGAGAGTTGGACACCACTCTGTCTGCCGCTATAACATTCATCTTCCCATATTTAGTGGCAATCATCTCAACTCAACTCCGCACCGGCGACTGAACTTACAACTATATTCATATTCAGATCCTGCAATCCACTAATACCATGCACAAGCCTGCTATTCAAACTGTGCAGAGCCATCGCATCGTTCAACCAGTGATGTTGCACATGTTCATCGCCAATACCATCGGCAACCGCAATATTTATGGAATAATCACCTTGTATGAGAATCGGCATCCTGAAAGAAAAGTGGACCCTGACTTCTTCGTTAGGTCGAACACGCAATCCCGTGTTTCGAAACGCCAAATCCGTGCCCTCTGCAAATACATATTGGCCCAAGCGGTCTTTGATCATGATCCCAAACGCTGGATTATTGATGTATTTGGTAGCCTTGGCGAGAAGGGTAAATCTTACAGAGTCCCCTCCAACCAGATTACTGATCCGATCTCCCACTTCATTTTCAAACCAGGCATTCAGAATTCTAATACCATCGTTCCCAAATGATTCAGCTTCGTCCCTGAAAGGCGAAGCCTTGATTGGATTATCTGGCAGTTCATTCGCGCTGTATTGCTCCTGCTTTCCGTCCGTGGAATGCAATACCGGATGCTCGACACCATCGGATTCCGCGATGGCTTGTATATCCCTGTCAGCATATAAATCTTTTATGTAAGTTCGGCAGATGACGTCTGTCGCATCTACAATAGGCGGACCATTCTTTGTAAGAAGTACGCCGCGCTCGCACAGATTTACAACCGCACTGGTGTCGTGGCTTACAAATACCACCGTGCCGCCTTTTTCCTGATGCGCTCGAAGGAAACGCATGCACTTTTGCTGGAAGAAGACATCTCCGACCGCCAGCGCCTCATCCACTATCAATATATCTGCGTCAACGTGTGCAATTACGGAAAACGCAAGACGGACATACATACCGCTCGAGTAGGTCTTTACAGGCTGGTCAATAAAGTCTGCAATCTCGGAGAATGCAACGATATCATCGAACCGAGCCTCTGCCTCTTTACGAGTCAGCCCCAAGACAGCGGCATTGAGAAATACGTTTTCCCTACCTGAAAACTCGGGATTAAATCCAGAGCCCAGTTCAAGCAGTGCTGCAATACGTCCGTTAGTTTCTATCGATCCGGCAGACGGATGAAGCGTTCCGCATATGATCTGAAGTAATGTAGATTTGCCCGCACCATTCCTTCCAATAATGCCAACCGTCTCCCCTTTCTTGATTTCGAAGGAAACATTATTGAGCGCCCAATATTGTTTGTAGTACTGTCTTTCCAGGCGCCCGAAAACCTTACGAAAAAACGGAAAAAAGAACTGCTTCAGCCTGTCTCTAGGGCTTGAGTAAACCTCATAGAACTTGCTGATATCAGTTACGCGAATTGCAAACTCGTTAGAGGACATCTGCAAACCCCTTTCTGGTTTTTTGAAACCAGATGTAACCCATATAGGCAATCACCAGCGATGTACCGCTATATATCAGAAGCCCACTCCAGTTTGGCAAATCACCCCAAATCAAAACTGCTCGGGATTGTTCAATAATGAATGTCAGTGGATTGAGCAGTATGATTGAGCGAAACCGTTCAGGAACCGCGTCCAGCGGATAGAACACCGGGGACAAAAACATCAGCACTGTAGTAAAGATATTGATAGTTTGACCCACATCTCGGATAAAAACGCCAAGCGATGCAAGAAACCAAGATAACCCCACGATCAGCAACACCAAGGGAAGTATTACCAATGGAATCAAAAGTGCAGTCCAGGGAATGGATCCGTTAAAAACCACAAGAGCTAATAGCAATACCGCCAAGTTAATGGCGCTATTGAAAAGCGCTGCTAAAACAGTGACCAACGATAGCGTTTCGACAGGAAACACCACCTTTTTTACGAAGTTTGCATTCGCAACAATTAGACCTGGCGCCCTGTTAATCACTTCACAAAATAGGTTTAAGACAATAATCCCGACAAATAAAACCACCGCAAACTGCGTTTTACTATCGTCGCCACCTGCCCCTCCCCAACGAGCCTTGAAGATCTCGGAGAAAACGAACGTATACACTACGAGCATGAGTATTGGATTAAACAGCGACCACAGCAATCCAAGTGCAGAGCCTTTATACCTGCTCGCCACTTCACGCCGGGTCATCTGGTAAATAATCTGTTTGTTTCTCCAGAAACCCAGTAGAAACAAAAGAGGCGATATCGAATGAGCCGAATGAGGATTCACTCCGACGTTTACTTGAGTCATAGCCCACCCTTTTCCACTAAACACCTAACATATATATCAATCTCCATTGATAGCCAGAGATCAATTAAACTAGATTGCATTGCACAAAACCGCAAACACAAGCGCACAGCCCCCTAATAGAGTCTGCCGGTACACTCCTGACCTTTTTAAATAAAAAACACGAGTGACTACTCCGCCACTGCGAGCCTTCCGAAAACTCTCGAGCACCCGTTGATTATTTTTTGTCAAACTGTTCTGCATTGTTTCCAAAGCAAAAATATTTTTTTGATTCCAATCGTAGAAGCGACCGCTGAAAATCATTTTGAGTCGCTTGAGTCGAGCAAAAAAACTCGAGTTCGCCCCCACTATATTTCCAGCATGCTGCCTATAATGAAGGTAGGGTTGCTTATCATAATAAACAGCTCCACCCACACCGGTAATTACCAAATACGCCCACCAATCATGAGAAACTATCGGAAACTTTCGCCCAACCGACATCAGCAGTTTCTGAGCCGAATGGTTGAACACCATCGTATTGCCTCCCGCCAAGCTCTGTACCAAGGAATTACAGAATGACGGCGGACGCTTGAATAACGGTGACTGACCTACAGGTTCGCCATTTTCGGTGACAATATTGGTGCGCCCACAATAAAGTACCGGAGTGTCCGCAGGAGTCCTCCCGATACATTCCAGCGCCCTTTCTATCTTGTACGCATCCCAGATATCGTCCTGATCCGCCCAGGAATAATAATCCGAGCGACCTTCAAGATCACAAACGAGGGACATGAAATTTTGTGCGAACCCGGCGCGGGGACCATCGACTATCAGTAACTTTTCGGCGCCCCAACGAGATTGATATTCCCTGAGAATATCAATTGTGCGGTCTGATGATCCGTCATCAGATACCGTGACAGACCAATTTTCATGCGTTTGTGCAGCTATTGAGTCCAGTTGCTCCGCCAAAAAACGTTCGCCATTGAACGTGCAGAGCAAAATCTTGACGTGAACCGATTGATTCGACGGACGATTTTCCTTCCCCTCCTGGGATATTGCTAAACTCTTTTGAGAGCCTGACGTAAAACGGCTTGCCACTCGATCCAGCTCCATTCATATTTTGGCGTTCACCGATCAGAAAGGTCGCTTAAGACGCTTCTATCAGCAACGAAATAAGTGCACAAAATTCACAATTATAGCCATCCCCGCCTCACAATTGATAGCTACTTGCCATTAGGCAGACCGATCGCCAGAAGGAGAGGATGAATTGGCGTGATTATCACGGAAAAGATGGAACGAATTTTCGCTAAACCAAGGATACCAAGGCGCTGAAGGAACGACAAAAGGGTGGCAATATGCCCACATCTTAAACGTTCAATCATCGCGCCAAATGGCTGCCCAATATTCCGATTTTACTATAAAAACCTGGCTTTCTGGGTCAATCGGCATAGACAAAAAAATGTTTCCGACGCCCATGATTATTTTGGAGTCGGTCCGGAAGCTGATCAAAAATCACGATCGCTCTTCAGCATCCGGCGGAGTCATCGTAAGGTGACCGTCTTTGGCTCTGGCAAAGGCGCTTACCCAACAAATGACAGAAAACAGTATCTTATCTCTACGCCGACGCCGGCATTGAGCAGCCTGACAACCCAAGTAGAACAGCTCGCGCCAACCCATTTTAATCCACTTGCGAACAAAGATCTCATTTGACTTGTTGAGAACTTGTATGATCAATAGAACTTGAGAGAACCACCAACCGCTCTTAATAGTTCTATATCGACTAATCAACGGCTTCAACCCGACATTCGCGCCGACTTGATTCTGCAAATGCTGACGATAAAGGACACATGACTGAGAGTCGATAAACCATTTATACCCATTCGCACGAGCAAATCCATAGCAAAACCAATCGTGCAGCGTAATAGACTGAATCAACTCCCAATTTGCGATCAGGGCATTCTTTATCTGATGAGCCAGATGCAGCCGGAATACGTAAGTACAACCAGGGCCTGCGGCCTCAAAAAGATAATCCCAGGCTACTTGAGGCTGGCTTTTATCAAGAAGGCAACTTTTTCCACTGGGCCAGAAAGCAGTTACACTGCCCGAATAAGCGTCGCACGCCCCGTTTTGCAAGAAATGCGTAGCTCGTTTCAACTTATCGGAAAGCCAGATGTCGTCCTGATCTGAAAATGCGACGTAATCGAAATCACAAAAATCGACATCTCTTATGAGGCGATAAAAGTTTTTTCCCGCCCCACCAAATCGCCCTACCGAAGGTAACAAAACTACATTAGTACTATTCTCGGAAAGCGCTTTAACCCAAGCTTCGGTTCCATCCGAAGAGGGGTCAACACTGACAAAGATTGTTACGTCTACACCAACTTGATCCTGGATCGAGCGCACTTGCGCCTCGATCCACTTCATTCCATTGTAAGCAGCCAATAACACCGCAATTCTTGGCCTGATCACTGATTACGACTCACGTAAGAATAAATAGGCGGATCAGTGAGGGCCTACGGCCAACAGCTTGGACAAATACTGACCATAACCAGTCTTTTTCAGCGCTTCGGCCTGAACCGCCAGTTGCGCCGCAGTAATCCAGCCATTGTGATAAGCGATCTCTTCCAGGCACGCTACTTTCAAACCCTGTCGCTGTTCAATAGTGTGAACAAAGTGACTCGCTTCCAGCAACGAATCATGGGTACCCGTGTCAAGCCAGGCAAAACCGCGACCCAGCATTTCGACGCGTAACTCTTTCTTATCAAGGTAAGCACGATTGACATCGGTAATTTCCAGCTCACCACGCTCTGAAGGCTTGATGCTCTTGGCAATCTCGACAACGTCGTTATCGTAGAAGTATAAACCGGTCACCGCGTAATTCGACTTAGGCTTAAGCGGCTTTTCTTCGATGCTTAGCGCCTTGCCGCTGCTATCGAACTCGACGACACCAAAACGCTCTGGATCAGAAACGTGATAACCAAAAACGGTCGCGCCCTGTACTTGCGAACTGGCGGAACGCAGATTGTCAGAGAAATGTTGCCCGTAGAAAATGTTATCACCCAGAATCAAACAGCAGGGATCCTTCCCAATGAACTCCTCACCGATAATAAAGGCTTGAGCCAGACCATCCGGGCTCGGCTGCTCGGCGTAAGTGAGCTGAATTCCATACTGGCTACCATCACCCAACAACTTTCGGAAGCAAGGCAGATCTTCCGGTGTGGAAATGATCAGAACTTCGCGCATCCCCGCCAGCATCAACACGGACAGCGGGTAGAAGATCATCGGCTTGTCGTAGATTGGCAGCATCTGCTTCGACACACCAAGCGTCAACGGATGCAGACGCGTACCCGAGCCGCCGGCAAGGATGATGCCTTTACGATTTGTGGTGGTCATTTGTTCAAAACTTCCCTTAGCATTCGGTTTACACCACTTTGCCAATCCGGCAAGTGTAGAGAAAAACTGTCGCGCAGCTTCTGCGTGTTCAAGCGTGAGTTCAGAGGTCGACGCGCAGGCGTCGGGTAGGCTGTCGTGTCGATAGGATTGACAGCAGTGACGGCTAGCTGCTCGCCATTGGCTTGGGCAAACGCGATGACATGGTCTGCATAACCGTGCCACGACACTTCGCCACTCGCAGCCAGATGATACAAGCCCGCCAATTGCGGCTGTTGCAGCACCTGGCGAATCGCCAACGCTGTGACATCGGCTATCAGATCTGCGCCGGTCGGTGCTCCGATTTGATCGGCAATCACACTCAGCGTGTCGCGATCCTTTGCCAAACGCAGCATGGTTTTGGCGAAGTTATTACCGCGAGCACCGTAGACCCAACTGGTACGGAAAATCAGATGCTTGCATCCCGAGGCCGCGATTGCCTGTTCACCGGCGAGCTTGCTTGCGCCGTATTGATTCACCGGGGCGACGGCATCAGCCTCCTGCCACGGCGCGGAGCCCTCACCGCTAAACACGTAGTCGGTCGAGTAGTGAATCAACCAGGCATCGAGCTGAGCGGCCTCTTCGGCCATCAGCCGACTGGCTTGATTGTTTACACGATCGGACAGTTCATTTTCGGACTCAGCTTTGTCGACAGCAGTGTATGCGGCAGCGTTGACAATGATATCGGGCCTGATCTGGCGGATTGTCGCCCGCAATGCTTCCAGGTCCGACAAGTCACCACACAAACCATCGGCGACATTACGATCGAGCGCAATCAGCTCACCAAGCGGTGCGAGGGAACGCTGCAGCTCCCACCCTACCTGACCGTTTTTACCCAGCAGTAGGATTTTCATGCTTTGTTCGAACGATCTGCGTAGTTTTGGTCTATCCACTGCTGGTAGCTTCCGCTTTTTACGTGAGCAACCCATTCAGTGTTATTGAGATACCACTCGACAGTTTTGCGGATTCCGGTCTCGAAAGTCTCTTGTGGTATCCAGCCCAACTCGCGCTGGATTTTGCTGGCATCGATGGCATAGCGCTGATCGTGACCCGGGCGATCCTGCACATAAGTGATAAGGCTCGCGTGAGGGCGATGGGGGGAGTCTGGACGCAATTCATCGAGAAGCGCACACAAGGTGTTCACGACTTCAATATTCTGTTTTTCATTATGGCCACCGATGTTATACGTCTCGCCAATAACACCCTCGGTCACAACTTTATACAAAGCACGTGCGTGATCTTCTACGTAAAGCCAGTCGCGAACCTGATTGCCTTTGCCATAGACAGGCAGTGACTTGCCTTCCAATGCATTGAGAATGATCAGAGGGATCAATTTCTCCGGGAAGTGGCACGGACCGTAATTGTTCGAGCAGTTGGTGACCAGCGTCGGCAACCCATAAGTACGGGCCCACGCACGTACCAGGTGGTCAGAGCTGGCTTTGCTTGCGGAGTATGGCGAACTCGGCTGATAGGGAGTGGTTTCGGTGAAGAGATCTTCCGGACCTTCAAGGTCTCCGTAGACTTCATCGGTGGATATGTGATGAAAGCGGAAGTTTTCCTTACGCACTTCGTCCAGCATCGCCCAATAATGACGGGCAGCTTCCAGCAAAGTATAGGTGCCAATGATGTTGGTCTGAATGAACTCGGAAGGTCCGGAAATAGAGCGATCGACGTGAGACTCCGCGGCCAGGTGCATGATGGCATCCGGTTGGTGTTCACGCAGGACACGGTCGATCTGGTCACGGTCGCAGATGTCGACGCGCTCGAAAACATAACGCGAATTTCTGCTGACTTCCGCCAGCGATTCGAGGTTACCAGCGTAAGTCAGCTTATCGACGTTAACGACAGAGTCGCCAGTGTTCGAAATAATGTGACGGATAACTGCCGAGCCGATAAACCCGGCGCCGCCGGTAACTAGAATTTTCACGCGAAACCATACCCTTGAGCTGCGGACCGCACTCACGACGAGCGCTGCCTAATCCATGAATGCGAAAGCCACCTAACCTCGAGCTTCCGTCAGAGTCAGTCTGAATCGATGTGGCAACAGTGCCACTATCGAACAAGGGCTGCATTTTACAGCTTAATTAACGTTTTACTAATGGATATAGACAAGCAGCGACGCAAATTCGATGGACGCCCCTCACCTGTCGGTTTCAGACAAGGCGCTTGCGCGCAGCACGGGACGACCGTCCCAGAAACCAGCCCAGAACAGGGCCAACCAGCATTCCAAAGAGCAACGCGAGCACGATCACCAGAGATACCGGTAGTTGCGGACCAGCCCAGCCAAGAAACATGAGCGATATGGATTGCTGGTTTTCCAACACAAACGCCAGCATCACCAACGCCAGCAAAAGAATAAAAACGCAAAAAACTGCGCGCTTGAGACTATGCATAAGCACCCCCTGGAGTGATAGCAGTCTTCAAACCCCTTCCTCCTCTTCATTCACCCGATCACGCAATTCCTTGCCAGGCTTGAAATGCGGAACGAACTTTCCGTCAAGGCTGACAGACTGACCAGTCTTTGGATTGCGCCCGACGCGCGGCGCACGATAGTGCAAAGAAAAACTGCCAAAACCACGGATCTCGATGCGATCACCTGTAGCCAGACACTGGGACATTTGCTCAAGCATAGTCTTGATGGCCAACTCCACATCTTTGGATGAGAGCAGCCCTTGATGGGTGACAATTCGTTCGATCAACTCCGACTTCGTCATATTTTTCCCTTCTTTTTCAAGCAGCTAGATCAGCGCTTGAAAGGTTTTAGCATGCCCGGAAGATTTTGAACAGCCCAGGGGTTGACATATCTTGCCCCACATCGAAACGCCCATTTTCAGGGCATCACGCCACCCCACCCGTACAACGCACTCTCACCGACAGATAACCAACATGGTACGAGTGACGTAGCCTGCAGGATTGAAGCCGAAGGGAAACAAATCCTCATCCTTGGCGTCATCTGATCGCGTGACCACTTTATAACCTGCACCCTTGCATTCTTTCGCCGCACGCTTCTGACATTTCTCCCAACCCGAGCCCAATCCGGAGCAATCAACCTCAATACCACTGACACCGCGCACGGCATGAGTCTTGGCGCTGGTCGTACAGCCCGCCAAAACCAGCATGCCCATCAAGACTATAAACTTGTTCATTCACTTCCTTATGCCAGGCTCTACGCCCGACTACTGCGATCTTCAGACTAAGCCTAGACGCGAATAGACGATTGATCCGATTAAAGAAACAGACCGCCTTACAAAGGGAATGGTTTCACCCAGACAACACACAGCATGACGTCACACCAAATCGCAGGCACAAAAAAGGGCGACCGAAGTCGCCCTTTTTTAATGATCAGACAGAACTCAGTTCTGCTTGGCCATTGCTTGACGCAGCAGTGCCGCCATGGTGGTGTCAGCTGCTTCGCCTTCCGGAGCTGCTTTCAGGCTCTGGATGGCTTCTTTCTCTTCAGCATCGTCTTTCGATTTGATCGACAGCTGGATTACGCGGCTCTTACGATCAACGCTGATGATCTTGGCTTCTACTTGCTGGCCTTCTTTCAGAACGTTGCGCGCGTCTTCAACGCGGTCACGGCTGATTTCGGAGGCTTTCAGAGTCGCTTCGATATCGTCGGCCAGAACGATGATGGCGCCTTTGGCGTCAACTTCTTTCACGGTGCCAGTAACGATTGCGCCTTTGTCGTTAACCGAGACGTACTCGGAGAACGGATCGCTTTCCAGTTGCTTGATACCCAGGGAGATACGCTCACGCTCCGGGTCAACCGACAGGATAACGGTGTCCAGCTCGTCGCCCTTCTTGAAACGACGTACGGCTTCTTCGCCCACTTCGTTCCAGGAGATGTCGGACAGGTGAACCAGACCGTCGATGCCGCCGTCCAGACCAATGAAGATACCGAAATCGGTGATCGACTTGATGGTGCCGGAGATCTTGTCGCCCTTGTTGAACTGGCCAGAGAAGTCTTCCCATGGGTTCGACTTGCACTGCTTGATGCCCAGGGAGATACGACGACGCTCTTCGTCGATGTCCAGAACCATGACTTCCACTTCGTCGCCGACTTGTACGACTTTCGAAGGGTGGATGTTCTTGTTGGTCCAGTCCATTTCCGAAACGTGTACCAGACCTTCAACGCCTTCTTCCAGCTCAGCGAAGCAGCCGTAGTCGGTCAGGTTGGTTACACGAGCGGTAACGCGAGTGCTTTCTGGGTAACGGGCTTTGATAGCAACCCATGGATCTTCGCCCAGTTGCTTCAGGCCCAGGGAAACACGATTGCGCTCGCGATCGTACTTCAGAACCTTGACGTCGATCTCGTCACCAACGTTGACGATTTCGGAAGGGTGCTTGATACGCTTCCATGCCATGTCGGTGATGTGCAGCAGGCCGTCCACGCCGCCCAGGTCGACGAATGCGCCGTAGTCGGTGAGGTTTTTGACGATACCTTTGACTTGCTGGCCTTCCTGCAGGGATTCCAGCAGAGCTTCACGCTCGGCGGAGTTCTCGGCTTCCAGGACGCTGCGACGGGAAACGACAACGTTGTTGCGCTTCTGGTCCAGCTTGATGACCTTGAATTCCAGCTCTTTGCCTTCCAGGTGCGTGGTGTCGCGCACTGGACGGACGTCAACCAGGGAACCTGGCAGGAACGCACGGATGCCGTTAACGTCGACAGTGAAGCCGCCTTTAACCTTACCGTTGATAACGCCCTTGACCACTTCCTCAGCTGCGAAGGCTGCTTCCAGAACGATCCAGCATTCAGCGCGCTTGGCTTTTTCACGGGACAGCTTGGTTTCACCGAAACCGTCTTCAACCGAGTCCAGAGCAACGTGAACTTCGTCACCGACGTTGATGTTCAGTTCGCCAGCGTCGTTGTAGAACTGCTCCAGAGGGATCAGTGCTTCGGACTTCAGGCCAGCGTGAACGGTTACCCAGCGAGCTTGGTAATCGATATCAACGATAACACCGGTGATGATGGAGCCTGCCTGAAGGTTCAGGGTCTTTAGGCTTTCTTCAAAGAGTTCCGCAAAGCTTTCGCTCATTTTAATTCCTGTTGATTAGGGCGAAAAATACGCCCGTCTCCACATCCCAGACGATGCGGGTCAGTTTCATTTAAAGGAAGCCACCGCAGGACTATGACTGGTCCCCTGCGGCCTTCCTGGTCACCCGGCGATATCGCGAATGGCGATCTCGCTCATGATGCGTTCCAGCACCTGATCGATGGACAACTCCGTGGAATCCAGCTGTATGGCGTCGGCCGCCGGTTTGAGCGGGGCCACCGCTCGCTGGGTATCACGCTCATCGCGCGCACGGATCTCATCTAGCAGACTCGACAGACTAACACCCTCGACTTTGCCCTTCAACTGCAAATATCGACGGCGCGCCCGTTCCTCGGCACTGGCGGTCAGGAAAATCTTCAGCGGCGCATTCGGAAATACCACCGTACCCATGTCACGCCCATCGGCCACCAGGCCCGGCGTTTCCTGGAACGCGCGCTGGCGCTGCAGCAGCGCCTCGCGCACAGCCGGCAACGCAGCCACCTGGGAAGCGCCGGAACCGACGCTCTCGGTGCGGATGACATCGCTGACTTCATCACCTTCCAGAATGATGCGCTGCAATTGACCGTCGGTCGCCGCGATGAACTGCACATCCAGATGAGCGGCCAGTTTCTTCAGCAGCTCTTCATTGGTCAGGTCGACACCATGATTGTGCGCAGCAAACGCCAGCAGGCGATACAGCGCGCCGGAGTCCAGCAGATTCCAGCCCAGACGCTTGGCCAGAATCCCGGCTACGGTGCCTTTGCCCGAGCCGCTTGGCCCATCGATGGTGATGACCGGAGCAATGTTGTTCACGACTGAGCCTCTTGCGCCACACGAATGCCGACCTGCGCGCACAGCGCCAGGAAGTTCGGGAACGATGTCGCGACGTTGGCGCAATCATGGATGCGGATCGGTGCAGTGGCGCGCAGCGAGGCCACGCTGAAAGCCATCGCGATACGGTGATCGCCATGACCATGCACTTCGCCGCCGCCGATCTGGCCGCCGTCGATGATGATGCCGTCCGGGGTCGGTTCGCACTTGACGCCCAGCGCCAGCAAACCGTCCGCCATGACCTGGATACGATCCGATTCCTTGACCCGCAACTCTTCGGCGCCGGTCAGCACGGTGCGCCCTTCGGCACAAGCTGCCGCCACGAACAATACCGGGAACTCGTCGATGGCCAGAGGGACCAGCGCTTCCGGAATCTCGATACCTTTGAGTTTAGCTGCTCGCACGCGCAGGTCGGCAACTGGCTCGCCGCCCACTTCACGCTGGTTTTCCAGGGTGATGTCGGCACCCATCAGGCGCAGGATGTCGATCACACCGGTACGCGTCGGGTTGATGCCAACGTGCTCGAGCACCAACTCCGAACCCTCGGCGATCGACGCCGCCACCAGGAAGAACGCTGAAGACGAAATGTCGCCCGGCACTTCGATGTGGGTCGCAGTCAGCTTGCCGCCAGACTCGACCGATGCCGTGGCACCGTTGACATTCACCGAGTAGCCGAAGCCGCGCAACATGCGCTCGGTATGGTCGCGAGTCGGAGCCGGCTCGGTGACGGTGGTCTTGCCTTCGGCATACAGGCCCGCGAGCAGCAGACAGGATTTTACCTGAGCACTTGCCATCGGCATGGTGTAGGTCAGGCCTTTGAGCTTGTGACCGCCACGAATGGTCATCGGCGGACGACCGTCGGCAGCGGTTTCGATCACGGCGCCCATTTCCCGCAGCGGGTTGGCGACGCGATTCATCGGACGCTTGGACAGCGAAGCGTCACCGGTCAGGGTGCTGTCGAAGTCCTGCGCGGCCAGCAGGCCGGACAGCAGACGCATCGAAGTACCGGAGTTGCCCAGATAGATCGGGCCCGGTGCAGGTTTCAGGCCGTGCAGGCCGACACCGTGGATGGTCACGCGGCCGTGATGCGGGCCTTCGATGACCACGCCCATGTCGCGGAACGCCTGCAAGGTCGCCAGGGCGTCTTCGCCCTCGAGGAAGCCTTCGACTTCGGTGACGCCTTCAGCCAGGGAGCCGAGCATGATCGAACGGTGGGAAATCGATTTGTCACCCGGTACGCGAATCCGACCGGACAGGCGGCCACCAGGTTGAGCCAGGAAGATCAGATCGTTGGAATTCATAGCGTCCACATAGGCCCTGCGGGCCAGGATTTTACTGAAATGCTCGCGGGCAACCCGGGCGCGCGTGAAGACGCCCAACAATTGGTGCCCATCCCCTGCATCGACCGCGTCGCGCAAGGCGTCGAGGTCGCTGCGAAATGTATCGAGTGTGCGCAGGACAGCCTCGCGGTTGGCGAGAAAAATGTCATGCCACATGACCGGGTCGCTTCCGGCGATTCTTGTGAAATCACGGAAACCGCCCGCAGCGTAACGGAAGATCTCAAGGTTTTCATTGCGCTTGGCCAGCGAATCGACCAGACCGAAGGCCAGCAGATGCGGTAGATGACTGGTCGCCGCCAGTACTTCATCGTGACGCTCGACCTGCATGTGCTCGACGTCGGCACCGAGTTCGCGCCACAAGCGATCAACCACCGCCAGCGCAGCCGGATCGGTCTGCTCCAGCGGGGTCAGAATCACCTTGTGACGACGAAACAGCTCGGCATTGGAGGCTTCCACCCCGCTCTGCTCGGAGCCGGCAATCGGATGGCCCGGCACGAAGCGCGCCGGCATGCCGCCAAACGCTTCGGTCGCCGCACGCACCACATTGCCCTTGGCACTGCCGACATCCGTCAGGATCGCCTGCCCCAGATCCATGCCGGCCAGACGGGCCAGCACTTTTTCCATGGCCAGGATCGGCACCGCCAACTGGATCACGTCCGCACCCTGACAGGCAGCCACCAGGTCGTCTTCACAGCGATCCACCACGCCCAACTCGACCGCCAGCTTGCGCGATTGCGGGTCGAGATCGACCCCGACCACTTCGCGGCACACACCGCTTTCACGCAAGCCTTTGGCAAACGAACCACCGATCAATCCCAGACCGACCACCACCAGGCGCCCGATCATAGGTGCAGCAGATTGCAGCGCAGTGACATCACCCACGAGCCAGAACCTTGCGCAGCGCTTCGAGGAAGCGGCTGTTTTCCGCCGGCAGACCGATGGTCACCCGCAGATGGTTCGGCATGCCGTAGTTGGCCACCGGACGTACGATCACGCCCTCGCACAGCAGACCCTGGAACACCGGAGCCGCCACTTGACCGAGGTCGACGCAGATAAAGTTGCCCTTGGACGGAATCCAGCTCAGGCCCAGTTCGCGGAAACCCGCTTCCAGCTGCTGCATGCCGGACTCGTTGAGCTGACGGCTCTGCACCAGACACTCCTCGTCCTTCAGCGCCGCACAGGCCGCAGCCAAGGCCAGGCTGTTGACGTTGAACGGCTGGCGTACGCGGTTCAGCACGTCTGCCACCACCGGGGTGGACAAGCCGTAACCAACGCGCAGCGCCGCCAGACCGTAGGCCTTGGAGAAGGTGCGCGAGACCAGCAGGTTCGGGTAAGCCGCGAGGAAATCCAGGCCATCCGGCAGATCACTGCCCTCGGCGTATTCGATGTAGGCCTCGTCCAGAACAACCAGCACGTGCTCCGGCACGTCCTGCAGGAACTCGTCCAGCGCTTCGGCGCCGAACCAGGTGCCGGTCGGATTGTTCGGGTTGGCGATGAACACGACGCGAGTGTTGGCGTCGATGGCTGCCAGCATGGCCGGCAGGTCATGCCCCCAATCCTTGGCCGGAACGACTTTGGCCTGGGCGCCGACCGCCTGAGTTGCGATCGGGTAGACCGCGAACGCGTGCTCGCTGAACACCGCATTCAGGCCTGGCGCCAGATAGGCGCGCGCCACCAGCTCGAGAATGTCGTTGGAGCCGTTGCCCAGGGTCACCTGGTTCAGCTCGACACGGCACTGCTCGGCCAGCAGGGACTTCAGGGCAAAACCGTTGCCGTCCGGATAACGGGTCAGCTCGTCCAGCGCTTCGCGGATTGCGGCCAGCGCTTTCGGGCTCGCGCCCAGCGGGTTTTCGTTGCTCGCCAGTTTGACGATGCTTGCCGGATCCAGATCCAGCTCGCGCGCCAGCTCGTCCACGGGCTTGCCCGGAACGTATGGCGAAAGTTGTTGCACGCCCGGCTGTGCCAGAGCGAGGAAGTTGCCACTCATTTGCTACCGCCCCTTAAAGAACTGCTTTCGGGTAGGAACCCAGCACCTTGAGTGCTACTGCTTCCTGACTGATCTTTTCCAGCACACCTTTGATCAGCGGATCACGGTGGTGACCGACGAAGTCGATGAAGAACACGTAGGTCCATTTACCGCTGCGCGACGGACGGGTTTCGATCCGGGTCAGGTCGATCCCGTTGTCATGGAACGGCACCAGCAGCTCATGGAGCGCGCCGGGCTTGTTGCTCATGGACACGATGATCGACGTCTTGTCGTCGCCGGTCGGCGGCACTTCCTGGTTACCGATCATCAGGAAGCGCGTGGAGTTGTCCGGACGATCCTCGATCTTCTCGGCCAGACGGGTCAGGCCATACAGCCCGGCCGCCATGTCACCGGCAATCGCCGCCGAGTTCCACTCACCCTTGACCCGCTTGGCCGCTTCGGCGTTGCTGGAAACCGCCACGCGCTCCACATTCGGATAATGAGCGTCCAGCCACTTGCGGCACTGGGCCAGCGACTGGGCGTGGGAATAGATGCGGCTGATACTGTCGGTCTTGGTGTTTTCACCGACCAGCAGGTGATGGTGAATCCGCAGCTCGACTTCGCCGCAGATCACCATGTCGTGTTCGAGGAAGCTGTCGAGGGTGTGATTGACCGCGCCCTCGGTGGAGTTCTCCACCGGCACCACGCCAAAATTCACCGCACCGGCTGCCACTTCACGGAACACTTCGTCGATCGCCGCCATCGGTTTGCTGATGACTGCGTGACCGAAGTGCTTCATGGCCGCCGCTTGGGTGAAGGTGCCTTCCGGACCGAGATAGGCCACTTTCAGCGGGTTCTCGAGGGCCAGGCACGAAGACATGATTTCGCGGAACAGCCGCGCCATTTCTTCGTTGCCCAGTGGCCCCTTGTTACGCTCCATCACGCGCTTGAGGACCTGCGCCTCTCGCTCGGGACGATAGAACACCGGCTGCTCGCCTTCGGCCAGACTGGCCATCTTGACCCGGGCAACCTCTTCGGCGCAGCGAGCGCGATCGCTGATCAGCTGAAGGATCTTCTCATCAAGGTTATCGATGCGAACGCGCAGCGCCTTGAGTTCCTGCTCGGACATCAGGAGTGCTCCTTCTCGAACTCAGCCATGTAGCCAACCAACGCTTCAACCGCGTCCAGGCCCAGGGCGTTGTAGATCGAGGCACGCATGCCGCCGACCGAACGGTGACCCTTGAGGTTGAGCAGACCGCGGGCGTCAGCGCCGGCCAGGAAAGCCTTGTCCAGACGCTCGTCAGCCAGACGGAACGGCACGTTCATCCAGGAGCGGGCGTTGACGCTGATCGGGTTGGTGTAGAAATCGCTGTTGTCGATGAAGCCGTACAGGCGGTCTTTCTTCGCCTTGTTGCGCTGCTCCATCGCGGCGACGCCGCCCTGCTCCTTCAGCCACTCGAAGACCAGGCCCGAGAGGTACCAGGAATAGGTGGCCGGGGTGTTGTACATCGAACCGTTGTCGGCCGAGATCTTGTAGTCGAGCATGGTCGGGCACGAACTGCGGGCACGGCCCAACAGGTCTTCGCGAACAATCACCACGACCAGACCGCTCGGGCCGATGTTCTTCTGCGCACCGGCGTAGATCAGGCCGTACTGCGACACATCGATCGGACGCGAGAGGATATCGGAGGACATGTCGACCACCAGCGGAACGTCACCGGCCTCGGGAACCCAGTCAAACTGCAGGCCGCCGATGGTTTCGTTGGACGCATAGTGCAGATAGGACGCACCCGGGGTCAGCTTCCACTCGTTCTGACCAGGAATGGCCAGGTAGTCATAAGGCTTGGCGCTGGCGGCAACGTTGATGTTGCCGAAGCGACGCGCTTCCTCGATGGCTTTTTTCGACCAGATGCCGGTCTCGACATAGTCGGCAGTGCCGTTCTCGGGCAGCAGGTTCAGCGGGATCTCGGCGAACTGCTGGCTCGCGCCGCCCTGCAGGAACAGCACTTTGTAGTTGGAGGGGATGGACAGCAGGTCGCGCAGGTCCCGTTCGGCCTTTTCGGCGATGGCCACGTAGTCGTCGCTACGATGGCTCATCTCCATGACCGACAGACCCTTACCGTGCCAGTCGAGCATCTCGGACTGGGCACGCAACAGGACAGCTTCAGGCAGCGCAGCGGGACCTGCGCAGAAGTTAAAGGCTCGTTTGCTCACATCCACTCTCGCTATGCAATCACGGTAGCGGACAGAGCAAACACTCTGCCCTGCTACGATTTGGTTAGTCTTGCGACTCTTCTTCGTCTGCGGCGTCCGCCTGCAGGTTGTCGACCGCATCGTCCGGTTCGGCGCCGATCACGCCCTCTTCCAGCTCGACACCTTCTTCACCTTCAAACTCTTCACCCTCGACTTCCGACGGCTCCTGGACCCGCTCCAGACCGACCAGGGTTTCATCCTTGGCCAGCTTGATCAGGGTCACGCCCTGGGTGTTACGACCCAGACTGGAGACTTCGTCGACACGGGTACGCACCAGCGTGCCCTGGTCGGAAATCAGCATGATCTCTTCACCGTCCTGCACCTGAACCGCACCGACCAGACGGCCGTTACGCTCGTTGCTGACCATGGCGATAACGCCCTGACCGCCACGCTTGTATTCAGGGAACTCGGTAATCGCCGTGCGCTTGCCGTAGCCACGCTCGGAAGCCGTCAGGATCTGGCTGCCCTCTTCCGGGATCAGCATGGAAATCAGCTTCTGCCCTTCCGGCAGACGCATGCCACGCACACCGCGAGCGGTACGACCCATGGCGCGGACTTCGGATTCCTTGAAGCGCGTCACCTTGCCGCCGTCGGAGAACAGCATGATTTCCTGCTCGCCATCGGTGATGGCAGCGGAGATCAGGATGTCGCCCTCGTCCAGCTCCAGCGCGATCAGACCGACGCTGCGCTGACGGCTGAAGGCCACCAGCGGGGTCTTCTTGACGGTACCGTTGGCGGTCGACATGAAGATGAACGGTGCCTTCTTGCGGTCGGCAGCCTTGATGCGCGCGCGGCGCTCTTCTTCGGTTTCGTTGCTGTTTTCGATGTCTTCTACATCTGCCTCGGCGCCTTCGGCTTCTTCTTCATCAGCCTGACGCTTCATGGCTTCGAGATCGACCGGCAGCATGGTGGTGATGTATTCACCGTCATCCAGCGGCAGCAGGTTGACCAGCGGACGACCACGGGCGGCGCGGGACGCTTCCGGAATCTCGTAGGTCTTGAGCCAGTACACCTTGCCCTTGCTGGAGAACAGCAGCAGCGTGGTGTGGCTGTTGGCGACCAGCAGGTGAGCGATGTAGTCCTCATCCTTCACGCCGGTCGCCGACTTGCCTTTACCGCCGCGACGCTGGGCCTGGTACGCAGCCAGCGGCTGGGTCTTGGCATAACCGCCGTGGGAGATGGTCACGACGCGCTCTTCTTCCGGGATCATGTCGCCCAGGGTCAGGTCGAGGCGTGCATCGAGAATCTCGGTGCGGCGCACGTCGCCGTATTCGGCACGGATCACTTCCAGCTCTTCGCGGATCACTTCCATCAGGCGCACGGCACTGTTGAGGATGCGGATCAGCTCGCCGATCTGGTTGAGGATCTCTTGATACTCGGCCAGCAGCTTTTCGTGTTCCAGGCCGGTCAGGCGGTGCAGACGCAGCTCCAGAATGGCTTGCGCCTGTTCTGGCGACAGGAAGTACTTGCCGTCACGCAGACCGTATTGCGGATCGAGGTTTTCCGGGCGGCACGAATCGGCACCGGCGCGCTCGACCATGGTCATCACCGCACTGGATTCCCACGGCGTGCTGACCAGCGCTTCCTTGGCTTCCGACGGAGTCGGCGAAGCCTTGATCAGCGCGATCACCGGGTCGATGTTCGACAGGGCGACGGCCTGACCCTCGAGGATGTGACCACGCTCGCGAGCCTTGCGCAGTTCGAACACGGTGCGGCGAGTAACGACTTCGCGACGGTGACGGACGAAGGCTTCCAGCAGATCCTTGAGGTTCAGGATCCGTGGACGGCCGTCGATCAGCGCAACGATGTTGATGCCGAATACCGACTGCAGCTGGGTCTGGGCGTAGAGGTTGTTGAGGATCACCTCAGGCACTTCGCCGCGACGCAGTTCGATCACGACGCGCATACCGTCCTTGTCGGACTCGTCGCGCAGTTCGGTGATGCCTTCGAGTTTTTTCTCTTTTACCAGTTCGGCGATCTTCTCGATCAGACGCGCCTTGTTCAGCTGGTAAGGGAGTTCGGTGATGACGATCTGCTGACGGCCACCGACCTTGTCGATGTCTTCGATGATCGAACGGGCACGCATGTAAATGCGGCCACGGCCGGTGCGGTAGGCTTCGATGATGCCGGCGCGACCGTTGATGATCGCAGCGGTCGGGAAGTCCGGACCGGGGATGTATTGCATCAGTTCATCGACGGTCAGCTCGGGGTTGTCGATGAGCGCCAGGCAACCGTCGATGACTTCACCGAGGTTGTGCGGCGGAATGTTGGTCGCCATGCCCACGGCGATACCACTGGAACCGTTGACCAGCAGGTTCGGCACGCGGGTCGGCATGACCGCCGGGATCAGTTCGGTGCCGTCGTAGTTCGGCACCCAGTCCACGGTTTCCTTGTGCAGGTCGGCCAGCAGCTCGTGCGCCAGCTTGGTCATGCGCACTTCGGTGTATCGCATGGCCGCGGCGTTGTCGCCGTCCACCGAACCGAAGTTGCCCTGACCGTCCACCAGCAGATAACGCAGCGAGAATGGCTGCGCCATACGAACGATGGTGTCGTACACCGCGGTATCACCGTGCGGGTGATACTTACCGATCACGTCACCGACGACACGGGCAGATTTCTTGTACGGCTTGTTGAAGTCGTTGCCCAGCTCGCTCATCGCGAACAGCACGCGACGGTGCACGGGCTTCAAGCCATCGCGCGCATCCGGCAGTGCACGGCCGACGATCACGCTCATCGCGTAATCGAGATAGGACTGTTTCAGCTCGTCTTCGATATTGACCGGGAGGATTTCTTTGGCCAGTTCGCCCATGAGAAGCCTGATTCCTTTTTCTGGTGAAACTTCGCCATATCCATAGGGGACGCACGAAGCTCGTCGATGCAGGCCGAGTGCCATGCGCCGACTTACGACAAATCGACAAGTTGACCCTGGATTTGCGCAGTGAAGACAACCCCGTGGGACTGCCTCGGAAAACGCCGGATGTTATCACAAGAGCCGCCACGCACCTATCCCCCAGATGCGCATGGAGCATAGTTAGATGACCGATGACAGGCTTAACGGGGACGAGAGAGGCTCAGAGCTTCCCTGAATGCAAATTTCGAGACGAAATTACGGATGTTTATTGACTTTCAGGGCCTCATCGCAGGCAAGCCGGCTCCCACCGGGGCCATGTCTGGCACAAAACCTGTGGGAGCGATGGCAGCTTACCGGGCGATGAACACCCTTAATGCAAGCGCTTGCGGCACATCAACTGCGCCATCTTCGCGGTGTCCGGGCGCTCGACGATGCCTTTTTCAGTGACGATCGCATCGATCAGGTCCGCCGGCGTCACGTCGAACACCGGATTGAACGCCTCCACGTCTGCCCCGACACGCTTGCCGCCGACTTCCAGCAACTCGGCACCGTCGCGCTCTTCGATCGGGATGTCATCACCGCTGGCCAGATTCATGTCGATGGTCGAACTCGGCGCCACCACCATGAAACGCACGCCGTGGTGCATGGCGTTGACCGCCAGTTGATAGGTGCCGATCTTGTTCGCCACGTCGCCGTTGGCGGTGATGCGGTCGGCGCCGACGATCACCCAGGTCACACCTTTGGTTTTCATGATATGCGCGGCGGCGGAGTCGGCGTTGAGGGTTACCGGAATGCCTTCATTGGCCAATTCCCACGCGGTCAGGCGCGAACCCTGCAACCACGGCCGGGTTTCGTCGGCGTAGACGCGCTCGACCATGCCCTCGATGAATGCAGCGCGGATCACCCCGAGCGCCGTACCGAAACCACCAGTGGCCAGAGCGCCGGTATTGCAGTGGGTCAGAATCGCCTGGGCGTTGCCCTGGTGCTTGCGGATCAGGTCGACACCGAGCTGGGCCATGGTCAGGTTGGCTTCGCGATCGCTTTCATGAATGGCGATGGCCTCGGCTTCGAGCGCCTCCAGCGGATTGGCGTTGTCCTTCAGGCGATCCAGCCGGTCGTGCATGCGGTTCAATGCCCAGAACAGGTTGACCGCCGTCGGACGGGAATCGGCCAGCAGCATGAAATCCTCTTCCAGCGCTGCGTACCAGTCGCCACCTTCAGCGATCCGGGCACGGGCCGCCAGCACGATGCCGTACGCGGCACTGATGCCGATGGCCGGCGCACCGCGCACCACCATCGAGCGAATCGCTTCGGCCACGCCGGCGGCGCTGGTGTAGGCGATCCAGTTTTCCTCGAACGGCAAAACGCGCTGATCCAGCAGGTGGAGCGCGCCATCACGCCAATCGATGGCCTTCACTTTCTCCGCAGCCAACAGTCGATCGCGCATCCCTCACCCCGCACTCATGAACAAAAGCCGCCGATTATAGCGATCCCCCCGCGAAGACGCTCGGGTATACTTCGCCATCCTTTACAAAAGCACTGGAACCGACCCTCGATGCCGAAACCTGCCATTGCGCTCGACTTATTATTGCTGCCGACCTGGCTGGTACCCGTCGAACCCGCAGGCGTTGTGCTCAAGGAGCATGGCCTGGGCATCCGCGACGGTCGCATCGTGTTCATCGGCCCGCGCGCCGAAGCCTTGAAGTGTAACGCCGCCGAAGTCCGCGAATTGCCGGACGTGCTGCTCGCCCCCGGCCTGATCAATGCTCATGGCCATGCCGCCATGACGCTGTTCCGTGGCCTCGCCGACGATCTGCCGTTGATGACCTGGCTGGAAAACCACATCTGGCCGGCCGAGGGCAAATGGGTCGATGAAGATTTCGTGCGTGACGGCACCGACCTGGCCATCGCCGAGCAGATAAAAGGTGGCATCACCTGTTTTTCGGACATGTATTTCTTCCCGAAGGTTGCCAGCGAGCGCGTGCACAACAGCGGAATCCGTGCGCAGATCGCCATTCCGATCCTTGATTTCCCGATTCCGGGCGCCGCCAGCGCCGATGAAGCCATTCGTCAGGGCGTCGAACTGTTCGGCGACCTGAAGCACCACGAACGCATCAAGATCACTTTCGGCCCTCATGCACCCTACACCGTTGGTGATGAGAATCTGGAAAAAATCCGCGTGATCGCCGAAGAGCTGGACGCCTCGATCCACATGCACGTCCACGAGACCGCCTTCGAAGTGCAGCAAGCGGTCGAACAGCGCGGCGAACGCCCGCTGGCCCGCCTCGGCCGACTGGGCCTGCTCGGCCCGCGCTTCCAGGCCGTGCACATGACCCAGATCAGCGATGACGACCTGGCGTTGCTGGTAGAAAGCAACACCAGCGTGATCCACTGCCCGGAGTCGAACCTGAAGCTGGCCAGCGGCTTCTGCCCGGTAGAACGCCTGTGGCAGGCCGGGGTCAACGTGGCGGTGGGCACCGATGGCGCGGCGAGCAACAATGATCTGGACCTGTTGGGTGAAACCCGCATTGCTGCGCTGCTGGCCAAAGCCGTTGCCGGCTCCGCCACCGCGCTGGACGCTCACCGGGCGTTGCGCATGGCGACGCTGAACGGCGCGCGGGCCCTGGGGATCGAAGCCGAGACCGGCTCCCTGGAACTCGGCAAGGCCGCGGACATTGTCGCGTTCGACCTGTCCCGCCTGGCCCAGCAACCGGTCTATGACCCGGTCTCGCAACTTATTTACGCCACCGGCCGGGACTGCGTGAAACATCTGTGGGTTGCCGGCAAGCAGCTGCTCGACGACCGGCGCCTGACGCGCCTCGACGAACAACAGCTTGGCGAAACCGCCCGGGCCTGGGGCCGGCGCATCAGCGGCCACACCGAATCGTAAACACCCCGGGGCAAACTCCGGGGCTACAGCCTTT
This sequence comes from Pseudomonas sp. R43(2017), assembly GCF_002112345.1. Taxonomy (NCBI): domain Bacteria; kingdom Pseudomonadati; phylum Pseudomonadota; class Gammaproteobacteria; order Pseudomonadales; family Pseudomonadaceae; genus Pseudomonas; species Pseudomonas sp. R43(2017). The sequence continues at coordinate 188,302 of NZ_NEHJ01000006.1, forward strand.
TTCAAGTTTTAGAGGATTGAATCATGAGCAACGTCGACCACGCCGAAATCGCCAAATTCGAAGCACTGGCCCATCGCTGGTGGGACCGCGAAAGCGAGTTCAAACCGCTGCACGACATCAACCCGCTGCGGGTCAACTGGATTGACGAACGCGTCAACCTGGCCGGCAAGAAAGTCCTCGACGTCGGTTGCGGCGGCGGCATCCTCAGCGAAGCCATGGCCCAGCGTGGCGCGACCGTGACCGGCATCGACATGGGCGAAGCGCCGCTGGCGGTCGCACAACTGCATCAGCTGGAATCCGGCGTGAACGTCGAGTACCGGCAGATCACCGCTGAAGCCCTGGCCGAAGAAATGCCCGAGCAGTTCGACGTCGTCACCTGCCTGGAAATGCTCGAACACGTACCGGATCCATCGTCGGTAATCCGCGCCTGCTTCCGCATGGTCAAACCTGGTGGCCAGGTGTTTTTCTCCACCATCAACCGCAACCCGAAGGCTTACCTGTTCGCCATCGTCGGCGCCGAATACATCATGAAGCTGCTGCCGCGCGGGACCCACGACTTCAAGAAATTCATCCGCCCGTCCGAGCTCGGCGCCTGGAGCCGCATGGCCGGCCTGACCGTCAAGGACATCATCGGCCTGACCTACAACCCGCTGACCAAGCACTACAAGCTGGCGGCGGACGTTGACGTCAACTACATGATCCAGACCCTGCGCGAGGAATAAGCCGATGGCCATCAGAGCAGTCCTTTTCGACATGGACGGCACCCTGCTCGACACCGCGCCGGATTTCATCGCGATTTGCCAGGCGATGCGCGCGGATCGCGGCTTGCCGCCGATGAACGACAAGCATATTCGCGACGAAATCTCCGGCGGCGCCAAGGCCATGGTCGCAGTGACGTTTTCGATGGATCCGGAATCACCGGGCTTCGAGGAGTTGCGCCTTGAGTTCCTCGAGCGCTACCTCGCCGGCTGCGCCGTGCACAGCAAGCTGTTCGACGGCATGGGCGAATTGCTGGCCGACATCGAGAAAGCCAATCTGCTCTGGGGCGTGGTCACCAACAAGCCGCTGCGCTTCGCCGAGCCGATCATGCAGCAACTGGGCCTGGCCGAGCGCTCGGCCTTGCTGATCTGCCCGGATCACGTCAAGAACAGCAAACCGGATCCCGAGATGCTGAACCTTGCCTGCAAGATGCTTGATCTGGATCCGTCGACCGTTCTGTTTGTCGGCGATGATCTGCGCGATATCGAATCCGGCCGTGACGCGGGCACCAAGACTGCCGCCGTGACCTATGGCTACATTCACCCGGACGACAATCCTCGACACTGGGGCGCGGACGTGGTGGTGGATCATCCGCAGGAGTTGCGCAAGGTGATCGATAACGCGCTGTGCAGTTGCTGACTCGGGCCCGCTCCATTCCCATGCCGGTCGTGGGAACGATCAGAAGTTAATGGATTAGAGGTTTTTATGTTTGATTATTCCGCTCGCCCCGAATTGCTCAAGGATCGGGTCATTCTGGTCACCGGTGCCGGTCGCGGCATCGGCGCCGCCGCTGCGAAAACCTACGCGGCCCACGGCGCGACCGTGCTGCTGCTGGGCAAGACCGAAGCCAACCTGACCCAGGTCTACGACGAGATCGAAGCGGCCGGGCATCCGCAGCCGGCGGTGATCCCGTTCAACCTCGAAACCGCCCTGCCCCATCAATACGATGAGCTGGCAGCGATGATCGAATCCGAGTTCGGCCACCTCGACGGCCTGCTGCACAACGCCTCGATCATTGGTCCGCGCACGCCGATCGAGCAGTTGTCCGGTGAAAATTTCATGCGCGTCATGCAGGTCAACGTCAATGCGATGTTCATGCTGACCAGCACCCTGCTGCCGCTGCTCAAACTGTCGCAGGACGCCTCGGTGGTGTTCACCTCCAGCAGCGTCGGCCGCAAGGGACGCGCCTACTGGGGCGCCTATGGCGTCTCCAAGTTTGCCACCGAGGGTTTGATGCAAACCCTGGCCGATGAAGTCGACGGCGTGGCGCCGGTACGCTCCAACAGCATCAACCCGGGCGGCACCCGTACCAGCATGCGCGCCCAGGCGTACCCGGGGGAAAACCCGCTGAACAACCCGACGCCGGAAGAGATCATGCCGGTCTATCTGTACCTGATGGGTCCGGACAGTACGGGCATCAACGGTCAGGCATTCAACGCCCAGTAATGCCATACGTCGCTTTTGTTGCCGCGGCGGATTCCCGTCGCGGCATACATTTGCCGCTTTGCGCAGGCCCGTTTCAGTCAAATTACCACCACTCGATTTCACGCTATAAATTCAACTCTTTGATTCACAAAGGTTTTAATAAAACCTGAACTGAGTGGCACGACTTTCGCTCTACATTCCCTCAAAGCACGCCGAGTGAAGGCAGTCGGGCAAGGCCTGATTTCGATAGCTGACTAATCGTCATCGGGCAGACTAAACTTGTGCCAAATGTCCTACGGGACTGATGGATCAGTATGACGCGCAGCCCATAGCCGCTCTCACCCAGCCTGTAAGACAGACTTACTGCTTAGGGGCTCACGCCATATGAAATCACCCTCCCAGACCACTGCAATTGACTTCGACAGTGCCAAATTGCAACGCCTGGGCTTTGGTCAGCTGCCTCCGCTGCTGCAGCGACCTGTCAGCCTGGCGCAACTGCGCCAGCAAATGAGCCTGCAACTGCAAACCAGCCTTGAGCCTCAACGCATCCTGGGTCTGTTTTTCCGCGAAGTTCAGCGCCTGGTACCACTCGACGCCTTGAGCTATGTGCACAGCGGCAGTGACCTGCGCCTGGAGTTCGGGGCCCGCGGTCATCACTCCGCCAGCTACAGCCTCAGCCACGATGGCGAGCACATGGGCGAGCTGGTGTTCCGCCGCAACCAGCGCTTCAGCGAGCAGGAACTGGGCAACCTGGAATCGCTCCTGTCGTCCCTGCTCTACCCGATGCGCAATGCGCTGCTCTACCGCGTTGCGACGCAGACCGCCCTGCGCGATCCATTGACCGGCGCCGGCAACCGCATCGCCATGGAGCAGACCCTGCAGCGGGAAATCGAGATGTCCCGTCGCCACCTGCAACCGCTGTCATTGCTGATGCTGGACATCGACCATTTCAAGCAGGTCAACGACAGCCATGGTCACACGGCCGGCGACGAGGTGCTCAAAGCCGTCGCAGCGTCGATCAAGGATCAGTTGCGCAACGTCGACATGGTGTTTCGTTATGGCGGGGAAGAATTTTTGATCCTGCTGTCCAACACCAGCCGCGAAGCCGCCGCGATGGTCGGCGAACGCCTGCGGTATGCAGCACAGGCCCAGGACTATTACGCCGATGGCCAGTTGATCGAATTGACCGTGAGCCTTGGCTGCTCGACCCTGCTGCCGGGCGAGTCCGCCGACAGCCTGCTGCGCCGCGCCGACAGCGCGCTGTACGTGGCCAAGCGCGAGGGGCGCAATCGCCTGACAATGGCCGGCTGAATTGACTCTGCCAAACAAAAACGGGAGCACATGGGCTCCCGTTTTTCATTGAGGTCGTCGGACTAGCTCTCGACCAGCGCCCGCCGCTCGCGCCCGACCAGCACCCGCTCCGAAAGCTCCAGCTGCATGCAGCGCTCAAGGAACAGGTACATGTAGTCATAGCTCTTGCACACAGCCTGGCGCAGCTCCGTCTGCAGCGCACGGCTCGGATTCATACCGGCCAGGGTGCAGATGATTTCCAGTGCCTCCCATGGATGGGCATCATCGTACTGGGCGTGCATCTTCAGCCACTTCATCGCCCGCTTTCGGTCTTCTTCAGGGAAAGCGGCGGCGTACACACCTGTCGAACAGACCAGCGCCGACCACTCCCCGGTCGCGCCTTCGATCGCATAGTTGGTGGCGGCAATGGCCACGATCAGCGAATCCGCCGAACTGGTGTGCCAGCACCAGTGACTCAGGGCGTGCAACTCCGGCGGCACTTGCTGCGCCTGCAGGTCTTCCAGGCTCACACCGTGGGCCCGGCTCCAGTTCAACCAGTAATCGGCGTGATTGAGTTCGACGCGGATGTTGCGCATCAGCCAACGCCGCGCCATGTCTTCGCCCGGGTGACGGGCGAACTTGGTCTTGGTGAGATTCTGCGCCATGTACAACGCAAATTGCTCAACGACGGGCCAGCCCCCGATGAGGTACTGGCGCATGGTCCTGGCGCTGAGCTTGTTATCACGCATGCGCAGGTAAAGTTCATGTTCGACAACCCGGCGTTTGCTCTCGCTGCAATCCTGGATCAACTGTTGTGCCCAGGCAGGATAACTTGCAGCTTCCATGAGTGGTCCGGTTCGGTTGAATGTGTCGATCACTGTTCGGCTCCTTTTGATTTGTGATTGTAAGGATCGGCAAGAGACTTCAACGGAACGTGCCAGGCGCCTTGAACAACAGCGGCTGCGGTCTGGCGGGCCGACTTTGCAAACTGTCGCAGGTAAACAACTGCGGGCGTTCGATGACATAACCCTGAGCGTAATCCACGCCGATTTCAAGCAATGCCTGCTCGATCTGGGCTGTTTCGACAAACTCCGCAATTGTCTGCTTACCCATGACATGCCCGATGTGGTTGATCACTTCGACCATAGCGCGGTTAATCGGGTCGTCCAGCATATCCTTTACGAAACTCCCGTCGATCTTCAGGAAGTCTACAGGCAAATGTTTCAAATAAGCGAATGAAGACATTCCGGCACAAAAATCATCCAGCGAGAAGTAACAACCCAAGCCTTTGAGTTCATTAATAAATCGGATGGCACTGCCAAGATTTGCAATGGCGCTGGTTTCTGTAATTTCAAAACAAATCATTTCAGGAGGCACGGAATAGTTATCAAACTGTTCCCGCAGAAAGTGCAAGAACGCGTCATCTCCGATAGTAATGCCTGAAAGATTAATCGCACACATTGCCAGAGGCTGTTCGCACTCTTCGTTAATACATTGAGCAATGACCTTAAATACATTCTGCACAACCCAACGATCCAGCGAAGTCATCAAACCATAACGCTCGGCTGCCGGTATGAAACTGTCCGGCAGAATCATCCGCCCTGCCTCGTCATGCAGGCGCAGCAGAATTTCGATGTGCCCGCCCGCGCCACCGGCCACCGAACCCAACGGGGCGATTTCCTGGGCATAGAGACAGAAGCGGTTTTCCTCCAGGGCCATGTGCAGGCGCTGCACCCAGGCCATCTCACCGAAACGCAAGGACAGCTCCGAGTCGTCGGCATGGTAGACCTGCACCCGGTTGCGGCCCTTTTCCTTGGCCATGTAGCAGGCCATGTCCGCCGCCCGCAGCGAGGCCTCGAGGGTGGTCGGGGTTTGCGCGACATGCACCAGCCCAATGCTGACGGTGGTCAGGAACGGTCGCCCCTTCCACACGAAATGCAGATTCTGCACCGTCTGACGCAGCCCTTCGGCGATTTTCTCGGCCGCCTCCGGCGCGCAGTTCTCCAGCAGAATGCCGAACTCATCCCCCCCCAGCCGCGCCAGCGTGTCGCCCTCGCGCAGGCCGGATTGCAGCAACGCACAGATATGCCGCAGCAACTCATCGCCCGCCGCATGCCCGCAGGTGTCGTTGACCAGTTTGAACTGATCGAGATCGAGGAACATCAGCGCATGCCGCCCGGGCTGCCGGGTCAGGTTGTGCAAGGCTTGCTCGAGGCGATATTCGAACTCGCGGCGGTTGGCCAGGCCGGTCAACGCGTCGTGGGTGGCCTGCCACGACAGGTTGGCGATGTATTGCCGCTCCTGGGTCATGTCATGCAGCACCAGCACCGTCCCGCTGACCTTGCCCGCATTGCGGATCGGCGCTCCCACCAGCGTCACCGATACCGTGCTGCCGTCCAGGCGCTGAATCAGCTTGGAATGCTCGCTGCCACCGCTGAGCTGGCCGCTGAGAATGTGTTCGATCAGCGTCAGCCCTTCGGTCTGGGCGTTGTCATCCAGCAGATTAAACAACGCCGCCAGCGGCAGACCCGCTGCCTGCTCAGCCTTCCAGTGGGTCAAGGCCTCGGCGGCCGGGTTCATGTATTCGATCGCACCGCTCACATCGGTGGTGATCACCCCGTCGCCAATTGACTGCAAGGTGATATGGGCCCGGTCCTTTTCCAGTTGCAGGGCTTCGGCAAAGGCATGCCGCTGCTTGAGCAGTTTGCGGGTGCGCAACAGCGCCAGGACGATCAGGCCCAGCGCCGTGGCTAGGTTGGTGAACAGCAACAGACGCAGGATTACCCGCGAGCCTTCGCCCAAGGCATCGCTGAACGCCTTGGCGGCGGGTGTCACACCATCGTTGATCGCAAAAATCCGGTCCTTCCAGCGCCGGATATCGGCATCGGTGGCGGCATTGGCCGTGATCCGCCGGTGCATCTCCTGCGCCACGTCATCGAGCTCCACCAGATAGGCGTCGCCCAGTGTCCAGCGGTCGATGGCGGTTTCCAGATAGCTGAAGTGGCGGAAGTTCAGGTACAGCCAGATCAGGCTGGAGACATCGTCCGGGTGGTTGCCGCCCTTGAGGATGCCCTCGCGGGCCGCTTGCAGGTCGGGTGGTTGCTTGTCCAGGGCCAGGCGCAACTGATGGCCGCCCTGAGGCACGGCAATCGCGTTCTGGTATTTGAGATAAATCGCCTCGTCACGGCTGTCGGCATACAAATTGAGGTAATAGATCGCGTCTTTCTGGCCCTTGGACCAGAGGCTCTCCCCCGCCACATACCCGCGAACGGCCGACAGGACGTAAAGACTCACGCCTCCCAGCAAGGCTTGAAACAACACGACGGCGATGAACGGCCAGACGATGCCCAACAGCCGTGGCGTTCCGAGAGTCCGCTTTTGTTTCATTGGATTCCTTGCGTGGTCACTGCCTGATCGCCCGTCTCTATCAGACCAACCTCCAAAGACTAGGAGGCGTTCGGGGTTCCGGCAAGCGACGGATCAGCCCTGATTCAGTACAAACGCAGGGTTATACATATGTAACGCCGGACAAGTGGCTGGCGACGTTTTACTGGCACTCCAGTTCCCCCCTTTCAGGGCAGGAAATCGTTCTCGCGGAGTGCTTCATGACATCGACTTCTCTCGCTACAACCGACACACCGGACACCCAGGAGTTTCGTGCCAGACAGGCATTGGGACTTGATCTGGGCCCCGACATCGAAGACCTGGTTCCCGAGCCCGACGCACGGGAAAAGAAAAGCTACAAGGCGCTCGAACGCGCATCACCTGAGCTTGCGCTATCCATGTCCATGCAAATGTATATGGCAAAAATCTCCGATACGCGGATCGTCGACACCGTAACGACCTTCATGAGCGGCCAGTCCACGTTGATAAAGCATCTGGGCGCCGCCACCCTTTCGAGCGCTTCCGTCGAGCAACTGCGCGCGACACCGTCGGTATGGCTGCAGAAAATACTCGACTCGACCCAGGCAACGGCTCTGACCGAGCAACTGTTGAAACAACTCAAGTGGTACGGTGCAAACCCCGGCGAACAGACTCCAGCGTCCATCCGCTATCAACTCTTGTGTAAAGCCATCCGTCTCTACGTGCGGGCACCTTCGGTCGATCACCCGGATGCGCTCGAAGGTTTCAGTTGGCAAGACCCTGCACACTGGGGCAAAAGCTACCAGACCCTGCGCAGTGCTTTCGAACAGCATTTGCTGAAAGCTCGGCGCGCCGCCGATAGCAAAGAAGCAATCGTGCTGGCCCATGTGCTGTACACCCGCGAGTCAAAGGATTTCACCGTGGGCGACATTCCGTCTGATCTTCGCTACAAGAGCTCGATGGTGTGGGTCAATTTCATGCACGGCGTGCTGCTGGCTGACGAACTTGGCCTTGATCGACTGCAGCCGCTTTCCTTTCAACAGCTCGTCAATCTGCCTCTGGAGCGCAGCACCAACGCTTCAACCGAGGAACTTGAAAAAATTACGCGACTGAGACTGAGTCCGGCACTCGACTGGGCAGTCTGCATGGGCATCGTTCAGCCACGAGTGGCATCCGACTACACCGAGGAGGAAATCGAACGAGCCATCGCGGCACTGGAACGCCAGAGCGAAAGCCTGAACAAGGCCGTGCAATCCCTGGAGCTGCGCCCGCCGGACAGATTGCAGATGGCCAAGCGTATGAAAGAAGATGCCCTGGGCACCCATGTACTGGGGACGGACGGACGCAAACTCCTGCGGGACGATCCGCCGGCCACTCTGGGGCACAGAGACATGCCGTCACTGAAACGGGAAGGGTACGGGTTTCTGGATCTCTTTGCCGATGGGCAATTCGATGATGGCAATCGATGGTTTTTCACCGAGCCAGATGGAAAAACGCGGACCTTCGAAGCGTTTCGCGTGGACAAAAACCGGTATTTTTACTCGGAACGCGAAATAGACGGTACCTATCGGCGGATATTTTCCGGCGGGACCGTCCGCAACCTTTCCGGCAAACCGCTCCCGGATGTCAACGCGGAGTTTGCATCGGCGTTCGACAAGCACCTGAGCACCATCAGATCTGCGTACAAGACCTTGGTTCTCAGTTTGTTGGTATCCCTGCCGCAGGCTGATCGCCGGACGCTGGAACAAGGTGATGTAGAGGTGCTGGGACTGCGCGCAAAAACAAGACCGGGCATTCATACAGAACCTCTGGCGAGGAAAGGCTTCGTACTGAAGGTATTACTGGAAGGCCAGTTCAGCTATTACGAGGTCATCCCGAGCGCCGGTTTCATTCGTCAGAGAACCGGGCTGAGGTTTTCGACCATAAATGGAGTGTTCACCGAGTTTCCGCTGCATGCGGTCATCCCCGGACAAACCTTTTCAAGCAAACACAGCACGTCGCTACTGCTCGACTGGGATGCTCATGCCAGAGGCTCCACCCCTGCCGCTCGGCAGTACTACATAGGATTCCTCGATGTCGTGGCCCGTATATCTCGGGACTCGGCCGCTAATGACGCGGCGGGAACAGGCCTGGAATCCTCCCGACTGGTTGCACTGGCAGACCACATCGCCACGCATTTTCTTTACGTCGATGAAAAGCATCTGCGCATTCAGGCCCGCGGCATGACGACCTTCGATATCACCCGGGCAAAAATCGAGAAACGGCTTGCAGTGCTCGAAACAATCGTGAAGAGCTTCGTACCGTTCTGGGGCAGCATTGACGATCTCTCGTCGGAGGGAACCGGGAAAAAAGTCATGGGCGCTTTGGGATTACTCCTCGATCTGGCGTCTTTCCTCTTCCCTGTAGGCAAGTTCATCTCGGGCTCGGTGCGACTGGCCCGGGCCGGCGCCAGCGTCACAGGCATAGTGGTCAAAGCCAGCCTTCCATCTTTCACGACCCTGTCGCGCAAGCTGATAACTTCCTCACTGAAAAACCTCAACCCGCTGGATGGCATCCCGAAACTGGCGAAGTCAGTTGCCCTAGGCAGCGGCAAAGGGTTGCTTGCTGCAGGCCGGCTGGGTCTCGGAGGGATCCGACGACTGACCGGGCAAGTCGACAACTACCGTCTGATTCGCAACATGCCACAGGCCATAGACCCCGGACGCTGGAAACCACTGACCCACGGCGATCAAATGGCAAGCATCAACGGCGTAGACGACATCCTGATACGCAACACCAGTCCGACAGACCTGAGTCGGTTCCACCTTGTCGATCCTGCCACGTCTCTGCCCTATGGCCCGCGTCTGAGCAACAACCCTGGAAACCTGATCCACGGCCAATCCACCTTCAAGACCTTGCCACCCTCTGAATCCCACGTGCTCGCCGAGATCCCGGAAAGCGCACACATTCGTGAAGTGCTGGAGGTCGATGGTCGAACCACGCTGTTGATTGATGACATCCCTTATCGACTGGATGGCGATCAATTGCGCCGCGCCGACCTGATCGATGGAACGTCGATGTTCAAATCCATACCTTGCCGGGTGCGACGAACACCGGGTAGCGATGTTTGCAAAACGAGCTATGTCACCCGGGCACCAGCGCCGACGCCTCTCCCGAACAGTCAAGACACAAGCAAGGGATGGGCGCCTTGGTTCGGCGATACCATTTACACGCCGGCCATCCCATCTCGGCCATTACTGAAAAGCGCCATCAAGACCTACAAGCAACTCAATGCATCATTGGAGTTTCAAAAGGGGATTTATGCGCGCATCAAGGTTCGCCTGCCCTACGATCGCTCAAAAAAGCTCGATACGCTTGAAGTCGGAGCAATCATCGTTCCCGCGAAAGATGACTCGAAGCACTATGTATTCACCCGCCTCAACGCCGGGGATTTTTACGTCGCCGAACGCCTGCCCGGACAGGCTCTTGCCGATCCTCTGGTTTTACGCAAGGCACAAACCCTGCCTGTAGGACTGGCTGAGGAACTGAAGACGGTTTATACCGGGTCGCTCAATGCCAACAACACGGCACGGATCCACACGGTTCCAGAGGTAGAGCGCGCCTTGAAAACCATGGAGGAAATCGCCATTCCACTCGGCACGAACGCCAATCCGCCTGCCGGCATGAAATGGCTGAAGGTAGACACCAGCCCCGGTGAAGCACTGATGTTCGACCACTCGACGCGAATGATCGTAGCGAAGCGTGCCGAAGGTGCCACCACGTGGGCACGAAGCAAGGACGCTCCTGAGGTTTTGCGGCAGCGGACAGCGGAAATTTTCGACACCCTGTTTCTCTCACCGACGATCAAGCCACCCGCTGCCAACGCGTCACTGCGCATCGAAGACACAATGCAAAAACTGCAAAAACTGCTAAGCCGATTTGACCGTACAGACAATGCCCGCAACATTGCCTATGCCGAAGTCATCACCGCAAAAGGCGTACGAGAAGTGTACGTCAGTGTTTCCGGTGCTCATGGCACAACAAAACACCTGCCCCTGTTTCGGCACCTGGGCGCCAATCATGTGAAGGTCGGCGACACGACCTACGTCAACGTCGACTTCAGCCTGACTGTTGGCAAGACGAACCTGGAGTTGACCGATAAAGGGCGCCTGGCAGCCGTCCCGCTGACTATCAAGAACATCGATACCTACACACCCACACTGGCGGCCCGACCGACCTCTCTGGACAGCGAAAGCAAGCTGATACGCGTGATTCGCGAGAAATACACCGATCCGCTTGAGCTGAAATCGGTGGACGTCGCTACCACGATGCCGCCCTGCGAATCGTGCTCACTGGTCATGAAGGAATTTGGTCATAGAGGTGAAGCCGATGCGTTGCAGGTTTTATGGAAATGACCTACATCCGCTGCAAATGCCCATACAGCTTGGCGTACAAACCACCATCAGCAATCAGTTGCTGATGGTCGCCATCCTCGGCCACTTGCCCGCCGTCGAACACCAGCACCCGGTCTGCCTGCTTCACTGCTGACAGGCGGTGGGCAATGATCAGCGTGGTGCGGCCATGGAGGAACCGCGCCATGGCCTGGTGCAGGTTGTATTCGGTGGCGGCGTCGAGGGCCGAGGTGGCTTCGTCGAGGATCACCACTTTCGGCTCGGCGAGGATCATCCGCGCAATCGCCAACCGTTGCCGCTGGCCGCCGGACAGGCGCACGCCGGAGCGGCCGACGATGCTGTCCAGCCCGTCCGGCAGGGCGCGGATGGCGGGTTCGAGCTGGGCGATTTCCAGCGCCTGCCAGCAGGCGTCGTCGCTGCGGGTACGGCCCATGGTCAGGTTGGCGCGCACGGTGTCGTTGAACAGCGCCGGATGCTGCAGCACCACCGCGACATTTTCCCGAACTGTTTCCAGGCCGATTTCCTGCTGGGTAGAGCCGCCGAAACGGATCGTCCCGGCCAGAGGCGTGTAGAGCCCCAGCAGTAATTGCACAAGGGTACTTTTGCCGCCGCCGCTGGCGCCGACAATCGCCACTTTCTCGCCCGGTGCGATGGACAGGTTCATCTGGTCCAGTACCAGTTCATCACCATAACCAAAGCTCAGGCCTTGCACCTCGATCCCGACGGTATCGCGGCCCTTGAACGGGTCGACGCCGCCGGGGTATTGCGGCTCGTCGGCGCGGGCCAGCAGCTCGTTGATCCGGCTCAGCGCGCCGCCGGCGGCGTAATAGGCGTATTGCAGGTTCAGCAGTTGTTCGACCGGGCCGATCATGAACCACAGGTAGCTGAACACCGCGAGCATCTGGCCGATCGACAAGTCGGAGAACAGCACCGTCAACATGGCCGCCGCGCGGAAAATGTCGATGCCGAACTGGAACAACAGACCGCTAGCCCGGTTCGAGGCGTCGGTCTTCCACTGCGAGTTGACCGCGTAGTTGCGCACTTCCTGAGCCCGCAGGCCGAGGCGCCCGAGGAAGAAGCCCTGACGGTTGCCGGCGCGCACTTCCTGAATCGCATCGAGGGTTTCGCTCAAGGCCTGAGTGAAGCGTGAGGTGCTGTCGTTCTCCAGTTTCTTCAGGTGCTTGACCCGTTTGCCCAACTGCACCGTGGCGTAGATCACCAGCGGATTGAACAGCAGGATCAGCAGCGCCAGTTTCCAGTGCATCCACATCAGGATGCTGGCGGTGCCGACCAGGGTCAGCATCGCCACCAGAAAACGGCTGAGGGTTTCGCCGACAAACTTGTCGAGGGTGTCGAGGTCGGTGACCAGGTGCGTGGTGACCGTGCCGCTGCCCAGGCTTTCGTATTCGCCCAAGGAGATCCGTTTCAGACGCTCGATCAGCCGCACGCGAATGCGATAGACGATGTCCTTGGCCAGCCGCGCAAACAACCGCGCCTGCAACACGCCAAAACACAGGGCACTGCAACGCAGGGTCAGGGTCACCACCAGCATCAGGCCGATGTAGCCCGCCGCCTGCTGCCACATCGAGGGCAGCACATGATTCATGACTTTCAGCGCCGCATCGCCGTGGCCGAGCAGGACTTCGTCCACCAGCAACGGCAGCAGCAACGGAATCGGCACGCTGCACAGCGTCGCCAGTACGGCCACGCCGTTGGCGATCCACAGGGATTTTTTGTGATGAAGTGCCAGTCGCCGGACTTCAGCCCAGCTCAGCCGGTCGACACGCTTGACGGCTGGCGTGTCATCGGCCGGGTCAGACACAGGCCGCGCGCTCCAGCCATCGACCGAGCAACGGTGACAGTTCACTGAGCGGCTGGTAGCCGTTGGTCAGCAACGCCAGTTGGCCATTGCGTTCGGCGAGCAGGGTCGGGAATCCGGCGATGCCCAGATCCTGAACCCAGTTGAAATCGGCCAATGTGGCCTCGTGCTGATCAGCACGATCGAACAACGCAGCGAATTCGATACGTGGCACGCCGGCCTTTTCGGCCAGTTCCACCAGCACGTCGGCGCGGGTGACATCGCGACCCTCGACGTAGAACGCGTGCTGGATCAGCCCCAGCAGCGTCCATGCACAATCCGGTGCCAGAGAACGCGCCGTGACGATGGCGCGGCAGGCAGGCTCGGTGTCATAGACAAAGCCCTCGGGCAACGCACCTTCGAACTTGAACGGCTGGCCGGTGGCTTCGGCGACGGCCTGCCAGTGTTCGAAGATATAGCGCCGGGTGGTCGGCTCCAGCGCCGCGCCACTACCGGTGCGCAACCCGCCAACCACCAGGTGCAGTTCCACCCCGGCAGCCTGCGCCTGCTCCACCAATGCCTTGGCGACCGGGGCAAATCCCCAGCACCACGAACACATCGGATCCATCACATAGAGCAGGCGTGCAGACATGATTAAGCCTCGGAGGATGCTTGCTTATAGTTGTAGCCGATCGGGTGCGGCATGTTGCGCGCTTTTGCCAGTTCGATCTGTTTCTGGCGGTCGATGGCGCTGCGGCGGGTCTTCTCGCTCAGGCTGTTCCAGCAATGCGGGCAGCTGATGCCGGCCACGTAATGCTCGGAGGCGCGATCCTCGACGCTGACCGGTGTACGGCAGGCATGACACTGATCGTAGTCGCCTTCGCTCAGGTCATGACGCACGGTCACGCGGTTGTCGAAAACGAAGCAGTCGCCCTGCCATTTGGTCTCTTCCTGCGGCACCTCTTCGAGGTACTTCAGAATGCCGCCCTTGAGGTGGTAGACCTCTTCGAAGCCTTCGCCCAGCATGTAGCTCGACGCCTTCTCGCAGCGGATGCCACCGGTGCAGAACATCGCGACCTTCTTGTGCACGGCCGGGTCGAAGTGTTCTTTGATGTAGTCGGGGAATTCGCGAAAACTGGTGGTTTTCGGATCGATGGCGCCTTCGAAGGTGCCGATCGATACTTCGTAATCGTTGCGGGTGTCGATCAGCAGCACTTCCGGATCGCTGATCAGCGCGTTCCAGTCCTGCGGCTCGACGTAGGTGCCGACCTTCTTGTTCGGATCGACGCCTTCGACGCCCAGGGTCACGATCTCTTTCTTGAGCTTGACCTTGGTGCGGTAGAACGGCTGCTCGTCGCAATACGATTCCTTGTGGTCGATATCGACCATGCGCGGATCGTTGCGCAGCCAGGCCAGCAGGCCGTCGATGCCTTCACGGCTGCCGGAAACCGTGCCGTTGATGCCTTCTTCGGCGATCAGCAGGGTGCCTTTGATGCCGTTGTCGACCATCGCTTGCAGCAGGGGCTCGCGCAGGTTGACGTAATCTTCGAGGGTGACGAACTTGTACAGTGCCGCCACGACAATCGGTTGTGTCATGGGTGTTTCTCCAGGTGGCTACCCTCGTAAAGGGTGAACCGGATGCGAAAAAAAACGCGCCGGGTGAGCGGCGCGTTGCGGATTCTAGCAAAAAACCTCAGTTCATTGCTGCAAGGCTCGATGCTTGCTGCCGCCGGCACAGGTCGGCGACGCCGGAGCGGCGCCCACTTCTGCCCATTCCTGCGGGGTGTAGGTGTGCAGCGCCAACGCATGGAACTCGCCCATCAGCTCGCCGAGCGTGCCGTAGACTTTCTGGTGGCGCTTGACCCGGTTCAGGCCTTCGAACTGCGCACTGACCACCACTGCCTTGAAGTGGGTCTGCAACCCGCGACTGTGCATGTGGCTTTCGTCCAGCACCTGCAGATGCTCAGGCTGAAGCAGCGCCAGCGTCGATTCGATGCGTTGTTGCATGGTCATCACGAACTCCGCTTACTTCTTCTTGGCCGGAGCCGCGCCTTTCGGTGCCAGCTCGTTGGTCATGTCGTCCAGCAGCTTGTTGACCACAGGAACGGCCGGTTCCAGTTTGGCCTGAGTCATCTGGGCCGATTGCTGAGTCAGCTGCGGCATTTTTTCCAGGACTTTCTTGCCCAGTGGCGACTGGTAGAACGCGACCAGGTCTTTGAGCTCCTGTTCGCTGAAGTTGCTGGTGTAGAGCTTGACCATGTCCGGCTTCAGCTTGTTCCAGCCAATGGCCTGGTCCAGGGCGGCGTTGGCCTTGGCCTGGTAGGTATCCAGTACGGCTTTCTTGGATTCCGGAGCCTTGGTCTGTTCAAAACGCTGGGCGAACATCTGCTGCACTTGCATGTACACCGGAGTGCCCAGCTTGTCAGCGTGCGCCAGGGTCAGGAAAGCTTCGGCACTGGCGTTGTGGCTGGCGGTATCGGCAAGCACCTGGCCGCTGGCGCAAACCAGGGCAACCGCGGTGCAGATGGCACGAAGACGAGTCATCGAGTTTCCTTTTCAGCTAGGCGAGGTAAAACCCCAAGGGCGACCATTCTGCGCCTGAATAACGCTGCGGCTCAACCCCCGGGCCTTGCCGCGCTTGATTGGCGGGGATTTGCCGGTCAACAATCGACTGGAGGGAACCACCCGGGCCGACACCGGCCTAAACTGCGCAAACAGACCAACAGGAGTGTGCACGATGAGCCGTATCGAAACCGACAGCCTGGGCCAGATCGAGGTCCCGGACGACGCTTACTGGGGCGCTCAGACGCAACGCTCGCTGATCAACTTCGCCATCGGTCAGGAACGCATGCCATTGCCCGTCCTGCATGCCCTGGCCCTGATCAAGAAAGCCGCGGCCCGGGTCAACGACCGCAACGGCGACCTGCCCGCCGACATCGCCCGTCTGATCGAACAGGCCGCCGACGAAGTGCTCGACGGCCAGCACGACGACCAGTTCCCGCTGGTGGTCTGGCAGACCGGCAGCGGCACCCAGAGCAACATGAACGCCAACGAAGTGATTGCCGGCCGCGCCAACGAACTGGCCGGCAACCCGCGCGGCGGCAAGACGCCGGTGCACCCGAACGATCACGTCAACCGCTCGCAGAGTTCCAACGACTGCTTCCCCACCGCCATGAGCATCGCCACCGCGCAAGCGGTGCAGACCCAACTGCTGCCGGCCATTGCCGAGCTGTCGGGTGGTCTGGCCGAGCTGTCGGCGCGCCACATGAAGCTGGTGAAGACCGGTCGCACCCACATGATGGATGCCACGCCGATCACCTTCGGCCAGGAACTCTCCGGTTTCATAGCGCAGCTGGATTACGCCGAACGGGCGATCCGCGCCGCATTGCCAGCGGTGTGCGAACTGGCCCAGGGCGGCACCGCCGTCGGCACCGGGCTCAACTCGCCCCACGGTTTCGGTGAAGCGATTGCTGCCGAGCTGGCTGCACTTTCCGGTCTGCCGTTCGTCACCGCGCCGAACAAGTTCGCCGCCCTCGCCGGCCATGAACCGCTGACCACGCTGTCCGGTGCCCTGAAAACCCTCGCCGTGGCGCTGATGAAAATCGCCAACGACCTGCGCCTGCTGGGCTCCGGCCCCCGCGCAGGTTTTGCCGAAGTGAAGTTGCCAGCCAACGAGCCGGGCAGCTCGATCATGCCCGGCAAGGTCAACCCGACCCAGTGCGAAGCGCTGTCGATGCTGGCCTGCCAGGTGCTGGGCAACGACGTGGCGATCGGTTTCGCCGCCAGTCAGGGTCACTTGCAGTTGAACGTGTTCAAACCGGTGATCATCCACAACCTGCTGCAATCGATCCGCCTGCTGGCCGATGGCTGCAGCAACTTCCAGCAGCATTGCATCGCCGGGCTTGAGCCGGATGCCGAAGTCATGGCGAAACATCTGGAGCGCGGCCTGATGCTGGTGACGGCGCTGAACCCGCACATCGGCTACGACAAATCGGCGGAAATCGCCAAGAAGGCCTACAGCGAAGGCAAAACCTTGCGCGAGGCAGCGCTGGAACTGGGCTATCTGACCGATGAAGAGTTCGATGCCTGGGTGCGGCCGGAGAACATGATCGAGGCCGGCGCCAAGGGCTGAGATCTTCAACGCCTGACAGTCCGTCTTCGCGAGCAAGCCCGCTCCCACATTTATCGCAATCCCATGTGAGGATGCGGTCGAATGTGGGAGCGGGCTTGCTCGCGAAGAACGATGACTCGGTTAACCTGCTGCTATACGCATCCGCCGGGCCTTGAGCCCGGCAATCAGCGAAGGCCCCAGTGCCACCAGCGCCGAACCCAGCACCACCAGCACCGCCCCGCCATACGCCAGCAAATTGATTTGCTCGGCATGCACATATTCCGGCCACACCCCGGCCGCCACCGCCACCGCTGCGAACGTCACCAGCGGCGTAATCGCCAACGTTGCGCTGACCCGCGAGGCCTCCCAATGCGCCAGTGCTTCGGCAAACGCGCCGTAGGCGATCAGGGTGTTCATACAGCACGCCAGCAGCAGCCAGCCCTGCAGCGGGCTCAACTCCAGCGCTTCGAGCGGATGCACCCACGGCGTCAGCAGCAAGGCGCAGAACAGGTAGATCACCATCATCACCTGCAGCGAATTCCATACCGTCAACAATTGCTTCTGCCCTAGCGCATAGAACGTCCAGACGGTCGAGGCCAGCAGCACCAGCAACACGCCGGCGGTGTAGTCGGACAACGACGTGAGCAATTCCGCCAGACGCTGATTGAAGAACAACGCAAAACCGATCAACAGCACCGCCAGCCCCATGCCCTGACCAATGCTGAAGCGCTCCTTGAACACGAACAGACTGGCGATCAGCAACATGATCGGCCCCATCTGCACCACCAGTTGCGCGGTGCCGGGGCTAAGCAGGTTCAGGCCCATCAGGTACAGCACGTAATTGCCCACCAGACCGAGCACCGCCATCAGCACCAGCCAGCCGCCCTTCGGCCCGAGCACCTTGCGATTCGGCAAACGCTTTGTGGCCGCCAGATAAATGAACAGGCAGCCGCCGGACACCGTCAGGCGAAACCAGGTTACCGTGATCGGGTCCATCACCTGCAGCACCTGTTTGAGCTTGATCGGCAGGATTCCCCACAAGAACGCGGTCAACAAGGCCAGGAACATGCCGTACACCCAACGACCCGATGAAACGTGCATGAGAACCCCGAAAGCCAATGACAGGAGCGCTCATTCTAGGCGCAGCGGCAAGCGCGACACAGGGACAGTTGCGCTCAAGCCGCAAATGAAACTGTGCAGGTCGCAGCATTAAATTGACGTGTTGCCGTTGATCGGCTGGCGAAGCGCTGCAAGTGGTTCAGGCATAAGCTCTTTGGATCCCATCCAGCGCAGCGCTCAAGGAGATCGATCATGTTCGGAATGCGCGCCCAGGACACCGCCCCCGCCACGCACTTTCGCAGCGACCGGGTGTGCCGGGTCAATGGCGAACTGTTTTTCAGCACCCGGGAGAACACCCTCGAAGGGCCGTTCGACAGCCCCGAGAAAGTCGAGCAGGAAATCCGCGCGTACATCGCGCGGATGCAATTGCTGGATTCCGACAGCCGGACTTAGCGCACGGCCTCAAACAACCCGGTCGCGCCCATCCCGCCGCCCACGCACATGGTGACAATCCCGTAGCGCAGATTGCGTCGTTGCAACTCACGCACCAGATGCCCGACCTGTCGCGAACCGGTCATGCCGAACGGGTGACCGATGGAAATCGAGCCACCGTTGACGTTGTATTTTTCGTTGTCGATTTCCAGCCGATCACGGGCGTACAGGCACTGCGAGGCGAACGCTTCGTTCAATTCCCACAAGTCGATGTCCGCGACCTGCAAACCTTTGGCCTTGAGCAGCTTCGGCACCGAGAACACCGGGCCGATGCCCATCTCGTCCGGCTCGCAACCGGCGACTGTAAAACCGCGGAAAAACGCCTTTGGCTTGAGCCCCAGTTGCAGGGCTTTTTCCAGGCTCATCACCAGCGTCATCGAGGCGCCGTCGGACAACTGCGACGAGTTGCCGGCAGTCACCGAACCGTCCTCGGCGAACACCGGTTTCAATCCGGCAAGGCTTTCATAGGTGGTATCCGGGCGATTACAGTCATCGCGATCGACGATGCCGTCGAGGATCTGCACTTCTCCGCTGTTCTTGTCCTCGACCCGGTATTTCACCGCCATCGGTACGATTTCATCATTGAACAGGCCTGCTGCCTGCGCCTGAGCGGTGCGGATCTGACTTTGCAGCGAGTAACGATCCTGCGCTTCGCGACTGACGCCATAACGACGCGCCACCACTTCGGCGGTCTGACCCATGGTGTAGTAGATGCCCGGGGTCTGCTGCTTGAGCAACGGGTTGATCAGATGATCGGTGTTGACGCTTTTCAGGGTCAGGCTGATCGACTCGACACCGCCGGCGACGATGATATCGCTGCAACCCGAAGCGATCTGGTTGGCGGCAATCGCAATCGCCTGCAGACCCGAAGAGCAGAAACGGTTGAGGGTCATGCCCGCCGTGCCGGTGCCCAGTTGCGAGAGCACCGCCACGTTACGGCCGATGTTGTAGCCCTGGGCGCCTTCGTTGGAACCGGCACCGACGATGCAGTCCTCGACGCTGGCCGGATCGACGTCGTTGCGCGACAGCAAGGCATTCACGCAATGGGCCGCCATGTCATCGGGGCGGGTCTGGTTGAACTTGCCGCGAAAGGACTTGGCCAGGCCGGTCCGCACGCTGTCGACGATCACCACTTCACGCATGGCATACCTCATTGTTGTAGTCGGTTGAGAGTGGACCGAGCATAAGTCCACCCAATCACCGACCGCGACAATCATTCACCTCGCGTATGCGTGCCCATCGTTCAGTCCTTGTGCTTCTTTTCCTTCTTGTCGGATTTCTCGAAGGCTTCTTCCAGCGCGCGATTGATCGTGCGCAGCACCTTGACCCGGGCCCAGCGCTTGTCATTGGCCTCGACCAGTGTCCACGGCGAGATTTCGGTGCTGGTGCGGTCGACCATGTCCCCCACCGCCGCACGGTAGGCGTCCCACTTGTCGCGGTTGCGCCAGTCGTCCTCGGTGATCTTGAAGCGCTTGAACGGGATCTCCTCACGGGCCTGGAAACGCTCCATCTGCGTGTCCTTGTCGATGGCCAGCCAGAACTTGACCACGATCACCCCGGCATCGGCCAGTTGCTCTTCGAAGTCGTTGATTTCACCGTAGGCACGCATCCAGTCGGCCGTGCTGCAAAAGCCTTCTATGCGCTCTACCAGCACCCGGCCATACCACGAGCGGTCGAACACGGTGAACTTGCCCCGGGCCGGAATGTGCCGCCAGAAACGCCACAGATACGGTTGCGCCCGCTCCTCTTCGGTCGGCGCGGCAATCGGCACGATGTTGTACTGACGCGGATCGAGCGCCGCCGCGACCCGGCGGATGGCCCCGCCCTTGCCCGCCGCATCGTTGCCTTCGAACACCGCCACCAGCGCGTGACGGCGCATGCGCTTGTCACGCATCAGCCCGGACAGGCGAGCCTGCTCGGTGATCAGTTGCTCTTCGTAATCCTTCTTGTCCAGGTTCTGGTTCAGGTTGAGGCTGTCGAGCAGGTTCAACTGATCCACCGATGTGCCCAGTGGCTGGGCACTGACAGCGTTCGAATGCACGTCCGGACGTTTCAGCGCATTTTGCAGGCCTTCGAGCAGGATCTTGCCCACGGTCAGGCTGCGGTAAT
Organism: Pseudomonas sp. R43(2017); assembly: GCF_002112345.1. Lineage (NCBI taxonomy): Bacteria > Pseudomonadati > Pseudomonadota > Gammaproteobacteria > Pseudomonadales > Pseudomonadaceae > Pseudomonas > Pseudomonas sp. R43(2017). The sequence goes on from NZ_NEHJ01000006.1 coordinate 209,099, forward strand.
GCGCGTCCACCCCTTCGATGACATGCCAGGGTGCGTAGTCGCGGCTGGTGCGGCGCAACACGCGCTCGCCGTATTTGACGAACTTGTCGTAGGTTTCCGACTGCTGCCAGTCCAGCGGGCTGATCCGCCAGCTGTGCAGCGGGTCGTCGGCCAACGCCTTGAGCCGCGCCTTCATCTGTTTCTTGGACAGGTGGAACCAGAACTTGAAGATCAGTGCGCCTTCATCACACAGCATCTTTTCCAGACGCTCGGCACCGGCGATGGCCTGATCCAGTCGCGGATCCTTGAACAAACCGTGCACCCGGCCCTGCAGCATCTGGCTGTACCAGTTACCGAAGAAAATCCCCATGCGCCCCTTGGCCGGCAGCATCCGCCAGTAACGCCAGGCCGGTGGTCGCGCCAGTTCTTCGTCGGTCTGCTGGTCGAAGGTACGCACTTCGATCAGGCGCGGGTCCATCCATTCGTTGAGCAGCTTTACCGTCTCGCCCTTGCCGGCGCCTTCGATGCCGTTGATCAAAATGATCACCGGAAAACGCTTTTGCTGCTGCAACTCGAACTGGACTTCCAGCAGTGCTTCACGCAGCGCGGGTACGGCGGCGTCGTAGGTTTCTTTGTCGATGGCGTGACCGATTTCAGCGGATTCGAACATAGGGACGGCTCCTTCCAGGATTCAGCAAGACTAGCGGATTGGGCACAGACGCGGCACAGAAATTCCCGCCGGGGGCGGATTGTCCTTGAGTCATCCGTAGCAAGGCTTGCCATGGATCAAGCGCTGCCCGCGTGATCGGCTAGAATGGCCGCCTTGCCGTTGCCGAGCCTGCCATGAAACCTGTAATGCCCCACGCCCAACTCGACTGGGATGACCAAGGACGCCCGCGTTCGCGAGTGTTCGACGATGTGTATTTTTCCGATCAATCGGGGCTGGAAGAAACCCGCTACGTGTTCCTTGAACAGAACCGCCTGGCCGAGCGTTTTACCGCGCTGCCGGCGGGCGGGCGACTGGTGATCGGTGAAACCGGCTTCGGCACCGGGCTGAATTTTCTCTGCGCCTGGCAGTTGTTCGAACAGCATGCGGTGGCCGGTGCTCGGCTGCATTTCGTCAGCGTGGAAAAGTACCCGCTGAGCCCTGCCGACCTGCAACGGGCGCTGGCGTTGTGGCCGGATCTCAAGCTGCTGTCCGATCAACTGCTCAAGCATTACGTGGCAATCCATCAGGGTTTCCAGCGAATTGTTCTGGATGACGGTCGCGTGACCCTGACGCTGTTGATCGGCGATGCGCTGGAGCAATTACCGCAACTGGATGGCCAGATCGACGCCTGGTTTCTCGACGGTTTCGCCCCGGCGAAAAACCCCGAAATGTGGACCGCCGAATTGTTCGCCGAACTGGCGCGGCTGGCGGCGCCCGGCTCGACCATCAGCACGTTCACCAGCACCGGTTGGGTGCGACGCCTGCTCAACGCCGCCGGGTTCAAGATGAAGCGCACGCCGGGTATAGGCCACAAATGGGAAATTCTGCGTGGCGAGTTTCTCGGCTGGCCGGAGGATGTGCCGTTACCCGCTGCGGACAAACCGTGGTTCGCCCGCCCTGCCCCCGTTGCCGGAGAACGACGCGTTTTGGTGATCGGTGCCGGCCTGGCCGGTTGCGCCACGGCGGCCAGCCTCGCGGCGCGGGGTTGGCAGGTCAGTCTGCTGGAGCGTCATGCGGGGGTGGCACAGGAAGCCTCGGGCAATCCGCAAGGCGTGCTGTACCTGAAACTGTCCGCCCACGGCACCGCACTGTCGCAGTTGATCGTCAGCGGTTTCGGCTACACCCGGCGCCTGCTGGAAACCCTGCAGCGCGGCACCGACTGGGATGACTGCGGCGTGCTGCAACTGGCGTTCAATGAAAAGGAACGCGAACGTCAGGCGCAACTGGCGGCCGCGTTTCCCGAAGACCTGCTGCAATGGCTCGATCAGCCCGAGGCGCAGGCCCGTGCCGGGATCGGTCTGGCCCACGGCGGTTTGTATTATCCCGAAGGTGGCTGGGTGCATCCGCCCGCGTTGTGTCAGGCGCAATCGGCACAGCCGGGCGTCACGCTGCTGACTCATCAGGACGCTGTCGAGTTGCGCAAGGTCGACGGTCAGTGGCAAGTTTTCGACGGCGGACAATTGATCGCCACAGCGCCCGTCGTGGTACTGGCCGGCGCCGCGGAGATCAAACGGTTTGCACAGAGCGCCGAGCTGCCGCTCAAACGCATTCGCGGGCAGATCACCCGTCTGGCACAGACCGAAGACAGCCAGGCACTGGCAACGGTGGTCTGCGCCGAGGGTTATGTGGCCCCCGCCCGCCTGGGTGAACACACCCTGGGTGCCAGCTTCGACTTCAACAACGACGACCTGACCCCGACCACCGCCGAGCACCTGGGCAATCTGGCGATGCTCGAAGAAATCTCCGACGACCTGGTCTTGCGCCTGCACATCAAGGATCAGGATCCCGAACGCCTTGAAGGACGTGCCGCGTTCCGCTGCACCAGTCCTGACTACCTGCCGATCGTCGGCCCGCTCGCCGACCGCGAAGCCTTCGATCAGGCCTACGCAGCCCTGGGCAAGGATGCCCGACAAGTACCGGACATCGCCTGCCCATGGCTGGACGGCCTGTACATCAACAGCGGCCACGGTTCACGCGGCTTGATCACCGCGCCACTGTCAGGTGAATTGCTGGCAGCCTGGCTGGAAAACGAACCACTGCCCCTGCCCCGCAGCGTGGCCGAAGCCTGCCATCCCAACCGGTTTGCCCTGCGCCGGCTGATTCGAGGCAAGTGACGGGAACAGCCAGCCCGGGATCAGACCCCGGGCAGGACGCAGGATCCCGATTCGATCAGTTCCAACACCTGTCCGGTCAACCGTTCGAGCAGGGCCTGCTCCGATTGCTCCAGCTCCGTGGCGCACCGGTTCATTTCGTTCAGATAATCGGCGGAACTGAGCTCTTCCGCCCCGTCGAACAACGCCTGGATTTCCTCATGATGAGGTTCGCGGGCTTCTTCGAACTGCTGCGCAAAACTGTTTTTCACGTAGTTGCTCCAGAAGGGTTGGCGAACCAGAAACGTCACCCACTCCGGTGAAAGCTCCGCGCTTTGGACCCGATTAATGGCCGTAACAAGTTCGTCCCCCGTCACATCGGCGAGCGCCGCGTAACGCATATGCGAGGGTTGGCCCGGCAGATCGAGCGCTCGGGACAGCCCCGTGCGATAGGCCAGGGTCACCTCCAGTGGATCGAGTGACTCCTGAGTGACTGCATGTTCGGCCGCAATCAGATCAACCTGCTCTAGCCGGAACAACCCCCTCGCCAGCCTGATCAGCGACGTCGCCGAAGGCTGGCGGCCGTCGCCGATGCGAGTCACGCGGTTGACGTGTACCGCGACCTCCAGATGACTGAAGTTGATCGCGGCATTATCGGTGCAGTTGATCGGGTTGGCCGCCAGATCGAAAATCTGTTCGCGCAGCTCGGCATCGGCCTGTGTGGCTTCCAGAACGGCCCAGACCCGACGGGACATCTCTTCGCGCACATACTCGGATTCGGCGGTGTTGCCCAGCTCCGCCAACAAGTGAAACAGCCCTTCGGACATCGGATCATCGTTGATTGCGGTCCACATCTGCAAACGCGCAGAACCCACCGTGCCCCCCGTTTCGGTCAGCCATATCGAACGTGCCTGATACTCGTCGAGTCGCGCAATATCGTTTTCCAGATAGCCCATACCGATCCCGACTTTCCTGCGATAGTCTTCCAGCCGGGTACTGCTGGGGTCTGAAATCGGGTTGTTGCGCAGATTGATCGTTTCGCTGAAACCTCTCGGTGTTTCAAAGAGCCACTCGGGCAAATCGCGGATGTCATTGTCACGCAGATCGACCCGATCCAGACTCGGCAGGCGCTCCAGTCCCTTGGGCAGCTCGGTGGTGCGTGTATTGCGCACAGACAGATCAACCAGTTCGAACATGTTGCTGACGTCCAGCGTCGCCCCCAGCGGGTTGTCTCTCAGATTGAGGCTTTTCAGATTGCGCATCTGGGAGAGTTTTTTCAGGGAGTATTCGGTCAACTGGATCCGGTTGCCTGCCAGGCTCAACTGCCTGAGGTGGGGCATGTTCGAAATCACCTCGGGCAACAGGGTCAGCCTGTTGCGGTCCAGGTCCAGAAACTCGACGTTCCTGAAAGCCTTGAGGAAATAGGCGACATCATTGTCCAGATGCATGTTTTGCAGGGACAGACGCTTTACATGATCGAACGACAGCCCCACCGGCAGCACCGGCAGTTTGCCGCAGCGCATGCCATCGAGAACCAGCCTGTAAACCGGGTATCCAGACTCTGCGGGAGCGAATATCAGACGCCGGAAGCAGTCCTCGATCTCGTATGCCACGATCTGCCGGCAATCGTGTGCTTCGGTCAATACGCCTCCCATGGCCTTTATCGCTGCTTCATCCTCTTTCCAGGTATCCAGCACTTCGCGCAGTCTTTCCAGATCCTCCTGCAACTTCCGGACGCGAATGGCGCGGGTCAGGTGATCACTGCCCAACCGATCAAGAAATTCACTGGCCTGTGCGTCGGAAAACAGGGGATAGAGCCTTTTCACCTTGCGCAACAAACGACGCGGATGCGTGACCGGTTCAACGGGTGAATCGGCGAGCATGCACACAGGCTCGGAGAGCTCCGGATGCAACTGCTTACCCGCAATGACCCTGGCGCACCCCTCACGTTCGTCCAGCGCACAGTCCAGAAGTTTGAGTCGCAGACGATAACCGTCGTCCGGCCTGGGTTCCGCAAATCCGATGGCTTTGCGCTGGCGCAACGTAAGCCCTTTGAGGATCGCGTGGTAAAGGCTTTCCGGTCCGGAAACCACATGGCCGAGCGATTTCCTGTTGCTGCCAAACACTTCGTAACCATTGTCGAGTCTGACCAGGGTGCATGAACTCGGCGTCACGAGCGGCTTCACGCCCAGGGTTTCGAGCAGGTCGCCATCCAGCTTTTTCGCCCGGACCTCCAGATAGAATTCCGGGTCCCATCCGCTGAGCTGCGACAGCAAGCGGATCGCCAGTTTCTCGGTATCGGCGCTGGCGATATCGGCAAGGTAAAACCCCGTCAACGCCTGATCCACACGCACGTCACTTGCCGCCTGACGAGCTCTCTGTGCAAAGGCCATGGGCATCCGTCCGGTGTTGCGCAGGTGCACCCGCTCAACTGTCGGTGTGCGCTTGAGCAACTCGCGCGCCGACCTCACCGGAAGCCCGGGATGAGCGCTGTGCACTTTCAGCAATTCGCCGGTGACCTCTCTGTCGAGCCCTCGGTAGAGGTGCTCGAAGGTCGGCCTGCGATCGGCCTTGACCGCGGCGCCGATCACCTTTGCCAGTTCTCCGCCGGCATCGGCCGGGGTCACATTCCTGCCCACCAGTGCCTCCACTTCAGCGGGACTCAAGCCGTCAATGACGGTCTGCAACAGCTCACCCTTGTCGAGCTGGGCGTCGCTCACAATGACACTCACGGTGTCATCGTCAATCGAACCGTGAGGAAAGGTTGCGGTGATCTTTCCGCTCTCGTCGACAACCTTGATGTAGCGATCCTGTGGCCAGTTCGCAAGCCCGGGCAAGGCCTGCAACTGTTCCTGTACATGGCGTGGATCGTTCGCTTCGCCACGCTCCATGGCAGTAACGAACTCACGCACCCTGCGCTCAAGCCCGAACCGTTCGATCATGTCGCGCATACGCGGTGCAAGCGGCAGGCCGTCATCGCTCAGACGATGCAACTCATCGAACCGAGTGTCGCTCAGCCGCCGGATCATCTCCAGGCGACTGTCTTCAAAACGCGCGAGCTGCGGATCGATACGCTTGAGGGTATAGGCCCCGGACCAGTGCTCGCTGGGTTCAGAGGCGTGACGCCAGCCACCGTCCTGGTTGCGCCTGAGTATCGGGGCATAAGCCTGCGGGCGGAGCGGATGCTGGATGCGCCAGGCCCTGGAAACCGGGTCCAGTGCTACGGCATAGGTTCGCTCGTCAACACGGACAAAGGTCTTCCCGGCGACCCGGTACAAGCCTGTTGTATCCGGTTCGGGACCGGCCTCTGCCGGCAGAGGCTGCTCGTAGGCACTCAGTTGCGGCCTCCACAACCGGGGCTGGGCATTGCGCCCCAGAATGGAAGTGAATGGTCGGAAAAAGTCCGGATGCTTCTGAACTGTCTTGATCACCAAGGATTTCACCCCCTTGATCCCGGCACCCACGGCGACCATCAGCGCAATGTTTTCGGCAACGCTGAGCAAATGCGAGAACGCCTCCTGACGGTCACCACGACTCCAGTCCTCGATCCCCTCGTACACCTCTGCAAGCATCTGGCCGATGGCGACGCCCATCATCAGTTGCCCCAGCACCGGTACGACAAAACCGGCGACATTGGCGACCGTCAAGCCAAGTTCCAGGTAATGGAGCAAGCGCTGCTTGCGCTCCTCTTCATCGACATCGGCAGTCGGCACCGCCAGCGCGCGCGCATCGAGCTGCAGCTTGCCGACATGGCTCTTGAGCATGAAATCGAACAGCGGATCGGTCATCTCCAGCTGTTTGACCTGCCCCAGGCTACCGGTATCGGCAATCGTCTGGAAAAAACCGACCTTGTCGACCTCGCCGATGCAGTGTGAAAAATAGCTCTTGTAACTTCCCAGCCCCAGGTTGAATTCCAGATAGGCGATGAACGCCGTGAAGCTTGTGTATTCGAACAGCGGCTGATCCGGCTCTCCGGGCATGTACACCAGGCACCATTGATCCGGATCCTGTTCGACCGATCGCTCTGAAAACACCACGACGCCCCAGATGCAGCTGTCGAGCAATTCAATGCCCTGCATGATCAACGGTCTGCCCTGGTATTGAAGGTTCTGGGCGGTGGCGACGCCAGCTGCATCGATCAAGCGTTGAACGGTCTGAAAGCCTTCCGGGGAGACGTGCTCTTTGAGCAGCGCCAGATGCAGATCCAGCTGCAGCATCTGTTTTTTCATCAACGTGATATTGCGCACAATGGCGCCGGTGGCGACCCGCTGACCATTGACCTCCCTGACTCCGAAAACCTCCTGGAAATGCAGTTGGTATTGCTGGCCGAGGTCCAGCTCCCGACAGAACCCGGCAAACGCTGCGGGCGTCAGGCCCGGGATGCCGTCAGGCATGCTGGCGATCCGCAGCAGGCTGCCTTCCGGGAAATAATCGGCTTGTGTCTCGTCATCGGTGAAGTTCTGCATCGCCGCTTCCAGCAGCGTCGGGGTGGCAGGAGGAACGACCGCCGCTCCTCCGCCAGGCTGGGTTACCGGCTTGCAGCCGCAATAACTTCCGGGCAGCTCGAGATAGTCCTTCTCGACATCGAACACCACTGACCATCGGGCAGTCAGGGCACTGGTCAGTCGTGCGATGCAAAAGTCCTTCAACGATTGCAACCGGCTCATGTCTGTTTCGACTTGCGCCTGCTTCGTATGCAGGTCGCGCGAGGTCTTGTCCAGTGCAGCCAACGTGTCGGCGCTGGCGTTAAGCAGTGCGAGGGGCAGGGTTTTCAGCAAGGTCTGGGCGGTGTCCAGATCGCCTGTGGCCTCCAGCAGAAAGCTCAGTTTCTGTTCATCTGTGAGGGGGGGCGATGTGGACGAATCCGGTGTCGTGGGCATGGGCATGGGCATGGGCATGGGCAATATTCCTTTATTGCTGTTGAGTCCCTTCACCTTATCGATCCCGGCGATGAATAAAAAACACGGAAAACTGCCCGTTCAATCCAGCAAACCAGCAGCAATCCGTATGTTTTGAATACTTATCTACTACCTCTGGCGCCCTGCAGGATGCTAATGGCCCACCGGTCAGACCGACACGCTTATAACCGATCGTTCTAAAACTCCCACATCCACACCGGGTCAGTTTCTGGGTACCGGCCATTTCGGCGCGGTTCAGCGACACCCTCCCCAACGGAAAAACCGGTAAGGACTTTATGTGCGGATTAGCTGGCGTTTTTGGTCTGGGGGTTTTAAAGGGTTTCAGGGGGCATTCACCCCCCTAAATCCCCCTCAAAAACGCAGGAATGGTACAAAAAGTGGTACGGAAATCCGGCCATCATTGTTGAAAAATGTAACGTGGAATGGGCAATCATCGACGGATTTGATAGAGTCCTTGCCCGCCTGGATTCGAGCGCGTACAGGCTTGGTGACTTTTGTAGATTTACGCGGTGGCGCTTGACTCAACGATGATGCTGGCCTAATCCTATGGTGGAAAGCACGCGTAAGACCCAGAACGATACTGGGAAAGTAAGGTCGTATTTTGAGGGAGCAGTTAACTGTAACCTCCTTGGAGAATGGCATTGCCATCTCAACTGGTTTCATAGGCAGGAGTTAGGGAAATGAAAGCGATGAAAATTGGCGTTGGTGAAGGTTGAAAAAATCCCCGTATAGAAAGAGGCTCCTTATAGGGGCCTTTTTTAATACCTATAATAAAGGAAGGACATGAACAAATTTTGGATTGGCGCAGGGGCTACTGCATTTGTATTGGGAATACTAGCGCGGATAGTCTTGTCCTACGGATTTCAACATCCGCTGCCATTCCCAATTGATCTGGTAGATGCCTTTATAGTCCTAACTGGCGCTCTCGTTGCGGTTCTGACAGTCCATCAGTTCATTCGCTCGAAGTATCCCGACACTAACGAAATGCTCCCTCTGTTTAGTGGTGTAATTTGGACGGTGATTGTGTCCAGCTATGTGATATTGCGTTACGAACCAACATATCAAACGTCTCTTTCGATCCTCGTAACCGGTGTTTTTGTGGGCATGGGGTGGTGGATCCAAGCAATTACGACAGCAGCAAATGCGCGCCGCACGCACACTTTGAACATCATCATGGCGTCTCGAACGAGTACCGAATATCAAGACCAGACGCGCGCAAGCTCAAAGCTGTATCGCTCAGGGGTGGTTTGTTCAGAGCTGGCAGAGTGGAGATTCAGCCCAAACAGGGATGAATTTAAAAATACCATTGTTCCGGACGATATAAATGACGCAATCAACGGCACCGTATACGTTCTTAATTACTTCGAGTTTCTAGCCCAAGGTATAAAATTCAGGGATCTTGACGACTGTTTATTGAGAGAGTGTTTTTCTGGAATTTTGGCAGGCATTGAGCGCCGCGGATTCCACATTATTATTGAAGCTCAAAAATCCGAGCCAAAGTGTTTTGAGGGGGTTATCAGGCTGACCAAGGACTGGAATGGTGAGTCGTATGTAGAAAAATACCGCGCGAACCCTGACAACGCTGCTGTGGGGGTCCGTTACCCGAGTGGTGCAGAGCTAAAAGCAATCCTCAATGCCAAATGCGTTGATCAGTCTGAGGAAACCATCGCTAAAGCGCCAGATGCGGCGAACGATGCCCCGACGGCAGCTGGCACTGGTAGCCTTCAGCGATAGCTTGACTCTAGCCGCACGTCATCTTTTCAAGGCAGCAAACATAGGCCTGGCACGCCTGCAGCGCAATCAATCCCCGGTCGCCTTCGTCGGTGATGACGACCATTCGTTGAGCAACGGCAGAGCTAGTTAGCTCGCAAACCTCTCCGCCGGCACATCCGCTGGGCGCAACATCAAAGTGCCTCCATTCAAACAACTCAATCAGAGCGGTTATTATCTCCGTCCGTTTTGCCTCAGAGCGGCATAAATCAAGGATTAACAAGGACGTTGCATGAGCGGTTACGTACCAAACCCGCCCAAGGGCTACCGCAACCGCGGCCAAGACCCTGTCGATATACATGCCCAGCGTTGGGCGGAATACAAAGATCTCCCACCCGAGAAAGACGCTGAGCCCAGCACTGTAGGCTGTGTGTTCACGAAGAGTTGTGACCTCCCTGATGGCGTGATCGATCACAAAAAACCATCTGGCTTCATTCCTGTCGAGAAAGTCGCCAATTTTGGCGAGTTCGCTATTCTTGGTGGCCGCCAAACTGATGCACAAGGAAACATCCCCCTCAAGAAAGTCAGCGGTGCTCTACCCGCTACCCTGGGAACACTTCTGCTGGGCGGAGCTGCTGCTTCGGCTACGGGTGTGTCTTGCGGTGGATTGTGCAGTGCTGGTGCTGCTATTGCAGCAGGGAGCACCGCAACAGGAGCAGGTGCCGCTGGTGGTACCAGCGTTATCACTGCCGGTGTAGCCGCTGGTGCTTTGGCGGGTGTAGTTGCATTGCTGTGGCCTTCGAGTTTGGGCGATAGCAGCCTCTACACAGAAGAACAACTTCAATCACTAAAGAAAGGCCGTACACGCGTTCGAATACATGTCGAGCAACAGGCGGATGGCACATTGAAGGGCTACGGGTACAACACTCAAAAGCGCACTGACTGGGAGATGATTCCAGTGGTGCAATTCAATGAGCAAGGCTCCCAGCAAGTGGCGGACTTTGGAGACGGGATAACCCTGATCTGGACTCCAGCTGTTGACCCATCTAGCACCTCAGGCATTCCCCCATTAGAGGGTGCTCCACAAGCCCCTCAGATCTGGATTTATCCGCCTACCGAACAGGCAGATAACATCATCGTCAGCCCGATCTACCCGGACGCTTACAAAGACTTCATCCTTGTGTTCCCGGCCGACTCGGGTGTACAGCCGCTGTACATCGTGATGAGTGTCAGGAATTCACCAGGTGTTGCAACAGGACAAGGTGAAGACGTGACGGGCATTTGGCTCGCCGGATCCAGTACGGGACTTGGAGCACCTGTACCGTCGCAAATAGCCAACCAGCTTCGGGGACAGGAATTCAGTAGCTTTGATGCGTTCAGGAAAGCGTTCTGGATGGCCGTAGCGAATGATCCAGAACTGAGCAAGCAATTCAGCTCTCGCAACCTGGCCGGCATGGCAAAAGGACTAGCTCCTGCTGCTCCTAAAATAGAGCATGCAGGAAAACGAATTGCATTCGAGCTGCATCATGTAGAGTTAATCAAGGATGGTGGCGCCGTTTACGATTCCGAAAACTTGCGAGCTGTTACACCACGGCGACATATCGACATACATAGAGGGATTGAGTGATGGATCTGAAGAGCAATCTTGCCGAGTACACAGAACAGGAATTCAAAGCCCTGATTGAAGCTATCGACGACGCTGACACGGAAGAGGCTCGAGGCGAATTGGTAGAGCATTTCAACAAGCTCGTACCTCACCCAGCAGGTAGCGATTTGTTGTTCTATCCAGAAGATGGAGCGGATGACTCACCAGAGGGCGTAGTGCAGGCAATCAAAGACTATTGCCTTGCCCATCACCTACAAAGCTTCAAAGCATAGAACTCTATTCGGGCCGGCACTTATCTACTTCGGTGCTGACACTTCTTTTGCGTAGGCCTGACACGCCTGCAGCGCGATCAATCCTCGATCGCCGTCGCCGGTGATGGCGACAATTCTTTGAGCATGCGCTGGGTCAAGTTCGGCTCTTGTGCCTGCATGAACCACGCCGCCGGCGCCGGCGGCGGCTGACACCCCGTCAGCGCCACCGGTGCGGCCGACTCCGGCGGCGAGTAGGACTGACAACCGGACATCAGCAGTGGCAAGGCGATCAGACAAGACTTGCTGAGCGTTCTTTGCATCGGATAGATCCTTGTAATGGGTTTCATCGTTGCGCTGTAGGCGCCCTTCCAGCGCCAGGCGCTTGCCCTGCTCGATCACCAGCGCGGCCACCATCGCTTCAGCGGCCACCTTGGCCACGTCGGCGGACTGGCGGGCCTGCTCGGCCAGTGCGTTACCGTAACGCCAGTCCTGAATCGCCCAACTGCCGGCAGCGCCGGCGCCGGCGATCGACAGCAGTACCAGGGCGACCACCCACGGCCGCGCCGGCGCCGGAATCAGATCGAGGATTGACATAGCACCGCCTTGGCCTTGGCCCACAGCTCGCGGCGCTCGACCTGCCCGGCGCTGGCCACGTTGATTTTCCGAGTGATGCCGTCGAACAACCCCGCGTCGGCCAGATCGTTAAGACCTCGATCCCACCAGTACCAGGCCGCCGACAGCGCGGCGTATTCCGGCTGCTCCAGCAGCTCGGGCCGATCGAGCAACGGCAAACCGAGCGCCTTGCCGCACAGGCGGTAGTTATCGCGACCGGTGATCTGGATCAGGCCGCGCCCTCGATAGCGGTAGCCGTCGCCGGACGCCTCGGGGCCGTTGCCCATCCGGCCGGCATAGACCCGGTTGCCCAGCTTTTCCGAGTTGTACAGATAGGCCTTTGCGGCCTCGATCTCGGCCGGATCGATGCGGCCGTTACGGTTGTCATCGAAACCCGACTTGAACAGCCGCGCGACCCGCTCGGCATCCCGGTAGTAAAGGCTTTCCGACAACTTGGTCAGGTGCTGCGACTCGTGCCCGCACTGCGCGATAAACGCGGCCTGGCGCACCGGCGACGTAATGCCGTAGCGCGCCATGGCCGTGCCGAGCGCGGACACAAAAACGCCCGCGACTGGGCGGGCGTTGGGGAGGATTTGCAGCAACTGCTGCTGATTGATGGGCATACCAAACTCCAGACATGAAAAAGCCGCACACGGCGGCTGATGGGGTTCTACTGCGGGTTACGCGAGGCTCACGACCTTGACCTGCTTCTTCTCCTTTTTGGCCTTCTTGCCTTTGGCCTTGGCTTTGCCGTTCTTGCCGCCGTTACATTCAACGGTGGTCGACCAACCGGCTTGGGTGTAGGTCTGCTCCACCGAGTCGGCCAGATACTCGCCATCGAGCCCGACCTTGAAGCCTTGGACGATCACCGAGCGCTCGGCAAAGATGTCGGTGCGGCCCTCCATTTCCAGGCGCACGCCGGCAGTGGAGCGGTTGAACGCTGCCAAACGCGCCTTGACCGCCGCCTCGGCCGCTGTCTTGTTCGGGTGAATATGCCGATCGGTATGCACCGCCGGCAGGCCCGCCGGGGCGTCGTCGTTCTCCAGGGAGACGACGGCGAGCTGGCCGGTCTTCTTGTCCTGATGCTTGGCCCCGACCGCCTTATGGGTGTTGCGATCGCCAAGGTGGAACTGCCAGCGGCTGACGTCGCCGCGCGTGATCACGATCGGCGCAAAGGCCTTGCCGCTCGCGGTCTGGCCACCCTGACGCGGCATGACCAGCAACTTGCCGTCGGCCACCTTGGCCGTGCAGTCGTATTGCTTGGCCAGTCGCGTGATGAAATGGAAATCGGATTCGTTGAGCTGGTCGGCCCGAACCACTTTCGTATTGACCGGGCAGACCGGCGACCAGCCGTTGCGCGCCGCGACATCGGCGACGATCTTGGACAGCGGCACGTTGTCCCAGCTTCCGCTACGCACGGTCTTGCCACTGCCACGCATGTCGCTGGCCTTGCCCTTGATCACGATGGTATCGGGCGGGCCGGACACGGTGACTTCATCCACCACATAGCGCCCCAACCGGGTCAGCTTGGTTTCGGCATAACCCAGATAGACCTCGATCCCGGCACCGCGCTTGGGCAGCACAATGGCGCCGTCGCGGTCATCGAGGCGCAGTTCGAATTCGTCCGATTCCATCCCGGTCTTGTCGGTGACGCTCAACTGCAACAGCCGGTCATTCAGCAGCGCCGTGATGTCGCTGCCGTCGGCCACAATTCGAAATCGCGGGGTCATGGATTGCTTCCAAAAGAAAGCCCGCACAGGGCGGGCCAAGTAGAGGGCGCGTTACGCGTAACGCGATGGGAGGCCGGCGACACTCCGGACGGGGTCAGTCCCACAGCGCGACCTCTTCAGACACGGCGGCCGGCAGATCCGGCAGCACGATCAGCACGCCGGCGCGGTATGGCTGTTCTTCGTCAGCCAGCCCCTGATTGGCATCCAGCACCGCCTCGACCACCCCAGCCAGGTCGCCGTAATAGTTATGACAGATGGTGTCCAGCAGATCCCCGTCAGATGTTCTGCATGTCGTCGCCATAGCGCACAAACTCCAGGTTGAAAGACTGCTTGCGCGGGATCCCGCCCGCCATCAACGCGCCCTGATCTTCATCCAGGCTTTTCAGGCACCACGTCCCCAGCACGTCGCCATAACCGGTGGTCAGGGTCAGCGGCTGAAGCTGGGCACCCAACGCGCGCAGGGTGTCGAGCTGCTTAAGACCACCCTTCAGGCCCGGAAAAATCACCCCTTTTAGGGTGATTTTCTCGTCGCCCATGCCCACCGCCTGCTGCGCCGGCCGCCGCGAAAGGCGCTCTTGCGAGGCCCAGCGGAATTCGGTCGTGCGCCGCAGCTCGTCAAAGGCGGCCGTGTCCAGGTTGAAGAAGTACGGCGCCGCCTTCGGGTCGCGCGGCTGAATGACCAGCAGGTGCGGAAACGGCTTGACCGCCTCCGGCGCCGGCGTCTGATCCGTGGCAAAGGCGCCGGTGGGCAGGATGTTGGCCAACGCCGGACTGGCCTTGCCGGCGATCTTGTTGATCGCCGTGGCGGCCTTCCCGGCCTGCTCCTTCAGCACGCCCAACCGCTCGTCGATCTGCGCCACCGCGCGGGTGGCCGTGCCGTACATGGCCACCACCCGCCCGACTTGCGCCTGGGCGGCATTGACCCCGCGCATGAGCCGCTGCAGCTTGGCCCCGACGGCCGGCCCGACCACGGGCAGGCCCTCCAGCTCGGACGCCGCCCCGGTGATTTCGCCGATCGCGCCATTTACCGGTCCCATCATGCCGTCCAGGCTGCGCCGGCCGGTTTCGCCGGCGGTGGTCAAGTATTTGAGCCCCGACTGCAATTGCCCCAATGCTTCCATGAATCCCCCGGATTAAACGTGCGGCGCATCGAACAGCTTGTTCGCTTCCTGCTGCTTGGCGAGGTCGCGATAGTGCTGATCGAGCATCGGCTTGAGTTTGTTGTAGAGCGCATTGGCATCCTGCACGTCGCCCTGCACGGTCAGGTTGAACGGCGCCTGAATATCCACCTTCGAATCGACTTTCACCGGCGCCGCCTCGGTCGGCTTGGCCAGCGGCCCGGCCTTGGCGTCGGCGCTGGCCGGCGGCAGCATCATCGCCCGGCCAACATCGCCGACTTGAAGCGACTTGTCCGCCGGCGCCGCCCCCGGTCGCGCCATCATCAAGGGCGCCGCCGGCGCGGCGAACGACTTGGCGATATCGCCCATCACCGGTTTGATGTCCTTGCCGGCGTTGGCCATCATCAGCGGCCCGGCATCCGGGACGCGTTTCAGCTCTTCAGACGTACCGAAATACTTCTTGCCCAGGAACCCACCCAGAGCGTCCCCGCCTTGGCTCCCCAAGTAGGCACCAATCAAGCCGCCGACGATCGTGCCGATGACCGGGACCGCCGAACCGATGGCCGCCCCCGCAGCAGCACCGGCCAACGTACCCGCCAATCCACCTGCAGCAGCGCCGTAACCCTCGGCCTTCTCATCCTGCGTTTCGGCGTTCTGGTAGGTGTCATAGGCCTTGAAGCCCGCATCCACCACAGCCACTACCGCCGTCCCCTTGACCATGTCGCCGACGCCCGGCCCCTTGTAATCGGTCTTCAAGCCGCCTCTGTGCCGCCTCCCCCCCTTCCTTTTCTTGCCATCACCGTCGACATCAAGATCCCCGGCATCCAGCCCGCCGCCCAGACCGCCGGCGCCCATATTGGTCACGATCACCTTTTGCGGGATGTTGGGGTTACCCATCATCGAGCCCCGGCCGATGTTCATCAGGCCCCGGGCCATCTTCAGGCCACTCCAGGCCGTGGTCAGGCCCGCCACGGCCGCGCCGGCCAACCCCAGCGCCGTCACCAGCCGTGGTGACTCTTCCGCCAACCGGCCCAGACTGCCGGTCACTCGCGTGAGACCGTCAGCCACCGCGTCCGTGACCGGCCGAATCGCATCCCCCACGGCCCGCATCGAGTCATCCAGGCTATGACCCATCTCGGCCCATTTCTGCGCCGAGGTCTGCCGACGCTCTTCCAGGTTCTTATCCAGAATTCCGGTCGCGCTCGCCGAATCCTTTTTCAGTTGCTCATACAGGTCCTTGTTCTGCATGAACGCGGTCAACGCCGCCTTGACCTGCATGTCGGCGAACAGATCACCGGTGCGCAAAGCCTCTTCCAGAGACTTCATCATGGCCTTGGCCTTCTCGGGGTCGGCCTCTTTACTGATAGCCGCCGTCGCCTTCGCCATCTCGGCCGCCCGTTTCGGATCGGTCGCTTCGATGTACTTCTGAGCCAACGCGAAACTGGATTCCAGCGTTGACTTGCCATGCTGCAGGCCGGTCTGCATCGACCCCTTGTAGTCGATGCCGGCCTTCTCGTAAGCCTTCACCGTCTCGCCCGAGCCGATTTTCTCCATCCAGTTCTTGAGGTTGTTGGCCGCCTCGTCTGAACCGCCGGCGGTCTTCATCTGCACTTGCAGCATGGCGCCCAACTGCGTCACCGAGTCCATGCCGGTGATGCCGAGCTTGCCCATGCCGGCCAGCAGCTCGGGGAACCACTTGGCCATGTCGACCGCTTCGAAGCTGCCCGCCTGCCCTTGGTAGGCGATGGCCTCAAGCGCCTTTTGCATCACCTCGGGGTCGGTGATCTTGGCGTTCTGCCCCAGGGCGTTGATCATCTTGGCCGTTTCGGTGCCTTCCGATCCCTGCCCCACGGCGAACTTGGCCGCCGTCGGCGCGTAGGACAGCGCTTTGTCCAGCTCCATGCCGGCACCCACCAGGGCGTTGACCAGCTCGGCCACGTCGTTGCGCGCCATGCCGGTGTTGCGCGACGTGTCGATCACAGTCTTGGATAGCTGCGCCTCTTCCGGGGTGTTGGCAATGTTGGCCTTGATCGCGATGTCGCGGATGATCGCGCCATAGTCCGCACTGACCTTGGTCGGAATGGCCGCCATCGCCGTCGCGGCGGTAGCCCGGCCGATGCTGCTGCGCAATTCCTGCTTGCCGGCGTCGAGCTGCATGTGGCCCTTGGCCGACAGCTCGGCACCCCGGGCCATCTTGCCCATCTGCGTGTAGGCCTTGCCGAGGTTGCGCACCTCCACGCCGTTTTTCTTCAGGGCGGCCAGATTGGCCTCCAGGCGCGCGCGCAACTTGTCGGCGCCCTTCTCACCATCCCGGTGCGCCTTCAGCCACTCTTCGCGCAGGCGCATGGTGTCGCCAATGGTCTTTTCCAAGACCCGGGCCTTTTTGCCCGTCTCTTCCAGCTTCTTGATCCGGCCGCCGACGTCCTTGAACGCCGCCCCCACCGTCGAGCTGATCGCCGCGCCAATGACCAGGCCCAGCGCGAGTTTATTCGCCATGTGCGTGTCCTACTTTCGCCGATTCAAAGGCGGCTCAATCCGTGAGCCACCACAGCATCCGGTCGAAGGTCATGGCCTCAATCTCGGCGGCAGAGAAACCCGTCTCTTTCGCCAAGCGCTTGGCCGCGACCTTCTGCGTCCCGGGGTTAAAGCTCGTCCTCTTCATCCAGGCGAAAATAGCCCGCCATGAGGCGCTTGTAGTTGCGCATCGAGAGCGTCATCAGCTCAGGCTCAGTGACCTGCGCCAGACTGCACAGCAGGTGCAGTTCGTACTTCTCGCTGTCGCCACCGGCCACCGCCGTCGCGGCGCGCTCATCACGCACGGTCGGCGCGCGCAGGGTCAGCTTGTCCACCGCCACACCGCCGATCGACACCGAGCCTTTCAGGGTCACGACGACGTGCGTATCGCTCACGGACAGCCACGACGGAACCGGTTTTTCTGCATTTACTTGGGTCATTTTCTTAAGTCCTTAAAGGCCGAGAGCGGTGCGTTCTTCGGCGAGCTGGTCGACGCCATCGACCACCTGAATCATGTTGAGGGGGTCGATTTCGTACATGACACGACCGTCGATTTCGAGCTTGTAGTAAGTGACCTTTACCGCGTGCTTGATTTCGGCCACGGTGGCCGCCTTCCAGTCGCCCGGATCGATTTCTTTCACCCCGCCGCGCAGGGTGGCAATCACCGGGACCTTCCGGCCTTTCAGATCCGAATACACACCACGGAACACCAGATTGGCCGCCGTCTGGTCAGCCAAGCCGAACAGCTTCAACGACTCGCGGCGCACGCCGTTGGTGGTAAACGACGATTCAAGCTTTTCCAGCCCCACGGCAAACTCAATCGGCGCCGCCATGCCGCCGCCCTGATAGTCCTCGACCTTCTGCGTCAACTTGGGCAGGGTCAGGGTCGGCACGTCGCCGGCAAAGCTCACGCCGTCCGAAAACAGCGCCATGTTTCGCAATACTTGAGGGATCATCGGTGCGCCTCCTTAGGCGATTTCAAGGACTTCAGTCGCCCATTGGTCGGTGACTTCAAAGAGGAAATTCGGGTTTTCGGCCGGCGGCACGTCGGTAAAGCGAATGCGCCAAAACACCTTGCCCTGCATGATCTGGCTGGCCGTGGTCAGCTCGTCGTCGGGATAGACTTCGAAATTGATGATCGCGCCGGCGTTCTTCTGATCGCGCATGAACGCGTTCAGGCCTTCGGTCACGTCCTTGACGTAGGTCTTGGTGATCGAGCGGTCGACCGCCCACTTGTGCCCGGCCTGCACCGCATCCATGAGGATGTCGCAGGTGCGCACGCGGGTGACGAACGCCCATTTCGGGTCGCTCGACAGCGTGCGGTTACCCCACAGGCGATAACCGCCATCGCGAATGATGGTGGCGATATTGGCGTTGTTGAGCAGGTTGGCTCGGCAGGTTTCGTCGCCGTCCAGGTATTCGATCGGGCGCGAGGTGCCGGTGATACCAACAAACTCCTTGTTCGACGGCGAGGCCCAGTAGCCGTACTGCGAATCCGTCCAGGCGAACAGGCCCGCCACCCACGCCGAGGCCGGTGCATCGATCGTCGCGCTGAGGATCGTGTCCCAGAACTGCACGCCCGGATCTGCCATAAACAGACGCTTGCTGCCGAACTCCTGGGCGTAGGCCAGCGCGGCCTCGTCGGTGGTGTTCGGGCCGTCGATGATGGCAATCGCGCGCAGCTTGGCGGCCAGTGCATCCATCGCGGTCGCCACCGCCTGAGTCGCCGAGTGTTTCGGCGCGATCAGCAGCTTGGGCTGCACGTTGTGTTTGCTCTTGCCATCGAGCAGCGCCTGAAGGCCGGTACGCTGACCACCCACCAGAACGCCGCCGATGATCGCCGAGGTTTGCAGGGCCGGGTCTTCCAGCTTCGGCACACCGACGGCGACGATCACCGCCTTGGTGCGCACGTAGATAGCCTGGGCGGCCTTGGTGATCGCCGAGTCAGCACCGAACGCCGCGATCGCCTCGCTCTCTCGGGTCAGCAGGATCAGCTCGCCGGCCTTGGCCGTGCCGCCGCCGAGAATGCCCGGGGTGAAGGTGTCGCACAGACCAATGATCGAGGACGACGGCAGCGAGATGGTGCGCGCACCGGTGTCTACCACCGTGGTCGTGATGCCGTGAAAGAAAGTCATTAGGCTCAATCTCCAGAAACGAAAAAGCCCCGCATGAGCGAGGCTGTTTTGGGTGTTCGCGTTACGCGTAACGGAAAAGAAAACGCCCCGTCAGTGCGGGGCGTTTATTGCAGCTCGACAGGCTCGGGCGGCGAGGAATCCGGCCAGCCTTCGGCCAGCATTTCTTCGCGGAAGGTTCCCGCAGCGATCAGATCGAGCAATGTTTTCTCTCGATCAAAGCAGGCTTGTACGTGGCCGCGTACAGCGTTGGAAATCTCCAAAATCTGCACAGCATCCAACTCGACGAAACCGGCGCCGGTTTTGAAGTTGCAACGATATGCAGAGTCAACCAACGCTGATACAGCCATGCCAGCGATCAGAGATTGACTGTCACGGGACGTATCAATCGGCAATCCAGCGACAACAACGCCGAGGCCTTCACGACGGTAGCGCTCGGCAGCGATCATCAAGCGAAGTTCATCTACCGACCAGCGCGCGGACTCCGGAGGGACGAATGACCACACATCGTCCTCTTGATGCGCCAGCCACCCTACCTTTGGCGCGATATCAGGCGGCACCTCGACCCATAAGAAGCTAGGGTGATACATCGTTGAAATATCACCGCTGGTTTCCGTCAGCTCAGCTACGGCACCGTCATAGATCCATGCGTAGGTTCTCATGCGTACTCCTCAATGAAGCAAACGCCTTTCCCGCCTTTGGCGCCGACTTTGGCTGCCGTGCTAGTTGTCGCGGAGATACCGCTCGCGCCCGCGCAGTAACCCGTACACGGATTGGCCGTCATATCCGTATAGCCAGAAGAACCGATGGGCGAGCTTCCTCCCAGCCCGGGAATAATTGATCCCGCTACCGACATGCCGCAGCCACCGGACATGCCTGCCATGCTCAGTACGCTTCCCCCTTCGGCTGCGGGGCCTGGCTTGCCGCCCGGCCAGAGTGCCGAAGTGCTGGTAGACACAGGGTTCCAAACTTGCGAAGGGCCACCACCAGGCGCAGTCAGCAAAGCGCCAAAGGACGTAGTTCCGCCCTTCGTGCCGTCTTGACCAATCAAGCCCGCCGCTCCGCCATCACCGATGGTCACCAACAACGATGCGCCCACCTGTGCAGCAGTAAACCAACCTTCGCCGTAACTTCCCGACGCGCCGCCACCCGAACAGGCTGTTTGCGTAGAAGTGGTAGCAAGCGTGCCCGAGCTACCGCCACCGCCACCGCCCGCACGAACACGCACGAATTTCATGCCAGGTGTCGGGATGTATTGGCGAGTATCGGTAATGACCTGCGTGCCGATGTAGCGCCCAGTACGGGCGGCCAATTCGGCGATGTCGATCGTTCCCTGGTTAACCGGTGTGTTCCAGGCCTTGATGCACCACATCACCGCCAAGTTGCGCCCACGGGTTTCAGTCGCCAACCGAGCGCCCATCACTCCCGTGGCCAGAATGCGACCATTTACTGGCCCGCCTTTACCGAAACTTACCGTAGGAAATTCGAAGGTGGTGATGTTGCCATCTGTCGGCATGACTGAGCCGGTTCCCGGGGTTAAAACGGTGTGCCAATGTTCTTGCAGCGCGTCACTCTGCAAGCTCCCGATCTGACGCCCAGCATCCACACCACGCCCATGATCCCAGCCACGCAGGAATTCACCGCGCGTATCCGGCAATCGCGTGTAGCTTGCATCGTCACCGGCAATGTTGAATTTCTTGCTCAGGTGCGCGGCAAGGTGCGGATAGAGCGCGTCCGGAAACAGACTGCCATCCGCTTCCAGATAGCCAGGTGGAACCACGCCAGCCGGAAACGCGACTGTCGCACCCACCGGCAGCGCCGAGGCCTGGGCAATCATCGCCTCGATCTGCGTCTTGGTGTAGGTGTCGGTGATGCCGAACCCGGCCAAAGTCGTCGGGTTTTCCCCCGACACGAACACGCCGCGACTATTGAACGTGCATTTGGCGTAGGTGCCGGCGGGCTTGTTGGGTGGCAACAGGCCGGTGAACAGATCGTCGACATAGCCCCGTGTGGCCAGCACCACGGACGGATCGATCTTCAACTGAATGTTCGACGTACCACTGGTGATGATGTGCATCCGCACCACCTGATTACGCCCCGAGCCCTGCGCCAATAACGGCTTGTAGCTCGGTGCCGCGTTGGCCACCGCGCAAAACACGCCGTCCTTGTCTTCCAGAGCCAGCTCGCGGATCCACCAGCCACCCACCTCCGGCGGCAGTACCAGCTCGGCGATCAGGACATTGGCGTCCGTCGGTGACACCCGCAACTGATTGAGCTGTGCGCGGTAGACCTGATTGACCAGCTTGGTCTGCGAGGGGCTGGGCACGGGATCGGTGCCGTTCGCATCACCGATCAGCATGTAGCGCGGCTCCCACGGGATGCCCAGCGAGTCGCAGTTGGTTTTCTTGGCAGCGCCCAGCGCCGTCAGCATGCCGCCAAAAATAGAGTTCTTATCAACCATTGGGGTACACGTCCAATTCGTCGAGGGTGTATTCGCTGACGCCGTGACTACCTTGAACCACCACGTCAATGTCTGGATTGCTCCAGGGGTAAACATCAATCTCGTCGCCGTCGTACACCGCGAACCCGACGAATTCGTCAAGGCGGGTTTCCAACGTGATATCGAGGCCGACCATGTGCCGCGAAACCGGCTTGGCGTCATCGATCAGGCGGGTCAGCTCCTGGTACATCTCCTCAGAAATGCCGGCGTCCTGGACGCCGACCTTCAGCGAGAACGTGCCGGGCACGCCCTGGGGCACCATGTCGAACCATTCGAGGATTTCGATCAGGTAGCCCAGCGGCTCAACCACCCGACGCAACGCGCCCCGGGTGCCCTTGTGCTTGTGGATGTAGAAAGACGCCTTGATGGCCGCCCGCTTGACCGACTCCGACCACCGGTAATCCCAGCGATCGACCGACCACGCCCAGGCCAGATACGGCAACAGGTGAACCGGACAGGTGTCCGGGTTGTACAACGTGCGCAACGGCACAATGGTGCGCTCGTAGAAAGCCGCCTCAATGGCCCGTTCCAGTTGGGTGCTATTGCTCGGCAGCAGGCTTCTCATGTCGCCCCCGCCATCGTCACCGTGTAGCCCGCGCAGAACGCCGCCTGCGCCTCGGTCGGTTTCAGGTCGAGCCACCCGGGCAACTCGACTCGGGAAACGCCGGCAACGTGCAATTGGGCATCCACCGCCGAGCGGGCCACCTCAACCCCCAGCCGCTTGCGTGGGTTGATCCAGGCCGCCAGACGGCGCTTGGCTTCGACCAGACTGGCGTCCGTTTCCGGACCGCTGCCGACCATGTGCAGGACGGCGTTAATCTGGTAGTCGAGGATTTCCGCGCTTTGCACCTTGACCCGGTCAGTCAGTGGTCGCACGTCCTCCTCGTTCAGCTTCTCCCGCACGATGGCCAGCAACTCAGGACTGGCCACGCCGCGCCCATCGCCCTCCAGGCTCAGCACCGTTACCGTAACGTCGCACGGCGCCGGCGATTCCGCCGAAGCATCCGCCACCAGCCCCGAGGCGTTACGCGTGTGCAGGATGTAGCTGTTACGCGGCCCGGCCGTGGTCAGGCCCTCATAGGCCAACTGGATGCGCTCGCGCAGGGCATCGTGTTCTTCCATGACCTTGGGCACCGGCGGCACCGCCGTCAGATCCTCGGCCTGAATCACCAGGCGCTCCAGATTGACATTGGCCGCAAGCTGGTCGAGGTCCGTACCGGTTGCGTAGGCCAACAGCAGCGCCTTGGCGCCATCATTGACCCGGGCCCGGTTGCCCATCTTCTGATAGGCCGCCACTTCCAACTGCATGACCACCGGATCGCTCTCCAGGTTGGCTGTCCAGTTGTCTCCCATGCCCGCCCGAAAGACGCTCAAGCCCTCTTGAAAAGTGACTTCGAAGTCCAGCGGCTCCAAGACATCCGGCGCCGGCAGCGCCGACAGATCCACAATACTCATGCGCTCACCTCGCCCGTGAAGCTATCGCCTTCGTATTCGCCGGCAATGGTGAAATTGATTTTCCCGCCCAGCACCGACACCACGCGCACGCTCTTGAGCTTTACCCGGGGCTCCCAACGCTCGATCACGCGCGCGGCCTCGGCCTGCACCGCGCTTTTCCAGCCTTCGTTAACCGGCAAGTCCACGTAACTGCGCAATTTGCTGCCGAACTCCGGGCGCTCACGGCGCGAGCCCAGCGGCGTGCTAAGAATCACCTGCAGGGACTGGAGCAGGTGCTGGATGCCGGAGATGGGTTGCCCGGTGTGGCGATCCATTCCGATCATTCAGGGTTACTCCAGGGCGACGAATTCGGTGTTGCCTTGCAGGAAGGCCAACGCCTGCGCGTCGTCGGCCTCCACCTCGACCGTGGTCTTGACCACCGCCAGCGTGCGCTCAGTGCCAGGAATGCACAGGGTGCGCGAGGTGAAAACGGTGTCGCGAAACTTCAACAGATTTGCCGCCGGCGATTGATCGCCCTCGGGTTTAGCGGTTGCTTTGGCCATGGGTTTCTCCGGGCACAAAAAAGCCCGCACGCAGCGGGCTGAATGGGTTGATGTGATTAATGGTTGTGGTGGTTGTCGCTCTTGCCGGCGGCCATGATGTTGCCGGTGGCGTCGATGCTGCCCGTTACGCGTAACGGCCCGTCGATATTGACCGGACCCTTGATGTTCACAGTGCCCTCAAGGTCGATCGTTCCCGACTTCACCCGCACCAGGTCATCCGTCACCACCACCTCCGACGCGCCGACCTTGATGGTCACCGTGCCGGTGGGCAGCGTGATGGTGTAGCTATGGGCCTGCCAGTCGTAGACCAGCCGCGCACCGTCGTCGAAATCCCAGACTTCGACGTGGTCGCGGTTGTCCGGCTGGGCGCCGGCATTGCCATACAGACCCGGAACGAAGGTGCCCATGCCCGCTTGACCGCTGGGGTTGAACAACACCCCTTGCTCGCAGAGGCTCGGCGCGCGCCAGTGGCGGGCCTTGCCGGCGGCGAGGCTGTGCCAGCGCACCCAGGTACTGGTCCACTCGCCGTTGGACACCTTCACCGCCGGCGCCGCCAGATCGACCCCGACCACCACACACGGCATCACCATGGCCGCGATCATGCGGTCATGTTCGGCCAGCGCCAGGGCGCTCACGGCAGATCCTCCGGCGGGAAGAACTCCGGCAGTTCGTCGTCATTGAAACCAAACATCAGCGTCCCCGGTGGCTCGTCCGGCCATGGCCATTCAAGCGTTCCGATTTCAAACGCCTGCGTCCATTGCACCGACCACATGACGAACTGCTCAAGGTCTTTTGGCGGCGCCTCTGGCTGCGCGTGGACATGCTCAGGTGGCCCCACGACAAACTCCAGATCCCAATACTGGAAGCGCAGCACCGCCATCATCTGCGCCGCCAGAATCGCCGCCTGCAACGACGCCTTGGGTCGCGTGGCATCGATCAGAATGCAGGACTGAAACCGGCCAATCAGCGCCGTCTGCCCCGTCGCCCGATCCTCGCCCAAGGTCAGATCCGTCAGACCGTACAACAGCGCCGGCACCTCGACTTCGTCGCCCAGTTCGGGAAACTCTTCGACGTGCAGGATCTTCGGCATCTGCGCCTTGATGGTCGCAGTAATCGCCTTATGTAATGTCGTCAGTTCGCTCACTGCTCACCCCCAACACCAGCTTGACCATGCCCGCACCGTCAGGCTCCGGACGGACGACCTTGTAACGGCCACCGCCCAGATGTTTCGGCAGATCGATGGTCAAGAAATCGCCTTTTTTGACATCCGGCACGTCGACCGCTCGCACGGTCAGACCGGGCTCCAGCACCGCGTCGGCATTGATCGCCGCCCCCAGCTTCATGGCACCACTCTTGCCGCCGAGGTCGGCACCAACAAAGGGCGAGACAAAATCGCCGTACACCGTGCGGCCATCGGCCAGAATCGCCGGATCGCCAAGACGCGCCACCAGCAGCGCGTCGGTGCGATCGGCCAAAGCCCGAAACCGATCAACCGGCATTACTGAACAATCAGCACGTTGGCATAACCGCCAACCGCATCGGATGTCAGCTTGCCGTAAGGTGCCGAGTCAGTCGTTCCGGCGGGCACCAGGGCACCGGCCTTGACGCTGGCCTTCATACCGGCCTTCAGCGCCGCATCCGCCGGCACGCTCCACTCGCCACTGGTGCGATACACAATGATGGTGCCCTTGGGGCCGCTGCTCATGGGCATCACGGCCAGATCGTTGATCACCTGCGGAATACCGGCGGCAGATCCACCGGTAGGGGCCGGCAGGATGACGGTGTCGCCAGTGCTTACATAGTTCGTGGCCATAGCCAGTTTTCTCCTGTCCAGAAACAACAAACCCCGCTCATGGCGGGGCTTTTGGGTGGGGGCGCCTTTAAGCGCCGGTGGACTTGTTCAGGCCGCGCGCGTCAAGCGCGGAGACACCGGCGTCGATCCGCACCTTGGTGGCGATACCGTCGCTGGTGAAGCCTTCCATCTGGTCGATGTAAGGGGTATCCACGCCGTCCAGATACGCCACTTCGATGGTGTCGCTGTCTTTCTTCGCGGCCAGATACCAGGCCGTCGACGAGTTGTCATCCAGACGCGGCTCGCCGATCACCTGGGCGAAGTTCTGGATCGGGTTGACCACGCCGGCGTTGACCTGAGCAGTCGGCACCGACGTCGAGCGGATCAACTGATTGGCCTGATCTTCCAGTGCGACCGGGCACAGCAGGAACGCGGGACGCACGTTCAAGGTGCGGGCCTTCTCGCCCTCTTTTGCCGGTTTGCCCTTCTGCAAGGCCATGGCGGTTTTCGCCGCGCTCATGGCTGGAATCGAGAGCTTCGACTCGGCGCCGGTAAACAGGTTATTGCGCGAGGCGTCGAACAGCGGTTTGCCGTTCTTCATCTTGCCGTTGTTGATCAGGGTGTCGTACACCAGATCACCGATGGTCGCGCGGGCAGCGGCGCCCATCAGGCGCGGAACGGCGCTCAGCGCGTCGAGGTCGTCGTTGATGATCGCTTGACGGTTGATGCTGAAAATTTCGCCGTAGGTCGCCAGACGGATCGTTTCGCCCGTGTCGCCGAGGGTGATGTACTTGTATTCAGCACCTGGGCGAACTTCACGCAGGGTCGACATCTGACCGAGGCCGACACGGTTGGCCACCTTGAAGTCGCTCAAGCGGCCTTGGCGCGTCCACAGGTGATAGGTTTCCTCGGCATCTTCCCAGCCGGCCAGCAACGAACGGTGCGAGGCATCGAGCAGGATGTTGCCGAAGTCGCTGGCATCGTGGGTAAACGCCAGACCGACCATGTCCATCGGGCGCAGGCTTGCCACGCCGATGTTGCGATCGGCCAGAGACGCCCGAGCCAGTTCGCGCAAGGTCATGTGGTTGTAAGCGTTGTCCGCTTGGTTGTCTTCCAGTTGCAGGCGACCGTACAGCGAGGCGCGCACGGAATCACCGACCAGATTGCCGTTGGTGATATGGCCCTGATGCCGAGTGCTGTTGGTCGGGGTGGTCTGCGCACCGATGGCAGCCAGCAGCTTGGCATTGGCGCTTTCCACGGTGCAGGACAGATCATTCAGGCAGGTATTAAGTAGATCGTCATGCACACCGCCGGCCGCGAACGGGGCAAAGGCCGCATTGATCGCAGTGCGGCGTGCCGCTTCGGCCACGGCGCCCTGCGCCATGATCTGGTCAGGGGTCAGCGCGTTTGGCGCTGGTGGCTGGTTTGGCGCCGGCGGAGTCACCGAGGCACGCGGGTCGAACAGGTTTTTGAGAGCTGCTGGCATTTTCTGGAAGTCCTGCATACGTTGTGAATTGATTTTGGCGAAGGTGTCCAACGACTCGACCAGCTCGTCAGCGAAACCCCGCTCGACCGCCTCGGCGCCAGTCATCCAGGTTTCGGCCGCGAGCAAGGCCTTGACCTCGTCCACCGACAAACCGGTCTTGCCGGTGTAGGCCGCCACCAGTGAGTCCTCGACCTGATCGAGCAGGTCGGCATAACGGCGCATTTCCTCGGCGTCACCGCCCTGAATGCCCCATGGCTTGTGCACCATGATCATCGCGTTGGACGGGATGCGGATCACGTCCGAGGCCATCAGCACCACACTGCCCATCGACGCGGCCAGACCATCGACCGTGCCTTCCACCCGGGCCGGGTGGTTCTTCAGCAGGTTGTAAATCGCCATGCCTTCGAACACGTCCCCGCCGGGGGAATGAACGTGAAGGTTGATCTGTGACACGTCACCGAGGGCTTTCAAATCCCGGGCAAACTGCGCGGCTGAAATGCCCCACGCGCCGATATCGCCGTACAGCATCAGGTCAACGACACCACCAGAGGCGGCCGCACGGATCTGATACCAACTTTGCTCGCTGCTTGGCTCAGCCTTGGCTTGGGTCGAGCCCCGTGGCCGCATCAGCGGCTCGTTTCTTTTCGTCATCATTGGGCTGATTCTTCCCGTAGATTTTGTGGAAGTAGTCCGAGCTGAACACCAGCCCGGCCTCACGGTTCGCGGCCACCTCAGCGATGCGCGAAGCCTTGAGTTCTGAAGGGTTACGCTGCCGCGAGCGAGCCACCTCGGCCTCGTCGGCAAAGCCAGACTCAACCAGCAGGTTCCAGGCCGTGGCCTCATGCACCGGGTTGATCCACGGCATCACCGGACCTTGATAAACCGCGCCGTAAACCGAGCGCGGATCAACGTCCGGCGGCACCACCAACTGGCCGCTCATGATCGCCATGCGCAGCCACGCGCGATAAACCGGGCGGCACCAGTAGTCGATGAATTCGTGCTGCAGCAGGTCGTAACCCAACTGGCCCTCGACCAGCTCCTGACGCTGGGCCGAATAGGTGCCGTCGTAGCTGCGCGCCACGCTGGAAAACGTGCCCCGCGTACCGGCCGCTACCGCCTTGAGCTGGCTGTTGCGAAACCCCTCCAGAAAGGTGTTGGGCCGGTTGCTTTCGATCATCCCGACGTCTTCACCGGGCAACAGCGTGTCAACCACGATGCCCGGTGCGATCGGAAACGTGCGCTCGGCCCGGGTTTCGCCCGCCGGCGCCGGTACAAAGTCTTCCGGCGCCCCCTTCTTGATGTACATGGCCAACGCCGCACTGATGCGCGCCGCGACCCGTTCGCTTTCCTCGTAGTCCTTGACGTCGGCCAGCCGGGTAATCACCGCGTGCAGCAGCGGCTGCCCCCGGTTCTGACCGATGCGCTTGCGGTGTGCGATGTGAATCATCTGCTCGACCGGCACGCGCTTGGTCTTCTGCGCCAGATTGCCGCCCAAGTCGCCCGGGTGGGTCTTCAGCAGGTGATAGGCACGTACCCGGCGCCACGCGTTACGCTCGACGCCCTGAACGATGTCCTTGGACAGATCGGTGTACTCAATGGGCAGGTAATCCGGCTCCAGCAGCTCCAGGGCAAACGGGACGCCGTGCAGGTGGTCGTAACCGGCCACCTTGCCCATCAGCATCTGCGCCAAGGCCTCGCCATCGCGCAGCCAGGTGCGACACACCAGCCGCTCCATCTGCGGCCGACTCAGCTCGCCGGAGGTTTCCGGACTGAGCGACCACTCCCCCCACAACGCCTTGATTCGTGCGGCAAACACCGCATGCACCGTGCCGTCGTAGCCCATAGGGATCGGCTCGACCGCAATGCCGGCCCCACCCACCACCCGCTCTTCCAGACGGTCAAACAACCCGGTGACAAGGTCGTGGTCTTCGTCCAGTTTTCGCGACTGCTCGCGCATGGATTTCAGCGTGCGATTTAGCGAGGCGTTCGCACTGCCCCGTTGCTTTTTGGCCTTGTGCGTGCGCGAAACGTTGGCGGCTTCGAAAGCCATGATCACGTTGCGCGCTCGCAGGCGCTCGGCGACCACGCCCGGAAACAACGGGGCCAGTGCCTTATCCAGCAGGTTCATGCCACTCACTCGAACGACGCCAGGGAATAACCCGGACGCCTCCCGCCTTGTGCTGCCGCACGCTCCTGCGCCAGTCGGCGCTCCCACTCCTGCCGACCCTTGGTGATGGCCGGCAGATCCACCATTTCCACACGGCGGCCGTTGAACTGCACCACCTTGCCGGCCAGCACGTCCGCTTCGGCTTGCAGGTATTTTTCCACCATGTCCTGCGTACTTAAGACAGCCATGCGCTTGCTCCTGTATCAATCCAGCCGCCGGCGGCAGGCTGGTGGTCTGGTTGGGTCGGAACCGGCGCAGGCGCCGGACTCGGGTCAGGTGGTGAAGGCGGCGCAATCACCGGTGCCGCCGGCTCTGGCGGTTCGTCCGCGTCGTCGGGCTCTTCCAGATCGTCCGGCACTTCCAAAACGCCGGCTTCCGGGTTCTGGCGGGCCAGATACTCCAGATCGAGGCCGAACTTTTCCTGACTGATGCGCAGCGCCGCCAAGGCGTACACAAAGCAGTCGAGCGCCTCGTTGCGCCGCTTGCTGGCATCCCAGCGCAGCACACGGCGTCCTCGGGCCATGACCCACTTTTTGGTTTCACTGGTGAGCTGTTGCAGCTCGTCGCCGTCGCAGATCTGGTCGTCGGCTGGGAAATGCACCAGACCCGGCACCGGACGATTGCCGTCCGGCTGTAGCTTGAGGCGGTTGTAGATCACCTCTTTGGCGTTGTCCGTGCCCACTTCGGTCAAGTAGGTTTTGGACTTCTTTTCCTTGCGGCGCGGAAAGCTCGCAATCGGCTTGCCGTACACGCTGGCCCCGAAAATCGGGATTACCCAATGCACGCCATGTTTGCGACTTTCGGCCCGGACGTCGTCCGAGTGGTGGCCGCCGGAGTCCCAGCACCAACGCTCGACCCGCATCACCGCACCGTCGGCCCGGGTGAACATGCGGTGCAGCTCAAGCCCGACCTTGCGCTTGAGTACCGCACTGGATGGATCGCCGGTCAGAATCCGGCGATAAACCAACCATGATTCCTCGCCAGCCCCCCAAGCCCAAACCCGCAGCTCGTAACGGTCGTCCTGCGTGTCGATCCCACCCGTCAGCACGACGGCGCGCGCTGGCACCTCCGAGGCGTAGACCTCGCGCCGTGCGTGCAACAGCTCCCAATCGACCTTCTCGGTCAGATCCTCTTCCCACGGCTCGCCCAACGTCGTGTTGACGAACGTCTTCAGCTTGCCCCGATCCTTGCCGGCCTTGACCCGCTCGTCGGCGATCTTCACCCAGGTCGTAAACGTGGAATAGATCGTCCAGATATGGAACGTCAGACGGCGCGGGGTCGGAATCGGCGCGCCATCCGGGCCGAACCATTCCATGCTGTCGCGCGTCCACACGCCGGTTTTCTCGCAGATGTAGCGCCCGGCTGGTCCGGCCTCGATCATTTCGTGGTGTTCGAAGGCACAGCCGTTGCCGGACTCGCACAGATACCAGGCCTTGTCGACCTCGCCGCGCTCATCCTTCGACCACTTGAGGCCAAACGGCTCGTCCTTACCGCCCCACTTCAGCGTCTGTTCCGTGCCGCAATGCGGGCAGCGAATGTGAAAGCGCAGCAGGTAGGCCGATTCCTCGGCCGCTCGGGTGATCTGGCAGCTACCGGCCAGCTTCGGCGTAGAGCCGCGTATCGACTTCGGAAAGGTCGCGCCCTCCAGACGCTTGTCCCCGAGGAAGGTCGGCGAACCTTCGTGGTTGATATCCGCGTCGAAGCTCGACAGCTCGTCATAGCCGACTTCGTCCGGGCTTTTCTCCCGGTAGTTGCCCGCCGCTTTACCGCCCAACCACCACAACACCTTGCGGTTTTCGAAGGTCTTTTGGTCTTCGGTGTTGTCCTTGTGTTTCTTGCCGAACCAGGGCGCCATGGCTCTGATCAGGGGCACGTCGCGGATCATCGGGTCGACGTGCTTTTTCATGATGCCCTTGGCGTCGTCGTCCGTCGGGCTCCACATGCAAATGCTGCGTTTCTTGTGCCTGAGCTTGTAGGCGATGTTCGCCATCAACATCTTGGTGTAACCGATCCGCGCTGACTTCGGCAGGTTCAGTTCGTGGATCAGGTCGTTACCCATGGCGTTCAGCAACGCCACTTGGAAAAACTCGGTCGTCCACTTCCCTTCCCCGTAGGACGATTCCGACGACATGTAGAAGTATTTGTCGGCCCACTCCACAGCGGTCATGGGCGGGTCGACTTCAAGGCTTTTCAGCCCCCTCCGGACAGCCTCAATCAGCGATGGCATCCAAGGTGGCGAGGTAGTCATTCAAAATTTCCGGTATGCGGTCAGCCAACCCAGCGGCAGCGTTACGCGTAACGGCGATTTCGCTTTCCACCGCCTCCAGATGCCGAGCGCTGATATCGGGGTGCTTGCGCTTGACGTTCTTGTGAACGGTGTTGAGGGTTGAAGCCAGTTGCGCAGACAGTTTTGCCAGCGCGAAAGTCATGAAAGGAACCGGTGCCACTTCCTTCTCACCGATTCGGTTTTTGCGGGCCTGGGCGTCGGCCTGTTCTTTCGTCAGACGCAGGCGCTCGCAATCGATCTTGTAGGCAATAAGCGGATCGACTTCCTCGGAGCCAGGTTGTTGTTTTCCTGTTTGATGTTGGAGCCGGTTATCCAGTACTGAACGGACGTCGTAAAACGACTCGCGACCAATCTTGGCGACGGCCTCCACGCCCCACTTATCGAAGGCTTGCGTCGTGATTCCCAGGCTTTCAGCCATACGGGATTTGTTCAGCCATTCAGGCTTACGAGTGATCGATGGATTAGCCATAACTACACAACAACCAACCTCTGAAAAAGAGTCATACGTAGTGAAGAGGCGGGGCCCGAATTACCCCCAATGGGGTGGGGTCCGGGAGTACCTTTCAGAAATGAGCCGGGGCCGCCTGTCAAGGGAAAATCTGCACGAAAACGAGAAATTTTCGACATTCTCAGGTCATCCCTGCGTACCCGAGTCGCGGGTATTGAAACCATCGGGCGGCCCGTTCAATGGGTCGTAGCAAGCCATGAGTTCACCGTCATCGTTGAAGTAAAGATTGATCAATCGTTCGGGGTTTGATGGAGTGCCGTCTCCGCGCATAGCGCTGACCCATATCAGCGAGACACGCGCAGCATTCGGAGTTAGGTGACAATCAATGGCCAAGGAAACCTCCCAAAAGATTCTTGCAGCGCTGGAAAAACTCGATGGCGTTTTAAGCCGACATGATCAGCCAGGTTCAAATAGCTCAGCACTCACTCAGGTCCGGTCTATCTGCATTGACCTAAAGGCCCACCACTCCTACATCGCAGAGAAGGCCGGTCGCATCTCACAGTTGGCAGGTATTTATTACAGCGAGCGCCAACACCTCAAATATCCCGGCGGCCATGAGTCGTTGATGGCGGAGATGAGCTATCAGCTGCCCGGTGTCATTCGCAGCCAATTGGCTCATCTGGAACGGCTGTCATCTGATGATGTGGGTGAGTACTGATCACCGCGCCGTTGCCATCGCCTCGGCGAATGCCTGGGCGAACTCGGTCGCGTGGTGCGCCTTCACTATGTTCTCGCCTATCTTGAAGAACGGGAAAATGGTGCGGTAACGCGGGGCCGACGCACTGAAGACGAACACCGGGCGAACCGCGTCGCCCATACCCATCGACTTACGCTCCCACACAGCACGAGTGCCATCGACCTCACCAGAGAAGAAGCGGTGAGCATTGCCCTTGGCTTTGCTTCGCTTGCTACCTGTGGCATTGGCTTGATAGCCCGATCGTGTCTCGGCAACGCCCAGACCAGAAAGGATCTTGGTCATCGTGCCGCGAGAGACGTTGCCGTATTGGTTCATGAACGGCGCTGTCGGCACGGCATATTCACTTGTCTGCATGATGCCGCGAGCAATGAGCGCTTTTTCGAAACGCTTGTGCGGACGCAGGCCGCCGCTGACAGCCTGCTGAAGGTAGGCATCTGCAGGGACGCCGGACGCCCAGGAATCTTTGAAATACACCTGGGCTGGCTTATTGCGCGTGGCTGCCTTCACAAACAGGCTGTTCAGAGTGGTGGGTGTCGGGCGATCAAGTCGCGCCTTCATCACCGGGATCATGCCCTTCTTGATCCGTTGGGCCAGGCGGGTAGCCGTAAGCATTTGCGCGAACGGCACCTGCCGCCGTTCGATGTCGTTCAGCTCCCACAGCACAGGTGCTGCATCCAATCCAAAGCCAACCTTGAACATCGCTGTGCCCTCCCCTCAGTGAACCATCACTTATCGTTCTGGTGGGTTCTGCGTCGATGGCTCGACACCCGCCTTCCTTGCCAAAAACTGGGTGTAAAGACCTCCTGCGACATCCGCGCCAATCACCGCAATGACGATGCCCAGACCTGCTGCAAGGTAAAGGTTGTTCCACAGCGCCATCGCAAGGAGAAGTGTGGCCATGCCCAACAAGCCGGATGCGAGAAAGCGTAAGGCGACTCGCTGCAGGATCTGCTGCAAGCCCAGGTCGCTACCTGATGCCCTCAACATCTCTCCTGACAGCCCTGCCATGCTCAGCAGGATCAGAAGCCAAAGGGGTACATCCGCGAGAGCTTGTTGCTCCGTGTTCATTTGTTGCCCTCAAATAGGTTCGACCTCCATGTCACCGTCATCCGCGAGAAGCAAAGAGCCGGGCATGGGGCCGAAAACGAAAAAGCCCCGGCAAATGCCGAGGCTTTGTAAATTAAAAATTTCGATTTTTATTCTTGCGCGGAGCCCGTGAGTTTCCGCCTGAAGTCACACATTAGGCCATCCCTGCGTCACCTCAGATTCGTATATGCCGCCCTTGGCTAGATGAATTAACCTACCGCGACAACGGATAACACTGACACCTACAAGAAATGGAGTTTTGCATGCGTAAGCTAATGATCTTGGCCCTCACGTGTTCGGCATGTCTTTCGGCTCAAGCTGCTCAATGGGCTCAGTACAACCCGCGAGCTTACATGCTCGTGCCCGCTGAAGACGAAAAAATGATGCTATTGGCGACCCTGAAGGGTGATGCGATCGCAATAAATCTCCTCGATGCTTCCGGCTCCGTTTGTGAAGAGTCGGAAACGAGCGACCTAACGCCTGCGGGCCCTTACAAGGTCAATGGCACAAACGTAAAATTCATCCAAGCGTGCTTGAATGGGAGCAGAGTGCTCGCGCCGGAGTCCTCCAAGGGGAAAGCATTTTTTTCAAACGCAATAACCAGCGGCCCGGCAACAATCGAGCTTGATCGCGGAGTAGTGCTCCACTTTGAAAGTGAAGACTTCGAATCGGTTAAGAAATCAATGCTAGAGACTAGATCGGCGCTTTGATCATCGACTAGCCTTCATGCCAAGCGAACGCTAGAGATCGGCCGGTGCCCCTTGCACGCTTCCGCCGAGTTTTTTCCAATCGCATAAAACAAAGAACCCCGCACACGGCGGGGTTTTGAATACCGTGCGTTTAACTCACTCGTTTGACGCTCCGCGAATCAAAATCATCTTTTACCGTTCTCACTATCGCCTCATAGACGGGAGCGAAGGCGCCTGTCTGAGCTTCACCAAGCGTGATAGATGCAGAATACTTTGTATGCCCGAGCAAGTTTAGGGTGTTGAAAGTGAATCTATTGGCATCGATAGAGAGGCGGATCTGCACGCTGTACTGCCACTCATAATCCGGGTTACCCGTTGGAAGAATCCTGAGGCGAACTGTGAAATTCAGCTCACCGACGCCATCCGGCTCGCAGTCATCTGTTTCCAACCCTCTCGGGTTGAACTCATCACCGGCCCCTACTCCAAGTCTTACTGCACCTGGTTCTTCAATACCCAGATATTTAGGGAGATGCGCTGCCAACTGAGTGGCGGCAGCCACCAGTTGCTCGCCTTGCTCGTCAACCGCTTGATCCCACTTGAGAATTTCATCTTGCAACTGTCGGTAAATCGTCATCACCTACTCCTTGTGGTGCAATAGCAAAGCGCCATGCTGACTGATGACGATACCAACAAAAAAGCCCGACGCAATGGCCGGGCTTTCTTTGTTGTGTCGCGCTTGAAAAGCTGAACACCGTGCCATGAAAACAGGAGCTTATCCGCGTGGAAAGACTTTTCTACGCAGCTTCGCGAATTCTCTCCAGCGCGCAGTCAACCCACGCAACCCCGGCCTTGATCAGCTCTCGGGCCTTGGCTTCGCCGATGCCCGCCGCACGGGCTATTCGCAGAGCAGGCCATTTGGCTCCGAAGTACAGCCAGATGAAGTCGCCCATTTGCGTGTCTCGATTGATCAGGCGAGCCACTGCACCGTCGATGACCAACGCCAGGTCATCGGTCAGGCTGTACTCCTTCACCCCTCCCGTACACGGGCTATTGTCTCGGATCAGCGCGTAGAGCGGCGACACATAGCTCGGTACACCCATGCTATCCATGCGCCAGAACCCCCACTGTTCCAGCATCCACTCGGTGTCGCCCAGAGCCTTCCCCACGTACGTTCTTTTTTTCATGCTGCCTTCCTCGGGTTTGGCTCATCCATGCCGAACAGCTCCCGCAGCAGCTTGTCAGCGATCTTGTTTTTTGCGTTGCCTTCAGTGATCCAGCGCCGGGCGAAGTCTTCAAATCCCAGGTTCACCCGGGATGCGTGCCAGTCAGCGACGATGTCCATGAAAGCGGCCGACGCGATCCGGCCATTGGGTCTGTCCAGCAGCAGACGGTTTCCCTGCTTCAGGAATTTGCACTCGACCACGGTCAGGCTCTTGCGCGGCAGTGCCGCAGTTACGTTGCTCATCGGGTTTTCCCTCTGTACTGACTGGCGAACGAGCGGCCCATTTCGACCTCCTCGTTACTCGGCTCGCGGTTGCCGGCGAAGTTGACGAATCGGGCGTACTGGCCCTGCTGCTGAACGAGACATGACCCGACCGGTGCGTGCCTGCACTTCGGCATGATCAGCTCGGTGACACCGTTCTGGCCCTCCTCCGAGTCGTTGTCGCGATGAACGAGGATGATGCAGTGGGCATCCGCCTCGATCTGTCCGGAGTCGCGCAGATCGGAGGCAATTGGCTTTTTGCCTGGGCGATTCGTCGAGTTGCGGTTCAGCTGCGCCAGCAGGATCACCGGCACCTCCAGCTCTTTGGCGATGTTGACGATACCGGTAGAGATCTTGCCCAGCTCCGAGGTGCGGTTGAACGACTTACCATCGGAGCCGATCAGGCCGATGTAATCGATCACCACCACGTCGAGGCCGTGAGTACGCTGCACCTGGCGGGCGATGCTGCGAATGCGCGCCACCGTCAGCCCGGACTTGTCACATACGAACAGCGGCACATCGAGGATCTTGCTCACGGCCGAGGTCAGCCGCGGCCAGTCATCGTCCTGCAGTTGCCCGTCATCGAGTTTGCGCAGGTCGATGCCGCCAATGGACGCGAGCGCGCGATTGCCCAGCTCCTCTTCGGGCATTTCCAGCGAGAACACCATGCCGACGCCAGCGCCGCTGCACGCAATGTGCTGTGCGATCTGCAGGCCGAGCGTAGTTTTACCACTGCCCGGCAGGCCGGCCACGATGGTGACGGTCTTCTTCCGCAGGCCGCGGATCAGTTTGTCCAGGTCCACCAGTCCGGTCGATAGACCAGATTGCAGGGTGCCGTTGAACTTGGAGTCGATGATGTCGATGTTGCGCGTCACCACCTCGTCCATGCGCTTGTAGTCCGGCTCTCCGGTTTGCAGGTCACGCAGATCCGCCATTGCTTGCTGCGCGCTGGCAATGATCTCGGCGACCGGCCGATTCTCGGTGGCCAGCTCGCGCACCGTGTCGGCAGCGTCGACCAGGCGGCGCAGTACCGCGCGTTCTGTCACCACCTTGGCGTAGGCCTTCCAGTTGGCGGTGCTGGGCGTGTTGCGCGCCAGCTCGGCGGCGTAAGCCATCGTTCGGGTGCCGCTCGGTAAGAACTCGGCGTAGTCATGCAACGTGACGGGGTCGACCGGGTTTCCACCTGCGTGACAGCCGACCATTGTCTGGAACAGTGCGGCGTTTTCTGGATCGTGAAAGTCCGCTACCTGCACCTGGCCGGTGATCGAGTCGAACAAATTGGAATCCAGCAGCATGGAACCCAGCAGTGCGTGTTCAGCCTCATCGCTGAACAGTTCGCGATACTCACTCATGCCGTGGCCCTCATCGAGGACCAGCTGAAACCGACGGCTTGACCACCGTTCTGGCGCAGGCGATCGAGCGCGCGATCACCGATGAACTGGCCAAGAGTGCTGGCCGGCAGGTTCGACACCACCACGGTCGGGCGCACCAGCTGGTACCGACGATCAATGACTTCGTGCAGCAGGCCCAGCTCGTACTCGCTGCCCTTCTGCGCGCCGATTTCGTCGATCACCAGCAGATCCAGAGCGGCGAGTTCGTTGATCACATCGCGCTCGGTGTATTCGGCGCCGCGCACCATCGCACCCTTGGCGATGCGGATGATTTCCGCCGCCGAGACGATGTGCGCCAACGCTCCGAATTTCCTGATCACCTGCTGGACGATGCCGCTGGCCAAGTGAGTTTTGCCGGTGCCAACGTTGCCGGTCAGCAAAAGCCCACGGCCGGCGCGATAGTTCTCCTCGAACTGGTCGGCATATGTCTGGCATACGATCAGCGCCGAAGTCATGTCTGCGGTGCTGGTCCGGTAGTTGTCGAGCGTGCATTCGACGAAGCGTGGAGTGATGCCCGAGCCGATCAGCAGCTCGTTCAGCGCCGTAGCCTTGCGGCGGGCCAGCGCCTGCGTGTGGGCCTCGCTGCGGGTGTCGGCGGTGTTCATCGCCTCCCACTGGCACCGGCGGCAGGTGCGCACCAGATACGAGCCGTCGAACTGCTCGACTTCGGCGCCGTCGACCATGCCGTGTACGGGGCACTGGGCCTCGAAGAAACGAACATCCGGCACGCGGCAGAAGTTAGAAATTGGTTTGGCCATGTGGCACCTCCGGATAAGCGTTTGGTTCGTGTTGCGGCAAGTTGGTGAACGTCGAGGCCTTCCCAGTCACTGGCTTGAGTTCGTCATGCCAGCGCTCACCGTTGAGCCAGGTCGCGGCATTCGGGATGTAACGCCCACCATCCTTCGTCCAGTCCTCGGAAATGCAGTGGCTGCCCAAAACAGTGATCAGGGTCTGGCGTAGTTCCTCGTTCGGCTTCAGCTTCGCCCAGGCCTTGGCGGCGTCCTTGCGAGACTTCTTCTTCGGGTACAGCTTCCAAAACTGGTCGAAGCCTTCCATCGAGTCAGTGCCCATAGATTTAGGTTCATTGTCTGGTTCAGAAGAGTGACTGGTTCTGGTGCTTTCTGGGCCTACACCCCCTGTAGGCTGTGGGCCTACACCTGTGCTTTCTGAGCCTATAGGGGTGCTTTTTTGGCCTACAGCCCAAAGATTCAGAAAGTACAGGTTCGTTGAGTTACCTTTCGGGCCTTCACGGTTCTCGATACGCAGGAAACCCTGGGCCTCAAGCTGCTTGATGTGTTTGCGCACCGTGCTCCGGTCGATCTCGCACTGGTCAGCGATGTGCTGGTAGGACGGCCAGCACTCCCCGATATCGCTGGCGTTGTCGGCCAACTTGATCAGCACCAGCTTGCGCAGCGGGTTTCCCACCTTGGCTTCCAAAGCCTTGACCATCAAATTCATGCTCATGGTCAGATCTCCAGCTCGGCGCAGACGCGGCGAATGAAGGCGTCGTAGGTCTCGCTCATTACCAGCCCTTGATCCTCAAGCGCCTGACGGTAGGCCTTGGCGCTTGAGTACATGACCCAGCGATCACGCTCTGGCAGTCCCTTGAATTGGCTGTAGCTCGGCCACGGGCCGGCGATCACCGATACCGGACCTTTCTCGGCGGTTGTGGTTTGCGGGAGTCGATTCATTGCAGCGTCTCCTGCTTGGCCTGAACGACCTGGGCGCCAGCAAACGGAGAGTCGGCGCCGAACAAATCAGGCAGATCCCCTTCTGGCGCTGTCTTGATCCAATCGACCATGGCCAGGAAGCAGGCCTCGAACAGCGGGCCACCTTCGCCCCATGCCTCAAACTTCGGGCTGACGCTGTTCTCTAGGCGAGCGACATAGATCAAGCCTGCCAGGCTTTGCTCCTCCTTGCTCGCCGCCTCCCTGTGAACAGGATTGATGCTGAGCAAGTCGCACAGCCCGACAAAGCCGATGGCTTCAAAAGCGCCCTCGGTATCCTTGATCAGGTTGTAGCCAAACCCTACGAGCCCCTGCTTGATGACTTTGAGCTCTTCGTCGCGGTGGCTTTTGGACTTCTGCATCAGCATGTCCATCTGGCCTTGCGCGAAAGGAAGGTATGGTTTGAGCTTCCCGGCCTCTCGGCGAAAAATACGACGCTCGTCATGGATCTGGGCGCGATGCCTTAGGCTGTTCCGGATGACCCGTCGCATAAGAATCATCATGTCGCGCTGAGAGAGGTCTTTGCGGGCAATTTTGCCGATTTTCTGCGCTACTTCGAGGTTGATTGTGTTCACGTCCGATCCTCCAGCAGATCATGGTCGCGTTTTGCCCAAAGCTCCTGGATCTTGGCGAAGCCCTTTCCAGTTACACGGCAGGTAAATTTGGTTTTGCGCTCCCCCGTCTCTTCGTCCCTATAGGAGTGAGCGGAAGCAACGAGATAGCCGGCCTCGATCTTGGCCTGGTACGGCTGGTTGTAGCGGTCAACCCAGCGCTTCTGTTTGAGGAACTCGAACAGACGGTTCTGGCCAGTACCGATGGCCTGCGCCACCTCGCGAACGTAGTGAACGCCATGAGACACAACGACCTGGTCGTGGAACTCAACCTTGGGCGCGTCGGCAACAACCTTTTGCTCGAGCAGCAGGTTTTCGCTGGACAGCTCCTTGTTGTCAGCCGTGAGAGCCACGACTTTGCTGACGTTCTCCAGCAACAAGCTTTGCAGTACGGCCGGATCGCTGAGAGCAGCCATTACACTGGCCTGGTGGTTGGTCAGCTTCTGTTCCAGCTCGGTCATGTAATCGAACACTGCGGCCTGCAGGTCGTAGCTGTAGGACATGGCCATCAGGCACGACTCGCGCTTTGGGAAGCGGTAGCCGGGAGATTTCCGCGTAGCGCCGTTGCCCACGATCACATCGAACATGCAGGAAAAATTTCCGGCATGTTCGCCAAGAACCCTAGGCACCTTCTTGAGGAGGTCGGCGTGCTCTACCTTTGCAAACCCTTCCGAGGGGAATGCCTGACCAGCCACCTCAGCCTGCCCCTGGCGATGGCTGTTGATGAAGTCGACCAGCTCCAGACTGGTCATCGTGATGACGGCATCGCCGCCTTGGAATTTGGTAATGGTCATTGCGCGCCCCCCGACCCAAAGGCCAACCAATTGATGTCGACCTTGCAGGCTCGGGCGATCTCGGCGAGGTAAGAAGTGCGCTTGGTCTTGCCGCTTTCGATCTGGCTGATTGACGTCTGCTGGGCACCGATCAAACGGGCGAGATCTGCCTGACTGAGTGGTGTGGATTCGCGCGCCAGCAAAAGCCGTTCGGCCAGAGTGGTGTCAGGGCCTTCCGGAATCCGCGCCACGTTCTCGTATTGCGCATTTTGTGGCGCAGGTTCCGACTCGCCCAACTGCTTGAACTGGTCGATGGCGCTGTACACGCCTCCGAATCCGGTGTCGCTGAAGTATTTCGCCAGCTCGGCCAGGGCGCCCGCAGACTTTCCACAGTTGTGCAGATGATCGAGGTGGATTGCGCTGGCCAGCGCGCATTGCCATTCGAGCAGATCCTTGGCCGCGAGCAGTTGAAACTCAGCCTCTTGAGCCGCTTCTTGCATGGTTGGAAGTGGATTGTTCATTTGGCTGCTCCCTGATGCGGGATGTTCGCCAGCTTGTAAGCAGCGGCGGCGCCAGCGTCGGCCATGGACATCGACAGGAGCGCCAGCGAGTTGATCAACCAGCCCGCGCTCATTGCGAGATCGTCGGTGAGTTCGTTGTGGTTCGCAGCGTGGGCGATCAGCTCACCGATGGCCGCGACGCCATGAAGGGTGCTGATCTGGAAATTGTCGTTGGTGTTTTCAATCGAGTTGAGATGCTCAACCTGATCGGGCGTGAGCTTCACGCCCTTGGTTGAGCAAGCCGGGAATTCGCGCTCAACATCAACAATCAGGTGTTTCCACATTGGAGCATTCATTGTGAAATCCCCCCTGTTTCCGCGCCTTTCTGAACAGACCAGACCAGCGCGCTGACCGTCTCCGCCAGAAACCCCAGAGCCGCCATGCCGTCGCAATACGCCATCTCGCCCATGTTCAGGCTGTCGTGCATGTGTTGGCAGATCTGTCCCAAGCCAGACGACAGGACCTTCGCGGTTTGGAGTGCATCCTCGGCGTTTACACCAGGCGCGACGCTGAGCATTTGAATGCCCCGGTTATCGATCGGCGTGTTGTAAAAACCCACAAGGGCTGTTAGCAGCTCTTGCGATACGATGGGGTTGGTGCTATTTTTTGGGTGCATGAAATCGTCCTCCAACAGACGAAGTAGTACGAAGACCCCTGCGAAGGGTCTGGTTAAGAAGCCCGCCTGCGAAGCGGGCTTTTTGTTGCCCGGAGAAAAGTCAGCCGGACAGCAAAAACTGGGAAGTCTCTCGGGGGCTCATGGGGCGACCTGCTGACCACTGTATGGAATACCAGCACCATCAGCGGACTGACGTTCGGTCGAGAGGTGCAGTACATTTGCGCTCAAGGTCGGCGACTGCTCTGGATAGAGATCTGGCCGGAGCTGCGAGCGTGAAATTCCAGACTCGGCCTCAATGCGAAGAACGTGCTTCCCAGGAACATGGCCAGTTGCGCACATGCGCTGAACGTTCTGTGGGGTGCAGCCCAGCTTTTTCGCCAAGTTCGTCTGACTCCCCAGTGCCCGTACGGCACTGGCCATTGCTTCGATACTCATATGAAATCCCAACGGATTTATGACATTGCCGCCGAGGTTACAGTCGACATTTGCCATTTACAAACGATATTTGCAATGCCGCCTACAAAAGGACGCTTGTAAGCTATGGACATGAGCACACCCACCATTGCACAAATCATCACTGAGGCACGCGAGCGTGCGGGCCTTAATCAGTCGGAGCTGGCGCGCCGCCTCGGCGTAACTCCGCAATCCGTACAAGCCTGGGAATCAGGGCGTGCGGTACCGCGCGCTGCCAAATTCCAAGCGATCGCACAGGTGCTAGGAGTTCGTGGCCACACTCTGCTGCAAGCGAGCGGAATGATGAGTGGCAAATCTGTTTCGGAGCTTCTCCGGATTTTAAGCGACGACGAGCCCCAGCCATCCGAAGGATCATTGCTCCAGGACATGCGCATTTGGGATGAAACCACTCCCCTCGATGACGACGAGATTTATGTTCCTCTTCTCCGAGAAGTAGAGCTCTCTGCCGGCTCAGGCAGATTCGCGATAGAAGAGGGGCCGACTTCCAAACTTCGCTTTTCAAAGCAGGATCTTCGTGCAAATGGCGTACAGTTTTCCGATGCCAAATGCGTATCCGTTAGCGGGAGCAGCATGCTTCCAGTATTGCGGGACGGATCTACCGTTGGGGTAAACGTCGGGAAAAACAGGCTTACAGACGTTGTAGATGGGGAAATGTACGCGATCAGCCACAATGGGCAGCTTCGAGTAAAACAGGTTTTCCGTCTGCCAACAGGTCTGCGTTTGCGCAGTTACAATCGAGACGACTATCCCGATGAAGACTATACATTCCAGCAACTGCAGGATGAGCAGGTAACTATCCTGGGGCATGTTTTTTGGTGGGGAATGTTTGCCTAACCAGTGATTGAAGGTCGCTTTCGCGGCCTTTTTCATCAACAAAATTACAAATATTATTTGCAATTACAAATTTCAGACTGTACTTTCACTCCATCGCATCCCGCATGGAGCTACCAGCATGAACGCAGCAACCACTATCACAGCCCACGGCCTGACCGGCTTCCTAGGTCGCGGCGCAGCTCAGCGAGAGCTTGAGTGCCTGCTGGAGGTTGCTGGTGGCTCTACCGGCAAAGAGGCTGCACAAGCTCTCGGAATGAGCGAAGACAGCGTGAAGAAGCGCTTGCTTTCTCTTACAACGAAACTTGGCGTAACCCGCCGCGCCGCTTTGGT
Source organism: Pseudomonas sp. R43(2017) (assembly GCF_002112345.1). Classification (NCBI taxonomy): domain Bacteria; kingdom Pseudomonadati; phylum Pseudomonadota; class Gammaproteobacteria; order Pseudomonadales; family Pseudomonadaceae; genus Pseudomonas; species Pseudomonas sp. R43(2017). Next base: position 252,477 of record NZ_NEHJ01000006.1, read on the forward strand.
TGCTGAAGCGTTTCGACTGGGCTTAATAGCCTTTACCGGAAACATGACTCCGGCACCTCATCAACATCACGAGCGGGATTCCCACGACGGCGTCTTCATCGCGTGATTAGCGGCGTGTGCCTGTGCGCGGGCGCAGTTCGGTGATCAGCGAGGCCTGACCCACCCCTGGAACGATTTTCGCGAAAGCCAACAACGCGGCCGGGATTCGCTCGGCCTGGAGATCCGCATGAGCACCAAACAATTTGATTCAAGGACGGCCGACAAGTTTGTCGCACGCCTGCCTGACGGCCTGCGCGCCGAGATCGAGGCAATTGCCAATGACAGCGACCGGAGCATGAACGCGGTGTTTGTTCAGGCGGTTCGACAGTACACAGACGGCCAGAAGCGTCAGCAGTTGTTGCTCGACTCCTTGGCAAATTCTGTCGCTTTAGCGTCGGCAGTTACCGACACGATGCTTATCGACGACCGCGTGCGGATGGCGGCCAACGCCCGGCGCTATGAGTGGCTGCGTGATCGGCAGATCATCCAAGACCATGACACCAACATTCTGGTGATGGCTGGCGACTCTTACTCCACCGGCGCTGAACTGGACAAGTGCATCGATGACGCAATGCGCCTCGAAGTGATGGAGGACGCCCCATGCGCCTGATGATCATCACCGCCCTGCTGCTGATCGCTGGGCATGCCTCCGCCGGCGAGCAGGTGCTGATCGACGTTCAACACGACAGCAAGCGCCAGGTGACTTGCTGGATCACCCCTCAGGGCGGAATCAGCTGTTTGCCCGATGGCTCGCTCCAACAGCAGTCCACCCCGTCAAGTGACGCGGGCCGGGCATCTCCAGCCGGTTCGGCGCATGAAATCACCTCGTTGGTGGCCACCCCGCTACCGCAGCTCGAGAGGTTCCAGCTATGAGCACCATCATTACGAATGGATCGACGATCACCCAGACGGCTGGAAATGAGTTCGCCAGTCTTGGCGCCCGCCTCGTCCGCTTCGGCCAAGCCCTGCAAGAGCCCAGCACCACCGTAAGCGAGCTGTCGAAGCTGGCCGGCGCCTGTGGTATCAAACTGAATCTGCGAGCAGTTGTTTCTTCGGAGATTTCTACCGATGACTGATAGAGCGCCCTTTTTCTCCGAATCCAGCGGCAATCTGTCGGGCCTGATAAATACCCCAATGAAGCGTAGTCGTGACGGTATCGGAAACTCCATCCAAATATGCTTCTTCGAAAATCGGCGAGCATGCCGAGTTGTAAACGCCAATAAACAGCTGTGGAATTCCTATTTTCGACAGCCTGGCCTGCACATCAATGATGATGCCGTTGGATGTGACTTCGTGATGATCCACGGTGGGCAAACGGCAGTCGGCCCACATCCAGTAAGCAGAACCGCGTTTCATTTCAAATCGCCTCCTTTTCCATCGAAGAGCATGCATGTTTCGTCGGTATTTGGTGTACCGCCGTATTTATCATCAGTCAATAAATTCTCAAAAATGATACACATTAAATTTTTGACTGTTTGGTTAAGGCTTGTTTCTGCGAAGTATGTCTCGCTGCGAGGTTCTCAGTGATGAATCAGAAGAGGATTCATCAAAATGAATTACCGGCCATCGGTCAGCCGTTCGCCGGCGGCTTCTTCGCTGGGCGCCCGTTCTTCGGTGGCGTGGAGCACGCACTCATCGACGCCGGCCGCGAGTTCGAACAGCCCGCGCAATGGTGGGACCGGGCAGGCCCGCGCCTGAATGTGCGCGGCAGCAAGTCCTACCACGACGGGCTGGCCAACACCCTGGCGATGGCCGAGGCCGGAAGTGCGATCGCACAGAAGGTGCTGACAATGGCGATCCGTGGTCACCGGGGGTGGCACATTCCGGCGATCGAGGAGTTGCAGCTTATGCGCGCCAATCTGCTGCAGCTGGAACCGTGGGGGAAACACTGGCCGGTCGATGGAGCTGGCGGGCCTGCCCAGGCCTTCGCGTTGCGCGAATACTGGTCCAGCACACAAAAGCCATCCGCCGGCAGCGCCTGGTGCCTTCACATGCTGCCCTGGTGCACGCCGGATACGAACTGGACGAGCAAGGAAAAGGCCGTCCGCCCGGTGCGCACCCTGCCGATCAAGGCCGGTGCCTTTGTTCATGCGCCGTCGACCGACGCGCCGCTGGCCGACACAGATCTGCGAGGTCTGGCCAATGAGGCGGCAGTTGCCAGCGTGATCGAGCGTTTCGTGAACGAAGATGCCGGGAAGTTCTACGGGCGCACCGATGCGCTGGTGGCCGAGCTGGCAGCAATTGCAGGAGGTCAGGTCCATGGCTAAGACAATCCTACGAGTGCGCGAAGGCTCGATCGCGTACTACCTGAACGAGTCATCGGTAGGCGCCAAGAACAGCGGCCGTCGATTCATCCTGAGCCGCACCAGCGATCACGGGAAAACGAAAGACGGTTGGATCAAGGTCAACTCGACGGAGCACCAGGTGCTGGTCGACGCGGAAGGCGATGTCGAGCGGTTCGCCGCCTGCGCCAGCCTGTTCGCAAGTAAGCCACATCGCCCGCACGTTGATCGGCATCACATCCGTGGGATGGCCGGCAAGTGGGAAGGCGTGGCATTTCCAGCTCGCGTGACGCATGGGCGTGACGCGACACAAAACGCAAATCAAGAAAACGTGTCGCGACACGTAGGAGGTGACTGATGGGGGCTGCTGAAAAATTGCCCGAAGAGGAAGGTCACGACAAAGTGACCGAGAAGCGGATGGCGGAACTGGTGGGCACCACAGCGAAGGCGCTGCAGCGCAAGAGAGAGCGGAAGATCATCCCGCAAGGCGTCTGGTCGAAGATCGACGGCCGGATCATGTACAGCAAACGGAGATACGACGAATGGATCGAAAGTCTGTGGACTTGCCAACAGGGGTTGAGTTTGTCGGTCCATCAATCCGAATTCGTTTCTCCTGGAACAAGAAGCGGTGCTGTGAAACGCTCCCCTTCCCTCAGACCGCGAAAGGAATCGCCGCAGCGGCAAACCTTCGTTCTCAGGTAAAGCAACTGGACAAGCTCGGCGCACTCACCCCGCAAAAGTACGCCGAGCTGTTCCCGGGCACTCGTAGCGCCGAAGTTCAGACCATGCCGATCTTCTTCGACTATGCCCAGGACTGGCTCGACAGCCTCCAGATCGTGGAAAGCACGCGCAAAAACTACCGGTCAACACTGCAAAATTACTGGGTTCCCTACCTCGCAGCCAAGCCAATGGACAAGATCACACCTGTGCTCTTGCGAAAGGTCGTCAACGACATCGAGTGGACCTCGGCCGTTCGGCGCAAGGATGCAATCAGGCTGATGACCACCATCTTCACCCAGGCCGTGCGTGACGAGCTGATTCACCGCAATCCGGCCAGTTCGATCCCGCCCACTCGCGTGACAAAACGCGACCTCGATCCGTTCTCACGCGACGAGGCTGACCTGATCATCGAAAAGCTGTACGAACTGACGAGCGGCCTACAACAGATTTACGCGATCTTTTTCGAGTTCTCGTTCTACACCGGCATGCGTCCGGGAGAGGCAATGGCACTGCGCTGGGAAGAGATCGACATGCGCAAGAAGACTGCCAAAGTTTGCCGCATTCGCATCTATGGAAAGATCCAGGAGCGAACTAAGACGAAGAGATCCCGCGAAGTTTTATTGAACGATCGCGCAATCAAGGCGCTCGAAAAAGCCAGGCCACTCACAGCGGCGCGTTCGGATTATGTGTTCGCGCCAGAAGGATCGGGAGATAAATCAGAGTTGTATATCCGATCCGAGACTGGCCCAAAACGCTACTGGTTGAGCGCGCTGCGAAAGTTAGGTATTCGGCATCGCAGGATGTATGACACGCGCCACACGTACGCAACGATGTGTTTGATGTCGGGGATGAATCCAGCGTTCATTGCCGCACAGCTTGGACACAGCGTTCAGATATTGCTTTCCACCTATGCCAAGTGGATCAACTCGCCGAACGACTGGGCGGAGCTTGAGAAGCTGGATCGATTGGAAAGTGGTACAAAAACGGTACGGGAAAATCACCAGTAGCTACATGAGCGCCGAAATACAAAGGGTTTACGGTACATGTGCGGATTAGCTGGCGAGTTACGTTTTGATCAACAACCTGCAGACCTTGCAGCCATCGAGCGAATCACCCATCACCTGGCGCCTCGCGGCCCGGATGCGTGGGGTTTTCATGCCCAAGGGCCGATTGCCCTGGGCCATCGACGCCTGAAAATCATGGACCTGTCGGACGGCTCGGCGCAGCCGATGATCGACAGTCAACTGGGCCTGTCCCTGGCCTTCAATGGCGCGATCTACAACTTCCCGGAACTGCGTGCCGAACTCGAGGCGCTCGGTTATGCGTTCTACTCGGGCGGCGACACCGAAGTGCTGCTCAAGGGCTATCACGCCTGGGGCGAGGCGCTCCTGCCGAAACTCAACGGCATGTTTGCCTTCGCCATCTGGGAGCGAGATGCCCAGCGCCTGTTCATCGCCCGGGATCGTCTCGGCGTGAAACCGCTGTACCTGTCGCGCACCGGCCAGCGCCTGCGTTTTGCCTCGGCCCTGCCGGCGCTGCTCAAGGGTGGTGACATCAACCCGATCCTCGATCCGGTGGCGCTCAACCATTACCTGAATTTCCACGCCGTGGTACCTGCACCGCGCACCTTGCTGGCCGGCATCGAAAAACTGCCGCCAGCGAGCTGGATGCGCATTGAAGCGGACGGCACCACCGAGCAGAAAACCTGGTGGACCCTGCCCTACGGCCCACACGACGACGAGAAAAACCTGACTCTCGAAGACTGGCGCGACCGCGTACTCGACAGCACCCGCGAAGCCGTGGCGATCCGTCAGCGGGCGGCGGTGGATGTCGGCGTACTGCTTTCCGGTGGTGTCGATTCGAGCATGCTCGTTGGCCTGCTGCGTGAAGTCGGCGTGGAGAACCTGTCGACCTTTTCCATCGGCTTCCAGGATGCCGGCGGCGAACGCGGAGACGAGTTCCAGTACTCCGACCTGATCGCCAAACACTACGGCACCCGGCACCATCAACTGCGCATCGACGAAAAAGAGATCATCGAGCAACTGCCTGCCGCGTTCCGCGCCATGAGCGAGCCGATGGTCAGCCACGACTGCATCGCCTTCTACCTGCTGTCCCGGGAAGTGGCCAAGCATTGCAAAGTGGTGCAAAGCGGCCAGGGTGCCGACGAATTGTTCGCCGGTTATCACTGGTATCCGCAAGTCGATGGCGCGGCCGATCCCTACGCGGCGTATCGCGAAGCGTTTTTCGACCGCAGCTACGACGATTATGCCGCCACGGTGCAGCCGAAATGGCTGACGGCCAATGACGCCGCCGGCGACTTCGTGAAGGAACATTTCGCACAGCCCGGCGCCGATGCGGCGGTCGACAAGGCCCTGCGCCTAGACAGCACGGTGATGCTGGTGGACGACCCGGTCAAACGCGTCGACAACATGACCATGGCCTGGGGTCTGGAGGCGCGCACGCCGTTTCTCGACTATCGCCTGGTGGAATTGTCTGCCCGTGTTCCCGGCAAATTCAAACTGCCTGACGGCGGCAAGCAGGTCTTGAAAGAAGCCGCACGGCTGGTCATTCCGAGCGAGGTGATCGATCGCAAGAAAGGCTACTTCCCGGTGCCCGGCCTCAAGCATCTGCAAGGCGACACCCTGAACTGGGTACGCGAACTGCTGCTGGATCCGAGCCAGGATCGCGGCCTGTTCAACCCCGCCATGCTCGACAAATTGCTGACCGATCCACAAGGCCAGTTGACCCCGTTGCGCGGCTCCAAGCTGTGGCAACTGGCGGCGCTGAACCTGTGGCTCAGCGAACAAGGAATCTGATCGATGAAACCTCACGCCACGGCTTACAGCCAACGGCTGCTGCGCGGTCAGACACCGTCCTACGAACGTTTGCAGGCGCGTCTGGCCGAGGATGGCAACCAACCGAGTGCCGAGCCGATTGCCGTGCATTGCGGCTGGGGCCGGTTGCTGATCGGCCACACATTCCCCGACCCGGCCAGCCTCGCCCAGGAATTGCTCAACGAGCAGCCGGGCGAGCGCGATATCGCGTTGTACGTGGCCGCGCCGCAGCAGATTCTCGGTCTGGAACCGACTCAACTGTTTCTCGACCCCTCCGACACCTTGCGCCTGTGGTTCAGCGATTACCGCCAGGCCACCCGGGTGTTTCGCGGCTTCCGCATCCGCCGCGCACAAAGCGAAGAGGACTGGCAGTCGATCAATCAGCTGTATCAGGCGCGCGGCATGCTGCCGATCGACGCCACCCTGCTCACCCCGCACCATCAGGGCGGCCCGGTGTACTGGCTGGCCGAGGACGAGGACAGCGGCTCGGTGATCGGCAGCGTCATGGGCCTCAATCATCAGAAGGCTTACAACGACCCGGAAAACGGCAGCAGCCTGTGGTGCCTGGCGGTGGATCCGCAGTGTTCGCGTCCCGGGGTCGGTGAAGTGCTGGTGCGGCATCTGATCGAACACTTCATGAGTCGCGGTTTGAGCTACCTCGACCTGTCGGTGCTACACGATAACCGTCAGGCGAAAAACCTCTACGCCAAACTCGGTTTTCGTAACCTTTCGACCTTCGCCATCAAGCGCAAGAACGGCATCAATCAGCCGCTGTTTCTCGGTCCCGGACCAGAGGCCGATTTCAATCCCTATGCGCGGATCATCGTCGAGGAAGCCCATCGACGTGGCATCGATGTGCAGGTGGACGATGCCGATGCCGGGCTGTTCACCCTCAGCCATGGCGGGCGTCGGGTGCGTTGCCGCGAATCCCTGAGCGATCTCACCAGCGCCATCAGCATGAATCTGTGCCAGGACAAAAGCCTGACCCACAAGGTGCTGAAAAACGCCGGGTTGAATGTGCCGTCACAGCAACTGGCGGCGAACGCGGACGACAATCTGGCGTTTCTCGACGAGCATCAGCGGGTGGTGGTCAAGCCGCTGGATGGCGAGCAAGGTCAGGGCGTGGCCGTTGACCTGCGAAGCATCGAAGAGGTGCAGCAAGCGATCGATTCGGCGAAACAGTTTGACAGCCGCGTGCTGCTCGAAAGTTTCCATGAAGGCCTCGACCTGCGGATTCTGGTGATCGGTTTCGACGTCGTCGCAGCCGCGATCCGCCGGCCTGCCGAGGTGGTGGGTGACGGTCATCACTCCATCGGCGCCCTGATCGAAGCCCAGAGCCGACGCCGGCAAGCGGCCACCGGCGGCGAAAGCAAAATCCCGCTGGATCATGAAACCCAGCGCACCCTGCACGCTGCCGGTTACGACTACAGCAGCATCCTGCCGGCCGGCGAGCATCTGTTTGTGCGGCGCACGGCGAACCTGCACACCGGTGGCACCCTGGAAGACGTCACAGCGATTCTGCATCCGACCCTGGTCGATGCCGCCGTGCGCGCAGCGCGAGCGCTGGACATTCCGATGGTCGGGCTCGACCTGATGGTGCCCGCCGCCGATCAGCCGGAGTACGTGTTCATCGAAGCCAACGAACGGGCCGGCCTGGCCAACCATGAGCCGCAGCCGACGGCCGAGCGGTTTGTCGATCTGTTGTTTCCGCACAGTCAGCCGGCAGTCTCTTGATTACCCGGTGTCTGTATTGACGCCTTCGCGAGCACGCTCGCTCCCACAGGGTACCGCTGCTTATGTGGGAGCGAGCTTGCTCGCGAAGAGGCCTGACCAGACACCACAAACTTCCCTCATCGAAACCATCGATGCGCCCAACTCATCAGGAGTTTCCATGACAACGAACATTCCCGAACCGGATCTAAACTACCTGCAAAAAGTCCTGCTGGAAATGCTCGCCATTCCCAGCCCCACCGGATTCACCGACACCATCGTGCGTTACGTCGCCGAGCGGCTGGAAGAACTCGGTATTCCCTTTGAGATGACCCGACGCGGCACGATCCGCGCCACCCTCAAGGGCAAGAAAAACAGCCCCGACCGTGCGGTCTCGGCGCACCTGGACACCATCGGTGCCGCCGTCCGTGCAGTGAAGGACAACGGCCGTCTTACCCTGGCGCCGGTCGGTTGCTGGTCGAGCCGTTTTGCCGAGGGCAGCCGCGTCAGCCTGTTTACCGACAACGGCGTGATCCGTGGCAGCGTGTTGCCGCTGATGGCGTCCGGGCACGCCTTCAACACCGCCGTGGACGAGATGCCGATCAGCTGGGATCACGTCGAACTGCGCCTGGACGCCTACTGCGCGACCCGCGCCGATTGCGATTCGCTGGGTATCTGCGTGGGGGATGTGGTGGCGTTCGATCCGCTGCCGGAATTCACCGAAAGCGGCCACATCAGCGCCCGACATCTGGACGACAAGGCCGGGGTCGCCGCGCTGCTCGCAGCGTTGAAAGCCATCGTCGACAGCGGTCAGGAGTTGATGATCGATTGCCATCCGCTGTTCACCATCACCGAGGAAACCGGTAGCGGCGCGGCGGCGGCCTTGCCGTGGGATGTCAGCGAGTTTGTCGGGATCGACATCGCGCCGGTTGCGCCCGGCCAGCATTCCAGCGAGCACGCGGTGAGCGTGGCGATGCAGGATTCCGGCGGGCCCTACGACTATCACTTGTCGCGGCATCTGTTGCGGTTGGCTGGCGAAAACGAGTTGCCGGTGCGTCGCGACCTGTTCCGCTATTACTTCAGCGATGCCCATTCGGCGGTCACCGCCGGCCACGACATTCGCACCGCCCTGCTCGCCTTTGGTTGCGACGCGACCCACGGCTACGAACGCACGCACATCGACAGTCTGGCGGCACTCAGTCGCCTGCTGGGGGCGTACATCCTGAGCCCGCCGGTGTTCGCCAGCGATGCGCAACCGGCCAACGCCTCACTGGATCGCTTCAGTCACCAGATCGAGCACGAGACACAAATGGAAAGCGACACCCGGGTGCCGTCGGTGGACAGCCTGGTGGGGCAACGCTCGGACAGTTGAGTCTGGCCCTCGGCGATCATTCGCCGTAGCATCCCGACATTGATTTAGCCGAGGTGCCCATGCTGATTCCCTACGACGCGCTCGAAGTCGACACCCTGACCCGCCTGATCGAGGATTTCGTCACCCGCGACGGCACCGACAACGGTGACGACACCCCGCTGGAAACCCGCGTGTTGCGGGTTCGCCAGGCCCTGATCAAAGGCCAGGCGCTGATCGTCTTCGATCCGGAAAGCGAGCAATGCCAGTTGATGCTCAAGCACGACGTGCCCAAGCACCTGTTCGACTGAAACGGTCAGCGGCCCTTACCGTTGACCTGCTTGCGCTGGATCCGCTCGTAGACTTCGGCACGATGCACGTTGACCTGCTTTGGCGCCTCGACGCCGAATCGCACGCTGGAGCCGTTGACTGCCAGAACGCGCAAAGTGATGTTGTCGCCGATGGAAATCAGTTCACCGACAACACGGCTGAGTACAAGCATGGGGGTTGTCCTTCAAGGTTTTCGAGCCTTGAAGATGCGCGGCTTTCGAGCGCCCTACAATGCGCTGCGGGCAAATCAGTCAAACCCTACACGCCATGGCGCATCAGCCTTCAGACGTTTCCGTCAAACCGGTGTTTCAAGTCGCCGAAAACCGTGGCCCGAACAGAATCACGCTGGCCCCGATCACGCACAAGGCGACACCGATCCAGTCCGAGCCCAGCGGACGGATGCGCTCGACCACGGCCAGCCAGCCAATCGAGGCAATGATGTAGATCCCGCCGTAAGCGGCATAGGCGCGACCGGCGTAGGTCGCTTCAACACGCGTCAACAGCAGCGCAAACAGGGTCAGGCTGAGCAGCGCCGGGATCACCCACAAGGCGCTCTTGCCCTGGCGCAACCACATCCAGAAAGCGAAACAGCCGGCGATTTCAAACAGCGCGGCGAGGAAAAACCACAAGTAGTTGAGCATGCAAATGACTCGTCAGGGTGACTGTGGCGGTCACCCTAACGACGGGGCTTTAGCTGCGCAAGTTCAGCCGTTGTTCTGTCTGGCCTTGGCGCGCATCTTTTCGGCCATCGCGGTCATTTCGTTGTACAGCAGCTGCGGGTTCTTCTGCTTGATCGCCCAGGCCATGCGGCCCTGTTCGTGGGGCAGGATCATGAACTCGCCGGCGGCGACCTGCTGGTAGATGTAGTCGGCGATATCGGCGGCGGTGATCGGTGAACTTTCCAGCAACTTGCCGACTTGGGCTTTCATGGCCGGTGTCGGGCCACGGAACGAGTCCAGCAGATTGGTCTGGAAGAACGACGGGCAAACCACATGGACACCGACTTCCTGCTGGGCCAGTTCGATCAGCAGGCTTTCGGACAACGCCACCACGCCAGCCTTGGCCACGTTGTAGTTGCTCATCGCCGGGCCTTGCATCAGTGCCGCCATCGAAGCGATGTTGATGATCTTGCCCTTGCTCTGTTCCAGCAGCGGCAGGAACGCCTTGCAGCCCTTGACCACGCCCATCAGGTTGATCGCGATCTGCCAGTCCCAGTCTTCCAGCGACAGTTCGCTGAAGAATCCGCCCGACGCCACACCGGCGTTGTTGACGATGATATCGATACCACCGAACTTCACTTCGCAGGCCTGGGCGAATGCGGTGAGCTGGCTGTAATCGCGCACGTCGCAGCGCTGGATAAAGCCATCGCCACCGGCCTCGCGCACCAGTTTGAGGGTTTCCTGCAGACCCGGCTCACTGACATCCGACAAGGCCAGTTGCCAGCCTTCACGCGCCCAGCGCAGCGCGATTTCGCGACCCAGGCCGGAGCCCGCGCCAGTGATCATCATGCGATTTTGCATAACAGACAGCCTTGTTGTTCCGGGGAAGATGCGCGGAGTGTAGCGAAGGATCCAGAGCGACCCACGCTCCATCAGATTGCTGAATGGCAAGAGCAAACCGTGGCATCGAACGAAATAAGACCGTGAACCAAATACGTTAAAAAAACATTGAATTTTCTTTCACGCGCGCCAGTCGGAATTTGTAAGCCGTCTGGATTTAGTTCAACTTCCAGCCGCCCTTGAACAACGAGACTCTTCAGACACTATCAACAAGGAAATCGACATGGGCACAATTCTTATCATTATCCTGATCCTGTTGCTGATCGGTGGTCTGCCGGTCTTCCCGCACTCCAGAAGTTGGGGTTACGGTCCTTCGGGCATTATCGGCGTAGTGCTGGTTGTACTGTTGGTGCTGCTGTTGCTCGGCCGCATATGACGTTTTGACCGAAAAAAAAAGAGGCCCTGAAAAGGGCCTCTTTTTTATTGCGCGGAATGATCAGTCCGGCTTGCCGTTAATCACACCGGCGGTGTTGTCGAGCAGGCTCTTGGTAGCCGTCTGCAGGAACGCTTCGAGCTTGAGTTTCAGCTCGGCAGTACGCGGCGCATCCGGAATGATTTCAGCCGAAGGATTCGCGCCCAGTTGGTACTGGTAGATCTTCGGCGCCATTTCCTTCTCTTTCGGCAGTACCAGGATCTGGTCAGCGGTCACGATGGCAGTGGTCTGCTCGCTGCCCGATGGCTTGATCACACCGAAACCGGTGTCGCCTGCCGGCAGGTTGAGCAGGTCACGACCCCAGCACTGATGACGCACTTCCCCACCCAGACGACCCATGATGGTCGGCACGATGTCGATCTGCGTACCCACGGTGTGGTCACGGGTGCCGAATTTTTCCTGGATGCCCGGTGCGATCATCAGCATCGGTACGTTGAAGCGGCCCAGGTCCATTTCGGTGATCTGACGCTCGTTGCCGAAACCGTGGTCGCCGACGATGACGAACAGGGTTTCCTTGAAGTAAGGCTCCTTGCGGGCCTTCTCGAAGAACTGGCCCAGTGCCCAGTCTGCGTAACGCATGGCGGTCAGGTGCTCGTTGAGCGTGCCACGGTCGGTCACGCGCTCGACCGGCAATGGCGTCGGCAAGGCGTACGGCGTGTGGTTGGACAGGGTTTGCAGCAGCGCGTAGAACGGCTTGCCGTTTTCCCGTGCCTTCAGCTCCACCAGACCGCGGTCGAACATGTCCTGGTCGGACACGCCCCAGGTCGGGTCGGAGAACACCGGATTGACGAAGTCATTACGGCCAACGAAGTTGGTCATGCCCTGGTTGCTGAAGAAACCGGACTGGTTGTCCCAGGCAAAGTCACCGTTGTAGACGTAGACGTCGTCATACTTGCGCGCGCTGAGCAGCTGCGGCAGGCCGGACAGTTTGTGGCTGCCTTCCGGGGTCTGCATCAGGTATTCGAAACCCGGCAGGTTCGGGAAGCACGCCATGGTGGCGAACATACCCTGGTGGGTGTGGGTACCGTTGGAGAAGAAGCGGTCGAACAGCAGGCCTTCCTTCGACAGTTTGTCGAGGTACGGTGTGATGTTGCCCGGCGCGCCCAGGGCGCCCACCGAGTGACCGGCCATGCTTTCCATCAGGATCACGACGACGTTCTTGATCGGCAGGGTCTTGTCCGCTGGCGGCGTGTAGTCACGACGCACGGCGGCGATGTCGGCATCCACCAGTTTGTCATCCGGCATCACCAGCATGTCGCGCACGACCTTCTGCGCCTGATCCTGCGGCAGCGTGGCTTTCCAGATGTTGTTGCGGTCTTCGCCCATGCGGTCCTTGGCTGCCGCGATCAGCGACAGGGTGCCATTGAGGCCGAGCTGGTTGGCGAAGTTCGATTCGGTGGTGTACACGTCACCCCAGCGCAGTGGCGGGCCCTGACGCAGGGTGCCGCGCACGGCGACCACACAGATCAGCAGGCACACCACGAACACCGCCAGACGCGCATACCATGGCGCCACCTGACGGGTGCCGACGTTGCCGCCGCTGAACGGGCCACGCGGACGGGTCAGACGGTCGGCGCCCTTGAACGCCAGGGTCAGGATCACCGTGCCCACGGCCCAGGCCAGCAGGTAGCGCACCACCGGGAAACCGTACCAGAGCATGCTCATCACGGTTTTCGGGTCTTCCTTCACGTACTGGAACACCAGGCCGTTGAGGCGCTGGTGGAACTCACGGTAGAAGTCCATCTCCATCAGGCCAAGGAACAGCGCGATGCTGGAGGTCACAGTCAGCCACAGGCGGAAGAACCCGCGCGCGGCCATGGCCCGGGCACTGAACAGCGCCAGAACCATCGGAACGCAGAGGTAGACCACCAGGCGCAGGTCGAAACGCAGGCCGTTGGCGAAGGCTTCGAGGAAGGTCGAAGCCGGGGTGTCGAGGATCATCTCGCGGTTGTAGACCAGCAGCGCGAGGCGCAGCACGGAAAACATCACCATCATGACCAGCGCGCACAAGAGCGTGTAGGCCAGATGCGATTTGACGGTCGGTTGCAGCAGGCGACTGGAAGATCGCTGCTGATTCAGGGCGTCCGGGTTTGCCATGTCGTTTTAGGACCCATTGGAAGTTGAAGTTGCAAAAATACAGCTGCGCCCTGCCCTCTGTTGGCCATTCCAGGCCCCGGGGCTTGCGCGGTGCGCAAATGTTGCACGATCACCGGCGGCATTGCCATTGATTACTGCCCTGCTGCCGGACTCTTTCATTAAAGGCACGGCATACCCGGACAGATTCAAATTGCGCGGGCGAATTGTCTTGAAGCGTTTGTGAAAATTTCGTGCAACGCATATTCGGAAACACAATATCGCTACAAAACAAAACGCCCCGAGTTCTTCGGGGCGTTTGCAGAGCACGCGATGCTTACTTCTCGGCGCGTTCTTTCAGGGCTTTCAGGGTATTGAACGGTGCGTCGACCACAAACTTGTTGGCGATCATCGATGGCACGCTGCCGCCTGGCTCGGTGTGGACCTGATAAGTCACTTCAACCTGATCGCCTTTTGGCACGAATTTCCAGAAGCCTTTGACCTGAGCGACACGCACAAAGCCTTTTTCTTCCGGCAGGTACTTCGGCACGCCTTCCAGATTGCGGGTCAGGCTGCCATCGGCGCCTTCAACGGTGGTGACGTGCAGGATCGAGTCGCGCGGGGTTACCGGCCATGGCGTGTTGAACTGGGTGTAGGTCCAGCTCTGGTCGCCTTCGTGCTTGAGCAGTTTCTGGGTCTTGCACTCGTGAATCCAGGCACAGGCACCGGAGACGTCTTCCTGCAGTGCGCGCAGTTTGGCGACGGTCGTCTTCATCAAGGTCACGCCCTGATACGACTTGTAGTCCGAACCCGGCACTTCGCTCAGGGAAACCTTGATGCCGTCTTCGTTCTTGGCCACTTTCCAGTCTTCAGCCTGGGCGGCCGAAGTGGCCAGCACGGCAGTCAAACCACACAACACAGCGATACGATGCAGCGAACCCATAGTCTTATTCCTTATTGTTGAAGTTCCGTACGTTTGACACATCACGCCGCCGTCATCTGCTCCCACCAGCCGAGCAGTCTGATCGCCTCTTCCTGACTGCTTCCGCAGACTTCGACATCGGCGCTGAACCCTGAACAGACCGCCGGGCGTTCCGGTCGGCCGAAAATGCTGCACAGGTTTTCGACCGAGAGCTGAACGCAACGTTCGCCGGCAGGTTTGCCATCGGGCATGCCTGGAATCGGCGAGCTGATGGAGGGGGCAATGCAACAGGCGCCACAGCCTTCACGGCATTTCATGACGACGAGTTCCTCGCGACGGGCAATGTGTTAAAGGGACGCGGAACAGGGTAACCGCTAAAACGGCTGTTTTAAATTCCCTGAACCGGGGTTTTTACGCAGAAACGAAAGTGACTGACCAGTCTCCGACAAAGCGTCTGGTCTGCGGGTCACGGATCGATTGAATTTACTGCTTGAATTCGAAATCCAGCGCCGCACCTTCGACTTCACGGCGTTCTTCGTTACGCAGCTGCAACTGCATTTCGTTGCTCAGCAGACGACCGTTGAGCTGGAAGCCACTGTCTTTCTCCCCGAACATTTGCGGCAGGATCGCTTCGCGCTTGGGCAATGGCACGCTTCCAACCGGTTTCAGCTGCTGAACCATGTCTCTGGGCAGGCTCAAGTCGAGCTTGGCCGGGGGAAGCGGCGTCTTGGCCACTTCACGGGCCGATTTCGACTTTGAGGCGACCGGCGCACGTTTCTTTGCCGGGGCGGCTTTCTTCTGTTGCTTGTCTTTCGCAGGAACGGCTTTCTTGCTGGCCACCGGTTTTTTCACCGTGGAGGCTGCTGTCGGTTTTTCCGAAACGGCAGCGGCCATGACAGCTGGCGCGTGACCGATCATCAACAGACCAAGCAAAACCCAGGCAGCAGGAAAAATCGCTTTCATGGAACCTACAACGCTAACGGCAGAGGGCCATATGCTCGCCTGTTGAACGCCGCATGACAAGCGTGCGACACAGTCTGTTCAGAAACCGCCGGCCGTTTCCTGACACAGTTGAGTCGCCAGCAAACCCAAAGTCATCAACGCCCGTTCCGCCTCGCGATTCCACGGCGTGCCGCAATTCAGACGGATACAGTGGTTGAACTGCTCGGTATTACTGAAGATCAACCCGGGCGCGATGCTGATGCCCTGTTGTAACGCGCGGACATGCAATTCCTGTGTATTGACCCGCCCCGGCAGGCTCACCCACAGGATGAAACCGCCCGTAGGCCGGGTCATCTGCGTGCCTTCAGGGAAGTACTGCTGCACCGCCAACTGGAACGCGCTGAGGTTTTTTCGGTATTCCTGGCGGATGTACCGTAAATGCCGGTCATAACCGCCATTTTCCAGATAGGCGGCGATCGCCATTTGCGTGACGCTGCAAGCCGAATGCGTGGTGAAGGTCTGCAGACGCTGGATTTCCTGCTGATACTTGCCGGCGATCATCCAGCCCACGCGCACACCCGGCGACAAGGTCTTGGAGAAACTCGAACAGTAAATCACCCGATCCAGCCGGTCGTAGGCCTTGAGGGCCTTGGTGCGGCCTTGCTCGAACATCAGTTCGCCATAGATGTCGTCTTCGACGATCTGGATATCGAAGTCCGATGCCAGACGCAGCAATTGTTTTTGCCGCTCTTCGGGCATGGTGCCACCCAGCGGATTGCTCAGCCGGGTCGTCAGCACCAGGGCTTTGATCGACCACTGGTTGGCCGCCAGTTGCAGGGCTTCGAGGCTCATGCCGGTGGCCGGGTCGCTGGGGATTTCAATGACTTTCAGGCCCAGCAGGTCGGCCAGTTGCAGCAGTCCGTAATAGGTTGGCGATTCGGCGGCGATCAGATCGCCCGGACGGGTCAGCACGCGCAGCGACATCTGCAAGGCATCGACACAACCGTGGGTGATCACCACTTCCGAAGGATCGACCACCACACCGGCGTCGCGCATGCGGATCGCCACTTGTCGGCGCAACGGTTCGAAGCCCGGACTGAACATGTAGCTGAAAGCGCGCGGGCTATGGAATCGGGTGACCTTGGCCAATTGCTGATGCAGCGCGCGCACCGGCAAGTAATCGACGCTCGGTACGGCTGCACCCAGCGGGAATACGCCTTCGCGGCGCGACTCGACCAATACTTGCTGAATAATGCTGGCGCGGGTGACCAGGCCAGGTCGTTCGACCCGGGCAATGTCCGGCGTTGGTGCGGTCAGGGCCGGCGTCTGGTGTACGTAGTAACCGGATTGCGGCCGTGCACGGATCAGCCCCTGATCCTCGAGGTTGGCGTATGCCTGCAATACCGTGGCATGGCTGACATTGAGCTGCGAACTCATCTTGCGCACCGAAGGCACGCGCTCGCCCGGTTGATAGACGCCACGGCGGATGTCTTCGGCCAGCTGTTGAGCAATACGTTGGTAGAGCAAGAGATTGGTCATGACGCAGCACTCGATATCACGGGCGTTTTATTTTTGTGTGAACAATACCGGAACAGTTCTGAAGTGTACTGGGACAGTTGCCATATTAGTCAACCATACAGTCCAGTGTCGGATAAATCTGTACTGCTTTGTGAGGTAATCGACAGACGTAAAAAAGCCCGGCGCTGCATGGCAGCCCGGGCTTTCCAGTAACGCCACCCTCAGCGGGCGGCGCCGAGCTGGCCTTTTTCGTCGGAGAACACGATTTCCACCCGACGGTTCTGCGCACGCCCGCGCTCGGAAGCGTTGGCGTCCACCGGATATTCGTCGCCGTAACCTTCGACCTGAATGCGTTTTTCGTCGATGCCCAGGTCGGTCAACACATCAGCTACCGACTGCGCACGATCACGAGACAGCTTGAGGTTTTCCTGCTTGCCGCCAGTGCTGTCGGTATAGCCCTCGATGCGCACCACGCGCTTCGGATTGAGCTGCAGGAACTGCACGATCTTCAGGACCACGCGATTGGCCGAATTCTTCAGCTCGGCCTCGCCGGTGTCGAACAGCACGTCACCCAGGGTCATCACCAGGCCACGGTCTGTCTGGGTGGTGGCCAGTGCGACAATCTGCTCTTCCAGCCATTTGCCCTGCTGCTGCACGCTCAACAGTTTGGACTCGCGCAGCGCCAGTTGCAGACGCTGGCGCTCCAGTTCCAGCTTCGCCGCACGCTCTTCGTTGAGCACCAGGTTGGTGTGCTCGCGGGCGATCTGGCTGTAGCGCTGGCTCAGATAGGAGTAATGCGCCACGTCCGAGCCACTGCCCCAATAAGTGGACAGGCGATCGGCACGGGCCAGGGATTCACCGGCACGGATCACGTCTTTCGGCGCGATACGCAGCACATTGGAATCTTCCTTGACCTTCTGGAAGTCAGCGCTGGCTTCCTGCAAGGCGGTTTCGCTGTGTTGCCCGGCGCAACCGTAAAGGCTGGCGCAACCCACGAGGATCAGAGTGCCGAAGGCTTTTGAAGTCAGCTTCATTGGGCATCCCCCAGTTGCTTGCGCAGGCGGACGATGCGGGTGTTGAGCACGCTCAGCTGCTCTTCGCTCTTCTGGGTCAGCACCTTGGCTTCGGCCAGGCGTGCATCCAGCTCGGCCTGTTCGGCACGCATCCGCGCGTTCTTGAAGGATTCGCCGGCCATGCTGCCCTTGGCCCGGTTGAACTTGTCTTCTGCCAGTTTCATTTCCGGCACTTCGTCGGCGGTGGCGCCGACGGCCTTGGCCTGCTCGAGCGCCTGCTCGGTCAAACGCATTTGTTCATTGGGTGCCGGATCGCTGGCGCAACCGGCCAGGGCCAGAACGGCCAGGGCCGTGAAAAGAACTCGATTACTCACTAAGAATCCCTACTGTTTTGGGGCGCTGACAGGTTGTTGCGGCGGCTGTTGCTGCTGCGCCTTCCAGCGCTCGATGTTGCGTTGCAGCGCGGCTTCCGTCAGGCCGGACGCGGGCAATTCTGTCATCTTTTTGGCCAGCTGTCCGCGCAACCACGGATCGTTGCAGGCCGAGTTGTGGGAAAGCGCGAGGAACAGACCGGGCCGGTCAATCGGTTGCTCGAAGGCGAGCAGATCATTGGCCATGCCCAGTGCCTGCGCGGCCGCCATCCCCGAGTAACGGCCGGCGAGTACATATTCCACCTCGCCCAGCAGCAGTTTCTGCAGGGCTTGAGTGAGGTTTGCCGTACGGGTCAGGGTCAAATGCTGCTCGGCGAAAGTGCCGAATGCCTGGGTCATTCGAGACTTTTCCGACAATCCTCCTTGATGGCCCTGAAGGTCCTTCGCTTCGCTGTAGACCAGGGTCGAGCCCCTGCGGGTCCACACCAGATAGTCGTTTTCCAGCAGCGGAGGATGAATGTAGTCGAAGTTTTCCAGCTCATTAAAGGCCAGCGGAGCGTCGGCCAGCATGTCCATGCGCCCGCTGCGCACTTCGTCGAGGGCCTGGGAGCGCTTGCCGGCGTACAGCAGTTCGACCTTGATGCCCAGGTCTTTCGCTACCTGTTGCAACAGGTCGGCGCTGGCACCGATCAGTTGTTTGGGGTTCTGCGGATCCTGCCAGAGGTACGGCGGTGCATCCGGGCTGCCGGTGACGACCAGCCGCTCGCACTTGCCCGCCGCCACCGACAGACCCGGCAACAATGCCAGCCCCAGCAACCACGAGCAGCCCAACCGACGATGCAGATCCATGGCGAAACGCTCCCACTCAAATCCGAGACAAAAAAAAGCCCGACCAACAGGCCGGGCTCTTTATAAGTGAAGCCGCCGGATTAGACCAGCTTCTCCAGCTCAGGTACGGCTTCGAACAGATCCGCCACCAGGCCGTAATCGGCCACCTGGAAGATCGGCGCTTCTTCGTCCTTGTTGATCGCAACGATCACTTTGGAGTCTTTCATGCCGGCCAGGTGCTGGATCGCGCCGGAGATACCGACGGCGATGTACAGCTGTGGCGCAACGATCTTGCCGGTCTGACCGACCTGCATGTCGTTCGGTACGAAACCTGCGTCGACCGCGGCGCGGGAAGCACCCACAGCAGCGCCCAGCTTGTCGGCCAGAGCGTACAGGTGTTTGAAGTTGTCACCGTTCTGCATGCCGCGGCCGCCGGAAACGACGATCTTGGCAGCGGTCAGCTCAGGACGATCGGACTTGGCCAGTTCTTCGCTGACGAAGCTGGAAGTGCCGGCGTTGTGAGCAGCAGCAACTGCTTCAACGGCAGCCGAACCACCTTCAGCGGCAACCGGGTCGAAACCGGTGGCACGCACGGTGATCACTTTGATCGCAGCGGTCGATTGCACGGTAGCGATGGCGTTACCAGCGTAGATCGGGCGCTTGAAGGTGTCAGCGCTTTCTACCGAGATGATCTCGGAGATCTGGTCAACGTCCAGCTGGGCGGCAACGCGCGGCAGGATGTTTTTGCCGTTGGAAGTGGCGGCAGCCAGGATGTGGCTGTAACCCTTGCCCAGTTCAGCTACCAGCGGAGCAACGTTTTCCGGCAGCTGGTGCGCGTAGGCAGCATTGTCGGCGTTCAGGACTTTGCTCACGCCAGCGATTTTCGCAGCGGCTTCAGCCACGGCGCCAGCACCCTGGCCTGCAACCAGAACGTGGATGTCGCCACCGATTTTGGCAGCGGCAGCAACGGTGTTCAGGGTGGCCGGGGCCAGCACCTTGTTGTCGTGTTCGGCGATTACCAAGATAGTCATGATTAGATTACCTTCGCTTCGTTTTTCAGTTTCTCGACCAGTTCAGCCACCGACTTGACCTTGATGCCTGCGCTGCGTGCAGCCGGCGCTTCGACTTTCAGGGTCTTGTTGGTGGAGGCGGTGGAAACGCCCAAAGCGTCCGGAGTCAGCGTCTCGAGAGGCTTCTTCTTGGCTTTCATGATGTTTGGCAGGGACGCGTAGCGCGGCTCGTTCAAACGCAGGTCGGTGGTGACGATCGCTGGCAGTTTCAGGGAAACGGTCTGCGCGCCGCCGTCGATTTCGCGGGTCACGGCAACGCTGTCGCCGGAGACTTCGACTTTCGAGGCGAAAGTGCCCTGACCGTAGCCGCTCAGTGCTGCGAGCATCTGGCCGGTCTGGTTGTTGTCGCTGTCGATGGCCTGTTTGCCCAGGATCACCAGCTGAGGCTGTTCCTTGTCGACCACGGCCTTGAGCAGCTTGGCCACGGCCAGGGAAGTCAGGTCTTCAGCGGATTCGACGAGGATGGCGCGGTCGGCACCCAGAGCCAGTGCGGTACGCAGCTGTTCCTGAGCGGTGGACGGGCCGATGGAGACGACGACGATTTCAGTCGCAACGCCTTTTTCTTTCAGGCGTACGGCTTCTTCCACTGCGATTTCGCAGAACGGGTTCATCGACATCTTGACGTTGGCGAGGTCTACGCCGGAATTGTCCGCCTTGACGCGAACCTTGACGTTGTAATCCACAACGCGTTTGACAGCTACAAGAACCTTCATGGATTCCTCGTTACTCTCCGGTGAAAAGAAAGTCGCCTAGGCGAACCTGGCGGTTGATGCTCATCGGGCACAAGGGCACCTCCAAAAACGCCGGCTGAGTCGGATGACCGTTCGTCAGTCGTGACCGACGAGTCATGCCGCTCCGCGGTGTGTAAACTGCGCGCCGAACCTGCGCTGCGCATCACCGGTTACCGCCTACGCCCTGTCTTTAGAGGTGCTCTTGAAACCACCATTCAGCCTACGGCGAGCGCAAAACCGCCCGTATCTTGACCGGAACGCCCATTCTGGTCAATACGCCAAAATGCCCTGTCATAAGCCCCGCTTCTTTGATTTCTCTGGGCTGGAGCCGATTCAAACAAACGTTTGTATTGGACGCTAAGAGTGGTGTAGATATAATGCGCCGCCTAGAGAGAAAGGTGGTTTGCCCATTATTAGCCTTGACGTTAACGTAAAGGCAATAACGGATACGACACCGAACCTCCAAATTAGAAAAAAAACTGTTGAGCCTTGAGTAGGAGATAGCCTGTGGAACGCGAATACATGGAATTCGACGTGGTCATCGTCGGTGCCGGCCCCGCTGGCCTGTCCGCCGCCTGCCGTCTGAAGCAGAAGGCCGCCGAAGCCGGTAAGGAAATCAGCGTCTGCGTGGTCGAAAAAGGCTCCGAAGTCGGCGCGCACATCCTGTCCGGTGCCGTATTCGAACCACGGGCCCTGAACGAACTGTTCCCGGACTGGAAAGAACTCGGCGCCCCGCTGAACACCCCCGTCACCCGCGATGACATTTTCGTGCTGAAAAACGCCGAAAGCGCGCAGAAGATTCCTGACTTCTTTGTGCCCAAGACCATGCACAACGAAGGCAACTACATTATCTCCCTCGGCAACCTGTGCCGCTGGCTCGCTCAGCAGGCCGAGAACCTGGGCGTGGAAATCTACCCGGGCTTCGCCGCTCAGGAAGCGCTGATCGATGAAAACGGCGTGGTGCGCGGGATCATCACCGGCGACCTCGGTGTCGACCGCGAAGGCCATCCGAAAGAAGGCCTGTACACCCCGGGCATGGAACTGCGTGGCAAATACACGCTGTTCGCCGAAGGCTGCCGTGGCCACATCGGCAAGCAACTGATCAAGCGCTACAACCTCGACAGCGATGCCGACGCCCAGCACTACGGCATCGGCCTGAAAGAAATCTGGGAGATCGACCCGGCCAAACACCAGCCAGGCCTGGTAGTACACACCGCCGGTTGGCCGATGGACATCATGGGCACCGAGAACACCGGCGGCTCGTTCCTCTATCACCTGGAAAACAACCAGGTGGTGGTCGGCCTGATCGTCGATCTGTCCTATAGCAACACTTACCTGTCGCCGTTCGACGAGTTCCAGCGCCTCAAGCATCACCCGGTGCTCAAGCAGTACCTGGAAGGCGGCAAGCGCATCAGCTACGGCGCACGTGCGATCTGCAAGGGTGGCCTGAACTCGCTGCCGAAAATGGTCTTCAAGGGCGGCGCGCTGATCGGATGCGACCTCGGCACCCTGAACTTCGCCAAGATCAAGGGCAGCCACACCGCGATGAAGTCCGGCATGCTCGCCGCTGAATCCGTGGCCGACGCGCTGTTCGCTGAAAAGGACGGCACCGAAGAACTGACCACCTACGTCGACGCCTTCAAGAAGAGCTGGCTCTACGAAGAACTGTTCGCCAGCCGCAACTTCGGCCCGGCGATCCACAAGTTCGGCGCCATTGTCGGTGGCGGTTTCAACTGGCTGGACCAGAACATCTTCGGCGGCAAACTGCCGTTCACCCTGCACGACACCAAGCCGGACTACGCTTGCCTCAAGCTTGCGGCCGACTGCAAGAAGATCGACTACCCGAAACCCGACGGCAAGATCAGCTTCGACAAGTTGAGCTCGGTGTTCATCTCCGGTACCAACCATGAAGAAGAACAGCCGTGCCACCTGAAACTGACCGACCCGACCATCCCGTTGAGCCGCAACCTGCCGATGTACGACGAACCGGCGCAGCGTTACTGCCCGGCCGGCGTGTATGAAGTGATCACCAAGGAAGACGGCGAGAAGCGCTTCCAGATCAACGCCCAGAACTGCGTGCACTGCAAGACCTGTGACATCAAGGACCCTTCGCAGAACATCACCTGGGTGACGCCGGAAGGCGCCGGCGGCCCTACTTACCCGAACATGTAAGTCGAATCGCTGAACATCAAGGCTCCCTGTACGGGGGCCTTTTTGTTGCCCGCGATTTGTACAGGATCAAGCCGCCCGCTCATCCCCCGGGCTGCGCTCGAAATAACGTTTGTATTCGCGACTGAACTGCGACGTGCTCTGATACCCCACCCGATGCGCCACCTGCGCTACTCCCAGCCCCTCGGCGATCAACAACGTCTGCGCCTTCAACAGACGTAAACGCTTCAGATACTGCACCGGCGACAGCAACGTGCTGCGTTTGAAGTGTTCGTGAAAAGTCGAAACGCTCATGTTCGCGCAGCTGGCCAATGTTTCGACGTTCAACGGTTCGGTGTAGTGCGAGTGCAAATGACTGATCGAAGCCGCCACCCGGGCGAACTGCCCCTGCTGCTCGACCAGTGCCCGCAGCACATCAGCCTGTGGGCCACGCAAAGCGACGAACAACAATTCGCGCACCCGCGCCGGTCCGAGAATCTGGCACTCCAGCGGATCGTGCAGACAGCGCAGCAAGCGCTCGACGCAGCCGCGCATGTCATCGTCGAGCACAACCGACGTCATCGACTCCGGGGTCTGCGCCGGAATATGTCGCCCCGGCGCCAGCCCCATGGCCAGCACCAGTTCACCGAGCAGCACCCGGTCGATCGCCACCGACACGCCGAGCAACGGCGCGTCCGGCAACGCATAGGTCTCGCACTCGAACGGCACCGGCAACGCCTGGATCAGGTAATGCCCGGCACCGTATTCCATGGTGCGCGGCCCCAGATACGCCAGCTTGCTGCCCTGGGCAATGATCATCAGGCTCGGTTCATAAATGTGCGGGCCACGGGCGACGTCGCAACTGGCGCGCAGCACCTGCACGCCCGGCAGCCCGGTCTGGCTGTAACCATCGCGCAGCGCCAGCGGTTCGATCAGCGAAACCAGGGTGGCGTTGGCATCAAGGTGACGGGTCAATTGCATCGGGCGGCTCTTCAGAAAAAATCACGGAAAAAGGGATAAAAGCATCATCGCAGATCCTTTTGCCAATGCGACCGATCAACCCCGCATGCCGGAGGATTAGGCATGACACCCGGAGGAATCGCCATGGCCGGACGACCGGACGGCGCCCAGAATGCGCCGCCTCACTTGTCACTGCTTTTGCGAGGTTTCACATGTACACCGCCATCGGCTATGCCGCTCAAACGGCCACCACGCCCCTCGCCCCGATGAAGTTCGAACGCCGCAGCCCTCGGGCCGACGACGTCGCCATCGACATCCTGTACTGCGGCGTCTGCCACTCCGACATCCACCAGGCGCGCAACGAATGGGGCATCGCCGTTTACCCGTTGATGCCAGGCCACGAGATCGTCGGAAAAGTCACCGCCGTCGGTGCGAATGTCACCAAACACAAGGTCGGCGATCTGGTCGGCGTCGGCTGCATGGTCGACTCCTGCCGCACCTGCGAAGCCTGCCAGTCGAACCTCGAGCAATATTGCCTCGAAGGCCCGACCATGACCTACGCCACACCCGACCGGGTCGACGGCAGCAACACCATGGGCGGTTATTCGGACAGCATCGTGGTCAGCGAACACTTCGTGGTGCGCATCCCCGAGAAGCTGGATTTGGCGGCGGCTGCGCCGATTCTCTGCGCCGGCATCACCACCTACTCGCCGCTCAAGCATTACGGCGTGAAGGCCGGCGACAAGGTCGGGATTCTCGGCATGGGCGGCCTCGGCCACATGGGTATCAAGTTCGCCAAGGCCATGGGCGCCGAAGTAACGCTGTTCACCCGCTCCGCGAGCAAGGCCGAGGAAGGTCGTCGTCAGGGCGCCGATCACGTGATCGTCTCCACCGACGAAGCGCAGATGAAAGCTGCGGCCGGTCGCTTCGACTTCCTGCTGGACACCATTCCGGTGCAGCACGATCTCAACCCGTACCTCGACACCCTGCGCTTCGACGGCGTGCACATTCTGGTGGGCCTGATCGAACCGATCGATCCACCGGTCCACGCCGCCAAACTGGTTTTGGGTCGCCGGGTACTGGCCGGTTCGTTGATCGGTGGCGTCGCCGAAACCCAGGAAGTGCTGGATTTCTGCGCCGAGCACAACATCAGCTGCGACATCGAAATGCTCGACATCCGCCAGATCAACGAAGCCTACGCCCGCATGATCGCCGGTGATGTGAAGTACCGTTTCGTGATCGACATGGCGACTCTGAAGCTCTGATTCCTCAGACCTTCAAGCCAAGCTCTGCCGAGAGCCGGGCCGTGACCCCCTTGATCAGGGGAATCAGCTCGGCCATTTTCTCCAGCGGCATGTACGGCACGGTGCTGGCGATGCTGATCGCCGCGACGATGCGCTTGCTCGCGTCGCGGATCGGCGCCGCAACGCAGCGGATCGACGGTTCGTTGTCTTCCAGATCGAATGCGTAGCCACCGGCCACGTACTCGGTCATCCGCTGCTCAAGCTGCTCCCATGACTGCTGCGGATGCTGCGGCCAGAACTGACTTTTCCCACCCGCCGGCAGGCTGATGTCGTACAGACGCTGCCAATCCTGCGGCGCGTCATCCAGCATCAGCGCCTTGCCGATCCCGGTCCGCGCCAGCGGCATGCGATGACCGACCCGCGAGCGCATTTCCGGGCCGTTGCGCCCCGGATTCTTCAGCAAATAAAGCACTTCGTCGCCTTCACGAATCCCGAGGTGAACGGTATCGCCGGTCAGCGCCGACAACTCGTCCAGATAAGGCCCGGCCAGGGTCACCAGCGGCAACTCTTCGCGCGCCTGGAAACCCAGTTCGATCAGCTTCGGCCCCAGCAGATAACCGACTTGCGGCACGACGCGCAGGTAACGCTCGTCCACCAGGCAACTGGCCAGACGATGGGTGGTGCTACGGGTGGTGCCGATCAGGCGGGCAATCTCTTTGAGATCGCGGGCGCCACTGGCGACCGCCTGCACCACACCCAACCCGCGAAGCAGGGTCTGGGTGCCAGTGGGCGCGGCGTCCTTGGCATTTTTCGGGGCGTCTTCCTGCATATCCAGCCTTTAGCGTTGAGCGAGGGAACGGGCGGCATTATGGTCGCCCGACAGGGACGACTACAACTCGATGCGCTCGACCTTGCCCACCAGCAGCACGTAGGACAAAGCACCGATCAAGGCCAGAACCGCGATGTAGGTGATCGCCGGGGCGAACGAATCGCCGCTGGCCAGGAAGCCGATGACAATCGGCGTGGCAATCGCCGACAGGTTGCCGATGAAATTGAATACCCCCCCGGTCAAGCCCAGCAACCGCGCCGGCGCCAGCGTCGACACCAGCGACCAGGTGATCGACGCCAGCCCGTTGCCGAAAAACGCCAACGCCAGGAAGGCAATCACCAGCGGTGTCGACTCTACGAAGTTGGCACCGATGATCGAGGTGGAAATCAACAGCCCGCCAATGATCGGCAACTTGCGCGCAAACCCGACGCTGCAACCACGGCGAATCAGGAAGTCGGAAAAGCACCCGGAACACAGCACGCCGATGAACGCGGCGAGAAACGGCAGCGACGCCAGCAGACCGGACTTGATGAAGTCCATGCCGCGATACTTCACCAGATAGGTCGGGAACCACGTCAGGAAAAACCACAGCGTCGAGTTGAGGCAGAACTGGCCGAGGTAAATCCCCCACAACTTGCGCTTGCTGAGGACGATGCCGAGATCGGCCCAGCTGAATTTCGCCTTCACTTTTGCAGTTTCGGCGGCGATGTCCACCAACCCGCCGCCCTCGCGGATCAATTCGATTTCGCCTTCGTTGGCGCCTTTGAAATCACGCGGCTCGCGATACACCGCGTACCAGATCGCCGCCCAGACAATGCCCACCGCGCCGGTCACGACAAACACCATGTGCCAGCCAAATTCATGTTGCAGCCACGCCAGCACCGGGGTCAGGAACGCCAGCCCGACAAACTGCCCGGAGGTGTAGAAACCGATGGCCGTGGCCCGCTCACGCTCGGGAAACCAGGTCGTCACCACGCGGCTGTTGATCGGATACGCCGGCGCTTCCAGCGCACCGACCGCCATGCGCAGCACGAACAGCGCGATGAAACTGGCGGCGAATCCGAGCATCACGGTGGCCAGCGACCACAACAGCAGCGCGACGCTATAAAGGATGCGCGGCGGCACCCGATCCACCAGCCAGCCACCGGGGATCTGCATGGCGGCGTAGGTCCAGCCGAACGCGGAAAAGATCAGCCCGACATGCACCGGATCGATGCCCAGTTCGGAGGTGAGAGCCGGGGCGGCAATCGACAGGTTGCTGCGGTCGAGGTAGTTGATGACCACGGTGATGAACAGCAACACCATGATGAAGAATCGCTTGCGGCTGGGCGTGACTAACGTCGCTTGCCCGGTGAGGGTTTGCGGTTGCATGGGGAGCGCCTCTTCTTATGTTTATTGAGGTCGGGGGGGATGCAGATCTCCGCTCCATGGAGATCAACCTGTGGGAGCGAGCTTGCTCGCGAAGCGATCTATCAGGCGACATCGGTTTCGAATGTGCCGCCCTCTTCGCGAGCAAGCTCGCTCCCACAGTGTTTGGTGTTGGGTCAGAAAAGACTCACCACTCGGCAAAACTGCCATCGGCATGGCGCCAGATCGGGTTGCGCCAGCGGTGGCCGACCGCCGCGCGTTCGATCACGTATTCCTCGTTGATCTCGATCCCCAGGCCCGGGCCGTTCGGGATCTTTACGAAGCCTTTGTCGTAATCGAACACCCGTGGATCCTTCACGTAATCGAGCAGGTCGTTGCTCTCGTTGTAATGGATGCCCAGGCTCTGCTCCTGGATAAACGCGTTGTAACAAGCGGCGTCCAGTTGCAGACAGGCTGCCAACGCGATCGGCCCCAGCGGGCAGTGCAGCGCCAGCGCCACGTCGTAGGCTTCGGCCATGTTGGCGATCTTGCGGGTCTCAGTGATGCCGCCCGCGTGGGAGGCATCCGGCTGGATGATGTCGACGTAACCTTCGCTCAACACCCGTTTAAAGTCCCACCGCGAAAACAGTCGCTCGCCGAGAGCGATCGGGGTGCTGGTCAGCGGTGCCAGTTCTTTCAGCGCTTCATAGTTTTCGCTGAGCACCGGCTCTTCGATGAACATCAATTTGTACGGGTCGAGTTCCTTCATCAGCACCTTGGCCATGGGTTTATGCACCCGGCCATGGAAGTCGACGCCGATGCCGACATTAGGTCCGACCGCATCACGCACGGCGGCGACGTTGGCCAGCGCCAAGTCGACTTTCTCGAAGGTATCGAGGAATTGCAGCTCCTCGGTGCCATTCATTTTCACTGCGGTAAAACCACGACCCACCGCCTCTTTCGCGGCCCGCGCGGTGTCTGCCGGACGGTCACCGCCGATCCACGAATACACACGGATCTTGTCCCGCACCTGACCACCGAGCAGATCACTGACCGACACGCCGAGCGCCTTGCCCTTGATGTCCCACAGCGCCTGGTCGATGCCGGCCAGTGCGCTCATATGGATTGCGCCGCCCCGGTAGAAGCCGCCGCGATAGAGCACGGTCCAGATGTCTTCGATATTGCGTGGGTCTTTGCCGATCAGGTAGTCGGACAATTCCTCGACCGCAGCGGCGACGGTGTGGGCCCGGCCTTCGACCACAGGCTCGCCCCAACCGGTCACGCCCTCGTCGGTTTCGACTTTGAGGAAGCACCAGCGCGGCGGAACGATGAAGGTGGTCAGTTTGGTGATTTTCATCTGCTTGTCTCTCTTGTTAGATGCAGCGCACGCAGCGCCGGAAAAGTCTTAGCGAAGGGCCTTCCAGGCCGCCACGTAGGCCTTGGCATTGGCCGCCACTTGCTCAGTCGTCATGCCCGGTTTGAACAGCCCGGAACCGAGGCCGAAGCCTTTGACGCCGGCGTCGATGAACACCTGCATGTTGTCCGGGGTAATGCCGCCGACCGGCGCCAGGATCGTCCCGACCGGCAACACCGCCAGCCAGGCTTTCACCACTGCCGGGCCCATCTGTTCGGCCGGGAACAACTTGAGAATGTCCGCGCCCTCCTCCAGCGCCGCAAAGGCTTCAGTCGGCGTGGCAACACCGGGCGACAGATACAGCCCCGCCGCTTTCGCCGCCCGCAACACCTTGGCATCGCTGTGGGGCATGACGATCACCTGGCCGCCGGCTTCCTTCACTAACTCCACCTGCTCAGGCGTCAGCACCGTGCCGGCACCGATCAGGCAATCGGCGGGCAAGGTCTTGCGCAGGATGCGAATGCTTTCGTACGGCGCGGGGGAATTGAGCGGTACTTCGATGACGCGAAATCCGGCCGCATACAGGACTTCTCCGACAGCCGCGGCTTCCTGCGGATGCAGGCCGCGCAGGATCGCGATCAGACCGTTTTGCGCCAGTGCTTGCTTGAGCATGTCAGGCCTCTAGTCAGGGTTAACGGGATGAGGAATCGATCAGTCCGGCGGCAAGCGCCAATTGCCACAGTCCACGCTCGGTGGCTTGCTCCGCCAAAGTCACTTGGGCGAAACCGCAGGCGTCGAGGGCCCGGCTGTAACGGGCGCACAATTGCGCGTTGCCGATGAGGATGATCGAAGGAAGCTGTGCGCTGTTGCGCCGGCGTCGTTGCACGGTGGCCAACGCTGTCAGCTCGTGGCCGATCAGCAGGCCGGACAGATAATCCGGTTGCGCGGTGGCGCTGAGTTCACCGGTCAAACCGAGGCTGCGGGCACTGAACAACGTCGATAGCACGCCGATCTCGCCCTCCGCCGACAGCGCCACCTGCACGCCGCGATCAAAGGCCTCGGCGTCGAACGTCGTACTGTGCTGCTGGGTACGGCCGAGAATGCTGTGTTCGCTGAGCACGGCGAACACTTCGCCGGTCATGAAGGTGTCGAAACGGGTGATGCAGCCGCTGGCCACTTCCACCCATTTCGAATGACTCCCCGGGAGGCCTATCAACAGATCATTGCCCGCCTCGTCCGGCAAATTCTGTAGGACGCCGAGGACCTGGGTTTCTTCGCCGCGCATCACGTTCGGCAGCTTTGAGCGCTGAATCACACCCGGCACGATATGCACATCGACACCGCGAAGGCTGCGAACGGTTTGCAGGGATTTTCCGAGATCGGCGACGTTGGCCGGCGTATCGCGGTAGGACGCTTCGCGCCAGCCCTGGGCGCTGCCGACCATGCCGCAGGCAATCACCGGCAAGTCGGGCTGCGCATCGAGCCAGTCACCGCAGGCCTCGTCGAACGCCAGCTCAAACCCCTCGGCGCATTCACGACCGTTGATGACCCGCGGTGTCTTTGGCAGCTGCATGATCCCGAACGACAGCGACCGCTGCGCCAGCACCTGCCCGTCCGCCCCGAGTTTGTAAGCACGTAGGGAGGTCGTCCCCCAATCGAGCGCGATCAATTGCGCCAGCATCGCTTCACCTGTTTTGTTATTGGCAGTGAGTGAGCTGGACTATAAACCCGGGCACAACAAAATCTCAATATATAAATAACAATCCCATAATATGAGACAAGGACAAAAAAATACCGCAGCCAGTAACAGCGCCTTTAGAGAAATTCACCTTCCCTGCAGGAACCGTCTCGGGCTGCGGTTGTCCTGGCGCGGCTCAGTTGCCCTCAGCAAACTCGCGCAATACCTTGCCATCCATGCGATACCTCACCCACTCTTCCTGCGGCTGGGCACCAAGGGACTTGTAGAACTCGATGGCCGGGGTATTCCAGTCCAGCACGCTCCATTCGAAGCGGCCACAGTCGTTGGCGCAGGCGATTTTCGCGAGGTGGCGCAGCAGGGTTTTGCCGGCGCCGCCGCCCCGTTGTTCGGGGGTGATGTAGAGGTCTTCGAGGTACAGGCAGTTGCTGCCCAGCCAGGTCGAATAGCTGAAGAAGAACACCGCAAAACCGATCGGCAAACCGTCACGCAGGCAGATCAGGCCGTGGGCGGTGGCGCCTTCGCTGAACAGACTGCGCTCGATGTCGGCGACGCTGGCGATGACTTCGTGACGGGCCTTTTCGAAGTCTGCCAATTCGGTGATGAACGCGAGGATTTGCGGTGCATCGCTGGGGGTCGCCGGGCGGATTTCGATCGTCATGGACGGGCCTTGTCTGAAAAATGAAAACGCCATACTAAGGCGGCGCGCGGCGCTCGTCACATGGCAAAGCAAACACTACCCTACTCAATCACAGAAACACGGCGATCCGTGTGGGAGCGAGCTTGCTCGCGAAGGCGTCCCGCCAGTCGATGTAGGTATTGCCTGTGCCGAGGTCTTCGCGAGCAAGCTCGCTCCCACAAGGATTGTTGTTTGCTTTATAGGACATGCATGAACACGATCGCTTTTGAACCACTCGCCTCACTCGCCGCCGAACTGCTGCCCCACGCCCTGGAACCGTCGGAGGACGGCGCCCATGATCTGTCGCATCTGCAGCGGGTCTGGCACAACGCGCGTACCTTGCAGGCCGAAGAAGGTGGCGATCTTGAAGTCCTTCTGGCAGCGGTGCTGCTGCACGATTGCGTGGCCGTGGAAAAGAACTCTCCACTGCGTTCACTGGCATCACGCCTGGCTGCGGAAAAAGCATCGACGGTGCTGGCAAACCTGAACTGGCCCGAAGAAAAAATCAGTGCAGTGGTCCACGCCATCGAAGCCCACAGTTTTTCCGCCAACATTACACCGACAACTCTCGAAGCCCGACTGATGCAGGACGCCGACCGTCTCGACTCTCTCGGCATGCTCGGCGTCGCCCGCACGTTCTACACCGCAGGACGCATGGGCAGCGCACTGTACGACCCGCACGATCCCGAAGCCCGGAAAAGGGACTACGACGACAAGCGATTCTGCCTCGATCATTTCCAGACCAAACTGCTGCACCTTGCCAAGGGTTTCCAGACCGCTGCCGGACAACGTCTGGCACGCATCCGTCATCAGCGCCTGAAAGGTTTCATGGAGCAATTCAAGGAAGAGATCGGCGTCGCCTGAAGGCGTTACTCCGGTCATTCACGATCCTGAGATCGCCAAGCTCAGACCTAAACCACGGGCCTGACGTGTTAGATAGATGACGCTCAATTTTTCCGGTCAAGGAACCGCGTCATGCCTCAAGCAACACCCCAGGTCCCGGGCAAACTGTTCGGCCTGTTCTGCCTCGCCAGTTATCTGTTGTCGCTGTCCTATGGCGCGACGTTTCTGCTCTCGCTGCTGATCGGTTCGCGCGGCGGCAACGAGCACGATGCCGGCAGCGTGATCAGCGCGGCGATGCTCAGCACCTTCGTTGCGGTGCTGGTGTCCGGGCACCTGTCCGACTGGCTGGGCGCGGCGCGTTCGATTGCGCTGTTCGGGCTGTTGCTGGTGGCGGCGAGTCTCGGGTTTGCGATGACGCCGGGCTTCGGCCATCTGCTGCTGTTTTTCGGTTTGCTGCTTGGCTTGGGCTGGGGCGTGTTCTACACGCTGGGACCGATCATCGTCGCCAGTCTGGTGAGTCCGGCACAGCGGGCGAAATATTTTGCGCTGCTGTCCGGCAGCATGATGACCGGGATCGGCAGCGGCCCGCTGCTCGGGCGCGCCGCCATTGCGCTGGGGTTGCCGGTGACGTCGGCGTTCTATCTGGCGGCTGCGGCGAGTCTGATCGGCGTGCTGCTGTTCTGGCGTCTCGGTGCTCGATTGAAAGGCACACAGGCGACATCGGCAGCGCGAATCTCCTGGCAAGCGACTGCTCAGGTGCTCAGTTCCCGAGCCGTGTTTCCGATCATCATGGTCGGCCTCGGCGGTTGCGTATTCGGTGGTCTGTCGAGTTTCCAGACCAGCTATGCCGCCGCCCGTTCGCTGGATTATTCGCTGTTCTTCCTGGGCTTCATGAGCGCCGCCATCAGCAGCCGGATGTTGATCGCAGGCTACGTGGTCAAGCGTGATCCGCTGCGGGCGTCGTGTCTGCTTTCGGGGTTGATGCTGGGCTCGATCGTGCTGTTTGCGTTCGGCGTGCAGAGTGGTTTCAGCTATCTGCTGGCAGCAGTGATGCTCGGTGTCGGTTACGGCCTCACCTACTCGGTAATCAATGGACTCGCCGCCAACGAGGCACCGGCCGGCACCACGTCGCAAGCGTTGTTGCTGTTCAGTCTGGCGTACTTCATCGGTGTATTCGGTTTCCCGCTGCTGGCCGGAAAAATCATCGTCCAACACGGCATGGCGACGCTGTTGCTGACGGTGCTGGCGGTGGCGGCGTTGAACTGGTCGATCACCCTCGGCCGTCTGCTCTGGCGGCGACTGGCGGTGGAAAGCGCTCTGACGAACTGAACCGTTCGTCATTCAATCGGCACCTATGCCGCACGAGGACAGACCAAGATCAGGTAAGGATTCCAATCACTGGAGACACACCATGATCTCGTCAAGGTTGACTGCTTTCGTGTTCACCGCCCTGCTCTGCCCCGTGGCGTTCGCCGCGACTGCCACGGGCACCGGCCCCACCGATCCGGTCACGCCACCGCGCGCCCCTGCGATCAACAGCGCGCCGGGCATGAATACCGATGGTTCCGGCGTTCCGCTGATCAATCAGCCGCCGGCCACCGGAACCGATCCGCGCACCCAGGGCAATGACCCTGGTCGTCAGGGCGGAATGAACACGCCGGACTCTCCTACTACCCCGGACAACTCGGGCTCCGGCATCGGTTCGAAAACCACCACCGGAGGCTCGGGTTCCGAAGGCACCGGTCAGTAGGCGGAAGATTCGCGGATCAGCGCATCGACTTCGTCAGAGCCCGGTGCGGTCGCCGGCCCCCGGCGAGTGACGGCCAACGCCGCAGCGGCGTTGGCGCGCCTCGCGGCTTCAACAGCCGCCAGACCCTGCGCCAGCCCGGCGACAAACACACCGGCATGGGCATCGCCGGCGCCGTTGCTGTCCACGGCCTGCACCTTGAAACCCGGCACATGCTGACGCTCGCCGTGCTGATGAATCCAGCAACCTTGCGGGCCGTCGCGCACCACCATCAGCACCTCCTGTGGCAGATGCACGGCCAAGCGGTCCAGCGCCGTTTCGATGTCCGCTGCGCCGGTGAAACGCAGCGCCTCGACACTGTTGCTGGTCCACACGTCGATGCGCGGCAGCAGCGCCTGCATCATCGGTGAGTCCGGTGATTCCACCAGCGGGCCCGGATCGAACACCACGTTGATCGACTTCGGCAGCGCCAGCGTCCAATCCAGCAACGCCTGAGCCTTGCCGCTGTGCAGCAGGCTGTAGCCGCTGACGTAGACATAATCCCCCGCCTCGGCGGCAACGCTGTGCAGTTCCGCCGCCGTGACTTCACCTTCGGCGCCAATGTAGGAAATGAAACTGCGCTCCGCCGACGCATCGGTCAGCGCCACGCAAATCCCGGTGTCGCGTTCCGCAGGCTGTTCGATGCCGATGCGGATGCCTTCGGCGTTCATCGCCTGCCGTGCCAGATCACCGAAGCGACCGTTGCCGTGGCGACCCAGGTAGACCACCGGCAAACCGTTACGCGCGGCGGCAGCCATCACATTGAAGCCGCCGCCGGCTTCGAAACTGGCGGACTGCGCCAGCACGTCACCGCCGATTTGCGGCAGCGCGTCCACGGCCATGACCAGGTCGATGATGACCTGGCCGGTGTGCAACATCTTAGGCATGAGCATTCTCGGATTGCGCGGCGCGGCGGTCTTTCGCCCCGCCGAGTACGAAGTAAATGCCGCCGGCCACCACGAAGGTCACGATCCAGCCGAGGCCGTTATGGCCCAGCCAGGAGTCGGACAGGAAACCCTTGAACCAGACGTTCTCGGCGGTGGTGCCGATGGTGGTGAAACTGAAGCCCAGCACGATGGCAATCGCCCAGGCGCCGAACGCGCGCCACTCGATGCCGCCGCTGTACCAATAAGCGCTGCTCGGGCTGACATCAAGCAGGTCTTTGGGGCTGTAGTAGTGACGGTGAATCAGGTCGACCACGAAGATCCCGACCCACGCGGTGATCGGCACCGCCAGCAGGGAGATGAAGGTAATGAACGGGCCGTAGAAACTATCGGCGATCAGCATGAAATAGATCGAACCGGCGAAGATCGCGACGATGTCGACCACCACCGCGTACACGCGTTTGACCTTCAGGCCGAGGGTCAGCGTGGTCAGGCCGGCGGAGTACACCGACAGGTTGTTCGACAGCAACAGGCCACCGAACGCGGTGATCAGGTACGGCACGGCCATCCAGGTCGGCAGCATGTCGCGGATCGCGACGATCGGGTCAGTCGCCGAGGCCAGATCGTTGTTGCCCACCGACAGCAGGCCGCCGAGAGTGATCAGCAGCACCAGCGGAATCCCCGCACCGAACGCCGCCGAAGCGACCAGACGCACAGCCTTGACGCTGCGATGCTGATAGCGCGACATATCGGCGCCGGCATTCGCCCAGCCGATCCCGGTGCCGGCGGCCATGGTGCCGATACCGATGATCATCGCGCTCATCGGCGCCGGGGTGGCGTTGAACACCGCGCTCCAGTCGATGGTCGCGCAGAGGAAGCCGCCCACCAGAATGTTCAACGCACCGAACACGTAGGTCGCCCACTTCTGGATCACCAGCAACGTGGCATGACCGAGGCCGGACACCGACAGGGTCAGCAACACGAAAATCGCGATGAAGATCAGGGTCAACACCGGCGCGCTTTTGGCTTCCACCGGCGAGCCGAACAGGATCGAGCACAACGACAGCAACACGAACGCCGCCGTGGTGGTGTTGACGGTTTCCCAGCCCAGGCGCGACATCAACGACACCAGCGTCGGACCGATATTGCCGCGCACACCGAAGATCGCCCGCGACAGGGTCAGGCTCGGCGCACGACCGCGACGGCCGGCAATCGAGATGATCCCCACCACCGCGAACGAACCGGCAGCGCCGAGGATCGCGACGATGATTGCCTGCCAGATCGCCAGGCCGCGAAACGCAACCAGCGTGGCGCCCAGCGGCAGGCCGAGGATGGAAATATTGGCAGCGAACCAGACCCAGAACAGTTGCAGCGGATGGCCGTTGCACTCGCCTTCCGGCACCGGTTCGATACCCCGGGTTTCCAGTTGCCCGGCGCTTTGCCCGGCGGTCGATGAACTCATGAGAAATGCTCCTGTTTGCCTTTATTGTGGTTGTGGCAATGACGCAGAACGACAAGACATCCCGCCCTTCCTGGGCCTGTCTGCGCGATCCATTGCGGGTGAATATTCGAGATTTGTTGTACGCCTTTCGCGAGCAAGCTCGCTCCCACATTTGAATTTGTGGCGCTCACACAGCCCCTGTGGGAGCGAGCTTGCTCGCGAAGGCGTCAGTCCAATCAGCGCAAGGCCAAAAGCCCTTTCACCAACGGTTCCAGCTCCAGATCGTTGACGGCTTTGACGGTTTCAATCATCGCCGCCGGCCAACTCTGCAGACCCAGGCAGGCCCCAAGCATGGCACCGAGAATCGCGGCGATGGTGTCAGTGTCGCCACCGAGACTGGCGGCCATGCACAGCGCATCGAACGGCGACATTTCTCCCACAGCGACTTGCTGCGCGAGGGCAAACGAAACCACCACCGATTCCTGCGACGCCACCGAGGTGCCGATCACGTCGTACAGCAGATCCGCGAGCAACACCGGATCACTCTCGACACTGATACTGCGCGCCCAACTGATCCGCGACGCGATGCGCCCACCGGCAACCCAATGCCCGTGCGCCTCAGCTTGCTGGGCGATCTGCTGGCCGAGGTTCAGAGCCTCGCCCAGATCCAGGCCGTTGATGCCGGCCGAGACCACCGCCGCCACCGCCGCCGCGCTGGAAATCCCCAGCGTGGTGTTGTGAGTGACCTGACAGGCCTGCACCACCGCCGCGATAAAGCGCTCGGGATCGGCTACATCGGCGGCGATTCCCACCGGGGTGATTCGCATTGCTGCGCCGTTGGTGGTGCCGTAACGCCCGGCCTCTTCCGGCGAATGACCGGCGAGGATCATCTCGATCGCACGTTTGGTGGATGGGCCGAGCAGGTCCTGCGAGCCCTTGGCCTGCATCTCGGCTTCCCATTCGATCAACCGTTGCGCCAGCACCGCCGGTTCGATCCGACCGCGACCTTCGACCAGCAACTCGCCGACCAGAATCGCCTGTTCGGTGTCATCGGTAATCGAGCCTTTTGGCATGTTCGCGGCAATCGGTTGCAAGGGGCCGGCGTCTTGCAGATCGGTGATCTGGCCGAAGCGCTGCTTGATGGTTTCACGATTCAGGGATTGCGTCGGCATGCCCAGCGCGTCACCAAGGGCCAGGCCATAAAACGCGCCCAGGGCACGGTCGAGGGCGGTCATTTCGATTCTCCAAATTGCAGGTGCAGACGGAAATGCACCGGATCGAGCAGGCTTTCGACCTGTTCCATGAAACGGTTTTGCCGGTCGTAGGTGGTGCGCAATGCCTTGAGGAACACCGTGCCCTCGGGACGGCCGAGCAGTTCAGCGTCCACCGCGTTGAGCGGCTCGGCGCCGATCCACTGATCGCCGCGCTCGCCGATGTAGCCGTAAGCCGCCAGGGTGACGGTCAGCGAATTGTCGATCAGGCCCACGCGCGGCAGGCTTTCCAGGCCTCCGGTGGCGGGCATCAATGAACGTTCGAGGGACACCAGTGTGCCGTCGTTGGAGCGGCGCCGACGATCGAGGGTGATGAATTGGTCGGTGCCGAAGCGCGGCAGCAGATCGGGCCGGGTCACGGCTTCCAGGCGCAACACTTCGGTGTTGATCAGCGCCCCGCTGTCGGCCAAGGCCTGGGCCCAGCCGCTGCGCTGGTCGAGCACCACACCGTCGAAGGTGACGATGGAGCCGACCCCGCTTTGCGTGGCGATGTAATTGCGCCGTTTCAGTTCGGCCAGCGCTTCGCGCAACGTGCCACGGCTGACGTTGAATTCCTGAGCCAACTGATGCTCGCCGGGCAACAGAAAGCCGTCCTCCATGAGGCCGCTCTCGATGCGTCGGACGAGCTCGTCGACCACCCGTTGTTTCTTGTCAAATCGTACCTGTCTAATCATGTACAAAGTGATAACCGAAACAAGACAGGGCGAGCAAGGAGTATTTATCTGGAAGTGACGGAAGGTTCGGTAGACAGGATGAACTGTGGGAGCGAGCTTGCTCGCGATAAGGCCTGCACATCCGACATCAAAGTGCCGGTTCTACCGCTATCGCGAGCAAGCTCGCTCCCACAGGGTATTGCGGATTACCGTTGCTTGAGCCGGTCGATAACCACAGCCAGCAGCAGAATCGAACCCCGAATCACATACTGATAAAACGTGTCGATATTCTTCAGATTCATCGCATTCTCGATAATCGCCAGAATCAACACCCCGGCAATCACATGCCGGATCATCCCGATCCCGCCGCTCAGCGAAACCCCGCCCAGCACGCAAGCCGAAATCACCGTCAGCTCAAACCCCTGCCCGATCATCGGCTGTCCGGAAGTCATCCGCGACGCCAGAATCACACCCGCCAAGGCACCAATCACGCCATGCACAGCGAAGATAATGATCTTTGTGCGATCGACATTTACACCCGCGAGCAACGCCGCCTCCTGGTTGCCGCCGATGGCCATGGTGTTGCGCCCGTAGGTCGTGTAGTTCAGCAGCCAGCCGAAAAACAGGAAGCAGACAATGGTGATCAGGATCGGCACCGGCACACCGAACAACTGGCCGTTGCCGAACACGAAGAACGATTCCTGGGACACGCCCACTGCTTTGCCATTGGCAAAAATGTAGGCCAGGCCACGGACGATCTGCATGGTCGCCAGCGTCGTGATCAGCGCATTGACCCGCAACTTGGCAATCACGATGCCGTTGATCAGCCCGACGATCAGCCCCATCACCAGCGCCGCGCTGACGCCGAGAAACACGCTGTTGGTGTCGCGCATCACCACCGCAGCGACCACGCCGGCACATGCAATCACCGAGCCCACCGACAGGTCGAAATGCCCGGATGCCAGGCAATACAGCATGGTGCACGCCGCGATCCCGGTGGTGGAAATCGCCAGGCCCAGGCCACGCATGTTCAGCGGCGAGAGGAAGTTGTCGATCAGCAAGGTGCAGGCGAGAAAGATCCCGACCGCCGCCAGCAACATGACCCAGTCATCGAGGAAGCGCCGCATATCCAGAGGTTTGCGCGCGGTCGGCAGGGTTTCGTTTTGAGTTGTCATCATAGTCACCTCTCAGTTCGCCGCGCCGCTGGCGCGATGGCGCGGCAAAGCCAGTTGCAGCAGGTTGGATTCGTTGGCCTGGTCGCGGCTGACTTCGCCACGCAGGGCGCCCTCGCACAGCACCAGAATGCGGTCGGAAATGCCCATCACTTCCATCAGATCGCTGGACACCACGATCACTGAAATACCGTCGGCAGCCAGGTTATGGATGATCTGGTAGATCTCGGCCTTGGCGCCGATGTCGATGCCCCGGGTCGGCTCGTCGAGCAGCAGCACTTTCATCGGCATCGACAGCCAGCGGCCGAGAATCGCCTTCTGCTGGTTGCCACCAGAGAGAAACTTGATCTGCTGCCCGGCGTGTGGGGTTTTCACTTTCAGGGCCTTGATCTGTTTGTCGGCGTTGCCCTTTTCCCACATCCCGCGCAGCAGGCAACCGAGCCCGGAATTGGCTCCGCGCGCACTGATGTTGATGTTCTCGGCGACACTGGCCAGCGGGATGATGCCTTCCTTCTTGCGATCCTCCGGGCACAGCAGAATCCCGGCGGCGATAGCATCCCGGGGCGAACGCAGCTTCAGTTCATGGCCGCGCAATTCCAGACGCCCGGCGGTGTTGCGCTCCAGTCCACTGAGCAGCCGAAACAGCTCGGTGCGCCCTGCCCCGACCAGCCCGAACAGCCCGAGAATCTCGCCTTTGTGCGCATCGAAACTGATTGGCTCACGCAGGCCCGGGCCGAGTAATCCATCGACTCTCAGCGCCACCGCGCCACGGGGGCGACCGCGATAATCGTAGATGTCCTGAATGTCGCGCCCGACCATGCAGGTCACCAGTTGATCGTGGGTCAGCTGACTCATGTCATCGAAGGTGCGCACGTAGCGACCGTCCTTGAATACCGTCACCGCGTCGCAGATGCGGAACACTTCTTCCATGCGATGGGAGACGTAGAGCACGACTTTTCCTTCGTCGCGCAGCCGGCCGATGATCGCCATCAAGCGGTCGATTTCCCGCGCCGAGAGACTGCTGGTCGGTTCGTCGAAAGCGATCACATGGGCGCCACGGGACAACGCCTTGGCGATTTCCACCAGTTGCCGCTGGCCGAGGGACAGGCGCCCGACTTTGGTCTGCGGGTCGATTTCATCGGCCAGGCCCTTGAGGCAGGCCAGGGCTTGCTGACGCAATGCGCCGCGATTGATCAGGCCGAAACTCGCCGGCAGGTGACCGAGAAACAGGTTCTCGGCCACGGTCATTTCCGGCACCAGATGCAGCTCCTGGTGAATCACCGCCACGCCGCTGCCGATGCTGTCGGCGGTGGACTTGAAGGCCATCGTCCGCTCGCCGATCTGCAACTCGCCACTGCTCGGAATGTAGGCGCCGCCGAGGATTTTCAGCAGGGTCGATTTGCCGGCGCCGTTCTCGCCCATGAGGGCGTGCACCTGCCCGGGATGGGCGACGAAGCTGATGCCGTCCAGCGCCTTCACGCCGGGAAAGGTCTTGCCGATCCCTTTGAAACGCAGGCTGCCGGCACCGTGTTGTTGTGTCTGTACTTGCGCATGCATTTAAGCCACCTCATCACACCGTTCAAGCGGCCCGGCTGCCCGGGCCGCCGCTGCCGTCAGTTCCACAGGCCGATCTTTTCCAGCTCCTGCTTGAAGTTGTCGCGGGTGATCAGGGTGACGTCGTCCATCGCGGTATACTTCGGCGGCTCTTTGCCAGTGGTGACCCACTCGTACATCATCTCGGCAGTCTTGTAGCCCTCGATGTGCGGGCTCGGCAGCATCGAACCGTAGAAGCCGCTGTTGGGCTTTTTCAGCTCGCCAATGGCGTCGGTGCCATTGATGCCGATGCCGATCACGTTGGCGGCGGCGAACCCGGCGGCTTCGGTGGCGCGCACGCCGCCCAGCACCGTGTTGTCGTTCATGCCACCGATGATCAGGTTCTTCGCCGCGCCCGGCAGCTTGACCAGCGCCGAGTTGGTGGCGTCCATGCTGCCCGGTACGTCGAGGGTTTTCAGGGCGGCTGTCAAAATATGATCTTTCGGCAGGCCGGCGTCTTCGAGCGCCTTCATCGAGCCGTCGGTGCGCTTCTTGCCGGTGTCGAGTTCGTTGTAGGTGTTGACCACCGCGTAGGTGTCTTTCCAGTCCCAGTTACGCTTTTTCGCCTCGGCGGCCATGGCGGCGCCCTGCTTCTGGCCGACTTCGAACGCGGCCATGCCGAGGTAAGGCACCTCTTCCATGAACTTGCCGTTGGCGTCGACGAAACGGTCGTCCACGGCGATCACTTTCAGGTCATTGAGTTTGGCCTTGGCCATGATCGCCGGGCCGAGGGACACGTCCGGTGGGCAAATCACGAAACCCTTGGCACCGTTGGCCGCAAGGCTGTCAATGGCCGAAAGGGTTTTCTCGCCGTCCGGCACGGCGATCTTGATCAGCTCGAAGCCTTTGTCCTTGGCAGCTTTCTCGGCGAAGGCCCATTCAGTCTGGAACCACGGCTCTTCGGCCTGCTTGACCAGGAAACCGATCTTCACCGGATCGGCGGCCAGCAGCGAACCACTCAGGCTGAACGCAGTGACCGCCAGCGCGGCACTGCACAGGGTACGAATCCCGAAACGACGTTTCATAAGCAGACTCCTTGTTATTTTTCTTGAGCGTTATTTGAAAAGCGTTACAGCGGTCGAAGCGTTTCCCGCAAATCATGACGACAATAGTCATATCGTATGATGATTGGATTTCAGGCGGACCTTACCGCCTGCAATCCGCTTTTTCAGTCGTGGTACATCACCGAGCGACCCCCATCGATGGTGATGCACGAGGCATTGATGAACGGCGCTTCATCGCTGGCCAGGAACACGGCGGTCATCGCCACTTCAATCGGCTGACCGATGCGTTTCGGTGGATGCAGATCGAAGGCGCGCTGGCGTTCGGCGTGGGGGTCGGCGAAACCGTTCCAGTAATCGACGTTGAGCTGGGTCTCGATATAGCCCGGCGCAATCGCGTTGACGCGAATGCCCTTCGGCGCGTACTCGATGCCCAGCGCGCGGGTCAGCCCGAGCAAACCGTGCTTGGCCACCGGGTACGGGAAACAACCGGGAATGATGTTGGTGGAATGGGTCGAGGCAATGTTGATGATGCTGCCGATGCCCTGCTCGATCATCTGCGGCAACACGGCCTTGCAGCCATACCAGGCGCCGTCGAGGTCGATGGCGAAGCAGCGGTGCCAGTCTTCTTCAGTCATTTGCAGCGGATCGCGGAACACGTTGACCCCGGCGCAGTTGACCAGAACGTCGATGCGTCCGTGCAGCTCGATGGCCAGTTTGGCCATGGCGTGCAGATCCTGCTGGCGCGACACGTCGGCCTTGATCGCTTGTACATCGGCGCCCTGCTCGCGCCAGTGGGCAGCGACTTTCTCGACTTTTTCAGCCTGGATATCGCTGATCACCAGTTTGGCCTGCTGCGAGGCGAAGGTCGCAACGATCGCTTCGCCAATGCCTTGGGCGGCGCCGGTCAGCAACACAACCTTGTTTTTCAGGCGCTCGCCTTTCGGTGGCTCGGGCACTGGGGGCAGGGACAGAGGTTCAGCCATGAATCAGGACTCCTGTTCGAAAGCATAAAAAAACCGGGCATCTGACGATGTCCGGTCTGGAAGGCTTCTTGAACGAAACAGGCAAGCGCCGCTGACGGCATCGGGCCGTTGCGAGACGCTGACTCCGCTGGGGAGTGCGATGGAAATTCGCTGCATCACTTCACCTGTTTTGTTCTTTTTAAGTGTGAGTGCGTGTTACTGCTGGAGCCGACTATAAACCCGACCGCCAAATAATCTCAATATATAATTTTGCATCCCATATTTTGGGATCTAATCAGCAAAACGTGTACAGAGCTTTCCGGCGACATTGACCCGCAACGACAGCAAGGCGCCGTCCAGCGGGTGGTTCAGCGGACTTTTGGCGCTGGTGATGTAGAGGGTTTTCAGGTCTGCGCCGCCGAATACGCAACTGGTGGGACGGCTGATCGGCAGATCGATCTTGCGGTCGATCCGGCCATCCGGCGTTAGGCGCAGCAGGCAGCTGCCGTCCCAGCGGGCGTTCCAGACGTAATCTTCGGCATCCATCGCCGAACCGTCCGGGCCGCCGTGCTGATCGGCGCTGTACCAGGGCTGGGCGGTGTCGAGGTTGCCGTCGGTATGGATGAAATAGCGGTACAACGTGCCGTCGAGGCTGTCGCCGAACAGCAGCGTGGTGCCGTCGTCGCTCCAGAGCAGCGTGTTGGGAATGCCCAGGCCACGCAGCAATGGCGTGACGCGTTTATCCGGATCAACCCGGAACAGCCCGCCAGAACGACGGGTGATCGGCAGATCCTCGCCCTGCTCGCCGATGTTGTTTTGCATGGTGCCGAGCCACAAGCGGCCCTGGCCATCGCAACGTGCTTCGTTGGCGCGGTTGCTCGGTTGCGGATCGGCGACGCAGAACAGCGTCAGTCGCGGCTCAAGTCCGGGGGAATCCAGATCGAGTCGGTAGACGCCGCTGCTCAGGGTCACCAGCGCATCGCCGCTGGCGCAGGGAATGAACGCCGAGACGTGCTCCGGCATCTGCCAGATCTGCACATTCTGCCCGATCAGCCGCAGCGCCTGCCTGCCGGCGATGTCGACCCAGTACAGCGCCTGGGTCGGTGCATCCCAGAACGGACCTTCGCCCAGTTGCGCCCGATGCTCTGTCACCGCAGTCCACGTCATGCAACCTCCTGTCTTGTTGTTTTTCTCAGCTGGCTTTTTTGTCGGCCATCACCTGCGGGTAGAACCGCTTGATGGCGAGGTCGGCATTGTCGATCAGGGTCATGCAGGCCCACACCCCGCGCGCGGCATCCCGGGCGGCGATGGCGTCGGCCATGTCTTTGTGGATGGGCAGAGTGCGGCGCAATTCGTCGGGGTCGGCGGCGGACACTTCGAAGGACACAGCGAGCAGCGCGCCAAGGGCCGGCACCATTTGCTCGATGAATTGATTGTGGCTGGCGGCGAGAATGCACTCGTGGAAAAACTGGTCGGCGCGGTTGTAATCGATGCCGCTGTGCGCGGCCCTCTCCAGGGCGTTATAGGCCTGCTGAATGGCTTGCACCTGTTCGACGGTCGCCCGCTCGCAGGCCCAGCGCACCGCCATCGGTTCGATAGTGCGGCGCAGGTCGAGCAGGTCATCGACGAAGTTTTCCGGCAAGCCGCTGCGCGACAGCCAACCCACGACTTGCGGATCGAACAGATTCCAGCGCTTGATCGGCAACACCCGGGTGCCGACTTTCGGCCCGACTTCGAGCAGGCCTTTGGCGACGAGGGTCTTGATGGCTTCGCGGATCACGGTGCGACTGACACCCAGCTGTTCGCCCAGCTCGGCCTCGACCTTGATCGCCTGCCCCGGCTTCACCTGGCCGGCGGCAATCCAGGCGCCCAGCCAGTCAACCGTTGATGCGTGAAAACTGCTCGACATGAACACCTCGAAGCC
This sequence comes from Pseudomonas sp. R43(2017), assembly GCF_002112345.1. Taxonomy (NCBI): domain Bacteria; kingdom Pseudomonadati; phylum Pseudomonadota; class Gammaproteobacteria; order Pseudomonadales; family Pseudomonadaceae; genus Pseudomonas; species Pseudomonas sp. R43(2017). The sequence goes on from NZ_NEHJ01000006.1 coordinate 296,990, forward strand.
GTTCGCTGTGGTTGCTCAAGCTAATCATCATACGATTGAGAGTCAACGACAAAAAAACCGCAGCCTGCTTTCACAGACTGCGGTTTTTTTAAGGTTCGAGGCCGATGGGGAAGAACTCGCCGCCACTCCAGACGCCGAGCCAGCGCTGGCCATCGATTTCTCGGCTGACCGCCAGCTCCACCAATTGGTAGAACACGTTGCGGTGGATCAGCGCTTCGAGGTTGGTGCGTACATGCACGTAGGGCGCAGGTTCTTGAGTGACCGGGTCGATTTCGACACGGATCGGATGTTCCGGGCCGGCCTCGGTGGTTTCATCGACGTTGGTGGTGAAGCGCAGCAGTTGCGCCTCACCCTCGCCCTCCACTTCGACGGCAATCGCCACGAACGGCGCGTCATCAACCTTGATCCCGACCTTTTCAACCGGAGTGATCAGGAAATAATCATCGCCATCGCGGCGGATGATGGTGGAGAACAGCTTGACCATCGGCTTGCGCCCGATCGGCGTACCCAGGTAGTACCAGGTGCCGTCACGGGCGATGCGCATGTCGATGTCGCCGCAGAAATCCGGGTTCCACAAGTGCACCGGCGGCAAGCCTTTGGTTTTGGGGATTTGCCCCAGCAGGTCATTGGCTTTTTGCGGGCCACTCATGGCGTACTCCTTGAATTACTGGTCCCCGACGCCCAGCAGGCTGCGTGCATATTGCGCCAGCGGTGGGCCGATCAGGTCTTCGGGCTTGTTGTCGTGGAACGTCAGTAAACCGCCACGACTCTTGATCCGTGCAGTATCAATCAAATACTGGGTGCTGGTCTCGATCAACATGATCTGAATCACGCCGCCGTCGATACCGAGGCGATCCACGGCTTCCTGATCCAGCCACTCATCGGAGTTGCCGATGCGGTCGTCAGCCTTGGCGAAGCGGGTGTACAGCAGGTAGTGAGCGCCGGCGTCGCGGGCTTCGCCCATCGCTTGGTCGAGGCCTTCCGGCGCACGGGCGCGGCGGACCATCGGGAAGTATTCGACGAAGCCTTTGAAGGCCTCTTCGGCCACCACGTTGGGACGCGGGTAGGAACCACCCGGCGGCGCGAACGAGCCTTGCGCGATGTAGATGAACGAATCCGGCTGAATGCGGAAATTGTTTACGCGGCGGCTGTCGCTGTGATCCAGCAGACCCGCGTCGCTCATCTGGTAGCGAGTCCCTTCGGCCATGTCACTGACAGTCATACAGCCGCCCAGCGCCAAAACGGCCAGCAGCAAAACCAGGCTACGCATCCTAATCCTCCAGAAGCCGGTGACGGAAAACCGGCGAATGGCCGTAGGATGCAGCTTTTGCGCCAGTCCTTGGAAATGTGCAGGTATCCGCTTTGAAATAAAGCTTTTGTGGCGAGAGACTTAGCCGCCGATGATCTTCATGACGGTTGCGCCGCCGGAGAATGCGACTTCCTGCTTGTCGCCCAGCGCCTTGACCAGCAATCGTTGCAACGCCGGCAGCGCCTCGTGGCGCGGCTTGTCGAGCAGGTCACCGACATAGTGGCGGTTGCTCGAAGACAGGCAGCCATGCAGCCATCCGGTGGACGACAGGCGCAGTCGCGAGCAGGTTCGGCAGAACGGCACGCTTTCGTTGGCGATCACGCCGAAGGTGCCCAGGCCGGGAATTGCATAGCGAACAGCCGTGGCGTCCACTGGCGCGTCGGTTTGCGCATATTCGTAGCGCTCGCCGATCAGTTCCAGCAATTGCTGCAGGCTGACGAACTGCTGCAGGAAAGCGTTGGAGTCCTTGGCCAGGTGGCCCATCCGCATCAGCTCGATGAAACGCAGCTCGTAGCCATGCTCAAGGCAGTAATCGAGCAACGGCATGACCTGATCGAGGTTCTGCCCGCGCAACGGCACCATGTTGACCTTGATCTTCATGCCCGCCGCTTTGGCTCGATCCATGCCGTCGAGCACCGTTGCCAGATCGCCGCCACGGGCAATGCTGCGGAATGCGCCGGCGTCCAGGGTATCGAGGGAAACGTTGATCCGGCGTATACCGGCATCCACCAGCAACGGCAGTTTTTTTGCGAGCAACTGACCGTTGGTGGTCAGGCTGATGTCTTCCAGCCCCATTTTGCCGACGGCGCTCATGAAGGATTCGAGTTTGGGACTGACCAGCGGCTCGCCACCGGTAATGCGCAGGCGTTCGATGCCGGCGGCTTCGATCAGGTAGGCAACGCCGCGTGCCATGGCCTCGGCCGACAGTTCATCCTGCGCAGCCACCAGCCGCTTGCCGTTGGGCACGCAGTAGGTACAGGCGTAATTGCAGGCTGAAGTCAGACTGATCCGCAAATTGCGAAAACGCCTGCCTTGACGGTCAACGATCATGAAGCACTCCGGCGATGGAAAATCGAGCGGCTAAAACTTGACTCACAATTCAAGTTTTAGCAAGCCCTATGCCTGAGTATATTCCTGCGGTACTGCGCCATGTAGCGAAAAACACGGCGCATAAGGCGACTGAATGATTCAGCTGCTTGGCGTTTCAGGGTCGCGCTTGCGCTTGTTGCCCATGCGCACGCCGATATCCATCAGGAACTGGAAGAAACCTTCCTGATCTTCCAGCACATTGCTCCAGAACGGCGAGTGATACAGCGCCACCGCGCCGTGCACCAGCGCCCAGGACGCGCAGTAGTGGAAGTACGGCGGCACGTCTTCGAGCTTGCCTTCGCTGATGCGACCCTTGATGAGCAGGGTCAGGCGTTCGAAGTTCGAGGCACGGATCTTGTGCAGCTCCTCGACCATCTCCGGGACCTGATTGCCCTTGACCACCTTCTCTTCCAGGCGATCGAACAGGCGATAGCGCTGCGGGTCGCGCATGCGGAATTCAAAGTAGGCACGGGACAGCGCTTCCTTGTCCTTGTCGACATCGGCCGAATGCAACAGCTCGTTCAAGTCGCGCTCGTAATCGAGCATCAGGCGCAGATAGATTTCCGCCTTGGACTTGAAGTGCTTGTAGATCGTGCCTTTGCCGATACCCACGGCATCAGCAATCATCTCGACGGTGACACTGTCTTCACCTTGTTCGAGGAACAGCTTGAGCGCGGTATCGAGAATTTCTTGCTCGCGGCGACGAAACTCACGGACCTTACGAGGTTCTTTGTGCATAAGAAAAGGTCTGTAGGGGTCAAAATTCGAAGCCGCGTATTATGCCTAACTTGCGCAAAAATGCACGGATCATCCGACCATATCTGTGTTTCTTGTTCATTTCACGAACGTTTCGGGGGGAATGAGAACATAACCGAAGCGAACGTATTCCAAATTTGTTTAAAAACCCCGACCGGCCAACTGGACTGAACGCCAGACTGATCAATACTTGAACTGTCGGGCGACATCTCCCCCAAGTGTCGCGCCGGTAAAGGTACCAAGGGACCGCGTGCCTTTGTTTTACTCCTAATGGTCTTAACCCGGATTCACCCCCCAGAACCCGGGTTTTTTTTGCCTGCGATTCAGGCTTTTACGTGCGCCAGCGGAAACAGTCGCTTGAAGTTCTCGGTGGTCTGCTCGGCAAAGCGCTCGTAATTTTCGCCCCGCAGCATTGCCAGAAACTCTGCCACTTCCCGCACGTATTGCGGCAGGTTCGGCTTGCCGCGATAAGGGATCGGTGCCAGGTACGGAGAGTCGGTCTCCACCAGCAGACGATCCGCCGGCACCTTGCTCGCCACGTCGCGCAGCGCATCGGCATTGCGGAAGGTGACGATACCCGACAGGGAAATGTAATAACCCATGTCCAACGCTGCCTTGGCCATGTCCCAGTCTTCGGTGAAGCAATGCAGCACACCGGCCTGGGGCAGCGCGGCTTCGCGCAACAGTTCAAGGGTGTCGGCGCGGGCGCCACGGGTGTGAATGATCACCGGTTTGCCGGTCTGTTGTGCGGCTTGCAGGTGCAGACGGAACGATTCCTGCTGCAGTTCGGCGGCTTCCGGCTCGTAGTGGTAGTCCAGACCGGTTTCGCCGATCGCCACCACTTTCGGGTGATTGAGCTCGTGCAGCAACCAGTCCAGCGCCGGTGCAGCGCCCGGCTGCACATCCAGCGGATGCACGCCGACCGAACAATCGACGTCGTCGTAACGCTCGGCCAGTGCTTTCACATCAGCCGCGTTATCGGCACTGACGCCGATGCACAGGAAATGCCCTACGCCGCGTTGGCGGGCTGCATCCAGCGCAGCATCCAGAGAACCGTCGTGAGCGGCGAGGTCGAGGCGATCAAGGTGACAATGGGAATCTACGAGCATAAAAAGGACTGCAACTTACATCGTATGAGTGGGACGGTCGGACTTCAGGGCTCCGGCCAGATGAGTTTCGATGCGACTGCGCGCGGTGTTGTCGCCATCGTTGAATTGCACGCCGACGCCGGCAGCGCGATTGCCCTGGGCGCCTTTGGGGGTGATCCAGGCGACTTTGCCGGCCACCGGTATCTTTTCCGCTTCGTCCATCAGGTGCAGCAGCATGAACACCTCGTCGCCCAACTTGTAGCTCTTGTTGGTCGGGATGAACAGGCCACCGTTCCTGATGAACGGCATGTACGCGGCGTAAAGGACGGACTTGTCCTTGATGGTCAGGGACAAGATGCCGTTGCGCGGCCCCGGGCTGACGGGTTCATTCATGTTGACCTCCACTGCTGATGTTCAGAGTCTAGGTACACATTCTTATCTTTGGCCAGGCAGACTCGCCCATTGCACCAACAACGCTTCCAGCAGCAATGCCGCGTTGAGATTGGCCTTGCTCAGGACTTTCTGGCGCTGGGCGAGAATCCAGTCCTGGATATCGAGGACTTTGCCCTGGGCACTTTTCTGCGCCAGGTACTGCACGACCTTGCGCATGTCGGTCAGGCCGAGGCCCGCTTCATCCTGGGTCAGTTGGTAGCGCAGGATCAGGCTCGACCAGTCGCAGAACCAGTCGAACAGGCGCAGCATCGGAATGTTTTTCCACTCCTCGGCCAGTTGCGTCGGCGATTGCTGCTGCTTGAGCAGCTTCTTCACGCCTTCGACCACCTGCGCCCGCTGTTCGCGCACGCCCTGCCCCTGCAAGGTGACGGCTGCCAACGGCGAGCCAGCGGCCAGGGTCAACAGTTCGACACGTTCGTCTTCGGAACATTCCGGCAATGCCTGAGCCAGCCATTGCCGGCTCATGGCCTCGCTCGGCAGCGGGCAGGCCTGCTGCACGCAGCGGCTCTTGATCGTCGGCAATAAACGGCTCGGCTGGTGACTGACCAGCAACAGCACGGTATCGCCGGACGGCTCTTCAAGGCTCTTGAGCAAGGCGTTGGCGGCGTTGATGTTCATCGACTCCACCGGCTCGATCAGCACCACCTTGCGACCGCCCAGTTGCGCGGTCTGCACCACGAAACTGACCAGATCTCGCACTTGGTCGACCTTGATCGCCTTGTCCGCCTCTTCCGGTTCGAGGATGTAATTGTCCGGGTGGCTGCCGGCCTTGAGCAGCAGGCAGGATTTGCACTCGCCGCAGGCTTCAGGCGTCGAACGCTGGCACAGCAGGCTGGCCATAAGGCGCTCGGCCAGCGCGCGCTTGCCGATCCCGGCAGGACCGTGCAACAGATATGCATGGGCGTGCTGAGTGCGTCCGGCCAGTTGCTGCCAGAGACTGTCCTGCCACGGATAGGCCTCAGCCACGGCTCAGCTCCAGCAAACGCGGAAGCAAGCCGTCCAGCGATTGCTGGACCTGCGCCAGCGGCTGACCGGCGTCGATCCGTACGTAACGCGCCGGATCCGCCTCGGCACGCTTGAGGAACGCACTGCGCACGGCCTCGAAAAACGACCGGCCTTCCAGCTCGAAGCGATCCAGTCGACCACGGGCACTGGCACGGGCCAGGCCGATTTCCACCGGCAGATCGAAAATCAGCGTTAAGTCAGGGCGCAGGTCGCCCTGCACGAAAGTCTCCAGCGCCGCGATGCGTTCCAGCGACAAGCCGCGGCCACCGCCCTGATAGGCGTAAGTCGAATCAGTAAATCGATCACACAGCACCACCGCACCACGGGCCAGCGCCGGGCGGATGACTTCAGCCAGATGCTGGGCACGGGCGGCGAACACCAGCAGCAACTCGGTGTCCGGGTTCATCACTTCGTCAACGGGGGCCAGCAACACCTCGCGAATGCGCTCGGCCAGCGGCGTACCGCCGGGCTCGCGGGTCAGCACCACTTCGATACCGGCGGCGCGCAGGCGCTCGGCGAGGTATTCGCGGTTGGTGCTCTTGCCGGCGCCTTCCGGGCCTTCCAGGGTAATAAACAAGCCAGTCACAGGCAGTCCTTAATCAAAGTCATTGCGCGTTTTGCGGTGCGGCCGCTTCGGTTTCCGGCGTCGGTGCGGGCTCCTGGGCAGGAACCGGCGGCAACGACTCGGGCGCAGTGTCGGGTGATGCGGCAGGAACGGCTTCGCCGCTTGCCGGAGTGGCTTCCGGCGTCGATGCCGGCGCCGGGCTCGAGCGGTAATCCGCGCGTCGTTTGAGCTGGAACTCACGCACCGCACTGTTGTGTGCATCAAGGTCGTCGGAGAACACGTGACTGCCATCACCTCGGGCAACAAAGTAGAGGCTGGTGCCTTCCACCGGGTTCAACGCGGCGTGAATCGCTTCACGGCCGACCATCGCAATCGGCGTCGGCGGCAGCCCCGGAATCACATAAGTGTTATACGGCGTGGCTTCCTTGAGATGCGCACGGGTCAGCTTGCCGTTGTAGCGATCACCCAAACCGTAGATCACGGTCGGGTCGGTCTGCAACTGCATGCCCAGCGCCATACGGCGCACAAACACGCCGGCAATCTGGCCACGTTCCTGGGGAACGCCGGTTTCCTTTTCCACCAGCGACGCCATGATCAGCGCCTGGTAAGGCTCGGAGTACGGCGCATCGGTGGAACGGCTTTCCCACTCCTTGGCCAGCACTTCGTCGAGGCGGTCGAACGCCTTTTTCAGCAGTTCGGTATCGGACGCTCCGCGCACGAAACGGTAGGTATCGGGGAAGAATCGACCTTCGGGAAACACGCCCTTGTGGCCGATTTTGCTCATCACATCGCTGTCGCTCAGACCGGTCAGGGTCTGCTCGATCTTTTCATCCTTCGCCAGTGCGGCGCGAACCTGACGGAAATTCCAGCCCTCGACGAGGGTCAGGCTGTACTGGACCACCTCGCCACGCTTCCACAGGTCGATCAGGCCCTTGACGGTCATGCCCGGCTGCATGCGGTATTCGCCCGTGTGAATCGGGGTGCCGGACAGATTGAAACGCCAGTAAATGCGTAGCCAGAACGCGTCCTTGATCACGCCATCGGCTTCAAGTCCGAGAATAGTGCGGGTTGGCGTGGATCCCTTGGGCACATCCAGCAGTTCTTCCTGCGTGATGTTCAGGGGCTGTTCCAGTGCCGAATGAATCTTCCAGGCGCTGGCGCCCAGCAGCAGCCCTGCCAGAACCAGTCCGGTTTCCAGCAGCAGCAAAAGTTTACGTCTCACGAATCAGGCATCCAGTAGCGTGCGGGCAATGGTTTGCAGTTTACGGGTGAGCGGCCCAACCGGCCAGCTCAGAGCAGCGTACGCGCGTACCGGCCAGACGCCATACACGCTGTTGCAGACAAAGACTTCATCAGCCCATTGCAGCTGATCAAGGCTGATATCGGTAATTTGCGAGGGGATACCCGAGGATGTTGCCTGAAACAATAGTTCGGCGCGCATCACACCGGCCACACCGCAGCGTTTCAGATCCGCCGTGACCAACACGCCATCGCGCACCAGAAACAGGTTGCTGAACACCCCTTCGATCACTCTGCCTGCCTGGTCGAGCATCAAGCCTTCGGCGTGCTCGCTGTCCTGCCATTCGGCGCGAGCCAGGACTTGTTCCAGACGATTGAGGTGCTTGAGGCCTGCCAGCAAGGGCTGGATGGACAAACGCGTCGTACACGGAAACAGGCGGACGCCTTGCTCGCCATGAACGGCAGGATAAGCCGCCGGAGGATTGCCTTGCAGAATGCGTCGGCCCGGCGCCGAAGGATCCGGCGCATAACCGCGAAATCCGTCGCCACGGGTGAGGATGAGCTTGAGCACACCCTCGCCCATGGCTGCCGCATAGGCTTGCAGCTCGCTACGGATCAGCTCGATATCGGCCGCGATGGCCAGGCGTGAACAGCCCTCGGCCAGCCGCGTCAGGTGACGCTCCAGCAGCAGGGGCTGGCCGCCACGTACGGCGATGGTCTCGAACAGACCGTCGCCGTAAGCCAGGCCGCGATCTTTCAGCGACAGAGTGTCAGCCGGTTGACCGTCGACCCAGCAGTCCATCAGCCGGCGAACCGACGGAACGCCAACGTGCCGTTGGTGCCACCAAACCCGAACGAGTTGGACAGCACAACGTCGATGTCCATGTTGCGCGCCGTGTGCGGCACGAAGTCGAGATCGCAGCCTTCGTCCGGCTCATCAAGGTTGATGGTCGGTGGCGCCACCTGGCTGTTGATCGCCAGCACGCTGAAGATCGCCTCGACCGCGCCCGCTGCACCCAACAGGTGACCGGTCATGGACTTGGTGGAGCTGACCGCCAGTTTGTAGGCGTGATCACCGAACACCGACTTGATCGCATTGGCTTCGGCAAGGTCGCCGGCCGGCGTCGAAGTACCGTGGGCGTTGATGTATTGCACTTGATCAACGTTGATCTTCGCATCGCGCAGCGCATTGGTGATGCAGCGTGCAGCACCGGCGCCATCGGCGGGTGGCGACGTCATGTGGAACGCGTCGCCACTGGTGCCGAAACCGATCAGCTCGGCGTAGATGGTCGCACCACGGGCCTTGGCGTGTTCGAGTTCTTCGAGCACCAAAGCGCCGGCGCCGTCGGAAAGTACGAAGCCGTCACGGCCCTTGTCCCACGGACGGCTGGCACGGGTCGGTTCGTCGTTGCGGGTCGACAGTGCGCGGGAGGCGCCAAAGCCGCCCATGCCCAGACCGCACGCAGCCATTTCGGCACCGCCGGCAATCATCACGTCGGCTTCGTCGTACATGATGTTGCGGGCCGCCATGCCGATGCAGTGCGTACCGGTGGTACACGCTGTGGCGATGGCGTAGTTAGGCCCCTGTGCCCCCAGGTGGATGGACAGGAAACCGGAAATCATATTGATGATCGAGCCAGGCACAAAGAACGGAGAAATCCGGCGCGGACCGGTCTCGTGCAGGGTGCGGCTGGTTTCTTCGATGTTGGTCAGACCGCCGATACCCGAACCCATGGCCACGCCAATGCGTTCACGGTTGGCATCGGTGACTTCCAGGCCGGCATTGCGTACGGCTTGAAAGCCGGCCGCCAGACCGTACTGAATGAACAGGTCGAGCTTGCGCGCTTCCTTGACCGACAGGTATTCCTCGACATTGAAGCCCTTTACCGAGCCGCCAAAGCGGGTGGAATAGGCAGAAAGGTCGGTGTGTTCGATCAGACCAATGCCACTGCGGCCAGCCAGAATGCCCTGCCAACTGCTCGGCACATCCGTGCCCAGTGGCGACAACATACCCATACCGGTGACTACGACGCGTCTACGCGACACAGCACTCTCCTTTTTCAAATGACGATTTTGCATCAGGCCTAAAGAAAAAACCGCACGCCATGATGGCAGTGCGGTTTTTCCATGACAGCAAGCAACGATTACAAACTATTACGCCTGGTGGCTAGTAACGTAGTCGATTGCAGCTTGTACAGTAGTGATCTTCTCAGCTTCTTCGTCAGGGATTTCGGTCTCGAATTCCTCTTCCAGAGCCATCACCAGCTCAACGGTGTCAAGGGAGTCGGCACCCAGGTCTTCTACGAAGGAAGCGGTGTTTACCACTTCTTCTTCTTTAACACCCAGTTGCTCGGCAACGATTTTCTTGACGCGCTCTTCGATGGTGCTCATACCTTGTTTTCACTCCTAATGGACAAATTCAGGCAGCTGGCCAGTGGGTAAGTGTATAAAAAGACTTTTCAGCTTTTCAACTGAAAGCTTCACTCCTCAAACCCTGCGACCCTCTGCCTATAAATAGATTGCAGCTTTATAACGGATTTTAGACAGCTCGTATGACATTTTTTTGAAGCAATCCGTCACATTTGAATTACATGTACATCCCGCCGTTAACCGGGATTGTAGCCCCGGTCACGTATGCCGCACCGTCGGATGCAAGAAAAGCGACCACGGACGCGATCTCTTGAGCTTGCCCCAGACGGCCCAGCGGAATCTGCGTCTGCAAGGCTTCACGCTGTGCTTCAGGCAGCTCGCGCGTCATATCGGTGTCGATGAACCCTGGGGTTACCGAGTTGACCGTAATCGAACGCGAACCGACTTCACGCGCCATGGCACGGCTGAAACCTTCCAGACCGGCCTTGGCGGCTGCATAGTTTACTTGGCCAGCGTTGCCCATGGCACCCACCACCGAGCCAATACTGATAATTCGACCCCAACGCGCCTTGGTCATGCCGCGCAGAACGCCCTTGGACAGGCGATACAGACTGTTCAGGTTGGTATCGATCACGTCGTACCACTCGTCGTCTTTCATGCGCATCATCAGGTTATCGCGGGTGATGCCGGCATTGTTGACCAGGATCGCGACCGGAGCACCGAATTGCTCCTGAATGCTTGCCAGCACTGCGGTAACCGATTCGTCACTGGTGACGTTCAGCTCGAAACCTGCACCCTGAATGCCATTCTCTTTCAGGGTCGCAGCAATGCGCTCGGCGCCCGAAGCGGAAGTCGCGGTGCCGACAACGATGGCGCCCTGACGACCCAGTTCCAGTGCGATAGCCTGGCCGATACCACGGCTTGCGCCGGTGACCAGTGCAACTTTACCTTGCAGACTCATGCAAGTTTCTCCTGATTCAGACAGCCGCCGCGCGAGCGGCAGCGAAAGCGTCTGGGGTATTGAGGTTGGAAGTCGAAACGCCTTCGGCGCAACGTTTGTTCAGACCGGCCAGCACTTTGCCAGGGCCGCACTCGACCAGACTGGTCTCGCCTTTCGCTGCCAGAGTCTGTACGGACTCGACCCAGCGAACCGGCTTGTAGAGTTGCTCCAGCAGATCGCGCTTGAGGGTTTCCAGATCCGCCGGCACCTGAGCGCTGACGTTCTGTACCACAGGGATCTGCGGCGCCTGCCAGTCGATGGCAGCGATGGATTCGGCGAAACGCTCGGCAGCCGGGCGCATCAGCTCGCAGTGCGACGGCACGCTGACCGGCAGCGGCATGGCACGCTTGGCGCCACGGGCCTTGCAGCCTTCGATGGCGCGTTCAACGGCAGCCTTGGCACCGGCGATCACCACCTGGCCCGGGGAGTTGAAGTTCACAGCGCTGACCACTTCGCCTTGCGCCGCTTCGGCACAGGCCGCCAGCACATCGGCGTCTTCCAGACCGAGGATGGCCGCCATGCCGCCCTGCCCGGCCGGAACGGCCTCCTGCATCAGCTGGCCACGGCGCTCGACGAGTTTTACCGCGTCCGCCAGGCTCAGGCTGCCGGCAGCAACCAGTGCGCTGTATTCACCCAGGCTGTGACCGGCAACGAATGCCGGGCGCGCGCCACCTTCAGCCAGCCACAGACGCCACAGAGCGATCGAAGCGGTCAGAATGGCCGGTTGGGTTTTGTCGGTTTGATTGAGCAGCTCTTCCGGACCCTGTTGGGTCAGCGCCCACAGGTCGTAGCCCAGAGCTTCGGATGCTTCTTTGAAAGTTTCGAGGATCAGTGGATGTTGCGCGCCCAGCTCGGCCAGCATGCCGAGGGACTGCGAACCCTGTCCTGGAAAGACGAATGCGAGGGAAGCAGACATGTAACAAGCCCCTAATGATCTTGTCGTCGGAAAAATGGCATCCCGCTAGAGGGACGCAAGAAACTGACAGTTGGATGGCCCTTTGAACCGGGCGGTCACATTTAAGCATTGTCCGACGAAAACGCCTAAGACAACAAATCCTCCAGACGGCCGTGCAGGCGCTCGGGAAGATTCTCCTGAATCTCGATCAGTGCTCGCTGAATGGCGCTCTGAAACCCCTGAACTCCAGCCGAACCGTGACTTTTCACGACAATTCCCTGCAAGCCGAGAAAACTTGCGCCGTTGTGTCGCGCCGGCGCCAGATCAGCCTGCAGACGCTTCATCAATGGTAACGCCAGAGCACCGACAGCACGGGAAGCCAGATTTTTCTTGAACAAGGCCTCGATACGCGCGGCGATCATCGTCGCCAGGCCCTCGCTGGACTTGAGCAGGATATTGCCGACGAAACCGTCGCACACCACGACATCCGCCTCACCGCGATACAAACCGTCGCCTTCAATGAAACCGATGTAATTGATACCCCGGGCCGCTTGCAACAATGTTGCAGCCAGCTTGACCTGCTGATTGCCCTTGATGTCCTCGGTACCGATGTTCAGCAACGCGACGCGCGGACGGGCAATGCCCAGAGTTTGCGCGGCCACGGAACCCATCACCGCGAACTGCAACAAGTGCTCGGCACTGCAATCAACGTTGGCGCCCAGATCGAGCAACTGGCAGTAGCCCTTCTGCGTAGGAATCGCGGCAACCATGGCCGGACGATCAATCCCCGGCAGGGTCTTGAGCACAAAGCGCGACAGCGCCATCAACGCACCAGTATTGCCGGCACTGACACAGGCCTGAACCTTGCCATCACGCAGCAATTCGAGAGCGACACGCATCGACGAGTCCGGCTTGCCACGCAAGGCCTGGGCAGGCTTTTCGTCCATGGTGATGACTTCGGACGCCGGAACAATCGTCAGGCGCGCGCGATCGGCAGCCGACTGGCCGGTGATCAGTTCTTCAAGAAGGGAGGGTTGACCGACAAGGGTCAGGTGCAGCGAGGGCGTAGCAGAAAGGCAAGCAAGGCTGGCCTGAACAATGCTGCGGGGACCGAAGTCCCCGCCCATTGCGTCAATCGCGATGACTTGAGCGGACAAGTGATTACTCGTCAGCGCCCTTGTCGATCACTTTACGGCCACGGTATACGCCTTCTGGCGATACGTGGTGACGCAGGTGAACTTCACCGGTGGTTTTTTCTACAGACAGGGTGCTAGCCTCGAGAGCGTCGTGCGAACGGCGCATGTCACGGGCAGAGCGGGATTTTTTGTTCTGCTGAACAGCCATAATTGATTAACTCCTAAACGTTTGGGTCACGCTTTAACTGCGCCAATACACTGAACGGGTTGGACCGCGTTACCTCGTCCTCGCTCGGTTCGGGCTCATCTGCTCCCGCCGGCTGCTGGCATTCTTCCGGATGATGAGCAGGCACAATGGGCAAGGCGAGCAGAAGCTCCTCCTCGATCAGTGACTGCAGATCCAAAGGATCTTCGCCCAGTTCCAGCACGTCATAACCTTTCGGTAACGACTGGGTATTCGCACCCTCCTTCACCACGGCGTAACTGCATTCGCTGTGGATCGGCAGGGTGACCAGCTCAAGACAACGCTGGCAAACCATTTTGACTTCGGTGTCGATAAAGCTGTGGATCACCACAGATTTACGTTCATCTCGTTCAAAAACTAATTTGGCCTGCACCGTACCGACATCGTCGGAAAGCGGGTCGCAGAGTCTCTTCAAATCGGCCAGCAGCAGTTCACCTTGAAGGGTGGTGCCACGGTCAGCCAATTTGCGCGGGTCAACGTGAGGTGGAATCGGGTCATTCAACATAGGCGCAGCATTATAGGGATGCACCCACCCATGTCAAAGGAAATTGTGCCCTGTCCGTCACTTGCAAGCCTCCGCTAGAATCTGCAGCCTGCCTCAGGAGACGCGAATGCTGCCTTTATTACTCGCTTCAAGCTCGACCTATCGTCGGGAATTGCTCAATCGCCTGCGCTTGCCGTTCGTCTGCAGCTCACCGGACATCGACGAAAGTCATCTCGCGGGAGAATCGGCAATCGAACTGGTCAAACGCCTCGCCGAACACAAAGCCCGGGCACTGGCCGACAGCCACCCTGCCCATCTGATCATCGGTTCCGACCAGGTAGCCGTGCTCGGTGAGCGAATCATCGGCAAGCCGCACACCTTCGAAAACGCTCGCGACCAACTGATGGCCGCCAGCGGCGCCAGCGTGACCTTCCTCACCGGCCTGGCCCTGCTCAACAGCCAGACCGGCCACTGCCAGGTCGACTGCGTGCCCTTCACCGTACACATGCGCGTACTGGATCAGGCCCGCGTCGAGCGCTACCTGCACGCCGAACAACCCTACGACTGCGCCGGCAGCTTCAAGGCGGAAGGACTGGGCGTAAGCCTGTTCCAGTCCACCGAAGGCCCCGACGCCACCAGCCTGATCGGCCTGCCGCTGATTCGCCTGATCGACATGCTGCTGGCGGAAGGCGTACAGATCCCCTGACCCACAAAAAACCGGCCACGAAGGCCGGTTTTTTTTTATGCATCAAGCAATCAGCGCAACGATGGCCCGTGAAAACCCATCCACATTGCCAACTGCTCGGCCACACTGGCGCCCAGTTTTTTCGAGAAGCGGTCGAACGGCGATTCCTGAACGGTAAAGTCCACCAGTTCCTTTTCGCCAATCACATCACGCGCCACCGAACTGGCATTGCCCAGACCATCGATCAACCCCAGCGGCAGCGCCTGCTCGCCGGACCAGACCAGCCCGGAGAACAGCTCCGGATGCTCCTTGTCCTTCAGGCGATCGCCACGCCCTTGCTTGACGCTATTGATGAATTGCTTGTGCGTGGTATCCAGCACACCCTGCCAGAACGCGGTCTCTTCCGGCTTTTGCGGCTGGAACGGATCAAGGAAGGACTTGTGCTCGCCAGAGGTGTAAGTGCGACGCTCGACGCCCAGCTTCTCCATGGTGCCGACAAAGCCGTAACCGGCCGCCGTCACACCAATGGAGCCCACCAGGCTCGCCTTATCGGCATAGATCTGATCCGCCGCGCTGGCGATGTAATAGGCCCCGGACGCACCGAGGTCGGAAATCACCGCATACACCTTGGTATCCGGATGCAGGCCGCGCAGGCGCTTGATCTCGTCATACACATAACCCGACTGCACCGGACTGCCACCCGGGCTGTTGATGCGCAGGATCACGCCCTTGACCTTCTTGTCCTCGAACGCCGCACGCAGACTGCCGACGATATTGTCGGCACTGGCCGGCTCTTTATCGGCAATCATGCCGGTGATATCGATCAGCGCCGTGTAATTCGAACTGCGGGTGGCGCTCTTTTCCATGTCCATCAACGGCGTGAACAGGAGCAGCGCGACAAACAGGTAAACAAACGTCAGCAGCTTGAAGAAGATCCCCCAACGCCTGGAACGACGCTGCTCCTGCACACTGGCCAGCAAGGTCTTTTCCAGCAGCTTCCAGCTTTTCGCATCACCGTCGTCGGCAGTTGCCTTGGCCGGTGCTTTCCATTCGTCGGTCATGCCATCCACCCCAGCAAAAACGTATTAAGCCCGCTGCGCCAGCCAGGCATGCAATTCAGAAAACCGGTCAATCGACAGTCGCGGCTCAAACTGCTGCAGCGACTCGATTGATTGCGCACCGTAGCTGACCGCCACCGAATCCATCCCCGCGTTACGCGCCATCAACAGATCGAAGGACGAATCGCCGACCATCAGCGCCTGTTCGGCACGCACACCGCAATGCGCAAGGATCTGTTCCAGCATCAGAGGGTGCGGCTTGCTGGCAGTTTCATCGGCAGCACGGGTGATATCGAAATAATCTTCCCAGCCATTGGCCTTGAGCACCCGATCCAGCCCGCGACGATTCTTGCCGGTCGCAACCGCCAGGTGATAGCCCTGCTCGCGAAAGGAGGCCATCGACTCGACTACGCCTTCGAACAACGGCGAAGGGACGGCTTCTGCAGCGATGTAGTGATCCGCGTAATATTCGCGGAACAAGGTCATTTCGGCATCGCTGATTTCCGGATACAGCGTGCGGATCGCCTCGGACAAGCCCAGACCGATGATGCCTTTGACGGCAAAATCATCACGCAACTCGAAACCGGAACGCCGGGATGCCGAGTGCATTGCCTCGACAATCCGATGAATGGAATCGGCCAGTGTGCCGTCCCAATCGAAAATCAGCAGCTTGTAATCAGATGGGCGCACTCAATCGCTCCACAGTCTTGGCCCACATTTCATCGACCGGTGCCTGCAACTTGAGTTCACCGCCATCGGGCAGTGGCACGGTCAGCATGTAGGCGTGCAGGAACAGGCGCTTGCCGCCCAGATCACGGATTTCCTTGCTGAAATTGTCATCGCCGTATTTGGTGTCACCCGCAATGCAGTGCCCGGCGTGCAACGTGTGAACGCGGATCTGGTGCGTGCGACCGGTGATCGGCTTGGCTTCGATCAGAGTGGCAAAATCGCCGAAGCGACGCAGGACCTTGAACACGGTCACAGACTCCTTGCCCTCCTCCTCGTCGACCTCGACCATGCGCTCACCGGAGCGCAGATTGCTCTTGCCGAGCGCCGCACGGACTTGCTTGATCGAGGTCGCCCAGTTGCCGCGAACCAGTGCCATGTAGCGCTTGTCGACACCGTCACCGCGCAACGCGGCATGCAAGTGACGCAACATGCTGCGCTTCTTGGCGATCATCAGCAGGCCGGAGGTGTCGCGATCGAGACGGTGGACCAGCTCGAGCTCCTTGGCATCGGGGCGCAACTGACGAAAGGCTTCGATCACGCCGTAATTCAGGCCGCTGCCACCGTGAACCGCAATGCCGGCGGGCTTGTTGATCACGATCAGGGCTTTGTCTTCGTAGACAATCGAGGCCTCCAGCCGCTGCAACAGACCCTGGGCCAAAGGCACCGGCTCGTCACGTTCAGGCACACGAACCGGCGGCACGCGCACGATATCGCCGGCCTGCAGCTTGTATTCGGGCTTGATCCGACCTTTGTTAACTCGCACTTCGCCTTTGCGCAAAATGCGGTAAATCAAGGTCTTGGGCACGCCTTTGAGCCGGGCGAGAAGAAAATTGTCGATTCGTTGGCCGGCATATTCCGGCGAGACCTCAAGCAATTGAACGCCTGGAGTCGAAGGGGCAGTAGTCGTCATGCCGCGGATGATAACAATTTTTATGGAATTGAAGCACTTAATCATTGCTGCTATAGTCGCGAACGCCGCCAAAAGCGGCCTGGACAGCGGAACCACGGTCAAAAACCGGCCCTGACCAACGCAATTCACCAGGACGCGAGGCCGTCCTACGGGGCTTTCGCTACGTAACGGTGGAGTTTGCAGCTGTAACAAGCGCAGGTGACATGAGGCCTGAATCACGCCGCAAAGCAGAGTTCTGACTCGCCACGCGAGCCATATTCACGGCCAGTTCACAAAGTGCAGTCAGCCGCGGATGACCCCGAGCGAAAGCGCCGGAAACACCGCCTGAATTAGCCATGATGCGTGACCTCCCCTTTCGGAGCTCACGGTAAATGCCAACCCGCTGCGGATTCTGCGCGCGGCAGCACCCGAATTATCAGGGATACGTGTAGGGTGGAGATGCACAACCGCTGGACTGTGTAGCAACAGGCTTTATCAAGACGCTTCATCTCGTCCACAGCCACGGTTGATTCCTCCTCCTGACTGAGTGCTTAAGTAGCCACAGCAAGCAGGACGCGTACGTCGCGATAACGGCCCAATTGGCCGGACATCGCTGGACACGGGAATGGCCAACCACTCCCGACGCACCTGACACCGACCGTGAGAAGTCGTGTGTGCCGAACGCCGTTTCCGGCAGCCCGGAAACCGACGGTACTACATGAAAAGAATGCTGATTAACGCAACTCAACCCGAAGAGTTGCGTGTTGCACTGGTAGATGGCCAGCGCCTCTACGACCTGGACATCGAATCCGGTGCACGCGAGCAGAAAAAGGCCAACATCTATAAAGGCCGTATCACTCGCATCGAACCAAGCCTTGAGGCTGCCTTTGTCGATTTCGGCTCCGAGCGCCACGGCTTCCTGCCCCTCAAAGAAATCTCCCGCGAATACTTCAAGAAAGCCCCCGAAGGCCGCGTCAACATCAAGGACGTCCTGAGCGAAGGCCAGGAAGTCATCGTTCAGGTCGAAAAAGAAGAACGTGGCAACAAGGGCGCAGCCCTGACCACCTTCATCAGCCTGGCCGGTCGTTATCTCGTTCTGATGCCGAACAACCCGCGTGCCGGCGGCATCTCCCGTCGCATCGAAGGCGAAGAGCGCAACGAACTGCGTGAAGCCCTGAACGGCCTGGTCGCTCCCGCCGACATGGGCCTGATCGTGCGCACTGCCGGCCTGGGCCGCAGCAGCGAAGAAATGCAGTGGGACCTCGATTACCTGCTGCAACTCTGGACCGCGATCAAGGAAGCCTCGCTGGATCGTTCCGCGCCATTCCTGATCTACCAGGAAAGCAACGTCATCATCCGCGCCATCCGCGACTACCTGCGCCAGGACATCGGCGAAGTGCTGATCGACAGCGTTGAAGCCCAGGACGAAGCCCTGACCTTCATCCGCCAGGTGATGCCGCAGTACGCCAGCAAGATCAAGCTGTACGAAGACAGCGTTCCGCTGTTCAACCGTTTCCAGATCGAAAGCCAGATCGAGACCGCTTTCCAGCGCGTCGTCGAACTGCCTTCCGGCGGCTCCATCGTCATCGATCCGACCGAAGCCTTGGTGTCCATCGACATCAACTCGGCCCGCGCCACCAAAGGCAGCGACATCGAAGAAACCGCCCTGCAGACCAACCTTGAAGCGGCTGAAGAAATCGCCCGTCAGTTGCGCCTGCGCGACATCGGCGGCCTGATCGTCATCGACTTCATCGACATGACCCCTGCCAAGAACCAGCGCGCCGTGGAAGAGAAAGTCCGCGAATGCCTGGAAGCCGACCGCGCCCGCGTGCAGATCGGCCGCATCTCGCGCTTCGGCCTGCTGGAAATGTCCCGTCAGCGCCTGCGTCCTTCGCTCGGCGAAAGCAGCGGCATCGTCTGCCCGCGCTGCAGCGGCACCGGCATCATCCGTGACGTCGAATCGCTGTCCCTGGCGATCCTGCGCCTGATCGAAGAAGAAGCCCTGAAAGACCGCACCGCCGAAGTTCGTGCGCAAGTGCCGATCCCGGTGGCCGCGTTCCTGCTCAACGAAAAACGCAACTCGATTACCAAGATCGAACTGCGCACCCGCGCCCGCATCGTCATCCTGCCGAACGACCACCTCGAAACTCCGCATTTCGAAGTTCAGCGTCTGCGTGATGACAGCCCGGAAGCCGCGACCAACCAGTCCAGCTACGAAATCGCTGCCGCTGCCGCCGACGTCGAAGACGTCCAGCCAGCCGCCGCGACCCGCACCCTGGTTCGCCAGGAAGCCGCGGTCAAGACCGCTCCGGCCCGTGCCAACGCTCCGGTTCCGACCGAAGTCGCCGCTCCGGCCCCGGCACCAACTCCGGTTGCCGCACCTGAGCCAAGCCTGTTCAAAGGCCTGGTGAAGTCGCTGGTCAGCCTGTTCGCCACCAAGGAAGAGCCTGTTGCTCCGGTTGTGGTTGAAAAACCGGCCACCGAGCGTCCGGCCCGCAACGAAGAGCGTCGCAACGGTCGTCAGCAGAGCCGCAACCGTAACGGACGCCGCGATGAAGAACGCAAGCCGCGCGAAGAACGTGCTCCACGTGAAGAACGCGCACCGCGTGAGCCACGCGAAGAGCGTCAGCCTCGTGAAGCCCGCGAACTGCGCGAGCCACGCGAGTCCCGTGACGAAGCACCGGCAGCCCGCGAAGAACGCGCACCACGCGCTCCTCGTGAAGAACGTGCACCACGTGCTCCACGTGAAGATCGCAAGCCGCGTGGCGAGCGTGAAGAACGCGTACGCGAACTGCGCGAACCTCTGGATGCTGCGCCAGCCGCCGCTGCCGCTGTAGCCGCCACCGCTGAAGAGCGCCCGGCCCGTCAGCCACGCGAAGAACGCGCGCCACGCCCACCGCGTGAAGAGCGTCAACCGCGTGCCGAACAAGCCGCCGCTGCTGTCGCGGAAGAAGAAGTCACCACCAACGAAGAGCAACTGCCGGAAGACGGTTCGGAGAACGCCGAAGGCGATCGTCCACGCCGCCGCTCCCGTGGTCAGCGTCGTCGCAGCAACCGTCGCGAGCGTCAACGCGATGCCAACGGCAACGTGATCGAAGGTTCGGAAGAATCCGCCGAGAACGCTGAAGCCGCCGAGCCGAGCACTGCCGATCTGGCTGCTGGCCTCGCCGTTACTGCCGCTGTTGCCAGCACCGTGATCAGCGCTCCGGCCGAAGCCCAGGCCCACGAGCAAGCTGAACGCGCTACCGCTGCCACGCTGGAAACTGCTCCAGTTGAAGCGCCGGTTGTTGAAGCCACCACTCCGGTAGAAGTGGTGGCTGCTCCGGAAGTCGAAGTGGCGCCGGTTCGCGAAGCTCAGCCTCAGGTTGAAGTCGCTGCCGAACCTGCCGTGGCCTTCGAAGCACCGGTCGTTGTTGAAGCATCGGTTGTCGAAACCGTCGCTGAAACCGTGACCGAAACCGTGCGTGAAGTTCGCGAAGAACAGACCGCTTTCAACTGGGTCGCCGAGCCGGTTGTCGCTGAAACACCAGCGCCAGTGGTTGAAGCGCCTGTCGTGGAAGAAGCCAAGGCTGCCGAGCAAGTAGTGGTTGCCGAACCGGCACCGGTCGTTGAAGCCCCAGTGGTAGAAGCGCCAGTTGTCGCCGAAGCACCTGCTCCGGTAGTTGAAGCGGCTCCAGTTGTCGCTCCAGTCAGCGCCCTGACGCCAAGTGGCCGCGCCCCGAACGACCCGCGTGAAGTGCGTCGTCGCAAGCGTGAAGAAGAGCGTCTGCAGAAGGAAGCCGAACTGGCTGCCGCTGCCGCCGCTGCTCCAGCCGTTGCCGAAGTGGTCGAGGCAGCCCCTGCCCCGGTTGCTGAAGAAGCTGCCGCAGAAGTGATTGCCGAAGCACCGCGCTCCGTACAGGAAGCGGTCGAGCACCACGAACAGGCCCAGGAAAAAGAACACGAGCCTAAACCTCTCGTCTGATTCCGAGCGCCAATGAAAAGCCCCGCCTGGTGATCCAGGCGGGGCTTTTTTTATGCCTCGCGGTTTGTATCAGGCCGGCGGAAAAACCAGTGCCTGCGGCTCATCGATATCCCACAGCACGCCAGGATCATCCACGGCAACCTCGACCACCCGCCCTTGCTTGAACAAAGGTCTGGCCCCGCGATCACCGGACAATGCCATCAGTCCGTGCCCAAACGAGCGACCAAATCCGACCGGATGCCCAAACTCGCCACCCTGCACCGGAACACTGACCGCATCGTCGGCAATCGCCGCCACTACCCGCTCAATGCTCGATGGCAGGATGAACGGCATATCACCCAGCACAATCAGCCAGCCATCGGCATCCGGGCAAGCCGCCACACCCGCCGCGATGCTGTCGCCCATCCCCGTAGACTCGATCGAAACAATGTCGCACCCATAAGCCTGCGCCATCCGCATCGCCTGTGGCCGCGCTTCGGTCGTTACCAGTACTCGCTTGTCGAGACTCGCCGGCAGGTTCACCAGCGTCTGCTCGATCACTGAACGCACGGCTCCGTCACGCCCCGTGCAATCGGCCAGCAGCTTGTCCTTGTCGTCACCCGCCACTTCGCGAAAGCGGCTGCCCTCGCCTGCCGCCAGCACAATCACTCCGATGGTTCGACTCATGCTCGCTCTGCCTTCTTCTGCTTCAACTCGACACCATTCTTGATCGCGACGATTTCCGCCAGCAACGACAATGCGATTTCCGCCGGGGAATGACTACCGATCGGCAAACCGATCGGCCCGTGCAATCGAGCGATGGCCGCTTGCGACAAGCCTAGCTCAGCCAGATATTCCCGGCGCTTGAGGCTGTTGACGCGCGAGCCCAGGGCACCGACGTAAAACGCCCTGGAATCCAGCGCCGTCAGCAGCGCCATGTCGTCCAGACGCGGATCATGGGTCAGGGCAACAATGGCGGTGCGCTCGTCGGTCTGAATGCTCAGCACCGCCTCATCCGGCATACCGGGGACAAAGCGGCCATGCTGCTCTTCCCAGTCATACACGAATTCGCTGCGGGGATCGCAGATCAGCACTTCGAAATCCAGCAGTCGCGCCATCTCGGCCACATAGCGCGACAACTGTCCGGCACCGATCAGCAGCAGGCGCCAACGCGGGCCGTAGATGGCACGCAAGGTCTTGCCGTCGAAAACCAATGCATCCGTTTTGCTCGCCGGCGAAAGAATCACTTCACCGCTTTCGAGGTTCAGTTCGCGAGCAACGATTTCATGAGCCTCACAACGTGCCAGCAATTCAGCGACCCACGCCGGATCGCCGACTCGCTCTTCGGTGAGGCGCAAAGTGCCGCCGCACGGCAGGCCGAACCGCGCCGCCTCCTCCCGGGTTACGCCATAGGTGATCAACTGCACCGGCGGCCCGTCGGCGGGAATTCGCCCGTCGTGCAAGCGGGCGATCAGATCGTCCTCGACACAGCCGCCGGACACCGAACCGATCACCACGCCATCCTCACGCAACGCCAGCATCGCGCCGGGGGCCCGGGGCGCAGTGCCCCAGGTCTGCACGACAGTGAACAACACCACCCGCTGCCCGGTGCGGCGCCACTCCAGGACGCTGCGCAGGACATTGAGATCGGCGCTGTCCATCACGCTTGCGCCTTTTGCCAGCCCTGCAACTGGTAACGCACCGGCAGGCTGCGGATGCGCTGGCCGGTCGCGGCGAAGATCGCATTGCACAACGCCGGCGCAATCGGCGGCACGCCCGGCTCACCGACACCGCCCAACGGCACCTCGCCCGGCGGCGTCACCAGATGCACCGCGACTTCCTTTGGCGCCAGCGACATGCGCGCCACTTCATACATATGGAAGTTGTCTTGCTGCACCTTGCCGTCCTTGAAGCTGATCTCGCCCCACACGGCATTGCCCAGGCCCATCACACAGGCGCCTTCGAACTGCGAACGGATCCGCTCGGGGTTGATCTGCGGCCCGCAATCCACGGCGATGTCAGCCTTGTGCACGATCAGCGTGCCGTCGTCCTTGACCTCGACTTCGATCACCGCCGCCACATAGGTGACGAAGCTGTAATGCACTGCCAGGCCGAGGCCACGCCCCTTGGGCAGTTTCCGCCCCCAACCCGCAGCCTTGGCCGCGGTTTCCAGTACGGTGCGCATCCGTCCGGTGTCGATCGGATAACGCTCGGGGGATTCACCGTAGTTCCACTCTTCGCTGAGCGTGCGCGGGTCGATCTGACGATCCGGGCCGAGCAGTTTGATCTGGTACTTGAGCGGATCTTCCTTGGCCTTGTGCGCCAGTTCATCGACGAAGCTCTGGATCGCAAAACCATGGGGAATGTTCGACACCGAGCGATACCAGCCGACCCGCGTATGGACCATGGCCTCGGGGTTTTCCAGGCGTACGTTGGGAATCGCGTAAGCCATGTTGGTGAAGCCCATGCCCAGCTCGAACGCGGCTTCGTGATTCATGCCCGGCGCAAACAGCGCGGTGATGCTCGGCGCCACCGTGCGGTGCAGCCAGGCGGATGGCAAACCATCCTTGCCCACGCCGGCCTTGAGGTATTCGGCGGACACGGTGTGGAAATATGAGTTGTGGATGTCGTCTTCGCGCGTCCACTGGACCCGCACAGCCTTGCCGGGGAACTCCTTGGCAAGGATCGCCGCCTCAACGACAAAGTCCGGCTTGGACTTGCGGCCGAAACCACCGCCGAGCAGGGTCACGTTGAAGGTCACGTTGTCGAACGGCAGACCGAGACGTTCGGCGATCCGCTCACGGGTGACCTGCGGCGCCTGGCTCGGCGCCCAGGCTTCGCACACGCCCTCTTTATAGCGAGCGATGGCCACCATCGGCTCCATCGGTGCCTGTGCCAGATGCGGCAAGTAGTAAGAAGCTTCCAGGGTGCTGGCTGCGCCTCCAATGGCTTTTTCGATGTCGCCGGTGTTGCGCACTACTTTTCCCGGTTTCAGCGAAGCGGCTTCCAGCTCCTTGCGGTAGGCGATCGAGTCGTAACTGGCGTTCGGGCCATCGTCCCACTCGATCTTCAGCGCTTCACGGCCCTTGAGTGCCGCCCAGGTGTTGCTGGCCACCACGGCCACGCCGCCCAACGGCTGGAATTCCGACGGCAGCGGCCGCGGTTCGATCTGGATGACTTTGAGCACGCCCGGCACTTTCAGCGCGGCGCTGTCGTCCACCGACTTGACCTTGCCGCCATACACCGCCGGACGGGCGATCACGGCATACAGCATGCCGTCGAAATGCACGTCGGCCCCGTACACGGCACGGCCATTGACGATGTCATCGCCGTCGATGGCTTTCGTCCCTTCCTTGCCGATGTAACGGAATTCCGACGGCTGCTTGAGCCGCAGGCTGTCACGGCCCGGAACCGGCAACGCACTGGCGGCAGCGGCCAGCTCGCCATAGCCCAACTCGCGCCCGGACGGTGTGTGCATGACTTTATGCAATTGCGCACGGCATTCGCTGACCGGCACCTTCCACTGCGCGGCAGCCGCCTGCTCCAGCATGGTCCGGGCAGCGGCGCCGCAACGACGCATCGGCTCGTACCAATGACGCATGCTGCGCGAGCCGTCGGTGTCCTGGTTGCCGAAACGCACTTCATCGCCCGGCGCCTGTTGCACTTTGACGTGGGCCCAATCGGCCTCCAGCTCATCTGCGACCACCATGGTCAGGCTGGTGCGCACGCCCTGGCCCATTTCCGAGCGGTTGCAGACCACGGTCACCGTGCCGTCGGCGGCGATGCTGACGTAGACCTTCGGATCATCGATCCAGCCATTGGGCATGCCATCGGCGCCGAATTTCTTCGGTTTGTCTTCAGCCAATGCATCCTGCCAGCCCCAGCTCGCGGCCAGCACCAGCGCCCCGGTGGCACCAACACCCTTGAGGAAACCCCGGCGGCTCAGATTGCTCAGGGCGAAATCGTTCGGCAAGCGGCTCATGCCTTGGCCTCCTTCAGGTGAGTGGAGGCCTGGCGGATGGCGGTCTTGATCCGGTTGTAGGTGCCGCAACGGCAGATATTGCCGACCATCGCCTCTTCGATCTGCTCGTCGCTCGGGTTCGGGTTGGTCTTGAGCAACGCAGTGGCGGACATGATCTGCCCGCCCTGACAGAAACCGCACTGGGCCACGGCGGTGTCGAGCCAGGCTTGCTGGACGATCTGGCCGATCGGATCGGCGTGCAGATTGTCGATGGTCGTTACATTCTGCCCGGCCACCGAACCGATCGGCGTGATGCAGCTACGCACCGGCAATCCATCGATATGAATGGTGCAGGCGCCGCACAGGCCCATGCCGCAGCCGAACTTGGTGCCGTTGTAACCGGCGACGTCACGGATCGCCCACAAAAGGGGCATGTCCTCGGTGACATCGAGTGGATGGTCTTGGCCATTGAGTTTCAGGGTAATCATGGGCACGCCCGCATATTCATGGAGGTTATGGGGTCGAGCAATCTGCCGCCGGAAATCAGCGGTGGGTTCACGCAGATCGACTCAGGCTAATGAGGCTCTCTTGTGCCGACGAAAACGTCTGCACCGGGCCTTTGGTGGAGCAAAGGGGTTTATCGTTAGCTGGCTAAGTTAACCCGGGATTAACAAAAAAGCCCTGCACTTTTTAAATAGTGCAGGGCTTTGGATTGCGCCTTGAAAGCGTAGCCTCAATAACGGTTGGGCTCCATTTCCAGCTCGACATTGAAACGTTCTGCAATGTCTTTCTGGATACGTTGCGCCAGATCGAGCAGTTGCAGCCCGGTCGCCGCGCCGTAATTGACCAGCACCAGCGCCTGCAATTTATGCACGCCGGCATCGGCCTCACGGAAACCTTTCCAGCCTGCCCGTTCGATCAACCAACCCGCCGCCAGCTTCATCTGACCGTCCGGTTGCGCATAGGCCACCAGATCCGGATGCTGCGCCTTGATCTGCGCAACCACCGCCGCCGACACCAGCGGGTTCTTGAAGAAGCTGCCGGCATTGCCCAGCACCGCCGGGTCCGGCAGTTTCTCGCTGCGGATGCTGCAAATGGCGCGGCTGACATCTGTCGGCGTCGGCTGCTCGATGCCCTGCTCGGTCAGGCGCTGACGCACCGGGCCGTATTCCAAATGCAGATGGGCGACTCGATTCAGTGCAAAGCGCACCCGCAGGATCAACCAGCGACCCGGATGCTGCTTGAACACGCTGTCACGGTAGGCGAAGTTGCACTCTTCCAGACTGAAGTCGCGCAGCTCGCCGGTCTGACGATCCAGCGCCGTCAGGCCGGCGAACACGTCCTTGATCTCGACACCGTAGGCACCGATGTTCTGCATCGGTGCGGCGCCGACGGTGCCGGGGATCAGACTGAGGTTTTCCAGCCCGGAAAAACCCAGCGCCAGCGTGTGCTGAACAAACGGATGCCACGGCTCACCCGCCTCGGCCTCGATCACCACGCGGTTGCCATCGTCGTTGATGACGCGAATGCCACGGCTGGCCATGCGCAGCACCAGTGCCGGGATGTCCGCCGTCAGCAGCAGATTGCTGCCACCGCCGATTACCAGCAACGGCACATCGTGGACAGACGCATAAGCCAGGGCTTCGCGCACATCGCCGTCGTTGTGGGCTTCGGCAAACAGTTGCGCGCGGACGTCCACGCCAAAGGTGTTGAACGGTTTAAGGGAAACCTGAGGGTGTACCTGCAAACTCATAACCGGCCCTTCACTTCGATCAGCAACCGGTCGCAGGCGCGCTCGATCAGATCCAGCACCTGCTCGAAACCCTGATCGCCGTCGTAATACGGATCCGGCACTTCATCGACTTCGCCTTCATAGCGACGCAGGAACAGGTCCAGCTCGGCCTTGCCGGTAGACGGTTGCAAGGCCTTGAGGTTTCTCAGGTTGCTGTTGTCCATGGCGAGGATCAGGTCGTAGCTGGCGAAATCGGCGCGGCTGACTTGCTGGGCGCGTTGCGCCGACAAGTCGTAACCACGCAGCTTGGCCGCAGCCTGACTGCGTTTGTCCGGCGGATTGCCGACGTGCCAGTCACCGGTGCCGGCGGAAGCCACTTCGACCTGAGCGTCCAGGCCGGCCTCACGCAGCTTGGCGCGCATCACGCCCTCGGCGGTGGGCGAGCGGCAGATGTTGCCCAGGCACACGAACAGAACGCGCATCAGGCCTCCAGCAGGCGACGGACGCGCTCGAGGTCTTCGGCGGTGTCGACTCCGGTTGGCGGCGCGATCAATGCGTCAGCCACATGAATCCGCACGCCGTGCCACAGGGCACGCAATTGTTCGAGGGATTCGGTGTTTTCCAGCCAGCACGGGCCCCAGTTCACGAAGTCCTGAAGGAAACCGGCGCGGTAGGCATAGATGCCGATGTGGCGGCGATACGGCACGCCTTCCGGCAGCACGTCGCGGCTCTTGGCGAACGCGTCGCGCGCCCATGGCAGGGTCGCACGGCTGAAGGTCAGCGCCAGACCGTTGAGGTCGCTGACGACCTTGACCACGTTCGGGTTGAACAGGGTTTCCACGTCCTCGATCGGCTCGGCCAGGGTGGCCATGCGCGCTTCGGTGTGGGCCGCAAGATTGGCGGCGACTTGATCGATCACGCTTGGCGGGATCAGCGGTTCGTCACCCTGGACGTTGACCACGATGGCATCCGGCTCCAGGCCCAGCTTCGCGGCGACTTCGGCCAGGCGATCGGTGCCGGAGTTGTGATCTTCACGGGTCAGCACCACTTCGGCGCCGAAAGCCTTGCAGGCCTCGACGATACGCGCGTCGTCGGTGGCCACGACCACACGGCTGGCGCTGCTTTTGCTCGCCTGTTCCCAGACGTGCTGGATCATCGGCTTGCCGGCGATGTCCAGCAGTGGCTTGCCCGGCAGGCGGGTCGAGGCGTAGCGCGACGGGATGACAACGGTGAAGGCTGTGGTCATTTATCCAGACGCTCGTCGGTGGTCAGGGTGCGGGCTTCGCTTTCCAGCATGACCGGGATGCCGTCACGGATCGGGTACGCCAGGCCGGCGCCCTTGCTGATCAGTTCGGTCTTGTCGGCGCTGAGCTTGAGCGGGCCTTTGCAGACCGGGCAGGCGAGGATGTCGAGCAATTTGGTGTCCATGAACATTCCCTGGATAAAAACGGTTTAAGGCAAAAGACGATCCGGCAACAGGCGCATCAGTTGCGTGTCGAACCAGGCCACGAAGGCCGGCGACGGCACGGCATCGACCGCCAGGTACCACCAGTCGGCGGCAGCGAAGGCGCGGCACTTCACCGCGTCCTTCTCGGTCATCACCACTGGCAATGACGGCGTGAAACTCAAGGCCTGCACGCTGTATTCGGCGTGGTCGGCAAACGCGTGGGGCAAAGGCCGCCAGTCTAGCGCTTCGAGGGTATTGAAGAAACGTTGCGGATTGCCGATCCCGGCGACCGCATGCAGCGACTGCCCGGCTGGAAAATGTTCGAGCGGCTGGCGTTCGCCGCTGAGCAGATTGACCAGCGCCGTGGGTTGCAGACGGAAAGCGAAACCGTCCTCGCGATCCTCAGGAGCGCCGTTGAACAGCACGCCATCGACGCTTTGCAGACGTTCGATCGGTTCACGCAATGGGCCGGCGGGCAGACAGCGCTTGTTGCCCAGCCCACGGGCGGCGTCGATCAGCACCAGCTCAAGATCCCGTGCCAGTCGATAGTGCTGCATGCCGTCATCGGACAGGATCAGGTCCAGCGGCTCACTGGCCAGCAAGGCTTTGACGGCAGCACCGCGATTCGGGTCGATCATCAGCGGCACACCGGTGCGCTGCACGATCAGCAGCGGTTCGTCACCGGCGATGTCGGCGCCGTGATCGGCTTCGACCCGCCACGGCAACTGCGGTGGCTTGGCGCCGTAGCCGCGACTGACCACACCGACCCGCAATCCGCTGCGCCGACAGTGTTCGATCAGCCACAGAATCATCGGCGTCTTGCCGGTGCCACCCACTGTGATATTGCCGACCACGATCACCGGCACTGGCGACTGGTAGATCTCGCCCTCGCCGTCGAGAAAACGCTGACGCTTGCCAGCCACCACGCGGCGATACAGCCACTCCAGCGGCCGCAACAGCGTCAGGGCCGGGTGCCCCTGATACCATGCGGCGAGCAGACGATCGGACATGGCCATCAGGATTTGGGTGCCGCCTCGACCGTGGTCATGCGCAAATGGCTGAAACCGAGCTTGCCGGCCGCGTCCATGGCGGTGATCACGGATTGGTGCTGGGTCTTGCCATCGGCACTGATCGACAATGGCATGTTGGTGTCACCGTTGGCTTCTTTCTGCATGGCTTCCATCAGGGTCGCCAGGTCGTTCTTCGGCAGAATCCTGTTGTTCACCGAGAACACGCCTTCAGCGCTGATGGCGACGTCCAGTTGCTTGACCTGCTGATCCTCGGCCGGTGAGCCGCTGACCGCTTCCGGCAGATCGACGCGCAGCTGGGTTTCGCGGGTGAAGGTGGTGGTCACGACGAAAAACAGCAGCAGAATGAACACCACGTCGATCAACGACGCGAGGTTGATATCGATGGTTTCCCGGGGCTTGCGACGGAATTTCACGCTTTGCCCCCGGCCAGATCGACGTCACGGTCGCCCTGCACCACTTCCACCAGTTTGATCGCTTCCTGCTCCATGCCGACCACCAGTTCATCGATGCGGCGTTGCAGGAAACGGTGGAAGAACACCGACGGAATACCGACCATCAGGCCCGCCGCCGTAGTGATCAGCGCCTTGGAGATACCACCGGCCAATACCGAAGCGTTGGTGGTCATGCCGGAACCGGTGAAGGCGCTGAAAATATCGATCATGCCCAGCACCGTACCCAGCAGACCCAGCAACGGCGACATGGCGGCGATGGTGCCCAGAGCATTGACGTAGCGTTCCAGCTCGTGGATGACCCGGGCGGCGGCTTCTTCAATGCACTCTTTCATGATCTCGCGACCATGCTTGGAGTTGGCCAGGCCCGCGGCGAGGATTTCACCCAGCGGCGAATTGGCGCGCAATTCCTTGAGTTTTTCCTTGTTGAGCTGCTTGTCCTTGATCCAGACCCAGACCTGACCCAGCAGATGCTCAGGGGTGACGCGACTGGCGCGCAGCGTCCACAGGCGTTCGGCGACGATCGCCATGGCGGCGATGGAACTCAGAATGATCGGCAACATCATCCAGCCGCCGGATTTGACCAATTCCCACACAGTGACAGCCCCCTCGAAAAAGTGCGCCACTTTACCATACCGGTTCGCGATAAAGACCCGTCGCCCCGACGACCGTACTCAACGGTGCGCCGCCCCCGGCTGCGGCGGGTCGCGCCAGAACCGGCGTTGCTGACGCATCGACCGGGCCGGCTGAAACCGACCCAGTTGCAGATGAATGGCACCCTGCTCGGCGCTGTCATGGATGCGCAAACCCTGCTTGCGGTAACGGGCGATGACGGTCGGATGCGGATGCCCGAACGAATTGCCCTGCCCCCGGGAGATCAGCACGTCCCGAGGCTGCAAAACCTTCAGCAACGCCATCGATGAGGAACTGCGGCTGCCATGGTGCGGGGCTTGCAGCCACTGATTAGGGACCGCCAACACGCTGTTAAGCAAATCCCGTTCGGCAGCGGTGTCGATATCGCCGGTCAACAGCAATCGCTCGCCGTTGGCTTCGATCTGCAGGACGCAGGAGCGCTGATTGCTGTCTTGGGCACCGGCCCACTGCCATAGATGAAAAGCTACGCCGTCCCACTGCCACTGCCGACCACTTTCACAGGTTTCAGCGTTCAGCGCTTCGGGCAGCCCCGACGGATCGCCGCTGATCACCCGACTGACCGGCAAGCCGCTTGCCACGGCCAGCGCCCCTCCGGCATGGTCGGCGTCGGCATGGCTGAGCAGCATCAGATCGAGTTGCTCCACACCCAGTTTGTGCAAGGCTGGCAGCACCACTCGCTCGCCGACATCGAAATCGCCGAAGCGCGGCCCAGTGTCGTACAGCAATGTGTGATGGCGTGTGCGGATCAAAATCGCCAGCCCTTGGCCGACATCGAGTTGCCAGACGTCCGCCACGCCTTCGGACAGCCGCTCCCGGGGCGGAAATGCCAGCACCAGCAGCAACGGCCAGCCCAGAGGACGCAATGGAATGCCTCGGGGCAGCAATAACAACACGGCACCGATGCACCCCAGCGCCAGGATCCATGCCGGCATCGATGGAGCAACCCACGCCGGCCAGCGCCCGGCGATCAGGGCCAGGGCATGGAACAACCCGTCGACCAGCCCGCCGGCCAACCACAACAGGCCTTCGCCAACATAGGGAATCGGCAACAACAAAGTGCCGAGCAGTGCCGGCGGCAGCACCGCAAAACTGATCCACGGCACCGCCAGCAGATTGGCCAGTGGCCCGCTGAGGCTGATCGGCAGGCCCAGGATCAGCATCACCGGGCATAAACCGATCGCGATCAACCATTGGGCTCGCGTCCAGGTCTGCCACCAGCGCCACGGCCCCAGACGACCGCCGAAGGTAAAAATCAACACAGCCACCGCCGTGAACGACAACCACAATCCCGGGCGCAGACTGGCCAACGGGTCCATCAGCAGCACACCATTGAAGGCCAGCAATAACGGCCACCAGGCACCGAGATGGCGAAAACGCAATCGCCACAGCAACACCAGCGCAACCATCACGCAGGCCCGCCGCACCGGCACATCGAACCCGGCCAGCAAGCCGTAACCCAGCGCCGCCGAGAATGCCAGACCACAGGCCCACGGCAGCCATGGCCAACGTAACGGCCACACACCGAATCGCGCCAGCCCGGCGATCAGCCCGTACATCACCGCCGCCAGCAGACCGATGTGCTGTCCGGAAATCACTAGCAGGTGCACGGTGCCGGTGTCCTGCAGGATCTGCCAGTCCTCGCGACTGAGCCCCGAGCCATCGCCCAGCACCAACGCCGCCAGCGCAGCACCCCGGCCCTGGGTGTCCACCGCCAGCAGACGCTGTCGGATGCCGTCCCGCCAGGCCCACTGCGCCGCCGCCAGCCGGTTGCCGTCCTTCACCGTGCCGGTGGCGCCGATGCGTTGCGCCAACAGCCAGGCCTCGTAATCGAAGGCATCGGGATTGAGCAGCCCGCCGGGACGTTTGAGTTTGACCGCCAACCGCCAGCGCTCGCTGCTGTTGACCGGTGGCCCGTCGTACCAGGCCAGACGCATCAGCGAAGGCAGTTTCCCGTGACGGGAACGGGCATCGGCCAACTCGAAGCGCACGACCCCGTCGCCGCCCTGCGGCAGGCCGACTATCCGTCCTTCCACCCAGCGCGTCTCGCCGTCCAGCTCCGCTGGCAGTCGCTCATTCAGCGCCCATTGCGCGGCTATGCACGACCAGGCGAAGCCGAACAGCAAAAATGCCAGCGGATAACTGCGAAACGGCAACAGCATCAGTGCCACCACCGGCAGCCACAGCATCCACCCGACCGGCGGCAAGGCCGGCAAAAAAACCGGGGCTAGCAGACCGACTGCCAGCGCCATCATCCCTGTGCGCATACGCCCGTCCTTGAGAGTCCCCTCTTCAGGCATAGCCCCTGTGGGGCACAGGCGTCGTCAACAATTGTCACAAAGTCTGAATGGGCGCTTCGTAGAATCCAGACATACTTGCCGCCTTAACCGACCGAGAAGCCTTATGCCCCGGCGCTTATTCAAACGTTACATGCCCGACCCGACGAGCATCAGGGAACACAAATCCTTACGCTTTCTCGGCAAGTTGCTGCATGACCCGAACCTCTGGCACCTGAACCGGCACTCGGTGGCCCGGGCCATGGCGGTTGGCATTTTTGCGGCTTTCCTGCCGATTCCCGCGCAGATGCTGGTGGCCGCCGCACTGGCCATCACCGTGCGCGGAAACATGCCGATTGCCGTCAGCCTGGTCTGGCTGACCAATCCGGTCACCATGCCGCCGGTGTTCTACTGCACCTACAAAGTCGGGGCGTGGCTGATGGACATCCCCGCCCGTACCTTGCCGGACTCTCTGACCTGGGAGTGGATCAGCGGCGAACTCTCGACCCTGTGGCAACCGTTCCTGCTCGGTTCGGTGGTGGTCGGGCTGGCGCTGGGCGCCCTCGCCTATTGTCTGGTGATGTTGTACTGGCGCTGGTGGGTCGCCCGGCAATGGGCGCGACGCAAGAAAAGTCGCCAGT
This sequence comes from Pseudomonas sp. R43(2017), assembly GCF_002112345.1. NCBI lineage: Bacteria > Pseudomonadati > Pseudomonadota > Gammaproteobacteria > Pseudomonadales > Pseudomonadaceae > Pseudomonas > Pseudomonas sp. R43(2017). The sequence goes on from NZ_NEHJ01000006.1 coordinate 330,115, forward strand.
CGTGAATGCAAAACGGCCTCCGCAGTGGGAGGCCGTTTTTTATTGCAGCGCCGAATGGATCAGGTACGCATACCGCGACCGCTCACCAGCAACCGCGCACAACCGAAGTAAAGCACCACGGTCGCCACCAGCATAAAGGTGATCGCGATACCGATGCGGATATCCGACACACCGAGAATGCCGTAACGGAAGGCGTTGACCATGTGCAGCACCGGGTTGGCCAGCGACACGGTCTGCCAGAACGGCGGCAGCAAGGTGATCGAGTAGAACACGCCACCGAGGTAGGTCAGCGGCGTCAGCACGAACGTCGGGATGATCGAAATATCATCGAAGTTGCGCGCAAACACGGCGTTGATGAAACCGAGCAGCGAGAAGATCGTCGCCGTCAGCACCACCACCAGGACGGTAACGCCCAGGTGATGCACCTGCAGGCTAGTGAAGAACAACGACAGGATCGTCACGATGACGCCGACCATCAGTCCCCGCAGTACGCCGCCGAGGGTGTAACCGATCAGGATGGTGTGCGGCGACACCGGCGACACCATCAGTTCTTCGATGGAGCGCTGGAACTTGCTGCCAAAGAAACTCGACACCACGTTGCCATAGGAGTTGGTGATCACCGACATCATGATCAGCCCCGGCACGATGTACTCCATATAACTGAAGCCACCCATGCCGCCGATCTGCTTGCCGATCAGGTTGCCGAAGATCACGAAGTACAGAACCATGGTGATCGCCGGCGGCAGCAGGGTCTGCGGCCAGATCCGGGTGAAGCGCCGGACTTCGCGGTAAACGATGGTGTTGAGGGCGACGAGGTTGGGGCGCAGTTCGGAACTCATACCGCCACCTTCGACAGATTTTTCTCCACCAGGGACACGAACAGCTCCTCGAGGCGATTAGTTTTATTGCGCAGGCTCAGCACTTCGATGTTCTGCAGGGCCAACTGGCCGAACAGCGCGGTGATGCCCATGGACTTGTCGACCTGGACTTCCAGGGTGTGCGCGTCTACCAGACGGGCCGGATAGCCGGCCAGCTGCGGTGCAACCGCCAGATCGTTCTTCAGGTCGAGCAGGAAGGTTTCCACATGCAGTTGCCCGAGCAGCTGACGCATGCTGGTGTTCTCGACAATGGTGCCGTGGTCGATGATGCCGATGTTGCGGCACAACTGTTCAGCCTCTTCCAGGTAATGGGTGGTGAGGATGATGGTGATGCCTTTCTGGTTCAGCTCGGTGAGGAAGGTCCACATCGAGCGGCGCAGTTCGATGTCGACGCCGGCAGTCGGTTCGTCGAGGATCAGCAGGCGTGGCTCGTGCACCAGCGCCCGGGCGATCATCAGACGGCGTTTCATGCCGCCGGACAACGAACGCGACGGCACATCGCGCTTGTCCCACAGGCCGAGCTGGGTCAGGTACTGCTCGGCGCGTTCCTTGGCGATTTTCGCCGGAATGCCGTAATAGCCGGCCTGGGTCACGACGATGTCGAAAGTCTTTTCGAACTGGTTGAAGTTGAATTCCTGGGGCACCACGCCGATCGAGCGCTTGAGCGCCGCCGGGTTCTTGTCCAGGTCGTGACCGAAGATATTCACCGTGCCGCTGGTCTTGTTCACCAGGGTCGAGAGAATGCCGATGGTCGTGGATTTGCCGGCGCCGTTGGGGCCGAGCAACGCGAAGAAGTCACCTTCAGCGACGTCCAGATCGATACCACTCAAGGCCTGGAACCCGTTGCCGTAGGTTTTGGTTAGCTGCCGGATGGACAGAGCGGAACTCATATCGGATTACGCACCAAGAAGAGAAAAAGGACTGAATGACGGCGGGCGGCGAGGGAGACAACCGCGGCGCACAAGCGCAATGGTGCTTGCCGCCGCCGCACAAGTACAGTCAAGTGTGTCGATAGTAGGTATTAAGTCAACGCGGTCATGACGGCTTTGCGATACGCCGGACGCTGCTTCAGTCGCGCGTACCAGGCTTCCAGATGCGGCATCGGCGCACGCTCGATCGGCATCTCGAACCAGGCATAAATGAAACTGCCGAGCGGAATGTCGCCCATGCCGATTTCACTGCCGGACAGGTATGGCTGGTTTTTCAGGGCCTGATCGGCCATGGCCAGCAAACCTTCGCATTCCTTGATCGCGGCATGGATCGCCGGCCAGTCCTGCTTGTCCGCCGGGGTGCGCAGAACGCCCCAGAACACCGTGCGGAAAGGACCTGCGAAACTGGACGTGGTCCAGTCCATCCACTTGTCGGCGATGGCGCGGGTCTGCAGATCCGCCGGATACCACGGGGTGTTCGCCGCATGCCGGGCCAACAGGTAGCGAACGATGGCATTGGACTCCCACAACACAAAACCGTCGTCTTCGATCACCGGCACCCGACCGTTCGGGTTCATCGCCCGGTACTCCGGCGTATCGACCACGCCGAACGCGCCACCGGCATCGATCGCCTCATAGGCCAGCCCGAGCTCTTCGGCCGCCCACAACGGTTTTCTGACATTCGACGAATTCTTGCGACCCCAGATCTTCAGCATGACCGCCTCTTTTCCATTGAGTGGGCGAGCAGCATACGCCGGATCAGCGGCTGCCGACATCACCGCGCAGGTCACTGGACAGTGGCGTCTGCCGATCGTTGAACAGGTGCGGATAGCATTTCTGCAGATGTTCGAAGAAAAAGGATTCCGGTACATCGGCGAACTGGCCGTGATCGACCAGGTACTCCATCAGTAGCGCGCCATCGCTGTTGTATGGGTGGAAAACGCTGTCGTTCATGCCGTCGAATTCCAGCGGCGCAACGTTGAACATTTCGCAGAGCTTCTGGTTGAACGCGGGCGTGGCTTTCACCCAGCGATCGTTGAGAAACAGCTCGGTATAACCATGCATGGCGAACACTTCGCTTCTCAGCAGTTCAAGCAGACGCGGCGTCGACAGGTGATTTTTCACATCCGCCAGACCGATGCGTGCGGGGATCCCGCAATGGCGCGCGCAACCGGCGAGCAGAGTGGCCTTGGGCACGCAATAACTTTCGCCCGCCGCCAGCGCGTAGCTGCCGCGCAAGGTCTGCGGGTCGCGGCTGAAGGTGTACATGTTGTAACGCACCGCCTCGCGCACGGCGTAATAAAGACTGATCGCCTGCGCGCGGGGGTCGCGGCTGGCACCACGGTGCCGTTCTGCGAACTCCATCACCGAGGGGTGGTCACTATCGATGAAGCGGCCGGGGCTCAGATACTCGCGCATGACGACATTCTCCTGGGTGAACCCGGAGTCTAGCGAGAGGATCAGCACAGAGATAACGACGTTTCGGCCAAACATGGACGCAAAGCCGCGGAGTCTGCGAACGATTTCCTACGCGTGTTGCCCACCGAAACTACAAAAGCCATCCAGGGTTTCCCACGATTTAGATCAGCTTGCTCTGACCGCCCCGTTTTGCAGATGCCGTCTAAGCTCTGGAGGGTCGTTCGCCCTGGTTCACGGAGGATTGAATATGCTGTTGTTGTGGATACTGGTTCTGATCGTCGGCGTGGCGTATCTGACCCACCGGCGCATCGCCCCGCTGCCGGCACTGGGCATCGTCGCGGCCTATTTGCTGGCGATGGGTATTTTCAGCCACGCGCCAGGCTGGTTGCTGCTGATCTTCTGGGTCGTACTGGCCATCGTCGCGGCTCCGTTGCTGCTGCCGGATCTGCGCCGCAAACACTTCAGCGCGCCGCTGTTCAGCTGGTTCCAGAAAACCCTGCCGCCGATGTCGCAGACCGAGCGCGATGCAATCGACGCAGGCACCGTGTGGTGGGACGGCGAACTGTTCAGCGGTCGCCCGGACTGGGAAAAACTGCTGTCCTACCCCAAGGCGCAACTGAGCGACGAGGAACAGGCCTTCATCGACGGCCCGACCGAAGAACTCTGCGCGATGGTCACCGACTGGCAGATCGGCCAGTCGATGGACTTGCCGCCCGAAGCCTGGACCCACATCAAGGAACACGGTTTCTTCGCCCTGATCATTCCCAAGGAATTCGGCGGCAAGGGCTTCTCCACCTACGCCCACTCTCAAGTGGCGATGAAACTGGCAACCCGCAGCGGCGACCTCGCTTCTACCGTGATGGTGCCCAACTCCCTCGGCCCGGCCGAACTGCTGCTGCATTACGGCACCGACGAACAGCGCAATCATTACCTGCCACGACTGGCCCGGGGCGACGACATTCCGTGCTTCGCGCTGACCGGCCCGCTCGCTGGTTCCGACGCCGGCGCCATGCCCGACACCGGGATCATCTGCAAGGGTGAATGGGAAGGCCAGGAAACCCTCGGCCTGCGCCTGAACTGGGAAAAACGCTACATCACCCTCGGCCCGGTCGCGACCCTGCTCGGCCTCGCCTTCAAGGCCTATGACCCGGATCACCTGCTGGGCGACAAGGAAGACCTGGGCATCAGCCTGGCGCTGATCCCGACCGATACTCCCGGCGTGGAAATCGGCCGTCGCCACCTGCCGCTGGGCGCTGCGTTCATGAACGGCCCCAACTCCGGCAAGGACGTGTTCATCCCGCTGGACTTCCTCATCGGCGGCCAGGACATGCTTGGCAAGGGCTGGATGATGTTGATGAATTGTCTGTCGGTCGGGCGTTCGATTTCGCTGCCGGCGGTGGGTACCGGTGCGGCCAAGTTCACCAGTCTGGTGACCGGGCAATACGCGCAGATCCGTGAGCAGTTCAATGTTCCGCTGTCAGCGTTCGAAGGCATTCAGGAAGCCATGGCCCGCATCGGCGGCAATGCGTGGATGATGGATGCTGCGCGGATGCTGACCGCCAACGCGGTGGATCTGGGCGAGAAGCCTTCGGTGCTGTCGGCGATCCTCAAGTATCACCTCACCGAACGCGGCCGCGAGTGCATCAGCCACGCCATGGATGTGCATGGCGGCAAGGCGATCATCATGGGCCCGAACAACTACCTGGGCCGCAGCTGGAACGGTGCGCCGATCTTCATCACCGTGGAAGGCGCGAACATTCTTTCGCGCAACCTGATGATCTTTGGCCAAGGCGCGATCCGCTGCCATCCGTTCGTGCTCAAGGAAATGGCCCTCGCCGGACGCGAGGACAAGGATCAGGCACTCAAGGAGTTCGATGGCCTGCTGCTCAAGCACATCGGATTTGCCGTGAGCAACGCCGCCAGCACACTGGTGCTGAACTTGGGTTTCGGCCACTTCGAACACGCGCCGGGAGACAAACTCAGCCAGGGTTACTTCCGCGCGCTCAACCGGCAGGCTGCCGCGTTTGCCATGCTGGCCGACCTGAGCATGATGCTGCTGGGCGGCGAACTGAAACGCCGCGAGCGGTTGTCGGCCCGTCTGGGTGACGTGCTGAGCAACCTGTATCTCGCCTCCGCAGCGCTCAAGCGTTATCACGACCTCGATTCCCCGGCGTACATGGAACCGCTGTTCAGATGGGCCATGGAAGAAAGCCTCGGCCAGTCGGAAAAGGCCCTGGATGAACTGCTGACCAACTTCCCGAACCGGGTTTTCGGCTGTCTGTTGCGGGTGATCGTGTTCCCGTTCGGTCGTCGTCACAAAGGCCCGTCGGACAGACTCGGTGCCGAGGTGGCCGGCGTCATCGGTCGGGCCAAGGGCGATCCGGCGCTGGAAGAACTACTCGCCGGCTGCTATCGCCCGCAATCGGCGGACGATGCGGTCGGTGCACTGCAACACGCCTGTGATCAGTTGAACGCCGCGCAACCCTTGCACAAAAAGCTGCATACGTCGCTCAAAAGTGGCCAGGTCAAACCGGTCGCCGGCGAACACGCCATCGATGCGGCACTGGAAGCCGGGGTGTTGCAGGCGGTGGAAGCCCAGACCCTGCGTGATGCGGAAGCGGCGCGGCGCAAGGTGATCGATGTCGATGACTTCGACAAAGAGGAGCTGAAACCGGCGGACGGCAAAATCCGCTGATCCCTTCAATCAGTGAAAAACGGGCGCAGGGGCTTTATACTCCCGCGCCCGTTTTGCTCTTGAGGACTTATCTCGTGTCCAACGTCGTTGCCGATCATCTGGTTTTGCTCGACCACCTGCGCAGTATCCTGGTCGCCGTAGGTGAGGCCGATCAGGTTCCCGAAGAAAGCCATGCCCTGTTCCTGGAGCGTTTCGACGAACTGCTGGCGTCACTGCCGATCGAGCCGATCGAAAGCCAATACCTGGGCCAGGACATCCTGACTCAAGTGATTACCCGTTATCCGCAGATTGCCCACCTGATCCCGCGGGATCTGCTGTGGTTCTTCGCCGGCGACTGCCTGCATTACCTGTCCGATGAAGAAATCGACATGTATCAGGCACTGGAAGAACGTCGCTACGAAGCTGAACAGAACGACGAACCGTTCGACTGGAATCAGGAAAAACAGCTGCTGGCGATGTCCGCCCAGGACAGCAAGCACTGATTTTCGCCAGACAATGAAAAGGCCCGCATGGTGATCCATGCGGGCCTTTTTTTTGCGTCGCCGTTACAGCAACCCTTCCCCCTCCGGCAATTCGTACTCGGCCAACGATTTTGCAGCGTTGGGTTTTCCCGGTTTGCTCAATGTCGGCTCCTTCTCCAGGCACTCCACCAGATAGTCGATGAACACCCGCAGCTTCGGTGGCAGATAACGCGTCGGCGAATGCAGCAACCACAACCCGCCGTGGTAGGACGCCAGGAATGTCCAGTCCGGCAGAACCTGCACGACCAACCCCTGTTCCAGGGCATAGCGAGCCGTGAAATACGGCAGGCTGCCGATACCAATATGCTGCAACACAGCGCCCAGACGCACGCCGGTGTGATTGGCGGCATACCGGCCACGCACGCCGACCGTCACTGCCTTACTGCCCTTCTTGAATTTCCAGCGCGCATCGCTCGGGGTTTCGCCCAGGTAGATACAGCTGTGATTGAGCAAGTCATGGGGATGCGTCGGCGTGCCATGTTCGGCCAGGTATTGCGGCGTCGCACAGAGCAAATGGTCGATGGTCAGCAATTGCCGCCCGACCAGTCCTGCCGGCGGCCGCTCCGTGATGCGAATCGCAAGGTCGACATGATCGTCGATGAGATCCACCTGCCGGTCTTCCAGCAGCAACTCCACATCAACCTTCGGATAACGGCGTAGAAACTCCGGCATATGCGGATGAATCACGAAGCGTCCGACCGCTTTCGGCACACTGACCCGCACCAGGCCTTCGGCTTCGTGGGTGAACTGACCGCTGATTTCCATCACCGAGCGGGCCGCGCTGACCATTTCCTGACAGCGCTTGAACACCTCTTCCCCTCCATCGCTCAGACGCAATTTGCGCGTTGTGCGTTGCAGCAGCCGCGTGGCCAATGCCTTTTCCAGCCGGGAAATACTGCGGCTGACCGCCGAGGGTGATGAGCCCAATTGACGAGCGGCTTCGGAGAAGCTGCCGGTCTCCACGACCTTGACGAAAATCGCCATTTCACCGAGCAACGGCAGAGGAAGATTTATGCTCACAGCGCAACAGTCCTTTGATGTTTGAACGGATTATCACGTTATTGCACGATTCATATAATTAAAAAAGAAACTTTAATAAGGGCATGGAATATGACGCTTCGCCTCTTTTTCCATAGTGATGACCTCAAGGCCAATGTGGAAGTCCTCGACTGCACGCCCCACGAGAACGAATTCGCTGTGGTGCTGCGCGCCACTCTGTTTCACCCGCAAGGTGGCGGGCAGCCTTGCGATACGGGCTGGATCGGCGACAGCCAGGTCTTGCGTGTCGTACAGGAACCGGACCGGATCATTCATTTCGTCGACCAGCCGGTACCACTGGGCATGACCCAGATCCGCATCGATGAAGAGCGTCGCCGCTTCAACACCCGCATGCACTCCGCCGGGCATTTGATCGGCCACTTTGTTCAGGCCATGGGCTGGATGCCGATCAAGGCACACCACTGGCCGGACGAAGGCCGGGTGCAATTCAAGCCCGGGGATTGTGCTCAGGACGTCGATGCGCAAACCGTTCAATACGGCATCGGGCAATGGATCGAACACGACCTGCCCCGCCTGACGTCCCTGCGCGAAGGCGCGCGGGAAATCGGCTTCGGTGAACTGCCGGCCTACGGCTGCGGCGGCACCCATGTACGCAGCCTGAAGGATCTGGGCACAGTCACGATCGCGTCCCTTTCGCAGAAGAAGGGCACGCTGTCCGTCCACTACAACGTGGATTGAGGATTTCGGACGCTGCCGGTTGCAGCGTCCGACGCCGGGGGAACCGCATTCGCCGGTTCCGTTGACTACTCGTTAGATGGACCTGAAACCATGATGCTTGACGTCGAGCGTCTCGATGAGACGTGCATAAAAAAACTGGCCAACGAAGAAGTCCTCGCCATCCGCGTCAAAGGCTTTTTGCCTGAAGACCAGGCGATCCGGATTGGCGACAAGATACTCGAGCCCGGCTTCGAGGGTTACATCAACGCGCCCAGCATTGGCCGCATCGGCATGGCGTTCTATGAGGCGGAAAACCAGCCGTTGCTGATCGAGGATTACTTCGAACGCGCCACCGGCAACATTGCCGAACTGCGCAATCGCTGTGCGCCCTACTCCTCGCCGATCGATACCCTGCGCTGCATGCTCGACGAATCCTGGCCGGCAGGTGCCCATCTGGAAAACCTGTACGGACGCAAGATGTACGTCGGTCTGTCACGGGTGGTCAAACCCGGCGTCTGCTTCCTCGCCCACCACGACATTTTCGCCAAGGATGCGCCGGAGAGTTTCCAGGCCCGCAGCCTGGAGGCGCAATTCGCCTGCAACGTCTACCTGAACATGCCGACCGAGGGCGGCGCGCTGCAGATGTGGGAAGACGACATTTCACCGGACCGCTTCGATGAAATGCGCGGCGACAGCTATGGCATCGACCCGGCACTGCTAGGCCCACCCGCCCTTGAAGTTCGCCCGGAACCGGGGGATTTCATCATGTTCAATTCGCGTCGCATGCACTCGGTAACGCCGGGCGTGGCAGATCCGCGCTTGAGCCTTTCGTTTTTTGTCGGCTATCGCGGCAATGCATCACCCCTGACTTTCTGGAGCTGAAATGACATCGAATTACCTGGGCGAGTTTCTGGCGCTGGCTACCATCCACTTTCTCGCCGTGGTCGCTCCCGGCCCGGACTTCGCCGTGACCATTCGCCAGAGTGTGCGTTTCGGGCGGCTGGTCGGCATCTGCACGGCACTGGGCATCGGCGCGGGGATTTCCGTGCACGTGCTGTATACCCTGCTGGGCGTCGGCGCCTTGATGCACACCACGCCGTGGCTGCTGACGGTGGCCAAGGTCGTGGGCGGCGCTTACATTTTCTACCTCGGTATCAGCCTGATCCGCAGCAAACCCAAGACAACGCTGGAAGGCGAAAAGACCAGCGATGAACCGCTGGTCGAACAATCGCTGTTCAAGGCGTTTTCCACCGGTTTCCTGACCAACGCCACCAACCCCAAGGCCACGCTGTTTTTCCTGGCGATCTTCACCACGATCATCAGCGCCAGCACGCCGCTGGAAATTCAGGCCCTGTACGGGCTGTGGATGTGCAGCGTGAACGCGTTGTGGTTCGTGATCGTTGCGTTGTTCTTTTCGAGCAGCAAAGTGCGGCTGTTGTTCATGCGCATGGGCCATTGGTTCGAGCGCAGCATGGGGGTGATTTTGATCCTGTTTGCCGGGCGACTGGTGTTGTCGATGTAAACATGCTGATCGGAGAAGCCCGTTCCAGACAGATTGGACGGGCTTTTTCGATTCTGCGCCGCTTTTGCATTTCTGTGCGACGCGTCCCACTTCGGGGGCTCCCCTATCACTCGCTTGCAGTGTTAGTTTGCGAAACCGTCTGACGCATCGCTCAGACACTTCCTACTTACCACCTGCAAAGGAATGCCCTTAGCAATGGATTTTTCACTCAAGCAACTGGCCGCGTCGACCCTGATTCTGGCCAGCCTTTCGTCTGTGACACTGCCCGCCCACGCCAACATCACACCGCAGCAAAGCGCGACCATCCTCAAGACATTCAGCGATGCCAAGGTCAGTGATTTCCGCCAGTTCCTCGGCGAAGTGGCCAAGAGCGACCTGAGCAAGACCGACGACCTGCGCCCTTCCATCAGCGCGTTTCTCGACAACAAGACACTGACTGCCGAGCAGCAAAACGAAATCTATCGCCTGCTGGGCCTCTACACCCGGGCGAAATACGGCAAGGCCGCTCTCGAAACCCTCCGCGAACTGGTGGAGATCCCGACTGATCGCAAAGAGGGTGTCGCCCAGCACGAGAATCCTGAATTCATCAAGATCGCCGCCAAGATCAAGGACCTGGCCGAGTCCTTTGGTTTGAACTACCGAAACATCGACAACCGTGTCTACGAGATCTCTCTCGACGGCAGCGGCAAGGAAGTCGTGGGCATTCACGCGCACGCCGACGTGGTGCCAGTGACACCGGAAAACTGGGTGCTGAAGGACGGCACCAAACTCGACCCGTTCAAGGTCACGCTGATCGGCGACCGCATGTACGGCCGTGGCACCGAGGACGACAAAAACGGCATCGTGGTGACGCTGTATGCCATGAAGGTGATCAAGGAAGAAAAGCTGCCGCTGGCCCGCAATTTCAAACTGCTGGTGGACACCACCGAAGAAACCACCGGCGACGCGATTCCTTACTACTTCGAACGCAACCCGACGCCCGAGTACAACCTGGCGCTGGATGGCGGCTACCCCGTGGTGATCGCCGAGAAAGGCTACGGCACGGTCATGGCCAAATTCGCCAAGCGCAAGGCCGAGGGCAAAGGCGCGGAGCTGATCTCGATGACCGGCGGCATGGCGACCAACCAGATTCCATCGGTTTCGGTCGTCACTCTGTTGACAGACAAGCCTGCTGAACTGGCCGCCAGCCTGCAAAAGGCCGGTAACGAATACGCTAAACAACATGGCGGCGATTTCGAAGTAAATGCCAAGGTCGATGACAAGGACGTGAAACTCAGCGTTACCGGCGTGTCCGCGCACTCTTCCGAGCCTGAATCCGGCGTCAACCCGGTCGCCCGCATGCTGGACTTCATCCACAGTGTGGATGGCAAGATCGCGTTCAAACACAACCACATCACCGATGCTGCCCGTTACGCCGCCGACAACTGGGGCCTGGACTACAAGGGTGGCAAGCTGGGCGTCGGTTTCGCCGATGACTTCATGGGCCCGCTGACCACCTCGCTGACCTATGTCGGGATGGACGACAAGACCTTCAAACTCGCGGTCAACCTGCGCGTGCCGAAGGGCAAATCGCCGGAAGTGCTCAAGACCGAAATCGCCGACAAACTGGCGGCCTGGAGCAAGAAAACCCACGTCGCGGTCAACTTCGATTACTCGATCGCCGAGCCGATGTACCGCAACCCTGAAGGCGAGTGGGTCAAAGCGCTGCTGGCCGTGTCCACCGAAAATCTGGGCATGAAACACGAGTTCGGCACCTCTGCCGGCGCCACCTCGGTGCATGAACTGCCCAACGGTGTGCAATTCGGTCTGGCCCGACCTGAGGTCAAATACACCGGTCACACCGACGGCGAGTTCAAGACCGTTGACCAGTTCCTGCTGGACCTGCAGATCGTTACCGAAATGATGGGACGGATCGGGCAACTGCCGAAACTTTGATCGCGACACCGGCCCGCCACCTTGGCGGGGCCACAAAAAAGGACCGTGAGGTCCTTTTTTTATGGCGCGACAAATAACGCACAAACAAAAACGCCGCTCATCACTGAGCGGCGTTTTTGTTGAATATGGAGCGGGAAACGAGACTCGAACTCGCGACCCCGACCTTGGCAAGGTCGTGCTCTACCAACTGAGCTATTCCCGCAATGGCGTCCCCTAGGGGACTCGAACCCCTGTTACCGCCGTGAAAGGGCGGTGTCCTAGGCCACTAGACGAAGGGGACAGGCTACAACTTTCACTAATAAAAACGCCGCTCATTGCGGAGCGGCGCTTCTTGAATTTGGAGCGGGAAACGAGACTCGAACTCGCGACCCCGACCTTGGCAAGGTCGTGCTCTACCAACTGAGCTATTCCCGCAAATGGCGTCCCCTAGGGGACTCGAACCCCTGTTACCGCCGTGAAAGGGCGGTGTCCTAGGCCACTAGACGAAGGGGACACGCTACCCGGAACACATGGTGTGTGTTTCGGTGTCCAGATCCGCATCCGAAGATTTGGTTCTGGTTTCACTCAGCACCGCCCGAAGGCACTGCCGTTTAAAATTGGAGCGGGAAACGAGACTCGAACTCGCGACCCCGACCTTGGCAAGGTCGTGCTCTACCAACTGAGCTATTCCCGCATTGGCGTCCCCTAGGGGACTCGAACCCCTGTTACCGCCGTGAAAGGGCGGTGTCCTAGGCCACTAGACGAAGGGGACACACTACAACATTCACTCCCTGCCGCGTTTCGCTGTGTGCTTTACGCTGCAAGTGGCGCGCATTCTATGGATGGATTGGAAGGTCGTCAACCCCCTGATATAAATTTATTTAAATCAATGACTTCGCCCTGCTTTACGAGCCGATTCGGACTTTTCCGTCGCCCGACGATTGACGCCTATATTCCGACACTCGCCAAGGCGTTATAGTCCACGGCACAGGTGATGGCAATCTGTACCCCAAGGGCCAGCATTTATATAAGCAGGCTTGCGGCCGATACAGATGAAGCTTCGCTGATCCAACCCGTCGAGCGGCGCTAGGCTCCCATATGCCGAGCTACTACACTCGCACGCGAACCCTATTAAGAGGTCTTACCGGTGACACCACTCATGATCACCCTGCTAGTCATAGCCGGGATCGCAATCTTGATCGCCATTGGCTACATGAACCATGTGGTGGAGAACACCAAACTGGAGAAGGCTCGCACCAAGGTCGAACTCAACGACCGCCTGCGCCGCTGTGGCGAACTGACCGAAACCTTCCCCGGCCAGTTCATGACCCCGGCCCTCAAGCTGTTGATGACCCGCCTGGAACTGAACGTCTGCCAGCGCCTGCTGAATCTGGAAAAAACCAGCGCCACCACCAAGGCCCGCATCACCGAACTGAGCGCCCTCGTCGCCCAGGGCGAATCGATCCCGGTCAACAACCCGCCGGCGCCGATCCAGACCGAAGCCAAGGCCAAAGACGTGCGCTTCCTCCTCGAAGCCCTCCACGGCCAGATCACCCGCGCCGCCCAGGACGGTTTCCTGCCACCGAACGAAGCCAAGCACTGGATCCGTGAAGTGCGCCATATCCTGGTGCTGCTGCACATCGAGTTCTTCAACAACCTCGGCCAGCACGCCCTGCAACAAAACCAGCCAGGCCAGGCCCGGCTCGCCTTCGAACGCGGCGTGCAATACCTGCGCAAACAGCAGGATCCGCAGATCTACGCCGAACAACTCCAATACCTGGAAAAACTCCTGGCCCGCGCCAACGCCCAGGTCATGGACAAGATCGCCCCGGTCGAAGGCGAAGAAAACCAGCTGACTGCCGGCCTCAAGGATGTCGAAGCGGATGCGGACTGGAAGAAAAAAGTGATTTACGACTGAGTGCAGATGTTGAGAGAAGCCACCGAGAGGTGGCTTTTTTATTGGCTGCTGGAAAGATCAAAATCAAAAGCGCCCTCATCGGAACGCCGCCCGCCTACCCCTCCCGACACGTCGGACCGCCCGTAGGGAGAGGGGGCCGACCGAGGTGTTTGAGTGAAGTACGCCGACGTGAGATACCGAGGTGAACTCAGGTCTTAAAAGCCCACATCCCGCACCTGCTTTGGCTTTGGCTTTCACCACTCAACACGATGAGCGTTAGCTCGAGTACCGCTTTTGACGTACCGGCCCCATCGGAAGGCTGAGTGGAGGGATTTATCCGGGGGTGGGCGCGCAGCGCCGTTTGGCGAAGCCAAACACATCGAGAGGAGGTGCAGCGAAGCAAACCGTAGGCGATGCCCCCGGATGAATCCCGGAGCGAAGGAACACCGAGCCAAAGCGAGGTGCCGAACGCAGGGGCCCAGACCTTTGCTTACTTTGGGGCGTTTGCCAAAGTGAGCCGCTGTAAGAGCGGAACCGCCAGCAGCAACACCCGAAGGAACGGATATTCACAAAGAACACCCAGAGCCTGGTCGGCCCAAAGGCCGCCAAGGTCAAAGCCGAAAGTGCCCCACCATCCCCCGCAACTCACTCCCCAGCTGCGCCAGCTCAACACTCGAAGCCGCATTCCCGCGCATCGCAATCGAAGACTGATCCGCACTAGCCCGAATACTCGTCACACTGCGATTGATCTCCTCGGCCACCGAACTCTGCTCCTCGGCCGCCGCTGCAATCTGCTGATTCATCTGCTGAATCAACGAAACCGCCGCCGCAATACTCCCCAGCGCACTTTCAGTCTGCAATGCATCACTCACCGCCAGCTTCACCAGCTCGCCACTGCTCTGAATCTGCTGCACCGACGAATGCGCCGCCGAGCGCAAGGCACTGACCAGTCGCTCGATCTCTTCGGTCGACTGCTGCGTACGTCGGGCCAACGCCCTGACTTCATCGGCGACGACCGCAAAGCCCCTGCCCTGCTCGCCCGCCCGCGCCGCTTCGATCGCGGCGTTGAGCGCCAGCAGATTGGTCTGCTCGGCGACGCTTTTGATCACCTCGAGCACCGTGCCGATGTTCTGGATTTCTGCGCTCAGGCTTTCGATGCTCGAACTGGCCGACGTCGCCGAATCCGCCAGTTGCTCGATCCGCGCCATGCTCTGGCGCACCACCTGCTGACCGCTCTCGACCTTGCCGTCGGCGGTCTGCGCCGCAAGTGCGGCTTCTTCGGCATTGCGCGCCACATCATGGACGGTGGCGGTCATCTGGTTCATGGCCGTGGCAACCTGCTCGGTTTCCTCTTTCTGGCTGCTGACTTCCAGGTTGGTCTGTTCAGTCACCGCCGACAGCGATTGCGCGGAACTGGCCAACTGTTCAATGCCTGCCTGCAACCCGCTGACGATGCTGCTGAGGCCCGCGCCCATCTGTTGCATGGACTGCATCAACTGGCCGATCTCGTCACGACGAGTCACTTCCACCGTAGCACTCAAATCACCGGCGGCGATCCGCTGAGCGACAAGCATCACGCTGCGCAACGGCGCGACGATCAACCGGGTGATCACCCACGCCGCAATCAGCCCGACCAGCAGCGCCAGCGCCGACGAGCCGATGATCAGCACCGAGTTCTTCTTCAGCTCACCCTGCATCGCGACGTCCTGGGCGACATAGGCCTGATCGACCCGCTCCACTACCTCAGCGGCACGCTGATGCAGTTGCTCGTAGACGGTTTTTTCCTGAGCCAGAAGGCCGGTGTACTCGGCGAGCTTGTCGTTGAAACCGGCGATGTGCCCTGACACTTCATTGAGAACCGTCAGATAGCCTTCGTCCTTGACCGTGGATTTCAGTTGTTCGGCTTGCGTCTGGGCCTGGGCGGCCTGTTCGATGTTGCCCTTGGCGCTGTCATCACCCTTGCGACTCTGATCCAGCCTTACCCGCGCCTCGTTCATGGCTTGCAGCATCAGGCGCGAGACCTGGCTGACCTGACTGGCCTGCTCGATGAACTGCGCCCCGTCCTTGCCCTCGCTGTCTTTCAGCGTATAGGCGCCGTCATCGGCGAGCCCGGCCTGCAGGACATCGAGGTTGTTGGCGACGCTGGACACCGACCAACTGGCCATTTCCAGCGCCAGATCCTTGGCCTGGGTCAGCGACACGAACTCATCGAATGCCTTGCGATATGCGCCCAGAGACTGCTGGACATCGTTCATGACCGACTCATTGCCCGGCGATTGGGCCTTGAGCTGATCGGCCATGGCGACCAGGCCATCCACACCCTCGTGCAAGGCATCGGCGGTTTTCGGATTGCCGTGCAGGGCGTAATCCTGCTCCAGCAGGCGCACTTTCAGCAGGCCACTGTTGAGCGAGGACATCTGTTTTAGCCCGTCGAAGCGCTGACTGATGGTCTGCAGGGACCAGACGCCGATGGCCGCCACCAAGGCAGTCAGCAGCAATACCAGCACAAACCCGATACCCAGTTTTTTCGCCATACCGAGGTTGGCAAAACGTCCTTGCACGGCCGAAATCATTGCGCGTAGTCCCCTGCCAAAGTCTGTTGCCGAAGAGTCGCAACGGCCATGAACCAGCACAAGACTCTGGCGTCGGAATAATGGCAAAAAGCTAGGCCTGCGTCGTTTTCAGAACACTTGAGGTCGATCCACGGCCGTACTGCGAAAGAATTGCCGCGCCCTCGGATCGCAAGCATAGGCCACATTGATCCGCTGCCAGTCACTGGCTTCACCACTGGGACTGAAGGAAGAAGCGCATGCCAATTGCACACCATGATGCAAGGCCTGCCTGCGCAGGTGCTCATCATTCGTCAGCGGCGAACGGGCCCAGATGAACAGCCCGCCGGTGGGTTTGCCGAACACCTCCCAATCGGCATCCTCCAGCGCCTGCAGGGCCGCCGCGCGATCGATATTGAGCCGCTGGCGCTGGCGCTGCACCAGTTTGCGATACGCACCGCTGGCCAGCAGCGCCGCCAGAACGGCCTCGCTGAACCTTGAAGTGCCCATGCAACTGATCATCTTGACCCGCGCCAGTTGCTCGATCACCTCGCGGCTGGCCGACACGAAGCCTGCCCGCAACGAGCTGCTCAGTGTCTTGGAAAAACTGCCGACGTAAATCACCCGCCCGTCTTCATCCAGTGCCGCCAGGCGCGTGCCGCTGCCGTTATGCAGATCGGCGTAGACGTCATCTTCGATCAGCAGCAGGTCGTAGATTTTGCTCAATTGCAGAATGCGCCGCGCCACGGCCGGCGCCAGACAGCTCCCCGTGGGGTTGTGGTGGTGACTGTTGATGAACAGCGCTGCCGGCCGGAACTGCCGCAACAACGCCTCGAGCGCCTCGAGGTCAGGCCCGCCAGGCGTGCGGCGAACCTCCAGCATGCGCACGCCGTGCAGCCGCAAGAGATCGAACAGCGGCGCATAACCCGGCGTTTCCACCACCACACAATCCCCCGCCCGGAACAGCGTGCGCACGATCAGATCGAGCCCGTGGCTGGCGCCGGCCGTCGTCAGCACACAATCTTCATCGGCGGTGATATCGAGCATTCCCAGCCGTTTGACAATCTGTTCGCGCAGCGCGGGGAGCCCGAGGGGCGTGTTGTAGTTGAACAGGCTGGCCATGTCGGTGCGGGCCACCTGACGGATCGCATAGGCGAGATCATCGGACTCTCGCCAGCTCTCCGGCAAAACCCCGTCACCCAGTTTCAACCCGCCGCGCCAATGCGGATCCGTATCACAGCCATGGCGTTCGCCCTCGAAAGCCGGACTGTCGAACGACTTGCAACACGCCGGCAATGTGCTTGAGACCATGAACCCCGCCCCTTGCCGCGAGGCGAGAACACCCTGTGCCACCAGACGTTCGCAAGCCTCCATGACGTACGACTGGCTGAGCAGATTCAATCGCGCAATCTGTCGAATGGATGGCAGGCGCGTGGCAGGCGGCACCTGTTCCTGCACGATCCACTTGATCAATCCATCCACGATCTGCTGTACGACCGGCACCATTGCCTGTCGGTCAATTCTCAATTCCATGAGTGCACAAACTCCTGTCCGTTTTGCCCGCAGCAGTAAATCACAGCCGCGCCGGTCAGGCTGTGCGACAAAGACGTCAAAAGCCACCCTTCTAACTATTTGAAACACATTGTTTATCAATGACATGGAACCGGGCACAGACGAAAAGACCCGCTGTCGGGCGGGTCTTTTCCTGCATTAACAGATGCCTTTTCAGAACGCGGTCACGCCTCCGTCCACGGCCAGCGAATGGCCAGTGGTGAACGCGGCGCCATCGCTGCACAGGTACAGCACGGCGCTGGCAATTTCCTCGACCTTGCCGATGCGACCCACCGGATGCATGGCGTTGGCGAATTCGCCTTTTTTCGGGTCGGCCTCGTAGGCGCGACGGAACATGTCGGTATCGATCACCGCCGGGCATACCGCGTTGACGCGGATTTTCTTCTTGGCGTACTCGATGGCGGCCGACTTGGTCAGACCGATCACCGCATGCTTGGAGGCGGCGTAGATGCTCATCTTCGGCGCAGCACCCAGCCCAGCCACCGACGCGGTGTTGACGATCGCCCCGCCGCCCTGGGCCAGCAGCAACGGCAACTGGTACTTCATGCACAGCCAGACGCCCTTGACGTTGACGCCCATGATCGCGTCGAACTCATCCATCGAGCCCTCGGCCAGTTTGCCCTTCTCGATTTCGATCCCGGCGTTGTTGAAGGCATAGTCGAGACGGCCGTAGGTCTTGATCACCTCGTCCATCAGATTTTTCACTTCGCTTTCGACGGTCACGTTACAGCGCACGAAGGTCGCTTCGCCGCCGGCTGTACGAATCAGCGCCACGGTACCTTCGCCCCCGGCGGCATCCAGATCGGCGACCACCACTTTCAGACCTTCGGCGGCGAATGCCTGGGCGGTCGCGCGACCGATACCGTTGGCGGCGCCAGTGACGACGGCGACCTGACCGGAAAACGTCATGCTCATTGTTATGTCCTCGAATGCGGGGGATTGATGAAGGCAGCATAGCCACAGCCACCTCCCCGGCGGCAGCACTATCAGACGGCCGTTTGACCACCCATGAATCGCAGTGATGAACCCGTGCGGGCCACTATCACCCTGCTTGATCGGCCTGCATTCGCCTCGTCAGCCAACCTTGCGGCATCGCCGAGGACGGTCTATCAACAAGGCTTCATCCCGTTGAGTGCCTGTCATGACTAACCAGACCAATCGCCAGTTCCTGCTCGCCAAACGCCCGGTGGGCGCCGCCACCCGCGAGACATTCACCTATCAGGAAGTCCCGGTCGGCGAGCCGTCGGCAGGGCAGATTCTGGTCAAGAACGAATACCTGTCCCTCGACCCGGCCATGCGCGGCTGGATGAATGAGGGCAAGTCCTACATCCCGCCGGTGGGTCTGGGCGAAGTCATGCGCGCGTTGGGCGTAGGCAAAGTCGTCGCGTCAAACAATCCGGGGTTTGCCGTCGGTGACTACGTCAACGGTGCCATTGGCGTGCAGGATTATTTCCTTGGCGATCCAAGAGGTTTCTACAAGGTCGATCCGAAACTGGCACCGCTGCCGGTTTATCTGTCCGCATTGGGCATGACCGGCATGACCGCCTACTTCGCCCTGCTCGATGTCGGCGCACCGAAGGCCGGGGACACTGTGGTGCTGTCCGGTGCCGCGGGCGCGGTCGGCAGCATCGCCGGACAGATCGCCAAGATCAAAGGCTGCCGGGTGGTCGGTATTGCCGGTGGGGCGGACAAGTGCAAGTTCCTGATCGATGAACTGGGCTTTGACGGCGCCATCGACTACAAGAGTGAAGACGTGCTGGCCGGCCTTAAACGCGAATGCCCGAAAGGCGTGGACGTGTATTTCGACAACGTAGGCGGCGATATCCTCGACGCGGTGCTCAGCCGTCTGAACTTCAAGGCCCGCGTGGTGATCTGTGGCGCCATCAGCCAGTACAACAATAAAGAGGCGGTCAAAGGCCCGGCCAATTATCTGTCGCTGCTGGTCAACCGCGCGCGCATGGAAGGCTTCGTGGTGATGGATTACGCGGCGCAGTACGCCAGCGCCGCCCAGGAAATGGCCGGCTGGATGGCCAAGGGGCAGCTCAAGAGTAAGGAAGACATCGTAGAAGGTCTGGAAACCTTTCCGGAAACCCTGGGCAAACTGTTCAGCGGCGAGAACTTCGGCAAACTGGTGTTGAAGGTCTGAAAACAAATCTGAAACAAAGAAGGGAGCCATCAGGCTCCCTTCTTTGCATCTTCAGCTGTTCGCTCAGGCCAGTTCGGCAACCACCGCAGCCAGGGCCTTGGCCGGATCCGCCGCCTGGCTGATCGGACGGCCGATCACCAGATAATCGGAACCGGCATCCAGCGCCTGACGCGGGGTCAGGATACGACGCTGGTCGTCCTGGGCGCTGCCGGCCGGACGAATGCCCGGCGTCACCAACTGCAGCGACGGATGCGCGGTTTTCAGCGCCGTGGCTTCCAGCGCCGAGCACACCAGACCGTCCATCCCGGCCTTTTCGGCCAGCGCTGCCAGGCGCAGCACCTGCTCCTGCGGCTCGATGTCCAGACCGATACCCGCCAGATCCTCACGCTCCATGCTGGTCAGCACGGTCACGCCAATCAGCAACGGCTGCGGGCCGCTGCGCTTGTCCAGCTCTTCACGGCAGGCCGCCATCATGCGCAGACCACCGGAGCAGTGAACGTTGACCATCCACACGCCCATCTCGGCAGCGGCCTTGACCGCCATCGCCGTGGTGTTGGGAATGTCGTGGAATTTCAGATCGAGAAAGACTTCAAAACCCTTGTCGCGCAGGGTTCCGACGATTTCCGAGGCACAGCTGGTGAACAGTTCCTTGCCCACTTTGACCCGGCACAGTTTCGGGTCCAACTGGTCGGCCAGCTTCAGTGCGGCGTCACGGGTGGGGAAATCCAGGGCGACGATGATAGGAGTCTGGCAGGCGGACATGGATGGGCTCTCAGGCAAGTCGAAATCGGCGCGCATTGTAGCGGAACCGGCGGCGGCGCGGCACCCGATGATCGGTAAATCGTCGCGCCGGACGTGATCAGCATAGCCTTGCAAGGTATTGTGTCGAAGCCGATACACAACCGACACGCCGACAACATGCGCCCGCGCTAGCCTCGCCAGCCGCAACAAGTCCTTACAGCAGCCCTTCCCGCCTCACGGCCGGACGCCTATGCTGAAACCACAACCTCGCAGCCTATCTTTGTGGTTGGCGGCTTACTGGCAGATGAACAGCCTCATGCACAACTCCCAAGTCTCCGTGAATGAAGAGCAGAAAGACGACAAGCGCTGGAGCATCCGCGCCCTGATCGTCGACGACGATGTGCCGATCCGCGAACTGATGATCGACTACCTGGCCCGTTTCAACATTCACGCCAGCGGCGTCACCGACGGCGCGGCCATGCGCCAGGCGATGCAGGCCGAGCATTTCGACGTGGTGGTGCTCGACCTGATGCTGCCCGGCGAAGACGGTCTGTCGCTGTGCCGCTGGCTGCGCGCGGAATCGGACATCCCGATCCTGATGCTCACCGCCCGTTGCGAACCCACCGACCGCATCATCGGCCTGGAACTGGGTGCCGATGATTACATGGCCAAACCGTTCGAACCTCGGGAACTGGTAGCACGCATCCAGACGATTCTGCGCCGGGTGCGCGACGACCGCACCGAACAGCGTGCGAACATTCGCTTCGACAACTGGCGCCTGAACAGCGTCCTGCGCCAGTTGATCGCAGACGATGGCTTGGTGGTGCCGCTGTCCAACGCCGAATTCCGCCTGCTCTGGGTGTTCATCGAACGACCGCGCCGGGTGCTCAGCCGAGAACAGTTGCTGGACGCTGCCCGTGGTCGCTCGATCGAGGCCTTCGACCGCAGCATCGACCTGCTGGTCTCGCGCCTGCGACAAAAACTCGGTGACGACCCGAAAGCCCCGCAGTTGATCAAGACCGTACGCGGTGAGGGTTACCTGTTCGACGCACGGGACATCGGCTGATGCGGGGGCGCTTCGACACGCTGTTCGGCCGCCTGTTTGGCGTGCTGTTCGTGGCGATCGTCCTGGCGCACCTGCTGGCTTTCGCCTGGTTCCACCATTACGGCCCGCCTCCCCCCCCTCCGCCGCCGGAGTTTTCCCAGGGCGTCGAAGGACAACGTCCGCCACCGGAACCGCGCTTCGCCCATCGACCGCCGCGCCCCTGGTTCGGCGGGCCGCTGGTGCCACTGACCTTTCAGTTCATCTCGCTGATGATCGCTGCATGGTACGGCGCCAAACTCCTGAGCCGCCCGATCCAGCGTCTGAGCGACGCCGCCGAACGCCTCAGCGAAAACCTCGACAGCCCGCCGCTGGAAGAGTCCGGTCCGCGCGAGGCCCGGCAGGCGGCCCATACCTTCAACCTGATGCAGCAGCGGATTCGCGAACAGGTTCAGCAGCGCGCGCGCATGCTCGGCGCCGTGTCCCATGACCTGCGCACGCCACTGTCGCGGCTGAAACTGCGCCTGGAAAAAATCGACGACGACAAACTCCAGGGCCAGATGCGTCAGGACCTGAACGACATGATCGGCATGCTCGACGCCACCCTCACCTACCTGCACGAACAACGCACCAGCGAAGCACTGCAGATGATGGACGTGCAGGCACTGGTCGAATCCCTGTGCGAGAACGCCCAGGATCAGGGCGCCGACGTGCAGGTCAGCGGCCATTGCGCGCCCCTGGCGGTTCAGCCAATGGCCCTGCGCTCGTGCATCAACAACCTGATGGACAACGCCTTGCGCTACGCCGGGCAAGCACACATCGAGCTGCAGGATCAGCGCGAACACCTGCTGATCCGCGTCATCGACCGCGGCCCGGGCATCGCAGCGGACAAACGTGAAGCCGTGTTCGAGCCGTTTTTCCGCCTGGAAGGCTCGCGCAACCGCAACTCCGGTGGCGTCGGCCTGGGCATGACCATCGCCCGGGAAGCCGCGCAACGCCAGGGTGGCCAGTTGAATCTCGAAGAGACGCCCGGCGGCGGCCTCACTGCCGTGATTCGCCTGCCACGACTGTAAGCCCGACTGTGTACCGTCCGGTACAAAACCCATATACCTGCGACACCTCACGCCTTGAGTCTGCAAGCGCCGGTTCATGAACCGGTTTTCCATTACAAGGAGTGAGCCCATGATCGGTAGCGTCAGCAACTACACGAGCTATACCAGCACCAGCAGCACTTCCACACAAAACGCCCGCAGCCAGCAACTGCAAAAGGAACTGTTCGCCAAACTCGACAGCAACGGCGACGGCGCGGTGGATCAGGACGAACTGAACAGCGCCCTGTCGCAAAAATCCAGTGACGGGTTGCTGGTCAACCTGAGCAAACAATTCGGCGAACTGGACAGCGACAGCAACGGCAGCCTCAGCGCCGAAGAAATGGCCGCGATGGCCCCACCGCCACCACCCGACCACAACCAGGCCCCCGACACCGACCTGGCCGACGCCCTGATCAAGGCCCTCGACACCGACGGCGACGGCGCCATCAGCAGCGACGAACTGAGCAGCGGCCTGACCAGCGCCGGCAGCACCGCCGACAGCAGCAAAATCTTCTCCGCCCTGGACAAGAACAAAGACGGCGTCGTCAGCCAGGACGAACTCACCGCCAGCCTCACCCCGCCACCGCCACCACCCCGGGTTTCCAGTGACGAACTGTTCAGCCAGCTCGATGCAGACGGCGACGGCAATGTGACGGCGACCGAGTTGAGCAGCGCATTGCAGGCCAGCGACAGCACCTCGTCCTCCAACAGCGACACCAGCGCGGCGCTGCTCAAAGTGCTGGATAGCGACAGCAGTGGTGGCGTGAGCAGTGATGAGTTGAAAGCCGCGTTACAGGCGGGACGCCAGCGTCCGAGCGATGAACAGACCGCCAGTACCACTCAAACCACGACCGAAGCGTTGAACCGGATGATTGCCAATCTGAGCAAGCAGTATTCGCTCGGTAGTACGGCGTCGGTGGGCAAGTATTTGAATGTGGCGACGTGAGGTAATCCAAAAACAGGATGAGCGTTAGCTCGACAACGCTTTTGATCTTGATCCACCCGCCCCTTCGGAAGGCTGAGTGGAGGTGTTCATCCGGGGATTGGCACGTAGTGCCGTGCGGCGAAGCCGAACTCATCGACGAAGTCGATGCCCCCGGAGGGACACCGGAGCGAAGGAACCCGAGCCTGCGAGGGCCGAACGCCGGGGCGAGCGTTTTTTTGCTTACTTTTTTGAGGCGTTTGTCAAAAAAGTGAGTCGCCGTAAGGGCGAAACCATAAGCCGCCGTTACCGAAGAAACGGATATGTACACAGTAGATCCAAAGCCTGGCCGGCCCAAAGGCCGCCAAGGCCCACCATCAACGCCGATCCTCAACCCGAACCTGACTCTTGCTCCAATCCGTCAACAAACTATAAGCCACCGCCAAAAGCGTAGGCCCGATAAACAACCCGATAAACCCGAACGCAATCAACCCGCCAAACACCCCGAGCAACACAATCACCAGCGGCAGATTCCCGCCACGGCTGATCAGATACGGCTTGAGCACGTTGTCCACGCCACTGATGATGAACGTCCCCCAGATCCCGAGAAACACCGCCATCCCGTACTCGCCCTTCCAGGCCAGCCACGCCGTGGCCGGAATCCACACCAGCGGCGGCCCCATCGGAATCAGGCTGAGCAGGAACGTCACGATTCCCAGCACCAGTGCCCCCGGTACCCCGGCAATCAAGAATCCGATCAACGCCAGGATCGCCTGCGCTGCCGCCGTACCGATCACCCCGTTGACGACCCGCTGCACCGTACCGGCCACCAGTTCGATGTAATACCCGGCACGATCGCCGATCAACCGTTCCAGCAGGCTGTGCACGAACGCCGCCAGCCGCGGCCCGTCACGGTAGAAAAAGAACACGAAGACAATGCTCAGGGTCAGCTCGAGAATCCCGCCGCCGATCTGCGCACTGCGCGCCAGCAGCCAGTTGCCCACCTGCCCCAGATAAGGCTTGAGCGACACCATCAACGCCGCCCCCTGCTGATCGACACTGTTCCAGAAACCGACCAGCCGCTCCCCCACCAGCGGAATCGTGCCGAGCCAGGCCGGCGCTTCCGGCAGGCCATCGACCTGCACATCCTTGATGAACACGGTGGCATCGCGCACGTGATCGGCCAGGTTGAACCCCAGCCAGACCAGCGGTGCCGCCACCAGCAGCATCCAGCCCAGGGTCAAGATGCTTGCCGCCAGTGATTCGCGTCCGCCGAGCCAGCGCGTCAGCAGGCGCATCAATGGCCAACTGGCGAACGCCAGCACCGCGCCCCAGAACAGCGCCGACCAGAACGGTGCCATCACCCAGAAACTGGCGCCGAACAACACCAGCAACAGGATCTGCACCAGCAGACGATCATTATTGGGCATGTGAAATCTCGAAAAAGTCAGTCAGGCAAAGAGTAGGCGAACACGCCGGGCGTGTCCGCCGCAGACACCTTATCGCAACAAATCGATGCGCAGGCCGACGCCTTCGACACTGCCGGTCTCCATACGTGCGGCCCGCACACCCTGCGTGATCAGTGCCTGACGCCAGGCTTCGGCCTTGAGCCCGGAAACCGTCACCCGCAACGTCGTGTCGAGGTTCAGGCCACGGGACAGCAGACGCAGCCAGGTGTCATCCGGATCGTCAGCCAGTTTCGGCAATTTCAGCTCGCCGGTGTCTTTCAACTGGCGCAACAGGGTCGCCGATGTCGGCAGCAACTCACCCAACGGCGTGGCGGCCTCGAACTGCTCGACATGCAGATAGGCTTTGCGATTGCCGCGAGTGATGCTGTAAAGCGCCACCAGCGTATTGTCGCGAGGTGCCGCGAGCCTCAGCAGCAGATAGGCCTGTTGCTCGTCGGCGCCATACAGCTTGGCGTTGCCGAAGACCTCGTTGGCCCACAGGCTGCTTTCACCGCAATCCCTGGCCTGACACCAGAACAACAGCTCGGCGTCCTGTTTTTGCAGGGCCTCGCGGGCGACGGTGAAGGCTTCATTGGCGGAATGTTCGGGCGGCAGTTCGTAGGTGACCGAGGTGGTCTGCCCACGGGCGCCGACCTGACCGTCGAAACGCAACTGGCCGCTGATCTTGCGGATCGAGCCCATCGGGTATATCCGCTCCAGCTCCACGGGAGGGCGATAGTCGACGATCTGCGCATCGGCCAGACGCGGCACGATCGGCAGATCCTGACTGCCCGGCAGGTCGGCAGCGAGCAACACGGGACTGAAACAGCACAGCGCCAGCAGACTGAAAGATCGCATGGACAGGCTCATCGGATCGGCATGGCCGGGGCGCCTTTCTGGCTATTCGGGTTCGCAGCGGTGTAGAAATCCATTGTGGTTGTCTCCCATTTCAACCCGCCCAGCCTCGACAGTTGCCCGGGGCAAGTCAAGGAATGGCGAAGAACCGATTGAAACAGTCTGCGACAAGAACCGCACCCGACTCGTCGTTCAGGTGCAGATGGTGCCCGCCCGGCAGCTGTTCCCGACTAAAGGGTAGACGCTCCAGCAGCTCGGGGTGTTTGGCCAGCATGCCGTCGGCCGCCACCACCAATTGCGTCGGACAGGCAATGCGCTGGATGAAGGCCATCGCCTGCTCCTGAGTCAGACGCAGCGGCGATGGCAGGGTCAGACGGTTGTCGGTGCGCCAGGTGTAACCGCCGGGCACCGGCATCAGGCCGCGTTGCGCCAGCAGTTCGGCGGCTTCACGGCTGACCGCCACCAGGCCTTTCATGCGCACTTCGATGGCCCGGTCGAGGGTCGCGTAGACCGGTTTGCGTTTTTCCCGCAAATCAAGCTGTGCCTGCAGTGCCATGCCCATGCGTTCGGCGGCGTTTTCGCCTTTATCCGTAGGAGGAATCACCCCGTCGATCAGCGCCAGATGGGTGATGCGCTCCGGCAACGACCCCGCCAGCACCAGCGAAACGATCGCCCCCAGCGAATGCCCGAGCAGGCCGAAGCGCTGCCAGCCCAGTTGTTCGGCGACTTGCAGCACGTCATGGGCGTAATCCCACAAGGCGTAACCCGCGCCGACCGGGCGATGCCCCGAATGACCATGACCGGCCATGTCCAGCGCAACAATGCGCAAGCCTTTGAGCTTCGGCGCCAGGCGAGCGAAGCTGTTGGCATTGTCCAGCCAGCCATGCAGGGCAATCACCGGCAACCCGTCTTCCGGGCCGAAAATGTGTGCCGCCAGCTCGATATGCGGCAGGCTCAGGCGCACTTCTTCGACCGACGGGCTCATGCGCAATCCTTGTGCTGGCGGTTTTCCCAGCGACTGAACAGGTTTTTCAGCAACTGCGCGGTGTCCTGCGGCCGCTCAAGGGGAAACATGTGACCGCCGGGCATCGTCAGCGACTCGCCCTGAGGCAGACGGCCGACGAACCGGGTGTGATGGTTCATCACCACGCGACTCTTGTGCCCGCGCACCACCGCCAGCGGAACCTGAAGCTGCCGGGTCCGCCCCGGACTGGTGTGCGGCACACCGCGATAGATGCTGATTTCGGTGGCCGGATCGAAGCGCAGGCGCAACTTGTCGCCGACCTTGTGCAAGCCATGTTGCAGGTAGGCGTCGAAGCATTCTGGATCGAATCCGCGGAACAGGGTCTTGCCGGCAAAGTAGCTGCGGGCACTGTCGAGGTCGGCGAACTCTTCGCGCCGCCCCAAGGTGCGACCGGCCGGGGTGAGTTTGTCGATGAAGCCAAAGCGCTTGGCTGCGCGGATTACCCAGCGATCGGTGCGGGTCAGCACCGGCGAATCGAGCATCACGACTCCGCGATACAGCTCAGGGCAACGCAGTGCGGCGTGCAGGTGCAGCATTCCGCCGAAAGAATGGCCAACGCCCCACACCGGCTCGTCCTGCTGTTGCAGGTGATGGATCAGCTCGTCCACCAGGTGGTACCAGTTGTCACCCGCCGGAAAACGCGGATCGTGTGCATGCTGCTCCAGATGCGTCACCCGGAACTCGGGCTCCAGCGCCGAGAACAGCTTGCCGTAGGTGCCGGAAGGGAAACCGTTGGCGTGGGCGAAGAAGATCGGTTGCGACATACGGGTAAATCCATGGGCGGTAAACGTGGCGTTGATTGTCCGTAAGACCGCGCTTCACAGCAATGACCGTAACTGCCAGGAATGATGACAGTCCGGTCAGGGCTATGACGGATCGGTCAGCGTGCCGGCGGCTGCTCGCCCAGCGGCACCACGGCCATGGTCAGCCGCGACACGCAACTGGCCTTGCCTTCATCGCTGGTCAGGCGGATGTCCCAGACATGGGTCGTGCGGCCGATGTGAATCGGCTTGGCCACCGCCGTCACCCGGCCGCTGCGCAGGCCGCGCAGGTGGTTGGCGTTGATCTCCAGCCCCACGCAATAGAACTTGCTGGCATCGATGCACAGGTAACTGGCCATCGAGCCGACGGTCTCGGCCAGCACCACCGAGGCGCCGCCGTGCAGCAGGCCGTAAGGCTGATGGGTGCGATGGTCGATGACCATGCTGGCCGTCAGCGACTCCTCGTCGAAGGACTCGAAGCGGATGTCCAGCACTTCGCCGATGGTGTTTTTCTGGATTGCGTTCAACTGCTCGATGTTCGGAGTGGTGCGCCACAAGGTCATCGCAGGCTTCCTTTGTTGTTTTGATCGACGCTCAATCCTGCCACAGCACCGCCTCGCTGCGCTCGCTCCATTCTTCGAAGCGCGCGCCGTAAGTGTCTTCGATCACGTTGCGCTTGATCTTCAGGGTCGGCGTGAGGAAGCCGTTTTCCACCGCCCAACTGTCCTTGACCACCACCAGACGACGCAACCGTTCGTGCTTGTCGAGCACGGCGTTGACCTCCTCCAGCAGCTTTTCCAGGCTCGAATGCAGTTGCGGCCGTGCGTCTTCATGCCCGGCTGCCGAGATCACACACAACCCCAGCGGTGCACTCAGACCATCGCCGACCACGCAGACCTGCTCGATTCTTGTATGCACGGCGAGACGGTTTTCGATCGGCGCCGGTGCGACGTATTTACCCTTGCTGGTCTTGAAGATTTCCTTGAGCCGCCCGGTCAGGCGCAAACGGCCTTCGGCGTCCTGCTCGCCCTTGTCGCCGGTGCGCAGGAAGCCGTCGGCGGTCAGGGTCTCGGCGGTTTTCTGTGGTTCCTTGAAATAGCCCAGCATGTTGGCCTGGCTGCGCACCTGCACTTCGCCGGACTCGTCGATGCGCACCTCGACGTCAGGACATGGCCGGCCGATCCAGCCTTCCTTGTATTGCCCCGGCAGGCAGATGTGCGAATAGCCGCAACTCTCGGTCATGCCGTAGACCTCCAGCACGTCGAGCCCGAGCTTCTGATACCAGCGCAACAAGGTCAGCGGCACCGGCGCTGCACCGGACAGGGCCACGCGCAAGGCATCGAGGCCCAATCCGGCCAACACCTTGTGGCCGATCCGTTTGCCGATGAAGGGCAGACCCAGGAGAAAATCCAGACGTTTCGCCGGGATCTTGCTGTAGACGCCCATCTGGAATTTGGTCCAGATCCTCGGCACGCCAAACATCGCCGTTGGCCGCGCCCGTCTCAGATCGTCGAGAAAAGTATCGAGACTCTCGGCAAAGAACACCGTCTGCCCGGTATAGATCGACGCCAGCTCGACGAACATCCGTTCAGCCACATGGCACAGCGGCAAATAGGACAGCAGCCGATCGTTTTCATTGAGGCCGAACAATTGCGTGCCGCGAGTCGTTGCGAACCCTAGGTTGGCAAAACTGTGCATCACGCCTTTGGGCAGGCCGGTGGTGCCGGAGGTGTAAATGATGGTCGCCAGTTGTTCGGCGGCAGGTCGCGGATCGTCCTGGATCGGTGAATAACGTTGCAGGTCGCCCCAGTTGAAATCGAACTCGCCCGGTGGATGCAGCGGCAAGCTGATGGTCGGCAGATTCGTCGGCACACCCACCGACATCCCCGGCCAGTCATCCAGTTTGCCGACGAACGCCAAGACGCTTTCGGAATGGGTGAGGACCTGATTGACCGAGTCGGCCGTGAGGTTGGGATAGAGCGGCACGGAAACATGCCCGGCCATCCAGATCGCCAGGTCGGCGATGATCCAGTGCGCGCAGTTTTTCGAGATCAGGGCAATGTGGCTGCCCTGGGGCAACTCCCGGGAGCGCAGCCAGTGTGCGGCGCAGCGGGCCTGATGGCCTACATCGGCCCAGGTCAGCGTCTCGACCTGACCACCGCCGACGGGTTGCACCAGAAAGCGTTGGCGCGGGTGCCGGGCCTCGCGCTCGTAGAACACGTCCAGCGGCAATCGAAAAGCAGCAGACATGCGACTCGCTCCTTTCTTTTTGGGATGGAGCAAGCGTAGTCAACCAAGCAAGTGCTTGGTTGACTATTTCATACAAAAAATTTCACGGATGCTTGAGGCTGTTGAGTGTCATCGAGCCGATCAGCAGCTCGCTGTGCTCAAGCTCGGCGAGCCCGGCAGTACTGACCTTTTCCGGCGGATAACCGGCGCCGTGTTGCAGGTAGCTGAGCAGATGCCCGACCAGCGGATTGTGGCTGACCAGCAGCACGTTGCTCACCGACACCAGTTGCTCGGCGACGCGGTCCGGATCGACTTCCGGTGTCAGCCATTCGACCGTGCGGATCTCCGGCTCGAACCCCAGCGCCTCGCGCACCAGCTGCGCAGTCTGCTGCGCCCGCAAGTACGGACTGGCGTATATCGCCGTCAGTGGCTGGCCCATCAATCGGGCGGCGCTGCTGAGCACTTCCTTGCGGCCGTGAGCGGTCAGTTCCCGCTCCGAATCGGGGCGCGAGCCATAGGGCTCGGCCTCGCCGTGACGCAATACCCAGAGTTTCATAGCTTGGGTTCCTCATCCCGGGCCGGATGCGGTGCCGGCGCGACGACGTGTGGCGCTTCACCTTCCGGGGTACGCGGCGCCGGCCAGTCGGCGAACGGCCAGGGTTTCTGGTCGCTGTGAAAACTGCCGAACCGGCCGATCTGGGCCAGGAACTGGCTCAGGCTGTCGCCGAAATTCATCAGACCGGCGCTCGGGGCGCCATAGATCAAACGATAGATCAACTGCACCAGCACCACCGCGCCGAGGATGAACTGCGCCACCTGCCAGACCACGATGTAGACGATCATCCACAACACCCGCAGCAGGATGGATTCGTACTTGGCTTCGGTTTTCGGATCGTTCATGTCTAGCTCCCCTGCCCTGAAATAAAAGGCAATCAGTTGAAACCACTGGTGGAAATGAAGTCGACGTCGGTCTTCGGCTCGGCGCGCATCAACAGGCCGATCACCTGTTCCAGCGTGCGCCCTTCGAACAGGATCGCGTGGAGCCCGGCGACCAGCGGCATATACACCCCGACCTCCTGGGCCTTGGCCTTGAGCACTTTGAGGGTGTTGACCCCTTCAGCCACTTCACCAAGGCGCGACACCGCTTCGTCGAGGCTCAAACCCTGACCGAGGGCGAAACCGACCTGATAGTTGCGGCTTTTCGGCGACGAGCAGGTGACGATCAGGTCGCCCACCCCGGCCAGACCGAGGAAGGTCATCGGGTTGGCGCCCTGATTCACCGCAAACCGGGTCATTTCGGCCAGGGCGCGAGTGATCAGCATGCTCTTGGTGTTCTCGCCCATCTCCAGCGCCACCGCCATGCCGGCAATGATCGCGTAGACGTTTTTCAGTGCGCCGCCCAGCTCCACGCCGAAGCGATCTGCACTGGCGTAGACGCGGAAGGTGCGACCATGCAATGCGGCCTGTACTTCTTTGCACAGTTCTTCGTCTTCACTGGCGACCACCGTGGCGGTCAGCGCGTGCTCGGCGATCTCCCGCGCCAGGTTCGGCCCGGACAGCACGCCGATGCGCGCCTGCGGGGCGATTTCTTCGAGGATCTGGCTCATCAGTTTGAAGGTGTGGGCTTCGATGCCCTTGGTCAGGCTGACCAGCATCTTGCCGCTCAGGCGCTCGGCATGCGCCGCCAGTACCGTGCGCAGTGCACTCGATGGCAACGCAACAAAGCACAACTCGCAGGCATCGAGGGTTTCCTGCAGGTCAGTGACGGCCTTCACGCCCGGCAGAATCTTGATGCCCTTGAGATAACGCGGGTTCTCGCGATTGACCCGGATGGCCTCGGCCTGTTCGGGGTCACGCATCCACTGCCGGACTTGATGGCCGTTCTCGGCCAACAGATTGGCCACGGCGGTACCGAAACTTCCGCCTCCCAGGACCGCAATCGGGCGCTGTTCAGTCATATGTAATCCGTTAATCCATACCAGTGGCGATGCGGGCATTATACGGAGCGGCCCCTTCTCGGACAGCCCCGGCGTCAATTACCCGCACTTGTAGGAAGAAGACCAATAAAACCGAGGAAAATGCCCGCAACGTGACTGGAAAAGTCACTGTCCTCGGTTAACATGCGCGCCAATTCTTTGCTATCAAGGCTGCGTCGTGTTTTCTGGCACTCCCTCCCCGCGTTCGTCCCTGCTGCTGGCGCTGCTGTTCAGCCCGATGTTGCTGGCGGACGACCTGTTTCTCGACGGCGAGGCCTTGCCCCAGATTCTCACGGCCACGCGCCTGAAACAGTCACCAGCGGAAGTCCCCGGCAGCATGACCGTGATCGACAGCGAACTGATCAACGCCAGCGGTGCCCGGGACATCAGCGAATTGCTGCGCCTGGTGCCCGGGATGATGGTCGGCAACATCAGCGGCAATCAGGCGGTGGTGAACTATCACGGCACCAACGCCACCGAAGCGCGGCGCATGCAGGTGCTGATCGACGGCCGCTCGGTGTACCGCGCCGGCCTGGCCACGGTGGACTGGAGCGACATCCCGGTGGCCATGGAAGACATCGAACGCATCGAAGTCTTTCGCGGCCCGAACACCGTCAGTTACGGCGCCAACGCGCTGATGGCGGTGGTCAACATCATCACCCGCAACCCGGCCGACAGCCACGGCACTCGGCTGAAAATCACCCGTGGCCAACGGGGCATCAACGACTTCTATGCCAGCCAGGGAACGGGCTGGAACGGCGGCGACCTGCGTCTGTCGCTGTCGGGCCAGGAAGATGACGGCTTCGACAGCGACCGCACCGGCGCCGATTACCGCGACAGTCGCCGCTTGAACCGCTTCAGTCTTGCGGTCAGCCAGACCCTCAGCGACAACCAGAGCGTGGACTGGCAGCTCAACGCCAAGGACGGGACCAACCAGCGGCCTTACACCTATCGCCCGGTGTTCTCGGGGATTACCGCTGCCGGGAATAATTCCGACGTGATCGCCAAGGATTACGCCGGTTCGGTTCGCTGGAACCTGGACATCAACCCCGACCACAGCCTTTATGTACAAGGCTCGGCGCAACACTGGGACCGCCAGCAGACCTGGCGAGCCTGCGACGCCGAGGTGTCGTTCAGCCCACAGTTGACCGAACTGTGGCAACTGAACCCCAATTACACCGAACAACTGGCGCGCAACATCACCCGCTACACCGGGCCCGGTGCCGCCCCCGGCACGCCAACGGAAATGGCTCTGGCCAATCAGGTGCTCGATCAATGGCGTAACGGCGCCAGCCGGACCCTGTGCGGCGACATCGACCAGAGTGCCCGGGAATCGCGCTATGACCTGGAGTTGCAGGACACCCTCAGTCTGTCCGACAGTCTGCGTCTGGTCAGCGGCCTGAACTATCGTTACGACCGGGCCGATTCCGAGACCTATTTCAACGGAACCCTGGACGACACCACGTGGCGCGCCTTTGGCCAACTGGAATGGCGCGCCAGCGAGCACTGGCTGTTGCAGGGCGGCGCCATGTTTGAAAACACTCAGTTGATCGGCAGTTCGCTGACGCCCAGGTTTGCCGTCAATTACCTGATCAACCCGCGCCACAGCCTGCGTGCGGTGTACTCGGAAGCGATCCGCTCGCCGGACATGTTCGAGAACAACGTCAACTGGAGTTATCAGGTGACCAACCTGCGCCCCTCTGCCTATGGCCAGTCTTCGGCCCGTTACTTCGTCAAGACCCGGGGCCCCGGCGATCTGGACCAGGAACACATGCGCTCGCGGGAACTGGGCTACAACGGCTTTTTCCCGGAATGGGGCCTGGCGCTGGATGTGAAGCTGTTCTACGACGAAATCACCGGGATGATCAGTGAACCACTGCGCAACAATCAGTACATCGCCAGCAACGCCAACGATTCACGCTTTCGCGGCACCGAAACCCAGCTGGACTGGCGCCTGAGTGCGGCCGATCGACTGCGCCTGACTTACGCCTACGTCGACGCTGAGGCAAGCAACCCGCTGGACCAGCAGTTCACCGCGCGCAACAGCGGCTCGGCCGGCTGGCTGCACGATTGGGGCCAGGGCTGGAACAGTGCCCTCTTCTATTACGGCGACAATGCACTCAACGGCTATCGCTTCGAGCGGGTCGACACGCGCATCGCCAAACGCATCCCGCTGGGCAAGGCTCAACTGCAACTGGCCGGGGTGCTGCAACAGCGTCTGGACAATGAGCCAACCACGTTCGTCGACAACAATTACGACGAACGCCGGGTGATGTACTTCAGCGCCGAGCTGGAGTTCTAGATGCGTTACGCCATGTCACGAAAGATGCCAACGGCCGCCCAATGGCTGGCGGGGCTGTGTCTGTTCGTGACTGCCTGGCTGCACGGCGTGGCGGTACAGGCGGCCGACATTCTGCTGACCGGCGCCGAGGAAAGCCCCGGCGTGCAATCGTTCGTCCAGGCCCTGAGCGAACTGCGTCCCACCGATCGCGTGCATTTCCAGCCACTGGCGAGCCTGCCGGCACCGGGCAAGCTGCCGTCCAGCCTGCGCCTGATTCTGCTGGACCTGCCGAGCCTCGACTGGCGCATGCAGGAACCCCAGGGGCCGGCGACGCTGGTCCTGCGCATCAGCCGTTTGCAGGCCAGGCAACGCTTCGGCAGCGCGCAACCGCCGCATTTGAGTCTGCTGTGGAGCGATCCGCCGCTAAGTCGCCAGTTACAACTGATCCGACGGATCCTGCCTCAGGCTCAGCGAGTCGGCGTGCTGTTCGATCAGCACAGCGAGTTCCTGCTCAAGGAACTGCAATCGGCCGCCCAACCGCTGAAGCTGCAAATCGTCCCGCAGCGCTGGGACAACACCCACGACAGCCGCCCCTTGCAGACCGTACTGAAGAACAGCGATGTGTTGCTGGGTCTCGACGACCCTGACCTGTACAACCCGAGAACCGCGAAGAACCTGCTGCTCAGCAGCTATTCGCGGCAACTGGCGCTGATCGGTCCGAACGTCTCGTTCGTGCGCGCCGGCAGCCTCGCCAGTACTTACAGCGACCAGAGTGACTGGCTGACGGTGCTCGACGAATTGCTCGACCGCCCACCGGCCGCCTGGCCGAGAGCGCTCTATCCCGGGCGTTTTAAAGTTTCAAGCAATGCGCAGGTGGCTCGTTCATTAGGAATAGAGCCGATGAATGAAGCGTCTGTTGCCGCAGAGCTGGCCGAAGGAGAGCGCCGCCCATGATTTTCCGCCGTTGGGACATCAATACCCGCACCCAGTTGATCAGCCTGGGTCCTGCGCTGTTGCTGACCTTGCTGTTGATCAGTTTTTTCACCTTCGTGCGCATCCAGGATTTGCGCCAGGAGCTGAATCACACTGGCCAACTGATCGCCAACCAGCTCGCGCCCGCTACCGAGTACGGGGTGATTTCCGGCAACAACGAGGTGTTGGAAAGCCTGCTGAAAGCCACACTGGCCACGCCCAATGTGCGCTTTCTCGAAATCCAGGACAGCGCCAACCGGATTCTGGCGTATGTCGAACAACCATCGGATACGCACAAACGCCCGCATCAGGTCGAAGTGTTCCAGTCACCGGTGCGGCTGCAACGGATTGCCTTGCACAATGATTTCTTTCAGGACGGCAAGACCAATAACGGCGGTGCCAGCGAGGATTATCTGGGGCGGGTGATCGTCGGCCTTTCCAACGATGCGTTCAGTCAGCGCCAACAGGAAATCCTGCTCAAGGCCGGGATCCTGGCGCTGTTCGCCCTGCTCTTCACCTTCGTTCTGGCGCGTCGCCTGGCCGGTAGCCTGTCGCAGCCGATCCGCGACATTGGCAATGCGGTCAAGGCGATTCAGGACGGCGACTACAAGACGCCGTTGCCGATTGTCGATGACACCGAGCTGGGGGCCTTGTCGCAGCACATCAACAATCTGGCCCAGGCGCTGGAACAGGCCAGTCGCGAACAGCACCAGGCCATGGCGCAACTGATCCAGACTCGTGAAGAGGCGGAAAAGGCCAACAACGCCAAGTCGGACTTCCTGGCCATGATGAGCCATGAACTGCGCACGCCAATGAACGGTGTCCTGGGCATGCTGCAATTGCTGGAAACCACGGAGATGACCGAGGAGCAGATCGAGTACGCGGCGCTGGCTTCCGAGTCCACCGAGCATTTGCTCAAGGTGATCAACGACATTCTGGATTTCTCGCGCATCGAGCGTTCGGAACTGGAGCTGGAGCACATTCCGTTCAACCTCGCCGACCTGATCGGCGCTTGCGCGCAATCGTTCCAGCACAGCGCTGCACAGCGTGGCCTGGAGTTGCAACTGCGGATTCCCGAAGACCTGCGCGGTTTGCAGGTACAGGGTGACCCGACGCGGATCCGGCAGATTCTGGTCAATCTGGTGGGCAATGCGCTGAAGTTCACCGAACAGGGGCGCGTCAGCATCGAGGCGCAGTGGCAGTCGCTGGATCACGAATTGCTGTGGTTCACCTGCTCGGTGCGCGACAGCGGCATCGGGATTTCTTCGGAAAGCCTGGAATTGATGTTCAACGCGTTCCAGCAGGCCGACAGCTCGATTTCGCGTCGTTATGGCGGGACCGGTCTGGGCCTGCCGATCGCCCGCACCCTGGCCGAACGCATGGGCGGCACCTTGCGCGCACAAAGCGAAGAAGGTCGCGGCTCGGTGTTTACCCTGGAAATTCCGCTGGCTCTATATAAGCAGGCATTGCCGATGCTCGCAGCGCCGCGCGCAATCGATGGCAATGCTCACGGCGAAGGCCGCAATGTCCTGCTGGTGGAGGACAACCCGGTCAACCAGACCGTGATCGAGGCCATGCTGCGCAGCCTGGGCTTCACTGTAAGCGTCGCCACCGATGGCATGCAGGCTGTACGCAGTGCCGGAGGCAGTCGTTTCGAGGCTATCCTGATGGACTGCCGTTTGCCGATCATCGACGGTTACGAAGCGACCCGACAGATCCGCCGCCTGCCCGGCTGCGGCCATGTGCCGATCATCGCCCTGACGGCCAACGCCTTGCAGGGCGACCGGGAAAACTGCCTGTCGGCGGGCATGAACGATTACCTGGCCAAGCCATTCAAACGCAATGACCTGCAGCAGATTCTGCAGCGCTGGGTGCAGTAGAGAGGCCCTTTCGAGCATCTGCGACTGGCGTGAAAAGCGAAAGTGCGGCAGTCTTAGGCACCCGAACGAGCCTCAAAAGGGGCTTGAATAAAAATTTCAGTGCACAAGTGTACATTCATGTCCTTGGTGCTGTGACTTTCACCACAACGCAATAGTCTATGAGTAGGCTGCCGGTTCGAGGCATGAACGCGTCGATCGGTCGGGAAGATTTGCCCCACCTGCCGCATGGGATTATTGAGGAGCTCGCATGACCAAACAAAACGCCTTTACTCGGGAAGACCTGCTGCGCTGCAGTCGCGGTGAGCTGTTCGGCCCAGGTAACGCGCAACTGCCCGCCCCGAACATGCTGATGGTGGATCGCATCACCCTGATCAGCGAAGAAGGCGGCAAGTACGGCAAAGGTGAATTGGTCGCCGAGCTGGATATCAACCCTGACCTGTGGTTCTTCGCTTGCCACTTCGAGGGCGATCCGGTGATGCCGGGCTGCCTGGGTCTGGACGCCATGTGGCAACTGGTCGGTTTCTTCCTGGGCTGGCAAGGCCTGCCGGGCCGCGGCCGTGCGCTGGGTTCGGGCGAAGTGAAATTCTTCGGCCAGGTCCTGCCGACCGCCAAGAAAGTCACTTACAACATTCATATCAAACGCGTCCTGAAGGGCAAGCTGAACCTGGCCATCGCCGACGGTTCGGTGACTGTCGACGGTCGCGAAATCTACACCGCCGAAGGCCTTCGCGTCGGCGTGTTCACCTCCACTGACAACTTCTAAGGGTTATTCGCATGCGCCGCGTCGTTATCACTGGTCTGGGCATCGTTTCGTGCCTGGGCAATGACAAAGAGACCGTCTCCGCTAACCTGCGTGCAAGCCGCCCTGGCATCCGGTTCAACCCGGAATACGCCGAAATGGGTCTGCGTAGCCAGGTTTCCGGCTCCATCGACCTCAACCTTGAAGAACTGATCGATCGCAAGATCTATCGTTTCGTCGGCCACGCAGCGGCTTACGCCTACCTGGCCATGAAAGACGCCATCACCGATTCCGGCCTGACCGAAGAGCAGGTATCCAACCCGCGTACCGGCCTGATTGCAGGTTCGGGCGGTGCGTCGACCCTGAACCAGATGGAAGCGCTGGATATCCTGCGCGAGAAAGGCGTCAAGCGCGTTGGCCCATACCGTGTAACGCGGACCATGAGCAGCACCGTTTCGGCGTGCCTGGCCACGCCGTTCAAGATCAAGGGCCTGAACTACTCCATCGCCTCTGCCTGCGCCACCAGTGCTCACTGCATCGGTACCGCCATGGAACAGATCCAGATGGGCAAGCAGGACATCGTGTTCGCCGGTGGCGGTGAAGAGGAGCACTGGAGCCAGTCGTTCCTGTTCGACGCAATGGGCGCCCTGTCCAGCAAGCGTAACGACACCCCGGAAAAAGCCTCCCGCGCCTACGACGCCGACCGTGACGGTTTCGTCATCGCTGGCGGTGGCGGCATGGTCGTGGTCGAGGAGCTGGAACACGCTCTGGCCCGTGGCGCGAAGATCTACGCGGAAATCGTCGGCTACGGCGCGACTTCCGACGGCTACGACATGGTGGCTCCAAGCGGCGAAGGCGCGATCCGCTGCATGCAGCAGGCGCTGTCCACCGTCGACACCCCGATCGACTACCTGAACACCCACGGCACCTCGACTCCGGTCGGCGACGTCGCGGAAATGAAAGGTGTGCGTGAAGTGTTCGGCGACAAGGCCCCGGCCATCAGCTCCACCAAGAGCCTGTCGGGTCACTCCCTGGGCGCCGCCGGCGTTCACGAAGCGATCTACTGCATGCTGATGATGGAAGGCAACTTCATCGCCGGTTCCGCCAACATCGACGAACTGGACCCTGAAGTGGCCGATCTGCCGGTGCTGACCAAGACCCGCGAGAACGCCACCATCAACACCGTGATGAGCAACAGCTTCGGCTTTGGTGGCACCAACGCCACCCTCGTGCTGAAGCGCTGGGAAGGCAAGTAATTCCCTTCCGCTGAGCCGCACATGAAAACGCCCCGACTGGTTCGGGGCGTTTTTTTTCGACTGGAAAAAGCACTTTTCAGCCGCACCAAAATGAAACTTCTGTCATGCAACTTACCGCCCTGCGACTGAATGTCGCGGATTCAGCGGGCTCCAGCGCTGTTGCAGATTTCGCAAGAATACATTGCACAAATCGAGCGTTTACTTAGCAGGCTAACAAATTTTATAAAAGAGTCCTGCACACGCCTTGCTGCAGATAACAGAGATTGGAGCTAGCAGATGACTGTAAAAGTAACTGAACGCGACGATTCACACATGTCCCATGAAGGCGTAGCCGCCGGCGTACGGATCTGGGATGTGCATCAACAAGACTTGCTGGTCGGCATGTTCCACAACGAGATCGACGCCCACAACTACAAGGCCGAACTGGAACTGCAAGAACGGCAGCGGGATCTGAAATCCGCCTGAACCGAAACCACAGCATTGAAAACGACAAACCCCGCCATTGGCGGGGTTTGTCGTTTTCGGGCGTTTCAGGGCCGCTTCGCAGCCCGGCAAAACCCGCTTACCACATCAGATCGTCAGGGATCACATACGCGGCGTATGGATCATCCTCGGCACTGACCTCTTCGACCTTCTCGTTGAGCTGCACGATGCGCTGCGGATCGCGCTCCTGAATCTTCAGGGCCGCTTCACGAGGAATCACTTCGTAGCCGCCGGCATGGTGCACGATCGCCAGCGAGCCGCTGCTGAGCTTGTTGCGCATCAGCGTGTTGACGGAGATGCGCTTGACCTTCTTGTCGTCAACGAAGTTGTAGTAGTCCTCGGTGGTCAGCTTCGGCAGACGCGAGACTTCGATCAACTGCTTGACCTGCGCCGCGCGGGCCTTGGCTTCCGCCTTTTCCTGCTGCTGACGGTTCAGCTCCTGGTCGCGCTTGACCTTCTCGGCCTGAGCTTCCTGGGCAGCACGCTGCTGGGAGTCATCCAGTTCGATCTGCCCCTTGTGGGCCAGACGCTGCTGTTTCTGTTTGTCTTTGCTGACCTGTTTGGCCTGCTTTTGGTTGACCAGTCCTGCCTTGAGCAACTGGTCGCGAAGGGAAAGGCTCATTGATGCTTACTCACTTGGGCAACGGCTCAGCCGCAGCTGGGCAAATTCTTTTCCTGACGTTTGGCTTCACCCCACAGGGCGTCCAACTCTTCGAGGGTGCAATCTTCCATGGGGCGGTGGGTGTCGCGCAATGCCTGTTCGATAAAACGGAAGCGTCGTTCGAACTTGCCATTGGCGCCACGCAGTGCGGTTTCCGGATCGACCTTCAGATGCCGGGCCAGATTGACCACGGAAAACAGCAGGTCGCCGATTTCGTCGGCCACCGCTTGCGGGTCATTTTCGGACATGGCTTCGAGCACTTCATCGAGTTCCTCGCGCACCTTGTCCAGCACCGGCAAGGCGTCCGGCCAGTCGAAACCGACCTGCCCTGCGCGCTTCTGCAACTTGGCCGAGCGGGACAAGGCCGGCAATGCAGCCGGCACATCGTCGAGCAGTGACAGTTGCTGCGGCTCGGCGGATTTCTCGGCGCGTTCTTCGGCCTTGATCTCCTCCCAGCGCTGCTTGACCTGCTCTTCGTTCAGGCGCGGTACGTCCAGCGGCGCATACAGATCGCCGGTCGGGAAGACATGCGGGTGACGACGAATCAGCTTGCGGGTGATGCTGTCGACCACCCCGGCAAATTCGAACCGCCCTTCTTCCCGGGCCAGCTGGCTGTAATACACCACCTGAAACAACAGATCGCCCAACTCGCCCTGCAAGTGATCGAAGTCGCCGCGCTCGATGGCGTCGGCAACTTCGTAGGCCTCCTCGAGGGTGTGCGGGACGATGGTCGCGTAAGTCTGCTTGATGTCCCACGGGCAACCGTACTGC
Source organism: Pseudomonas sp. R43(2017) (assembly GCF_002112345.1). Taxonomy (NCBI): domain Bacteria; kingdom Pseudomonadati; phylum Pseudomonadota; class Gammaproteobacteria; order Pseudomonadales; family Pseudomonadaceae; genus Pseudomonas; species Pseudomonas sp. R43(2017). Next base: position 371,005 of record NZ_NEHJ01000006.1, read on the forward strand.
GGGTCGCGCAGACGGTTCATCAGGTGCAACAGGTCTTCAAGACTGTAGGTCGGTTTCATGGAGTCCGGTTACGCCGCGTCTCGATGATGTTCGGCAACTGGGAAATCCGCCCCAGCAACCGGCCCAGTGCGTCCAGCCCCGGAATCTCGATGGTCAGGGACATCAGCGCCGTGTTGTCCTCCTTGTTCGAGCGGGTGTTGACCGCCAGCACGTTGATCCGCTCGTTGAGCAGCACCTGCGAAACGTCACGCAACAGACCGGAACGGTCGTAGGCGCGGATGACGATGTCCACCGGATAGGTGAGCACCGGCACCGGCCCCCAGCTGACCTGGATGATCCGCTCCGGCTCGCGCCCGGCCAGTTGCAGCACCGAGGCGCAGTCCTGACGGTGAATGCTCACGCCACGGCCCTGGGTGATGTAACCGACGATCGCATCGCCCGGCAATGGCTGGCAGCAGCCGGCCATCTGGGTCATCAGGTTGCCGACGCCCTGGATCTGGATGTCGCCGCGCTTGCCCGGTTTGTAGCCGGTGGCCTTGCGCGGGATCAGTTCCAGCTGTTCGTTGCCGCGTTCCGGCTCGACCAGTTGCTGCGCCAGGTTGACCAGTTGCGCCAGACGCAGGTCGCCGGCCCCGAGGGCGGCGAACATGTCTTCGGCGGTTTTCATGTTGGCCTTGTCGGCCAGCTTGTCGAAATCCACCGCCGGCAGACCGAGGCGATTGAGCTCGCGCTCGATCAGGGTCTTGCCCGCCGCGACGTTCTGGTCGCGAGCCTGCAGCTTGAACCAGTGAACGATCTTCGCCCGCGCCCGGGACGTGGTGACGTAACCCAGGTTCGGGTTCAGCCAGTCGCGGCTCGGCGTGCCGTGCTTGCTGGTGATGATCTCGACCTGCTCACCGGTCTGCAGACTGTAGTTGAGCGGCACGATGCGCCCGTTGATCTTCGCGCCACGGCAGTTGTGACCGATTTCGGTGTGCACGCGGTAGGCGAAGTCCAGCGGCGTCGCGCCCTTCGGCAAGTCGATGGCGTGACCGTCCGGGGTGAAGATGTAGACCCGGTCCGGTTCGATATCGACCCGCAGCTGTTCGGCCAGGCCGCCGATATCGCCCAGTTCTTCGTGCCACTCGAGCACCTGACGCAGCCAGGAGATTTTCTCTTCGTAGTGGTTCGAGCCGGATTTGACGTCGGTGCCCTTGTAGCGCCAGTGCGCGCAGACGCCGAGCTCGGCTTCTTCGTGCATCGAATGCGTACGGATCTGGACTTCCAGCACCTTGCCTTCCGGACCGATCACCGCCGTGTGCAGCGAGCGGTAGCCGTTCTCTTTCGGGTTGGCGATGTAGTCGTCGAACTCTTTCGGGATGTGCCGCCACAGGGTGTGGACGATGCCGAGCGCGGTGTAGCAGTCGCGCATTTCCGGCACCAGCACGCGTACGGCGCGCACGTCGTAGATCTGGCTGAACTCCAGACCCTTGCGCTGCATTTTGCGCCAGATCGAATAGATGTGCTTGGCCCGGCCGCTGATGTCGGCGTCAACGCCGGTGGCCTGCAATTCGTCCTTGAGCTGGGTCATCACATCAGCGATAAAACGCTCACGGTCGAGCCGCCGCTCGTGCAGCAACTTGGCGATCTGTTTGTATTGATCAGGCTCAAGGTAACGGAAGGACAAATCCTCCAGCTCCCATTTGATATGACCGATGCCGAGACGGTGAGCCAGCGGCGCATAGATGTCGAAGACTTCCCGGGCGACCCGGTTGCGCTTCTCGTCATCGGCGGTTTTCACCGCACGGATCGCGCAGGTGCGTTCGGCGAGTTTGATCAGCGCAACGCGTACGTCGTCGACCATCGCCACCAGCATCTTGCGCAGGTTTTCCACCTGGCCCTGGGTGCCCATCACCATCGACTGGCGCGGACTGAGACTGGCACTGATCGCCGCCATGCGCTGCACGCCGTCAATCAGTTTGGCGACCACCGGGCCGAAGCGCTGGCTGACCGCTGCCAGTTCGATCTGGCCTTCGCGCACGCCACGGTAAAGCACCGCCGCGACCAGCGAATCCTGATCGAGCTTGAGGTCGGCGAGAATCTCCGCGATCTCGAGGCCGGTGCTGAAACTGCCGCTGCCTTCGGACCAGAGATTCTTTGCCGCGTTGGACTGTTGCTCGGCCTGTCGAGCGTACTCACAGGCCTCCTTCAAGGCTTCGCGATCCAGTGCCAGATCGACACTGACCGCATGATCGAGCCAAGCCTCGAGATTGATACTGCCGTCGGTGTTGATCGGCTGGTGTGCTCTCACCTGTACCATCTTGCTTTACCTTCCCTACGACGCAGACTCAATGCGTCAAATCACTGACCTTGATTGCCCGTCCGCACTCGCGGGGCTAAGACGAGTGCTGCACGGGCCGATCAGTCGGATCAGACGAGCCATCCTAGCTCGCTTCAAATAACGCCATGGCCTCGACATGTGCCGTCTGAGGAAACATATCGAGAATCCCGGCACGTTTTAACCGGTAGCCCTGCTTGATCAATTCGACCGTATCGCGCGCCAGAGTTGCAGGGTTGCACGACACATACACCAACCGCTCGGCACCCAGGGTCGCGAGCTTGCGCACCACCTCGAAAGCACCGTCACGCGGTGGGTCCAAGAGTACCGCAGAAAAGCCGTTTCCGATCCATTCGGCATCGGTCAAAGGCTGGGATAAATCGGCCTGAAAAAACTTTGTGTTATGCAAATTGTTACTGGCGGCATTGGCGGCGGCGCGATCGACCATGGTCTGCACGCCTTCGATAGCCACCACTTCACGCACGGATTTGGCCAGCGGCAAGGCAAAGTTGCCGAGACCGCAGAACAGGTCGAGCACACGCTCATCGGCGGTCGGTTTCAACCAGTCCAGCGCCTGGGCGACCATGGCTTCGTTGACCCCGGCATTGACCTGAATGAAATCCCCCGGCCGCCAGGCCAGTTCCAGATCCCACTGTTCCAGGCGATAACCCAGCGACTGCGTGGCATCGACCGGCTGCGGTTCACCTTCGCCGTGCAGCCACAACTGCGCTTCATGGAAGGCGCAGAAATCCTTGAGGATCGTCAGATCAGCCTCGGACAACGGCGCCATGTGACGCAGCAGAACGGCCAGGGACGAGCCACTGAACAATTCCACATGCCCCAGCGCCTGAGGTTTGCTCAGGCGACGGAGCATCTCCGGCAGACGGGTCATGATCGGCTGCAAGGGCTGTACCAGCACCGGGCATTCGCTGATCGCCACGATGTCCTGACTGCCGGCAGCGCGGAAACCGACTTCAAGGGTTTTGGCCTTGCTGTCCCAGCGCACGGCAATACGGGCGCGGCGACGGTAGCCGAATTCCGGACCGGTCAAGGGTGCAGCCCACTCTTCAGGTTCGACACCGGCGACTCGTGAAAGCTGCTCGGCGAGCATGCGCTGTTTCAGGGCAAGCTGTTCGCCGTGGGGCAAATGCTGAACGCTGCAACCGCCGCAACGCCCGGCGTGCTGACAAGCTGCCGGGCGACGCAATTCGCTGGCGGTGAACACACGCTCGGTGCGCGCCTCGACCACTTTGCCGTGGGCGCCAAGCACCCGCGCTTCGACTTCTTCACCCGCCAGGGCGCCGAGGACGAACCAGGTCTTGCCTTCAAAAAACGCGATGCCGCGACCGTCATTGGCCAGGCGCTCGATCTTCAAGCGCTGCTTTTTGCCGGTCGGGAGTTGCGGGGCCTTGCTGCCGCCGGTGGGCTGGAAGCGCAGGCCTCTCTCGTGCTTGGCCATCAGTTGGCCGCGTCGAAAATGCCGGTCGACAGGTATCGGTCGCCACGGTCACAGATGATCGCGACGATCACCGCGTTTTCAACTTCCCTGGACAGGCGCAGCATCGCTGCCACCGCACCGCCCGAGGACACACCGCAGAAGATGCCTTCTTCCCGGGCCAGACGACGGGTAACGTCTTCAGCTTCGCTTTGCGCCATGTCGACGATGCGGTCGACACGATCAGCCTGATAAATCTTCGGCAGGTATTCCTGCGGCCAGCGGCGGATGCCGGGAATGGCCGAGCCTTCCATCGGTTGCAGGCCGATGATCTGCACGCTGTCGCTCTGCTCTTTGAGGTAGCGCGACACGCCCATGATAGTCCCGGTGGTCCCCATGGAGCTGACGAAATGGGTAATGGTGCCCTGGGTCTGACGCCAGATTTCCGGGCCGGTGGTGGTGTAGTGCGCTTCGGGATTGTCGCCGTTGGCGAACTGATCCAGCACCTTGCCACGGCCTTCGGCTTCCATCCGCTGGGCCAGATCGCGGGCGCCTTCCATGCCCTCTTCCTGGCTGACCAGAATCAGCTCCGCGCCATAGGCAGTCATCGCCGCCTTGCGCTCGGCGCTGGAGTTGTCCGGCATGATCAGGATCATCTTGTAACCCTTGATCGCGGCAGCCATCGCCAGGGCGATCCCGGTGTTGCCCGAGGTTGCTTCGATCAGCGTATCGCCGGCGTGGATCTGCCCGCGCAACTCGGCACGGGTGATCATCGACAGCGCCGGACGATCCTTCACCGAACCCGCTGGGTTGTTCCCTTCGAGCTTGAGCAATAGGGTGTTGCTGGTGACACCGGGCAGGCGCTGCAAACGCACCAGCGGCGTGTTGCCGACGCAATCGGCGATGGTTGGGTACTGCAAGGTCATGGCGTTTTTCGCAATCCGGACAGCGGGGGCGCCTATCATACCGGCAAACCTGCGCGGCCCATATCACGCAAAGTGTGGTGCTTATGGTTTCTTGGAATAAGCAGTAAAAGTCGCCGTTGGTGCGGCTTTTTAAAGAGTGTCAGCAGTGCTGACACTTTCTTGTGCTGTTCACACTATCTGCGGGCGACACACATCCACCACAGGAGCTGTCTTGCCAGCGAAGGCGTCGGGAGTGACGGCACTGTCATCCGCCACCAACCGCAAATTCAATCGCAATCCCGACTGGCCGTTCTCGGCCCATAAAGTCCCGCCCTGGCGCTGCACCGCATTCCTCGCAATGCTCAACCCCAGACCGAAACCTCCGTCCCCCGGCCGCGAGCCGTCGAGCCGGGTGAACGGCGAGAAGATCCGCTCAAAATCCGCCTCGGCCACGCCGCCGCCCTCGTCCTCCAGCCATAGATGCCAGTAATCCCCGTCACGCCGGCCATCCAGCCGCACGATGCCGCCGCTGGGCGAATGACGGATCGCATTGCGCAGGATGTTTTCCAGCGCCTGGGCCAGGGTATTGAGATTGCCGCGCACCCAGCACGATGCATCCACCGCACATTGCAACTGGCCCACCGGACAGCAACTTTCGTAACAGGCGTTTTCCGTGAGCATTTCCCACAGGGCCTGGATCTGGATCGCTTCGTCCGGCAACGGAGCACGCTCGGTTTCGAGCCAGGCCAGTTGCAGGGTGTCTTCGACCAGCCGTTGCATGCCATCGACTTCGCGGCCGATGCGCTCGCGCAACGGCAACAGCTCCTGCTCGCTTTCGCTGGCCACCCGCAGGCGGCTCAGGGGCGTGCGCAGTTCATGGGACAGGTCGCGCAGCAATTGCTGTTGCAGGGCAACGGTCGATTGCAGGCGTTCGGACATCGAATCGAAGGCCCGGGCCAGTTCGCCGAGCTCGTCCGGGCGCTGGGTGATGCCGCTCGACAGACGCACATTCAGTTGATCGGCACGCCACGCGTTGGCCTGTTCGCGCAGGTTGTTCAGCGGCACCACCAACAAACGGTAAAGGCCCACGCACAGCAACAAGGTGAACAGACCGGGGATCACGCCATTGGTGATCACTCGCCAGAACACTCGGTACTTGCCCGGCAGGAAGCGTTCAGGCAGCTCGATGACCAGACTGCCGGCGGCCGGTTCTATGGGGAATGGCACGCGCAGCCACGGCCGGCCCTGCTTGTGAATCGGCCAGTCGAGGCCGCGCAGAAAAGTCAGGTGCTGGATTTCCTGTGCGTTCAGCGGATCACTGCTCAGCGACTGCAGGTTGCCGCCGATCACGCCAACCCAACCGGACTCGCGCAATTCCATGCTCTGCAACCAACGGTCAATGCCAATACGCTGATCGCGCTGCCACGCCGCTTCGGCTTCGGCGGCATAACGCGCCAATGTGCCGCGCGCCTCGTCAGAGAGGAACTGATTGCGCTCCTCCATATAGCGGCCCCAGGACCAGCTCAACCAGATCATCAGCAGACAGAACGCTACCAGCAGACACGCCAGCTTCCAGAAAAGCGAATGCCGGCCCGGCAGATCAGACACCTTCATCGACGGCGCTCAGAACGTAGCCCTTGCCCCACACCGTGCGCACTTCCCGCTCGGTGTAACCGATGGATTTGAGTTTGCGGCGGATCTGGCTGATGTGCATGTCGAGGCTGCGGTCATGGGCCGCGTAGCCGCGCTGGAGCACGTGCTGATAAAGGAAGGCCTTGCTCAGCACCTCTTCATCATTGCGATTGAGGGTTTCCAGCAAGCGGTATTCGCTGCGGGTCAGGCCGGCGGGCTGATTGTGGTAGGACACCTCGCACTGTTCTTCGTCGAAATGCAGACCGCCCGCCGCTACAGGCTCAACGCTGATTGCAGGACGCCGATCGAGGGCGACCCGACGCAGGATCGCTTCGATCCGCACATGCAACTCGGCCATGCTGAACGGCTTGGGCAGATAGTCGTCGGCCCCCAGGCGAAAACCGCTGATACGATCAGCCTCGGCCCCCAGCGCCGACATCAGCAGTACCGGCGTGGAATGGCTCTGACGCAGTTGCGTCAGCACATTCAGGCCATCGAGCCCCGGCAACAGAATGTCCATCAACACCACATCGAACGGCTGGCGTCGGGCGATGCTCAGGCCTTCGCTGCCGCTCTGGCACCAGGTGACCTGGAAGCCGCTGCGCCCCAGTTGTTCGTGAACATAGGCACCGAGGACGGGATCGTCCTCGATGGAAAGAATGCGTGGCTGGCCAACAGAGACAGGAGTCATGACTATCTGCAAATAATTCTCAGTTGGGCGATTATTCAAGATTGCCCGCCGCCCGGCAACCCAAGGTTGACCTGCCGGACAAATGACCGGCACCGAAACGACCGATCACGACATGATTTTTCCCGGGAATGCCCGCAAGCAAATCGCTACACTGCGCCCATGCCGCGTGCCGGAAGCACGCAAGAGTCGATGATCAGCGGGATGCAGGAGATAGGCGTGCTCAAGAAACTGGGAATCAAAGGTCGCGTGTTGTTGCTGACCCTGTTGCCGACCAGCCTGATGGCACTGGTGCTGGGCGGCTATTTCACCTGGACGCAGCAGTCCGACCTGCAGGCCCAATTGATGCAGCGCGGCGAAATGATCGCCGAGCAACTCGCTCCGCTGGTGGCGCCGGCCATGGGCCACGGCGATGCCGAACTGCTCGAGCGCATCGCCACCCAATCCCTGGAACAACCGGACGTGCGCGCGGTGACCTTCCTCGCGCCCGACCGCTCGCCGCTGGCCCACGCCGGCCCGACCATGCTCAACCAGGCCCCCAGCGGCGACAGCACACAATTGCTGCGGCGCAGCGGCAACGACGCCACCCGCTATCTGATGCCGGTCTTCGGCAAGCATCGCAACCTTGCCGGGGAACTGATCCCTGAAGAGTCCGACCGCCTGCTCGGCTGGGTCGAACTGGAACTCTCGCACAACGGCATGTTGCTGCGTGGCTACCGCAGCCTGTTCGCCAGTCTGTTGCTGATAGCGGCGGGACTGGCCGGCGCCGCATTGCTGGCGCTGCGCATGGGCCGCACGATCAATCGCCCGATCAGCCAGATCAAACAGGCAGTCGCGCAACTCAAGGACGGTCATCTGGAAACCCGCCTGCCGCCCCTCGGCAGTCAGGAACTGGATGAACTGGCATCCGGCATCAACCGCATGGCCGGCACCCTGCAGAACGCCCGGGAAGAATTGCAGCACAGCGTCGATCAGGCCACCGAAGACGTGCGCCAGAACCTGGAGACCATCGAGATCCAGAACATCGAGCTGGACCTGGCCCGCAAAGAGGCCCTGGAAGCGAGCCGGATCAAGTCCGAGTTCCTCGCCAACATGAGCCACGAAATCCGCACGCCGCTCAACGGCATCCTCGGTTTCACCCACCTGCTGCAGAAAAGCGAGCTGACCCCGCGCCAGCTCGACTATCTGGGCACCATCGAAAAGTCCGCCGACAGCCTGCTGGGGATCATCAACGAAATTCTCGATTTCTCGAAAATCGAGGCCGGCAAACTGGTGCTCGACCATATCCCGTTCAACCTGCGCGACCTGTTGCAGGACACCCTGACCATCCTCGCCCCCGCTGCCCACGCCAAGCAGCTGGAACTGGTAAGTCTGGTCTATCGCGACACCCCGTTGTCGCTGGTCGGCGATCCGCTGCGGCTCAAGCAGATCCTCACTAACCTGGTGAGCAACGCGATCAAGTTCACCCGCGAAGGCACCATCGTCGCCCGCGCGATGCTCGAAGAGGAACACGAAGACAGCGTGCAATTGCGCATCAGCATTCAGGACACCGGTATCGGCCTGTCGAACCAGGACGTGCGCGCGTTGTTCCAGGCGTTCAGCCAGGCTGACAACTCGCTGTCGCGCCAGCCCGGCGGCACCGGTCTCGGCCTGGTGATTTCCAAGCGCCTGATCGAACAGATGGGCGGCGAAATCGGCGTCGACAGCACCCCGGGCGAAGGTTCGGAATTCTGGATCAGCCTGAGTCTGCCCAAGACCCGCGACGATGCCGAAGACCTGCCCGCCGCGCCATTGCTCGGGCGCCGGGTGGCGGTGCTGGAAAACCACGAACTGGCGCGTCAGGCCTTGCAGCATCAACTGGAAGACTGCGGGCTCGACGTCACCCCGTTCAATACCCTGGAAAGCCTGACCAATGGCGTCACCGGCGCCCATCAGACCGATCAGGCCATCGATCTGGCGGTGCTCGGCATCACCAGCAACGACATGCCGCCGGAACGACTCAACCAGCACATCTGGGATCTCGAACACCTCGGCTGCCGGGTACTGGTGTTGTGCCCGACCACCGAACTGACGCTGTTCCATCTCTCGGTGCCCAACCCGCACAGCCAGCTCCAGTCCAAACCGGCCTGCACCCGCAAGCTGCGCCGGGCGTTGTCGGACATGGTCAACCCGCGCCAGACGCGCAGCGAACCCGGCGAACCGCTGTCGAGCCGTGCACCGAAAGTGCTGTGCGTCGACGACAACCCGGCCAACCTGTTGCTGGTGCAGACATTGCTCGAAGACATGGGCGCCAAGGTGCTCGCCGTCGAAAGCGGTTACGCCGCGGTCAAGGCCGTGCAGAGTGAAACCTTCGATCTGGTGCTGATGGACGTGCAGATGCCGGGCATGGACGGGCGCCAGAGCACCGAGACGATCCGTCAGTGGGAAAGCGAACGTCATTGCACGCCGCTGCCGATCGTCGCCCTCACCGCCCACGCCATGGCCAACGAAAAACGCGCACTGCTGCAAAGCGGCATGGACGACTACCTGACCAAACCGATCAGCGAACGTCAACTGGCCCAAGTGGTGCTGAAGTGGACGGGACTGGCGCTGCGCAATCAGGCACCGGACCGTGGCGGTGAAAGCCTCGTTGGGCATCAGGACCTGCCGGTACTGGATCACGAGGAAGGCTTGCGCCTGGCCGCCGGCAAGGCGGATCTGGCGGCGGACATGCTGGCCATGTTGCTGGCTTCACTCGAGGCCGACCGTGAAGCCATTCGCACGGCCCGGGACAATCAGGATCAGAACGGTCTGCTCGAACGGGTACATCGCCTGCACGGTGCCACCCGCTATTGCGGCGTTCCACAATTGCGCGCGGCCTGCCAGCGCAGCGAAACCCTGCTCAAGCAGGAAGATCCCAAGGCCTCAACCGCACTTGATGAACTGGAGCGGGCGATCAATCGTCTGGCGGCGCAGGCGAAGATCAGCGCCTGATCCACGGCAATGCCGGTCAACGCCGACGCGGCTAAAGTGGTCGCGGGTGATTCGCGCCCGCGTCGATGCTTCAGGAGAATTGCATGCGCACGATCGTTTTCAGCAGCCAGACCTACGACCGCGACAGTTTCCTTGCCGTCGACTGCCCGGCCGGCATCGAGCTGCACTTTCAACCGGCCCGACTGAGTCTCGACACGGCGCCACTGGCCGACCGGCACGAGGTGGTCTGCGCCTTCATCAACGACGACCTCGGCGCTCCCGTGCTGGAACGTCTGGTGGCCGGCGGAACCCGGCTGATCGCCTTGCGCTCGGCGGGTTACAACCATGTCGACCTGAACGCCGCCAAACGCCTGGGGCTGGTGGTCGTGCGCGTTCCGGCCTACTCGCCCCACGCAGTGGCCGAGCATGCGGTGGCGCTGATTCTTGCGCTCAACCGCCGACTGCACCGGGCCTACAACCGCACCCGCGAAGGCGATTTCAGCCTGCACGGCCTCACCGGATTCGATCTGGTCGGCAAGACAGTCGGCATTGTCGGCACCGGACAGATCGGCGCGACATTCGCCAAAATCATGCACGGTTTCGGCTGTGAGCTGCTGGCCTTCGACCCGTATCCGAACCCGGCCGTCGAAGCCTTGGGCGCGCGCTACTTGAGCCTGCCGCAACTGCTGCAGCAATCGCAGATCATCAGCCTGCACTGCCCGCTCAACGAGCAGAGCAAGCACCTGATCAACCGTGATTCGCTGGCGCACATGCAGCCGGGCGCGATGCTGATCAACACCGGCCGCGGTGGCCTGGTGGACACGCCGGCGCTGATCGACGCCCTGAAGGACGGTCAGCTGGGTTATCTGGGGCTGGATGTTTACGAAGAAGAGGCGCAGCTGTTTTTCGAAGACCGCTCCGACCTGCCGTTACAGGACGACGTACTGGCGCGACTGCTGACCTTCCCCAACGTGATCATTACCGCGCATCAGGCGTTCCTGACTCGCGAAGCACTGGGTGCGATTGCCGCGACCACCCTGCATAACATCGCGACCTGGGCGGCGGGATCACCGCAGAACCAGGTCGAGGGCTGAACGATCAGGCATCAGGCAGGAGGTGGCGTCGGAGAAATCGCCACACACAGAATCAACAGACCGAGCCAGCCGAAGCCGATCAGTCGCTGCTGGAAGGAATGCCCCCGGCGCAACAGGAACCAGACAAAGATCATCGGCATCAGGAACGCCATGATCTTCAACCAGCCTTCGACCGGACGCACGCCGTCGGCATTCAACTGAGGTTCGGCCGCTCGCTCGGCCTGTTGCCGGCGCCGGCGTCCGGCAGCGGCGGGCATGACTTTGGGTTCCGGGGCAGGCGCGGGAGCTGCGACGAAAGCTTCGGGAACCGTCTTGTTCCGGGGCAGACTGCCAAAGGAAATCGTTGATGCAGCAGAGTTCGCTTTTGCCGGTACCTGCGCGCCCGTCATCGGAGCCCCGCAATGAATGCACGCCTTCGCTTCGGGGCTGATGCTCCGCTTGCACTCATAACATTCGATCAGCGCCATGTTCCGTTCCTTAGAGATGAAGGCGGCAGTTTGCCACGACTGCGGTGTCGATTTGAACCGGATCGAAGGTCGCACGTGCGCGTTATTCTGCAATCAAGCCCGTGCTAGCATGTCGCGCATATTTGGAGGACCCATGGTCGAACACGATTTCCGCTACACCCTGATGAACCCGCAACACACCCTCACCGAATGCCGCGCCCTCGTACCGGGCCGTTATCAGGTCACCGGCAACGGTGGCTCGATCCGTATCGGTGACGTGCTGGTCGTGACCCTCAAAGGCAGCAAGGACTTGTCCATGCGCCTGACCGTCGACACCGTCCGCCACCTGATCAACCCGCCAGGTCAATGGACCGCGATGACCACCGGCCCGGTGTTCGGCGAACTGGCGATCCACACCTGGCAGGTCAACTGCGACAGCTGCGCCAAGGAGCTGAGCTTCGAATTCGCCGTGGACGCCAAGCTCGGCAAACCGGCTGAGAAACCGGCCGCCACCGCACGCATCGCCGAGCTGGGCTGGAAAGCTGTCGGTGACAAGCACCTGTGCCCGAAATGCCAGGAGCCTGCATGATGAAACACCTGGCCCTGACCGCCGCTGTCGGCGCCGGCCTGATGGGCTGCGCCGCGGAGCCTGTGCAACTGCAACAGGACCGCAGCTATATCCTGGAATGGATCGGCGAGCGGCCACTGATGGATTACAGCCACCTGACCGTGACCCTCGGCGAAGATGGCCGGGCCTATGGCAATGGCGGCTGCAACCACTGGTTTGCGCCCTATACCCTCGATGGCGACAAGCTCAGCTTCGGCAAGATCGGCAAGACCCGCAAACTCTGCGCTCCAGCGCTGATGGAGCAGGAACAGCGTTTCCTGCAGGCCCTGGAGAAAGTCGAGCGCTGGGACGTTTCGCCCATCGAGCAGATGCGCTTCTGGCCTGCCGAAGGCAAGCCGTTGCGCTGGTGGCTGGAAGAGGGCTGAGCCTCTAGATCGCCAAGCCCCTCACCCTAACCCTAACCCTCTCCCAAAGGGAGAGGGCTGGGGTGAGGGATGCTTTTAGCAGCAACTTAATTGCTCGCCTTCAACGCCTCAAGCTTCGCCATCACCCCCGCCGCCGTCTGCTCACCCATCAACTGTTCCCGCACCTTGCCCTTGTTGTCGATGATGTAGGTCACCGGCAAGGCTTCGCTGCGCGGCAGTTCGAACAGATCCGCCGGATCCTGCGCCAGCACGGTGAACTTGATGCCGAGTTTCTCGCTGGCACCTTTCAGTTCTTCACCCTGCACATTGTCGAAGTTGACCCCGAACACCCCGATCTTCTTGCCCTTGAGTTCTTCGGCCAGATGATTGAGTTCCGGGATTTCCGTGCGGCACGGACCGCACCATTCAGCCCAGTAATTGAGTACCACCCATTGCTTGTCCAGGCGCTCGGACGCGACTTTCTGCCCGTTCTGATCGATGCCGTAGTCGTTACCGCAGCCCCCCAGCATCAACGCCCCGATGATCGTCAATGCCGCTGCCAGTCGCCGTGTCATGTCATGTTCCTTGTGAAAAATTGAATGCGCCTGCGACCCATCGCCTCCCAAGGTTCTGGATTGCGCGCTGCACAGTTAGAATAGCCGCCACTCTACGCAAGAAGCGACCCGCCCATGACCGATCTGACGCTTTATCACAACCCGCGCTGCTCGAAATCCCGCGGTGCGCTCGAACTGCTCGAAGCCCGTGGCCTGACGCCAAACGTCGTGCGCTACCTCGAAACACCGCTGGACGCCGCGCAAATCAAGGCCCTGCTCGGCAAGCTGGGGATCAGCGCCCGGCAACTGCTGCGCACCGGCGAAGACGAGTACAAGACCCTGAACCTGGCCGATTCCAGTCTCACCGAGAAACAATTGATTGAAACGATCGCGGCGCATCCCAAGTTGATGGAGCGACCGATTCTCGAAGCCGGCGACAAGGCCGTCATCGGCCGCCCACCGGAGCAGATCCTGGAGCTGTTGCCGTGAGTGCGCCGTACATTCTGGTTCTGTATTACAGCCGCAGCGGTTCGACCAACGAGATGGCCCGGCAAATCGCCCGTGGCGTCGAGCAGGCTGGCCTCGAAGCGCGCCTGCGCACCGTGCCGGCGATTTCGACCGAGTGCGAAGCGGTGTCGCCGGACATTCCCGATGAAGGCGCGCTGTACGCCACGCTGGATGACCTGAAAAACTGCGCCGGCCTGGCCCTCGGCAGCCCGACCCGTTTCGGCAACATGGCCGCGCCGCTCAAGTACTTCCTCGACGGCACCAGCAACCTGTGGCTGACCGGCGCGCTGGTCGGCAAACCGGCCGGCGTGTTCACATCCACCGCCAGCCTGCACGGCGGTCAGGAAACCACGCTGCTGTCGATGATGCTGCCGCTGCTGCACCACGGCATGTTGATCACCGGCCTGCCCTATAGCGAATCGGCGCTGCTCGAAACCCAGGGCGGCGGCACGCCTTACGGCGCCAGTCATCACGCCGGGGCAGATGGCAAAAGTGGTCTCGATCAACACGAAGTGGCGCTGTGCCGCGCACTGGGCGCACGTCTGGCCAAAACGGCCCAGAAACTGGGGAACTGAGATGGCCAGAAAGCCGAAAGTCCTGCCTGCCGTCGAATGGCTGGAGCCTCGGGTGCGGGCGATGCGGGTGATCAGTCTGCTGTGCTTTTTCGGTCTGGCCGGACTGCTCGCCGCGTATTACCTGGTGTTCGCCGACCTGCATGGCGCACGGACGTGGGTGATTCTGCTGATCGAACTGATCCCGTGGCTGGTGCTGGCACCGGGCATGATCATGGGCAGCACCCGCGGGCATTCGTGGATGTGCTTTGTGGTGAATCTGTATTTCATCAAGGGCGCACTGGCGGCGTATGACCCGAGCCGTCAGCTGTTTGGCGTGCTGGAGATGATCGCCAGTCTGGCGGTGTTCTGCTCGGCGCTACTGTATGTGCGCTGGCGGTATCAGCTGAACCGCAAGCTGGCCGGCGAAGGCGAGATCAGCGTCGCCTGAGCGGACGCCTTCGCGAGCAAGCTCGCTCCCACAGGGGAACGCATTCCAAAATGTGGGAGCGAGCTTGTTCCGGGTGGCGTTCCGACGATTGGAGCGACTCAGTCTCAGTGATTGACGGTGTAAGCCAGCATCATCGAAATCTGGCTCATCGGCCGCCCGCCACTCTCTTCATGCCACTGGTTGAACGCGTTCTGCACCGTGGCCAGATCCCGCAGACTGCTCGGCACCTTGTCGACGATCTTCTGTGCATTCAACGCCGCGACCACATCGTAGCTCGGCACGAACGTGTCCTTGCCGACCATGCGCAGGAACCGTGGCGCCGACAGCCCGCCCAACTGGTGGCCGTGCTTTTTCAGGTAGGTCCACAGGCCGACGATGTCGGTCACCGGCCAGTCCGCCAGCAATGCGCCGAAACTGCCCTTCTCTTTCTCGACATCCAGAATGAACTGCGCATTGCGCGGCACGCTTTTCAGTTTGCCCAGGTGACGGATGATCCGCGCGTCCTGCATCAACCGCTCAAGGTGTTCGGCGCTCATCAGCACGACCTTTTCCGGGTCGAACCTGAAGAACACTTCTTCGAAGGCCGGCCACTTGGCATCCACCAGGCTGTGTTTGAGCCCGGCACGGAACACCCGCAGGGCCATGGTCGAGAGATAACGGTCGTCACTGATCTGGCGCAGTTGTGCCGGGGTCTTGGGAACGGGCAGATGGGCTTCCAGTTCAGCCGCCGAACCGAAGCGGTTCAGACAGTATTCGTGCAGCCACTTGTAGTCGCGCATGCCCTCTCCTAAAAAACGAATTGAAAACGGCGCCCACGAGCGCCGTTTTTTTCAAGCGATTGGATCGCTTACAGGTTCACCACGTTGACGAAACGCGAAGCCGCGGATTCATCAATCTTCAGGCTGGTGAAGTCGAACAGGTTACGGTCGGCCAGTTGCGACGGGATCACGTTCTGCAGGCTGCGGAAAATGCTCTCGGTACGGCCCGGGGTCTTGCGCTCCCAGTCCAGCAGCATTTCCTTGACCACCTGACGCTGCAGGTTTTCCTGGGAGCCGCAGAGGTTGCACGGGATGATCGGGAATTGCTTGAAGTCCGAGTAGGCCTGGATGTCTTTCTCGTTGCAGTAGGCCAGCGGACGGATCACCACGTTGCGCCCGTCGTCGGCGCGCAGCTTCGGTGGCATTGCCTTGAGGCTGCCGTTGAAGAACATGTTGAGGAAGAACGTCTCGACGATGTCGTCGCGGTGATGACCGAGGGCCATTTTGGTCGCACCGATTTCGTCGGCGAAGGTGTACAGCGTGCCGCGACGCAGGCGCGAGCACAGCGAACAGGTGGTCTTGCCTTCCGGGATCAGTTCCTTGACCACCGAGTACGTGTCTTTCTCGACGATGTGGTACTCGATGCCCAGCTCTTTCAGGTAGGCCGGCAGCACGTGCTCGGGGAAGCCCGGCTGCTTCTGGTCCATGTTCACGGCGACGATCTCGAACTTGATCGGTGCAACCTTCTGCAGGTGCATCAGCACGTCGAGCATGGTGTAGCTGTCCTTGCCTCCGGACAGGCAGACCATGACCTTGTCGCCGTCTTCGATCATGTTGAAGTCGGTGACTGCTTCGCCGGCCAGGCGGCGCAGGCGCTTTTGCAGTTTGTTCTGGTTGACCGTAAGAGTGCCCATGACGCGAAATCCGTGAGGTGTGACGAAAGGCGGGCATTTTACGCAAAAACACTGGGGTTGTGGCCACAGGTTGTCGCCCCCTCGAATGCCCGTCTGCACAGACCCCGACGCGATTACCCCGCCGGTTTACAGCGCGATTTGCTCTAAGACCCCAATACCTGTGCGGTTAAGACCTTCCTATACTGCGACATAAGGTCGCACGCAATCTGAAGACCTGTATTTGCTCGGCCACATTGGCCCGTAGGCGCTCCGCTGGGGGGCGATGGCAATAACGAGAGGAGTGACTGGCATGATCCATCACGTAGTGGGACTTTTTACCCACCCCGATCAGGAATGGAAGGAAATCCGTGGCGACCAAGAGGAAAGCATCAGCCACATGTACCTGACGCACACGCTGATTCTGGCGGCGATCCCCGCTGTTTCGGCGTTTATCGGCACGACTCAGGTCGGTTGGGTGATCGGCAGCCGCGCCCCGGTGATGCTCACCGTCGAAAGCGCGTTGTGGATGACCATCATGTCGTACCTGGCGATGCTCGGCGGGGTCGCGGTCATGGGGGCCTTCGTGCACTGGATGGCCCGCACCTATGACGCCAACCCGAGCCTGGCCCGTTGCGTCGCGTTTGCCACCTACACCGCGACACCGTTGTTCGTCGGTGGCCTGGCGGCGCTGTACCCGCATATGTGGCTGGGGATGATCGTCGGTACGGCGGCCATCTGCTACACGGTGTACCTGCTGTATGTGGGGCTGCCGACCTTCATGAACATTCCGTCTGACGAGGGATTCCTGTTTTCCAGCTCGGTGCTGGCGGTAGGTCTGGTGGTGCTGGTCGCCATCATGGCGTTTACCGTGATTGTCTGGGGACTGGGCGTGGGGCCCGTCTACACAAATTAGAGAGCCACGAACTAGTTGGCTGCAACGCCGAGAAGAACAAGATCCGCCAACACAGGCCGCCGCGAGGCGGCCTTCTCATGCCAGGGAAAAGCGCCACGACCATTCGGCAGTTCGGCGATACGCAAGGCCGGACGGTTGCGGCATACTCCGACTCTCTGGAGATCCATCAAGCATGCCCGAGCAACTCAATACCCGCGTCGAAGACTGTTTCCAACTCGCTGAATCCTTTTTCAAACGTCCTTTCAAACGCCCCGTGGTGAGCCTCAAGCTGCGCGGGCAAAAAGCCGGGGTCGCGCATCTGCACGAGAACCTGCTGCGCTTCAACCCGCAGCTGTACCGGGAGAACACCGAGCATTTCCTCAAGCAAACCGTGGCCCACGAAGTCGCGCACCTGATCGCCCATCAACTGTTCGGCGACCGCATCCAGCCCCATGGCGAGGAGTGGCAACTGATCATGCGCGGCGTTTACGAGCTGCCGCCGGATCGTTGCCATACGTATGAGGTCAAACGCCGCAGCGTGACCCGCTATATCTACAAATGCCCGTGTGCCGACAGTGATTTTCCGTTTTCGGCCCAGCGCCATAGTCTGGTCAGGCAGGGGCGACGGTATCTGTGCCGCCGATGCCGGAATACATTGGTGTTCAGTGGCGAGATGCGGGTCGAGTAACCCTTCATCTCGTTCCCACGCTCTGCGTGGGAACGAGCTATAAAACGACTTTCGCGGCACGTAATTCGGCAATCCGCTCAGGGCTCAAGCCCAACTCCCCCAACACCTGATCCGTATGCTGCCCCAGCGCCGCGCCGACATGTCGCGGTGCCGGCAAGGCTTCGGAGAACTTCAGCGGGCAAGCGATCTGCGCCTGCGCCGAGCCATCCCCACGGGGTACCTGAGTCACCAGCTCCCGCGCCTGCAATTGCGGATGCTGCACCGCCTCGCCCAGATTCAATACCGGTTCGACACAGGCATCGATTCCGGCAAACAACTCGCAAAGTTCAGCAAAGTCATGCTTCTCGAACTCGACCTTCAAGGCATCCTTGAGCGCCCGCTGCTGCTCAGGCTTGGGTGACAAACCCTGGGCCGCCAGTTCCGGCCGCCCCAACGCCGCACACAGTTGCTGCATGAACGCCGGCTCCAGACTGCCCACCGACATCCAGCGCCCGTCGCGGGAGCGGTAGCAGTCGTAGAAGCTGCCACCATTGAGCATCTGATCCTCCCAGCCCGGCTCCTCGCCGCAGGCCAGATACCCGGCGCCGGCCATGGCGTTCAGGCTGAAGGCGCAGTCGGTCATGCTCACATCCAGGTGCGTGCCCTGCCCGGTTTGCTGTCGTGATATCACTGCCGCCAGCAGGCCGATCACCCCGTGCAGCGAGCCACCCGCGATATCCGCCACCTGCATGCCCAGCGGCAACGGCCCGCTGTCGGCGCGCCCGGTGTAACTGGAGAGCCCGGCCAGCGCCAGATAGTTGATGTCGTGGCCGGCGCGATCCTTGTACGGCCCGGTCTGGCCGTAACCGGTGATCGACACATAAATCAGCTTCGGATTGATCGCCTTCAGCGCCTCGTAGCCCAGCCCCAGCCGCTCCATCACGCCGGGGCGGAACTGCTCCAGCACGATGTCGTACTCGGCCAGCAACTGCTTCACCAGCTCCAGCGCCTCGGGCTGCTTGAGGTCCAGCGCCAGACTGCGTTTATTGCGATTCAGGTAGGCGTGGCTGGCCGAGACCCCGTGATCGTGGGGCGGCAATACCCGCAGCAGATCGAGGCGAGTCGGCGATTCGATGCGCAGCACCTCGGCGCCCATGTCCGCCAGCAGCAATGAGGCAAACGGTCCCGGCAGCAGGGTCGAGAAATCCAGAATCTTCAGTGAGGCCAACGGTGCAGACATGGGCGATCTCCATCAACGATGCATGCAGCCTAGGCAGCCGTCGGCGATGGGGCAATTACCGGATGCATCAGTTGCGCTGACCGTTGCGCTCAAACAGCAGGCAAGAAAAAACCCGCCGAAGCGGGTTTTTCCATTCAAGCGATGCTTACTTCACATTGCTCGGGGTCGGGCCTTCGGCCACACCCAGGTCGTCTTCGTGACGCTGGTCGACGATACCGCGACCGCCCGAGGCCAGCTCGGCGTCCAGTACGTCAGTGTCCAGTTCCTTGACCCACTTGGCCACAACGATGGTGGCAACGGCGTTGCCGACCAGGTTGGTCAGGGCGCGGGCTTCGGACATGAAGCGGTCGATACCCAGGATCAGTGCCAGACCGGCCACCGGCAGGTGACCTACCGCCGACAGGGTGGCGGCCAGCACGATGAAGCCCGAACCGGTCACACCGGCGGCGCCTTTGGAGGACAGCAGCAACACCACCAGCAGGGTGATCTGGTGAGTGATGTCCATGTGGGTGTCGGTCGCCTGAGCGATGAACACGGCCGCCATGGTCAGGTAGATCGCAGTACCGTCGAGGTTGAACGAATAACCGGTCGGGATCACCAGACCCACTACCGATTTCTTCGCGCCCAGACGCTCCATCTTGATCAGCATGCGTGGCAGTACCGATTCCGACGAGGAAGTGCCGAGTACGATCAGCAGCTCTTCACGGATGTAGCGGATCATTTTCAGCACGCTGAAGCCGTGCATGCGGGCGATGGCACCCAGCACGATCAGGATGAACGCCAGGCAAGTGATGTAGAAGCACGCCATCAGTTGACCCAGCTGCACCAGCGAGCCGACACCGTAGGCGCCGATGGTGAAGGCCATCGCACCGAAGGCACCGATTGGCGCGAGCTTCATGATCATGTTGATGATGTTGAACATCACGTGGGCGAAGCGATCGATAAAGTCCAGGATCGGCTTGCCGTAGGCACCCAGGCGGTGCAGGGCGAAACCGAAGATCACCGAGAACATCAGCACTTGCAGGATGTCACCGGTGGCGAACGCGCCGACGATGGTGGTCGGGATCACGTTGAGCAGGAAGCCGACAACGCTCTGGTCAGCGCCTTGCTGCACGTAGGTGGCGACTTTCGAAGCGTCGAGGGTGGCGACGTCGATGTGCATGCCGTTGCCCGGCTGCACGATGTTGACCACGATCAGGCCGACCAGCAGGGCGATGGTCGAAACGATTTCGAAGTACAGGAGTGCGTAACCGCCGGTCTTGCCGACCGACTTCATGCTCTGCATGCCGGCGATGCCGCTGACCACGGTGCAGAAGATGATGGGGGCGATGATCATTTTGATCAGTTTGATGAACCCGTCACCCAGCGGCTTTACGGCCACGCCGAACTGCGGGTAGTAGTGACCGAGCGCAATACCGATACAGATTGCGACGATCACCTGGAAATACAGGGATTTGTACAGTGGCTGACGAGTCGTCATTGCAAAGTTCCTCAAGAGTCCCGCGTGGCAACATCCATCTGTTGAACGCGACACTTGAATTGCGAACCCTCCTGCACTGGAGGGATTTGTTGTGTCGAACGACGCTTTCCGGACCGGCTCGGCGCACGCTTCTGTCGCTCTTATCGCAAACGTCGTGCCACTTTGGTGCAAATTGCTGCAAGCCTTTTGATATCAGGGGATGCAGGTTTTTCTGTGTCACCATTCGGTTACCCAAGTGTGGCGGATTTCCGCCAACGCACCTGCTCTCGTCCTACAATTTGGCGGAAATCCGCCTTGTTGCCGATCAGAGCCGCCGGCTACCATCGGTCGCCAGAGGAAGGATTTGCCGCTTATGCGCGAACGCACCATCGCCAGTCACTTCGCCCGTGCCGCCCTCGTCGGCGCACGCCGTCGCGGGTTCGATTATTCGGGCCTGCTGCTGCAACTGGGCATCAGTCCCGAACTGCTCGACGAGCCCCGTGCGCGGATCGCTCCGGAACTGTTCACCCAACTGATCCAGAACCTGTGGCTGGCCCTGGACGACGAATGCCTGGGCTTCGGCAACGCGCCCAGCAAGACCGGCAGTTTCGCCATGATGTGCCACGCCATCATCCATTGCCGCAGCCTGGAAAAGGCTCTGCAGCGCGGCTTATTGTTTTATAGCCTATTCCCCGAGGCCCCGCGCCTGAGCCTGACCCATGAAGACGAATGGGTGCGCCTGAGCCTCGACGATTCGCAGTTGTGGGACCCGGATCACTTTCTCTCCGAGAGCCTGCTGGTGATCTGGCACCGCCTCGGCAGCTGGCTGATCGGCCAACGGATTCGCCTGGAACAGGCAAGTTTCAGCTACCCGAAACCGGCGCACGGGGCGGAGTACGATTTGCTGTTCTCGTGCCCGCTGGCGTTTTCGGCGCCGCAAAGCAGTCTGGTGTTTCACAGTCGCTATCTGCACATGCCGCTGTTGCAGGACGAGCGCACCCTCAAGCACTTTCTCGAACGCTCCCCCGCCGACCTGCTGTCTCGCCCGGACGACGGCAACAGCCTCAGCAGCCGATTGCGCCGCCTGCTCAGTCACGACAGCGCGCGCTGGCCGGACCTGGAGGCCGTCGCGGCACACCTGCACATCAGCCCGCAAACCCTGCGCCGGCATTTGCGCGAAGAAGGCACCAGTTTTCAGGAATTGAAGGATCAGTTGCGCCGAGACATCGCGATTTATCACCTGGGGCGGGCCGATCTGTCGTTGCAACAGATCGCCGAACAGCTCGGGTTCTCCGAGCCGTCGGCATTTCATCGGGCGTTCAAGAAGTGGACGGGGCTGACGCCGGGGGCGTATCGGGCGCAGGAACAGTAGGCGATCACACCGCCGGAAAATGAATCCTGAACGCCGCCCCGCCCATCGGCGAATCGCCCAGGGTCAATTTGGCGTTGTAGCTCTCGATGATGTCCTTGACCACCGCCAGGCCGATCCCCTGCCCAGGGTGCTGACGATCCAGACGTTCGCCGCGCTCAAGAATCCGCGCCCGCTGATGTTGCGGGACGCCGGGACCGTCGTCTTCGATACACAATTCGCTCCCGGCCAGTGTTTCGCGCACGCTGATGCGCACTTCGCCCAGGCACAGGCGATAGGCGTTTTCCAGCAGGTTGCCCAGCATTTCCAGCAAGGCGCCCTGCTCGATCGGCAGGTAGCAGTGTTCCGGCAGGTCGAATGCGACCCGCACGCGCTTGTCTCGGTAGACCTTGTCGAGGGTGTCGCACAGGCTTTTGAGCACCGGGCGCAGGCGCACCTGATGGCGCACCAGGCCACTTTTACGCAGGCTGGCGCGTTGTAACTGGTAGCTGATCTGCTGGCTCATGCGTTCGATCTGGGTTTGCAGTACCCAGGCCTGATCGCGATCTTCTGGACGCTGGGCCATGTCTTCACTGACGCCCTGCAACACCGCCAGCGGGGTTTTCAGACTGTGGGCCAGATCGTCGAGGGAGTCGCGGTAACGGCTGCGTTGCTGACGCTCGCTGTGCAGCAAGCGGTTGAGCGAGCCGGTCAGGCGCAGCAGTTCACGGGGGTGCTGTTCGGTGAGGCTTTCGCGGGTGCCGCTTTCGATTTCGTCCAGTTCCTGACTGAGCCTGCGCAAGGCTTTCAGGCCCCAGGTCAGGCCGATCCACAGCAACGAAAGCAAGACCAGCAACGCAGCGCCGAAGCCGAGGTAGAGGTTTTCCCGCAGACCTTCGAGGGTGGTTTCGTATTCGCGCACCGGTTGCAGCGCGACGATGCTGAACGCCGCATTCTTGCCGCCGAGCAGTTTGACTTCGACGTCGTAGACGAAGAACTCCTGGCCGCTGGCTTCGCGAATCCGCGCGAACTCGCTGCCCATTCCGTCGTAACGCGGTTTGTAGTTGATCTGCTCTTCCTGGGTCGCTTTCGAGCGCCAGACCAGATGACCTTCGCGGTCGTAGATGTAGCCAAGCAAACGGAAGTCGGCGAGGTTGAAACGCTCGTCCGGCAACTGCATCGGCATCACCAGCCGACCGTTTTCAATCCGTGCAGCAGAAATCAGTGTGGTGACATCCGAGGCCAGGCGCTGCTCGATGGAATCCTGCAGCGCCAGGCTGAACGCCCCTTGCATCGCCGGAAGCAAGGCGAGCATGAAGAACACCGCCAGCGTCGTGGCGGCCAACATCAAACGAACACGAAGCGAACGGATCAAGTGCAGCGCTCATTGAACAAATAGCCCAGCCCGCGCACCGTGTCGATCGGCTTGAAACCGGCCGGGCCTTCGAGCTTGCGCCGCAGACGTCCGACCAGCACTTCGATCACGTTCGGATCACGCTCGTCGTCGTCCGGGTACAGCTGTTCCATCAGGCGATCCTTGGGCACCACTTGCTGGTGGTGACGCATCAGGTACTCGAGAATCCGGTATTCGTAGGCGGTCAGCGCCAGCGGCTGTTCATCGAGGGTCGCCTGCTTGCGATTGAGGTCGAGCAGCAGCGGCCCGGCGACAATGGACGACTGGGTGAAGCCGCTGGAGCGACGCAACAGCGCATTGAGCCGGGCTTCAAGTTCTTCGAACTGGAACGGCTTGACCAGGTAATCGTCGGCACCGGCGGCCAGGCCTTCGACCTTGTCCTGCCAGTTGCCACGGGCGGTGAGAATCAGGATCGGAAAGCTCTTGCCGTCCTGGCGCAACTGGCGGATCAAATCGAGCCCGCCCATGCCCGGCAGGCCGAGGTCGATCACCGCCAGGTCAAAATTGAATTGCCCGGTCTGGTACAGCGCCTCTTCGGCATTGGCCACGGACTCGACCACGTGACCGCTTTCCGTCAGGCGGGTTTGCAGGTGATGGCGCAACAGCGCTTCATCTTCGACGACCAACAGTTTCATGACACTCTCCCGGGCCAATCAGCATCTCCAACAGCATACCTGCGACAACGGTGTACTGCCGCTTTTGAGGGTCCTGTTCATTTCATCCCTCGGACGTGGTTCAAGATTACTGAACCCGGCCTGTACCTGCCCTGAACGCACCCTGAACCCGGGCGCAATCAAATGAACTAGGCTGTCTTGACCTTTTATTGTCAGGAGACCCGATCATGCGCCTGTTCCTTGCCCTCACCCTGCTCGCCTTCAGCAGCCTCAGCGCGGCTGCGATCAAAACCGAGGAAATACCTTACCAGAGCGCCGACGGCACGAAACTGATCGGTTATTACGCCTACGACGACGCGATCAAGGGACCTCGCCCCGGTGTGGTGGTGGTCCATGAATGGTGGGGCCTGAACGACTACGCCAAGCGCCGCGCACGGGATCTCGCCGGCCTCGGCTACAGCGCCCTGGCGATCGACATGTACGGTAACGGCAAGAATACCGAGCACCCGAAAGACGCGATGGCATTCATGCAGGCGGCCACGCAGAACGCCGATGCCGCCAGCAAACGCTTCGAGGCCGGCCTCGACCTGCTGAAAAAACAGCCACAAACTGACACCGGCAAACTGGCCGCCATCGGTTACTGCTTCGGTGGTGGCGTGGTGTTGAATGCGGCGCGCCAGGGTGTGCCACTGGCCGGTGTGGTGAGTTTCCACGGCGCACTCGCCACCAAGACTCCTGCGACGCCCGGCAGCGTCAAGGCGAAGATCCTCGTCGAGCACGGCGCACTGGACAGCATGGTCACCGCCGACAACGTCACGGCATTCAAGTCTGAAATGGACAAGGCCGGCGCCGACTATAAATTCGTCAGCCTCGACGGCGCCAAGCATGGTTTCACCAACCCCGATGCGGATCGTCTGAGCCACGGCGATCACGGTGGCCCGGACATCGGCTACAACAAGGCTGCGGATGAAAAATCCTGGGCGGACATGCAGGCCTTCTTCAAGAAAATCTTTGGCTGAACCCACTCTCTCCCGCGCCCTGCGCGGGAGCGTTCCACATCTGCGCACTATCCAGCCTCAAAGCAACCCGGCAAAATGCCCGCCATGAATTCCAGCCCCCTCCTCCCCGCCTGCTGCACCCCGCTCGATGCCCATTGGCCATTGCCGATCGTGCTGCCGGACACCGTGCTGCTGAGCACCCATTTCGACCCGTCGCAATTGCTCGGCGATGATTTCCGCCGCAGCGCCATCGAGCCGCCGCCGAGCATCCAGCGCTCGGTGGCCAAGCGTCAGGCGGAGTTTCTGGCGGGGCGGATCTGCGCCCGGGCCGCGCTGCAACAGCTGGAAG
The DNA here is from genome assembly GCF_002112345.1 of Pseudomonas sp. R43(2017). NCBI lineage: Bacteria > Pseudomonadati > Pseudomonadota > Gammaproteobacteria > Pseudomonadales > Pseudomonadaceae > Pseudomonas > Pseudomonas sp. R43(2017). Next base: position 396,141 of record NZ_NEHJ01000006.1, read on the forward strand.
GTTCAAGCAGTGTTCCGGCCATTGGCGAGGATCGCGCACCGGTGTGGCCGGCACATATTTGCGGCTCGATCACCCACAGCACGGGCCGGGCAGCGGCGATTGTCGCCAACAAACAGCACTGGCGCGGACTGGGCATGGACATGGAAAACCTGCTCAACGCCGAACGGGCCGAGCGCCTGGCCGGGGAAATCCTCACGCCAGCGGAAATGCAGCGCATGGCCGCCGGCGCCCGCGATCAACTGGCGTTGTGGGTGACACTGACGTTTTCAGTGAAGGAGAGCTTGTTCAAGGCGCTGTACCCGATCGTCCAGAAGCGCTTCTATTTCGAGCACGCCGAAGTACTCGAATGGACCGAGCAAGGTCATGTGAGGCTGCGCCTGCTGACGGACCTGTCCAGTGAGTGGCACAACGGGACCGAACTGGATGCGCAGTTCGGGGTGCACGACGGGCAGTTGTTGAGTCTGGTCAGCATTCAGGCTTGAGCGGCTTCAGCGCCGCTCCTGATTCCGCGGCCAGCTCAGGCTGAAACACGCCCCGCCCAGACTCTTGCTCTTGCCGATCAGCGCCCGGCCGTCATGCCAGTGAATGATCCGCCGCACGATCGACAGCCCCAACCCGTGTCCACCGGACGCCCGGGTACGGCTGTCGTCCAGCCGCAAAAATGGCGTGAAGATTTTCTCCCACGCACTTTCCGGCACACCGGGGCCGTCGTCTTCGACATCCACACGACAACGCATCTGCCCGACCTGATAACTGACCGTGACCTTCGAGCGCGCATGGCGCATGGCGTTGCCCACCAGGTTCTGCAAGGCCCGATGCAGATAACGCGGCTCGGCCTCGACCCAGGCATCGTCGCAATCAGCCGCCGACAGGCACAAACCGCGTTGCACCGTGACGTCGGCGCGCAGTGGCGCCAGTTCTTCGATCACCTGATTGACCAGTGCATCGAGGTCGATGCGCTGGAAGGTCAGCGCCGGCGAGCCCTGCTCCAGCCGCGCGTAGGTGAGCATTTCGTCCACCAATTTATCGAGGTCCTCGATGTCGTGGTCCATGCCCTCGCGGTACTTCTCCAGCGCTTGCGGGGTGGTGGCCGAGCCGATCATTTCCAGACCGAATCGCAGGCGCGCCACCGGCGTGCGCAACTCATGGGACACCGCACGTACCAGTTCCCGCTGGATCGCCAGTAACTGTTGCAGGTGCTCGGCCATGCCGTTGAACGCCGCCGCCAGTTTGCCCACCGAGTCGGCACCGCGTGCCGGAACACGGGTTTCCAGGCTGCCCTTGGCGATGCGCGTGGCCGCCGCTTCGAGACCGCGCAAACGCCGTTCGAGCTGACGCACCAATAAATAGACGATGAGGCCGATCAGGGTCAGACCCAATGCGGCAATCAGCACCAGCCATTGCGGCGGGTACGGATTCATTTGATAGAGCGGACCGATTTCCAGCACCCACGGTGTACCGACCATCCCGGCAAACACCCGGATCGAATCACCGCCCTTGCCCAGCGCCATCACCGTATCGCCTTCCGAGACGCGACGACTCTGATCTTCATCCATGTCGGCCTCGTCCACGGTAACCAGCCGCAGATCGAAGCCGAAGCCCTTCTCTTCCTTTAATTGCGCGAGGCGTTTGGGCTGCTCGCCCATCGGCACCCGCACCAGTTCATCGGCCAGCAAGTAGATGGTCGCCCGGGCCAGTTGCTCGCTGATCTGCTGCACCTCGCCCACCAGCACCAACTGTTCCTTGTCGCTGACCAGACGGTAGACCTTGGCCGCGTGCGGACCGGTCTGCTCCACCAGGGCCTGGCCGCGCTGCACGCGGGTACGCTGGGTCAGATCGAGATCGGTCTGGGTGAACGTCTGCAACGTCAGCGGAATCCCCAGCAGCCGCTCCCACACCAGCAAGGCGCGGTGGCGCTCGGTCTCGTTCATCGGTTGCAGGTTGTCGGCCATCAGGGAAAACGTGCCGTGGGCCAGGCGCTCGCGGTATTGCTCGCTGCGTACCTGGTTGAGCAGGTGCAGCGCCAGCACGCCGAGCACCGCCACCAGAATCAGCGCCGCGCACATGCCACCGTAGATGCGCAGGAAGATCGAGTTCACAGCGGCAGTTCTACGCAGGCTTCAGGCACGAACAGATAACCTTTGCTGCGCACGGTCTTGATCAGGCGCGGGTGATCGGGGTCGTCGCCGATTTTCGGGCGGATGCGCGAGATGCGCACATCGATCGAGCGGTCCTGACCGTCGTAACCAATGCCGCGCAACGCGGTGAAGATTTCTTCCCGTGACAGGATGCGCCCGGCGTTGGACACCAGCAGCCACAGCAGATCGAATTCAGCGCTGGTCAACTCGATGCCGCTGTCGCTCAGCCAGGCTTCGCGCAAGGCGTTGTCCACCACCAGCGGGCCGAATTGCAGACGGCGTGGTTTGCCCGCCGCCGGCTCCGGTGCGTCACTGCGTCGCAACAGCGCCTGGATGCGTGCCAGCAACAGTCGTGGGCGCACCGGTTTGCACACGTAATCATCGGCGCCGATGTCGAGGCCGAGGATCTGGTCGGCGTCGTCGGTACGCGCGGTCAGCATGAGGATCGGCCCGTCGTACTGGTCGCGCACCTTGCGGCAGATGCTCAGGCCGTCTTCACCGGGGAGCATCAGGTCGAGGATCACCAGGTCCGGCTGTTCCTTGATGATCCGCGCCGCCGCCAGCGCCCCGTTGCCTTCGATCTCCACGCGCAATCCGTTGGCTTGCAGGTATTCGCGGGTCAGTTCGGCCAGACGCTGGTCGTCCTCGACTATCAATACCTGCCAGGCTTCTTGCTCCACGGGTGACCTCTGCTTGCCGATGCTGCGAATAAAGGAAGGATCCTCCCGTCTTTTTGTCATCTTTAAGGAGGATAAGAATGCGTGTGTCAGGGCCGATTGTATAAACGGCGTACAGCGAGAACACAAGTCGGTAAATGCGTTCGGACAAGGCCGTTTTTTGTGATAGGGTTCGCGCCCTTAAAAATCCGCTGAAGCGTTTTTCCCGGCGAAAAAACAGTGACAAACGGTCTAGCTCAGCAGGTTCACGGCCTACAAAGGTTTTCCCTGTTTCGCACACAATTTACGCACAGGGTTATCCACAGGCTGTCCGTTGCAATCGCCCCCCAAAACGCATTATCTTGTAGCCCGCGCTCAAAAAAACCCTACATGTAGGGGTTAGCGCCAAAAACCAAACACAAACCGGACAGTGAATTCAAGGCTTTTTATTGCCATTGTCGGGTTGAACCAAACGTATTTTCAGAAGCCCAAACCGCGCCTGCGGATGGCTACCGTTTTTCAGCCGACCACGGCGTAAACGGTACGGGTGTTGCAGTCCGAAACTGCTCCCCGAAAGGAATGCGGTTTCACGCGTATCGCGCGAACCGAAGACTTCGGCATGGAAGCGGCGCCCACAAGGCCCACTTCCTGAACTGTCCCGAAGTCGTTACCCGGCGCTGGCCGGTCGTAGTGCTTCAGGACGGAACGGTGGGCACCGTGATGGTGCCCAAACAAACATAGAGAACGTGGAGACACCCATGCAAACCGACACAACTCGCGAGAACCCGCAGGGCACCTTGCCGCAGGCCGCCGATTCGAATTCGGATCTGGCTGCCACCGCGCCTGGTCAACTGCGTGTGATCAAGCGTAATGGCACTGTCGTTCCTTACACCGATGACAAGATCACCGTCGCTATCACCAAAGCGTTTCTCGCAGTTGAGGGCGGCACCGCTGCCGCTTCGTCGCGAATCCACGACACCGTTGCCCGCCTGACCGAACAGGTCACCGCGACCTTCAAGCGTCGCATGCCTTCGGGCGGCACCATCCACATCGAAGAAATCCAGGACCAGGTCGAACTGGCCCTGATGCGTGCCGGCGAGCAGAAAGTGGCTCGCGACTACGTGATCTACCGCGACGCCCGTTCCAAGGAACGCGCCACCCGCACCACCGCCGACGCACCGGTACAAGCGCACCCGTCGATCCGCATCACCCGCGCCGACGGCAGCCTCGCGCCGCTGGACATGGGCCGCCTGAACACCATCGTCACCGAAGCCTGCGAAGGTCTGGCCGAAGTCGACGGCGACCTGATCCAGCGCGAAACCCTGAAGAACCTGTACGACGGCGTGGCCCTGAACGACGTCAACACCGCGCTGGTAATGACCGCCCGTACCCTGGTCGAGCGCGAGCCGAACTACTCGTTCGTGACCGCCCGCCTGCTGATGGACACCCTGCGTGCCGAAGGCCTGGGCTTCCTGGGCGTCGCCGAGAGCGCGACCCACCACGAGATGGCCGACCTGTACGCCAAGGCGCTGCCGGCCTACGTCGCCAAAGGTATCGAGTTCGAACTGCTGAACCCTGTGCTGGCCGACTTCGACCTGGAAAAACTGGGCAAGGCGATCAACCACGAGCGCGACCAGCAATTCACCTACCTGGGCCTGCAGACCCTGTACGACCGTTACTTCATCCACAAGGATGGCGTGCGTTTCGAACTGCCGCAGATTTTCTTCATGCGCGTGGCCATGGGCCTGGCGATCGAAGAGAAGCAGAAAGAAGACCGTGCGATCGAGTTCTACAACCTGCTGTCCTCGTTCGACTACATGGCTTCGACCCCGACCCTGTTCAACGCCGGTACCCTGCGTCCACAGCTGTCGAGCTGCTACCTGACCACCGTTCCGGACGACCTGTCGGGCATCTACCACGCGATCCACGACAACGCCATGCTGTCGAAATTCGCCGGCGGCCTGGGCAACGACTGGACCCCGGTTCGTGCACTGGGTTCGTACATCAAGGGCACCAACGGCAAGTCCCAGGGCGTGGTTCCGTTCCTGAAAGTGGTGAACGACACCGCCGTTGCCGTTAACCAGGGTGGCAAGCGCAAAGGCGCTGTGTGCGCCTACCTGGAAACCTGGCACATGGACATCGAAGAGTTCATCGAACTCCGTAAGAACACCGGTGATGACCGTCGTCGTACCCACGACATGAACACCGCCAACTGGATCCCTGACCTGTTCATGAAGCGCGTCTTCGATGACGGCAAGTGGACCCTGTTCTCGCCATCCGAAGTACCGGACCTGCACGACCTGACCGGCAAGGCCTTCGAAGAGCGCTACGAGTACTACGAAGCCCTGACCGAGTACCCGGGCAAGGTCAAGCTGTTCAAGACCATCCAGGCCAAAGACCTGTGGCGCAAGATGCTGTCGATGCTGTTCGAAACCGGCCACCCATGGCTGACTTTCAAGGACCCGTGCAACCTGCGCAGCCCGCAGCAGCACGTCGGCGTGGTCCACAGCTCGAACCTGTGCACCGAGATCACCCTGAACACCAACAAGGACGAGATCGCGGTCTGCAACCTGGGCTCGATCAACCTGCCGAACCACATCGTCGACGGCAAGCTGGACACCGCCAAGCTCAAGCGCACCATCGACGTCGCCGTGCGCATGCTCGACAACGTGATCGACATCAACTACTACTCGGTACCGCAGGCGAAGAACTCCAACTTCCGTCACCGTCCGGTCGGCCTGGGCATCATGGGCTTCCAGGACGCGCTGTACCTGCAGCACATCCCTTACGGTTCCGACGCTGCCGTCGAGTTCGCCGACAAGTCGATGGAAGCGGTCAGCTACTACGCGATCCAGGCTTCCTGCGACCTGGCTGACGAGCGCGGCTCGTACGAGACGTTCCAGGGTTCGCTGTGGTCCAAAGGCGTACTGCCGCTGGATTCGCAACAGATCCTGATCGAAGCACGTGGCCAGAAGTACATCGACGTCGACCTGACCGAGTCCCTGGACTGGGCACCGGTTCGCGCCCGTGTACAGAAAGGCATCCGTAACTCGAACATCATGGCCATCGCACCGACCGCGACCATCGCCAACATCACCGGCGTATCGCAGTCGATCGAACCGACCTACCAGAACCTGTACGTGAAATCGAACCTGTCGGGCGAATTCACCGTGATCAACCCGTACCTGGTTCGCGACCTGAAGGCTCGCGGTCTGTGGGACTCGGTCATGATCAACGACCTGAAGTACTACGACGGTTCGGTTCAGCAGATCGAGCGCATCCCGCAAGAACTCAAAGAGCTCTACGCGACCGCATTCGAAGTGGACACCAAGTGGATCGTTGACGCCGCCAGCCGTCGTCAGAAGTGGATCGACCAGGCCCAGTCGCTGAACCTGTACATCGCCGGCGCATCGGGCAAGAAACTCGACGTGACCTACCGCATGGCCTGGTACCGTGGTCTGAAAACCACCTACTACCTCCGTGCCCTGGCCGCGACCAGCACCGAGAAGTCGACCATCAACACCGGCAAGCTGAACGCTGTTTCCAGCGGCGGCAACCACGGTGACGATTCGGTCCTGGCAGCGCCAGCCGGCCCTGCTCCAGTACCGAAGGCTTGCGCCATCGACGAGCCGGATTGCGAAGCTTGCCAATAAGCTGAGCTGAGTCAGGCGTTGCGAAACGCCTGATCGAGAAGCCCCCGACAGACTTCTGGTTTGTCGGGGGTTTTCTTTTGCCTGCGGGAAAAGCTAAAGCGCCCTCACCCTGGATGGGGCAAGAACCGATCGAGTCGCCGGGAAGATGTAAGCCGAAGTGAAATACCGAGATGAACTTCGAGATATAAAAAAGAATATCCCCAACCAAACCAAACCAAACCAAACCAAACCAAACCCAGCTTTGGATTTGGCTTTGGCTTTGGCTTTGGCTTTGGCTTTCCACCACTCAACACGATGAGCGTTAGCTCGAGTACCGCTTTTGATCTTCGGGCGACGTCGGAAGGCTGAGTGGAGGGATTTATCCGGGGGTGGGAGCGCAGCGACCGTTTGGCGAAGCCAAACACATCGAGAGGAGGTGCAGCGAAGCAAACCGTAGGCGATGCCCCCCGGATGAATCCCGGAGCGAAGGAACCCCGAGCCCCAGCGAGCGGGCCGAACGCAGGAGCAAGCGTTTTTTTGCTTACTTTTTTGAGGCGTTTGTCAAAAAAGTGAGTCGCCGTAAGGGCGAAACCGCCAGCCGCCACACCCGAAGAAACGGATATTCACCCAATCAACCAAAGCATGGCCGTCCACCAGGACGCCACGCCAAACAAAAAAAAAGCCCCTCAAAAGAGGGGCTCCTTGAACAACCAAAAATCAGGTCATCTGAATGATGGTCTGCATGATGGTGCTCTGGGTCGAGATGGTCTTGGCGTTCGCCTGATAGTTGCTCTGGCCCTTGATCAGGTCCACCAGCTCATTGGTCAGGTTAACGTTCGACTCTTCCAGCGAGTTGGAAGCGATCGAACCCAGGGTGCCGGTTTCCGGCGCGTCGTAGCCCGGGATACCCGAAGCATAAGTCTCTTTCCAGCTGGTACCACCGATAGGCTGCAGGCCCTGTTCGTTGGTGAAGCTGGCCAGCGCAACCTGGCCGATGGCCTTGCTCTGGTTGTTGCTGAAGTTGGCGAACAGGGTACCGGTGCCGTCGATGGTCAGGTTGGTGATCTGGCCGGTGGCATAGCCATCCTGCGTCGGGATCGAGCGCGCGGTATCGGCGTTGTACTGAGTGGTCTTGGCCATGGAGATGGTGATGCCGGCCGGGTTTGCCGAAGCACCGTTGGCAGTCCAGACACCATTGGTCACAGTCCCTGGCACCCAGCCAGTGAGCTTCAGGTCACTGCTGATCGTGGCTGGTGGAGTGCTGACCTGAGTCAGTTTACCGGTGGAGTCGAAGGTCATGGTCGAAGCCACTGGCGCGGTGAGCTTTGGATCACTGCCGGTAGCATCCGGGTTACGACCGTCCACCAGGGTGTAGACCTTCCAGGTGTTGGCACCGGTCTTGACCATGTATTGATCCATGGTGTGCTGGTTGCCCTGGCTGTCATAGATCGGAGTACTGAACGACTTGGTGTAGGTCGCCGTGTTGGTCGGGTCGAATTTGCCGGCCGCCGCAGTATCATCGATCACCGGAGCGGTCGAGTTCAGGTTGATGGTCGAAGTCACCAGCGAGGAAGACTTCGGCGCCAGGTTCGAGGTATCGATCTTCAGGTCGGTCAACACGCCGTTGATGATCTTGCCGTTGGAATCCACACCATAGCCCTGCAGACGCGAGGTGTAGTCGGTGTTGGTGATGTAGCCGTCCTTGTCGACCTTGAACGTACCGGCACGGGTGTAGGACACCGAACCGTTGTTGCTCAGGGTGAAGAAACCGGAACCGTTGATCCCCATGTCCAGCACGTTGCCGGTGTTGTTGATGTCACCTTGGGTGAACTGCTGGGAAACGTTGGCCAGGCGCACGCCGTTGCCGATGACCTTGCTGCCGCTGCCCAGGCGAGTCGCCGAGTAAACGTCTTCGAATTCCGCGCGGGACGATTTGAAACCGGCAGTCGCGACGTTGGCGATGTTGTTGCCGGTCACGTCCAGTTGCTTGTTGGCTGCATAGAGACCGCTAAGGCCGATATTGAAAGACATATTCCACTCCTTTGTGCCGGTTAGTCGGCTCTATATACCAATGGTTTGTACTTTGGACAGGGCGACGGTGCCCTTGCCGGACAGGTTGAGCATCAGCTCGCCGCCGGTCTGGCTGATCGTCACGCTGGTGACGGTGGCCGGCAGGTAGGTCGCCATATCGGTCGAGGTACCATTGATCGAGGCGTTGGCCTTGACGGTATAGGTACCGGTCTTCACCAGGTTGCCGTCCTTGTCCTTGCCGTCCCAGGTGAAGCTCGCATTGCCTGCGGCGCGACTGCCCAGATCGATGGTGCGAACGACCGTGCCGCTGCTGTCGGTGATGCTGACGGTGCCGCCGGCAATCGACGACGGAACGGTGACCGAACCGGTCATGCCTTTGCTCGGATCGTCGAGCTGGACCGAGTTGGTCTGCACAATCACGTTGCGGCCAACCAGCGACGAAGCCTGCAAGGCTTGCGACGAGTTGTAGTTGCCGGCCAGCGAACTCACGGTGCTGTTGAGGGTGGTGATCCCCTCGAGGCTGCTGAACTGCGCGAGCTGGGCAACGAATGCACTGTTGTCCTGTGGGTCGAGCGGGTTCTGGTTTTTCAGCTGGGTTACCAGCAGTTGCAGGAACGCATCCTTGCCCAGGGCCTGGCCGCCGGTGGCGCTGTTGGTAGCCGAAGCGATGCCGCCGGTGGTCGTGCTACTGGTCTTCTTCGAAGAGTTGGCCAGTATGTCGTTCATCGTCAGGCTGCTGGTGGTATCGGTAACACTCATGGCAGTCGCCCCTTATCACTGACCGAGGGTCAGCACCTTCTGCATCATGGTTTTGGCGGTGTTCATCATTTCGGCGTTGGTCTGGAAGGACCGGCTCGCGGAAATCATGTCGGCCATTTCTTCCACCACGTTGACGTTCGGGTAGTAGACATAGCCCTTGGCGTCGGCGGCCGGATGGTTCGGCTCGTAGCGCGCTTCGAGGTTGCTCTGGTCTTCGACCACGCCGAGCACCTGTACGCCCTGGCCTGCGGCGTCCTGGTTCTGGAACAGCGAGTTGCTGCCGCCGCTCTGGCCGCCCTGGAACATGGTGGCGAACACCGGGTGACGGGCGCGATAGGTCTGGTCGATGCTCGACGAGACGGTTTCGGCGTTGGCGATGTTCGAAGCCACGGTGTTCAAACGCGTGGTCTGGGCGCTCATGCCGCTGCCGGCAATGTTGAAAACGCTGGACAGGGACATGGATTACTCTCCGCGCAGGGCTGACACCAGCCCTTTGAATTTGCTGTTGAGCAGCGTGAAGCTGGCCTGGAAGCCGACGGCGTTTTCCGCGTAGTTCGACTGTTCCAGCTGGGCGTCAACGGTGTTCTGGTCGATCGACGGCTGCATCGGCGTGCGATACATCAGCGACTCGTCGCCATTGCCCAGGCCTTCAGCTTCGATGTGACGGCTGTTGGTCATGTTCAGGGCGATGGTGCCGTTGGCGTTCTTCTGGCTCTGTGCTTCGAGCACTTTGGAGAAATCCAGATCCCGAGCCTTGTAGTTCGGGGTGTCGGCGTTGGCGATGTTGTTGGCCAGGACTTCGGCACGCTGGGCGCGGAAGCCCAGGGCTTTTTCGTGAATTCCGAGCGCTTTATCGAAGCTGATGCTCATGTCGGGAACCTTCAGGTGACCGGGTTTTTCGTAACAGGGTTATAGCAAGCGTCGTGCCAGTTTCAAAAAGCCCCGGATTCCGGGGCTTTGCAGGGAATCGGCAAGGCGGCAATGCCAGAAAAGCGGCAACGGGTTTCCGCCGAATGCCGCTTTTCTGCCGCTTGCCGCCACCGCAAAAACCTTCAGGCATAAAAAAACGGGAGCCCCTGAGGACTCCCGTTTTTTTGTGTTGCCGGTGCCGGTCACTTCGCCTGGTAAATGATCCCCGGGCTGCACTGGACCATCTGGTAATGGTCCGGCAAACCGTTCAGCGCTTCGGAAGCGCCGAGGAACAGATAGCCGCCCGGTTTCAGCGTGCTGTGAATGCGCAACAGGATGTCTTTCTTCACCTCGGCGGAGAAGTAGATCAGCACGTTGCGGCAGAACACGATGTCGAATTTGCCAAGACTGGCATAGCTGTCGAGCAGGTTGAACGAGCGGAACTCCACCCGGTTCTTGATCGGCGCCTTGATCACCCAGCGCCCCGGCCCTTTCGGGTCGAAGTAGCGCTGCAGTCGATCGGCGGACAGACCGCGACCGATCGCCAGGCTGTCGTACTCGCCGGTCTTGCAGTTGGTCAGCATGCTGCCGGACAGATCCGTGGCGACGATCTGCACGCCCATCTTCAACTGACCGATGTTGGTCCGCTCGAACTCGTCGATCGACATCGACAGCGAATAGGGTTCCTGACCCGACGAGCAGGCCGCCGACCAGATCCGCAGACGCTGGTTGGGAGCGGCCTTGATCGCCTCGGGCAGTACCTTGTTCTTCAAGACTTCAAACGGATAGGTGTCGCGAAACCACAGGGTTTCGTTGGTCGTCATGGCATCGACCACCTGCTCGCGCAAACCGCTGCGCGGCTGGGTCTGGATGCGCTGTACCAGCTCACCCAGGGACTTGATGCCTTGCTGCTCCATCAGTTTGTTGAGACGGCTCGAGACCAGGTACTGCTTGTTTTCACCGAGCAAAATGCCACAGGCTTTTTCCAGGAAGACCCGGAACTGTTCGAAATCCAAATTACCCGTAGACAAATGATGCCGCCTCTTAAATCGTGTTGACCGCCAGGGACGGAAAGTCCCTAGCTGATATCTGCTGCTTTGATCCGGTCGACTACCCGGGATGCCAGGTCATCAGGACGGAATTTGGCCAGGAAGTCATCGGCACCGACCTTCTTGACCATCGCCTGGTTGAACACACCCGACAACGAAGTATGCAGGATGATATGAAGCTTTTGCATGCGAGGGTCGCCGCGGATTTCCGCCGTCAGGGTGTACCCGTCCATCTCCGGCATCTCGATATCGGAGATCATCATCAGGAACTCTTCTTCCGGCTTCTTGCCCTCGTCGACCAGCTTGCGCAGGTAATCCAGCGCCTGCTTGCCGTCGTTCAGCGCCACCACTTCGACACCGACTGTCTGCAGGCAACGTGTCACCTGCTTGCGCGCCACCGACGAGTCATCGACCGTCAGCACCCGCAGAGACAGCGCCTTGCTCTGGGTCTCGACATCAACAACGCCGACCGAAATCGCTTCCGGTGTCGGTGCGACTTCCGCCAGCACCTTCTCGACGTCGATGATTTCGACTAACTGATTGTCCACCCGAGTCACAGCGGTCAGGTAATGATCGCGACCGGTGCCCTTGGGTGGCGGATGGATCTCTTCCCAGTTCATGTTGACGATACGTTCCACCGAGCGCACCAGGAAACCCTGGGTCTTGGTGTTGTATTCCGTGATGATCACGAACGGACTGTTCTTGTCTTTCAACGCCCCGGAGCCGGTCGCCATTGCCAGATCAAGGATCGGAATGGTCGCCCCCCGGATATTCGCCACCCCGCACACGACAGGACTGGACTTGGGCATCAGCGTCAGTTGCGGGCATTGCAGCACTTCCCGAACCTTGAACACGTTGATCCCGTAGAGCTGCTGGCCGTCGAGACGGAACAACAACAGCTCCAGGCGATTCTGCCCTACCAGTTGCGTGCGCTGGTTCACCGAATCCATTACACCAGCCATGCCCAGACTCCTACACCAACGCCAAGTGTTGTTGCGACGCACATTCATTGCTAAACGGCACGGCGCTTGCTTTTTAACTCGTATGAACATTCAAACGACATTTTTCCGACGCCTGACATCCCCTATCCGCAGAGGACTTTGCGCGGTGTCTGCCGCTTGCCTGTTTTTCGCGGGCAGCCCTGCCAGTGCTGATGCGGTTACCTTGCCTGACATGCTTATCGGCGTCACTCAGGGCTTTCTTGAATTCACCGTAGAAGACTATCTGGCTACCAGTCAAACGGAAGGGCGTTATGAAATCGAGGTCAAGCAGCTCGATCCGCGCATGCGCATGCCTATGTGCGACAAGGAATTGACAGCGTCCTTGGAGAGTCCGGGGCGTCCTCTGGGTCGTGTGACCGTCAAGGTCCGCTGTGAAGGCGCCTCCCCCTGGACCGTGTTCGTACCCGCTCAAGTCCGCCTGTTTCGCGAGGTTGTGACGACCACTCGTCCCCTCAAGCGCGCAGGGATAATCGAGCCTCAGGACGTGACGCTGCGTGAACATGACGTCAGCCAGATCAATCAGGGTTTCCTGACGTCGGTGGATGAGGCGATCGGGCAGAAATTGACCCGACCAACGGTCGCCGATCAGGTGATTACCCTTGTGCATCTGGAACAGGCGGAAGTCGTTCGCAAAGGCGATCAAGTGGTGATTACCGCCCGTAGCGGCACACTGGCCGTGCGCATGCCGGGCGAAGCCCTGTCCAATGGCGGTCTGAAAGAACAGATTCGAGTGAAAAACCTCAACTCCCAGCGGGTCATCAAGGCGCAGGTCATGGCGCCGGGCCAGGTGGAAGTGGCAATGTGAGCAACGACTGGAGCAATGACAGGAAAGCCTCGTGAGTGATCGCGCAGAAAACTGGCGCCAACCTGAGCTGTTCCCTAAACTGTGCCGCAGCAGGATCTGTGCGGCGCATGCAGGCTTATTGGTAAAAGAGCCTAAAGTTTTCCAGGGGATGGCCGAGAACATGGCAAGCGTCCAAATTCCCAGAGGTTTTTAACATGGTCATCGATTTCAGCCGTTTGAACAGCTCCTCGTCACTTACGGGCAGTACACGTACCAGCGCGCCCAAGGAAACCGCCGAAACCGGCACCTCCGCGCCGCTGAATACCCCGGCCGAACAGGCCAGTACCGCAAAAAGCGGGGAATCGGTACACCTCAGCAATGAGGCTCAACAGTTGCAGAAGGTCACTGACAAGCTGCGCGATCAGCCTGCCGTCGACAAAGCCCGCGTGGCCGAGTTGAAAGCAGCGATTGCCGATGGCAGCTACAAAGTCGACAGCAACCGTGTAGCCAGCAAACTGCTCAACTTCGAAGCCCAGCGCTAGGCCTCGGCCTGCGCCAGGCTTTTGGACGCTTAAAACCCAAGGCCAGCCATGCACGACACTACTTTATTGCAACTGATCACCGACGACTTTGCTCCAGCTCAACAACTGCTGGAGTTACTGCATACCGAGTCCCTCGCCTTGCACGGTCGCGACATGCCCCTGCTGGAAGAAATTCTGGCGCGCAAACAGGCATTGATCATTCTGCTCGAGCAGCATGGCCGCAAGCGCAGCGAAATCCTCGCCAGCCTCAATCTGTCGCTCGACCGCCGGGGCCTTGAACAACTGGCCAGCCAGTCGAGCATCGGCGAGCAGTTGCTGAGCCAGAGCGATGTCCTGACTGACCTGATCGCCCAGTGCCAGGCGGCCAACGTCAAGAATGGCCAGTCGATCGTGATGCAGCAGGCCGCCACGGCCAATCAGCTGAAAATCCTCACCGGTGGCGAGCCTCCCGCGCTCTACGATGCCAGCGGCACCTTCTCCAAACTGCAGAAACCGCGCGCGCTCAGCCAGGCGTGATGCTTTCTTCCATGCTTGCGCCCTATCAACGCGCGATACATGCTGGCAAAATACTGGCCAGCCGTAGTCAAAATTTGTCTGGAGATTGATTTAACGTGTCCAATGATGACGCTCCGCAGCCCCCAAAGGTGCTTACCACGCCCCTGGAGATCTCCAGCAATCTGCGCCAGCTGCAAGAGAGCCACGATCCGCTGATCATCACCTTTCACGAGCGCAGCCAGCGCTTCCAGAGCTACCTGATCAAGGTTGACCGGGAAACCGCCACCATTGCCCTGGACGAAATGATCCCGCGCGATGGCGAGCGCTTCCTGCTGGCTGGCGAACCCTTCAAGGTCGAAGGTTTCCACGAAGGCGTGCGCATCGCCTGGGAATACACCGGCACGCTGGACATCAAGGAATCCGACGGTGACCGCTTCTATGTCGGCGAGATGCCCACCGAAGTGGTCTATCACCAGCGCCGCAACGCCTTCCGCGCCGCACTGAAGCTGACCGATCTGGTGAGCGTCGAACTGGGTGGCGAAAAGCTCAAGTCGCCGATCAGTGGCAAGCTGCTGGATATCTCCGCCACCGGCTGCAAGCTGCGCTTTGAAGGCGACATCACCGACCGCCTGCAACTGGGCCAGGTCTACGATCGCCTGATCGCCCCGCCGCTGTTCGGCAACCAGCCAGCGGCGGTCGAGTTGCGTTACCTGCACTTCGAAGAAAAACTCAACATCACCTTCGCCGGCCTGCGCTTTCACAACATCAGCGGCCCGGCAGCGCGCAACGTCGAGCGTTTCGTCTACCAGTTGCAACGTGAAGCACGGCGCTTCGACAAAGACGATCTCTGATTCGTACGCACCATTAAAAACGGGCAGTCCCTTGCGGTGACTGCCCGTTTTTTTATGCCTGATGTTTTTTCAGGATCAGGGCCTGGCGCCACTGATGTCCGGTGCAGGATTGTCGTTGCCGGCATCCGGCTCAACAGGTGATTCTGGTTCAGTGGCGGGCTCGGGTGCCGGTTCAGGTGCGACCGTGGTCTGCATCTGCTCCTGTACCACTTGCTCGTCGACCCGCGGATCCAGCGCTGCCACCAGCGGCGAACTGGACATGCTGTCCGGCATCGCCACGTGATGCAGCGGTGCGTCGTCGACCTGGTGCAGATTGGTCACGGCTTTCGGCCGAATGCGCCACACCAGCACCAGCGCGAAAAAGGTGAAGAACGCATACAGGCTCTGGCTGCCGAACATTTTCATCAACACACCGGCCAGCAGCGGCCCGATGCTGGCACCGACCCCGTAGGTCACCAGCAGCATCGCCGTCAGCGACACCCGCCGATCGCCTTCGACATGGTCGTTGGAGAACGCCACGGCCAGCGGGTACAGGCAGAATTGCACCAGCGAACACAGGAAGCCGACGACGAATAAAATCTCCAGCGGCACCTGCGGCATGATCGCCAGTGGCAATGCGGCTATAGCCAGAAACCCGGCGAAGCAGCGGATCAGCAAGGCCCGGTCATAACGGTCGGACAACCAGCCCAGCGGCCATTGCACCAGCAGCCCGGCAAAAATGCAGGTACCCATGAACAGACCGACCTGTTCGGTGGACAACCCCTGCTGCGACGCATACAGCGGTGCCAGACCGTAGAACGAACCGATGATCAGCCCTGCCCCGAGCACCGTACTCAACGACTGCGGCACGCGCTTGATGAAGAAGCGCGGCTCCATCGGCGCCGGATGCAACGGTGCCGGGTGAATCCGTCGGGTCAGCGCCACCGGCACCAGACACAGGGCAAAACACAGGGCGACCAGCATCAGCAGTTCCAGGCCCAGGCCCGGGTGCATGACCAGGATCAGCTGACCGAGCACCAGCCCCAGATACGAGGCAATCATGTAGCCGCTGAACACCACGCCCCGCTGGTTGGCGTCGGCCTGTTCGTTCAGCCAGCTCTCGATCACCATGTACTGGCACATCATGCCGAGGCCGACAATGGTCCGCAGCACCAGCCAGGCCGGCAGCCAGTCCACCAGGCCATGACCGAGCACCGCTGCGCCGACGATCCCCGCACAGGCGGAGTACGCGCGTATATGTCCGACCCGGGCGATCAGCCGGTGGCCGATCTTGCCGCCCAGTACCAGACCGAAATAGTTGGCCGCCATCAGCGCACCGACCCACAGTCCGTCGACATGGTCGGCCGCCAGACGCAACGCCAGATAAGTAGAAAGAAGGCCCGAGCCGATCAACATCATCAGCGAGGCGAAATACAGCGCTCGAAAGGATTTCCAGATTTGGCGCATCGGCGTTCCGAGCGGCTCCTTGCGGTGAGTGTCGGGCTATCGAACGATAGCCCGATGACGACATTTCGTCAGGCCTGGGCTGCCAGAACGCGCCGTTCCCAGGGAGTGATCTCATCAAAGAAACTGGTCAGCTCCATAGTCTTCGAAGCGATGTAGCCTTCGATGAACTCCTTGCCGAACAGTTCCTTGGCCAACTGGCTGCGTTTCAGACGCTCGAGCGCGGCGTGTAACGTACACGGCAGCGAAAGGTTGTCCGGCACTTCGAATTCACCCTGGATCGGTGCACTCGGTTCCAGCTCATGCTCGATGCCATGCAGACCAGCTGCCAGGCTCGCAGCAATCGCCAGGTACGGGTTGGCATCGGCGCCCGGCAAACGGTTCTCGACCCGACGGGCGACCGGCGAACTGGCCGGAATCCGCAGACCCGCCGCGCGATTGTCGTGGGACCAGCAGGCATTGTTCGGCGAGGCAAACGGATGGCACAGGCGCTGATAGGAATTGACGTTCGGTGCAAACAGCGCGGTGAAGTCCGCCATGCCCGCCTGTTGCCCGCCGATGAAGTGGCGGAACATCGCGGTCGGCTGACCGTTCTCATCGCTGAACACATTCTTGCCACTGCCGATCTCGACGATGCTCTGATGGATGTGCATCGAACTGCCCGGCGTATGTGCGAGCGGCTTGGCCATGCAGACCACGGTCAGGCCATGCTTGAGCGCGACTTCCTTGAGCAGGTGCTTGAACAGGAAGGTCTGGTCGGCCAGCAACAGCGGATCACCGTGCAACAGGTTGATCTCGAACTGACTGACGCCCATTTCGTGCATGAAGGTATCGCGCGGCAGGCCCAGGGCCGCCATGCATTTATAGACTTCACTGAAGAACGGTCGCAGACCGTTGTTGGAGCTGACGCTGAACGCCGAGTGACCATCCTCGCGACGTCCGTCGAGGCCGACCGGTGGCTGGAACGGTTGCGTTGGATCGGTGTTCGGGGCGAACACAAAGAATTCGAGTTCAGTTGCCACTACCGGCGCCAGGCCGAGGGCCGCGTAGCGGGCAATGACTTTCTTCAGCTGACCACGGGTCGACAGGTTGGAGCTCTCGCCGGTCAGCTCATCGGCATCACAGATGGCCAGCGCACGCGGCTCCTGGCTCCACGGTAGAGGATGAATTTGCGCAGGATCAGCCACCAGCGCGAGGTCGCCGTCATCGCTGCCGTAGAACCGTGCAGCGGGATAGCCCCCCATGATGCATTGCAGCAGCACCCCCCGGGCCATCTGCAAACGCCGCCCTTCGAGGAAACCCTCGGCGGTCATTACCTTGCCCCGTGGCACGCCGTTCAAATCCGGCGTGACACATTCAATTTCATCAATGCCCGTCAATCGCTGCGCGAGTGAACGCTGGCCATCGGTTGTCATGACGCAATCCTTGTTATTGTGCGAGCCGCGAACGGCGACCCGGACAAAATAGGCTTCAGCTGTTCGGAATATCAAGCAGCGGCCAACAAAAAGAATGCCTGTCGATGAATTCGTGAGTCAGGGCAGGTAAATACTGAACACGCCGCCACCCAATGGCCCGCCATTGCGGATCTCGGTACGACCGCCGACACCGTTGCGCTGATGCAATGCCGCGATGCGCCCGGCGAAGTACAGACCGAGGCCGGTACTGCCACTGCTGTGATTGATGCCCTGCACATAATCGGCCTGGCGCTCGAGCATCTCGACCGGGTAACCGTCGCCGTCGTCGTTGATGCTCAACACTAGTTGCCCGGCCTCGTCGCTGACGGTGATCAGCAGCGATTCACGGGCGTAGCGGATCGCGTTGTTGATGCAATTGCCGAGCACCGAAGCGATCAGTTCACGATCGAAGAACCCCAATGGACTGAGCGGATCGACTTCGTAAGTTGCGACGATGCCGCGACTGGCGAAAACCTCTTGATGAGCCGCCAGTTGCGCCTCGATGAAATCGTCCAGTTCGTGATACGCCGGCTGCAACGGCATCTGGTTGACGCCGAGCTTGTACAGCCCGAGCAACTGCACCAACATGCCGTTGAGGTGGGCGAACTCGAAGTCGATCACGCCCTGCTCCGGCACCTGACGCTGGTCTTCGGGCAGGCGCGCCAGCCATTGGCTGTGGGCCTGCATCAGCATGGCCAGAGAGTTCTTCATGTCGTGCACGGTGGAGGCGATCACCGTGGAAAAATCCAGTGCCTGCTCGTCTTGATTCATTCGCCAAACGCCTTGCTTTTCAGCTTCTGATAACGCGGATAACGCGCGTCGGTGTCGGGCATCAGGCCGACCATTTTCAGGCAGGCCCGACACTCTTCCAGTTCCGCCGACGGCACACTGGTGTCGGTGCCGTGCAGCAGCGACTGCGCCATGTTCAGCGCAATACTGATGTTCTTCGGCTGCATCTTCAGCGCCTTGCGGAATACTTCGCGGGCCTCTACCAGGTTGCCGGTCTTGTACACGCGCACGCCCTGACGGTTGAGGTCGGCGGCGGCATTACTGGAGCTGAGAATAGTCGGATCGTCGGTGAGCTTGGCAATGTCTTTCATCACCGTCGGGTCATCGCCGTAGATTTCCGCACAGCTCTTGAGCATCGACGTGCCCGCCTCCGCCTGCCCCAGCATCTGCAATTGCTTGGCGACCAACAGCGCCGCCTCGGGACTCATGAACTGTTCCATGCCGTCGAGACGCATCAGCGCTTGTTCGGTGAGCTTCTCGGCGGTCTCGGCGTCGTTGAGCAACAGACTGGTGGCCTTCATCAGGCGCGCACGAATCTGCAAGCCAGGATCGGTCGGGTTTTCCTTGGCCACGGCACTGAGGGTGGTGTTGATTTCCAGGCGCGTGCGGGTATCGAGGCCCTTTTCGCTGCCCTTGCTGATCAGCGCGTGAGCAAGACCCAGGTTGCTTTCAGGATCCTTGAAGCGCGACTGCGCCCCCTGCGCAACAGCCTGACGGTAGGCTCGCGAAGCCGTGTCGAAATCCTCGTTGGCCATTGCCAGTTTGCCGAGCAGCGCCTGTCGGCGTACCGCCAGTGGCGACAGGCGAATCGCCTCCTCCAGTGTCCGCTGTGCGCCTTTGGTATCACCTTCGGCCACAAGGACATCCGCCATGCCGTCGTAGAGCGCCGGCATCATCGGAAACACTTTCAGGGCTTTTTCATACACGCCTTTGGCCTGGGCCACCTGACCGCGCTTGAACAGCAACTTGCCCAATCCGGCAAAGGCCCACGGCAACGGCCGGTCGGCGATGATGCTGTCATAGAGACGCTCAAGCGCTTCGTTCTGATTCATGTCACGCAAGGCATCGGCACGGTAGCGCAGGCACAGCGGCGAATAGCGGATGTCCTGCTTGCACAGGGCGATACAGGCGTTGAGCACTTCGACCGGTTTGCCACGATCGAGGGCCTGCAGAATCGGCTTGAGCAAGGTCTTGCGCTGCTCCAGACGCTCCAGACGTTGAGCCAGGCCGATCCGGTTGAACGGTTTGGTCAGGTAGGCGTCCGGCTCGTGCTCCAGTGCACTGAGCACCATCGCCTGGCTCGTCTCGGCGGTGACCATCACAAACACGGCTTCGTGACTGATCAGCTTTTCCATCATCAGGTCTTCCAGCACCTGCTGACCGTTTTTCTTGCCGTCACCCAGGTGGAAATCCTGAAGGATGAAATCGTAGGACTTCTGCGCGCACATTTTCAGCGCCTGCTCACCGGTGTCGGCGGTGTCCACGTCCTTGACGCCCAACTCGCGCAACATCGAGCGTACGGAACTGCGGAAATCCGAGAAATCATCGACGATCAGAAAACTCTTTTGGTGATACGACAGCATCGAGGATTTCCAGACAATTGAAGTAGAAGAACCGAGGGCTTTCACAAGCGCGCAGATGATAACTGGAGGCTAAATGCTATCAAGCGATTTCATGCGCAGCCGATGAGATTGCAAGTGCCGATCGGGTTATCGGCCAGAAGTGACATTCTCTGAAGCAGGCACTTCAAGATTCCTTATGCAACAACTGGCCTGTTCGGCTGCTCACTCCCTCATAAAAGGCTTGGATCGTGTATATCAAAGGACGCTACATCGTGTCCGCCGGCGTTCTGCTGTTTCTCCAGCAGGAAATGGCGACCGGAATGGACTGCACAAAAGCGGTAAACACCGTCGAAAACACTATCTGAGCCGAAAATCTTGGCCAGGTATAGCGTGCCCACTGGATAAGCAGAAATAGAAACTTTCCTGCGGGCAAAACAAAACCCCAACTGCTTTCGCAATTGGGGTTTCGGAATTTAATCTTGACGATGACCTACTCTCACATGGGGAAACCCCACACTACCATCGGCGATGCATCGTTTCACTTCTGAGTTCGGGATGGGATCAG